>NZ_SWAR01000015.1 GCF_006386545.1 Methylibium rhizosphaerae | reverse complement strand
GCGTCAATCTCGCATGCTTGTGGCTGTTCATCCGTTCTCCTGATCCGAGTTGCTGGGCGTGTGGAAACACCAGCATCCCAGAGCAGGGACGGATGAACAACCTTGTGGAACATCACACCTAGGGCTGCGCCTGCAGCACCCCGCCGTTGAGCTTGCGCATGCGCCCGCAGCGCGCGGCCAGCGCGGTGTCGTGCGTCACCACGATGAACGCGGTGCCGCGTTCGCGCGCCAGCTGCAGCATCAGCTCGAAGACGGTGTGCGCGGTCTCGCGGTCGAGGTTGCCGGTGGGCTCGTCGGCCAGCACGCAGGCCGGCTGGGCCACCAGCGCCCGCGCAATGGCCACCCGCTGACGCTCGCCGCCTGAAAGCTCGGCCGGCCGGTGCATCAGGCGCCGCGCCAGGCCCACGGCCTGCAGCATCTGCGCCGCCTGCTGTCGTGCGTCATGCCGCGTCATGCGCCGGATCATCAGCGGCATCGCCACGTTGTCGAGCGCGGTGAACTCCGGCAGCAGGTGGTGGAACTGATAGATGAAGCCCAGGTGCCGGTTGCGCCACACGCCCTGCTCGGCGGGGTTCATGCTCGCGAAGTCGCGGCCCATCAGCTGCACGCGGCCGGCAGTGGGCGCATCCAGCCCGCCCAGCAGGTGCAGCAGCGTGCTCTTGCCGGAACCAGAGGCGCCGACGATGGCCAGCGTCTCGCCGCGCGTCACGGCGAGGTCCACGCCCTGCAGCACGGTCACGTCGAGCCCGTCGCGGCCGCCTTCGTGGAAGCGGCGGGTCAGGCCCTGCCCTTGCAGGACGACGTCGCGCGCGGTGTTGTCGTCACTCATAGCGCAGCGCCTCCGCCGGCTGCACGCGGCTCGCACGCCAGCTCGGATACAGCGTGGCCACGAAGGCCAGCAGCAGCGAAATGATGGTGATGGGCACGATGTCGCTGCTTTGCGGGTCGCTGGGCATCTTGCTGATGAGGTAGACGCTGCTGGGCAGGAAGCTGGCGTTGAGCAGCCGCTCCAGGGCCGGCACGATGACGTCGATGTTGAATGCCACCGCCAGGCCCAGCGCCAGGCCGCCCAGCGTGCCGATGATTCCGGAGGCTGCGCCCTGCACCATGAAGATGCCCATGATGGACCGCGGGCTCGCGCCCAGCGTGCGCAGGATGGCGATGTCGGCGCGCTTGTCGGTCACCGTCATCACCAGCGTGGACACGAGGTTGAACGCCGCCACCGCCACGATCAGGGTGAGGATGATGAACATCATCGTCTTCTCGATCTTGACCGCCTCGAACCAGTTGCGGTTGGTGCGCGTCCAGTCGCGCACCCAAACGCTGCGGCCGAGCGACACCTGCAGTTCCTCAGCCACGGTGCGCGCCTGCTGCTGGTCGGACAGCTTGAGCTGCACGCCCGTCGGCCCGCCGACGCGGAAAAGCCGCGCCGCGTCGTCCAGGTGCATGAGCACCAGGCCGTTGTCGTATTCGTAGTGGCCGGCCTCGAAGGTGCCCACCACCGTCATCTGCTTGAGCCGGGGCACCACGCCGGCCGGCGTGACCTGGCCGCTGGGCGTGACGATGGTGACCTGGTCGCCTTCGCGCACTCCCAGGCCGCGTGCCAGTTCGCCGCCCAGCACCACGCCCCAGCTCCCCGGGGTCAGGCGGGCGAGCGTGGTGTCCTTCAGCTGCGCAGCCAGCGCGGTCACGGTGGCTTCATCGTCGGGGGAGATGCCGCGCACTACGGCGCCGCGCATGTCGTCGCCGCGGGCGATGAGGGCCTGCGCCGCGACGAACGGCGCCGCGCCCACCACCTGCGGATTGAGGCGAGCGGCGGCGGCCGTGGCGCGCCAGTCGGGCAGCGCACCGCCCTGCGCATCGAACACCTCGATGTGGGCGATCACCGACAGCATGCGATCGCGCACTTCCTTCTGGAAGCCGTTCATCACCGACAGCACGATGATGAGCGCGGCCACGCCGAGCGCGATGCCCAGCATGGACACGCCCGAGATGAAGGAGATGAAGCCGTTGCGGCGCCCGGTGCGGCCGGCGCGGGTGTAGCGCCAGCCGACGCGCAGCTCGTAGGGAAGGTTCATGGGGCAAGCATGCTAACCGAGGGTCGCCAACTTCAGCGGACCGGCAGCCGCTGCAGCACGCGGGTGGCATGACTGTGGGTTGCCGTGCCGGACCGGGAGACATCGATCACCTCCTCGAGCAGCGGCCTGAAGCGCGCGTCCTTCGAGCTCCCGAGCGCCTTGACCATCCACGCAACCGCGTCGTCGTTCTCGCGGCTGCTTCCGGCCTGGGGAACCACTGCGCGCAAACGCTGCGCCAACCTGTCAAGCACGACTGGCTCGAAGTCCTCGGTAAAGTGGATCCGCTTGGCCGCGATCCGCAGCAGCCTCAGATCGTCGCTGCGCAACATGTTCAGCAAGCGGTTGGTTTCGTCGGAGTATTCGGGGCGAAAGCTTCCGCGGTCGGAGATCAGGGGATTCCAACGCTCATAGCGCTCCAGGTCGGCCAGGGCGTCGCTTGCGTACCGCCTGTACATGGGCTCCTGCAGCAACATGGAAAGGGTGCCGGCGTACTTGGCCTGCCCCGAGCAGCCCAGCGCACGCATGTACCGCGCCACGCGCTCGCGCTGCAGGCGGTCCGAATTGCCCGCCGGGTAGTCCTCAAGGACTCGGCGTTCGAGCAGGTCGAACAGGCGCGGGTCGGACAAACCCATCCACGCCAGCGAAGCCGCTGCGTCAGCATGCAGCGACTGGTCGCCCTCGAAGACGCGCAGGTAGCGCTGCACGTCCTCTTCGAGCGTTGCCGCCAGGCTCGCGCTCGAAAGGCACAGTGTTGCAACGACAGCGACAAGCAGGTTTCGCATGACTCGGTTTTCGTGAAAGCAATGTTCTTGGTTCTGGAGCCGCCGGTGCTCCGGACTCGGCATTCTGACGCGGCCGGCTGGTCCGGCCGGCCCCCCGAAAGGCGGGGCGCCCGGATAATCGCCGCCCATGCACCTGATGATTCCCTTCGCGTCGTCGGCAGCGGCGCCGAACCGGCAGGCGCTGCAGGAGCCTTCGCTGCCGCACCTCGAGCGCCTGCTGGCGCTGCTGGCGCCCACCCAGCGCACGGAAGGCGATGAATACAGCCTCTCCACCCCGCATGAATGCGCGCTGGCTGCGGCTCTGGGCTTGGCCGGCGGCGATGGCCAGCTGCCCTGGGCCGCACGTGCCGCCGCGCAGGACGGCATCGTCACCGGCGACCTGGCCTGGGGCCTGCTGAGCCCGCTTCACTGGCACGTGGGCCCGGACCACATCACGATGGGTGACCCGCAGGCGCTTCGTCTCGACGAAGCGGTGTCGCGCGAGCTGATGGAAGCGCTGCGGCCGCTCTTCGAAGGCGACGGCTGGGTGCTGGTGTGGGGCGCGCCGACGCGCTGGTACGTGGCCCACGAGTCGCTGGCCGAGCTGCCCACCGCATCGCTCGACCGCGTGATCGGCCGCAACCCCGACCTGTGGATGCCCGACCGCCCGGAAGCGGCCACGCTGCGCCGCCTGATGAGCGAGGTGCAGATGCTGCTCTACCAGCACCCGGTCAACGAAACGCGCGAGGCCGCGGGCCTGCCCGCCGTCAACAGCATCTGGCTGAGCGGCTGCGGCATGCGACAGCCTGAAAGCCAAGCCGAGCCGGTGCTCGTCGACAGCCTGCGCACGCCGGCCCTGCAGGACGACTGGACCGCCTGGGCCCAGGCCTGGCAGGCCGTCGACGCCGGCCCGCTGCGCGATCTGCTGCTGCGCGCCCGGCGCGGCGAAAACGTGCAGCTCACCCTGGCCGGCGAACGCCACGCCCAGCGCTACGAGGGCTCGCCGCGCTCCTGGCTGGCCGGGCTGGCGGCGCGCTTCAAGCGCCCGTCGGTGGCCGAAGCCCTGCAAGCAATCTGACCGGATCACAACGAACCCATGAAGATCACCATCCGCGACGTGCCGCCGCGCAACGCCTGGGCGCTCGAACAGGCCGGCGTGCATCCCCTGCTGGCGCGCCTGTTCGCCGCCCGCGGCATTGCCCAGGCCGACCAGCTCGACGACTCGCTGGCCCTGCTGCTGCAGCCAACCACGCTGCATGGCGCGCAGGCGGCCGCCAGGCTGCTGGCCGACACACTGGCCGCCGGCGGTCGCATCTGCGTGGTGGCCGACTACGACTGCGACGGCGCCACCGCTTGCGCCGTGGCCCTGCGCGGGCTCAAGCTGCTGGGCGCCCGGCCGGGAACCCTGAGCTACGTGGTGCCCGACCGCGCCATCCACGGCTACGGCCTCACGCCGGCCATCGTGGACCTCGCGCGCGAGCACCGCCCCGACGTGCTGGTGACCGTGGACAACGGCATCGCGAGCCTGGAGGGCGTCCTGCACGCCCGGGCGGCGGGCATGAAGGTGCTGGTCACCGACCACCACCTGCCCGCGCTGGTGAACGACAGCATCACGCTGCCTGCAGCCGACGTGATCGTGAACCCGAACCAGCCGGACTGCGGCTTCGAGAGCAAGTGCATCGCCGGTGTCGGCGTGATGTTCTACGTGCTGCTGGCCCTGCGCGCCGAGCTGCGCGAGCGCGGCGCCTTCGCGGCGGACGCGCAACCGCGCCTGGACACGCTGCTCGACCTGGTGGCGCTGGGCACGGTGGCCGACGTGGTCAAGCTCGATGCCAACAACCGCCGCCTCGTGGCGCAGGGCTTGAAGCGGATCCGCTCGGGCCGCATGCAGCCGGGCGTGCGCGCGCTGTTCAGTGCCGCCGGGCGCGATCCGTCGCGTGCCGTGAGCTTCGACTTCGGCTTCGCGCTGGGGCCGCGCATCAACGCGGCCGGCCGGCTCGAGCAGATGACGCTGGGCATTGAATGCCTGCTCACCGACGACGAGGAGCGGGCGCGCGAACTCGCGCTGCAGCTCGACGCCATCAACCGTGAGCGGCGCGAGGTGGAAGCGGGCATGCGCGAGCAGGCCGAGGCCATGGTCGAGATGCTGATGCCCGAGGGTGAGCCGCCGGCGGCCGTGGCCATCTTCGACCCCGAGTTCCACGAGGGCGTGGTCGGCATCGTCGCGTCGCGCCTCAAGGACCGGCTGCACCGCCCGACCTTCGTGTTCGCGCTCGGCCGCGACGGGCTGCTCAAGGGCTCCGGCCGCTCCATCCCCGGCTTTCACCTGCGCGACGCGCTCGACCTCGTGAGCAAGCGCCATCCGCAGCTGCTGCGCAAGTTCGGCGGCCATGCCATGGCCGCCGGCGCCACGCTGGCCGAGGAGGACTTCGACCTCTTCGAGCAGGCCTTCGATGCGGTGGCGCGCGAGTGGCTCGACGCTGCCACGCTGACCCGCACGCTGGCCACCGACGGCCCGCTCGACGCGCAGTGGTTCGCGCCGCCGGTGGTGCAGGCGCTCGAAGCTGCCGTGTGGGGGCCGTCGTTCGATCCGCCGCTGTTTTGCGACACCGTCGATGTCGTCAGCCAGCGACTGGTGGGCGAACGGCATCTCAAGCTGACGCTGCGCCACAACGGCCAGCTGCGCGAAGGCATCTGGTTCGGCCGCTCTGAGCCGCTGCCCGGCCGCGCCCGCGTCGCCTACCGCCTGAGCCTCGATGAATTCAACGGCCAGCAGCGATTGCAGATGGTGATCGAAGGTGTCGCCGATTCGTGACAGGTCACGCGCGAAACAATTCTTTGCACGGCGCGCCGAGGCTCACCCTGTCAACACGAGTGGTGCTGCGGCGTTCAGAATGAAGCGGAGCAAACCGCATTTGGAGACATTGATGCGCCATGTTGCGTGGCTTGCCGCCGGCGTCCTGCTGACCGGCTGCGTGGTCGCCCCGCGTGCACCTCAGGCACAGCCTCACTACCCGCCGGGCAGCAGCCAGCGCGCCCCCGAAGTGCGCGAGGTTCCCAGCATCGCCGGGCGCCTGTCGGTGGCTCAGGGCGACGTGCTGATCTGGCGCACCGACGAGGACGGCGACACCGACTGGGACGACGCCGACGTCAATGACGTGGTGACCTCCCATTCGCAGCTGCGCACCGGCAACGATGGCCGCGCCGAAGTGCGCTTCGGCCCGCATGCACTGCGCCTGGACGAACATTCCGAGCTGGTGTTCGAGCAGCTCGACGACCATCACACCACCGTACGCCTCGAGCGCGGCACGCTCACCGTGCGGCTGCACAACAACGAGTTCAAGGACACGCTCACCGTGCAGAGCGGCGGCCGCAACGTGGAGCTGCGTTCGCCGGGCCGCTACCGGCTCGAAGGCAGCGAAGGCGGACCCATCCGGGTCACGAGCTTCCGCGGCGAAGCGATGGTCTACGCCGGCGGCAATTCGCTGTCGCTGCGCGAAGGTCGCTCGCTCGACATCAGCCCCGACGGCGGGCAGCTCAACTACGGCGACGCGGTGGCCACCGCCTTCGACGAGTGGTCGCTGCGCCGCGATGAACGCCTGCGCGACGCCGCCTCCACGCGGTACGTGTCGCCCTACATGACCGGCTACGAGGACCTCGATGCCCACGGCGACTGGGTCAGCGACCCCACCTACGGCACCGTGTGGGTGCCGCGCGTGGTGGTCGCCGGCTGGGCGCCCTACCGCCACGGCCGTTGGCGCTGGGTGTCCCCCTGGGGCTGGACCTGGGTGGACGAGGCGCCATGGGGCTTTGCCCCGTTCCACTATGGCCGCTGGGTGTACGTCGGCACCCGCTGGTGCTGGTGGCCGGGCGCGTATGTCGCACGTCCGGTCTACGCACCGGCCCTGGTGGGCTGGGTCGGCCGCCCGGGCTGGAGCGTCTCGGTCAACGTGGGTTCGCCGGGCTACGTGGGCTGGTACCCGCTGGCGCCCTGGCACGCCTACCAGCCGCGCTACATCAGCAGCGTGCGCTACAACGCCAGCCTCAACCAGGGGATCATCAACCGGCCGCCCGCCGGGGTGTCGATCAACACCAACATCGAGCGTGGCGGCACGGCCGTGCCGGGCCGCGGCTTCCGCGACCCGATCCGCCGCGGCGGCGCGCCGCTGGACCAGGTGACCCCGGTGCGCGAACTGCAGCCGGTGGCCCCGCCTGCCCGCATCGTGCGCGGCCCGGGCGAGCAGCGCCCGCCCCGGCCGCAGTTCGACCGCGACATCCGCATGCCCGAACGTCAGCCCGGTCAGTCGGCCGGCATCGTGCAGCTACCGCAACAGCCACCGCCGCAGCAGCCTCAGCCTCAGCCGCAGATCCAGCCGCTGCCGCAACCCCAGCCACGCGGCAATCCGCTCGAGCCGCACCCGGGGCGCGTGCAGCCGCCGCGCGCCATGCCGGTGCCCGATCCGCGGGGGCAGCAACCGGACGGCGCCGGTTGGCGCAACGGACGTGTCTGGCGCGACCGCTCTGAGCCGGAGATGACGATGCCGCGGCCCGTGCAGCCGCAGCCGCAGATGCAGCCCCAGCCGGTGCCGCAACCGCAGATGCCGCCGCGCGGCAATCCGCTCAACCAGAACCCGCCGCTCCAGGCCCAGCCCCCGGCGCGGGGGATGCCTCCACCGCAGATGCAGCCGCCTCCCCAGCCGCAGGCCCGCCCGCCGCAGGTGCAGCAACCGCCGCAGCAAGGCCAGCCCGACAAGGACTTCCGAATGCGCGGCGATCGCGGCGATCGGGGTGAGCGCGGCGAACGCGGCTCCGAGATGCGGCGCTGAACCTGCGCCGCGCGCCACGCTCAAAGGCCCGAACGCCACGTCGGGCCTTTGTGCTTTCTGAGACTCGGCTTTTCCGCCCACAACCAGAGACGGGTTGCGCCATGCCATCGACACCTGAGTCCTCCGTCACACGCCGCACCGCCCTTGCCGCGCTCAGTACCGCGTCCTTTGCGCTTGGCTTCGCGCCCACTGCCGGCGCTCAGGCAGCCAAGGTCGCCACCGTCGCGCGGGGTCTCGACCACCCGTGGGGCATGGCCTTCCTGCCCTCTTTTGCGCGCGACGGCCGGGTGCTGGTGACCGAGCGGTCAGGCCGCATGCGCCTGCTCGACATCCGCAACGGCACGGGCAGCGCGCTCGAAGGCCTGCCGCCGGTGGACGCGCGCGGACAGGGCGGTCTGCTCGACGTGGTGCTGCATCCGCAGTTCGCCGACAACGCCTGGGTCTACTGGAGCTATGCCGAGCCCGATGCGCTGGGGGGCAACAGCACCGCGGTGGCCCGCGGGCGGCTCGACGGGACCCGGCTGCGCGACGTGCAGGTGGTCTTCCGCCAGGCCCCGAAGTTCGCGAGCACCTACCACTTCGGTTCGCGCCTCGTGTTCGCCCGCGACGGCCGCCTCTTCGTCACCCTGGGCGACCGCAATTCCCGCCGCGACGACGCCCAGGTGCTGTCCAACCACCACGGCAAGATCGTGCGCATCGAGGCCGACGGCAGCGTGCCGCGCGACAACCCCTTCGTCGGCCAGGCCGATGCCCGCCCCGAGATCTGGAGCCTGGGTCACCGCAACGTGCAGGGTGCCGCCCTGCACCCCGCCACGGGCGAGCTGTGGACCCATGAGCACGGCCCGCAGGGCGGCGACGAGGTCAACGTGGCCGAGGCCGGCAAGAACTACGGCTGGCCGGTCATCACCTACGGCGCCGAATACGGCAGCGGCCGCAAGATCGGCGAAGGCACCCACAGGGCTGGCATGGAACAGCCGCTCACCTACTGGGTGCCGTCGATCGCGCCGTCCGGCATGGCCTTCGTCACCGGCAACCGCTACCCCGGCTGGCAGGCCAGCCTCGTGGTCGGGGCACTGCGCGGCCAGTTGCTGGCGCGCCTTCAGCTCGAGGGCCGCAAGGTGGTCCGGCAGGAGCGCCTGCTCACCGGCCTGGGCGAGCGCATCCGCGACGTGCGGCAGGGGCCGGACGGCTGGCTCTATCTGCTGACCGACAGCGACGATGGACGCCTGTTGCGCCTGGATACCTGAAGGTTGCAATGAGTTGCTGACCTCACAGGGTCTGTCATCACCGGGTGAACATCGAAACGCCTAGAGTCCTGTAACAGCGGAGCCGGGGCAACCACGACGTGATGACACGGTGAAGTCCATGAACGACAACGACATGCCTCGTACGGCACTGGCGCAGCGACGCGCCAGCCTGCAGCGTCTGTTCGGCTTGTGGCTGGCCACGAGCAGCGTGCTGGCCGCCTGCGGAGGCGGTGGAGACGACAGCCCGGCGCCCTCGCCGCCCTCGCCCAACCCGCCGCCACCGCCCCCCGGCCCGCCCAAGGCCACCACCCTCTACGGCAGCCTCTCGAGCCCGTGGGGCATGGCCTTCCTGCCCGACGGGCGGATGCTCGTCACACAGAAGGCCGGCAGCATGGTGATCCTGAGCGCCGATGGCACCAGCCAGTCGGCCACCGTGACCGGCGTGCCGGCGGTGGTGTCGGCCGGCCAGGGAGGGCTGCTCGACGTGGCGCTCGACCCGGACTTCGCGACCAACCAGCTCGTCTACATCACCTACTCGGAAGCCGGCACCGGCGCCGATGCCGGCAAGGCCGGCACCGCGGTGGCGCGGGCGCGGCTGGTCAACAACGAGTTGCAGAACCTCGAGCGCATCTTCCAGCAGGTGCCCAAGGTCGAAGGCGACGCCCATTTCGGCAGCCGCCTCGCCTTCCGGGGCGACGGCACCCTGTTCGTCACGCTCGGCGAGCGCCAGCTCGGGGCGCCGGCGGTGGACCTCACCGGCCTGCTCGGCAAGGTGGTGCGCATCAACCGCGACGGCACCGTGCCGACCGGCAACCCGAACCTCGGCACCCAGGCACGGCCCGAGATCTGGAGCTACGGCCACCGCAATCCGCAAGGCGCGGCCATCCACCCCACCACCGGCGAGCTGTGGATCAACGAACACGGCCCGCAAGGCGGCGACGAGCTCAACCGGGTGCAGCCCGGCCTCAACTACGGCTGGCCGCTGCGCAGCTACGGCTGCAACTACGGCGACCCGGTAGGCACCGCCTGCGCCATCGGCGGCGGCACCCATGCGCCGCAGTTCGCCGAGCCGGTGTCGTACTGGGTGCCCACCTCGATAGCGCCGGCGGGGCTCATCTTCTACACCGGCGACAAGTTCCCCGAATGGGAGGGCAACGCGATGTTCGGTGCCCTGGCCGGCACCGCGCTGTGGCGGGTGGCGCTCAACGGCAACGCAGAAGCCTCGCGTGAGGAGCTGTTCGCCAGCCTGGGCGAACGCATCCGCTGCGTGAAGCAGGGCCCGGACGGCTGGATCTACCTGCTCACCGACAGCGGCAAGCTGATCCGCATCGATCGATAGCAGCCGCCTGCCTGTCCGGCCTCCCGGCGAGGCAGTGCCCCCAGGGCGCCGCGCCCGGGGGCCGGCTCCTAGAATGCATGCGTGAACGCCCCCGCTCCCCTCGCCTCCCCCCTCAACGCAGACCTGCACTGCCATTCCAACGTGTCGGACGGCACGCTGAGTCCGCAGCAAGTGGCGGCGCGCGCGGCCGCCAACGGCGTGCAGCTGTGGGCCTTGACCGACCACGACGAGATCGGCGGCCAGCATGCCGCCCGTGAAGCCGCGCTGGCCCTGGGCATGAGCTACCTGAGCGGCGTGGAGATCTCGGTCACCTTCGCCGGCGAGACGGTGCACATCGTCGGACTTGGCATCGACATCGACGACCCGCAGCTGGCCAGCGGCCTCGATGCCACCCGCGGCGGGCGCGAGCGCCGGGCGCGCGAAATGGCCGAAAGCCTTGCCAAGGCCGGCATTCCCGGCACCTATGCAGGCGCCCTCAAGTACGTGGGCAACCCCGACCTCATTTCGCGCACCCACTTCGCCCGCTACCTGGTCGAGATCGGCGTGTGCGATTCGACGCCGGAGGTGTTCAGGCGCTACCTCACCGAAGGCAAGCCCGGCTTCGTGCCCCACCGCTGGGCCGGCCTGGGCGATGCGGTGCGCTGGATCACCCAGTCGGGCGGCCTGGCGGTGGTGGCCCACCCGGGGCGCTACAAGTTCACCCCCACCGAGGAATACGCCCTCTTCACCGAGTTCAAGGCCCACGGCGGCCGCGGCGTCGAGGTGGTGACCGGCAGCCACAGCAGCGCCGATGCGGCGAAGTACACCGGCACCGCGCTCGAGTTCGACCTGCTGGCCTCGCGCGGCTCGGACTTCCACGCACCCACCGAAAGCCGAATCGACCTCGGCACCCTCCCTCCGCTGCCCGCACAGCTCACCCCCGTGTGGGAAGCGCTCGCCGAGCGCATCGCGCGTCCGTGATGCACCCGGGCTGGCGGCGCTCGCGCCCGGCGCTGGGCATCGCGCTGATCCTCATGATGGCGCTGTGCTTCGCCACGCTGGACACCAGCGTGAAGTACCTCGGCGCCTTCCTGCCGGTGCTCGTGATCCTGTGGTCCCGCTACGCATTCCAGGCACTGGTGATGGGCGTGTGGCTCGCATGGAAGCGGCTGCGCAGCGGCGAGCACCTGTTCCGCGCCGCCCACCCGAAGTTCCAGGCGGTGCGCGGCGCGCTGCTGCTGTCGACCAGTTCCCTGTCGTTCTACGGGCTGCAGCACATGCCGGTGGCCGAGTTCACCGCGGTGGCCATGCTCACGCCGGTGGTGGTGACGCTGCTGGCCGCCGCAGTGATGCGCGAGCACGTGTCGCTGCCCCGCTGGGCCCTGGTGCTGGGCGGGTTCGGCGGCGCCCTGATCATCATCCGCCCCGGCAGCGGCCTGTTCGGCTGGGCGGCGGCCTTTCCGCTGGCGCTGGCCTGCGCCTACGGCGTGTTCCAGGTGCTCACCAGCCGGCTCGCGTCGCTGGAGCATCCGCTGACCACCCACTTCTACACCGGGCTCGTGGGCACCGTGGCGCTCTCGCTCGCGCTGTGGCTGAGCCCGGTGGACATCCTGCCGCCGCTGCGGCAGGCCAGCAGCCTGCAATGGGCGCTGCTGGTGCTCATCGGCGCCATGGGCACGGTGGGGCACCTCTTCCTCATCCTGGCGCTCGGCGTGGCTCCCATGTCGGTGCTGATGCCGTTCACCTATACGCAAATCGCCTGCGCCATGGGCGTGAGCTGGCTGGTGTTCCGCCACGTGCCCGACGGCTTCGCGCTGCTGGGCATGCTGGTCATCGCCGCCTGCGGCGCCGCCTCGGTGTGGCTCAACGTGCGCGAGGCGGCAGCCCGCCGTGCGCCCGACTCGGTGGTGGCCGCCGACGCGGCGGTCGGGGACTGACACCCGCCCCCGCCGGTGACCAAAGTCTCTGCGTCCCGCCAGGGTCGTTGCATTCCTTGCGCGATGAGCGCCGAATCCGGGTATTCCGTTTGCTTGCACCTGAAGTGCCATGTTCAGCCCGACCCTCGTTCCCGCCGGCCCCGCGCCGGCCCTGCCGCTGCCCGCGGGGGTGGAGGCTGGGTTCGGGCTGCCCAAATGGCGCCGCAAACGCCGCAGCGAAAATGCCTCCATGGCCCAGTTCTTCGAAGTCCACCCCGACAACCCGCAAGGCCGGCTGCTGAAGCAGGCTGGGCAGATCCTGCACGGCGGCGGCATCGTCGCCATCCCCACTGATTCGAGCTATGCGCTGGTGTGCCACATCGACGACAAGGGAGCGGCCGAGCGGCTGCGGCAGTTGCGCCAGGTCGACGAGAAGCACCATCTCACGCTGCTGTGCCGCGACCTGTCCGAACTGGCCAGCTACGCGCGGGTCGACAACCGCCAGTACCGGCTGCTGAAGCACGCCACACCGGGGCCCTACACCTTCATCCTCGAGGCCACGAAGGAAGTGCCCCGCCGCGTGTCGCATCCGTCGCGCCGCACCATCGGCCTTCGGGTGCCCGACCACCGTGTCACGCAGGAGCTGCTCGCGCTGTTCGGGCAGCCGCTGCTGGCCACCACACTGATCGGCCCGGGCGAGGAAGAGCCGATGAACGACCCGGTCGAGATCCGGGCCCGGTTCGAGAAGCAGATCCAGGCGGTCGTCGATGCCGGTGCCTGCCCGATGGAGCCCACCACCGTGGTGGATCTCACGCACGACGAGCCGGTGCTGGTGCGCCTGGGCCGGGGCGATCCTGCGACACTCGGGCTTGGTTCCACTGAATGACCTGCCCGATGCCCAGCAGCAGCAACAACAACAACGCGTCGATCACCCTGCGCTTCCTTGCCGAACCGAGCACCGTCAACTTCGGCGGCAAGGTGCATGGCGGCACCGTCATGAAGTGGATCGACGAAGCCGGCTATGCCTGCGCCACCAGCTGGGCCAAGCGCTACTGCGTGACGGTCTACGTGGGCGGCATCCGCTTCCACCGGCCCATCATGATCGGCGACCTGGTCGAGGTGGAAGCCAGGCTCGTGTGCACCGGCAGCACCAGCATGAACATCGCCGTCGAGGTGCGCTCGGGCGACATGAAAGGCGGCGGGCTGCACACCACCACCGAATGCCTGATCGTCTTCGTGTCGGTCGATTCGCACGGCCGGCCGCTGCCGGTGGAGCCCTTCGCGCCCGAGTCGCCCGAAGCTCAGGCGCTGGCCGAGAAGGTGAAGGCACAGCTGGCCGCTTCGCGCGGCAGCTGAAGCACAGGCCGTCAGACGGCCGCCGTCGCCACCACCTCGATCTTCCAGTCGGGCTTGCCGAGGCGGGCCTGCACCGTGGCCCGCGGCGGCGTGTGGCCGGGGGCGACCCAGGCGTCCCACACGGCATTCATGCCTTCGAAGTCGGCCAGGTCGGCCAGGAAGATCTGCACCATCAGCAGCCGGGTCTTGTCGGTGCCGGCGCGCGCCAGCAGCGCGTCGACGCAGGCCAGCACCTGGGCCGTCTGGCCGCGGATGTCCTGCGTGGCGTCTTCGGGCACCTGCCCGGCGAGGTAGGCCACGCCGTTGTGCACCGCCATTTCCGACAGCCGCGCGCCCACGTCGAAGCGTTGCACTGCGCTCTTGCTCATCACTTGGCTCCCTTGGTCTTGGTGCCGGGCGCGGCGCCGTGCGCCTTCTGCCCCAGCTTGCTTTCGGTGCCCGCCAGCAGCTTCTGGATGTTGGCCGAGTGGCGCCAGATGAGCAGCAGGCTCATCACCACGATGGCCGCGGCCAGGGGGCCCGCGCCCCAGATCAGCAGCTGATAGAGCGGCGCGAGCGCGGCCGCCGCCAGGGCGGCGAGCGACGAATAGCGGAAGACGAAGGCCACGACGATCCAGGTGGCCAGCGTCGCGAGGCCCAGCCACACATTGAAGGCGAGCAGCACGCCGGCCGCCGTGGCCACACCCTTGCCGCCTTCGAACTTGAAGAACACCGGCCACAGGTGGCCCAGGAAGGCCGCCAGTCCGACCATGGCCACGGTGCCCTCGCCCAGCCCGAAACGCGGCCCGTAGAACTGCACCAGCAGCACCGGCACGACACCCTTCAAGGCATCGAACACCAGCGTCAGGATGGCCGCTTTCTTGTTGCCCGAGCGCAGCACGTTGGTCGCGCCGGGGTTCTTGGAACCATAGCTGCGCGGATCGGCCAGGCCGAACACGCGGCTCACGATGACGGCAAACGACAGCGAGCCGATCAGGTAGGCGGCCAGCACCGCCAGCAGGGAAAGCAGGGTTTCGTTCATGGCGCGATCGCGAAGAAGGCGCGGCAGTTTACTGCCGGCGCTCCGCGCGCCTCACGGGGAAGTTCCCCACATCACCTCGAGCTCGTAGCCCATCGACGCGGCCAGCCCGTCGAGGTCGGGGAACACCGTGGCATAGGTGATGTTCATGCGGTAGAGCGCGTGCATCGCGCGCTCGCGCAGGCCCTTGGGCAGCACGATCTTCTTCAGCAGCGCCGCCGGCGGGCCGTAGTGGCTGAGCACCTCGTCGAGCGTGAGGTCGAGCCGCCCCGGCACGACGAACAGGCCGGCCTGCGCGACCAGCCGGCGGTCCATCTCGGCCGGCTCGCCGAACCACAGCACCGGGTGCACGTTGGGGGCGAAGTAGCGCTCGAAGTTGCGGCCCACGCGCGGGTCGATCTTGTCGCGGGTGAGGCTCGCATCGAAGCCCGGCGTGGCGCTCCACAACGCGCGGGTGTTGAGCGCGAACACGCAGGCGTCCTGCATGGCGCGCTCCAGCGCGAAGAAGGAGGCGACGAAGGGCGACTTGGTGAAGTCCAGCAGGCGCGTCGGCGCGCCATGGTGCTGCATCAGCGCCAGGCAGCGCAGCGTGTCTGTCACCACCTCGCGGTCGCTCAGGTAGTTGTGAGCCTTGCGACGGAAGATGCGCACCGCGCGCTCCTCGCGCTGCGGCCACTGGTCCTCGTCAGGACAGAACGCCTGCAGCCTTCGGGTGAGCGAGCTCACCAGCGGCCAGTCGGCATGCGTCTGGCCGCGGAAGGCCCAGCCGTCGAGCTCGTCGGTGCACGACTGGAAGTCTTCCCAGCTTTCGACGGTGATGACTTCCATGGTCCGCACTCCTGTGGTGTGGTTCAGGACGCCGCGCAGCGCACCGCACGCGCGCCGAGCAGCGTGCTCAGCACCTGCGGCGCCAGGCCCACGAGGTAGCCGCGGCGGCCGCCGTTGATGTAGATCTTCTCGAGTTCGAGCACGCTGTGTTCCACATACACCGGCATCTCCTTGCGGGTGCCGAAGGGCGAGGTGCCGCCCACCAGGTAGCCGCTGTGCCGCTGCGCCACCTCGGGCGCGCACGGCTCCACCTTCTTGCAGCCGATCTCGCGCGCGAGGTTCTTCAGGCTCACCTGGCAATCGCCGTGCATGAGCACGATGAGCGGCCTGGCGCTCTCGTCTTGCATCACGAGCGTCTTCACCACGTGATGCTCGTCCACCCCGAGCTGGCGCGACGACTCGGCCGTGCCGCCGCGATCGACGTAGTCGTAGAGGTGCTCGGTGAAGGCCACCTTCTCGCGGCGCAGCAACTGCGTGGCGGGGGTTTCGCTGGCGTGGTCTTTCCGGGCCATGGCGCTCACTGGGCTGGGTCGCGGTGCTGCCAGCGGATCGCGTCGATGCCGGCCAGCAGCTCGGGCGACAGCTTCGTGCCCCAGGCCTGGATGTTCTCGTCGAGCTGGGCCCGGCCGGTGACGCCGATGATGGTGCTGGCCACGCTCCAGCGCGTGTAGCAGAAGGCCAGCGCCATACGCGCCGGCGTGAGGCCGTGCTCGCGCGCCAGGGCGTTGTAGCGCCGCGCCGCGGCCAGCGATTCCGCCCGGCCCCAGCGCTGCTTCCTGAACTGCTCGAACAGGGCCATGCGTCCGGGCTGCTGCCCGGGCGTGTCGAGACCGACGTCGTCGTACTTGCCGGTCAGCAGGCCGAAGCCCAGCGGCGAATACGCGAGCAGCGATACGTGCGAGCGATACAGCGCCTCGTCGAGGCCGTTGTCCACCACACGGTTGATGAGGCAGTAGGCGTTCTGCACGCTCACCACCCGGGGCAGGCCATGCTGCTCGGCCACCCGCACGAATTCCAGCAGGCCGTAGGGCGTTTCGTTGGACAGGCCGATGTGGCGCACCTTGCCGGCCTTCACCAGCGTGGCCAGCGCCTCGAGCTGCTCGTGCACCGAGGTGTATTCGGAATCCTTGGACGGGTCGAAATACAGCGCGCCGAAGCTGGGCGCGTTGCGCACCGGCCAGTGGATCTGGTAGAGGTCGATGCGGTCGGTCTGCAGGCGCTTCAGGCTGGCGTCGCAGGCGGCCACGATGTCGGTGGCGGTCACGTTGCTGGCGCCGCCGCGCACCCAGTTCAGTCCGCGTGCCGGGCCGGCCACCTTGCTGGCGAGCACCACCTGCTCGCGCCGGCCGGGATTGCGGGCGAACCAGTTGCCGATGATGGCCTCTGTGGCGCCATAGGTCTCGGCCCGCGCCGGCACCGAGTACATCTCGGCGGTGTCGATGAAGTTGATGCCGCGATCGACCGCATGCGAAAGCAGCTCGTGGGCCTGCGCTTCGGCCACCTGTTCGCCGAAGGTCATGGTGCCCAAGCAGATGCGGCTGACCTTGAGGTCGCTCGCGCCCAGAGTGGTGTGGTCCATGGAAGGGAGGAGTGGAGGGTTGCGGCGCAGAGTTTGCCGCAAGCGCCCGGCGCGGGTCGGCGCTCAGCCGGGGTTGCCGCAGGCGGGCAGAGGTTTCGGCAGGTCCTTCCACATCTCGTCGATGTCGGCCTCGTCGAGCATGAGCACGTCGCCCGGGTCGGCAGCCCAGCGCAGCCAGGCCGAGACCCGCAGGCGCTTCGAACCGACAACGCCGTCGCGGCACAGCTGGGGATGCAGCTTCAGCGTCAGGCTGTTCTTCTTGCCCCCCTGGCCCGCCGACGCCGGCTGCTGCTGCTTCCAGGCCCGGGCCTGCTCGCGCAAGGCCCGCACCCGCGCAACGTCGGCATCCGACAACCGCAGCGCCACCCAGTGGCCCTGCCGGCCGCCCGCCGGCGGCAGCGCGGCACCCGCCGGCGGCACCGGCCGCATCCACAGGCGCTGCTCGAGCACCTCGCCGGTGGCACCGCGCTCGAGCTTCAGGTCGAGGGCCACGCCCTCGCCCTCGAGCTGCACCCCCTGCGGCAGCAGCGCCGCGGCCCGCAGCTGGGCGGGGTCGAAGGTTTCCATGTCGAACTGCCGCAAGGCCCAAAGCGAACGCAGCGGCAACTGGGTGCAGCCGGCGGCCAGCAGCAGCACGGCCAGGGTCATCGCCAGGCACAGCAAGGCCACGGCACGGCGGATTTCTGACTTGTCCACGAATCTTCCTTGACGATCAGTTTTTATCGTTTTACATTAATTTTTGTCTGAAGTACAGCAACACTCGCCATGAACACAGCCGCCCCCCTATCCGCCCCGGCCGCCCCCGCCGGCCTGCTGCACATGCGCCGCACTGCGCTGGGTGTGCGGCTGCTGGTGGCCTGGGCCGCATTGGCACTCGTGGCACTGCCCGCCGCCTTGTTGATGAGCCCGGACTTCCTGGCGCTGGTGGCCCTGCGCGTGCCCGGGCTCGAGCACCGCACGGTCGACCCCACGCCGGCCACCCGCTCCCTCGCGGCGGCGGCCCTGCTGCCGGTGCTGCTCGTGTCCTGGTTCGGGCTGTGGCAGGTGTGGCAGCTGTTCGGCGGCTATGCGCGCGGCGAGGTGTTCACCACCGCCGCCGCGCTGCGCCTGCGGCGCCTTGCGCTGGTGCTGATGTCGCTGTGCCTGGTGAAGCCGCTCACCGGCGCGCTCATGTCGGTGGCCCTCACCTTCAACAGCCCGCCGGGGCAGCGCCTGCTCGCCGTGGGCCTGTCGAGCGACGACTACCTGACGCTGCTGATGGGTGCGGTGCTGCTGGCGATCGCCAGCGTCATGCGGGAAGCGGTGCGGCTGGCGGCCGAGAACGCCGAGTTCGTCTGAGCGACCGCCATGCCCATCGTGGTGAATCTCGACGTGATGCTGGCCCGCCGCAAGATGCGATCGCGCGAGCTGGCCGAGCAGATCGGCATCACCGAGCAGAACGTTTCGCTGCTCAAGAGCGGCAAGGTGCGCGGCGTGCGCTTCGACACGCTGGCGCGCATCTGCGAAGTGCTGCAATGCCAGCCGGGCGACCTGCTGGAATATCGCCCCGGCCCGCAGCCGGCCGCGCCGGACACCGACGCCTGAGCGCCTGGCTTGGCTCTTGTGCTGCCCTCAGGCGTGCGCCGTGCCGGCGGCCGCCGCCGCGCGCGCTTCTTCCTGCTGGCGCAGCACCCGCCGCAGCACCTTGCCGGTGGTCGTCATCGGCAGGGCGTCGATGAACTCGATCTCCTTCGGGTACTCGTAAGGCGCGAGCTTGCCGCGCACATGCTGCTGCAGCTCTTCGACCAGCTGCTGCGTGCCGGTGAAGCCCGGCGACAGCACCACATAGGCCTTGACCAGGGCGCCGCGCTCCCTGTCGGGCTTGGGCACCACCGCCGCATTGGCCACCGCGGGGTGCCTGACCAGGCAGTTCTCGATCTCGCTGGGCCCGATGCGGTAGCCCGCCGCCTTGAAGACGTCGTCGCTGCGGCCCTGGTACCAGAGATAGCCGTCTTCATCCATCACCGCCGTGTCGCCGGTGCGGCACCAGGAGTTCCTCGGGTCGCCTGTGAACTTGGCCGCGGTGGCGCCTTCGTTCTTCCAGTAGCCCACGAAAAAGATCGGATCAGGTTCGCCATGCACGTCGAGCCGGTGCAGCGCCACGTCGCCCGGCGTCCCGCGCGGGCATTCGTTGCCGTCGTCGTCGATCACCGCCACCCGGTGGCCGGGATAGGGACGCCCCATGCTGCCGGGGCGGGCCGGCCAGCCGACGCCCCGCGAGCCGTCGCCGTTCATCGCGCAGTTGCCGACGATGTAGTTCATCTCGGTCTGGCCGAACATCTCGTTCACGGTGATGCCGAGCTGCGCGCGGCACCAGTCGAACACCGCATCACCCACCGCCTCGCCGGCGCTCATCAGGGCACGCAACTTCAAGTCGTAGCGCCTGCGCGGCTCGGGCACGGCTTTCATCATGGCCTTGAGCGCGGTGGGGAACAGGAAGCTGTGCGTCACGCCGTGGCGCTGCATCAGGTCGAAGGCGCGCTGCGCATCGAAGCGCCCCTGGTAGGCCACGATGGGCTTGCCGAAATAGAGCACCGGCAGCAGCGCATCCATCAGCCCGCCGGTCCAGGCCCAGTCGGCCGGGCTCCAGAACACCGCGTCCTCCTGCGGATACCAGTTCTGTGAACACACGAAACCCGGCAGGTTGCCGATGAGCGCGCGGTGCGGAATGAGCGCGCCCTTCGGCGGCCCGGTGGTGCCGCTGGTGTAGATGAGCACCGCCCCCTCGTCGGCCCGGGTGTCCACCCCGGCATAGAAGGCCGGCTCGCGCGCAAGCAGCGTGGTCCAGTCCGCGTCGCCCCGCCCAGCGGCGCCGCCCACCGCAATGACCTGTGCGAGGGCCGGGCAGCGGGCCCGCGCCGCACGCAGGTTGTCGATGGAGGTCTCGTCGGCGATGGCCACCACCGCCTCGCTGTTCTGCAGCCGGTACTCCAGTGCATCGGGGCCGAACAGCATCGACAGCGGCATCGATACCGCGCCCATCTGGTGGATGGCGATGTGCGCCACCGCGGTCTCGATGCGTTGCGGCATCACGATGGCCACCCGGTCGCCGCGCTCCACGCCCAGCCGCTCGAGCGCATGCGACAGCCGGCTGGCCTGCGCCTGCAGCTCGCCATAGGTGATGCTCGCGGTGCGCCCGTCTTCGTGCTCGTAGAACACGGCGGTGGCGCGCGCCGACTTCGCATCGCGGGCCCAGCGGCCGCAGCAGGCGTCGGCCATGTTGAACAGGGCCGGCACATGCCAGCGGTAGTCGCGGTGCATGCGGGCATGGTGGTCGGGCTGCTGCGGCATCGCGGCGGTCTTGTTGTCGTTCAAGGCTGTCTCCTCGGCTGCATGCTAGCCTCGCGTGGCTTCCAAGAACCTGAAAGTTTCCCTATATGCCCCTGCACGTGGACCTGGGCGCGCCGCTGCGCCGCGACACCGCCATCGAGCGCCTGCGCGAGCAGGGTTTCTGCACCCTCACCCCGGCCGCCCTGAGCAGCCTGGCCGCGGTGCCGCCGGCCGAACTGGACGCGATGAAGCCCTTCTGGGACGACCTGCCGCCCGATGCGCACCTGAAGGACGGCGGCCGCTACCGCTACCGCCGCCACAGCTGCTTCGTGCAGGACATCGCGCCGACCGCCCTTGCACAGACGCCGCACCGCGCGCATTGGCAGCCCACCACCTACAACGCGCTGCATGGCGGCATGGAGCGCTGGTTCGAGCCCATGGACCCGGCGCTGTCGGCCATGCCGGCCTGGCAGCGGCTGGTGCAGAGCCTGGGGGCCTTGTTCGCCCAGGTGTCGGGTCAGGACCGCTGGTTCATCGAGGCGCACCCGTTCCGCATCGACACGACCGACGGCGTTGGCCGGCCCACGCCGGAAGGCGCACACCGCGACGGTGTCGACTTCGTGGCGGTGGTGCTGATCGGCCGGCACGGCGTGCGCGGCGGCGAATCCCGCGTGTTCGATGCACAAGGCCCGATGGGCGTGCGCTTCACGCTGGAGCAGCCCTGGACGGCACTGCTGCTCGACGACACCCGGGTGATCCATGAGAGCACGCCGATCCAGCCGGAAGGCGAGCGCGGCTGGCGCGACACGCTGGTGCTCACCTACCGGGCGGGTGGCTTCCAGACGCCCGGCTCCTAACGCTTGGCCTGTTCGAGCATGCCGCGGTAGCGGGCCGCGCGCGTCGCATCTCCCCTGGCCTCGTACAGCGCCGCCAGCTCCTCGTACACATAGGGGTCGGTTTCGCCCGCCGCCTGCCACTGGGCCTCGAGCTCCAGCTGCCGCGCCAATGCTTCATCGGTGCGCCCCAGCAGGCGCAGCGTGTGCGCCACCATCCATCGCGCGATGCGGACGGTGTTGGGCTTGCCCGTGCGCTCGTGGGCGGCCAGCGCCTGCTCGAATGCGGCCAGCGCCTCGGCATGGCGGCCGGCTTCGTTCAAGGCCACGCCCAGGTTGTTCCAGGCCCCGGCCTCCCAGTGCCGGGCGGCCGGGTCGCCGGCCCCGCTCGCGTACTGCGCGGTGCGGCGGTTCCACTCCACCTGACCTTCGAGGCTGCTTTCGACCAGCGCGACCATGTGCAGCGCGTCGCCCGCCAGGTATTCGAGCCCGGCCGCATCGGCCCTTTCGAAGGCCTGCATGAACAGCGGACGCGCCAGCGCCGGCTGCTTGGCCGAGCGCAGCGTGCGGCCGCGTTCGAGCAGCGCCCGCACCTTCGCTTCGGCACCGGCCGCGGCCAGCTGCGGCTCGATGGCATCGAGTTCGGCATGGGCCTCGTCGATGCGGCCGCGCAGGCTGAAGGTGCGCGCGATCTGGGTGCGCAGCACCAGCACGTCGTCGCCCGAGGCCTCCGCCAGCGCCTCGCGAAACCGCTGTTCGCTCAGCCCGGGCCGCTCGTAGTCCCACATCGAGTTCACGTCCAGCGCCATTGCCCGTCCTCCTCCCACGGCAGCCAGCAAACAAGCGGCGAAAGCGGCTGCCTTCACCGCTCACCCGCGTGCAAAAGCGTCCAGCGTCTCGCCCGTCATGCGGCAGATGCGCCAGTCGGGCAGCACCGTGGCGCCCATCTTTTCGTAGAAGCGGATCGCCGGCTCGTTCCAGTCGAGCACGCTCCATTCGAAACGGCCGCAGCCGCGTTCGACGGCAAGCCTGGCCAGCGCCTGCAGCATCGCGCGGCCGATGCCGAGCTGGCGGTGCTGGGGCAGCACGAACAGGTCTTCGAGGTACAGGCCCGGCCGGCACAGGAAGGTCGAGAAGTTGGTGAAGTACAGCGCGAAGGCGACCACCGATCCGTCGGCCACTTCGGCAACCATCGCCTCGACCACCGGCTTGTCGCCGAACAGGTGCAGCGCCAGCTTCTCGGGCGTGGCGTCGAACAGGTGGGTGAGCTTTTCATAGTCGGCCAGCGCGGCGATCAGGCACACCAGGTCCGGCAGGTCGCGCGGCTCGGCGGCGCGCAGGGTGTAGTCGGTTGCTTGGGTCATG
The DNA here is from genome assembly GCF_006386545.1 of Methylibium rhizosphaerae. Lineage (GTDB taxonomy): Bacteria > Pseudomonadota > Gammaproteobacteria > Burkholderiales > Burkholderiaceae_C > Pseudorivibacter > Pseudorivibacter rhizosphaerae. Next base: position 88,608 of record NZ_SWAR01000015.1, on the reverse strand, counting down.
CGTGCATTCTGGCGGACCGCCGCTGGTGACGCCGGCGGGACACAAAAAACGCACCACACCCCTATAGTCGCCGCATGCAGTCCGAGCCCACCTACACCGCCCACCGCCGCGCGGCCTCGCGATTCGTGCCCGTGCGGGGCCTGCGCTACCACGTGCTGACCTGGGGCGCGCCGGAACGGGCCCCCCCCGAGCGGCCGCCGCTGGTCATGCTGCACGGCTGGATGGACGTGGCCGCCTCGTTCCAGTTCGTGGTGGATGCCCTGGCGCAGGACCGCCACGTCATCGCGCCGGACTGGCGCGGCTTCGGCCTCACAGAGGCGCCGGCCGCCGACAGCTACTGGTTCCCCGACTACCTGGGCGACCTCGAAGCCCTGCTCGACGCGTTGCTGCCCGGGCATCAGGCCATCGACCTGCTGGGCCACAGCATGGGGGGCAACGTGGCGATGATGTATGCCGGCATCCGGCCGGCACGCATCCGCAGGCTGGTCAACCTCGAAGGCTTCGGCATGCCGCAGACCCGGCCGGCCGAGGCGCCGCGGCGCTATGCGCAATGGCTCGACGAGCTGAAGGAACCGCAGCGCCTGCGCGACTACGACAGCCTGGCCGCCGTGGCCGAGCGGCTGCGGCAGAACAACCCGCGGCTGTCGCCGCAACGGGCCGCCTGGCTGGCCCCGCACTGGTCGCGCGAGGAGGAAGGCGGCCGCTGGAGCATCCTCGGCGACCCGGCGCACAAACGGACCAACCCGGTGCTCTACCGCGTGGAGGAAGTGCTCGCCTGCTGGGCGCAGATCCAGGCGCCGGTGCTGTGGGTGGAGGGCGATGCCACCGACGTGAGCAAGTGGTGGGGCAACCGATACCCGCGCAGCGAGTTCGACGAACGGCTGGCGGTGGTGCGCCGCGTCGAGCGGCACGTGCTGGCCGACGCCGGCCACATGCTGCATCACGACCAGCCGGAAGTGCTGGCGCGGCGGCTGGAAGCGTTCCTCGCCTGACCGGATCCGCTCGCGGTCAATACGCTCGCGGTCAATACGCGAGCTTGGCGTACACCGTCTTGCGCGACGCCTCGCGCGCCTGCCCGAGCGTGCGGATGCCGCGCTCGGCCAGCAGCGGCAGCAGCTTCACGAACACCTCGGCGGTCACCAGGGCATCGCCCTGCGCGGTGTGGCGCCCCATCACCTCCACGCCCAGGCGGCGGGCGATCTCCTCGAGACGGTGCTCGGCATCGGCATGGCCGGGGTGCACCAGCGCCGAGAGCATCAGCGTGTCCAGCACCGGCTGCACGAAGCGCACGCCGGTCTGCGCCTCCTTCAGTTGCAGGAAGCGCATGTCGAAGGCGGCGTTGTGCGCCACCAGCACGGTGTCTTCGGCGAAGCGGTGGAAGGCCGGCAGCACCTGCTCGATGACCGGCTGCCCGGCGAGCATGGCCGACGAGATGCCATGCACCCGCTGCGACTCGGCACGTACCGGCCGGCGCGGGTTCACCAGCTGCTCGAAGGTCTCGTGCCGGAGCAGCCGGCCGTTGACGATGCGCACCGCGCCGATGGAGATGATCTCGTCGCCGCCCGACGGGTCGAGGCCGGTGGTCTCGGTGTCGAACACGGTGTACGCGAGCGCCGACAGCGGCTGCCCGTCGAGCTCGGGCGTCTGCCCCGGCTGGCTGAAGAGGTCGAAGTCGTAGTACACCGGCCGCTCCTGGACCGGCGGCGCAGCGGCCGGGGCGGCACTCTCGGGCGGAAGCGCGGGCAGCTGCACGCACAGCTGGTTCTCGCCCCGGGCCGGGTCGCTGCGGCACCACCATTCGCCGCCGTGCCGTGCAAGCACCTCCTTCAGCGTGGCGGCCGGCTGCTCGATGGAGAACGGCTGCATTTCCCAGGCCCGCAGCGCCTCGGAGGCGAGCGCCGGTCCCTTCCAGCGCAGCGACAGGCGCACATGCCGCCCCTCGGCGGCCATGTCGATCTCGACATGGCGCACATGGTGGGCCGACGTGATGTTGCCCATCACGTGGGTGAGTGCCTGCACCAGCGCATGACTGTCGACGGTGAGCCACAGCGGCGGCTGCGGCTCGCGCACATGGGCCGCCACGCCGACGCTGTTCTTGAAGTTGCGCTGCAGCGCAAAGGCCAGGTCGCCGGCCTGCATGTCCTCGAGCGGCCAGTAAGCCAGCGAGTCCGCCGCCACCGCGGCCGACTCGTCGAGCCGCAGCGACAGCCGCTCGGCTTCGTCGAGGATCACCGCGGTGAAGCGCTCGCGATGCGCGGCGTCCATGTCCGGGTACTGCTCGATGGTTTCCGCCGCCGCGCGGATGTTGGCCAGCGGCGCGCGAGTGCCCTCGGTGAGCTGGCGCAGCAGCTGGTCGCGCCGGCCGTCGGCCTCCACCGCCCGCGTGATGTCCTCGAGCACCAGCACGAAGCCGTCGAGCTTGCGCTCGGCGCCGAGCACCGGCGCCATCGTGGCGCGCAGCAGCTGCCCGTCGCGCAGCGTGACGAAGTGGGCCACTGCGCGCGGCACCTGCTGCTCGAGGCGGTGAGTCACCTGCTCCAGCGCATGCACGACCACTCCCTTGTCGAGGATGCCGAAGATGGAGCGCCCGAGGCCCACCGGCGAAGCGCTCGACGCCGGGCCGCCCGGCGCCAGCAGGCGCGCGGCCTGCGCGTTGTAGAGCAGCACCCGGCCCTCGGCGTTGCACACGATCACGCTTTGCGCGAGCTCGGACATCAACGCCGCCAGGCGGTTCTTTTCCTGCAGCAGGTGGGCGCCCGACAACGCGATGCGCGTCTCCACCTCGGTGCGCAGCGCCTCATGGTCCTGCGCGAAGGCATTGACGGCCGACGCGAGCCGCTGCATCTCCGGCCCGCCTTCGGCGCCCACTCGATGCGCCGGGTTCACCGTGTGGATGATGCGCAGCTCCGCCGCCAGCCGCGCGGCGGCACCGGGGTAGGCCATGAACCACCAGCGCAGCGCGGCCCCCACCGCAAACGGCAGCAGCAGCGCCAGCAGGGTGAAGAGCATGAGGCGCGGCCGCAGCATGGCCGCAAGCGCCTGCCGCTCCGGCTCGTCGAGGTCAAGCCACAAGGCCGCGCCCGCCAGCAGCAGTACGGCGAAGACAAAGGCACAGCACGCCGCCAGCCAGAGCGCGAACCTGCCGCCTCCCGGCCCCATCAGTCCCCCAGCAGCGCATGGATCTGCGTCAGCAGCTCCCGGGTGGAAAACGGCTTGGTGACGTAGGCATCGGCGCCGAGCGCAAGGCCCTTGGCGATCTCGACCTCCCGCCCCTTGGCCGACAGCATGACGATGCGGATGTCCCGCCAGGCTTCGCTCTCGCGGATCCTCTGGCACACGTCGTAGCCGGACAGCCTGGGCATCATGATGTCGAGCAGCAGCAGGTCGGGCACGCGCCTGGCGATCGCCTCCACGGCCTCCTGCCCGTCGTGCGCCACCATCACGTCGTAGCCGCTTTGCTGCAGCATGTACTCGAGCGAGATCACGATGTTGGGCTCGTCGTCGGCGATCAGGATGGTCTTCTTGGTCATGTGAAGGTCACTTCGCAGTGGCTTGTGCCGCCTCGGCCGGTGCCCCGTGGCGCGGGCGGGCATCCAGCGGCAGCGTGAACGAGAAGGTCGCACCCTGCCCCAGCATGCTCTCGACCCACAGCTCCCCGCCGGAATGCTGCACGATCTGGCGGCTGATGGGCAAGCCGAGGCCGGTGCCGCGCGGCTTGTCGGTCAGGGTGTTGCCCACCTGGTGGAACTTCTCGAAGATGGTCTGCTGGTCGGCGGTCGCGACGCCGATGCCGTTGTCGCGCACGTCCACCCGCAGCGCCGCACCTTCGATGCCCAGGCGGATGTGGATGCGGCCCTGGTCGCGGTCGCAGAACTTCACCGCATTGGCGATCAGGTTGATCAGCACCTGCATCAGCCGGTCGCGGTCTGCGCGCACGGTGGGCAGACCGGCCGGCAGCTCGGCGCTGAGCCGGGCGCCGCGTTCGGCCACCAGCGTGCTGGTGGCCGACACCGCCTCCTCGATCACGTCCTTCAGGTCGAGCTCGGTGGAATGCCACTCGGCGGTGCCCGACTCGAGCTTGGCCAGGTCGAGCACCTGGTTGATCAGCCGCGTGAGGCGTTCACTTTCCTTGACCAGGATGCCCAGGAACTGGCGGCGCTTTTCGAGGTCGAGCTTGGGATCGGCCTGCAGGATCTCGGAGAAGGCGCGGATCGACGTGAGCGGGGTGCGCAGCTCGTGCGTCACCATCGAGATGAAGTCGTCCTTCAGGCGGTCGAGTTCCTTGAGCCGCTCGTTCGCGGCCCGCAGTTCGGAGGTGGCCGCCTCCAGCTCGCGCGACTGCTGCTCCAGCTGGCGGCTGTAGGCGATGACCTGCGAGGCCTCGTCGAGGATGTCGAACAGTTCGTCCATCGACAGCGGCTCCTCGTGGACCACTGAGGCGATCATCACGCGGGCAGACGCCGCGCCGATGGCGCCGGCCAGCAGGTTCTCGGCGAAGTGCACCAGCTCGGCATCGGGTTCAAGCCGGGCCACTTCGCCCGCGCCGGTGCGCTGCGCGTACTGCGCGAACGCTGCCTCCGCCCGCTCGCGCCCGATGAAGCGTCCGACCAGGACCAGCACCTCGGCCACCGAGGCGCGGCCGCGCCAAAGGCGGGCGGTGCGCGGCGTGCTCTTGAAGACGTCGACGAACAACACCGCCTGCGCCTGCTCGCGCACCCCCTGGCGGCCCAGCAGCGACACCGCCGCGTATCCGCCGGCGTTGGCCAGCATGCTCCAGAACAGCGAGTGGCTGATGTTGTCGATGCCCTGGAGGCCGAACAGGCCCTGCGGCTTCAGCCAGCCGATGCCGAAGGGCCCCTGCTCGATGAACGAGATGTCCAGGCCCCAGCCCGAGCGCGCGAACGACGGCAGCAGCAGCGTGTAGCCCCACACCAGGAAACCCAGCGACAGGCCGGTGAGCGCGCCTGCGCGGCTGCCCTGCTTCCAGTACATGCCGCCCAGCATGGCGGGCGCGAACTGCGCCACCGCCGCAAACGACACCAGGCCGATGGACACCAGGGCATAGGCCTCGCCCGCCGCGCGGTAGTACACGTAGCCCAGCATCATCAGCAGCACGATGGCGCCGCGGCGTATGCCCAGCAGCAGGCCGGAGAGGTCGCTACGCTGCGACAGCGCCAGGGCCTTCCAGCGCAGCAGCACCGGCATCGCCAGGTCGTTGCAGATCATGGTGGACAGCGCGATGGTCTCGACGATCACCATGCCGGTGGCCGCAGACAGGCCGCCGATGAAGACGAACAGCGCCAGCGCCTCCTGGCGATGCGCCATGGGCAGCGTGAGCACGAAGGTGTCGGCATCCACCTGGCCGGGCGGGAACTGCATGAGCCCGGCGAAGGTGATGGGCAGCACGAACACGTTGATGGCCAGCAGGTACACCGGGAACAGCCAGATCGCCTTGGTGAGGTGGTTCTCGTTGACGTTCTCGACCACGCTGATCTGGAACTGCCGCGGCAGGAACAGGATGGACAGCATCGACAGGAAGATGAGCCAGCCCCACGAGCCGTAGGTGCCGGCCGAGCTGCCCAGCGTGAGCAGCTTCTCCACGTCGGGCAGCTGCGCGGCGCGCTCGAAGATGTCGCCGAAGCCGCCGTAGAGGCCGAAGGTGACGAAGGCCCCCACGGCCAGGAAGGCCAGCAGTTTCACCAGCGATTCGAAGGCCACCGCGGCCACCATGCCTTCATGGCGCTCGGTGGCATCGAGGTGGCGGGTGCCGAACACGACGGTGAATGCCGCCAGCAACAGCGCCACGTACAGCGCGGTGTCGTCGAGCAGGTGCCCGGCCTCGCGGCGCGCCGGCATCGACACCTCGGGGTACTGCAGCAGGATGCCGAAGCTGGCCGACACCGCCTTCAGCTGCAGCGCGATGTACGGGATGATGCCGATCACCGCGATCACCGTGACCAGCCCGCCCAGCAGGGCGCTCTTGCCGTAGCGCGCCGCGATGAAGTCGGCGATCGAGGTGATGCGGTTGCGCTTGCTGATGCGGATCATCTTGCGCAGCACCAGCCACCACAGCGCCGCCACCAGCGTCGGGCCCAGGTAGATCGGCAGGAAGCCCACGCCGGTGGCCGCCGCGCGGCCCACGCTGCCGTAGAAGGTCCAGGAGGTGGCGTACACCGCCATCGACAGCGCGTAGATGTACGGGTTGGCGATGATGGAGCGGCCGGCGTCGGCCCGCTTGTCGCCCCAGTAGGCGATCGCGAACAGGATGCCCAGGTAGGCAAACGAGGTGAGCAGGATGACGCCGCCGTGCAGCATGCCTACTTCCAGCGCTCGACCACCAGGACCATCAGCACGATGAGCAGGACCCAGGCACCGAAGAGGTAGGCGTACAGCAGCGGAATGCCGAACACCGAGCCGCCGGTGTTGAACAGCGCAAGCAGCGGGAAGCTGAACAGGAGCCACCCGAGCACGAACAGTGCGACCAGCCGCTGCGCCTGCACTGGGCGATGCATCATCGTCTACCCCCTTGGTCGAGCGCCGATGATGAGCCGCTCAGCGCTGATAGTCCAGCGCAAGCCGCTGCTGCAGCGAGCGCGCCACACGCAGCACTTCCTTCAGCACATGCCGGTCCAGCTCGTTGAGCGCGGCCGTGTCGAGCAGGTTTGGGTTGCCGCGGGGGGCGCCGGCTCCGGCCTCGTCGGCGCCCTGCCCGACCTGCACGCGCAGGCGCAGCATCTGAAGGAACTCGAACGCGGCGATCCAGACCTCGGCCTCGGCCGCCGGCACCTGGCCGGCGGCGGCGAGCGCCTCGAAGCGCCGCCGCGTGCCGGTGAACGGCACCCCGTGCGCGAGCGCGAGGAGGCGGGCGGCGTCCACGAACAGCGCGGTGCCCTGCAGCTTGAGGTCGATGCGGTGGCCGTCGATGCCGCCCAGCCAGGTGAGCGGGGGGCCGTGCGACAAGGCGTTGTCGGCCAGCTGCTTCATGAAGCGCGGCAGGCGCTGCGCACCGCCGGTGACGGCGTCGCGCAGCGGCAGGGCCAGCTCGGCGCGGCCGGCGATCGGCCGCAGGTCGAAGTAGATGCTGGCCGCCAGCAGATCCTGCGGGGCGCCATGTTCCATCCAGTGCGCGAAGCGCTCGCGCCATTCGGCCGGCGTGAGGCAGCACTCGGGGTTGGAGGCCATCACACCGCCCTTGCACAACGGGTAGCCGCAGGCGTCGAGGGCGTCGTTCACGCGCCGGCCGAAGGCCAGCCACGAGGCGCGCTCGCGCTCGGGCACATCGCTTTCGAACACGAGGCCGTTGTCCTGGTCCGTCGCAATGGTCTGCTCGCTGCGCCCTTCGGAGCCGAACGCCAGCCAGCAGGCGCGGTGCAGGTCCATGCCGACCTCGGCCGCCAGCAGCTCCACCAGGTGCCCGGTCAGCACGTCGTTGAGGTGGCTCACGAGCTCGGTGAGCTGCCTGGCCGCCACGCCCTGCGCGAGCAGGCCGCGCGCGAGGCGCCGGATGTCGCGCGCCGCGCCGGCCAGCGCGGGCACGTCGCGCGCCGCACGGATCGCCAGGCTCACATGCTTGAGCGACAGGCGCTGCATCGCGAACAGGTCGCGCTGCGACACGATGCCCACCACACGCCCGCTCTCGGTGACCGGCAGATGGCGGATGCCATGGCGCGCCATCAGCAGCGCTGCGTCCTGCGCGGTGTGCTCGGCCGTGAGCGTGTGCACCGGCGTGCTCATCACCTGCTCGATGGGGCTGTCCATCGGCAGGCGGGCGAGCGTCACGCGGCCCAACACGTCGTGCCGCGTGAGGATCCCCAGGGCGGTGCCGCTCGCGTCCAGCACCAGCACCGAGCCGATGTGGCGCTCGTGCATCAGGTGCAGCGCCTGCCCCACCGTCGAGCCGGGGCCGACGCCGGCCGGCGGCCGCCGGGCGATCGTGCGCAGCGGGGATTCGAGGCTCTGCTCGGCGAGCTGCCGCCAGGCGTAGCTCGACTGCAGCGCACGCTGCGAGGCAGCCGGGTCGGCCGGGATCGGCGCGGCGTCGTCGTGTGCCATGGCCGCCGATGTTAGGAGCCGGCTGCAGGGGCCGCAATGCGCGCCGACAAAGAAAAAGCCCCGCTCGGGCGAGCGGGGCTTCGTGGCACGGACCGGGATCAGGCCCTGCCGAGCTTGAGGTCTGGGTAGCGCACGTGCTCGACGAGCTCCTGCGTTTCCTTCTTCGGTGCGCCGGTCAGCAGGCTCACGATGACGATCACCGCGAAGCCCACCGGCACGCCGAACAGGCCGGCCGAGATGGGCTGGATGCCCCACCACAGCTCGATCGGCGACGTGACGCCGAAGATGCCGCGCAGCCAGACCTGGGTGGTCACCATGTAGTAGAAGGTGACGCCCAGACCGGCCACCATGCCCAGCGTGGCGCCCCACTTGTTGGCGCGCTTCCAGAAGATGCCGAGCACCAGGGCCGGGAAGAAGGCCGCGGCCGCGAACGAGAACGCCGCGGAGACCAGGAACAGGATGTCCGCCGGCTTCTGCGATGCCACGAAGGCGGCCATCAGGGCCACGACCACCAGCAGCGCCTTCGAGATGGTGACGCGGCGCGCCGTGGGCGCGTTCGGGTCGATCATCTTGTAGTACAGGTCGTGCGACAGCGCGTTGGCGATGGTCAGCAGCAGGCCGTCCGCGGTGGACAGCGCCGCAGCCAGGCCGCCGGCCGCCACCATGCCGGAGATGACGTACGGCAGCCCGCCGATGGCCGGCGTCGCCAGCACGATGATGTCGCCGCCGATGCGCATCTCACCCAGCTGGAAGATGCCGTCCTTGTTGACGTCGGCCACCGTGAGCAGCGTCGGATCGACCTTGTTCCAGGCGGATATCCACTCCGGCAGCTTGTCGAACGGCGTGCCCACCAGCACGGTGAAGATCTCGTACTTCACGAGCACCGCCAGTGCCGGCGCGGTGAAGTACAGCAGGAAGATGAAGAACAGCGACCAGGTCACCGACTCCCGCGCTTCCTTCACCGACGGCGTGGTGTAGTAGCGCATCAGGATGTGCGGCAGCGCGGCCGTGCCCACCATCAGGCAGAACACCAGCGCGAGGAAGTTGCGCCTCGACTCGTCGTAGGTCTTCTTCGCCGCTGCGTCGCCGTTGGGGTCGCCCGCGTAGATCTGGGCATGCGCCGGCATGCCGGCCAGCGGCTTGGCCCGCCCTTCATTGCTGGTCTTGCCGGCGGTGTAGGCCTTCTTGGCTTCGACCATGTCCTTCGGCAGCCCGGCCACCGCCTTCTCGGCCGCCTGGATCTCGGCGGCCGGCGCGTTGGCGGCCTTCAGGTCGGCGAGCTTCTTCTCGGCGGCAGCCTTGTCGGCTGCCATGGCGGCCGGGATGTCCTTCAGCTTGGCGTCGAACTCCGCGGCGCGCTGCTTGAAGATCGCGATGACCTCCTGCTCCTTCGGGTCGTTCTTCAGCCGGTTCTCGGCTTCGGTGACCTTCTGCAGTTGCATGCCGTAGACGGCCTGCGGCACCGGCACGCTGGTCTGCTTGACCGACAGCCACACCACCGGCACCAGGTAGGCAATGATCAGGATGATGTACTGCGCCACCTGCGTCCACGTCACCGCGCGCATGCCGCCCAGGAACGAACACACCAGGATGCCGCCCAGGCCCACGAAGATGCCGACCTCGAATGCCAGGCCCGACAGGCGGGTGGTGATGAGGCCCACGCCGTAGATCTGCGCCACCACGTAGGTGAACGAGCACAGGATGGCGGCAAGGATGCCGATCAGCCGCGGCAGGTTGCCTTCGTAGCGCGCCCCGAGGAAGTCGGGAATCGTGAACTGCCCGAACTTGCGCAGGTAGGGCGCCAGGAACAGCGCCACCAGGCAGTAGCCGCCGGTCCAGCCCATGATGAAGGCCAGCCCGCCGTAGCCGGTGAGGTAGAGCGTGCCGGCCATGCCGATGAAGGACGCGGCGCTCATCCAGTCGGCGCCGGTGGCCATGCCGTTGTAGATGGCGGGCACCCGGCGGCCGGCCACGTAGTACTCGGCGGCGTCGGTGGTGCGGCTCATGATGCCGATGCCGGCATACAGGGCCACCGTGGCGAGCAGGAAGATGAAGCCGATCCAGTTGCGCGGCAGCCCCATCTGCTCGAGCACCGCCAGCACGACGATGAACGCGATGAAGCCGCCGGTGTACCAGCCGTACACCTTGTTGAGCTGCTTGCGGAACGCCTGATTGGCCGAGGCGGCGCCGCCGCCCCGACTGGTTTGAACGCCTACGCCAGCCATGTCATTCCTCCTCGGCGACGCCGTGTTCCTGGTCCAGGCGGTTCATGTACCGCGCGTAGTACCAGATGATGAGCACGTACACGATCAGGGCCCCCTGGCCCGCCACCCACCAGCTGAACGGCCAGCCGAAGAAGCTGAAGCTAAGGTCGCGGGCGAAGTACCCGATCACGAACGTCACGAAGAACCAGATCGCCAGCAGCACGCTGGTGATGCGAAGGTTCTTCTGCCAGTAATGCCGGTGTCTCTCCGTCAATTGCATCGCAGTTGCCTCCAACGTTGTCCCTCCGGGGAAACCCCGGCACCGATGATCGGCCGCCTCTTGCGGCTCGTACTACCTACTGCCCGGAACTCGCGTTCCGCTCACGGAACCAGCCCGGTTTCGCGCTCCAGCTGTGCGGCCACCTTGGGCTCGAAGCCCTTGAGGTGGCGGATGATCTTTCGCGTTTCCTCGGGTTCGTGGCGGTCCATGTGCACGCGGGCCAGCTGGTACCAGCCGTAGGGGCTCATGGGTTGCAGTTCGGTGTTGCGCCGCAGCGCGGCGACGGCGTCGTCGAAGCGCTGCTGGCGGATCAGCGTGAGGCCCAGGCCGTACCACGCACGGTCGAGTTTCGGATCCAGCGCCAGCGCCTCGCGGAAGGCCTGTTCGGCCGGCACCAGCTCACCGGCGTCTTCGAGCAGGAAGGCCAGGTTGAACCAGTCGGCGGCGCTGCGCTTCGGGTGGGCCGCCACCAGGGCGCGCGCATCTTCGATGGCTTCGCTGCGCCGACGCAGCTGCGAGCGCACATGGGCGCGGCTGGCCAGGGCATAGGCGTCGCCCGGCCAGCGCGCAAGGATGGCGGAGAACTCGCCCTCGGCCGCCTGGCTGCGGCCCAGCAGCAGCCAGGCGATGGCGCGCAGCTTCAGGCGCCAGTAGCCGAAACCTTGGCCGTTCAGCGACACAGGTGCACTCCGATCTCCAGGCAGGTCTGGATGCGCACGAGGGTGACCACCACCCACAGCATGGCCAGCAGCACGAAGGCGGCCAGCGGGATGTGCCGGTCGAGCACGACGCGCGGCGTGATCAGGCGCACGCCCCTCACGAAGGGCCGCGTCAGCACCGCCAGCAGCTGGTAGAAAAAGTTGGAGTCGCGCCGGCTGCCGGCCAGCAGGCCGAGCACCCACTGGCCCACGAAGGCCATGAGGGCAATTTCCGCCACCAGCTTGATCGAGGTCACTGCCAAGAGCATGTAAGCGCCGTGTAAAGGAACGGACCCGACTTTCGCGCCACATCCCTTACAGGTTTCTGACAATTTGCCGGTACCCGGCGGTAACCCGACCCGTGGATACCCTTGGTCGGCCGCCGCCCCGCCCTCTTGGCCCGACCAGGGACGCTCCAGGCCCCATGCGAAAATGCACGCCCTTTGAAGAGGACGTTTTTCCATGGACATCGAACACATCAACGCCCTGGGCGCCCAGCTTGCCGATCTGAGCCAGCGCACCCAAGACCTACGGGGGTATCTTTGACTACGAAGTCAAAGCAAACCGCCTGAGGGAAGTCAACGCCGCGCTCGAAGACCCGAACGTCTGGAACGAGCCGAAACGCGCCCAGGAGCTGGGCCGCGAGAAGAAGTCCCTCGACGCCGTCGTCGTCACGCTGGACAAGCTGACGCAGGAACTGGCCGACAACACCGAGCTGTACGAGCTGTCGAAGGAAGACAACGACATCGACGGCATCCAGGCCATCGAGGCCGAAGTGCAGGGGCTGGCCGCCATCGTGGCCGACCTCGAGTTCCGCCGCATGTTCGGCAACCCTGCCGACCCGCTGAACTGCTTCCTCGACATCCAGGCCGGCGCTGGCGGCACCGAGGCCTGCGACTGGGCCAGCATGCTGCTGCGCCAGTACCTGCGCTATGCCGAGCGCAAGGGCTTCAAGGCCGACGTGATGGAAGAGACCGAAGGCGACGTCGCCGGCATCCGCAGCGCCACCATCAAGATCGAAGGTGAATACGCCTTCGGCTTCCTGCGCAGCGAGACCGGTGTGCACCGGCTGGTGCGCAAGAGCCCGTTCGACTCGTCGGGCGGCCGCCACACCTCGTTCGCGAGCGTGTTCGTCTACCCCGAGGTGGACGACTCCATCGAGATCGAGATCAACCCGGCCGACGTGCGCACCGACACCTTCCGCGCTTCGGGTGCGGGTGGCCAGCACATCAACAAGACCGACTCGGCGGTGCGCCTGACGCACATGCCGACCGGCATCGTGGTGCAGTGCCAGAACGACCGCTCGCAGCACCGCAACCGCGACGAGGCCTGGCAGATGCTGCGCGCGCGCCTGTACGAGCACGAGATGCGCAAGCAGCGCGAGCAGCAGCAGAAGCTCGAGGACAGCAAGACCGACGTGGGCTGGGGCCACCAGATCCGCTCGTACGTGCTCGACCAGAGCCGCATCAAGGACCTGCGCACCAACGTCGAGATCTCCAACACCCAGAAGGTGCTGGACGGCGACCTCGACGCCTTTATCGAGGCCAGCCTGAAACAGGGCATCTGACAACACAAAGACCGGAGACCGCACACCATGCGTGAAGGCACCAACACCGTCGTTCGCCGCGAGGACTACACCGCGCCCGCCTACTGGATCCGCACCGTGGACCTCTGCTTCGAGCTCGACCCGGCCAAGACGCTGGTCATCAACAAGATGACCGTCGAGCGCAACGCCGACCGGCCGGCCGAGCCGATGCGGCTCGACGGCGAGGACCTCAACCTCACCCGGGTGCTGGTCAACGGCGAGTCGGTGTCCTTCCGTGTCGAGAACGACCAGCTGGTGCTCGACACGCTGCCCGACGGCAGTTTCTCGCTGGAGATCCGCACCACCTGCGCGCCCGAGAAGAACACCCAGCTGTCGGGCCTGTACACCTCGGGCGGCGGCTTCTTCACCCAGTGCGAGGCGCAGGGCTTCCGACGCATCACCTACTTCCTGGACCGGCCCGACGTGATGGCCGTCTTCACCGTCACGCTGAAGGCCGACAAGGCGAAGTACCCGGTGCTGCTGTCCAACGGCAATCTGCTGGAGCAGGCCGAGCTGCCCAACGGGCGCCACATGGCCAAGTGGCACGACCCCTTCCCCAAGCCCAGCTACCTGTTCGCCCTTGTCGCCGCGAACCTGGTGGCCCGCGAGCAGAAGATCCGTTCGCGCTCGGGCCGCGACCACCTGCTGCAGGTCTATGTGCGCGCCGGCGACCTCGACAAGACCGAACACGCGATGAACTCGCTCATCGCCTCGGTGGCCTGGGACGAAGCCCGCTTCGGCCTGTCGCTCGACCTGGAGCGCTTCATGGTGGTGGCCGTGAGCGACTTCAACATGGGCGCGATGGAAAACAAGGGACTGAACATCTTCAACACGAAGTACGTCCTGGCCAACCCGGCCACCGCCACCGACGTGGACTACGCCGGCATCGAGAGCGTGGTGGGGCACGAGTACTTCCACAACTGGACCGGCAACCGGGTCACCTGCCGGGACTGGTTCCAGCTCAGCCTGAAGGAAGGCCTCACCGTCTTCCGCGACCAGGAATTCAGCCAGGACCTCGCCGGCAGCCCGAGCGCGCGGGCGGTCAAGCGCATCGACGACGTGCGGGCGCTGCGGCAGTTCCAGTTCCCCGAGGACGCCGGCCCCATGGCCCACCCGGTGCGGCCCGACAGCTACCAGGCGATCGACAACTTCTACACCGCCACCGTCTATGAAAAAGGCGCGGAGGTGGTGCGCATGCAGCACACCCTGGTCGGCCGCGAAGGTTTCGCCAAGGGCATGGCGCTGTACTTCCAGCGCCACGACGGCCAGGCCGTCACCTGCGACGACTTCGCCCAGGCCATTGCCGATGCCAACCCGGGCAGCGAACTGGCCGCGCGGCTGCCGCAGTTCAAGCGCTGGTATTCGCAGGCCGGCACGCCGCGGGTGAAGGCGCTGGGCCGCTACGACGCGCCGAGCCGCACCTACACCCTGCTGCTCGAGCAGCACAGCCTGCCCTCGACCGGCCAGCCGTCGAAGGAACCCTACGTCATCCCGGTGGCGATGGGCCTGGTGTCCCGCGAGGGCCGTCCGCTGCCGCTGCAGCTGGAGGGCGAAGCCGCACCGGTGGGCACCGACCGCGTGCTGGTGCTCGCCGAGGCGCGCCAGTTCTTCACCTTCGTCAACGTCGACAGCGAGCCCGTGCCTTCGCTGCTGCGCGGCTTCTCGGCGCCGGTGACGCTGGAAGCTCCGCTCGCCGACGACGACCTGCTGACGCTGCTGGCGCACGACCCCGATCCCTTCAACCGCTGGGAAGCCGGCCAGCGCCTGGCGCTCAACCGCCTGCTGGCCGCGGTGCAGGCCGGCGGCGAACTGAGCGTCGACGAAGCCTTCGTGGGTGCGATGCGCAGCGTGCTGCGCCACCCCGAGCTCGACGCCGCCTTCAAGGAGCTGGTGCTCACCCTGCCCGGCGAAGGCTATCTGGCCGAGCAGCTCGACGTGGTCGACCCGCAGCGCATCCACGCGGTGCGCGAATCGATGAAGCAGCAGCTCGCGCAGGCGCTGCGCGACGACTGGGCCTGGGCTTTCGAGGCACACCAGGTGAGCGGCGGCTATTCGCCCGACCCGGTGTCTTCGGGCCGCCGTGCGCTGGCCAACCTGGCGCTGGCCAACCTGGTACAGGACGCCGCCCTGCGCGGCGACGCCGTGTGGCCGGGCAAGGCGCTGCAGCGCTTCAAGGACGCCGGCAACATGACCGACCGCTTCGGCGCGCTGGCCGCGCTGGTGAACGCCCATGCCGAGCTGGCCGCGCCGGCACTGCAGCGTTTCCATGCGCACTTCAAGGACGAGCCGCTGGTCATCGACAAGTGGTTCGCCCTGCAGGCCGGCGCCCCCGAGCGCGACGGCAGCGTGTTCGCCCGCGCCAAGGCGCTGCTGGCGCACCCGGACTTCTCGCTGCGCAACCCCAACCGCGCGCGCAGCCTGCTGATGCCGCTGTGCCTCAACAACCCGGCGGCGTTCCACCGCACCGACGCCGCCGGCTACGTGTTCTGGGCCGACCGCGTGATCGAGATCGATTCCATCAACCCGCAGCTCGCCTCGCGGCTGGCGCGCGCGCTCGACCGCTGGAAGCAGCTGGCCGAGCCCTACCGCAGCGCCGCGCGTGAAGCGATCAGCCGCGTGGCGGCCAAGCCGGACCTGTCGCCCGACGTTCGCGAGATCGTCACCCGAGCCCTCCAAGACTAAGGACCCTCCATGACCCGACGAGTCAGCCTGACCCAGTACCTTGTCGAGCAGCAGCGCGAGCATGGCCGCATCCCCGGCCAGCTGCGCCTGCTGATCGAGGTGGTGGCCCGCGCCTGCAAGCGCATCGCCATCAGCGTCAACAAGGGCGCACTGGGCGACGTGCTGGGCAGCGCCAACACCGAGAACGTGCAGGGCGAGGTGCAGAAGAAGCTCGACATCATCGCCAACGAGGTGCTGATCGAGGCCAACGAATGGGGCGGCGCGCTGGCCGCCATGGCCTCGGAAGAAATGGACAGCATCCACGTCATTCCGAACCGCTATCCGCAGGGCGAATACCTGCTGCTGTTCGACCCGCTCGACGGCTCCAGCAACATCGACGTGAACGTGAGCATCGGCACCATCTTCTCGGTGCTGCGCAAGGTCGGCCACCACCACGGCGTGAGCGAAGAGGACTTCCTGCAATCGGGCAAGGCGCAGGCCGCGGCCGGCTACTGCATCTACGGCCCGCAGACCACGCTGGTGCTCACGGTGGGCGACGGCGTGGCGATGTTTACGCTCGACCGCGAGCAGGGCTCGTGGGTGCTCACCGGCGAGAACCTGCAGATCCCGGCCGACACCAAGGAATTCGCGATCAACATGAGCAACAAGCGCCACTGGGCCGCCCCGGTGACGCGCTACATCGACGAGTGCCTCGAAGGCAAGGACGGCCCGCGCGGCAAGGACTTCAACATGCGCTGGGTCGCCTCGATGGTGGCCGACGTGCACCGCATCCTCACCCGCGGCGGCGTGTTCATGTACCCCTGGGACAAGCGCGAGCCCGACAAGCCCGGCAAGCTTCGCCTCATGTATGAAGCCAACCCGATGGCCTTCATCGTCGAGCAGGCCGGTGGCGCCGCCACCAACGGGCTGCAGCGCATCATGGAGCTGCAACCTTCCAAGCTGCACGAGCGGGTGAGCGTGGTGCTGGGCTCGAAGAACGAGGTCGAGCGCGTGACCGCGTACCACCGCGACGCCGCGTGAGGCCTCTGGCGAGGCATCGCACAAAACCTCCGCTATAATCGCGGGCTTCCGCCGGTGTAGCTCAGTTGGTAGAGCAGCGCATTCGTAATGCGAAGGTCACCAGTTCGAATCCGGTCACCGGCACCAGACCTGAAAAAAGGGCCCGCTCCTGCGGGCCCTTTTCTCTTTCCGCCCGGCGCTCGAACCCGCGGCCTCGCAAGACCTCATCGCAAGCGCCGGCGGTGCAGCAGGTACCAGGCCGCTGGCACCACCAGCATCGACAGCAGCGGCGCGGTCACCATGCCGCCCACCATGGGCGCCGCGATGCGGGCCATGATCTCGGAGCCGGTCCCCTCGCCCCACATCATCGGAACGAGCCCCGCCATCACGATCGCCACCGTCATGGCCTTCGGGCGGACCCGCAGCACCGCACCCTCGCGAATGGCCGCCAGCAGCGTCGCCTCGTCGTCCGGCTCGCCGGCCTTCAGGCGGCGCTCGCGGGCGTTCTCGAGGTAGACCAGCATGACCACGCCGAACTCGGCCGCCACGCCGGCGAGCGCGATGAAACCCACCGCGGTGGCCACCGAGACGGAATGGCCCAGCAGCCAGACCAGCCAGAAGCCGCCCACCAGCGAGAACGGCACCGCCGCCATGACCAGCAGCGCATCGCTCGCCTTGCGAAACAGCAGGTACAGCAGCACGAAGATCACCGCCAGCGTTGCCGGTACCACCACCTTCATGCGTTCGGTGGCACGCTCCAGGTATTCGAACTGGCCCGACCACGAAAGGGCATAACCGGCGGGCATCGCCACCTCCCTTGCCACTGCGGCCTGCATGTCGCGCACCACCGAGCGGAGGTCGCGGCCCCGCACGTCCACATAGACCCAGCCCGACAGGCGCGCGTTTTCGCTGCGCAGCATCGGCGGCCCTTCCTCCAGGCGCACCCGAGCCACGTCGCGCAGCAGCAGCTGGGCCCCCCGTTCCGTCACGAACGGCAGGGCACGCAGCCGCTCCAGCGAGTCGCGGATCTCGCGCGGGTAGCGGACGTTGATCGGGAACCGCTCGCGGCCGCTCACCACCTCGCCGACGTTCTCGCCGCCGATCGCGGTGGCCACGACCGCCTGCACGTCGGCCACCGACAGGCCGTATCGCGCGGCGGCCACACGGTCCACGTCGACATCGATGTAGCGGCCGCCGGTCAGCCGCTCGGCCAGCGCCGACGAAACCCCCGGCACATCCTTCACCACCGACTCGATCTGCACCGCCAGCCGGTCGAGGGTGGCAAGGTCGGAGCCTGCGACCTTGATGCCGACCGGGCTCTTGATGCCGGTGGCCAGCATGTCGATGCGGTTGCGGATCGGCGGCACCCAGATGTTGGACAGGCCCGGCACCTTCACCGCGCGGTCGAGCTCCTCGACCAGCCGGTCCGGCGTCATGCCCGCACGCCACTGGTCGCGCGGCTTGAACTGGATGGTGGTCTCGAACATCTCCAGCGGCGCCGGGTCGGTGGCGCTGTCGGCACGCCCGGCCTTGCCGAACACCCGCTCGACCTCGGGCACGGTCTTGATCAGCCGGTCGGTCTGCTGCAGCAGCTCGGCCGCCTTCGAGACCGGCAGGCCCGGCAGCGCCGACGGCATGTACAGCAGGTCTCCCTCGTCCAGCGGCGGCATGAACTCGCCGCCCAGGCGCAGGGCCGGCACCACCGTCAGCGCCAGCACGATGCCGGCGGCCACCAGCGTGGCCTTGGGGAAACGCAGCACCGCCTCCAGCGCCGGGCGGTAGGCCCGCATCAGCCAGCGGTTGAGCGGGTTGGCGTTCTCGTGCGGGATGCGCCCGCGCACCAGCAGGCCCATCAGCACCGGCACCAGGGTGACCGACAGCGCCGCTGCGGCCGCCATCGTGTAGGTCTTGGTGAAGGCCAGCGGCGAGAAGAGCCGCCCTTCCTGCGCTTCCAGCGTGAACACCGGCAGGAAGGACAGCGTGATGACCAGCAGCGAAAAGAACAGCGCCGGGCCCACCTCGACCGCGGCCGAGGTGACCAGGGCCCAGCGCTCCTCGGCCGTGGGCCGCCGCCCGTGCACGTGCTCGAAGCCCTCGATGTGCTTGTGGGCCGCCTCCAGCAGCACGACCACGCCGTCGAGCGCGGCGCCGCATGCCAGCGCAATGCCCGCCAGGCTCAGGATGTTGGCATTCAAGCCCTGCCAGCGCATCACCACGAAGGCGATGCCCACGGCGATGGGCAGCGAGATCACGGCCACCAGGGCCGAGCGCAGGTGGAACAGGAAGACGGCGCAGACCACCGCCACCGCGATGAACTCCTCGGTGAGCTTGAGCCGCAGGTTGTCGATGGAACGGTCGATGAGCTTCGACCGGTCGTAGGTGTCCACCACCTCCACCCCTTCGGGCAGACTGGGCTGCAGTTGCCGCAGCCGGGCCTTGACGGCCTCGATGGTGGACCGCGCGTTCTTGCCGGATCGCATCACCACCACGCCGCCGGCCACCTCGCCCTCGCCGTCGAGCTCGGCAATGCCGCGCCGCATTTCCGGGCCCACCTGCACGAAGGCGACGTCGCGCAGCAGCACCGGCGTGGCGCCGGACACCGCGATGGGAATGTCGCGGAAGTCGTCCAGCGATTTCAGGAAGGCGCGCGAGCGCACCATGTACTCGGTCTCGGCCAGCTCGACCACCGAGCCGCCCGACGACTGGTTGGCCTTCTGCAGCGCCTGCACCACCGCGCCCTGGCTGATGCCGAGCTGGCGCATCCGGTCCGGATCCAGCACCACCTGGTACTGGCGCACCATGCCTCCGATGCTCGCCACCTCGGCCACGTCCTGCACCGTCTTGAGCTCGAACTTCAGGAACCAGTCGTTGAGCGCGCGCAGCTGGCCGATGTCGGCCTTGCCGGTGCGGTCGACCAGCGCGTATTCGTAGACCCAGCCGACGCCGGTGGCATCAGGACCCAGCGCGGCGGTGGCGCCCGCCGGCAGGCGGCCCTGCACCTGGTTGAGGTACTCCACCACGCGCGAGCGGGCCCAATAGGGGTCGGTCCGGTCGTCGAACAGGATGTAGACGAACGAATCGCCGAAGAAGGAATAGCCGCGCACCGTCTTCGCGCCGGGCACGCTGAGCATGGTGGTGGTCAGCGGATAGGTCACCAGGTCCTCGACCACCTGCGGCGGCTTGCCCGGGTAGCTCGTGCGCACGATGACCTGCGTGTCGGACAGGTCAGGCAGCGCATCGACCGGCGTGCCGGCGACCGAGAAGAGCGCCGCGGCCACCAGGAAGCTTGTGGCCACCAGCACCAGGAAGCGGTTGGCCACCGACCAGCGGATCAGTGCGGCGATCACTTGGCGGCTCCGGTGCGCTGAACCGTGACGAGCTCGTAGTCGTCGCCCTTCTTCCTGAACTCGAAGCGCACCGTGTCGCCGGGCTTCATGTCGGGGAACGCATCCGGGCCCGGTTTCGCGAAGCCCATGGTCATGGCCGGCCACCGGAGCTCCGGCACGGGGCCGTGGCTCAGCGTGATGGCCTGCGCATCGATGCTTTCGATCGTGCCCTGGGCCGAATGGGTTGCCGATGCCGGTGCGGGCGCGGAAGCCGCTGCTGCAGGCGCCGGTGCCATGCTGCCCAGCACCGAGCGCAGGCGCGCTTCCGAGTCCACCAGGAACTGGCCGCTGGCCACCACCTGTTCGCCTTCGGCCAGGCCTTCGGCCACCTCGATCTGGTCGCCCAGCTCCACGCCGAGCTTGACCTCGCGCGGCTCGAACGTACCGCCCTCCTTGCGCACGATGGCCACCGCGCGGGTGCCGGTGCGGATCACCGCCTCGGCCGGAACCACCAGGCGCGACGTCGCCGGACCTTCGACCTGCAGGCGCAGCAGCATGCCCGGCACCAGCCGGCCGCCCTTGTTGTCGACCTCGAACCGCGCCTGCAGCGTGCGGGTGGCCGCATTCACCTGGGGCAGGATCTCCTGCATCGTCCCGTCGAAGGTCTGGCTCGGGTCGGCCTGCAGGGCCGCCTTCACCTTGCGGCCCCGTGCGAGGCGCACCGCCTGCGCTTCGGGCACTTCGGCGACGGCCCACACCTTGTCGAGCCCGGCGATGCGAAACAGCGTCATGCCGGGCGACACCGCAACGCCCTCGCGCGCTCCCAGCTCGACGACCACGCCGCCGGCCGGCGCGAGCAGCGTGTAGCGGGCGTCCACCGTGCCGCCCTCCTCGGCCTTGCGCACCAGCTCGGGCGGGATCGACATCGCACGGGTGCGTTCGCGTGCCGCGGCCAGCAGCTCGGCGGAGGCGCCGGCGCGCTTCAGCGCGACGATCTCGTTGAGGGCGCCCAGCCATTCGGGCGCGAACACGGTGCCGAGCGCCTGCCCCTTGGCCACACGCTGCATGGGCGCACGCACCGCCAGCCGCTCCAGGTAGCCGGCGGTGCGCGTCTGCACGGCCACGCCCAGGCGCTCGTCGAACTGCACCGTGCCCACCGCATCGAACGATTCGCTCACCGGCGCCCGCTTCACGATCGCGGTGCGGATGCCGAGGTTCTGCTGCACCTGCGGACTCACCTTCACGTCGGTGCCGCCGGCCTCGTCGGCATAGACCGGCTGCAGCTGCATGTCCATGAAGGGCGACTTGCCCGGCTTGTCGAACCTGTGGCCCGGCACCATGGGGTCGT
Source organism: Methylibium rhizosphaerae (assembly GCF_006386545.1). GTDB lineage: Bacteria > Pseudomonadota > Gammaproteobacteria > Burkholderiales > Burkholderiaceae_C > Pseudorivibacter > Pseudorivibacter rhizosphaerae. The sequence goes on along the minus strand of NZ_SWAR01000015.1, from coordinate 67,434 downwards.
GCCAGTACAGGACCTTGCGTTCGCCTGCGGGCGCAGGCGCAGCGGGCGCGGGGCCTCCGGCCGTCGTGCGGCCCAGGTAGAAGGCGCCGCCGGCCGTTGCCAGCACGGCAGCGAGCACCACGGCGGAAAGCTGGACGCGGTTCATTGCGCGGCTCCTTGAACGATCGGCTTGAAAACGAGTTGCGCCCGGGCCTTGGCCAGGTCGCGTTGCAGGTCGAGCAGCTTGCGCCGTGCCTCGAGTTCGGCATGCCGCGACTCGAACACCATCGCGAGGCCGGCCTGGTTGGCGCGGTAGGCGGCGAGCGCGGCGACGGTGCGCTGCCCGAGCGGCTCGATCACGCTGCTCTCGTAGCGCTGGATGCGCGCCTGCAGGCGCACGGCATCGCCCGAGAGGGCCGCGTACTCGCCGGCCGCGGCCCGGCGCGCCTCCTCCAGCTCGGCCTGCGCCTTGTCGAGCAGGGCCATCCTGGCTGCGCGCTCCCGGTCCTGCCGTGACGCGGGCGCCACCGGCAGCGGAATGCTCACACTGAAGGAAACCATGTCCGGCCGGCCCTGGCGTTGCCCGTACGACAGCTCGTAGGTCCAGTTGGGCCTGCGGTTCAGCCGCGCGACCTCGAGCTCCTGGCGAGCGACCTCGATGTCCCGCTGCCTGGCCACGACAACGGGGTGGCCGGCCACAAAGTCGTCCTGGCCCGGCGCATCGGCCAGTGCCAGCGGCGGCATGGCCAGTTCATCGACGCTCGCGCCCGTCCAGCGCTGCAGGCCGGCGGCGGCGGCTGCCTGCTGCTGGCGCAGGTCGGCCGATGCGTCCTCGGCCGAGCCGAGGGCGCCGGTCAGACCCAGCACCTCGGCGCTGCTGCCGGCGGCAGCGGCCTGCCGGCCCTTGCCGGCGGCGAGGTCTTCGCGGGCGTGCTTCTCGTTGAGGCTGGCGAGCTTCGCCGCCTCGCCCGCGTAGTAGGCGTCGATGAAGGCCATCGCCGTCTGCAGGCGCGCTTCTGCCGCAGCCATGCGCTCACCCGCCGCCTCCCGCTCGGCCATCGCATGGGCCACCGCCTCGCGCGCGGCCCGCTTGTCGGCGGCGATCCATTCCTGCGAAATGCCGGCACGCTTCATCGTCATGTCCTCGGCACCGGTGCTGAACCGGTTGGGGCCGCTCGCCGGCAGGTTGTCGATGCCGCCGAAGAGCATGGGGTCGGGCTGCTGCCCCGCCGCCCGGGCCATCTCGGCCGCGCCGTGCGCGCTGGCGCGCGCCGACCGGACCGACTGCGAACGCTGTACCGCCAGGTCGATCGCCTGGTCGAGCGAAAGCGGGGCCGCGGCGGCCCGGGCGGCCGGCCAGAGCGTGGCGGCCAGTGCGGCAGCCAGTGCGGCTGCACGCAGAACGTGTGGGGACATCGAAGGCTCCGAAGACGGGCGGGTACTCAGCTGGCGGCGGACACGCCGCGCCAGCACCGGTCAGTCGATGGAGCGGGTCAGACCCGCAGTCGCAGGGTCGAGAGGAACAACGGATCCGCAGGCGCCTGGGCCTCCGGCGTGGCCGCCACGGGCATGGCGCGCACAGCGGCCGCATCGAGCTCGAGCGGCAGCTCGATCACCTGCACGACCATGGGTGCAGAAACGCTCGGCAGCTTGACGGGCTCGAAGGACTGGGGCGCCCCCGACGAGTGCTCTGCACAGAGGGCCGGCTGGTCCGCGTCCATGCCTTCACAGGGCTCGCCCGAGACCGCCATCTCGGCCATGGCGGCGGCATCCTGCTGCTCGGGGCAGACGTAGCTGGCGAGCGCCAGCTGCGAGAACAGCAGCGACAGCACCACGATGAACGCGGCGGTCAGGCGATGGGTGAAACGGCGGGCCATGAAGGCGCCCAGTTTAGCGGTGTGGCTCGGGCTGCGGTTGCGCATCAGGTCATGCAGGCGCCGGCCACGCGCCCGCCTGCGCTGCATCAATGCCGATGCGAAGGACCGTGCCGGCCTGCTCGTTTGACGGTCGTCAATCCAGCCCGGTGCGCTTGCTGCGAAGCTGACACGCGACACAGCCTGGAGGACACACCATGGCCCCTGCCCCACAGCAAGCCCCTTCGTTCTGGAGGTCTCCCGCCGGCGCGGCCCTGCTGGTCGCCGCAGCCGTTGGCGGCTTCTACCTCGCCACCGAGCACACCGCGCACCTGTTCGGGGCCTTGCCCTACCTGCTGCTCTTGGCCTGCCCGCTGATGCATGTGTTCATGCATCACGGCCACGGTCACCGGCACGGACCACATCGGAGCAGCGACGATGAACAACACCGGCAATGACTACGGCCTGTGGGGTCTGGTGGCCATCAACTCGTTCATCTTCATCGGCTTCGCCTACAGCTTCTTCAGGCCGCTGAACCTGCGCGACTGGCGCAGCTTCGGCGCCTACAGCGCGTTCGTCGTCGCGCTGTTCGCCGAGATGTACGGCTTTCCGCTGACCATCTACCTGCTCTCTGGCTGGCTGGGCTCGAAGTTCCCCGGAGTCAACCTGTTCGGGCACGAGGCCGGGCACCTGTGGTGGCTGGCCTCGGGCCGGCAGGGCGACCCGCATTTCGGCGTGCTGCACCTGCTCAGCTTCGTGTTCCTGTTCGCCGGCTTCGCGCTGCTGTCGAAGTCCTGGCATGTGCTGTACCACGCGCAGCGGCTTCACCAGCTGGCCCGTTCAGGGCCGTACCGGCACGTGCGGCATCCACAGTACATCGGCTTCGTCGCCATCATGTTCGGCTTCCTGCTGCAGTGGCCCACGCTGCTGACGCTGGCGATGTTCCCGGTGCTGGTGGCGATGTACGTGCGGCTGGCCATCGCCGAGGAGCACGATTCCGAGCAGGCCTTCGGCGACGCGTGGCGCGAGTACGCGCAGGCAACACCGCGCTTCCTTCCCCGCTTCGCGAAGGACGACGACCATGCACGGCCGCTCGGCAGCCGCACGGGGCGCTGAGCTCGCCGCCGGACTGGGCGCGATCGTGCTGGGCGCTGCGCATGCCTCGCGGCGCTGGGGCTCTGGCTGGTGGTGGCCTTTGCCATCGCTCGTTAGCCGGATGCGCGCGCCTTCCGGTGCGCGCCGTTTCAGCCGCCGCCGGCCGCCGCTTCGCGCAGCTTGTCCTTCTTGCTCTTGCGCCGGCCCTTGATGCCGCCGTTGGATGGCGCCGGTGCAGGCGGTGATGCCTCTCGCGGCTCGAAGCCCGCGATGCGCTCGCGCGTGACGCGCTGCCGCTGCCGCTTCTCGATGAGCCGGAAGTGAGCCTCCGTCGCGGCGCTGACGAAGCTCACCGCCAGGCCGGTGGCACCGGCCCGGCCGGTGCGGCCGATGCGGTGCGTGTAGTCGACCGGCGATCGGGGCAGGTCGTAGTTGACCACCACGCCGAGGTCCGGGATGTGCAGGCCGCGCGCTGCCATGTCGGTGGCCACCATCACCCGCAACGCGCCGCTGCGCAGGTCGGCCAGCACGCGGTTGCGAGCGCCCTGGCTGAGGTCGCCGTGGAAGGCGGCAGCCGCGATGCCGGTGCGGCGCAGCTTGTCGGCCACATGATCGCTGGCATAGCGCGTGGCCACGAACACGAGCACACGCGACCACCGGCCCTGCTCGATGAGATGCCGCAGCAGCGGCGTGCGCTGCGCCGGGTCCACCTCCACCGCATGCTGCTCGATGGCGGCCGGCCCGGCGTCGGGCGCTGCGGGCGCATCCACGCGCACCGGATCGCGCAGCAACGCATCGGCCAGCGCCTGCACCGCCGGCGCGAAGGTGGCCGAAAAGAACAGCCCTTGCCGGCGCGCCGGCAGCAGCGCCGTGAGCCGTGAGAGTTCGTCGGCGAAACCCTCGTCGAGCAGCCGGTCGGCCTCATCGAGCACGAGCAGGTTGACGTCGTCGAGCTTGACCGCATGGCGGTCGACGAGATCGAGCAGCCGACCCGGCGTGGCCACCACCACCTCGGCGCCGCCGCGCAGCCCGAGCATCTGCGGGTTGATCGAGACGCCGCCATGGAGGACGGCCACTTTCACCGGATGGGCCATGCGCCGGGACAAGGCCTGGATCGTCTCGCCCACCTGCATGGCGAGCTCGCGGGTCGGCACGAGCACGAGGGCATAGGTGCGCCGCCACGCGGGTCGCCGGGTGTCGAGCCGATGCAGCAGGGGCAGCGCGAAGGCGGCCGTCTTGCCGGAACCGGTGCGGGCGCAGCCGATCACGTCGCGCCCTTGCAAGGCGAGCGGAATGGCGGCCGCCTGGATGGGCGTGGGCTCGCCATAACCACGCTCGACGGCGGCCCCAACGAGCGCCGCCGACAGGCCGAGTGCGGCGAACGGCGAGTTCTCGGGAACCGACGTCACAGGCGCCTCACCTTCACGGAGCGGCCCTTCACCTTGCCGCCATTCAACCCGCGCAGGGCGGCATCGGCCACGTCGCGCCGCACCGCCACGTAGGTGGAGAAGTCGTTGACGTCGATCCTGCCGATGCAGGCGGCGTCGAAGCCGAGGTCCTTGGTGAGCGCGCCCAGCACGTCGCCCTTGCGGATCTTTTCCTTGCGTCCGCCCAGGATCTGCAGCGTGACCATGGGCGGCCGCAGCGGCCCCGGAGAGGCGTCGTCCTGTGCCGCGGCCGCGGTCAGCTCGGCCAGCGGATGCCACACGCTTTCGCGGCCCTGCATCTCCTCGATGCGGCCCACCCGGCCCATCTCTTCCATGCTGGCGAGGCTGAACACCAGGCCCGACTCGCCGGCACGGCCGGTGCGGCCCACCCGATGGGTGTGCACCTGGACCTCGGGCGTGATGTCGACGTTGATGACGGCTTCGAGGCGCGCGATGTCGAGCCCGCGCGCGGCCACGTCGGTGGCCACCAGCACGCTGCAGCTGCGGTTGGCGAACTGCACCAGCACCTGGTCGCGCTCGCGCTGGTCGAGGTCGCCGTGCAGCTCGAGCGCGACGATGCCCTCGGCCTGCAGCACGGCCACCAGGTCGCGGCACTGCTGCTTGGTGTTGCAGAAAGCCAGGGTGCTCTCGGGCCTGAAGTGGTTGAGCAGCAGGCCCACCGCATGCAACCGCTCGCTCTCCTTCACTTCGTAGAAGCGCTCGCGGATCCGGCTGGCGTCGTGGCGCTCGGCAAGCTTCACCTCCTGCGGGTCGCGCAGGTAGCGGGCGGCGAGCCGGGCAACGTCGTCCGGGTAGGTGGCCGAGAACAGCAGGGTCTGCCGCTGCGTGGTGGGCGGGCAGTGCCGGGCGATGGCCGCGATGTCGTCGGCAAAGCCCATGTCCAGCATGCGGTCGGCTTCGTCGAGCACCAGCGTGTTGAGCGCGTCCAGCGCCAGCGACCCGCGCTCGAGATGGTCGAGCACGCGGCCGGGCGTGCCCACCACCACATGCGCGCCGTGCTCGAGGCTCGCCAGCTGCGGACGCATGGTCGCACCGCCGCACAGCGTCAGCACCTTGATGTTGTCTTCGGCCTTCGCGAGGCGCCGGACCTCCTGCGACACCTGCTCGGCGAGCTCCCTCGTGGGGCACAGCACCAGGGCCTGCACCGCGAAGCGCCGCGGGTTGAGGTTGGCCAGCAGCGGCAGCGCGAAGGCCGCCGTCTTGCCGCTGCCGGTCTTGGCCTGCGCGATCAGGTCCTTGCCGGCCAGCGCCAGCGGCAGGCTCGCCGCCTGGATGGGAGTCATCTGCTCGTAGCCCAGGCGCTGCAGGTTGGCCAGCACATGGTCTGCGAGGGGGAGGGTCGAAAAGGCGGGGCCGGTGAAGGAAGCGCCGTCGGAGGATGCGGTCATGCGCCGATTGTCGGGCTTCGCCCCTGGCGTGATTTCCGGCCACTGGAGCAAAGGCCGCGACGCGCAGACAATACGGGCTCTTTTTTCCCCGGTCCGCCGTCCATGTCCACTTCTCCCAACGAGCCGCAACCGCAACCGCAGGTGCAGCAAGACGAACAACAAGAGCCGCTCGCAGCTGCCGCACCTGCCTCGCAACAGCGCGAAGCGCCGGCGGACGCGGCCGCACTGCTCAAGCAGACCTTCCCTGCCCTCTTCGGCGGCGGCGCCAAGCCCTTGAAGCTGCGCATCCAGGCCGACATCCAGGAGCGCGCACCGGGCGTCTTCACCAAGCAGGCGCTGTCGGCCTTCCTGCGCCGATACACCGGCGGCACCAGCTACCTGGTGGCGCTGACCAAGGCACGGCACCGCTTCGACCTCGACGGCAACCCGGCCGGCGAGATCACCGAGGAGCACCGCAAGGTGGCCGCCGACGAACTGGCGCGCCGCCGCGCCAACCGCCAGGCGCGCGATCAGCTCGAAGAGGAGCAGCGCCGCAACCGCGCCGCGCTGCTGCGCGACTTCGAGCGCACCACCCTCACGCCGGCCAACTTCTGCGCGCTCAAGGGCGTGGCCCCCGAAGAACTCGACGGCCTGCTCGAGCTGGCACGCCGCGAAGCGCAGGAACGCCCGCCGATGGAGCCACGCCGCGCCTTCGACGATCGGCGCGGCCCGCGCAGCCGGCCCGGCAGCCCTCCGCAGGAGCGGCGCGCCGACCGGCGGCCCGGCCAGGACAAGCCGTCGTCGTCAGGCGGCGGCCGGGGCGGCGACGACCGGCCCTCGCCTGCGCAAGGCCACAAGGGCAAGCAGGCCCGCTAGCAGCAGCGCATAGGCCTCGGGCTCGGGCACCGGCGTGATGAGCGTGGACACCAGCGTCATGTTGTTGGTGTCCAGCGAGCCGAGCGCGAGCACCTGGCCCATGTCGTTGAGAAACGCCACGTGCGTGTGGACCTCCATCAGGTCGTTGAAGCTTTCGCCCAGCCAGGCGGTGAGGTCGCTCATGCGGCCGTCGGCATAGAAGAACAGGTGCCAGTCGCCGCCGGCCACCTGCGAGCGGCCGAGCACATGGCCGCGGGCATTGATGGCGAAGGCCTCGCTGCTTTCGCCGCCCAGCGTGCCCAGGTCGGTCATCGTTCCGTTGTCCCACAGGAAGGCATGCGAGCCGCCCGTCGCACCCACGGTGGAGGCGCCGACGATCTGGCCTGCGTTGTTGATGTCCAGCGCCCACGAGCTGCCGCCGCCGAGCGTGCCCAGGTTGGTGAGGCCCGAGCCCTCGTTGTAGACCCAGGCTCGCTGGCCGAAGTTGCCGTCCTGCGCGTCGGTCTGGCCCACGATCTGGCCGGCATCGTTGATGGCATTGGCCCGGCTGTAGGGCCCGCCGATGGTGGTGAAGGTCCCGTTCGCGCCGAACACGTAGCCCTCTCCGACGTTGCCCTCGTGGTAGCCCACCGACACGCCGTGCTGGTTCATGTCCAGGGGCACGATGCCCACGTCGCCGTGGCGGATGAGCGACACCTGGCCGTCCGGGCGCTGCACGAAGCCCAGGCCGCGGCCGCCGGCGTTGGGGTCGAGCGAGGGGTTGGATGTGTAGCCGAGGATGTCGCCGCGTTCGTTGATGCGCGCCGGCGTGACATAGCGGGCCCCGACCGGACCTACCTGCGTGTAGCCGCCGCTGCTGCCGTCGTAGCGGAACCCCTGGTTGTTGATGACATCAGGGTTGACCTCGGAGCCCACCGGGATGTACCAGCCCACCACCTGCCCGCGGTCGTTGATGCCGGTGGCGCTGGCGTAGCCGCTGCCGAACGGCTGCAGCATCTGCATCTGGCCGTTCTGCCAGACGAAGGGCTGCGCACTGCCCGAGCCGTAGTAGACGTCGCCGACCACCTGGCCCAGGTTGTTGAGCGCGGCGCCGTACACGCGGGAGGAACCGGCCGCCTCGATGCGTACGCCCTCCCAATGCAGGCCGGCGGGCTGCGCCTGCGCTGCGGCATGCAGGCCGCCACCCAGCGCCACCAGGGCATACATCGTCGACCGGCACCAGCGCCGGCAATCGGTTTTCATGGTTCTCTCCCGTGAGCAGAGCTGCCCCATGCCCCAGGGCGACTATAGGAAGCCGGTGAGCCCGAGGTGACGACGGGAAAGACACTGTTACCGTTGCTTCGAAAACCTCCACCTTGCAGCCCGTGGAACCGCCATGCCGCGCCGCGGCTCCGACCTGGACAAGCCATCAAGCCATGATCGACAAGGACTGGACCTTCATCCTCGGCGCGCAGGACCCCGAGATGCGCGAGATCGAGCGCGTGCTCGATGCGGAGCACCGGCCGTGGATGCATGCGGCCCGCAAGGGCCGGCGCTGCACCGCCGCCAATGCCTACAGCGCCGATGGCGTGGTACAGGTGGGGCTCGACAAGATTCCGCGGCCGCGGGTGCTGCCGCCCAAGGCGCCGACGGTGTTCGTCGAATGCCAGCTCGGCGACTGGGACCCGATGGCCCGCGTGGACCACCACAACCCCGGCGACCCGGGCTACGAAGCGGCGCCCGAGGACTACCTGCAGGGCTCCTCGCTCGGCCAGGTACTCATGCTGCTGGAGCGCGAGCCCACCGATACCCAGCGGCTGCTGGCCGCCAGCGACCACTGCCTCACCGCCGCCTACCAGGGCCGCTGCCCGGGTGTGGACCCGCACGACTTGCTGTTCCTGCGCGCCTCATGGCAGGCCAAGATGAGCGGGCGCACCCTGAGCGACGTGGTCGAGGGCATCCTCGATGCGGCCAAGCGCGTGCGGGCCCACCATGACAGCGAGTTCGGCGAAAGCCGCTTCCTCGACCCGACCGAGGCGCCGCTGGACCTGGCTGAAGGCGCGGCCTATGCCGGCCTGCCGGTGCGCTACCGCGCGCTGCTGCCCGAAGGCGTGCTGAAGGAGATGTTCAAGGGCGGCACGCCCGAGACGGTGGAGGCCTTCATGGCCGAGCACCGTGCCGCGGGGCGCCCGGTGTACGGCAACCCCTACCGCGGCTATGCCGGGGCCTACTGGCCCGGCCGCAGCGCACCGGGCACGCCGCATCGCGGCGGGCCGATCCAGCCGCGCGAGGGCCTCACGCGTTCTTGATGCGCGCCACCAGGGCCTGGGTGAACTCGGCCGTCTTCGCGCTGCCGCCCAGGTCGCCGGTGCGCACCTTGTCGACGTTGAGCGTGTCGCTGATGGCCTGGCGCAGGCGCGTGGCCTTGTCCTGCATCTTCACGTGGTCGAGCATCATCGCGGCGGCCAGCAGCAGCGCGGTCGGGTTGGCGATGCCCTTGCCGGCGATGTCGGGCGCCGAGCCGTGCACCGCCTCGAAGATGGCCGCGTCGGCGCCGATGTTGGCGCCCGGCGCCATGCCCAGGCCGCCCACCAGGCCGGCCACCAGGTCCGAGAGGATGTCGCCGAACAGGTTGGTGGTGACCAGCACGTCGAACTGCCAGGGGTTGAGCACCAGCTTCATCGCGCAGGCGTCGATGATCACCGAGTCCATCTCGATGCGGCCCTTGTACTTCTTCTCGTAGAGCTGCTGGGCCGACTCCAGGAAGATGCCGGTGAGCGCCTTCATGATGTTGGCCTTGTGCACGATCGTCACCTTCTTGCGGCCGGTGGCGAGGGCATGCTCGAACGCGAACTCGAGCAGCCGCATGCCGCCCTTGCGGGTGTTCACGCCGGTGGCCATGGCCACCGCATGCGGGTCGTCGTCGATCTGCACGTAGTGCTCATGGCCGATGTACAGGCCTTCGAGGTTCTCGCGCACCACCACCAGGTCGATGTTGTCGAAGCGGCCGCCGGGGATGATGGTGTGGGCCGGGCGCAGGTTGGCGTAGAGCTTGAACTCCTCGCGCAGGCGCACGTTGGAGCTGCGATAACCACCGCCCGAAGGCGTTTCGAGCGGGCCCTTCAGCGCCAGGCGCGTGCGGCGGATGCTGGCCAGCGTGTCAGGCGGCAGCGGGTCGCCAGCCGCCTGGATGCCGCCCAGGCCGGCGACCTGCCGGTCCCATTCGAAGGGCGAGCCCAGCGCATCGAGCGCGGCCAGCGTGGCATCGACGATTTCGGGGCCGATCCCGTCTCCAGGGATCAGCGTGGCAGGAATGGTTTTGTTGGACATGACAGGCGTCGCTGTGGTGGTTGATCGCAAAAGACCAGCAAGCTTAGGGCCAGCGCCTGTCAGTCACCTTTCGGTAATCCCTTACCGGACCGATGCGTCCGGGGGGCCTAGCGCTTGAGCACCTTGGCCACCGCATGCCCGCTCAGCCGGTGGGCATCGGGCATGCCCGAGCCGAGCAGCGGCCGCAGGTAGAGCCGGAACAGGTCGGTCACGTCGTTGCCCTCGGGCGTGATGAAGTCGTCTTCCATCGTGCGGGTCTTGCCGGCCACGGCGGCGAGCGGCTGCAGTTCGTAGGCCACCGAATAGAAGCCGTTGCGCCGGATGGCCACCGAGCCGTCCTGGCCGGCCCACATGGCGTACTGCACCGCCTTTTCGCCCACCTCGCGGGCTTCGCGCTGGTCCACGTCGGACACGCAGCCGAGGAAGGAACGCTGCAGGTAGCCGAAGGTGTCGCCGCGCACGCGCTTGATCTTGAGCTTGTCCTTGATCTCGTCGCACAACAGGTCGGCCAGCGCGCCGGTGCCCGACAGCTGCACGTTGCCGTGGGCGTCGCGCTCCACCGTGCCGGCGAGCCGGGTGGCGATGGCCTCGCCCGAGGCGTCGTGGATGCCTTCGGAGACCGCGATCACGCAGCGGCCCAGCCGTTCGTACACCGCCTTCACGTCGGTCAGGAAGTCCTCCAGCACGAAGGTGCGCTCCGGCAGGTACACGAGGTGCGGCCCGTCGTCCGGGAACTTGCGCGCCAGCGCCGCCGCGGCGGTCAAGAAGCCGGCATGCCGGCCCATCACCACGCCCACGTAGACGCCCGGCAGCGCGGCGTTGTCGAGGTTGGCGCCGGCGAAGGCCTGCGCGACGAAGCGTGCCGCCGACGGAAAGCCCGGCGTGTGGTCGTTGCCGACGAGGTCGTTGTCGATGGTCTTGGGAATGTGGATGGAGCGCAGCGGGTAGCCGGCCTTGGCCGCCTCTTCGCTCACGATGCGCACCGTGTCCGACGAGTCGTTGCCGCCGATGTAGAAGAAGTGGCCGATCTCGTGCGCCTTCAGGACCTTGAAGATCTCCTGGCAGTACTTCAGGTCGGGCTTGTCGCGGGTGGAGCCCAGCGCCGAGGCCGGCGTGGCCGCCACCAGTTCGAGGTTGTGGTGGGTTTCCTGGGTGAGGTCCCAGAACTCCTCGTCGACGATGCCGCGCACGCCGTGCCGCGCGCCGTACACGCGGTCGATGCCGGCAAAGCGCCGCGCCTCCTGCACCACGCCCACGAGGGACTGGTTGATCACCGCCGTGGGGCCGCCGCCCTGGGCCACGAGGATCTTGCTGCCGGATGCCATTGCGGGTCCTTTCGGGATTGGGTGAACGCGACGCGAGGCATTCTGCCCACGGGGGACGCTTCGACCAATAGGCAGTGGCGCTAGGAGCCCGGGGCCGGTAACGACGCGCTAAGGCCGGTAGCGCTGCATCAGCGGGGTGGCAGTGATGCCGTACACCACGATGGAGGCCGCCACCACCGTGACCACGATGGCCGATAGCTCCCGGGCAGCCGCCGCGTCGATGCCATGACCGGCGGCATACATCAGGTAGTACATCGAGCCCACGCCGCGCACGCCGAACCAGGCCACCATCCAGCGCTGCGCGCGCGAGGTGCGCTCGCTGCGCAGCACCGCCCACACCGACAGCGGCCGGGCCACGAAGAACAGCAGCGCGGCCAGGGCCAGCCCCAACCAGCTGAAGTTGCCGGCGGCCAGCAGGCCGCCGATCAGCAGCACGGCGCCCAGCTCGGCCAGCCGCTCGATGCGCTCGTTGATGCCCACCACCTCGTTGACCATTTCCACCGGGGCCCGCCGGTCCGAAGCCGCCACCCCGCGCTCGCGTGCGCGCACCTCGAAGCGCCGCATCGACACGCCCGCGGCCAGCACGGCCAGGAAGCCCAGGCCGTCGAGCAGTTGCGCCACGCCGTAGCTGAAGGCGATGAGCCCGAGCGACAGGAACATCTCCAGCCCTTCTGGTGCAGCGACATGGCTGCGCAGCCGCAGCACCAGCCGCCCGACCGCCTGCGCCAGCCCCCAGCCGACCGCCAGGCCGCAGGCGACCGCCCACACCACGTCGAACGCGAACCAGCGCAGCAGCAAGGCACCGCCGCCCTCGTCCTGCGTCTGCAGCAGGTACAGCGCGAGCATCACGACCGGAAAGGCGGTGCCGTCGTTGAGGCCGCCCTCCGCGGTGAGGCTGAAGCGCGCCCGGTCCTTGTCGGCCGGGTCGCGCATCTGCACGTCGGAGGCGAGCACCGGGTCGGTGGGCGCGAGCACTGCGCCCAGCAGCAGCGCGAGCTCCCAGCGCAAGCCCGCCAGCCACCAGGCGGCGGCCGCGACCAGCGCGATGGTCAGCAGCATCGACACGGTGGCCAGGCGAATGGGCAGCAGCCACAAGGTGTAGGCGAAGGGCACCCGCAGCTTGAGCCCCACGGTGAACAGCGAGATCAGCACCGTGACCTCGAACGCGAGTTCGAGCGTGCGGGCATCGGCCAGCGCGTCGACCTGCAGCATGCCGGCGGCCGGCAGGCCGAGCGCATAGCCGATGGCCAGATAGATCACCGCGGCATTGAGCGGCAGCCGTTCCACATAGGCCGCCAGCAGCGCCATCAGGATCAACAGCGCGCCGACGATGACGAACCACCAGACGAGCATGGCGTCACCCCGCAGCGCCGCGGCGCCGGTGCGTCAGTACGAACCGCGTTTCGACTCGCGCACGCGCGCCTTGTTGCGGGCCTGCTCGGCTTCGCTGGACACGTCGACGCCCGGCGGCGGCGGCGTGCCGTCGTGCCTGCGCTCCTGCAGCCAGTCGGAACCTTGTGCCGCGCCTTCGTCGGCACCGGGCCGCGACTGCGCGGCCCGGCCGGGTGACACGGCCGCGGAGTCGGAAGCGGAGTTGCCGGCGCCGGGGCCGGGCTTGTGCGGGCGGGGCTTCATGCGGCTGAACCGGCAAGCCCCGTGCCCATGGGCACCACGACGACCTGCGGACTACTTGAACAGCACGTTCACCAGCCACAACGAGATGGCCGGGAAGAAGAGCATCAGCACCACACGCACCGTGTCGCTGGCGAGGAAGGGAAAGACTCCCTTGTAGGTTTCGCTCATGGGCACTTCGCGCGCCATGCTGTTGACCACGTAGACGTTGAGCCCCACCGGCGGCGCGATGAGCCCGACGCCGACCGTGCACAGCACCAGCACGCCGAACCAGATGGCCTTGGCTTCGGGCGCCAGGCCCCACAGGTCGAGCGCCATCACGGTCGGAAAGATCACCGGGATGGTGAGCAGCAGCATGGACAGCTCGTCCATCACGCAGCCGAGGACCACGTAGAACACGAGCACGCTGGCCACGATGAGCAGCGGGTCGACCTGCAGGTGGCCCACCCACTCGGCCAGCCGCGCGGGCATCTGCGTGAGGGCGAGCGACGAGTTCATCATGTCGGCGCCCAGGAAGATCATGAACACCATGGCCGAGGTTTCGGCCGTGCCGAGGAAGCTGCGCTTCACGCCTTCGAGCGTGAGTTCGCGTTTGGCGAGGCCGAGCACGAAGGTGCTCACCGCGCCGACCGCCGCGCCTTCGGTGGGCGAGAACACGCCGCCGTAGATGCCGCCGAACACGACGACGAAGATCAGTGCAATGGGCCACACGCCCAGCAGCGCGCGCATGCGCTCGCTCCAGGGCAGCGGCTCGCTCGGGGTGGCAAGCTCGGGGCGCACGCGGCAGTACAGGCTGATCACGACCACGTAGCCCAGCGTGGCGATGAGCCCGGGCACCATGGCCGCGGCAAACAGCTTGGCGATGTTCTGTTCGGTGAGGATGGCGTACACCACCAGCGGCACGGACGGCGGAATGAGGATGCCCAGCGTGCCGCCGGTGGCCAGCGCGGCGGTGGAGAGGCGGCCGTGGTAGCCGTGGGCCTTCATCTCCGGGTAGGCCACCTGCGTGATGGTGGCCGAGGTGGCCACCGAGGAGCCGCACACGGCGCCGAAGGCTGCCGCCGCCAGGATGGCCGCCATGGCCAGCCCGCCGCGGATGTGGCCGACGAAGGCCGCGGCCGCCTTGAACAAGGCCCGCGACAAGCCGCCCTGCGTGGCGAACTGCCCCATCAGCAGGAACAGCGGAATCACGCTCAGGTCGTAGACCGTGAGCCGCGCCACCGCCGAACCCTTGAGCGCGTTGAGCAGCGCGAGGTCGTTGGTCATGGCCCAGTAGCCGACGGCACCGGGAATGAACATCGCCGCGGCAATGGGCACGCGAATGGCCATCAGCGCGAGCATGGCGCCGAACATCACGAGGCCGATCGTTCCTCCGCTCATGAATGCGCCCCGGGATGGATCTCGCGGCCCGTGAGGTGCAGCACCACCTGCACGAGCGCGATCACCGCAGTGAGCGCAAAGCCCGGCGCCAGCACCGCGTAGCTCCACCACATGGGCAGGCCGAGGATCATGGTGGTCTCCTGGGCTTCGTGCACGGCCAGCGCGCCGGCGGCGGTGCGCCAGGCGAGCACGCCCACCATCAGAGCAAGCAGGAAGGCGCCCAGGGCATCGAGCCAGCGCAGCGTGCGTTCGCGCGCTGCCTGGGTGAAGAAGTCCACGATGATGTTGCTGCCGCGCAGCTGCGCCCATGGCAGGCACAGCGCGATGGCGAGTGCGATGCCCAGCTGGGTGAGCTCGACGTCGCCCTGGATGGGCGCCGACATCGTGGCGCGGCCGGTGACGCTGGTCACCGTCGTCAGCGCCGTTGCGCAGGCCACCAGGCAGCCCGCGATGGCAAACAGCACCGCGAGGCGGCGCAAGAAGACCGGCATGAAGACTCTCTCCTCAACGAAGGGCGCGGCCCAGGCCGCGCCCCCTGCTCCCTGCTGCGCGTGTCGCTTACTTCTTGTACTTGGCCAGCAGGGCGCGGGCGTCGTCGAGCATCTGCTTGCCCGGCAGGCCGCGCTTGTTCATGTCGGCCACCCAGTCGTCGTACAGCGGTGCGCTGGCCTTGATCCAGTTGTCGAGTTCGGCCGCGGGGATCATGTAGAAGTTGTTGCCTCGGTCGGTGGCGCTCTTGCGGCCCGGTGCGGCGCTCTCGTCCCAGATCTTGCCGATCTGCTTCGTGAGCTGCGGGCCGCTGTTGTTGTCGATCACCTTCTTGAGGTCGGGCGGCAGGCTGTCGTACTTGGCCTGGTTCATGCCGAAGATGAACACCGCGCTGTACAGCGCCGGGCGGGACGGGTCGGTCTCGCTGTGGTACTTCACCATCTCCTGCAGCTTCACCGACGGGATCACTTCCCACGGCAGCAGGAAGCCGTCGATCGTGCCCTTGCTCACCGCGTCGGGAATCGCCGGCAGCGGCATGCCCACCGGCGTGGCGCCCAGGGCGGTGAGCAGCTTGTTGGTCTGCCGCGTGGGCGCGCGCATCTTCAGGCCCTTGAAGTCGGCCATGGTCTTGACCGGCTTGTCGCGGGTGTGCACGTAGCCTTCGTCATGGACCCACATGGCCAGCAGCTTGGTGCCTGGGAATTCCTTGGCGGCGTACTTGTGGTGGAAGTCCCAGGCCGCCTGCGCGCCGGCCTCGGCCGAGCTGGTCATGAAGGGCAGCTCGAAGACCTCCATCACCGGGAAGCGGCCGGCGGTGTAGCCCGGCAGCGTGATCACGAGGTCGGCCACGCCGTCACGCACCTGGTCGACCAGCTGGGGCGGCGTGCCGCCCAGCGACATGGCCGGGAACACCTGGCACTTCATCTTGCCGGCCGATTCGGCGGCGACCTTGTCGCACCACGGCTGGATCACCCGCACCGACGCCATCGCGGTGGGATTCCAGATGTGGTTGAACTTGAGGGTCACTTCCTGGGCGCCGGCCGCCGCAGCGCCCGCCAGGGCGAGCGCGGCCACCAGGCCCTGCTTGAGGAATCGGGTCATTCGAGTCTCCTGGGTTGCAAGCGAATGGCAGCGAGTCTCGCCGCTTCGCCTGTCGTTGGGATCAAGACAAACCTTGGGTCACCGGCTCGCAACGTGTTCTTATTGCGAACCGGTGGTCAGATAATGAACAAACTCTAGTGACCGGCTTGCCTGGCGTCAATGGGACTGCACCGGAGCCGACTGCGGGGGCAGCACGGTAGCCGCACACACGCCGAAGCCGATGCGGCGAGCCCCGGCACGCTGGCAATGGGCGCGCAGCTCCACCGTGTCGCCATCGTCGAGGAAGGTGCGCGTTTCACCGCCGGCGAGCGAAAGCGGCTGCTTGCCGCCACCGGTGAGCTCCAGCAGCGAGCCGCCCTGCCCGGGCTGCGCGCCGGACTGCGTGCCGCTGCCCAGCAGGTCGCCGGGCTGCAGGTTGCAGCCGTTGCTCGAGTGGTGGGCGAGCATCTGCGCCACCGTCCAGTAGGCGTCGCGGAAGTTGCTTTCGGTGAGGCGCTGCGGCTCGCTCATCGAAGCGGTCTTGAGCCACACCTCGAGCGTGATGTCGATGCCGCCGCGTTCGCGGTTGGCCGGCGAATCGAGATAGGGCAAGGGTTGCGGATCGCCCGCCGGGCGCACGAACGGCACGCGGAACGGCTCCAGCGCCTCGCGCGTCACCACCCACGGCGAGAGGGTGGTGGCGAAGCTCTTGGAAAGGAAGGGCCCGAGCGGCTGGTATTCCCAGGCCTGCACGTCGCGCGCCGACCAGTCGTTGAGCAGCACCATGCCGAACCAGTCGTCCTCGGCCTCGTCCATGGGCTTGGGCTCGCCCTGGGCATTGCCGCGTCCGACGAACACGCCCACCTCGAGCTCGTAGTCGAGCCGCCTCGCCGGGCCGAACTGCGGCTCGTCGCCCTCGCCTTTGAACTGCCCCAAGGGGCGGCGGAACTGCTGGCCCGAGACCCCGAGGCTCGACACACGGCCGTGGTAGCCGATGGGCACCCACTTGTAGTTCGGCAGTAGCGGGTTGTCCGGGCGGAACAGCTTGCCCACCGTGGTGGCGTGATGGATGCCGGTGTAGAAGTCGGTGTAGTCGCCGATGCGGCAGGGCAGGCTCATTTCGGCCTCGCGCTGCGGCACGAGGCAGCTGCGCAGGCGGGCTTCTTCGGCACTGCCGGCAGCGAGCGCCCGTGAGAGCAGCGCCCTCGCCTGCACACGCGCCGCCTTGCCGAGCGCCATGAAGTCGTTGAGCACGTCGCTGCCGAGGGTTGCATCGAGCGGCAAGCCGGCTGCCATGGCGGCGCGCAGGTCGAGCACCTGGTCGCCAATGGCGACGCCGAGCCGCCATGCCTCGCCCGCGCGGCGAAAGCGGCCGAAGGGCAGGTTCTGGAGGGGGAAGTCGGTGGCGTCGGCATTGGCCGAGGTGACCCAGCTTCGTTGTGCCGGGTCGTGGGTGAAGTCGATGTCGTTCATGTTCTCGCTCATGTGCTCTCAGGCCTTGAAGTGATCACCCAGCCCGGCCCAGCAGTCGGCATAGGCCTTGTCCAGCGGCGCCTCGTTCAGCGCGAACTCGGTCGGGTGGAAGCGCCAGCGGCTTTCGAACATGAAGGCCAGCGTGTTGTCGAGCTTGTGCGGCGCCAGCGGCGCGTTGCTCGCCTTGTCGAAGGCTTCGGTGTCGGGGCCGTGCGGCACCATGCAGTTGTGCAGGCTCATGCCGCCGGGCTTGAAGCCTTCGGGCTTGGCGTCGTACTGCCCGTACACCAGGCCCATGAACTCGCTCATCAGGTTTCGGTGGTACCACGGCGGCCGGAAGGTGTCCTCGGCCACCATCCAGCGCGGCGGGAAGATCACGAAGTCGCAGTTGGCCGTGCCCGGCGTGTCCGACGGCGAGGTGAGCACGGTGAAGATCGACGGATCCGGATGGTCGAAGCTGATCGAGCCGATGGTCATGAAGTTGGCGGTGTCGTACTTCAGCGGCGCGAGGTTGCCGTGCCAGGCCACGACGTTGAACGGCGTGTGCTTCTGCGTCGCGCGCCACAGGGCCCCGCCGTACTTCTTGACGATCTCGTAGTCGCCCTGCGCGTCTTCGAACGCAGCCACCGGCGCCAGGAAGTCGCGCGGGTTCGCGAGGCCGTTGCTGCCGATGGGCCCCAGCTCCGGCAGGCGGAACGGCGCGCCGTAGTTTTCGCAGACATAACCGCGCGAGGGGCCGGCCACCGTGACCTTGAACGCGATGCCGCGCGGCAGCAGGGCCACCTCGCCCGGCTTCACGTCCAGCACGCCCAGCTCGGTGGTGATGGTGATCTCGCCCTCCTGCGGCACCAGCAGCATCTCGCCGTCGGCATTGACGAAGGCCCGCCGCTGCATCGACCGGTTGGCGAGGTACAGGTGCGCGGCCATGCCGCATTGCGCATCCGGGTCGCCATTGACGACGACGGTGCGCAGGCCGTCCACGAAGTCCAGCGGCGTTTCGGGGATCGGCGCGGGGTGCCAGCGCAACGGGTCGGGCGGCATCGCCACGCCGGCCTTCGCGCCGGTCTTGAGAAAGGGCTGCGCGTACGGCGCATAGCCGCTCGTCACCACCGAGGGCTGGCGTCGGTACAGCCAGCTGCGGTGGTTCTCGGCGCGCGGCGCGGTGAAGGCACTGCCCGACACCAGCTCGGCATACAGGCCGAGGGAGACCTTCTGCGGGCTGTTGCGGCCGCGCGGCAGCGCGCCTTCGACCGCCTCGGTGGAGAACTGGTTGCCGAATCCTGATTGGTATTGACGTGGGTTCATGAGCAGTTTGCTTTCGGTCGGTTCAATTCGATGCGGGGGCCACGGACCGTGCGCGTGCGGCGGCGAGCGCCTCCTTCAGCACGTCGAGCGATCCGATGTGATTGGCCAGCAGCAGCACGAGGCGGGCGTTGAGCGCATGGCTTTCGGCTGCGTCGAGGTCCTTGTGGGCGTCGATCAAGGCTTCGTAGAAGTCGTCGGGCGCTTCGAGGTGGGGTTCGGTGATGAGCGGCATGGTGCGTGTCCTCATGGCGGCGGCAGCGCGCAGGCGCGGGCCAGTGCCGCCCGCACGACGGCTTCGGCGGGCTGGCGCCAGCGTGCGCACACATGCTGGTCGGGTCGCAGCAGGTAGGCGGTGCCCGGCTGCAGGTCGTAGCGCCGGGCCAGGCAGCCTTGCGGGTCCTGCGCCGGCGACAACACGAGCCGCTTCAGCGGCAGCCCGTCGGCCCATGCAGGCAACGCGTCCCACACCAGCAGGGTGAAGCCCTGTGCCAGCTCGCGCAGCAGCCAGGTCCGGCGGCCGTCGATCGACAGCGGTGCATCGGCGGCCGGCGCGCCCGGCACCATGGCGCCTTCGAAGCTGTCCGTGTCGGGCGTGTTGAGCGATGAGTCGTGCAGGGTGGCCGGCACCGACAGCCTGCCGCTGTTGACCAGCTTGCGCGCGAACGGGTGCTGGCGCGCCAGGTCGAGCACTGCATCGCGGAACAGGCGCGACACCTCGCTCTTGGGCGTGATGAAGTCGGTGGCCCGGGTGGAGTTGCGGATGTTCTCGTCGGCCGCGTATTCGCGCTCGCTCGCATAGCTGTCGAGCAAGGCGTCGGGCGCGTCGCCGCGCAGCACGAGGTCGAGCTTCCAGGCGAGGTTTTCCGCGTCCTGCACGCCGGAGTTGGCGCCACGGGCACCGAACGGCGACACGCCGTGGGCCGAGTCGCCGGCGAACAGCACCCGCCCCAGGCGAAAGCGGTCCATGCGCTGGCAGGCGAAGGTGTAGACGCTGGCCCACTCGAGCTCGAACTTCGCGTCGTCGCCGAGCAGCGCCTTCACCCGCGGGATGATGTTCCCGGGCTTCTTCTCTTCTTCGGGGTCGGCGTCCCAGCCGAGCTGGAAGTCGATACGCCACACACCGTCGGGCTGCATGTGCAGCAGCACGCTCTGGTTGCGATGGAACGGCGGGTCGAACCAGAACCAGCGTTCGGCCGCAGGAGCGTCATGCCCCACACTGGCGCCTTCGCCTGTGCGCGGCCCGCCCAGCGCGCGGGGCGGCGCTTCCATGCGCACGTCGGCGATCAGGAAGCGGTCCTTGAACACCCGCCCGTGGCTTGCTTCGCCCACCAAGGCCCGCAGCGGCGAACGCGAACCGTCGCAGGCCACCACCCAGTCGGCCAGCAGCTCATAGCGGCCGTCGGGCGTGTCGATTCCGAGCCTGGTGCCGCGCTCACCCTGCTCCAGCGCGACCACGTTGTTCTTCCAGCGGATCTCGAGGTTGGGCAATGCGCTGGCGCGCTCGACGAGATAGGCCTCGGCGTAGTACTGCTGCAGGTTGATGAAGGCCGGCCGTTCATGGCCCTCTTCGGGCAGCAGGTCGAACCGGTAGAGCAGCTCGTCGCGGAAGAACACCTTGCCGACGTTCCAGCCCACGCCCTTGGCCACCATGCGATCGCCCACACCCAGGCGGTCCCAGATCTCCAGCGTGCGCTTGGCGAAGCAGATGGCGCGCGAGCCGGTGGACAGGCGGTTGTCGTTGTCGAGCAGCAGCACCTTCTGCCCGCGCTGGGCGAGGTCGATGGCGAGCGACAGGCCCACCGGGCCGGCGCCGACCACGACGACCGCATGCCGCACCGGTTGCGCAGCGCCCTGGTCGGGCGAGCGCTCATAGGCGAACTCCAGCGCCTGGACTTGCGCCCCGGTCACGGCTGCGGGCAGTTCGAGCGGCTTCATCGCGCCCCTCAGCCTTCGAGCGACTGCCACATCTGCTGGTCGCGCTCGGCCGTCCAGATGCGCGGGTCGGCATACTGCGTGGCTTCGTCATAGGCACGCGTCACGTCGAACGGCAGGCAGTGGTCGAAGATCACCCACTGCCCGTAGCTGGGCTTGAGCCGGTCGTAGGTCTCGCGGTAGACGGCCTTCAGGTCCTTGCCAGCCCGTGCCCCCGCCTGCACGCTGGCAAACAGCTCCGAGACGAAGGCACGGGTGCCGGCCAGCCCCTGGGCCACCGCGGCCTCGTTCTGCAGCGCCGCACCACGGCCCGGCACCAGGGCGTGGGGCTTCAGCGCGGCGATGTTGTCCAGCGTCTTCGGCCAGTCCTGGAAATAGGCGTCACCGGCATAGGGCGTGGCGTCGAACTCGACCAGGTCGCCAGAGAACAGCACCCGGTCCTGCGGCAGCCACACCACCGTGTCGCCCTTGGTGTGCCCGCGGCCCAGCTGCAGCAGCTGGACTTCCAGCTTGCCCAGCCACAGCGTCATGCGGCCGGTGAAGGTGAGCGTCGGCCAGGTGAGGCCGGGCGGCACCGTCTCCACATTGCGGAACAGGCGCGGGAAACGGCCGATCTCGCTGGCCTTGTCCTGCTCGCCACGCTCGACGATGAGGTCGTAGGTGTCCTGGCTCGCGATGACCTGCTGCGGCTGATAGGCCGAAGCGCCCAGCACGCGCACCGCGTGGTAGTGCGACAGCACCACGTAGCGGATGGGCTTGTCGGTCACTTCGCGGATGCGGCGGATCACGTCCTGCGCCATCGCAGGCGTGGCCTGGGTGTCGATCACCATCACCGCGTCGTCGCCGATCACGATGCCGGTGTTGGGGTCGCCTTCGGCGGTGTAGGCGTAGGCGTGCTCGGACAGCCGGGTGAAGCTGACCCGCTTTTCTTCCAGGTCGGCTTGTGAGGCAAAGGCCTTGGTGCTCATGTTCGCGGTCCTCGGTAGGGGCGGGCAGAATCTCGCCGGAGTTTGATTTAGACGAACTTGTTTGCCATTTCTGAACTTGACTTGATCTTAGGCAATTAGTTCGTTAATGTCTAATGAGTTTCATAAGGGTTAACCCGTGACCGACGAATCAGCAGGGCCGGAAGAGCCGGCCGAACGCGACCGCCGCGGCATCCAGAGCGTGGAAGTGGGCGGCCAATTGCTGCGGGCCCTGGTGCACCAGGGCCGGCCCATGGCCCTGAAGGACCTGGCCCGCGAAGCCGGCATGGCACCGGCCAAGGCCCATCCCTACCTGGTGAGCTTCGGCAAGCTGGGGCTCATCGAGCAGGACCCGAGCAGCGGCCGCTACGGCCTGGGACCGCTGGCCTTGCAGCTGGGCCTCATCAGCCTGCAGCAGGCCGACCCGGTGCGGGTGGCCACTCCACTGCTGCCCGAGCTGGCGCAACGCATCGGCCACACGGTGGCGCTGGGCATCTGGGGCACCTACGGGCCGACCATCGTGCAGGTGGAGGAAGCGCCCACCGCGGTGCGGGTCAACATGCGGCACGGCACGGTGATGTCGCTCACCGACACGGCCTCGGGCCGGCTGTTCGCGGCCTTCCTGCCGCGCGCGCAAGTGCGCGCGGCGTTCGACGAGGAACAGGCCCGCGAGCAGCGGCTGGCGTCAAGCCCGCCGCGGCCGCGGCCCAGATGGGTGGATTTCGAGGCGACGCTCGAAGGCGTGCGGCGCCAGGGCTACGGCCACACGGTGGACGAACTGGTGCCCGGCGTGAGCGCGATGGCCGCGCCCGTGTTCAAGCACAGCGGCGACATCGTGATGAGCGTGACGGCCATCGGGCCGACGGCCTTGTTCGACGTGCACCCCGAAGGCGCCCTCGCGCGAGCGCTGGTGGCCTGCGCCGGCGAGGTGTCGCAGCGGCTGGGAGCGCTGCCGTCCGCGCGCTCCGCCTGAGAACGCCGAACGGTTATTGCAGCGGCGCGGAAACCTTGCCCAGCCGCTGCCCCAGCTTCTCGAACAGCCGCTGCACGTTCGACATCGACAGCATGTGCGCATGGATCAAGCCCATTGCGCCGCTCTTGACGAGCTCCAGCAGGTCGGCATCGGGCAGGCCGAGCAGCTTCTGCTCGTCCACCGCGAAAAAGCCTTCGACCCGCAGCGGCGAGCCGTCAGGCAGCTGGCCGTCGACCGTGCCGCCGCGCAGCAGGTCGAGCTGCACGAGGCGTTCGCAGAAGGCCCGGGTGCGGCCCCCCTCGCGCTCGAAGGCGTCGAGGAATTCCATCATCTGCTTCAGGTACGGCGCGGCCTCCCCGGACGGCTCGACCAGCAGCTCGCCTTCGGCGTCGTTGAAGCCGGACCAGGCCTGATCGATCACGACGCTCACGCGCTCGTCTCCGCTCTTGGCATAGGCCAGGGGATAGCGGCGCAGGTAGCCCGGGATGTAGCGTGCGTCCCACTTGCCTTCGTTGACGTACAGGTTCTCGCGGTCACGCAGGCCCAGCAGCACCACCGGGCTCACGACCGGCTTGTCCTGCGAAGACTCGGGCACCGGCAGGAAGGCCACCGGGTATTCCTTCGCGGCCTCGGCGAACTCGACCACGTTGACGAACATCGCGTTCATCTCGGCAGCCACCGAAAAGTCGGTGAGCTTGCTGATGCGCTTGCCGCGGTGTTCGTTGCGGTCGAGCAGCACCGGGTCCTTGTAGAGGGCGGAAGGGAAATTCATTCGTGGTCTCCAGCAGGAATGGGCGAAGCCAGCACCTTGTCGACGCGCTTGCCATCGAGGTCGACGACCTCGAAACGCCAGCCGCCCCACTCCACCACGTCGGCGGTGCGGGGCAGCCGGCCCAGCAGCAGCATCACGAAGCCGGCCAGGGTGTTGTAGCGCCCGCGGTCTTCGTCGGGCAGGTCCTTGAGCTCGAGCCGATCCTTCAGTTCGGGAATGGGGATCAGCCCGTCGATGAGCCAGGAGCCGTCGTCGCGCTGCACGGCCCAGGCATCTTCGGGCACGCCGCTGGCGAACTCGCCGGTGATCGCCTCCAGCACGTCGCGCAGCGTGATCACGCCCTGCACTTCACCGTATTCGTCGACCACGAAGACCATCTGGGTGCCCGAGCCGCGGAAGTGCTCCAGCAACTCCATGCCGGTGAGCGTTTCGGGCACGAACACCGGCGGCTGCAGCTTCTCTTCGAGCGACACGCTCTTGCCTTGCGTGAGCTGGTGCAGCAAGTGCTGTGCCGCGATGACACCGACGATGTCGTCGAGGCCGCCGCGGCACACCGGGTAGCGCGAGTGGTCGTGTTCGGCCATGCGCGCCAGCGTGGTGGCGATCGGGTCCTCCAGGTCGAGCCAGACGATGTCGCCGCGCGGAATCATCATCGAGCCGATCTGGCGTTCGTCGAGCCGGAACACGTTGCGCACCATCTGGTGCTCGTGCGCCTCGATGACGCCGGCGTCCAGCCCTTCTTCGAGGCTGGCGGCAATCTCTTCTTCGGTGACGCCGCGGGCCGAGTTCTCGCGGATGCCCAGCAGGCTCAGCATGGCCACGGTGCTGCCGGACAACAGGCGCACGAACGGCCGCGCGAGTCTGGACAGCCAGTGCATCGGCGGCGCCACGATGCGCGCCACCGCCTCGGGGTAGAGCTGGCCGATGCGCTTGGGTACCAGCTCGCCGAAGATGATGGTCAGGTAGGTGATGATCACCACCACCAAGGCGAGCGAGCCGATGTCGGCCACCTGCTCCGGCACGCTGAAGCTGCGCTTGAGCCAGGTCGACAGCGGCGCCGAAAAGGCCGCCTCGCCGACGATGCCGTTCAGGATGCCGATGGACGTGATGCCGATCTGCACCGTGGACAGGAACTGCGTCGGGTTGTCGTGCAGCTCCATCGCCGTGCTGGCCCCCGACTCGCCGCTTTCGACCATGACCTGCAGCCGGGCCTTGCGGCTGGCGGCCAGCGCCATTTCAGACATGGCAAATACGCCGTTGAGCAGGATCAGGAAGATGAGAAGCGCGACGTCCATCGGGGAGGCCCGTGCCGCGGGAGGGAGCGCGCGGCGGGCCTTCGGTATTTGGGGCGCCAAGCGTAGCAGAATCGCTCGAATTTCCCGACCGGGCCTGCCCCATGAATTACCTGATCGGCGACGTCCAGGGCTGCTGCGACGCACTGGACCGCCTGCTCGCCGAGATCGGCTTCTCTCCTTCGCGCGACCGGCTCTACATGCTGGGCGATCTCGTCAACCGCGGCCCGGACTCGCTGGGCGTGCTGCGCACGCTGCGCGGTTTCGGCGATGCGGCCGTGTGCCTGCTCGGCAACCATGACCTGCACCTGCTGGCAGTGGCTGCGGGACTGCGCCAGCCCCACCGCAAGGACACCACGCGCGACATCCTCGAAGCGCCCGACCGCGATGCCTGGATCGCCTGGCTGCGCGAGCACCGACTGGCCGTGTACGAGCACGGCTGGCTCATGGTGCATGCCGGCGTGGCGCCGCAGTGGGACCTCGACCTCACCCTGCGGCTCGCCGGCGAGGTGGAGACGCTGCTGCGCGGCGGCGAGCTCGAAGGCTTTCTGCGAGTGATGTACGGCAACGAGCCTTCCCAGTGGAAAGACGACCTGCTCGGCGCCGACCGCTGGCGCTTTGCGGTCAACGCGCTCACGCGCATCCGCTTCTGCCGTGCGACCGACGGTGCGCTGGAGTTCGAAAGCAAGGAGGGGCTGGACAGCGCGCCGCTGGGCTACGTGCCGTGGTTCCAGGCGCCGGGCCGCCGCACCGCCGGCGTGCCGATTGCATTCGGCCACTGGTCCACCCTCGGCCTCATCAACCAGAGCGAGCTGCTGGCCATCGACACCGGCTGCGTGTGGGGCGGGCGGCTCACCGCGGTGCGGGTGGACGGCGGCGAACGCGAGGTGATCCAGGTGCGGTGCGAGGAGGCGCAGTCGCCGCTGTGAGGGGCGTGGCCTACAATCGCCGCCTCTTCTGGAAGCGTGGCCGAGCGGTTCAAGGCACCGGTCTTGGTCAACGCCTTCAGGCGTTGGGGCGGAGCTCATATCGCGCAGCGATGTGAGCGAAGACCAAAACCGGCGGTTTCGCCGGAGCGATGCATGTTGGAAGCGTGGCCGAGCGGTTTAAGGCACCGGTCTTGAAAACCGGCGAGGGCGGAAGCCCTCCGTGAGTTCGAATCTCACCGCTTCCGCCAGGAAACGAGCATTTCAGCGGCGCGCCGGGCCGACGCCGCCTCGCATCCGGCAAAGAGCACCTTTATCGGGACGTGCTTTGATCGCGATACGCCGACTACCTGACCGCACTGAGCCTCGCCGCGATTGAGCGACACGGAGCTAGGCATTCGCCGTAGCGCGCCGGTTCAGGCGAGCCGCGGCCCTCATGCAGGCCTGCACACGGGCCTTCTGCCGTGCCGCCTGTGTCGAGTCGCCGACCTGCTCATCACTGACGTCGAGCATCTTGCCCTGGCTGCGCTGCGTGGGCGCAAGACAGCCATTACCGCGGACAGGAAGCCGGCTGACACGAACAGCCGCAGGCTCTTGGCTGATGGCAATGGCATTCACCGGTCTTGCGGTTGAAGTGGCAACCGCAAGCGTTCAGTCCACCGCCGTGGTCAAGCGCTGACGAGGTCTCGCAACGAGGCACCTCGGCCGTCGCGGTCAATGCAATGGCGCAGAGCGTGGCCGCCACGCAGACGCTGACGCGGCTCATCTGGCGGTTGCCCTCCTGCTGGGCCGCTCTCGCGAGACGCCTCGTCCGCAGATGAGCCTCCAGGAACCGCATCGCTTCCGCGCACACCGTTGCCACGAGTCGAGCACGCATCATCACCCCCACCGATGTCGTCGCCGCAGGATGCGCCGGGCAGTCGTGCCGTGCACCACCACGATGGGGGATTCAGGCGGCATTCCTTCACGCGGAGCCATACCAGAGGTGCGTGCCCCCCTTTTTGGGGACTCCAGGAGCAGCCGCTAGGCTGCATAACGCAAGGCCTTGTGAGAGGAGGCGCGCAATGACAGGCATGAAGAGACTCGTACCCGTGATCCTTTGCATCGCCATGGTTGGCTGCGGCACGCGGGCGAAGGTGGAGGCCGACAGAACGGCACCCGTTCACTCCGCTCACAACAACAAGGTATGTCTGCTGGCAGGCGCACCACCCTCCGATGTGAAGGTCGTCGCGCTCGGACGGATCAAGGCCACAAAGCGGACCTACGGAGGTACCGACGAGTTGCTGCCAGTGATGGCTCGAGAGGCGCGAAAGCTCGGGGCTGACGCGATCATCAACTTGCAGGCAGAGCAGCGCTTCAAGGGGCCACTTCCTTGGCGTGTGACCAGCCCCACCGGTGACGGCATAGCCGTGAAAGTGCTGCCCGACTCACCAAAGCTTGACTGTCTGGGCGCGGGCGGTCGGCTTGCATAAGAACGGCTGACCGCCCCGCCCACTAGCTGCCGTACCGCAAGCTGACGCCCAACGTGCGCGGCGCCCCCGCGGTGGCCACCGTGCCGGTGGGACGGCTCACCGCATAGGTCTCGTCGAACAGGTTCTTCACCCAGGCCCCGGCCAGCCAGCGGCCGATGCGGTACTGAGCGGTCACGTTGAACAGCGTGGCCGAGTCGCCGCGCCGCACACCCACCACCTGGCGGTAGGTCGGCGAAGCAGGGTCACCATCGGTCAGGTACTGCGAATTGCTCGCAGCCTGGTGCACCGCCTCCAGGTTCAGGGCGAACCCGCTGTGGTGGCGCCAGCGGCTGCCGAGGTTGACCTGGTTGCGCGGCGCACGCTCGAACGGCTGGCCGCTCAGGTCCTGGGTCGCGGTCACGAAATGCAGGTAGCGCGAATCGTTGTGCGCGAGGCCGGCGTAGAGGCGCCAGGACTGGTCCACGTCATAGCCGAGCGACAGCTCGCCGCCGCGCAGCCGGCTGCGGCCGGCATTGGCCACCTGCGCGCTGTTGTCGTTGCCGAGCATCGTGAGGTAGGTGACCTGCTGGTCGCGCCAGTCGGTCTGGTAGAGGTTGGCCATCACCTGCAGGCGACGGTCCAGCCAGCGGCCGCGGTAGCTGAGCTCGTAGTTGACCGAGTACTCGGGATCGAAAGGCACGGCCGTCTGCTCGGCGATGTTGAAGGCCGAGCCGCCGCCGCGGTAGCCGCGCTGCACCACCGCGCCGACCAGATGCTCGGCGCTCCACTGGTACGAAAGGCCCAGCTTGGGCAGCAGCGCGCCATAGGAGTTTTCGGTCACGGTATCGGGATCGGCATCGAAGCGCGAGGCGGTGCGGTTGCGCTCGCGGTCGTGGCGCAGGCCGGCGATGAGTTCCCACGCCGGCGCAAAGGCCCATGTCAGCTCGCCGAACAGCGCGTGGTTGCGCACCCGCGTGTCGCCGAAGAGAGCGATGGCCGGCGTGCCGTCGAACAGCAGGCGGTCCTTGCGGTCCTCCCGGCTGTCGCCGAAATAGAGGCCGGCGTGCCCCTTCAGCACCTTGCCGTCGTACGCCAGGCGGAATTCCTGTGAATCCAGCTGCCGCTGGTGGTCGCGGAAGACCTCGTCGACCGGCGCGGTGTCGGTCTGGTCGAAGTCGAGCACGGCGTCGTATTGGGCGTGCGTCAGCGCGGTGGTGCTGTGCAGCGTCCAGTCGGGCAGCAGCCGGTATTCGACCTGCGCGCTGAGCGTGTTCTGCCGCATGCGATCCCACGCATCGGCATTGGTGCGCACGCGGTAGAAGAGCAACTCGTCGTCGGCGGTGTAGGTCACCACCGGATTGCCCCGGCGGTGATCGGTATGCGCCAGCGTGACCAGCACATCGAGCGACTCGACGGGTTGCCACAGCAGCTTGCCCCGCGCCACGAGACTGCGACGGGGATTGGCATCCTTGTTCAGCGTCTCGTTGTGGATGTAGCCGTCGTCCTCCTGGTGTTCGACGGCCAGGCGCAAGGCCACCGTGTCGGGGATCGCGCTGCCCCCGACCACGAAGGCGGCACCGCGCTCGTTGTAGTTGCCCAGCCGGGCTTGCGCCGCGAAGGTCGGCTCGTGGGTCGGGTCCTTGCTCTTCAGCACGATCGCACCGGCCATCGCATTGCGGCCCTGCACGGTGGACTGCGGCCCGCGCAGGATCTCCACCTGCTCCATGTCCCACACCGACAGCGTGCCGAGCGTCACCGTCTGGCGAGGCTGAACGGCGCCATCCACATAGACCGAGATCAGGTCGTTGGGCCCCTGCTCGCCCAACCCGGCCACCGGCGCGCCGCGGATGCTGAAGGTCTGGTTGTTCGGCGCGGTCGAGACGCCCGGCGTGCGGGCCATGACGTCCGTGAGCGTCTGGTCGCCGTGCTCCTGCATGTCCTTCTCGGTGGCCACGGCCACGCTGGTCAGCGTCTTGTCCAGAGGCCGGCGGATCTTTTCACCGGTCACGACCACCTGATCCAGCCTGGCAGGCGCCGGGCGTTCGGCGGCTTCCGGGGTCGGGGCGGCCGCCTCCTGCGCTGCTGCCGGCAAAGCCGCGGCGGCGCACAGGCACGCCCACGTCAAACGGTTCAAACGGGCCCGAAGCATCCTCACCACACCCCTCCTTGGATCACGCCATGCAAAGGGGCGTGATCTTATCTGCACATGCGAATCATTGTCATTTGCAGGCGCGACTGAGGCCGAAGATTTTCAATATAGGAAGCAACACATATAAACTGCGGCGCTCGCTCCCCCCTGCATTTTCTGGTTTCGGCTCTTTTCGATATAGAGCCGTACATGAAGAGCCAAGCGCCCTGCTCCATGCGCAAGTTGCCACGCCCTGTCTTCACCGCCGCCTGCGTCCTGCTGCTGTGCTGCCATGCCCAGGCCGCCGACCTCACCGTCTCGGCAGCCGCGAGCCTCACCAACGCCTTTCGCGAACTGGCGCCGCTGTACGAGGCGCAGAACCCCGGCACCCGCGTGCTGCTGAACTTCGGCGCCTCGGGTGCATTGCTGCAGCAGATCGCCAAGGGTGCGCCGGCCGACGTGTTCGCCAGCGCCGACCAGGAGACCATGGACCAGGCTCAGGGCCAGTCGCTCATTGCCGCGTCCGAGCGGCGCAACTTCGTGTCGAACACGCTGGTGGTGGTCGTGCCGGCGGATGCCAAGGCCGCGCCGCGGAGCGTGAGCGAGCTCGTGCAGCCGGCCTATGCCCGCATCGCCATCGGCCTGCCCGCCAGCGTGCCGGTGGGGCGCTACACGAAAGGCCTGCTCGAACGAGCCGGGCTGTGGGGCGCCATCGAGCCGAAGGTGATCGGCGCCCAGAACGTGCGGCAGGCGCTCGACTACGTGGCGCGCGGCGAGGTCGATGCGGGCTTCGTGTACGGCACCGATGCGGCGGCGCTGCCCGGCAGGGTGAAGGTCGCGCTCACCGTGCCAACCGAGGTGCCGGTGCTCTACCCCATTGCGCCGGTGGCCGGCAGCGCCCAGGCAGCGCAGGCGCGCAGCTTCGTGGCCTTCATGCTGTCGCCGCCCGCGCAGGCCGTGCTGGCGCGGCACGGCTTCGGCAAGCCCTGAGCGGCCCTCCCCGATGGAAGGCGCCTGGGCCGCACTCGCACTGACGCTCAAGGTGGCCGGCTGGGCCACCCTCATCAACCTCGTGCTCGGCGTGGCCGTGGGCTGGTGGCTGGCCCGGGCACGCCTGCGCGGGCGCGACGTGATCGACGCCCTGCTCACCCTGCCGATGGTGCTGCCGCCCACGGTGCTGGGCTACTACCTGCTGGTGCTGATCG
Organism: Methylibium rhizosphaerae; assembly: GCF_006386545.1. Classification (GTDB taxonomy): domain Bacteria; phylum Pseudomonadota; class Gammaproteobacteria; order Burkholderiales; family Burkholderiaceae_C; genus Pseudorivibacter; species Pseudorivibacter rhizosphaerae. The sequence continues at coordinate 37,179 of NZ_SWAR01000015.1, read as the reverse complement.
GCAAGCGCGGCGCCATCGGCGGCTGGCTGCATTCGACCTTCGGCATCAACCTCATCTTCACCTGGCAGGGCGCGGTGATCGCCGCCACCATCGTGGCCTTCCCGCTGATCTTCAAGTCGGCGCGCGCGGCCTTCGAGGCGGTGGATCCGCAACTGGAGCAGGCCGCGCGCGTGCTGGGCCTGGGCGAGATGGCAGTGTTCTTCCGCGTCACGCTGCCGCTGGCCTGGCGCGGCGTATTGGCAGGCGCGCTGCTGGCCTTCGCGCGGGCCACCGGCGAGTTCGGCGCCACGCTCATGGTGGCGGGCAGCATCCCCGGCAAGACGCAGACGCTCGCGGTGGCCGTGTACGAGGCGGTGCAGGCCGGCCAGGACGACGTGGCCAACTTCCTGGTGCTGGTCACTTCGGTCACCTGCGTGGCCGTGCTGCTGGCCGCCGGCTGGCTGGCGCCCGGCCGCGTGGCGGCCGACACCGGGCGGTCGAGGAGGTAGCGCGATGGTGTGGCATGTCGACGTGCAGCGGCGGTTCGAGCACGGCAAGCGCCGCTTCGATCTGCACGTGGCCTTCGCGAGTGCCGCGCAGCGGCTGGTGCTGTTCGGCGCGTCGGGCGCCGGCAAGAGCCAGACGCTGAAGATCATCGCCGGCCTCACCGAGCCGGACACCGGCCATGTGCGCCTGAACGGCGAGGTGCTGGTCGACCGCGGGCGCGGCATCGACGTGCCGGCGCGGCATCGCCGGCTGGCCTATGTGTTCCAGGACTACGCGCTCTTTCCGCACCTCACCGTGCTGCAGAACATCGCCTTCGGCGTGCACCTCGGCTGGTTCAACGCGCGCCGGCACGAGCACCACGAGGCGGTACAGCGCTGGCTGCGCACCTTCGAGCTCGAGCCGGTGGCGCACCACTACCCCGAGCAGCTGTCGGGCGGGCAGCGCCAGCGCACCGCACTGGCCCGCGCGCTGGTGGCCAGGCCGCGCGCCCTGCTGCTGGACGAACCTTTCGCCGCCCTCGACCCGGCCCTGCGCGCCCGCCTGCGCGACGAACTGGCCGACCTGCAGGCGGCGCTCGACATCCCGCTGGTGCTCATCTCCCACGACGAGGCCGACGTGCGGCGGCTGGGCGACGACGTGCTCGAGATGCGCGACGGGCAGGTGGTCGGCCAGGGCGGCCGGCACGAGTTGCCGTCGCATGCTTCGGCTTGACGAGGGACGGCACCGTGGCACGCAAGAAGTCCAAGGGCGAAGCGATCGAGCTGCAGGGTTCGGTGTGGATGAACATGGGCGGCCAGACGCTGGGAGGCAGCAGCCGCATCGAGCTGCTGCGCGCCATCGGCGAACACGGCTCCATCACCCAGGCTGCGCGGGCGGTGGGCATGAGCTACAAGGCCGCCTGGGATGCGGTCGACGCGATGAACAACCTCGCGGGCGTGCCGCTGGTGGAGCGCTGCAGCACCGGAGGCCGCGGCGGCGGCTCGCGGCTCACCGAGCGCGGCAGGCAGCTGGCCGAACGCTTCGTGCAGATCGAGTCGGCCCACCGGCGTTTCGTGCAACTGCTCAGCAGCGAGGCGACCGACCTGTCGCAGGACTTCAACCTGCTGAGGATGTTGAACATGAAGACCAGCGCACGCAACCAGTTCGCCGGCACGGTGAGCGGCTACCGTGCCGGCTCGGTGAACGACGAGGTCGAGCTCACCCTGCCCGGCGGCGCCCGCATCGTGGCGATCATGACCCGCGAAAGCACCGAGCAGCTCGGGCTCACGCTGGGCGCCAGCGCCTTTGCGCTCATCAAGGCGTCGTCGATCATCGTGGCCACCGAACTCGGCGGCGCCCGGCTGTCGGCCCGCAATCAGCTCGCCGGCACGGTGCTCGCGGTGCACCCCGGCGCGGTGAATGCCGACGTGGTGATCGACATCGGCGGCGGCAACAGCATCGCCGCGGTGGTCACCCTGGCCAGCCTGCAGGCCATGCGGCTGGAGGCTGGCATGGCCGCCACCGCGCTCTTCAAGGCGTCGAGCGTGATCCTGGGCGCCATGGCCTGACCCGGGCCGGCTTCAGGCAAAAAAATGCCAGCGGCAAGACGCCGCTGGCTTCAAGGGTCGTGTGGACTGGCTGCGCATCATACTGTATGTTCGTACAGCATCAAGCGCTGCGGCAGAGATGCCTGCCGAACGTTCAGGCCGCGGCGGCGGGTAGGCTCAGCACGAAGCAGCTGCCCGGCGCCGGCTGGCGCGCCTCGCAGCGCACGTGCCCGCCATGCCGGTCGGCGATCTGCCGCACGAGGCTCAAGCCCAGCCCCACGCCGCCGGCGTGTTCGGCATGGCCGGGCAGGCGGTAGAACGGCTCGAAGATCCGCTCGCGCTGGTCCGCCGGCACGCCTGGCCCGCGGTCGCTCACGCGGAGCTCCACCTGGCCGGCGCCGGCCCGCCGCACCGTGATCTCGGGCGCCTCGCTGCCGCCGTAGCGGCGGGCGTTCTCGAGCAGGTTGCGCAGGGCCCGGCGCAGCAGCCGCTCCTCCCCTTGCACCAGCACTGCCTCGCCGTCGAGCACCGCATCCACCCGCGCGGCCTCCTCTGCGGCCAGGCCCAGCAGGTCGACCGGCTCACGCTCCACGCCCGTACGCGCGTCGAGCCGGCTGGCCAGCAGCACTTCGTCGATCAGCACGTCGAGTTCGCGGATGTCGCGATCGATCTCCTGCCTGAGCTTGTCCCGCCGCTCGGGCGGGGCGCCGTCCATCATGCCGACGGCCATCTTGAGCCGTGCCAGCGGAGACCGCAACTCATGGCTGGCGTTGGCCAGCAGCGAGCGGTTGGCCCGCACCAGCTGCTCCACGCGTTCGGCGGCGTCGTTGAAGCTGGCAGCCACCTCGGCCACCTCGTCGCGGCCGTCCACCGGCACTCGGTGGCTCAGTTGGCCGGCACCGAAGGTCTGCACGCCGCGCTTCAGGGCCTCGAGCCGGCGGGTGAGGCGGCGCACCACCGGGTAGGCACCGGCCGCCACCGCCACGAACAGCACGATCAGCGTCACCACGAGGCCCGCCCCGCCGCCGAACAGGATGGGCGGCAGCGGGAAGCCGGAGCCGCCCGCGTCGCGCTGCGGCTCCGGCGGGCGGTCGCCGTCGAACGGCGGGCGACCCCCGGGGGGCTGCGGTTGCGGGCCGGCTTCGCGCATGATGCGCGGCCCGCCGCGCCAGATCCACAAGGCCCGCCCGTCGGACAGCGCGATGCGCTGCGCGCGCCTGGGCATGCCGCCCAGCTCGGCCTCGCGCCGCGAGAACAGCTCGGAGGTGGCGATGCGCTTGCCTTGTTCGTTGTCGAGCGCCAGTGCCATGCGCAGCCGCTGCGACCATTCGAGCACCGCGGCCCGCTGCTCCGCTTCGGGCGCGTCGGCGGGCGGCAGGCTGTTTTCGATGAGCGCCGCCCAGGCCGCCGTGCGTTCGGACACCTGGCTCTGGAAGGTCTCGCGCTCCTGCTCGATGTTGCGCTTGACCACCCAGCCGGCCACCAGCGCAAACGCCAGCAGCACCGCCACGACGGTGATGTAGATGCGCAGGTACAGCGAGTTCATGCCGCAGCAGGCGCCACGTCGACCGCCGACGAGAAGAAGGCGCCGGCCACCAGGCCGACCAGCAGCGCAGCCGTCATGCCTCGGCGGCCTCGCTGTCCTGCTTCTTGGCGAACACGTAGCCCACGCCGCGCACGGTCAGGATGCGCCGCGGGTTCTTCGGGTCGTCCTCGATGGCGGCGCGGATGCGCGAGACATGCACGTCGATCGAGCGGTCGAAGGCTTCGAGCGGGTGGCCCTTGAGCGCATCCATGATCTGGTCGCGGCTCAGCACGCGGCCGGGGCTTTGCGCCAGCACGAGCAGCAGGTCGAACTGGTAGCTCGTCAGCTCGCAGGGCTTGCCGGCCAGGCGGGCCTGGCGCTCGCCGAGGTCGATCTCGAGCCGGCCGAAACGCAGCACGTCGTCGTCGCCCTGCGCCGGCGACGCGCGCCGCAGCAGCGCCTTCAGCCGCGCCAGCAGCTCGCGCGGCTCGAAGGGCTTGGGCAGGTAGTCGTCGGCCCCGAGCTCGAGGCCCACGATGCGGTCCATCGGCTCGCCCCGCGCGGTGAGCATGAGCAGCGGCAGGTGCCGGGTGCGCGGGCTGGCGCGCAGCTCGCGGGTGAGGTCGAGGCCGTCGCCGTCGGGCAGCATCAGGTCGAGCAGCAGCGCATCGAAGGTGTCGCGCGCCAGCCTCTCGCGGCCGGCGGCCAGCGAGGGCGCCACGTCGACGTCGAAGCCCGCGCCTCGCAGGTAGTCGCCCACCATGCCGGTCAGGCGCAGGTCGTCGTCGATCAGCAGGACACGTGCAGTCATGGGCGGAACCGTGGCTGAAAAAACGCGCCCCGGGGCCGGAATGACGCGGGGCGGAAAGCTGGAGTCAAGCATAAGCGAGGAAGAAGCGGCAAAGGCCGCATGCCTTGCGGCACGCGGCCTGCGTGGCCCAGGTCAGCGGGTCGGGCGGTCGAGATCCTGACGCTCGCGCATGTGGCGCTGCATCATGTCGCGCCGCTGCTTCATGCGCTCGGCCAGCTGCGTGCGCTGCTCGGGCGTGAGCACCCGGCTGATGTCGAGCATGGCCTGCATCACCCGCCGGGACGCCTGGTCGTGCTGGCCGAGCATCTGCTGGCGCAGAGACTCGGCGGCGTTGGCGTCGACCGTCGGGCTGGTGAACAGCGCGGCGGCACGGTCGCGCAGGCCCTGGCCGGCTTCCCGTTGAGCCTTCAGGTCGGCGGCGGCCGCGGTGACGATCTGCTTGACCTGGGTGCGTTGCGCCTCGGTGGCATTCACGTCGCGCAGCATGTGGTCGACCAGACGGCTAACGCGCTCGGGCGAGCCGGCGAACATGCCGGGGCCGCCAAAGCCGGCCATGCCCGGTCCGTGATGGCCGCCGCCATGGGCCCAGGCCGCCAGGCCGATGGAACCCGCCAGCCCGATGACCACGGCCGCGACATAACGACGCATGCCGGACTTCGGTTGCATTGGAGAAGAGGTCATGTGAACTCCTTGGGTAGCGGACAGGGTCTGTCCATGGCGTTCACTGTCGGCCAGGGGGGTATCGCCGGTGTGGGGTGGCGGTAAAGAACTGTGTAGGTGGAGCCCCCCGCCGGCGGCCCTCAGGCGGTTCCCTGCATTGCCCGCGGTCGAGATTCGCTCAGCCTCTGACGAACCGCACCAGCCTGCGGCGCCAGGCGAAGGCCGGGTTGCCGCTGCGCACTTCCGCCTGCAGCACCTGCCCGGTGCGGCGCTCGACCACGAGCCAGCCTTCGATGCCCTCGCTGCCCGCGGCCGGGGTTTGCGTGTCCCGCACATTCGAGGGCACATGGCCCTGCAGTTCGATGCGCGCCGCCTCGAAGCGGCGGCCTTCCAGCTCATGCGTCAACAAGGCGGTGACGCGCCCTTCGATGCGGCCGACGCCGTCCTGCACGTCACCAGTGCCGACCTCGCCTTCGAGCTGCTGCCCCGGCACCGCATCGGCCCGCAGGAAGCGCAGCAGGCGCAAGCCCATGACCGCACCCGAGCGCCAGTTGCCGGCGGCATCGGTGGTCCACCGCATCGTCTCGTCGCCGCTCACGTATTCCAGGCGGCCCGGCTTCACCTTGCGCAGCCGCCACTCGATGCGGCCGGCGGGCTGGCCGGAGATCGGCTCGAAGTCCTGGTAGGTGTAGCGGTCCCCGGCAGCCGGCAGGCCTCGGTGCACGCCGTCGTCCGGCAGCTTCGGCACGTCGGGTGCCTCGTCGCGAGCGCATGGCTTGCTCGCCATCGCCTGCAGCAAGGCCTCGTGCTCCCCCTTGAGCAGGGCCAGCTCGGCGGCCTGCTGCTCGTTGCCGCGCATGACCATCAGCGCCGGCCAGAAGGCCATGACGCCCAGGCCCAGGGCAATGAAGTTGTTGCCGCGCTGCGCGTCCACCGCGAACGCCAGGTCCTCGACCTGCTGCTCCACGCCGTCGAGCGCGCCTCGCAGCTGGTTGCATGACAGGGCCAGGAGCGGCTGCACGGCCGTGGGCGCGGGCGCCACCTGGTCGGAGCGCACGGCGCAGCCGGCCAGGAGGCCGGCGCAGGCAAGCAGAAGGAAGGGAGAAGCCGGCAGCACGCGCGCGATTGTGCCGGCAGCGCCGACGGCCCCGCTCAGGCCGGGTCGTCCACCGGCCGGGGCGACAGGACGCCGGCTGAGCGCACCGCATCGGCGGCAGCCGGCTCGACGCCGGCATGGCGCGCGCTAGCGGCCGCGCCGGCCGGCGGCGGCGCGGCGAAGCGCAACACCACGCTGAAGCCACGACCGCCGAGGCCGCGACCGACCTCGATGCGGGCACCGTGCAGCTGGGCGATGCGCGACACCAGCGAAAGCCCCACGCCGCTGCCCCGCCCGCCGGCGCCGGGCACCCGGTAGAAGCGGTCGAAGATGCGCTCGTATTCGGCTTCGGGCACGCCCGGGCCGTCGTCGGCCACCTTGAGCAGGACCTCGCCGTCCTGCGACCCGCACGACACCTGCACGCGGCCGCCCACGCCGCTGTAGCGCAAGGCGTTGTCCACGAGGTTGCGCACCAGGATGCCCAGCGAATCGATGTCGCCGACGATTTCGCACACCTCCAGGTCGAGCGCGATGCGCTGCTGCTTCTGCTGGGCCGACAGCTCGAAGTCGCGCACCACCACCTCGATCACCTCGTACAAGCCGATGCGGCGCTCGCTGTCGAGCGTGCGGCCCTGGTCGAGCCGGGCCAGGTCGAGCAGCTGCTCGGCCAGCCGGGCGCTGCGCTGCACCACCGCGTTCAGGCGGATCAGCGCATCGCGGCCGTCCTGCGGGTCCTTGGCGTCAAGCGCGAGCTGCGTGTGCGCCAGCAGCGCCGCCAGCGGCGTGCGCAGCTCGTGCGCGGCATCGGCGATGAAGCGCCGCTCGCCCTGCACCGAGGTGTCGAGCCGCTGCATCAGCCGGTTGAACGACTCCACCAGGGGCGCCACCTCCTCGGGCAGGTCGACGCTGGGCAGCGGCTTGAGATCGAGCGCATGGCGCTGCTGGATGGCGTCCTGCACCTTGGTGACCGGGCGCAGCGACCAGCAGATCACGAACCAGAGCACCGCCGCCAGCAGGCCACCGACCAGCAGTGCCGCGACCAGGCTCAGCTTGATCCAGCGCGCCAGCTCTGCATGCAGCTGCTCGTGCGTGCGCCCGACCTGCACGACGATGCGGCCGCTCGAGTCGCCGATGCTGTAGACGCGCCACGAGTGGCCGTCGATCTCGGCATCGGCAAAACCATCCTGGAAGTCGGCCCGCAACGGCACCGTGGGCGCTCCGGGCGAGCGGAAGGCGCTCTGGCCGGAGCGCGTCCAGACCTGGAAGCTCGCCTTCTCGCCGCGGAATGCACGCTCGGCCAGGCTCATCCGCCGCAGCGGCGTGTCGGCCGCGCTCTTCTCGCCGGGCGGCAGGCGGAACGACCGAGACGCGGTGGTGACCTGGTCCACGTTGTCGGGCAGCGACAGCAGGATCTGCTGCGCGATCAGGCGCAGGGAGCTGTCCCACCAGCCCGTCTGCTGCCGGTTGAGCATCATGCTCTGGCAACCGAACCACACGGCCCAGAACGACAGCAGCACCACCAGCAGCGCCACCAGCAGCCGGCCGCGCAGCGAGCGGGGCATCCAGCGCAGCAGCATGGAACCGGGACAGGATTCGCTGGCGGCAGCAGGGTCGCGACTCTTCATGCCGGGCGCTCCTCGCCGATGCGATAGCCGAAACCATGCACGGTGGCGATCAGCTCGTCGCCGAGCTTGCGGCGCAGCTGGTGCACGTACACCGCGATGGTGTTGCTTTCGATGTTGCTGGTACCGCCATACACCGCGTCTTCGAGCTGGGCACGGGTGACCACCCAGCCGCGCCGCTCCATCAGCGCGAGCAGCGTGCGGTATTCGTTGACGCTCAGCGTGACCGGCTCGCCCGCGCGCGTCACGCTGCGACGCGCCGGATCGACCACCACGTCGCCCTGCGTCAGCATCGGCGACACGCGGCCCTGGCTGCGCCGCACCACGGCACGCAGCCGCGCACTCAGCTCGTCGAGCTGGAACGGCTTGACCACGTAGTCGTCTGCACCGGCATCGAGCCCCGCGATGCGGTCGCTGAGCTGGTCGCGTGCCGTGACGATGAGCACCGGCGTCGCGTCGTAGCGGGCTCGCATGGCCTGGAGCACGCCGATGCCCGAACCGTTGGGCAGGCCGAGGTCGAGCAGCACCGCGCCGAAACCATGCTCGCTGCTCAGGGCTAGGCGAGCCGCGCCGGCATCGTTGACCCAATCGACACGGTAGCCGTCGCGATGCAGACCGGCCTTCACCGCTTGCGCCAGCATCTCGTCGTCCTCGACCAGCAACAGGTTCATCGTGCCTCTACTTTTCTTTGCAGACGTGATTGTGCGGCCGCTGCCGGCACGCTGCGAAGTGTGAATTTGCGCGTTTAAAGAGTTCTTAAGCACACGGCAAAGAGTTCTTAAACGCAGGCCCGAAGAATGCGCCGCAACGACGGCTCGACACACGAGCCCATCACCCGCAAAGCGGAGGCGCAGATGCTCAACTCATCGGTGAACGATCGGCAGACACAACCCGGCGCACGAGCCGTGCTCGCGCCGTGGCCGGCCGGGCAAGACCCTGCCGAGCTCACGACGAAGCCGCTCGACAACGTGCCGCCGGCAGCGCCGGACGGCAGCCACACGCATGAAACCCTGCACAACCTGCACCTCGTGGCCATGAAGGCCGGCAAGGCGCATCAGGTGGTGCAGGTGGGCGACGCCGAAGAGCTGTTGTGGGAAGCATCGCGCGAACGCGTGGTGCAGCGCTTCTTCCCGGCCGGCGGCGAGCTGCGCGCCATGCTGGGCGCCGACGGGAAGCCGCGGGCCTGGTGGCAGCGTCATGTGGGCCTGCCCCTGCGCGGCAGCAAGGCCTATCGACTGCCCTACGCCATACCGAACCTCTCGGTGCATGCGATCGACACCGACCGCCGCCGCGGCCGCGCCGCTCAGCATGCGCTGCAGGCCTTCTTTGCCGAGACCTTCATCGACGACCTCGCCGTCGTTGCCGACGCCGACCCGTTCGAGTACCGGCGCGGCCTGCTGCCCGCCGGCTCGCGCCAGCGCCGCGTGCTCGAGGAGGCGGCACGCCGCGCCGGATGGGGCACGCCGCTGGCAGCCGGTCGTGGCCGCGGCATCGCGCTGGTCGAAAGCGAAGGCGCACTGGCTGCCGAGGTGGTGGAAGCGTCGCTCGACGAGCGCGGCCGCCTGCTCGTGCATCGCATCACCGCGGTGCTAGACAACGGCGACACCGAGCCTCAGGCCTCCGGCGCACTGCAGGCCGAGGTGGCCTTGCTGATGGGCCTCGACGCCGCGCTGGCCCACCCGGTGCCGCCGGCCCTGCGCCCCGCCATCGACCTGCATTTCGTGCGCAGCAGCGCGCCGGCTTGCGAGCAGCACGAGACCGCGCTGCCTGCGGTGGCGCCGGCGCTGGCCAACGCCCTGTTTGCCGCGAGCGGCGAGCGCCAACACGCGCTGCCGCTCGCCCATCCGACAGCCCAGGTGCACTCCGGCCGCGCGCCGGCGGCGCTCCTGAGTCTGTGAACGCCGCGGTCTACGGCGTCCATGTTGTTGTTCTCGTTTGCCCCCTTGAGTCCTCGCCCCCTCAGCGAAAGAAAGGAAAGTCATGAACAAGCTGTTTGTCACCACGGCACTGGCCGCAGCCACGCTGCTGCCGCTGGCTGCCCAGGCCCAGGAGACCAAACCCGCGGCGAAACCGCTCACCCGGGCGGAAGTGGTCGCCGAACTTCAGCGCGCCCGCGCCAGCGGTGAATACGACATGCTGCATGCCGACACGCCCGACCCGCTGGGCCGCGGTCCGCAGCCTGTCTACACCAGCTGGGAAGCCTGGCGCGCCGCCAAGGCGGCCGAGCAGGGCCAGAAGCAGGCCCAGGCTCCCCGGCAGTAGGCCAACCCGTTTCTTGTCTCCAGGTTGAACCTTGGGCCCCGCTTGACGGGGCCTTTTTGTTGCCCCGGCGGGCCCGAAGCAGAATTCCGGCCGCATGAGCACTCCCTCCCCGGCGGCCAACCGCCGCACCTTCCTTGCACAGACCCTCGCCGCCACCGGTCTCCTGACGCTGGCGCCGGCGGCGCCGATGGCCGCGCCGGTGCTGGTGGTGGGCAACGTCACCGACCTGCATGCGGTGGAAGTGGTTCGCATCGAGGCGCCGCGCACCGCGGCCGAGATATCGACCTTGGTGACCGCCTGGCCCGGCCGCGTGGCGGTGGGCGGCGGACGCTACAGCATGGGCGGCCAGATCGGGGTGCAGGGCGGCCTGCACATCGACATGCGCCGCATGAACCGCCTCGTCTGGCTGCGCCCCGACGACCGGGCCGTGCGGGTGGAAGCCGGCATGCGCTGGCGCGAACTGCAGGCGCTCATCGATCCGCTGGCTCTGGCGGTGAAGACGATGCAGAGCTATTCGAACTTCACCGTGGGCGGCTCGGTTTCGGTGAACGCGCACGGGCGCTACGTCGGGCACGGGCCGATCGCCAACACGGTACGGGCACTGCAGCTCGTGCTGGCCGACGGCACCGTCACCGAGGCCAGCCGCGAGCACCGTGCGGAACTGTTCCGCGCGGCCATCGGAGGCTATGGTGCAGTGGGGGTCATCACCGAGGTGGAGCTCGACCTGGCCGGCAATGTGCGCATCGAACGCAGCGTCGAGCAAGTGCCGCTCGAGCACTATGTGGAGCACTTCAACGCCCGGGTTCTCGCCGATCCGCAGTCGGTGCTGCACAACGCCGACCTGCTGCCGCCCGCCTTCGACACGCCGGTGAGCGTCACCTGGCGACGCGCGGCGGGCGACAGGCCGCTCACCGAATCGGCGCGGCTGGTGCCCCGCGACGCGAGATACGGGCTTGAGCAGAACGCCATCTGGGTCATGACCGAGCTGCCCGGCGGCCGTACCCTGCGCAAGTCGGTGGTCCACCCGATGCTGAACAGCAAGCCCGCGGTCAAGTGGCTGAACCATGAGGCCAGCCTAGACGTGGCCGAGCTCGAGCCGCGCACGCGTGCCATCTCCACCTACGTGCTGCAGGAGTACTTCATTCCGCCGCGGCACTTCCTTTCCTTCGCGCAGGCGATGGGCCGCGTGCTGCAGGACGATGACGTCGAAGCCTTGAACGTCTCGATCCGGCATGCACCCGCCGACCGTGTTTCGCTGCTGCCCTGGGCGCGCGAGGACGTGTTCTGTTTCGTCGTCTACTTCAAGCAGCGCAAGACCGCCAAGGCCCAGGAGACCGTGCGGCGCTGGACGCGGGCGCTGATCGACCTGGCCCTGCGCCATGAAGGCCGCTACTACCTGCCCTACCAGTTGCACGCAACCCGGGAGCAGTTCGAGCAGGCCTATCCGGAGGCGGCGCGGCTGCGAAGCCTCAAGCACCACGTGGACCCCGAGGGCAAGTTCAGCAACGAGCTCTGGCGCAACTACCTCTGAGGCCTCGTCGCCGCACCGCTTCCTCGCCGGACCAAGCAGCCTGGGCGACCATTGCCAGGCTCCAGCACAGCCAGCCCGACCACAAGGCATGGCTGGGGAAGTGCGCCCCCCGCACGACCTGGACCCAGCCGGCCGCGGCGCCGGCCGCGAGGGTGGCCGCCAGCACGATCCAGGCGGCACAGGGGCGATACGGGCGCCACAGGAAGTACAGGCCGAAGAACGCAAATCCGCTCACCGCATGGCCCGACGGGAAGCAGCGACCCGGCCCCATGTCGGCCACGCCGGGCAGCCAGTGCGGCACGTACACCGCCCCGCCGCCGAACTCGGCCAGATCCCAGGGGCAGCTCGTGGCACTGAAGTGCTTGAGCAGCGGCACCAGCAGCATCGAGGCGGCGGTCACCAGCAGCCAGTACGCGCGTTGCGCCCGGGTGGGCCCCGGCACGATCGGGCGGGCGGCATCCCAGGCCTGCAACGCGAGCGCGCACGCGGCCAGCCAGCGCCCCCCTTCGTGCAGCAGTCCGCGGGTCCACCAGGCGTCGCGCAGCGCGAAGCCATGGGGGCCGCCATAGAGATGGGACAGCGGCAGGTCCCAGCGGCCGGCTTCCCACAGGAGCAAGGCCAGCAGCGTCACCACCGCGGCCAGCACTTCGCCGCGCACCACCTTGAGCGCAAGCCTCATGCCGGGTCGGCCACGCCGGCCGGGCGGCAGGCCTGCGTCAGGTCGAACGCCGCTTCATGCACAGAGGTGCGCACATCCAGCAGCCCGAGCAGCGTGTGGAACAGGTGGTCGTGGCTCACCGGCTGGCTGGCACGGCGCTGCAGCGCCGGCAGCAGGCAGCCGCGGCTCAGCCCGGCTGCAGCTTCGAAGCCGCTGCTGGTCCACGCGATCATCGGCACGCGCTTTTGCACCTCGGGCGCCACGGCGTACGGCATGCCGTGCAGGAAGAGTCCGTGCTCGCCGAGCGACTCGCCATGGTCGGATACGTAGACGAGTGCCGAGTCGACCTCGCCGGCATGCGCTCGCAGCTTGGCAATCGCGCCGGCGAGCACGTGGTCGGTGTAGAGCACCGAGTTGTCGTAGGCATTGGCCACTTCCTCGGCGCTGCAGCGGCGCAGGTCATCGTCGCGGCAGTCGGGCTGGAACTGGGCGAATGCGGGCGGGTAGCGCCGGAAGTACGACGGGCCGTGGCTGCCCAGCATATGGAAGACCCACAGTTGCGTGCCCTGCGCCTGCTGCAGACGTTCGTCCATGTCGTGCAGCAGGCCCTCGTCGAGGCAGTGCTCTTCGCCGCAGAGCCCCGGGGCGTTGCGAGATGACACCGTGTCACCGGGCAGGCCGTCGCACACGCCCTTGCAGCCGCTCTGGTTGTCGCGCCAATGCACCCGCACCCCCGCACGGTCGACCACGTGCAACAGCGACTGCTGGCCGCGGATGCGGTCTTCGTCGTAGTCGCGCCGGCCCACCGGCGCGAACATGCACGGCACCGAGACCTCGGTGTTGGTGCCGCACGAGCTCACCTGCGCAAAGTTGACCACCGGCAGTTGCGCGAGCTGCGGCGTGGTCTGGCGCGCATAGCCGGACAGCCCCCAGTTGGCGGCACGCGTGGTCTCGCCCACCACCAGCACGACCACCATCGGCTTGCGCCGGGCGGCCCACGAAGCACCGGTTGCTGCATCGAGCCCGATGGGCTGGCGGGGCTTCGCCGCCTTGCGCGCGTCAGCCGCCAGCACCGAACCGGCCGACCACAGGTAGTTGCCCGGCGTGACGAGATAGCGCACCTCGTGGTGGTTGCGCAGCAGCGCCGCGAGCGGCTGGAACACCGAAAGCATCGTGCCGGCCAGCACCACCGTGAGCATCACGAGCCAGGCGAGGCGACGGCCGACCGCCGGCAGCCACGGCTTGCGAACCACCCGCACCCGCCACAGCAGCAGCCAGGGCAGCCCGGCGTACAGGAGCAGGTGCCAGGCAAGGTCGGCATTGAGCAGCTCGCCGGCTTCGGCCGTGTCGGTGCGCAGCACGTTGCGCAGCATCGACGGATCGAGCACCACGCCGAAGGCGCCCATGTAGTACGCCGCCGCAGCGTTGGTCACGGCCAGCACGGCCAGCAGCGGCTTGACGGTCCAGCGGTTCGCCACCGCCAGCAGCAGCAGCGCATGCAGCGCGACCACCAGCGTGAAGATCGCGGCCGCAAAGCCCCAGGTGGCCGGCTCCGACCAGTCTCGCCCGCGCAGCGCCGCGGCATGCAGCGGCCGGTTCACCGCCAGCGCCCAGAACAGGCTCGCCCACAGCACCAGCTGCTCCACCGTCGCGTCGATGCGCCCGGCCCTCCAGCCGCTGTGCAGCCTTGACCATGTCGTTGATTCGGAATGATTCATCACACCACGCATTGCGCCGCAGCCGGCTGAAGTCAGCCTGAAGCGAACCTGAAGCCAGGCTGAAGCGCGGCGGTGGTACGGTTGCGGCCATTTGCATCTGCCACCACCCACCAGGAGAGACGGCGCATGAGGTTGCTGCTGCTCGAGGACGACGAACTGCTCGGCGAAGGCCTGCGCGACTTCCTGCGCCTGGAAGGCCACGTGGTGGACTGGTGTCGCACGCTCAACGAGGCACAGGCGCTGCGGGATGAACCCTTCGACGTGCTGCTGGCGGACTGGCAGCTGCCCGACGGGTCCGGCCTGGAGTGGCTGCGTGGGCGCCGCAGCCGCGGCGATGCCACGCCGGCACTGATGCTCACCGCACGCGATCTGCTGCAGCATCGCATCGAGGGGCTGGACGGCGGCGCCGACGACTACCTGGTGAAGCCGTTCGCGGCGGAGGAACTGGCCGCACGGCTGCGCGTCATGCAGCGCCGGCTCGCGAGCGGCGCCACGTCGGTGAAGCGCCTGGGCGGCGTGGAAGTGGACCTTGCCGCGAGGCTGGTGCGCGTTGACGGCCGGCGGGTCGAACTCACCGCCCGGGAGTGGGCGGTACTCGAGGCGCTGGTGCTGCGCGCCGGCCGCATCGTGCCCAAGGCCGACCTCGAGCGGCTGGTGCTGGGCTTCGACTCCGAGGTGGCAAGCAACGCGCTGGAGGTGCACGTGTCGGCGCTGCGCCGCAAGCTCGGCCGCGAGTTCATCGAGACGGTGCGGGGCCTGGGCTACCGCGTGGAGGCGGCAGCATGAGCCTACGCGAAGCTGCGCCCTCCATCCGCGCGCGGTTGGCCAACGCGCTGACCGTGTGGTCGGTGGTCTGGGGCTTGTCGGTCGGGGCCGCCGTGTGGCTGGCCGCGGCACACGAGGTGGACGAGTTGCTGGACGATGCGCTGCAGTCTTCGGCCGAGCTGGTCAGCGTGCTGGTCCGTACACCGCAAGCCCGCGGCCTGCCGGGCGGCACGGTCGAGCTGGCCGCCGGCGGCAATGGCGCGGAACGTTTCGCATGGCAGGTGGTGGCGCGCGACGGCCGGCTGGAACTGCGCTCGCCGCGCGCCCCGGACACACCGTGGCGCAACACACCGACCGCCGGCTTCGGCGATGCGGAGCACTGGCGCCTTTACGGCCTGCCGCTGGGGGCCGACGGCCGCATGCTGTATGCGGCGCAGACCCGCGACGAGCGCCGCGAGGCGCGTGCCGAAGTGGCCCTGGGGGCGGTGCTGTCCGCCCTGGCCGTGGGCATGCTGGGCCACCTCTGGCTGCGCTCGCGGGTGCGTGCCGAACTGCAGCCGCTGCAGACGCTGTCGGACCGACTGGCCCACTGGGACCTCGATCCGGCGCGCGGCACCGCGTCGACGCTGGGTCCGGCCGAGCGCCGCGAGCTGCAGCCGGTGCACGAGGCGCTGGAAGCGCTCACCACGCGCCTGTTGGCGCGCATTGCCAGCGAGCAGGCGTTTTCGGCCCATGCAGCGCATGCGCTGCGCACCCCGCTGGCCGGCATCGACACCCAGCTCGCCGTGGCGCTGCGCGAATGCCCCGCGCCGCTGCAGGAGCGGCTGCAGCGCGTGCGCGGCGCCGCCAGCCGGCTGCAGGGCGTGGTGGTGGCGCTGCTCGGGCTGTTCCGCACCGGCGCGCAGGCCCAGCAGCGCGTGACCATCGACGTGGCCCAGATGCTGCAGCGCCTGCCGGCCCCCGGCGTGCAGCTGCACGTGGCCCCGGGGGCTCGCATCGACGGTGACGCCGACCTGCTGGCCGCCGCGCTGCTCAACCTCGTCGACAACGCCCAGCGCCATGGGGCGGCGAACGTGTGGGTGGACACACCCTCGCCTCACACGCTGCGCCTTCGCGACGACGGGCCGGGCATCACAGCGCAACGCCGCCGGCAGCTGCAGGATGCGCTCGACCTGCAGGCCACCGAGGGCGTCACCGGACTGGGCCTCATGCTTGCCGACCGCGTGGCCCGCGCCCACGGCGGACGGTTGCGGCTGCTGGAAACGACCGCCGGATTCGCCGTCGAAATGGAGCTGGCGCAGCCGGCGGCGACGGACCACGGCATGGCGTGGTTTCGCGGTTGAGACCGGCTGCGGCAGATGCGCAGCCGCGCTCGCCGCCACGCCGAGCGTGGCGCTTACTCGAGGCGCCAGCTGAAAGGCGCCAGGTACCACGGGCCGGCCAGCACGCCGGCCTGCACTTCGGGATGCGCCAGGCAACGCTCGGTGGCCGCCAGCGAGGCTTGAGTCAGCAGGCGGGCGGGCCGCGAGCTGGTCACCCGAAACTCGAAGGGCGCCTCAGGCGTCGGCCGGCGAAAGTAGACCTGCACCTCGGCCTCTTCCTCGACGCGGCGCGCGGCCTCGGGGTAATCGGGCGGAAAGCACCTCGACGTGCCGATGAACTGCTGCCGGGCCGTCCAGGCAAAGGCCAGCGTGTACTTGCCGTCGATGGTCTTGCGCTCGCCGGTGGCGGGCGTGTACGAACTCGCAGGGTTGAAGTTGCAGGCCGTGGCGGCTTGCTGGAACGCGCGGTCCCGCTCTGCCTGGCCGGTGGACCGGACGACCGTGGCCTTCACCGGCGCGCCGGTCGGCGACACCTCCACCAGCAGTTCGACCGAGCCGGCGGCAGCCGCATCGATCACCTCGGGCGAAGGCAGCAGGCAACCCGGCTGGAGGCTCGCTTCGCGGATGACCGGCACGGACGGGGGGACAGCCGGAGCCCGCATGGGCGGCTGCGCGCAGCCAGCGACGACGAGGCCTGCGAGCGGCAGTACGAGGAAGCGGAACATGGACGTGCTTGATGGACGTGCTTGATGGACGAGCAAGGAGAACGATGAAGGAACAGTGACACGGACGCGCGTGTCGAGCTCGGCATGCCTATTGCGTATATGGCGGCCCCGGCCTTGCATTCCTCGGCGATTGTTCCTCGACGCGGCAAGGGCCTGCAAGCCAAGAAGAACCCATGAGAGTCGCTCTGCTGTCCAGGAACGATCGTGCGCTCGCGTTGATCCGCAATGCGCTCACCGGTCAAGGCATCGAGGTGCACGGCTTCATGACGTTCGAGCAACTGGCGGCCGGGTTCCACTGGCTGGAGTTCGACGCCATCCTGCTCGAAGACCAGCCGGACCACCTGGCGCACTGCCTGTCTTTGTTGCAGCGACAGGCCCAGGCTCGGACGGCCATCATCGTGGTGGGCAAGGGCAGCGCGGCTGCGATCACCCATGCCCTCGTGCACGGGGCCGATGACTACGTCTTCGATGACGGCAACGTCGAGCGGGCCACGCAACGCATCGTCGGCCGCATCGGGGTGCGGGTGCTGCGCAACCGGCAACCGGTCGTGCGGGTCGGCAGCTTCGAACTCGATGCGGTTGCACGCGAGATCGGAGCCGCGGGCGAACGCGTGCGCCTGACCATGCGCGAGACGGTCCTCGCCCGGCTGCTGTTCGAAAACGCCGGCCGCATCGTCGCGCTCGATCGGCTGTGCTTTGCCCTCTGCGGGGCCAGCGATGCGGCTGCAGTCCGCTCGCTCAATCAGCATGTCTACCAGCTGAGGCGCAAGCTCCGGCAACTGCCGGCCGAGGGCCAGCGACTGCGGGTCGATGCGGTCTACGGCTCGGGCTATCGCCTCGCGTCCGAGGCGCACACATCGCCTCGCTGACCGCGCGCTTCAATCCTCATGATCTTCACCGCCGCGCATTGCGGCGCGGTTCTCACCGGACCAGTTTTGTCACCGCGAGATCTGGTCGCGTCCGACTTGTAACAGCCGGATTCGGCTTTGTGCGAACTGCGCTCATCCAGGGGCCGGGTCGGGCAGGCTGGCATCGAACCTGCGCCCATCCTCTGACGAAAGCATGCCGAAGAGGATTGCTGAAGATTCCTCGAGCCGGCACTTCGGCCCACTCACCAAGAAAAAATTCAAGGAGTTCCCGACCATGAGGCAGATCCCTCCTGCACCGGTGCCCTCGCGCGCCGTGCTCACGTTGACCTCGCTGGTGCTGGCAGCCGCCGCACTCGGCGGCTGCGGCGGCAGCGACAAGGCGCCCGACGGCAGCAGCGGTTCGGCACCGCCCACGCCCATCCCCACCACTGCTCCCACGCCGGCACCCACCCCTGCCCCGGGCACCGGCGTCGACGAGCCGGCGCTCGAAGTCCCGCCGCCTGCGCCAGCGCCTGACCTGCCGGTCACCGGCACGCCGGCCGCCCCACCGCCGCCGCCAGCGCAGCAGCTGCCTTCCGGCATCGACCTGAGCCGTCCCGGCGTCGCGGTCAAGCCGGTGGCCGCCACGGCCTCCTCGTCGGTGAACCAGGGCAGCAACGCCGCCAAGGCGATCGACGGCAGCGCGACCAGCCGCTGGGAAAGCGCCCACACCAGCAACGAGTGGATCCAGTTCGACTTCGGCGCCAAGACGCCGCTCGGCTACCTGAAGCTGACCTGGGAGGCCGCGTACGGCAAGGAGTACGCGATCGAGACCTCCGACGACGGAAACACCTGGTACCAGCTGCGCTACGTGACGGGCGCCAAGGGCGGCACCGAGGAGTTCTTCAACCTCAACACCAACAGCCGCTACATCCGCATGCGCGGCGTGGCCCGCGGCACCCAGTACGGCTACTCGCTGTTCGAAGTGGAGTTCAAGTCCCCCGGCAGCGACAACTCGCTGCCGGTGCTGGCCACCTCGGCCGAGAAGTTCCCGCCGAGCGGCGCAACGCCGGCGCCCGCGCCGGCGCCGCAGGCGCCGCTGGAGATGGTGCAGTTCTCGCTGCCCGACGGCACGCTGGTCACCCGCTTCGGCATGGTCGGCCGCTCGCGCCATGCCCGCGAGCGCGGCGAAGAATGGAACGAAGCCGGCTACGGCCCGAACGACACCGTCGACGCCGCCGGCAGGCCGGTGGACAAGGGCCCGGGGGCACACCTCAACTTCGTGGCGAACTACTTCAAGAACCGCACCTGGGGCGTCGAGTTCATCGACAACAGCAAGGTCGCCGGCGTCACCCGGCCGAAGCTGATCGTCAACCAGTACTTCACGCAGGCACAGCGAGGCGGCGGCCATGCGTTCGTGCGCCGGTTCGACAGCACCGGCGTGACCGGCTTCGGCTGGATGAGCCCGGGTGACCTGCTCGACGACTCGAAGTACTCCGCCAACGACGCCGTCTGCGAGGTCGTGCCGAAGCCGCCCGAAGGCGCGCTGCGCCGCCCCGACAGCGGCTACAACGGCATCGTCGGCGCCAACGACGGCTGCTCGGTGGTCTTCGACACCTACCCCGGGCACACCGCCCTCGTGCCCGATGCCAACGGCGTGCTGGTGCCCAACGGCGGCAGCGTTGCGGCCCGCCCCATCAAGGCAGGCGACGTCATCGAGTTCACCAGCTCGTTCTTCTCGACCCGCGCGGTGATGGACGCGCTCGGCGACAACGGCGGCGTTCGCTACTACACCAACGAGCTCACCTACGTGGTGGGCGAAGGCCTGCGGCCCTGGTACGGCGTGCAGCCGCGTCTGATGAACGCGCCGCTGCCGCTCGAAACCCTGTCGGGCGGCATCGGCTCGGTGTCCTACGACTATGCCGACAACGCGCAGTTCATCTTCCAGCAACCGCTCAACAACATCGGCATGCAGAACATGCAGCGCTTCGTCGAGGGCCGCCGGTGGATCCACACCCACCTGTGGACCGGCGACCACACCGAGGCCGGCAACGACCGCAACCAGGCGGCCGTCGGCCTGCAGGGGCCGCGCTTCAACCAGTCGTCATGTTTCGGCTGCCACATCAACAACGGCCGGGGCGTCGCGCCGGCGGCGGTGAACCAGCGGCTCGACACGATGGCGGTGCGCACGGCAACGCTCGACGCCGCCGGCAAGCAGCTGCCCCACCCGACCTACGGCCTGGCGGTGCAGATGAACACGCGGTCGCTGGCCACCGGCCAGCCGCAGGACTGGGGCACCAGCGTTCGCGTTGCGGGCTTCGAGGCAAAAACCGTGACGCTCGCCGACGGCACCGCTGTCGAACTGCGCAGGCCCAAGGTCTCGTTCGACGGGCCGACACCTGCCGTGTATTCGCTGCGCAGCGCACAGCCGATGATCGGCATGGGCCTGCTGGAAGCGGTGCCTGACGCGGAAATCCTGTCGCGCGTTCGCGCCACGCCGGACGCCGACGGCGTGAAGGGCCAGGCCAACTATGCCTACGACCCCGAAACCGGCGCGGTGCGGCTGGGGCGCTACGGCTGGAAGGCTTCGAAGGTGAGCCTGCGGCACCAGTCGGCGTCGGCCGCGCTGCTCGACATGTCGGTCACTTCGCCGGTCTATCCCAACCGCGACTGCCTGGCCGGCCCGGCGAACTGCACGCAGGCCAAGGTCGAGAAGGGGCTCTCTGAAGAGGCGCTCACCGCCATCACGCGCTACCTGCGCCTGCTGGCCGTGCCGGCACAGCGCAGCCTGGTGAGCGGTTTCCCCAAGGGCGTGGCGCCGTTGTCCTACCTCGACGTCGACCCAGTGAAGGTGGCCGCCGGCGCCAGGGTGTTCGAGAGCATGCGCTGCACCGCCTGCCACACCAGCGCCATGAAGACCGGCACCGGCTCGGAGATGGCCGAGGTGCGCAACCAGACGATCAGGCCCTACTCCGACCTGCTGCTGCACGACATGGGCCCGGACCTGGCCGACAACCTCGTCGAAGGCCAGGCCACCGGCAGCATGTGGCGCACCGCGCCGCTGTGGGGCATCGGCTACACCGAGCTGGTGGCGGCCAGCAAGAATGTGCCGGTCGGCTACCTGCACGACAGCCGCGCCCGCAGCCTCACCGAAGCGATCCTCTGGCACGGCGGCGAAGCCACCGCGAGCCGCCAGCGCTTCCAGGCCTTGCCGAAGGCGGACCGCGACGCGCTGCTGGCCTTCCTGCGTTCGCTGTGACCCACGAGGACCCTGCATGACGTCACCCGATGTGACACGCACTCGGCGCCGCCGCTTGCTGCTGGCGGCGGCCGGTGCCGCCGCCGTGGCGGCCTGCGGCGGCGGCAGCGGCCCGGCGGCCAGCCCGCCGCCTTCCTCGCCCACGCCCGCGCCTACGCCCTCACCGTCGCCCACGCCCACGCCTGTCCCTTCGAACAAGAGCGCGAAGCGAGGCATCGCCTATGCCCTCGGCAGCGCGGCCGACTACGCCGCGCTCGCACCCGGCATCAGCTGGTGGTACGACTGGAGCAGCGCCCCCGAGGGCGGCACCGTGAGCGAGCTGCGCAGCCGCCATGGCATGGACTTCATCCCGATGCTGTGGAACCAGGACTTCAACGACGCGTCGATCACCCAGATGCTGCTGGCCAACCCCGGCATCGGCTACCTGCTCGCGCTGAACGAGCCCAACCTGATCGGCCAGGCCACCCGCACGCCGCAGCAGGCAGCCGAGCTGTGGCCGCGCATCGAGGCGATCGCACAGGCCACCGGTGTGAAGATCGTCGGGCCGCAGATCACCTGGGGCACGCTCGCCGGCTACCAGGACCCGGTCGTCTGGATGGACGCCTTCCTGGCCGCCTACCGCGGCGCGAACGCCGGCCGCAGCCCGCAGATCGACTACCTCGGCTTCCACTGGTACGACTACGGCCTCGCCGGCCAGCTCGACCGGCTGATGAAGTACGGCAAGCCGTTCTGGGTGACCGAGATGGCCAACTGGCATGTGGGCGACGGCAACGCCGCCATCGACTCCGTCGAGAAGCAGATGGTGCAGATGACCGAGATGGTCGCGTTGTGCGAGAGCCGGGCCGACGTGTTCCGCTACGCGTGGTTCACCGGCCGCGGCGGAGCCGACCTCGACAACCGCTTCACCACCCTGCTGGGTGCCGACGGCGAGCTCACCGCACTGGGGCGCCACTACCTGAGCCTGCCAGCCGGCGGATGACGAAGCTGCGCGCGGCGGCGCGCATGCAAACGTAAGAGTGCATTGCAGCTTACAGATGCAGGTCGGGCCGCGGCCTAAAGTGCTTCGCAAGAGTGGCTGCCTTCAGGGAGATCACCATGCGAAGCTCGACGCGATCGTGGCTGCTCGGTTGCAGCCTGTGCCTGGGCGGCGCGGCAGGCGCGCAGAACTTCGCCTGGGACGTGCGGCCCATTTCCGGGCTCGGCGGCAATGAGGCCTACGTCGTCGATCTCGACGACCTGGGGCGGGTGTACCTCAACAGCCCGTTGCCTGGCGGGTATGAGACTCGCGGCTACATCGAAGACCACGGCACCATCCGGTTCATCGGCGGGCTGGGGGATCCGCTGGTGGCCAGCCGCATGAACGCGCGCGGCGAAATCCGCGGCGTCGGCCGCGACGAGCTGCAGCGCACATACGTCTATCGCAATGGTGTCGCCATCCCGCTGGTGGCCCCCGGCGAAACCACCATGGCCGGCGGCCAGGCGTTGGGGCCGAACGACCGGGGCCAGATGGTCACCACCTACAGGATGCAGGATGAGTCGTATCGCACATCGATCATCCAGCCCGACGGCCGCTTCGTGGACATCGGCACCCTGGGCGGCCACGCGACCTGGGCCATCGCCATGAACCAGTCAGGCCAGGTTGCAGGCATCAGCAACCTGCCCGGCACGCTCGGCGCTCAGCCGACGCATGCGTTCCTGTACGCCAACGGAACGATGACGGACCTGGGCACCCTGGGAGGCTCCCAGAGCAATGCCCGCGACCTCAACGAGCGGGGCCAGGTCCTCGGGGAGGCGTCCACGGGCAACGAGTGGCACGCGTTCGTTTACGACAACGGCACGATGACCGACCTCGGCACGCTGGGCGGCGCCGTCAGCGTCTCGGCCGACCTCAACGACCTCGGCCACGCCGTGGGCCACTCAGACCTCGACCCGGCGCAAAGCAGCGAGGACTCCCATGCCTTCCTGTACCGCGACGGGCAGATGATCGACCTCGACCCGTTGTTCGCCGACAGCAACAGCAGCTTCGCGACCCGCATCAACAACGCGGGCCAGGTCCTGGCCACCGCCATGGTGACCGACCGCCGCTTCAACACACGAGCGGCCCACCTGTTCTTCTACGACAACGGGCAGGCCATCGACCTGACCGACTACATGAGGACATCGTTCAACGACGTCCTCAACATCGAGGGCGCGTGGCTCAACGAAGCCGGGCAGATCGCGCTGCGCACGTCCATCGCCGGCGAGACGCACATCTTCCTGATGACCCCGGTGCCGGAGCCGACCACCTGGGCCCTGCTGCTGGCCGGCGCGGCTGCCCTGGCGGTCGCCGGGCGCAGGCGTCAGGTCTCGCAGTACCGGTTCACCAGGTTCTCGTACAGCTCCTGCTGACCGCTTTCCGGGCGCTCGTCCACATTGCGCTGCAGCGCATGGTCGGCCACCTGCGACAGCGACAGCTCGCCCGCCAGCAACGAGCGGCCGAATGCTTCGCTCCAGCCGGCGTAGCGCCGCTCCACCCGTGAGGCGAGCTCGCCTTCCTCGACCATCTTCGCGGCGATGAGCAGCGCGCGGGCGCACACGTCCATCGCCCCGACATGGCCGAAGAACATGTCCTCGGGGTCTATGGACTGGCGGCGCACCTTGGCATCGAAGTTGAGCCCGCCCGAGCTGAAGCCGCCGGCGCGCAGCACGTGGTAGAGCGCGAGCGCGGTGTCGGGCACGTTGTTCGGGAACTGGTCGGTGTCCCAGCCGCACTGCATGTCGCCGCGGTTCATGTCGAGCGAGCCGAGGATGCCGAGCGATACGGCGGTGGCGATCTCATGCTCGAAGCTGTGGCCCGACAGCGTGGCATGGTTCGCCTCGATGTTGACCTTGATCTCGTTCTCGAGGCCGTACTGCTTCAGGAAGCCGTACACGGTGGCAACGTCGAAGTCGTACTGGTGCTTGGTCGGCTCGCGGGGCTTGGGCTCGATCAGCACGTGGCCCTTGAGGCCGATCTTGTGCTTGTACTCGACCACCATCTGCATGAAGCGGCCGAGCTGCCGCGACTCCTGCCCGAGGTCGGTGTTGAGCAGGGTCTCGTAGCCTTCACGGCCGCCCCACAGCACGTAGTTCTCGCCGCCCAGCCGCACGGTCGCATCCATGGCCTCGCGCACCTGCAGCGCCGCCAGCGCGAAGATCTCCGGGTTGGGGTTGCTGGCGGCGCCGCCCATGAAGCGGCGATGGCTGAACAGGTTGGCCGTGCCCCACAGCAGGCGCACCCCGGTGGCGGCCTGCTTCTCGCCCAGCACATCGACCATGCGATGCAGGTTGTCGACGCTTTCGCGCGGCGTGGCGCCTTCGGGAGCGACGTCGCGGTCGTGGAAGCAGTAGAACGGGACACCGAGCTTGCTGAAGAAGCTGAAGGCCGCGTCGGCCTTGGCGCGCGCGGCCGCCATCGGGTCGCTCATCTGCTGCCACGGGCGCTCGAAGGTGCCCGCGGGTCCGAACGGATCGAAGCCGTTCCAGCAGAAGCTGTGCCAGTAGCACACGGCGAAGCGCAGGTGCTCCTCCATGCGCTTGCCCAGCACCAGGCGGTCCTTGTCGTACCAGCGGAAGGCGAGCGGGTTGCGGGACTGCGGCCCTTCGTACGCGATCTTGTCGATGCCGGCGAAATAGTCAGACATGTAGGCGACTCCTGGGGAATGGAAACGGGGAAGCGTCGAGACGCGTCGTACCGGTCACGACGGCTGCGCGCGGAACAAGGGCTTGACGTGCTGGTACAGCGCCTGGAAGCGCTGGTGCCGCGGCAACAGCAGCGCACGCGATTCGGGCTGCGGGTGGAACACCTCGCGCACCGGGGTCGGCTTGCAGACACCGGCCTCGTCGGCGCCGAGCGCCAGCCATGCCAGCCGGGCCGCGCCGAGCGCACCGCCGGTTTCGGCACCTTCGAGCCTGGCCACCTGCACGCCCAGCGTGTCGGCCAGCAGCTGGGCCCACACCTCGCTGCGGGCCCCGCCGCCCACCAGGGCCAGCCGCTCGACCGAGGTGCCCGCCGCCTGCAGGGCCAGCAGCCCGTCGTACAGGCCGAAGCACACGCCTTCGATCACTGCGTAGCCCAGGCGCGCGGCGTCGGTGTTGTGGTCGAGGCCGAAGAACACGCCGCGTGCGTGAGCATCGTTGTGCGGCGTGCGTTCGCCGCCGAGATACGGCAGGAAGATCGGCGCCTGTGCCCGGTCCTGCACTCCGAGCGGCTGCACCCGCGACATCAGCGCGGCTTCGTCGGCCTCGCCCACCAGGCGGGTCACCCAGCGCAGGCAGCTGGCGGCCGAGAGCATGACGCTCATCTGGTGCCAGCGGCCGGGCAGCGCATGGCAGAAGCTGTGCACCGCGGCCGCCGGGTTGGCCCGGTAGCCGTCGGTCACCACGAACAGCACGCCGCTGGTGCCCAGCGACACGAAGCCGTCGCCCGGCTGCACGCAGCCCATGCCCACGGCGCTGGCGGCGTTGTCGCCGCCGCCCGCGGCCACCGCGATGCCGGACGGCAAGCCGAGCGCACGGGCCGCCTCCTCATCCAGGCGACCGGCCACCTCGCTGCCTTCGGCCAGCCGCGGCATGTGGGCGCGGCCCAGTCCGGTGGCCGCCAGCACTTCGTCGGACCAGTCGCGCCGCGCCATGTCGAGCCACAAGGTGCCGGCGGCGTCGGACGGGTCGGACCACTTCTCGCGCGTGAGGCACCAGCGCAGGTAGTCCTTGGGCAGCAGCACGCTGCGCACCCGCGAAAACAGCTCGGGCTCGTGCCGCCGCACCCACAGCAGCTTGGGCGCGGTGAAGCCCGGCATGGCCAGGTTGCCGGTGATCTGGTGCAGGCGCGGCACGGCCCGGGTGAGCTGTTCGCACTCGGCTGCGCTGCGCGTGTCGTTCCACAGGATGGCCGGGCGCAGCACCTGGTCGTCGGCATCGAGCAGCGTGGCGCCGTGCATCTGGCCCGACAGGCCGATGGCCTGTACCTGCTGCCAGGCTTGCGGCGCCCGCTCGCGCAACTGGCGGGCCGCCTGCTGCGTGGCCTCCCACCAGCTCGCCGCCTCCTGCTCGGACCAATGCGGATGCGGCCGCTGCACCGACAGCGGCGCTCCGGCGGTGGCCGCGATGGTGCCGTGCTGGTCGAGCAGCAGCAGCTTGACCTCCGAAGTGCCGAGGTCGATGCCCAGGGTGGTGGCAGATGCGTTCATGGCGTGGTCGCCGGCTCTTCCAGGCGGTGGTACTGCGGCACGCGGGTGACGGGCCGCCCGCCGATGATCATTGCCAGCACTTCGTCTTCCTGCACGTCCTGCGTCCGGTAGGTGCCGACCAGCTCGCCGTTCTTCATGACGGCCAGCCGGTCGGACAGGCCGAACACGTCGGGCATGTCGTGGGTGATGAGGAAGATGCCCACGCCCTGCGCCTTCAGGCGGCGCACCAGCTCATGCACCATGCGGGTCTCTTCGGGGCCGAGGGCGGCACACGGTTCGTCCATCACCAGCACGCGGGCATTGAAGTACAGCGCCCGCGAGATGGCCACCACCTGGCGCTGGCCGCCCGACAGCCCGCGCACCGGCACGCGGATGTTGCGGAAGTTCGGGTTGAGCCGCGCGAACACCTTGCGCGCCGCGGCCTCCATCGCATAGTCGTCCAGCGTGCGCCAGGGCGTCATCAGCTCGCGCCCGAGGAACAGGTTGGACACGGCGTCGAGGTTGTCGGCCAGCGCCAGCGTCTGGTGGATGGATTCGATGCCGAGCGCCTGCGAGTCGGTCGGGGTGCCGATGGTGACGGCCTCGCCGTTGACCAGGATCTCGCCGGCATCGGCCGGGTTGGCGCCTGCCAGCACCTTCATCAGGGTGCTCTTGCCGGCGCCGTTGTGGCCCAGCAGCGCCACCACCTCGCCGGCATGCAGCGCGAGGCTCACGTCGTGCACCGCCCGCACGCCGCCGAAGGACTTGTGCACGTGCCGCAGCTCGATCAACGCTGAGCTCATGAATTTCGCTCCCCGGTTGCCCGGCGGTACAGCACGTCGAACACCACCGCGATGATCAGCACCTGCCCGATGATGACCATGCGCTTGCCGATGCTGACGTCGAGCAGCAGCAGGCCGCTGTCGAGGAACTGCACGATCAGCGCGCCGAGCACCGAGCCGAGCACCGTGCCGCTGCCGCCGGCGAGCGACACGCCGCCGATCACCGCCGCGGCAATGACGTACAGCTCCATGTTGCCGCCCATGGAGTTGGTGCCGGCGTTGAGCCGGGCCACCGACACCGCGGCGGCAATGGCCACCAGCACCGCCAGCAGCGCGAACAGCTGCAGCGTGACCCACCGCACCCGGATGCCCACGAGGCGCGCCGCCTCGGGGTTGCCGCCGATGGCATAGACATACCGGCCGAAGCGGGTGCGCCGCACGATGAAGGCCATGGTCATGACCACCGCGGCCCAGATCACCACCGGCACCGGCACGCCCTGCGCGCTGGCCTTGCCCGGCAGCTGGTAGCTGCACATCGCCGCGGTGAAGCCGGCCAGCAGCAGCAGCAGGCCCACGGTCAGCAGCGCCTCCAGCCACATCGGGCGCAAGGGGAAGCCGTGGTGGGCACGGGCCCGCCGCGCGGTCCACACGCGCCACACGATCAGCGCGGCGAGCGCGGTCGCCAGCGTCCAGCTGCCAGCCACGCCGAGGGCGCCGTCGATGCCGCCGCCGATCACCAGGAAGGTCTCGTCGGTCACCGGCTGCGTCTTGCCGTCGGCCACCAGGAAGGCGGCGCCCCGGAACGACATGAGCCCGCCCAGCGTGACCACGAACGACGGCACGCCGACGTAGGCGGTGAGCCAGCCCTGGTACAGGCCCACCGCCAGCGAAACGGCCAGGCCGGCGGCACAGGCGGCCAGCCAGTGCCAGCCGCCGGTGTACTGCAGGTAGGCGATGAGCACGCCGACGAAACCCATCACCGAGCCGACCGACAGGTCGATGTGACGGGCCACCACGACCAGCACCATGGCGGTGGCCACGATGCCCACCACCGCCGTCTGCTGCGCGATGTTGTAGAGGTTCTCCGGCGTCAGGAAGGTGCCGGTGAGCGCATGGAACAGCAGCGCCATGACCACCAGCACGGCGGCCATGACGCCCAGCCGGACGTCGAGCGCCGACACCTGCAGCGACGAGAAGGTGTCGGCCGGCGGCAAGCCGGCCTCGAGGCTCTGCGACTTCACTTGCAGGCTGCCGGCGCCTTGGCGGCGTTCACGCCGCGGCACAGCGCGTCCTTCGAGATCCATTTCGCGTTGAGGACCACGTCGAGGTTGTCGCGCGTGATGGCCACCGGCTTCAGGAACTTGGACGTCATGGCCACCTTGCGCTCGCCTTCGGCCCAGGTCACCGTGCCGGGCACCGGCTTGCCGGCGGCGATGAGCACCGCGGCTTCCGCGGCCTCGCGACCGAGCACGCGTGCGTCCTTCCACACCGAAACCGTCTGGGTGCCCAGGGCCACGCGGTTGAGCGCGGCCTGGTCACCGTCCTGGCCGGAAACCGGCACGCCCGACAGCCCGCGCGCCGACAGCGCCGCCACCACGCCGCCGGCGGTGCCGTCGTTGGAGGCCACCACCGCGTCGACCTTGTTGCCGTTGCGGGTGAGGATCTGCTCCATGTTCTTCTGCGCCACCTCCGGCTTCCAGCCTTCGGTGTATTCCTCGCCGACGATCCGGATGTCGCCCTTCTTCAAGGCCGCGTCGAGCACCTCCTGCTGGCCGGCGCGGAGGAAGTCGGCATTCGGGTCGGTGGGCGAACCCTTGATCATCACGTAGCTGCCCTTGGGCTTGGCCTGCAGCACCGCGCGCGCCTGCAGGCGGCCGACTTCCTTGTTGTCGAAGGTGAT
Source organism: Methylibium rhizosphaerae (assembly GCF_006386545.1). Lineage (GTDB taxonomy): Bacteria > Pseudomonadota > Gammaproteobacteria > Burkholderiales > Burkholderiaceae_C > Pseudorivibacter > Pseudorivibacter rhizosphaerae. The sequence continues at coordinate 8,497 of NZ_SWAR01000015.1, read as the reverse complement.
GTAGAAGACGCCGGGCTGCTCGATCAGGCGGTCGTAGGCGACGACCGGAATGTTGCGCTGCCGGGCCTTGGCCAGCGCGGGCACGATGGCGTCCTTGTCCATCGCCAGCACGATGAGTGCCTTGGCGCCCTTGGCGATGAGGCCGTCCACGTCGGCGAGCTGCTTCTCAGGCGAGCCGCCGGCATCGGCGCTCACATAGGTGGCGCCGAGCTTGGCCAGCTGCTCCTTGATGGCCGCCTCGTCGGTCTTCCAGCGCTCCTCCTGGAAGTTGGACCAGCTCACGCCGACCACTGTCTGGCTCCACGCACTGCCTACAGCCAGCATGCCCGCCAGCGCGAGGGTGATCGTTGCTCTCATCGGTTGTCTCCTGTGTTGTTTGCCTGCACAGCCGAGAAGCTCCCCTTCGGGCTGGCGGAAGGGAAGCGTAGCTAGTTCGATCGACATTCGAACTAATGTTTTCCCCTATGGGCGGAAGCGCCGGCTCTTCGTACCTTCGGCGCCATGGGTGGCCGTGCGCGGCATCGCCGCTCGAACCAAGGTCACGACGTCCGTCATCCTGTCGCCGTGACATCTTCGGCCGCCCACGGGCGGCTTCTTTTTGGGTGGCGCTCGCCACGGGTGCGCACCAGGCATGCGCAAGAATCGGCTCACAGGAGAACAGCGCCCCTATGCCCAGCACCCCGATCACAGGCGACCAGCGCTTCGTGAAGAACATCAACCGCACCGCGCTGCTGCGCCTGCTGCGGGAGCACCCCGGCATCTCGCGTGCCGACCTGGTGGCGCGCAGCGGCCTCACCAAGTCCACGGTGAGCCTGCTGACCAAGGAGCTGATCGACGAAGGCTGGCTGGCGGAGGACGACGCGCAGGTCACCGGGGCGCTGGGGCGGCGGCCCACGCCGCTGCGGCTGCTGGGGCACGGCCTGACGCTGATCGGCGCGGAGCTGGGTCCGGACAGCATCAGCGTGGTGAGCACCAGCGTCCACGGCGACCTGCAGGAGGTGAACCAGGCGCCGTTGATCGACCGCGCGCCTGACGGCGCCTGCCACCAGCTGGTGGAGATGGTGACCGCGCAGGCCGCGAAGGTGACCCAGTCCGGCTCGCGCCTGCTTGGCGTCGGCGTGGGCCTGCCCGGCGCGGTGGACACGGTCAGCGGCGTGCTGCAGTTCGCTCCCAACATCGGCTGGCGCGAGGTGGAGGTGGGCCGGCGGCTGGCGCGCGAGCTCGAGCACGCCCGGCTCGGTGACGTGCCGGTGTACTGCCACAACGAAGCCGACCTGGCGGCCATCGGCGAGATCGAGTTCGGCAGGCGCCCGGCCGACGACCCGCTCATCTACATCAGCTGCGGCATCGGCGTGGGCGCCGGCATCGTGCTCAACGAGGCGCTGTTCACCGGCGCCACCGGCTCCGCCGGTGAGCTGGGCCACACCACCCTGCAGATCGACGGCCGGCCGTGTTCGTGCGGGCGTCGCGGCTGTGCCGAAGCCTATGTGGGGCTCAAGTCCATTGCCCATGAAGCGGGGCACATGGGCCGGCAGGAGCGGATCGACCGGGACGCCCTGCGTGCCGACCTGGCCAACCCGCGCATGAAGAAGGCGCGCCTGGCGTTCCGCCATGCGGGTGACGCGCTGGGCGTGCTGCTGCAGAACGCCTGGACCATCTTCAACCCGCAGGCGATCGTGCTGGGCGGCGAGACGGTGGCCCTGGGCGGCGCGCATTTCATGGATGCGGCCATCGAACGCCTGTCCGGCTTCGCCGAGCAGGCCGGCATGCCGATGCCGCTGGTGCGCGTGGCCCGCCACGGCGAGCTGGCCACCGCAGTGGGCGGTGCGGCGTTCGCGATGCATTCGCTGTTGCGGCCCTATGGCACCCGCAGCATCGCCTTGCGGGTGAACGCCGAAGGTTGAACTCGCCTGGAAGGAAGCCAGTCATTGACAGCGCTAGGACACTTGACCTAACCTTGCGCGAAATCTAGGTCAGTCGTCCTAATCCAGACGTCTCAGTCATTGATGGCCACACGCCAGAACATCGTCGATGCGGCGGACACCCTGTTCTACGAACGGGGCTTCGAACACACGTCGTTCGCGCACATCGCCGACGCGGTGCAGATCTCCCGCGGAAACTTCTACCACCACTTCAAGAGCAAGGACGAGATCCTCGCCGCGGTGATCGACGCACGCCTGGAGCGAACCCGCTCGATGCTGAAACAGTGGGAGCGCGACGGAGCGAGCCCCGAGGAGCGCATCGGGCTCTTCGTGTCGATCCTGTTGCGCAACCAGGCGAAGATCATGCGGCACGGCTGCCCGGTGGGCACCCTCTGCACCGAGCTCACCAAGCTCGGTCATGCGCAGCAGGCCGATGCCAACGCGATCATGAAGCTCTTCCAGACGTGGCTGCGCGGCCAGTTCGAGCAGATGGGGTGCAAGAAAGATGCAGACAAGCTGGCCTTGCACCTGCTCTCGCGCACCCAGGGAGTGGCTGTCGTTGCGCAATCGCTGCGCGACAGGAACTTCCTGCAGCACGAGGTGGAGCAGATGCTGCAGTGGGTCGAAGCATGCAAGCCGGTGCGGCCGCCTTCGGCCGGGCGATCACGTTGACGCAACCGAGGGAGGTTCATGTTCTGTGTGTTTCTCAGGTTCTCTCGAAACAAGGCGCAGGCGGCTCAGCACATGGCAGGGCACCAGCGCTGGATCCAGGAGGGTTTCGATGACGGCGTGTTCCTCCTGACCGGCAGCCTCGCCGACCAGCACGGCGGCATGGTGCTCGCGCACAACACCACCCGCGACGCGCTGCAGGCACGGGTCGCACTCGACCCGTTCGTCGCGGAGGACGTGGTGGCGGCCGAGATCACGCAGGTCACGCCAGGCAAGGCCGATGCGCGCCTCGGCTTCCTGATGGCAGGGACCTGAGATGGGCGCCACGATCACCGGGCCCGACGGCCGGCCGCGCTGCAGGTGGTGCGCCGCGGCGCCGGAGTTCCTGCACTATCACGACACCGAATGGGGCTTTCCGGTCACCGACGACCGCCGCCTGTTCGAGAAGTTGTGCCTCGAGAGCTTCCAGTCCGGCCTGAGCTGGCGAACCATCCTCGCCAAGCGCGAGAACTTCCGGGCCGCGTTCGAGAACTTCGAATACCACCGCATGGCCCGCTTCGGCGAGCGTGACGTCCAGCGCCTGCTCGACAACCCCGGCATCGTGCGCCATCGCGGGAAGATCGAGGCCGTGATCCACAACGCGCGCATGGCCGAAGCGCTGGTGCAGCGCGAGGGGTCGCTCGCTTCGTTCCTGTGGCGCTACGAGCCCGCGCCCGACCAGCTCGCCGAGCCGCAGACCGCGTCGACCTCCCCGGCCGCGGAAGCGTTGTCGAAGGACCTGAAGAAGCTCGGCTGGAAGTTCGTCGGACCCACCACCGTCTATGCCTTCATGCAGGCCATGGGTCTGATCAACGACCATGCGAGCGGGTGTGTCGTGCGGCCGATCGCGGACCAGGCGCGCCGGGCCATGGCGGCGTGAACAGTCCGCCCGTCCGCCCCCGCCAGGTCTGCGCTCGCTGCCTGCGCCCGCAGGCCGCCTGCCTGTGCCCGCTGGCCCGGCCGACGGCCCACCGCACCGAGGTGCTGGTGCTGCAGCACCCGCAGGAACAGCGCCACGTGAAGAACAGCGTGACCTTGCTGCGGCTGTCCCTGGCGTCCTGCGAGCTGGTGGTCGGCGACCGCTTCGCGCCTGACATGCTGCAGGGGCTGCTGCATCGCCCCGGGCGCCAGACGCTATTGCTCTACCCGGACGTGCCTGCCGCGCCGGCACCGCCGGCGGCGGACACGACGGCGGGCATGCCGCTGCGGCTCGTGGTGCTCGACGCCACATGGCGCAAGAGCCTGCGGATGCTGCTCGAGCACCCTGCCCTGGCCGCGCTGCCGAGGCTGTCGCTGGACGCACCGGCGCCGACCCGCTACCGCGCGATCCGCGCGGCGCGACGCGCCGATCAGGTTTCGACGCTGGAAGCCACGGTGCATGCGCTGGCGATGCTGGAAGGCCCCGCCTTCGACGCAGCACCGCTGCTCGACGCGTTCGGCCGCTTCGTCGAAGGCGTGTCGGCCCGGCAGGGGCACCCGCCCGAGGCACCGGCCGGGTCGTCACCCGCCACTTCATGAAGCCGCGTGCCGCGCCAGCGCCATGGCGTCGGCCCCCGCCGGAAAGCGCAGCTGCCCTGCCGTATCGTGGGCCGCGCGCCAGACCGCATGCGCAACGTCGATTTCCTTCGTCACTTCCGCCACCCGGGTCAGCATGCCGAACACCGATTGAGCAAAGGGCGCGTAGGCCGGCGGCACGAGATCGCGCATGCGCTCGCTGCCGTTCTCGGCGAAGCGGGTGGTCGGTGCGTAGCCGGGTTCGACGAGCTTCACCGCCACGCCGAAGGCCTCCAGCTCGAACGCGAGCGAGGCCGTGAAGCCTTCGATCGCCGTCTTGCTGGCGGTGTAGACCGCGACCAGCGGCATGGGCGCGAGCGTCGCGCTCGACGTCACGTTCACGATGACACCCTGCCGGCGCTCGCGGAACTGCGGAATCACCGCCTGCGTCATCGCCATCACGCCGAAGGTGTTCGTCTCGAAGACCTCTCGGGTGGTGGCCATCGGCGTCGCCTCGAAGGCGCCGAACAGGCCGATGCCGGCGTTGTTCACCAGCACGTCGATGGGCCCGGCGGCCCGGAGCGCGGCCGCGATGCTGGCCGGCTGCGTCACGTCCAGCGCCAGGACACGCAGACGCTCCGATCCCTCGAAGAGATCCGGGCGCGGACTGCGCATGGTCGCGATCACCTGCCATCCCTGCGCATGGAAATGACGGGCGGTTGCGAGGCCGTATCCGGACGAGCAGCCGGTGACGAGAACGGTCTTCATGGGTTTGCCTTTCGTTGGGTGATGGAAGGCACCCACGATAGGCCGGCGCCGCCGGACGATCCACAATCCAGAGTCCTTTGCACATTTGCAGGAGTCCAGGCATGGCCGTCGATCCGCTCGCCGAGGTGATTTCGTTGCTGCAGCCGAGCGCGGTGTTCTCGAAGGTGATCAGCGGCGCCGGGCGCTGGGGCGTGCGCTACACCCGGTTCGGGCTGCCGAGCTTCTGCGCGCTGCTGCAAGGCAGCTGCCGGCTCTCGATCGACGGCCAGGGCACGCTGACGCTCACCGAGGGTGACTTCATCCTGCTGCCCGCCACGCCCGGGTTCACGATGACGAGCCTGGAGCCCGGCACGCCTGCGCTCGTGGACGCCCGGGCCGCGGCCGCCGACGTGAGCGGCACCGAGATCCGGCATGGCACGCGCGGCGTCCGGCCCGACGTGCGGATGCTGGGAGGCTACTTCCAGTTCGGCTCGCCTGACGCGGCAATGCTGGTGGCGCTGCTTCCGGCGGTGCTGCACGTCCGCGGCTCCGAGCGGCTGCCCCAGCTGGTGCGCCTCGTGCGGGAGGAGTCCCTCGAGCGGCGGCCGGGCCGGGAGCTGGTGCTCACCCGGCTGGTCGAGATCCTGCTGATCGAGGCGCTGCGCACCGCTCCCGGCGAGCAGGCGCCCGCCGGCCTGCTGCGGGCGATGGCGGACAAGCGCCTGGCCGCCGCGTTCCGTCTCATGCACGGCGACCCGGCACGCGCCTGGACGGTGGAGCAGCTGGCGCGCAAGAGCGCGTTGTCGAGATCGGCCTTCTTCGATCGCTTCACCCGCGCCGTCGGCATGCCGCCGATGGAGTACCTGCTTTCATGGCGCATGGCCCTGGCCAAGAGGCTCTTGCGGCGGGAAGGCCTGGCGATCGGCCAGGTCGCCGAAAGGGTCGGCTACGGCTCTGCCAGCACCTTCAGCACCGCGTTCAGCCGGCACGTGGGGCAGGCGCCGAGCCGGTATGCGCGCTCGCTGTGAGCAAGCGCCCTTCGCGCAGTCACCTGGCGGAGCGGTCGCTCAGAAACCACTGGCTGCCGACCTGCTCGAAGCCCTGCTCCAGCAGCCAGCGCCTGGCGGCCAAGTCGACACCGGCGTGCCCGGCGGCGCTCACCCGCCAGCCCATCACGAGCGGTGCGTCTGCGCTGCCCACGCCGGCCAGGCACTTGCGCTGGGCGAGCGGCCGCAACTCGACGGGAAAGTCCTCGAGCCGCAGCGGCGTGCGCGCCGGCTCGAAGTACACCGGTGAAAACGACGGCGCCGGAGCGCCGATTTGCAGAATGCTGTCTCTCACAATTCCGTCCCTGGAACCGGTCAACTGCCGGCTTCCGGCGCAGTGTAGGGAGGGTTCGCTCGCACGGCACCTGCAACCTGTGACAGGGCTGGTTGCCGTGGCATCAAGCCCTCCGATGATTCCCGCGCGGCACCCGCAGATGCCGGGCCGCGGGGCAATGTAGGGGGCAGGAGGCACGAGGGTCATGACGGAACCCCGACGAGACGATGGCGCCGTGTTTCGAGACGTGCAGGAGGTCACGTCACCGGCGGCGGCGGCGCCGCCGCCCGCGTTCAGCCCCTGGCGGCCGGCCGCCGCGTGACGTCCGTCGCCAGCGGCGTGGAACGGCGCAGCACGTCCTCCGACAGCCACAGCGCGCTGCGCCTGGCCCGCTCGCACACGGCCGCCAGCGGGATCTGCTGGTAGTCGTCGTTGAACACCTCGAAGCTGTAGTCGCCGCTGTAGCCGATCTCGTCCAGCCGCGTCACCAGCTCGGCCAGTTGCTCGGTGTGCACGCCCTCGCCCGGAAACACGCGGAAGTGCCTCGCTGTGGCGATCCGTTCCTCGAAGGTGGGAGCTTCCCGCCACATGAAGTCCGACAGCTGCACGAGGTGGATGCGCCACGAACTCAGGAGCTCTATGTCCTCCAGCGGGTCCTTGGCGGCGAGCAGGTGGAACGAGTCGAGCCCGATGCCCAGGTTCGGAAAATCCGCTTCGCACACCAGTTCCCAGGCCTGCATGAACCGGTTGATGTTCCGGCCCCATGACAAGGCCTCGTAGGCGATCTTCACGCCGTGCGGCAAGGCGAGCATGGCCAGCTTGCGCAGGTCGCCTGCGAGCTGCTGCGCATCGGCACTGGCATGGGACGACGTGGACGAACAGGCGAGCAGCACCTTGCAGCCGAGCGCGGCGCACATCTCGATCATGTGCTTGGCGATCTCGACCTTGTAGGCGTGCAGCCGGCCGGACAGGCCCTCGAAGTCGCGCAGGACCTGGAACCCGGTGACCCGCAGGCCGCTCTCGCGCACCAGACGCGCGGCCGCCTCCCAGCCTTCGGGGTGGCCCACGAGGTCGCGGGCGTTGAGCATCACCTGGGAGAAGCCGGCCGAACGCATGGCCTGGAGCTTGGCCTCCAGCGGCCCGGCCAGCGAGATCGTGTCCATGCCGAATTCGTCGATCATCACGGCGTGCTCCCCCGCTCGTCGTGCACCAGCTCGAATGTGACCGACTGCAGCACGTGGCGCGTCAGGGCGCCACGCTCCGTCACCTTCAGGTTCGGCGACTCCTCGAACTCCACGCCGTTCGCGCGCAGCGCAGCCACGGCGGCCGGCACGTCGGCAGCGCCCAGGCCGATGCGCTCGAATTCCTCCTGCTCGTCGTAGGCCAGGGTCGCCGGGTGCGGCTCGACGAGCTGCAGGTAGAAGAGCCCGCACGGGCTCTTCATCAGCGCGCCCTTGGGCATGATGCCGAAGCGCTGGCCGGCCGGCAGCAGCGTGAGGCCGAGCAGGTCTCCATAGAACCTCACCCAGTCGTCGGTGCGTTCGCGACCCACGTACTGCACGACACCGAACCAGCGCAGCCCGGCCAGCGCCGGCGGATGCTGTTCCACCGTCGGGATCGGCACGAAGTCCACGTCATAGATGGAGAAGTCGCGCCAGCGGTCCACGAAGTAGATGTGGGCGCCCGAGGGGCCGTGGATGCCCGGGATGTTGAGCTCCATCACCTGCGCATGCATCGGCACGTCCCACGCCCCCAGCGACAGCACCCGCTCATAGGCCGCCCGGGCGTCCTGCACACGCAAGGCCAGCGCCGAGATGCGCGGCGTTTCCGTCGGTTCCCTGGAGCCGCGCAGCACGCCGTGATGCGCATTCACGACGATGTTCATTCCGCCCTGCCGGTACAGCAGCACCTCGCGGGAGCGGTGCCGGGCCACGGGCCGGAAGCCCATGCGCTCGAGGGTGTGCCCCAGCGCCTGCGGCTTGGCCGTCACGTATTCCACGTATTCGATGCCGGCCAGGCCGAGCGGGTTGGGCGTTTCGCCGAGACCCTCGCGATTCAAGGAAGTCGGGCTCATGGAGATCTCCTGTTCTGGCATGGGCTCAGCCCCCGGTGAGCCACTTGAGCGGCACGAGCACGAGCGAAGGGAAGAACACGAGCAGGAACATGACGGCGAACTGAGCGGTCATGAAGGGCAGGACGCCGCGGGTGACGGCGTCCATCTTCATGCGGCCCACGCCGGCCACCACGTTGAGCACGGTGCCCACCGGCGGCGTGATGAGGCCGATGGCGTTGTTCATGATGAACAG
>NZ_SWAR01000139.1 GCF_006386545.1 Methylibium rhizosphaerae | reverse complement strand
GCTGAGCGCGTCATTGGTCGCGTAACCGGTGAGACCGTCATCGCCTGTGGTGGAGGCGATCGCACGGGCCTTGACGTCTGCGATGCTCCAGCTGGTGCCGTCCGCAAAGCGGATGGCCTCGACTGCGTTCGCCGAGGTCCCGTCGTACTGGAAGTAGTTCGAGACGCTCAGGCGGTCATCGGTGCCGTTGAGGCTGATGACCAGGGTGTCGGCGGAGCGTGTGAGCGTGATGTTGGCCGGCGTGATGCCCGCACCGAGCACGATGGTGTCGGCATTGGTGCCCAGCGCATCGCCGTCGGAGTTGCTGATGGTGTCCTGTCCGGACCCCAGGCCGAACAAGTAGGTGTCGGCACCGCTGCCCCCGCTGAGGCTGTCGTTGCCCAGGCCGCCGTCGAGCGTGTCGTTGCCGTTGTCTCCACTGAGCGAGTCGTTTCCCGCACCCCCGTCGATCAGGTCGACGCCCTCACCGCCACCGAACGAGTTGTTGCTGCTGTCGCCCACGAAGATGTCGGACGAGGCACCGCCGGTGCCGGACAGCATCACACCCAGCGACGTGAGCGTGGCGCGGATCGGCGCGTCAGCCGGGAGGTTCCGCGTCCAGGCACGCAGGAGCGCCATGGCATCGAAACCACCCAGCTTCAGCGCAGGCCCGGCCGAGCGAATCAGCGCGACAAGATCACGGAAGGCTCCCGCTTCATTGACGGCCTTGAGCGCCTCGAACTGCGAAGCCAGCGCCGCAGGATGGAACAGGCTGCTGTCGCGCAGGTCGATCTGGCGAACGACGTAGGCAGTCGCCGGCGGAATCATTCCGAAGGTGACCACACTGGGAGGGGTGTACGCATTGACAAGCGTTCCCACCATGGGCGTGGAAAAGCGTGTCTGGGCGATCAGACGGCCAGCGGCGTCGTAGGCGTACTCGGTGTAATAGTTCTCCGCATCCAGCTCCGCCCGCAGCAGGCCGTCCGCGTCGTAGAACTTGCGTGTGACGCGATCGGCATCGCTGGGCTCCGGTGCAATGGCGGACGACGACGGCTGGGTGCCCAGCGCCGTGGTGTCGATCGCTTTGGCGTACCGGCGCTGCGCCACCACGCGGGATGCGCCGTCGTATGTGAGTTCCGTCACGTAGCCCAGCGCATCG
>NZ_SWAR01000138.1 GCF_006386545.1 Methylibium rhizosphaerae | reverse complement strand
AAGAGGATTCAGACATCGCTGTGAGGCCACGCACCGCGTGGTTCACGGCGTACGCAATGTCATCGTGGCGTTGCATCGGTTCAACTCGAGCGACGGCGCTCATTGATCAGCGCATCCTTAGGCACCATGCATCCAACCGAGTATCTCGTCGTAGGCGCGTTTCGTAACGACACATCCGAAGAGATGCACCTCTATCTGGAGATGCTCTGGGCAATCCATAGAGCTTCTCGCGCGGCCGGATCCAGACCTTCTTCCCCTTACGATTGATCGGGTCGCCGACGGGTTGCATATTCATCCGTGCCGCGTTGCCGATCCGGACTGGTATGTCCGCTTCAACGGCAAGCTCATTAAGCCAGCTCACCCTACTCGACTTTCGAACACAAATGAGCCACCTGTCTTTTAAGACATTACGCGTTGGTCCTCCGCCGGTGGCAGTCCAGCAGCTTAGGCGAAGCGCGGGTCTGGTGCCTAACCCCTCCATCGAGCGGACGTCTTCCGGCAAGCCGGAAGCCGCCGCTCATGTCAAACGTTAGGTCGCGCTTGCAATGCTGAAGCTCATCGGAATCCTAGTGCTGTCCTCCCAGCTGTCCGTCGCTGTAGAAACGAATAGTGGCTTCGTCGAGGCCTCGTTCCCAAATACTGCGGCAGGGGCGGAGGCGCTGGTTGGGTATGCAGAGCGAACAGTGGGTGAACCAGAAGATGGAGTTCACATAGTCGTCGGTTGGCTCAACGACGCAGATAACGACGAACACATCGTTGCGAAGCTATCGTCTGTTGGAATCAAGCATGCGCTTGCCTCTCCTGCAGACATCCGCGCTGCTGTGGCAGAGAACAAGCTGCCGGAGAACTCGCCTACTGCGGTGGCGCTGGCGTTCAAGAAGCGCTTTGCCTTTCTGTGGAAGGGAAAGACGAAATGAGTCAAGCCGGTCTTGCAAATCCTTCGCACTCTGCCGAGGCGCAACCTAACCCATCCATCGAGCGGACGTTTTCGAGCTGGCTTCGCCAGCCCGAAGCCGCCTCTCATGTCAAACTACAAGGGCTTCCCCCTCTGTCAAGCGAAGAGAGGCCGTGACCTTCAACGAAGGCCACCAGCAGCAAGAGACTGGCTTGGAGCTGGCGACAGCTGCGATGGGGGAGG
>NZ_SWAR01000137.1 GCF_006386545.1 Methylibium rhizosphaerae | reverse complement strand
CTGTCGCAGAAATAACTTGCATTGATCTTGCATGTCCTCCGGTACATTGACGGCCGGAGAACGACGATGCACCTGCGTGAAGACGCGACGATCGAGTTGAGCCAAGAGCAGCGCACCGAATTGGAGAAGGTGGCGCGTTCGCGGCGCACACCGCAAGCGGTTGCGCAGCGTGCTCGCATCGTGCTGATGACGGCCGATGGGATCTTGCCGGGGACCATCGGCGAGCAACTCGGCGTGTCGCAGCCAACGATTCGCAAGTGGCGAGCACGATATGCCGAGCAAGGGTTGCCAGGATTGCGTAGCGAGCCACGACCAGGCCGCCCGAGGACGCTGGACGATCAGCGAGTCGCGGACTTGCTGAACCAAGCGCTGCAGACACGCCCGGCCAAGCAGACGCATTGGAGCGTGCGCAGCTTCGCCGCCGAGGCGAACATCAGCAAGGACATGGCACACCGGCTGTTCCGCGCGGCCAGCATCGCCCCTCATCGCTCACGCAGCTTCAAGTTGTCCAACGACCCAGCCTTCGTCGAGAAGGTGCGCGACATCACCGGCCTGTACCTCAATCCACCCGATCACGCGCTGGTTCTGTGCGTCGATGAGAAGAGCCAGATTCAGGCGCTGGAGCGCACGCAGCCTGTGCTGCCGATGGGATTCGGCTACGTCGAAGGCGTCACCCACGACTACGTTCGTCACGGCACGACCACGCTGTTCGCCGCGCTCGATGTGGCCAACGGGCAGGTCATCTCGCGTGTTCGAGCGCAACATCGGCACCAGGAGTTCCTGGACTTCCTGCGCCAGATCGACAAGCAGACGCCGCCTGAGCTGGACCTGCATTTGATCGTGGACAACTACGTGACCCACAAGCACGGCAAGGTCAAGGCATGGCTGGCACGCAACCCGCGATTCCACCTGCACTTCACTCCGACCTACAGCTCTTGGCTCAATCAGGTCGAGCGTTGGTTCGCGCTGATCACCGAGCGCGCCATCCGACGCAACTCGTTCACCAGCGTGCGTGAACTCAAGCAGCAAATCGAGCTGTTCGTGCAACGCTACAACGCCGACGCCACGCCTTTCCAGTGGGTTGCCACCGCCGACTCAATCCTGCAAAAGATCGAGCGGATCGCGAAACGTATTTCTGCGACAGGACACTAG
>NZ_SWAR01000136.1 GCF_006386545.1 Methylibium rhizosphaerae | reverse complement strand
GCTAGTGTCCTGTCCCGTGGATAACTGGCATAAATAGTGCGTGCCATTGCGGTATCTTGGAACTGGAGATACCGCGATGACGAGAGGCAGGCCGAAGGTCGAACTGGTTGTGACCGACGACGAACGAGAGCAGCTTGCTTCGTTTGCGCGCAGCCGTTCGTTGCCCGTCTCGCTGAGCATGCGAGCGCGGATTGTCCTGAGCAGCGCCGACGGTGAGCCCAACAGCTCCATCGCCAAGCGTTTGAAGCTGACCAACGCCACGGTGGGCAAGTGGCGCGCACGGTTTCTCGAGCGTCGCATCGCAGGCCTGTACGACGATGTGCGCCCGGGACCAGCGCGCAGCATCGGTGACGAGCGTGTGGCCCACCTGATCAAGACGACCCTGCACACCAAGCCTGCCAACGGGTCGACGCACTGGAGCGTGCGCACGGTGGCCGCCGAGACGGGCATCTCCAAGACCAGCGTGCAACGCTACTTTCAGCTCTTCGGCCTGCAGCCGCATCGCACTGAGAGCTTCAAGCTGTCCAACGATCCGTTCTTCGTCGAGAAGCTGCGCGACGTGGTCGGCCTGTACCTCAGCCCTCCAGAGAACGCTCTGGTCCTGTGCGTGGACGAGAAGAGTCAGTGCCAAGCGCTTGAGCGCAGGCAGCCGATGCTGCCCATGGGCTTTGGCTACGTCGAGGGTGTCACCCACGACTACAAGCGCCATGGCACCACCACGCTGTTTGCCGCGCTGAACGTGCTCAACGGCGCGGTACTGGCCAGTTGCAAGCCGCGCCACCGTCATCAGGAATTTCTGTCGTTTCTGCGCGAGATCGACAAGGCGGTGCCGGTTGAGTTGGATATTCACTGCATCGCCGACAACTACGCGACGCATAGCCATCCCAAGATCAAGGCGTGGCTCGCGGCACGTCCACGCTGGCACATGCACTTCATCCCGACTTACAGCTCCTGGCTCAACCAGGTCGAACGCTTCTTCTCGCTGATCACCGACAAGGCCATTCGCCGCGGCTCCTTCACCAGCGTCAAGCAACTCGTGCAGCGCATCGATCACTTCGTCTCGCACCACAACAGCAACTGCGAGCCGTTTCGCTGGACTGCAACTGCCGATTCGATTCTCGAAAAACTGCACCGACTTTGCTCAGCTATCAGCGGGACAGGACACTAG
>NZ_SWAR01000135.1 GCF_006386545.1 Methylibium rhizosphaerae | reverse complement strand
GTCCGCTCGATGGAGCAACTGTCTTTCAAGTCAAGCTCCTTTTCCGTTCATTGAGGCCAGTGGGTTCCAGGTCGCACTGTCACGCATGATCGCATTGAGGATGGTCAGCAGCTTGCGCATGCACGCCACGATGGCGACCTTCTTGGGCTTGCCTGCCGCTACCAGCCGCTCGTAGAAGGCCTTGATGGCCGGGTTGTAGCGCATGGCCGTGAGCGTGGCCATGTACAGCACCGCTCGCACCTCTGCGCGCCCACCCCACGTCCTGCGTACGCCCCGGCGCTTGCCGGAGTCGTCCGCCAGTGGTGCCACCCCGACGAGCTTGGCGATCTGGCGGCGCCGCAGCTGCCCCAACTCCGGCAACGCGCTGAGCATCGTCAGCGTGGTCACCGGCCCCACGCCTTTGACACTGTCGAGCAGTTGCCGCTGCGGCTTGAAGTGCTCGTCGATGTGTCGGTCGATGTCGCTGTCGATGTCCTGCAACTGGCGGTCCAGGGTCTTGAGCACGCTGCGGATGCTGCGCACGGCTCGTGCATTGGCACCCTCGAGCCGGTTGGTCTCGGCCACCCGCATCTCCACCAGTTGCCGCCGGCGCACCATCAGCGCCACCAGCTGTTCCCGGTGAGGCTGTGCCGCAGCGGTGATGTACTTGTGGCGATCCTGGTGCCGCGCCAGCACGTCGGCCAGGTCTCGAAGGCATCGGGCATCGACCTCATCGGTCTTGGCCAGCTGGCCCATCGACTTGGCAAAGTCACGCGCTTGCCGCGGATTGACCCGCGCCACACACAACTGCGCCTGCTGCAGCGCACACACCACCCCGCGCTCGTAGCCGCCCGTCGCTTCCACGACGACCAGGTCCACCTGCAGCGCTCGCAGCTTCGCGATCAGCTCGTCCCATCCCGACGGGTCGTTGCCCACCTGCAGCTTCTGGTCGCCCGCGCACACGTCAAGGTGCGCCTTGGCCACGTCGATGCCAGCGTTGGGCCGTTGACCCTCGTCCCTTACCCCACCTTGCGGATGCATGTTCGTCATGGACAACTGTTCGGGCTACAGGGTTGAACAAGACGGGCCAGTGCGTTGACCTATTGCTCCATCACGAGCTCGTGCTCTCAGGGGTGTCTGGTTTGGCGCACTGTCCGCGAAAACCAACTCACGTCGGATGATTGGGAAGATACAAGGGGTT
>NZ_SWAR01000134.1 GCF_006386545.1 Methylibium rhizosphaerae | reverse complement strand
ACTCGACGATCTTGGCGACGACGCCGGCGCCGACGGTGCGGCCGCCTTCGCGGATGGCGAAGCGCAGGCCTTCTTCCATGGCGATCGGGGCGATCAGCTTGACCGTGATGGTCACGTTGTCACCGGGCATCACCATCTCCTTGTCCTTGGGCAGCTCGATGGCGCCGGTGACGTCGGTGGTGCGGAAGTAGAACTGCGGGCGGTAGTTGTTGAAGAACGGCGTGTGACGGCCGCCTTCTTCCTTGCTCAGCACGTACACCTCGGCCGTGAAGTGCGTGTGCGGCTTGATCGAGCCGGGCTTGCACAGCACCTGGCCGCGCTCGACTTCTTCACGCTTGGTGCCGCGCAGCAGGATGCCCACGTTGTCGCCGGCCTGGCCCTGGTCGAGCAGCTTGCGGAACATCTCCACGCCCGTGCAGGTGGTCTTCTGCGTCGCGCGGATGCCCACGATCTCGATTTCCTCGCCGACCTTGACGATGCCGCGCTCCACGCGACCGGTCACCACCGTGCCGCGGCCGGAGATCGAGAACACGTCTTCCACCGGCATCAGGAACGCGCCGTCGATGGCGCGCTCGGGCGTCGGGATGTAGGTGTCCAGCGCGTCGGCCAGGCGCATGATCGCCGCCTCGCCCAGGTCGCCCTTGTCGCCTTCGAGCGCCAGCTTGGCCGAGCCCTTGATGATCGGGGTGTCGTCGCCGGGGAAGTCGTACTTGCTCAGCAGTTCACGCACCTCCATCTCGACGAGCTCCAGCAGCTCGGCGTCGTCGACCATGTCGCACTTGTTCAGGAAGACGATGATGTAGGGCACGCCCACCTGGCGCGCCAGCAGGATGTGCTCGCGCGTCTGCGGCATCGGGCCGTCGGCGGCCGAGCACACCAGAATGGCGCCGTCCATCTGGGCGGCACCGGTGATCATGTTCTTCACGTAGTCGGCGTGACCCGGGCAGTCCACGTGCGCGTAGTGCCGGTTGGCCGTCTCGTATTCCACGTGCGCCGTGTTGATCGTGATGCCGCGCGCCTTTTCTTCCGGCGCCGCGTCGATCTGGTCGTACGCCTTCGCCTCGCCGCCGAACTTCGTCGACAGCACCGTCGTGATCGCCGCCGTCAGCGTCGTCTTGCCATGGTCCACGTGCCCGATCGTGCCCACGTTCACGTGCGGCTTCGTGCGCTCAAACTTGCCTTTTGCCATTTC
>NZ_SWAR01000133.1 GCF_006386545.1 Methylibium rhizosphaerae | reverse complement strand
TAGGGACGCGCTGAACAATGAGCGTCGCCGCCCGAGTTGAACCGATGCAACGCCACGATGACATCGCACACGCGTTCAACCACGCGGTGCGCTGCCTCGCGGCGGTGTCTGAAGCCTCTTTCGAGGCCGTTTGCGCGCTCAAGACGCACCTCGGGCGTGGAGCGCCAACAACCGCCGCTTGGCGATGACGATGTTGGCCAGCCCGAACAGGCTGAACAGCTGCGCCTCGTTCTTGGCCAGCCCCTTGTAGCGGACCTTCTTGTGGCGGAACAGGTTCTTGATCACATGGAACGGATGCTCGACCTTCGCGCGCACGCTGGCCTTGAGCTGCTCGACTTGCTCAAGCAACCGCGCCCACTTGCGCGCCGGGTCCAACTGCCGGCGCTTGCCCGGCTGCATGGCCACGTGCCATCGAGGGCCGCGCGCTTCTTCTCGCTTGTCCACGCCGCGGTAACCTGCATCGCCGAAGGCGTCGTGTTCGTCACCATGCAGCAGCGCACCGGCCTGCGTCACGTCGTTGACGTTGGCCGCCGTGCCGATCACCGCGTGCACCAGGCCCGACTCGGCGTCCACGCCGATGTGCGCCTTCATCCCGAAGTGCCACTGGTTGCCCTTCTTGGTCTGATGCATCTCGGGATCGCGCGCCTTGTCCTCGTTCTTGGTCGAGCTGGGCGCGGCAATGATCGTCGCATCCACGATCGTGCCCGCACGCATCAGCAGACCTTGCTCGGCCAGGTGCGCGTTGATCTCGTCGAACAACGCCCGGGTGAGATCGTTGTCCTGCAGCAGGCGGCGGAACTTCAGCAGCGTCGTGGCGTCGGGCACCGACTCGCGCGACAGGTCGATGCCCACGAAGTCGCGCAGCGCCTGGCTGTCGTACAGCGCATCCTCCAGCGCCTCGTCGGCCAGGCCGTACCACTGTTGAAGGCAGTACATGCGCAGCATCCTGGGCACGCCGATGGGCTGACGCCCCACGCGCCCACTCTTGGGGTACAGCGGCTCGATCACTGTGATCAGGCGCGCCCACGGCACGATGCGCTCCATGTCGGCAAGGAACTTCTCGCGCCGCGTGCGCTTCTTCTTCATCGCGTACTCGGCGCTGGCAAAGCTGCGTTGAGACATGGTCGTTCAGGGCTGAGGTTCGGTGCACTCACGCATGCATGTGTCGTGCCGGGTTCGGCGAATTGATCAGCGTCTCC
>NZ_SWAR01000132.1 GCF_006386545.1 Methylibium rhizosphaerae | reverse complement strand
CCACTTGGCGACTGAACGCGGTGTGGCCGCCGCCACACAGAACCAGGCCAAGTCGGCACTGTTGTTCCTCTACAAGGAGGTGCTCGGGGTCCAGTTGCCCTGGCTGGACGAGATCGTCGGGGCAAAGAACCGGGATCGCCTGCCGGTGGTGCTGACGCCCACGGAGGTGCGCGCGTTGCTGCATGAGTTGAACGGAGCGAGTTGGCTGGTGGCCGCGCTGCTGTACGGCACGGGCATACGCTTGCTCGAGGGCTTGCGGCTGCGGGTCAAGGACGTGGACTTCGAGCGGCGCGAGTTGGTGGTGCGCAGCGGCAAGGGAGCCAAGGACCGTGTGACGGTGCTGCCCGAGAACCTGCTGTTGCCGCTGAAGGAGCAACTGGCGCGCGCCAAGGTGCTGCATGAGCGTGACCTGGATGCCGGCTTCGGCGCGGTCTGGCTGCCCGATGCGCTGGCGGTGAAGTATCCGAATGCACCGCGCACTTGGGGCTGGCAGTGGGTATTTCCCAGTGCCGCCCGTTCCGTGGACCCGCGCCAGGGTGTCGAGAGGCGCCACCATCTGCATGAGGCCTCGATTCAGAAAGCGGTGGCCGGTGCCGCCAAGCGTGCACGCATCATCAAGCCCTGTTCGCCCCATGTGCTGCGCCATTCGTTTGCCACGCACATGTTGCAGGCCGGCTACGACATCCGTACGGTGCAGGAGTTGCTCGGGCACAGCGATGTGAAGACCACCATGATCTACACGCATGTGCTCAACCGCGGCGGGCGCGGCGTGCGCAGCCCGTTTGATCAGTTCTGAGGCCGCAAACCTGACGCTGACGAACGACTGGAAGTGGCCGGGTCCGTGAGTTCGGGCCCACGCCCCGACAGCCGACCCTCGCGGGCGAAGGGGTGAGGATCAAGGTCAGCTACCTGGTCGCGCTGTCGACTCACGCAGCCGGCCACAAGCTGACGTCCGTGAACGTCTGTTGAGCTGTCGCCGGAGAGCGGTCATGAAGCGGGGCCCAGCGCGTCCAATGGGCTGCGCACCGCACCACCGGCCACCTTGAGCACGTGCGTGTAGATCAGCGTGGTGGCCACATCGGCGTGCCCCAGCAGGTCCTGCACCGTGCGGATGTCATAGCCGGCCTGCAGCAAGTGGGTGGCAAACGAGTGACGCAACGTGTGCGGTGTGGCCAGGCGCTGCACGCCGGCCCGTTCGATCGCTCGCTTGAACGCGCGCTGGAAGGTCTGGTCGTACACATGGTGCCGGCGCACCACGCCA
>NZ_SWAR01000131.1 GCF_006386545.1 Methylibium rhizosphaerae | reverse complement strand
TGCAAGGAGCGCCAGAACAAACGAGAGCCCGTAGTGCGGACTGGTTCGTTTTGCCAACGACAACACTAGGACGGCGTTTGCTGCCCACGAAATATGGCCCGCAAAAAGCCCGATGGGACCAAGGATGAATGCCTCCAACCCCGAGTGGTTATGGAGGTGACCATAGCGGTTGGTTTGATAGGCCGGCAGCACAAGACTCACTAGGAAGGCGACCACACTCGCACCGGCTAGCCAGCGCGAAACCTTATTGCGAGAAGCGGGCGCGAGCATGTGCGTACAAAGGGGTTGTGCTCTAACGTTCGACATGAGCGGCAACTGTAGGCGCGCGAAGCGCGCCGGAAGTTGTCCGCTCGATGGAGAGGTTAGGTTGCTCGCTGGCAAGAGACAGCATCTCAACCTTGGCGGTCTTTGAGCTCAAACCGATTTCCCTCCGGGTCGGTGTAGTAGATCCAACGTGTTCCGAGGTAGCTGTCAATCTCTGTATCGGGATTGACGCCCCGAGTGCGCAGAGCTTCGACAACTGGCTCCAACCGCGCTACTAGGAAGCCGACGAGCATTGATTGCTCTTTGGTTGACTTGCCTTGCGTGACCGCGCACCCCTTGCCCCAGATTTCGAATAGCGCTCCGGCTCCTGCGTCAAGGATGCAGCAGTGCTCGGTTTCCTCGAGCACACGAAAGCCTACTCTGTTTGCATAGAAGTCGACGAGCGTCGGTAGGCTCTGAGCATAGAGACCTACCCATGCGATGCCAGTGGGCTCAAGCATGTTCTTGGTGGTTGTGAAGAAGAAACCTGGGAGTTGCTGAACAAGCAACCTAACTTGGTTTTATGCAGCAGCTCGTGCTGCGTATGCAGGAGCGTGTCGCCCTAATACCGGCAACTGTATACAGCGACTGCCCGCACCAGCTCTCGTTCGACGCCCCATTGACTGTATGTTCATACAGCATTATTGTGCCGGCAAAAGCGGACACCTCCCGAGGCCGGCACTCTGCCGTTGCCCCACCCTGGTTACAACCCCCGTCGGGGGGTGTTTCGCGCGCGGTAGGGTCCATGTCCGCTTCGGCTGTGCAACCTGGCACACGCTTTCGTGCGCCCGCTGCGACACCTGTCCTGCCGCCCTTGAAGGCCACGCGGCTGCATTGTCACCTTCCACCGTAATCAGGCCACTTCGTTTCCGGCGTAATCGAGCCAGTCGGGGCCGCCGGGACGGCTTGGCGTTTTCGGCGTAATCAGGCCAGTCCGTTTCCGTCGTAATCAGGCCAC
>NZ_SWAR01000130.1 GCF_006386545.1 Methylibium rhizosphaerae | reverse complement strand
GACGTTGCGTCGTATGCCGTCATCTAACCCCGCCATCGAGCGGACCCACAACGGCGAGGTGCGGTTGCGCGCTTTGGCCACACTGAGCGCGCCGTTGCGGCCCGCTCATGTCGAACGTTAGGCATCAGCGGCCATGCCAAGCTATTCCTTGATTAAGGCAACCCCGCCGCATCCACGCGGCATCGAGTGCCAATTCTTTTTGGTCGAGCCTGCGCAGGCAGGCCGCCGAAGGATCTTGGTGGTTTCAATCAGCGGCGAGTATCCAGATGGTTCGCTAGGAAACGCGCACGGCGCGTACATGGCCAGTATGGCGCTCCACGGAATTCATGCCTTGGATGCTGACGGTTTGATCCTTGATCTCCGCGGCCTTGCCTATCGATGGGGCAACACGCTACTCAAGGTCTTCCAAGATGTTTCGCAGTTCAAGGACGCCGGAGCCGAGCCAAATGAGCCAAGGTTCCCGGTAGCCGTCGTAACCTCAGAGAAATGCCGCTCTGCGTTCTTATCTCTCGTAACACCCACAGATCAGGCGCCCCCTGAGTGGCACTTCGATGATATGGACCAGGCCATCGAGTGCAGCCTCAAGAAGGTTGAAGAATGGTTCGCTTACGTCTGATGCCTAACCCTTCCATCGAGAGGACGCTGCCCGGCAAGCCGGGCAGCGCCTCTCATGTCAAACGTTAGGCGTCAGAAATGAACCGTCTGCAAGTTCTCGAACGCCTGAAACTCGGTCGAGTGGTAGAAGCTGAAGTACGCGCAGGTCCACAAGGGCGACGCGCGTTCATAGAGGTTCACCCACTCATCGATGAAACCGTCTCGGAGCTTAGAGTCTCAGAATCCTCGATCGAACCACTGCTTTCTCGATCAACTCCGAATACGAATGTTGTCACCGGTTATCGACTCAGGTTGTGCATCTTGAACTCTGGATGGGAGGAGACCCCAGATGATTGGGATCACTTCATTCACATGCAAGATTGGTCGAACTTCAATTCACTTGCTGAGCTTGAAATGGCTCTTTCTGAGCGCTTCTCTATCGGGTTAGAAGAGCTGCAGATTCCGGGGAAAACGGAGTCACCGCTGTGACGCCTAACCCTTCCATCGAGAGGACGTCACAAGGGCTACGCCCTTGCGCCGCCTCTCATGTCAAACGTTAGGCCATATGAACGTGAGCGTGACCTACGACATCTGCCCCAAATGCCACACCAAGTTCGAGGTCCGTGGCAACCGCGCTCATCCAGCCGTCTTCTCTGAGCTTGTGTCGGGCACGCC
>NZ_SWAR01000014.1 GCF_006386545.1 Methylibium rhizosphaerae | reverse complement strand
GATCCAGCTGCACTCGGTGAACCTGAACATGCCGGTGGGCGTGCCGCCGCAGAACCTCACCAAGCCCGAGATCGTCAAGATCGACATCGACGAGAAGAGCGTCGTGTACTGGAACGGCTTGCCTGTGGTGGACCGTGCCGACATGGAGGCCAAGATGCGTGTCGCGGCCGAACAGGCGGTGCAGCCCGAAGTGCATCTGCGGCCGAACAAGCAGGCCAAGTACGAGGTGGTGGCCAATGTGCTGGCCTCGTCGCAGCGCATCGGCCTCACCAAGATCGGCATCATCGGCAGCGAGCAGTTTGTCGAGTGAACGAATGACGACGACAGCCGAGCTCTCGGGCAAGTGCCTTGCGGCATCGCTCGCGGGCGCGGCGTCGATGACGGGGCAGCCCACAAGGCTGTCGCCGTTCGCAAGGAGTTGAATCCGAATGGATTTCGCATACGAACAGAGGAAGCCTCCCGGCCGGCGCTTCGTCGGCTTTGCGATGGTGGTCCTGCTGCACGTGCTCATCGTGTATGGGCTGGTGTCAGGGCTCGCCCGCAAGGCGGTCGAAGTGATCAAGAAGCCGCTGGATGCCAAGATCGTGGAAGAGGTGAAGCTGCCTCCGCCACCTCCGCCGCCGCCCCCGCCCAAGGAGATCAAGCCTCCGCCGGCGCCGGCGCCGAAGGTCGAGGCGCCGCCGCCGCCGCCCTTCATTCCGCCGCCCGAAGTGACGCCGCCCGCCGTGGCTGCACCGGCCATCGAGGCCGTGATCACGCCGCCGGTTGCACCGCCGCCGCCCATTGCGCCGCCCACGCCGCCGGCTCCCCCGGCGCCTGCGGCAGCTCGCTCTGGCGACATCGGTGTGCATTGCCCGACGCAGACCAAGCCGGAGATGCCGCGCAAGGCCCTGCAGGACGGCACCAGCGGCATCGTCCGGGCGGAAGCCCGCATCAAGGGCGGGCGCGTGGTCGACGTGCGGATACTGTCCGGCCCGCGCGTGTTCCACAACGCCGTGCGCGCCGCGATGATGGAATACCAATGCCAGGCCGGCGCGCCCGACGAGGAGATCACCGCCACGCAGGAGTTCTCGTTCAAGGTCGACTGACCTGGACCGAACTGATCGCCGGACGCGGCGCAAGCCGAAACGACAAAGGGGCCGAAAGGCCCCTTTGTTCTTGATCGAGAGATCGAGTGGCTTGCGCGGGAGAACTCAGACTCGCTTGCGGTATTCGTGCGTGCGGGTGTCGATTTCGACCTTGTCGCCTTGCGCCACGAAGATCGGCACCTGGATCTCGAAACCGGTGGAGATCTTGGCGGGCTTGAGCACCTTGCCGGAGGTGTCGCCCTTCACGGCGGGTTCGGTCCAGGTGATCTCGCGCACCACCGAGGTCGGCAGTTCGACGGAGATGGCCTTGCCGTCGTAGAACACCACTTCGACCGCCATGCCGTCTTCGAGGTAGCTGATGGCGTCGCCCATGTTCTCGGCTTCCACCTCGAACTGGTTGTATTCGGTGTCCATGAACACGTACATCGGGTCGGCGAAGTAGGAGTAGGAGCACTCCTTCTTGTCGAGGACGATCTGGTCCATCTTGTCGTCGGCCTTGAAGACGACTTCGGTGCCCGAGTTGCTCAGCAGGCTCTTGAGCTTCATGCGAACGGTGGCGGCGTTGCGGCCACCACGGCTGTATTCGGTCTTCAGCACGACCATGGGGTCCTTGCCGTGCATGATGACGTTGCCGGCGCGGATTTCCTGTGCAATTTTCATGGCGATCACCTTGAGCTTCCCGGCTCGGGAAGGCTGCGAGAGGGAGTTACTCGAAGCGCGCGCTCTTGCTCTCTCTCATCTAGAACGCGCAAAGCCGCTGATTTTAGCGTTTTTCAGCCACAAGGCGGCACAGTTCGGCTGTGAGATCCGTTGCACCCAGCAGCGATTGCTGCTGCCGGCGCGCCAATGCCGCCCACTCCGATGTAGCGCCCAGGGCCGGCAACTTCAAGGCTGTGCCTCGATTCCAGCCGTCGAACGCCGCGCCGACGGTTGCCTGAACTGCCGGTGGGGCCTGCGCCAGATACAGCCGCAGGAAGGCCGCCAGCTTGGCCAGGTGTGCCGAGTCGGCCTGCGGATACAGCTGCCAGACGAAGGGCCGGGCGGCCCAGAGGGCGCGCACCAGCGAGTCTTCGCCGCGCACGAAGTTCAGGTCGCAGCTCCACAGCAACTCGTCGTACTGCGGCTGGCTGAGCCACGGCAGGAACCACAGCCCCATTTCGCCGGACTGGAAATGCTGCCCTGGTCGCGCTTCATGCCCCAGCCACGCGGCAACCTGCCGCGCGGCCGGACCGGGCGTGACGAACAGCTTGGTGGGGGCCCGGCGCAGTGAATCCAGCAGGGCAGGCAGGCCAGGGTTGTCGTAGCAGAACAGGCTGATCACGCGCGCCTGGCGGTCCACGGTGGACGGCCAGCCGTGCACGCGCCAGGCTTGGGGATCGAAACTGCGCCGCCGCGCGTCGAGCCCCGGCTCCCGCAGGAGCCCGCCGGTCCGTGCGGTGAAGCCGGGGTAGAAGAACCACTTCGTCAGCCCGCGACCAGGCCCGCTGAACTGGGGCGAGGGCAGGCCGTGGCTGCGTTCCACGTAGTCCTCGGCGCTCAGGTATTCGAGGTTGACCCAGACGGGTGGGCGCGTAGAGGCGGCCATGCGCGCGACGAACTGCACCGGCGGGTCGCAACCGAAAGCCTCGATGACGACATCGCCGGGTTCTTCGGCCGGCAACGGTTCGCGCCACGGCAGCACCTCCACCCCGGCGCAGCCGCCCGGCGCCATCCAGCGCAGGGCGCTGGCATCGTCCACCCACAGCCGCACCTGTTCGCCGCGCACGGCCAGGTCGGCCGCGAGCCGCCAGCAGACGCCGAGGTCTCCATGGTTGTCGATGACGCGGCAGAACACATCCCAGCGCATGCGCCGATTATCCGAGGCGCATCCCGCCGGCTGCGACGGCAGAATTCGCCCCATGAATGAAATCCCCGACAGCGATACAGCGCCGCCGGCCAGCCCAGGCTCCGAAGCAGACGCCGTATGGCAGCGACTGCTGAGCGAAGTCGCCGCCTTGCCGGGCCTGCCCGGCGTGTACCGGTACTTCGACGCCGACGGGCAACTGCTCTACGTGGGCAAGGCGCGCAACCTGAAGAAGCGCGTGTCGAGCTACTTCCACAAGAACCATGGCGGCACGCGGATCGGCCACATGGTGAGCAAGATCGTGCGCATGGAGACCACGGCCGTGCGGTCCGAGGCCGAGGCGCTGCTGCTCGAGAACAACCTCATCAAGACGCAGAACCCGAAGTTCAACATCCTGTTCCGGGACGACAAGAGCTACCCCTACCTGAAGCTCGTGTCGCATGAGTTCCCACGCGTCGCCTACTACCGCGGTTCGGTGGACAGGAAGCACCGCTACTTCGGGCCGTATCCGAGCGCCTGGGCGGTCAAGGAATCGATCCTGCTGCTGCAGAAGGTGTTCCACCTGCGGACCTGCGAAGACACCGTCTTCAACAACCGCACCCGGCCGTGCCTGCTGCACCAGATCAAGCGCTGCTCGGCACCCTGCGTCGGCTATGTGGATGCGGACGCCTATGCCGGCGACGTGCGGGACGCCGAGCGCTTTCTCGAAGGCGAGACCCAGCAGGTGATCGACGCGCTGCAGGCGCGGATGATGGAGCATGCCGACAAGCTGGAGTTCGAAAAGGCCGCCGAGATCCGCAACCAGCTGTCGGCTTTGTCGAAGGTGCTCCACCAGCAGGCCATGGACACCGGCTCCGACAAGGACGCCGACGTGCTGGCGGTGCGGGTGCAGGGCGGGCGCGCCTGCGTGAACCTTGCGATGGTGCGTGGCGGCCGGCATCTGGGTGACCGGCCGTACTTCCCGACCCATGTGGAAGACGCCGCAGCATTGAGCGACGTGCTGAGCGCCGAGGAAGCCGAAGGCGCGGCAGGCGCGATGCCGGTGGAAGTGCAGGTGCTCGAGGCCTTCATCGCGCAGCACTACCTCGACGGTGCGGTGCCGCCGCTGCTGGTGACGAGTCATGCCGTAGACCCGGCGCTGATCGAGGCGCTGTCGAATCAGGCCGGCATGCGCATCGCTGCCGTGCACCAGCCGCGCGAGCAGCGCCGGGCCTGGCTCGAGATGGCCGTGAAAGGGTGCGACCTGGCGCTGGCGCGGCTGCTGGCGGAAGAAGGTTCGCAACAGGCCCGCACGCGCGCGCTCGTCGATGCGCTCGACCTCACGCCCGACAACCTCGACACGATTCGCATCGAGTGTTTCGACATCAGTCACACCGCAGGTGAAGCAACCCAGGCATCGTGTGTCGTGTTCGAGAATCACCGCATGCAGAGTTCGCAGTATCGCCGCTACAACATCGATGGCATCACGCCGGGCGACGACTATGCAGCGATGCGGCAGGTGCTCACACGGCGCTACGGCAAACTGGCCGAGGCGGCCGCGCGGGGCGAAGCCAGGCTGCCCGACCTCGTCCTGGTGGACGGCGGGCGCGGGCAGGTCAGCATGGCCCGGGAGGTGTTCGGCGAGCTCGGCCTGGACCTCGCGCTCATCGCCGGCGTCGAGAAAGGCGAGGGGCGCAAAGTCGGCCTGGAGGAGCTGGTGTTCGCAGACGGCCGCGAGAAGGTCTACCTCGGCAAGGACTCGGCGGCCCTGATGCTGATCGCACAGATCCGCGACGAAGCGCATCGCTTTGCCATTACCGGCATGCGGGCGCGACGCGCCAGCGTGCGCACCGGCGGCAGCCGGCTCGAGGACATCGCAGGCGTCGGCCCGAAGAAGCGCGCGCGGCTGCTGCAGAGATTCGGAGGGTTGCGAGGAGTCGCGGCCGCAAGCGTCGACGACCTGGCCAGCGTCGAAGGCATATCAAAGGAACTGGCCGAGGAGATCTACCGTGTCCTCCACTGACGACAAGACGCGCCTTGCCGCGCTGATGGTTTCGGCCGCGGCCCTGCTGGCGGCCTGCAGCACCCGCGAGCCGGCACGTGCGCCGGCGCCCGCACCCGCACGACCCTCGCCGGGTGTGGCCGCACCGGTGGCGCCGGCGCCGGCGTCGTCGGCCCGCACCTGGGACCAATACCGCCTCGCCGCCGCGCGCCGCATCACGGCCGCGAACGCCGGCCGCACCTTCGACGGCACACCGCCCGACGTCCTGCTGGCCATCCCGGTGCTCGAGATCGAACTCAACGCCGACGGCAGCGTGCGGCACGTGGAGGTGATGCGCTATCCCCGCCAGGCGCGCGACACCGTGCCGCTGGCCATCGAGGCCATCAAGCGTGCGGCACCGTTCGGCGACGTGTCGCGCCTGCCGAAGCCCTGGAAGTACACCGAGACCTTCCTGTTCAACGACGACCGCAAGTTCAAGCTGCGCTCGCTCGACCAGTGAGGCCTGTGAGATCTGGCACCAAGCGCCGGGCTTGGGCATGAAGTCCGGCACAATGCCCGCATGTTCTTCACCCTGCCCACGCTGCTGACCTGGGCGCGCATCGTCGCGATCCCGCTCATCGTCGGTGTGTTCTCCCTGCCGCTGGACGGCCCCACCCGCAACATCATCGCGACGGTGCTGTTCATCGTCTTCGCGCTCACCGACTGGGCCGACGGCTACCTGGCGCGCAAGCTCAACCAGACCTCGTCGTTCGGCGCCTTCCTCGATCCGGTGGCCGACAAGTTCCTGGTCTGCGCGGCCTTGCTGATCCTGGTCGAGCAGGACCGGGTGAACGCGCTCGTGGCGCTCGTCATCATCGGCCGCGAGATCGCCATCTCGGCCTTGCGCGAATGGATGGCGCAGATCGGCGCCTCGCGCAGCGTCGCGGTGCACATGCTGGGCAAGGTCAAGACCACCGTCCAGATGGTGGCCATCCCGTTCCTGCTGTACGACGGCGTGCTGTTCGGCCTGATCGACACCAAGGTCTGGGGCACCTGGCTCATCTACATCGCGGCGGTGCTGACCATCTGGTCGATGGTGTACTACCTGCAGAAGGCGCTGCCCGAGATCCGCGCGAAGGTGCGCTGAGCGTGGCCTTTGCCGCCAACGAACGCCAGCGCCAGCTGGTGGTGCAGGCGATGCCCTGGGTCTTCGTGCTGATCTGGAGCACGGGCTTCATCGTGGCGCGCTACGGCATGCCCTATGCGCCGCCGCTCAAGTTCCTCGCGCTGCGCTATGCGCTGTCGGCGCTGTGCTTCCTGGTCTGGATCGTCATCGGGCGGGCGGCATGGCCGCAGGGCGCGCGGCAATGGGGGCACCTGGCCGTCACCGGGGCGCTGATGCATGGTGTGTATCTCGGCGGCGTGTGGGCCGCGGTGAAGGCCGGCATGGGCGCCGGCACCATCGCGCTGATCGTCGGGCTGCAGCCGGTGCTGACCGCCATCTGGGTGAGTGTGGCGATGAGTACCGAGCACCGCGTCACCCCGAGGCAATGGCTCGGCCTGCTGCTGGGCTTCGTGGGGCTCGCCCTGGTGGTCTGGCGCAAGCTCGGCGTCGGCGAGGTGACCGGCTGGAATTTCGGGCTGGCCGTGCTGGCGCTGGTCGGCATCACGGTGGGCACGCTCTACCAGAAGCGCTTCGTCGAGCCGTGCGACGTGCGCACGGCCAACACGGTGCAGCTGCTTGCGGCGCTGCTGCTGACGGCTCCCCTGGCCATGCTGCTGGAGCAGGAGCCCATCACGCCGCACCCGCACTTCATCGGGGCCATGGTCTGGTCGGTGCTGGCGCTGACGCTCGGCGGCAGCTCGTTGCTCTACCTGCTGATCCAGCGAGGGGCCGCCACGCAGGTCACCAGCCTGCTCTACCTCGTTCCGCCCTGCACGGCGGTGATGGCCTGGCTGCTGTTCGACGAGGCGCTGGCCGTACCCACGCTGGCAGGCCTCGCGCTCACCGCGGTGGGCGTGGCGCTCGTCGTGCGCGCCCCTGCGGCGCCGCCACGGGCGCGCTGAGCCACGGCGGATCGGCCAGCGCGCGGCTCAGGTGGTCCTGCAGCGCGCGCAGGCGTTTCGGAACGTCGGTGCCCGCGGCGCGCGGCGGCATCAGGAACTGCACGTCGGCGTCGAGCATGGCGTACTCCGGCAGCAGGTGCACCAGCGCGCCGCTGGCCAGATGCTGGTGCACGTCCCAGAGCGAACGCAGCATCAGCCCGTGGCCGCGCAAGGCCCACTCTCGAACGACTTCGCCGCTGTTGCTCGACAGCGGGCCGCCCACGCGCACCGTCTGCACGTCACGCTGAGGGCGGGCCAGTGCCTGCAAACGCCACAGGGCAGGGCGGTCGTCGTTCTCGCGCACGACGAGGCAGGTGTGGCGGCTCAGTTCCGCCGGGGTTTGCGGCGCGCCGTGCCGCTCGACATAGCCGGGCGCCGCGACCACGACGCGCCGATTTGCGGCAAGCCGGCGCGAAACCATGCTCGTGTCGCGCGGAGTCCACAGCCAGACGGCCGCATCGAACCCGGCTGCGGCCAGGTCGGGGAGGTGTTCGCTCAGGTGCAGCTGCACCGTGAGGCGCGGATGCAAGGCGCTGAACTGCGCCACCAGCGGGGCCACCCAGGCGCGGCCGAAGCCGAAGCTGCTGCACAGGCGCAGCGGCCCCTGCAGTTCATGCGCGCCTTCTGTGAGCGTCTGTTCAAGCGCCTTGAATCCTTCGGCGAGGAACCTGGCGTGCTGCAGGAACTGCTGGCCTTCGGCGGTCGGGGAAACGCGCCTCGTCGTGCGGTGGAAGAGCCGCACGCCGATGCGCGCCTCCAGCGCAGCCAGGCGCTTGGTCACCACCGGCGGCGCGAGGTCCAGTGCGCGCGCGGCGCCGGACAGGCTGCCGTGTTCCATCACCTGCAGGACCATCATCAGGTCTGATCGGTCGATCATCGCCGCGTCCTCTTGACTTGTGCCGTCCTGGAAAGAATGGATTATCGGATTGTTTCTTGATGCGGCATCGGCACAGGCACAGAATGCGCCGCATGTTCGAAGGTTTTCGCATCCAGCAGTTTGCGGTGAACGGGACTCGGCTGAACGGCAGGGTCGGCGGCCGCGGCCCGGCCCTGCTGCTGCTGCACGGCCACCCGCAGAGCCATGTGATGTGGCACCGCGTGGCACCGCGGCTGGCGCGGCGCTTCACCGTGGTGGCGCTGGACCTGCGCGGCTACGGCGACTCGGCCCGCGTGCCTGCCGGCGAGGACTCGTCGGCCTATTCGAAGCGCGCCATGGCGGAGGACGTGCTGCAGGTCATGTCCTTGCTCGGCCATGCGCGCTTCGCGGTTTGTGCGCACGACCGCGGTGCGCGGGTCGCCCACCGGCTGGCCGCGGACCATCCGGATGCGGTCACGCGCATGCTGCTGCTCGACATCGCGCCCACCGCCGCGATGTACGAGCGCACCAGCCGGGAGTTCGCGCTGGCCTACTGGCACTGGTTCTTTCTCGTGCAGCCGGCGCCGCTGCCTGAGCGGCTGATCGAAGCCGACCCGGTGGCCTACGTCCGCAACGTCATGGGGCGCCGTCATGCGGGCCTGCAGGCCTTTGCGCCCGAGGCGCTGGCCGAATACGAGCGCTGCATCGCCATCCCCGGAACGGCCGGCTCCATCTGCGCGGACTACCGGGCGTCGATCGGCATCGACCTGGCGCACGACCACGAGGACATCGCCGCCGGCCGGCGCCTGGCCATGCCGCTGCGTGTGCTGTGGGGCGAGCACGGCGCAGTGGGCCGCTGTTTCGACGTGCTCGATCTGTGGCGTCAAAGGGCCGAGAGCGTGAGTGGCCAGGCGCTGCCGTGCGGCCACTACATCGCCGAGGAACTGCCCGATCGGCTGCTGGCCGAGGCGCTTGTCTTTCTTGAAGGAGAAACCCCGTGAGCAACACCCATCGCATTGCCGTGATTCCCGGAGACGGCATCGGCAAGGAAGTCATGCCGGAAGGCCTGCGCGTGCTCGAGGCGGCTGCGGCCAGGTTTGGCATCGGCCTTCAGCTCGACCACTTCGACTTCGCCAGCTGCGACTACTACGCGAAGCATGGCGACATGCTGCCTGCTGACTGGAAGGACCGCATCGGCGGCCACGACGCGATCTTCTACGGCGCCGTCGGCTGGCCGGCGACCGTGCCGGACCATGTGTCGCTGTGGGGCTCGCTGCTGAAGTTCCGGCGCGAGTTCGACCAGTACGTGAACCTGCGGCCGGTGAAACTGATGCCCGGCATCCGCTCGCCGCTGGCAGACCGCAAGCCCGGCGACATCGACATGCTGATCGTGCGCGAGAACACCGAAGGCGAGTACTCGAGCATCGGCGGCCGCATGTTCGCAGGCACCGAGCGCGAGGTCGTGATCCAGGAAACCGTGATGACGCGCACCGGCGTGGACCGCGTGCTGCGGTTCGCATTCGAGCTGGCGCGCCAGCGCCCGCGCAGGAAGCTCACCTCGGCCACCAAGTCCAACGGGATCTCGATCACCATGCCGTACTGGGATGAGCGTGTTGCGGCGATGGCGAAGGAGTATCCCGAGGTGACGGTCGACCAGTTCCACATCGACATCCTCACGGCGCATTTCGTGCAGCGACCGCAGCACTTCGACGTGGTGGTGGCCAGCAATCTGTTCGGCGACATCCTGAGCGACCTCGGGCCAGCCTGCGCCGGCACCATCGGCATCGCGCCTTCGGCCAACATCAACCCCGAGCGGCACTTCCCGTCCCTGTTCGAGCCGGTGCATGGCTCGGCGCCCGACATCGCGGGTCGCGGCATCGCCAATCCGATTGCGCAGATCTGGTCGGCCGCGCTGATGCTCG
Source organism: Methylibium rhizosphaerae (assembly GCF_006386545.1). GTDB lineage: Bacteria > Pseudomonadota > Gammaproteobacteria > Burkholderiales > Burkholderiaceae_C > Pseudorivibacter > Pseudorivibacter rhizosphaerae. The sequence continues at coordinate 108,820 of NZ_SWAR01000014.1, read as the reverse complement.
ACTTCCTCGGCCATCGCGATGCGCACGATGCCGTGGTCGCGGCCATCGAAGCTGCGCTCGATCCGAAAAGCGACGCGCCGCGCACGCCCGATCTCGGCGGCAAGGCCACCACGGCGGACCTCGGCCGTGCGATCGCGCAGGCGTTCAGCTGAGCCTTCCACTCTCGTCATCGGGCTCGCGTTCAACGGACGCACCAGTCCAGAGCAGGCCGCGCCGCAACGGCGCGGCCTCGGTGTTGTCAACCCAGCATTGACGCGGGTTGCGCGGGCATGATGGGGCGCAATTGCGCATAGAATCCGCTTCCCGCGCTTGACACTCCAGTGTCACCCGGCTGTAATCGTTCGAGCAGTTCCCACTGCTGATCGAATTCCCAATCGCACGATCCCGAACACTTTTTGAGACACCTTTGAGAGGGGGTACCTTCGTGAACAAGACCGAGCTGATTGAACACATCGCCAAGCAGGCCGACATCTCCAAAGCCGCTGCAACGCGCGCGCTCGAGGCCTTGATCAGCGGTGTGAAGACGACTCTGAAGAAGGGCAACACCGTGTCGCTGGTCGGTTTCGGCACGTTTGCCGTGAACAAGCGCGCTGCTCGCAGCGGCCGCAATCCGCGCACCGGCGCCACCATCAAGATCAAGGCTGCCAAGGTGCCGAAGTTCCGTCCGGGCAAGGCCCTCAAGGACGCAGTCAACTGATCCAGAGCGATCTCGCGGGTGCTTAGCTCAGTTGGTAGAGCGGCGCCCTTACAAGGCGTAGGTCGGGGGTTCGAACCCCTCAGCACCCACCAAAGCTTCCAGGCCAGCACCACAAGGGCGGCCCCCTCCCGGCGAGTATCATTGCCGCTCGTTTGAGCGCAGCGCCCGAGGAAGGAAGCGAAGCTTCCGCAGAGTCTCTTCAAGACAAGAGCTGATCCTCCCGACAAAGGCGAACCATGGTTCGCCTTTGTCGCGTCTGACGCAAGCGACTTGCCGTTGTGCACAACAGCGCTTTACCTTCGGGGCTAATTCGATGTTCGATTTCGTTCGCAAACACACCCGGCTGCTCCAGTTCGTGCTGGTGCTGCTGATCTTCCCGTCGTTCGTCTTCTTCGGCATTCAGGGCTACTCCAGCTTCAACGAAGGCAGGCAGTCGGTGGCCAAGGTCGCGGGTCAGGAAGTGACCCAGGCCGAGTGGGACGCGGCACATCGCAGCCAGGTCGAGCGCGCGCGCGCGCAGATGCCTGGCATCGATGCAAAGCTCTTCGATACGCCGGAAATGCGGCAGCGAACCCTCGAGGGACTCGTGCAGGAGCGCGTGATCCTCACCGCGGCCAACAAGCTCAACCTCGCCACCACGGATGAGCGCCTGCAGCGCCTGTTCGCGTCGACACCGGAGTTCGCAGCCTTGCGCAACCCCGACGGCAGCCTCAAGAAGGAATTCCTCGCGGCGCAGGGCATGACGTCGGAGCAGTTTGCTGAGCGGCTGCGCCAGAACATGTCCACGCGCCAGGTGCTGCTGGGCATCGAAGGCAGCGCCATGGGGCCGGCGACCGCAGCGGATCTCGCGCTCGATTCGCTGTTCCAGCAGCGCGAGATCCAGGTTGCCCGGTTCGATGCGAAGACCTACGCGGCCAAGGTCAACCCGACCGATGCGGATTTGCAGGCCTACTACAACGATGCAGCCCATGCGGCGCAGTTCCAGGCGCCTGAGCAGGCGTCTGTCGAATACGTGCAGCTCGACCTCGATGCCATCAAGTCCGGCATCACGGTGGCTGAAGCCGACGTGCGCAAGTTCTACGCCGACAACGAGAAGCGCTATTCGACGCCCGAGGAGCGTCGCGCCAGCCACATCCTGATCAAGGCCGACAAGTCTGCACCGGCCGCCGATCGCGAGAAGGCCAAGGCACGCGCGCAGGAACTGCTCGCAGAGGCCCGGAAGAGCCCGGCCGGTTTTGCGGAACTGGCGAAGAAGAACTCCCAGGATCCGGGCTCTGCGGCAAGGGGCGGTGACCTCGACTTCTTCGGGCGCGGGGCGATGGTCAAGCCGTTCGAGGACGCGGCCTTTTCACTGAAGCCGGGCGAACTCAGCGGCGTGGTCGAAAGCGACTTCGGGTTCCACATCATCAAGCTCGCGGCCGTGCGCGGCGGCGAGAAGCGTCCGTTCGAAGCGGTGAAGGCAGAGATCGAGAACGAGCTCAGGCAGCAAAAGGCCCAACAGCAGTACACAGAAGCCGCCGAGGTGTTCACCAACACCGTCTACGAACAGGCCGACAGCCTGAAGCCGGTGGCCGACAAGCTGAAGCTGCAGGTGCGCACGCTGCAGAACGTGACGCGCACGCCTGGCCCCGACACCAAGGGCCCGTTTGCCAACTCGAAGCTGCTGGACGCTCTGTTCGGCACCGACAGCCTGCGCAACAAGCGCAACACCGAAGCGGTGGAAGTCGGTCCGAACCAACTGGTCTCTGCGCGAGTCACGCAGCACAGCCCGGCACGCAAGCTCCCGTTCGAGGAAGTGAAGGCCAAGGTGCGCGACACCGTGGTGGCGAAGCAGGCCGCCGCGCTGGCACGCAAGGAAGGCGAAGCGCAGCTCGAAGCCTGGAAGAAGGACGCGGCCGCAGCCACGCTGCAGCCGGCGGTGGTGGTGTCGCGGGCCAAGCCCACGGCTGAAATGCCGCGTGCGGTGGTGGAGGCCGCGCTGAAGGCGCCCGCGGATCCCGCGCCGGCATGGGCCGGTGCCGACCTGGGCGACCAAGGCTATGCCGTGATCAGGATCAACAAAGTGCTGCCGCGCGACCCCGCAGTGGCCGATGCCGCACGCTCGCAAGCCCAGTACGCGCAGGCCTGGGCCGCAGCCGAGGCGCAGGCCTACTACACGGCCCTCAAGGACCGCTACAAGGTCCAGGTCACGGGCAACGCCAAGGCCGCCGGCACTGCAGAAGATGTAGCGAGTGGTGCCAGCCGTTAGGCTATAATGCTCGACTCTGTGGTGGCTGTAGCTCAGTTGGTAGAGTCCCAGATTGTGATTCTGGTCGTCGTGGGTTCGAGTCCCATCAGCCACCCCACCTGATCCCAAGAAGAAGCCGAGCGAACGCTCGGCTTTTTTCATGGGCGCTGCGGATCAACGCCGCTGCGATACGTCCGGAATGCGCACCCGGCATTCGATGCCGCTGCCGTTGACCTCGCGCCACTCGACGGTGCCACCCAGCTGCTTCACGCGCTTGCGCACGCCGCCCAGGCCCAGCCCCTGCGCCCAGCTCTTCGGGTCGCGCCCGAGGCCGTTGTCGCGCACCAGCAGGTCGAGCCGGTCGCGTTCGAGCTGCAGCGCGATCTCCACCCGAGTGGCCCGCGCATGCGTGATCACGTTGGTGACCAGTTCCCGCAGCACCCGGGTCAGCGCGGACCACTGCACCACGCCGAGGTCCACGTCCTGGTCGCAGTTCAGGCTCCACACCAGCTCGCAATGGACGGCCGACAGCCGCTGCGTCAGGTCGGCCTTCCACTCCGCCGCTGCATGCGAAAGCTGGTGGCTGTGCGCCGCCAGGCCGCGGGTGAGCGTCTTGAGGTCCTGCAGCGTGTGCCGGACATAGTCTTCCATCTCGGGCGTGGGCGCCTTGTACATGAGGGTCAGCAGGCGCGCGCCGATGTCGTCGTGGAGGTCTTGTGCGATGCGGGCGCGTTCTTCACTGCGACCTTGCTCGACCGCCTTGTCGAAGGCCACGGCGCGCCGCAGCTGCTCGACGATGCGATCGGTCAGCCGTGCATCGTCCGGCGTGAACAGGCGCCGGCCCCTGTGCGCGTAGCGGATCACCACCACGCCCTGCGATGCCGGATGGGGGGCCATCAGGTCCGGAATGGGCACCAGCAGGGTCGAGCCGTCTCCTCCGATGCGCGAGCCCGAACAGGCTCGTTGCACGATGGCCGCTTCCAGCGGCTCGAACAGTTCGCGCAGCAGCCGGCTCAGCAGGTGCGGCGTGCGCTGCGGATGTGCCTCGACCTCGCGTGCCATGCGGTAGAGCCGCTCGAACAGGCGCTCCATCGTGAGCATGTTGCTGCCCAGCAGGTGGCTGAGCACCCATTGCCGCGCGCCCGAGTAGGCGGCGAGCGACAGGAACAGCGACAGCGTGAGTGACGTGAACTGGCCGAACGAGAAGACGGCCACGAACAGCAGGTCGAGTGCGGTGGCGACAGTGCTGACGGCGGCGAGCAGCGAGAACTCGCGCATGAGCTGCTGCGAGCGCGACAGGAAAGGCACCAGCAGCAGGATCGACGAGAAGAAGACGTACCAGATCATCGGCCCGACCGAGACGATGGTCTGCTGCAGCCCCGACTGCGTGCCTGCCAATGCCACCGTCAGGGTGAGCAGCATCCACGTGGCGACGTTGACGACGCCGAAACGCCGCAGCACGACGGAAAAAGGATGCGGCTCGAGCCTGTAAGACCAGGTGAGCAGTCCGATGGCCGAAACCCCCAGCGCCGCGCCGCCCAGCTGTGCCCACCACCAGGCGTGAGGCAGCACGCCCAGGCCGTTGGCCGTACAGAGTGCGATGACCGCACCCCACGCCACCGCGCTGGCCCAGCGGGCGACCGGCAGCCGGTGCGGGTACCGGCTGAAGGCATGCACGAGCGCAGCGCCGGTCAGCAGGTCGAAGGCGACACGCGCCTGCAGATCCCACAGCGGCAGCCCGGCGGGCAGGGTGAGCTCGCTGGCCGACTCGGCCGCCAGGAAGAGCAGGTTGCCGGCCTGGCACAGGGCCATGACGGCATAGGCCAGGTTGCCGCGCGATGGGCGCGACAGCACCACCACCATCGCGACCATGTAGAGCGCCAGCGCCAGCGCCGCGAGCAGCCAGAACAGCAGGCCCAGCGAGCCGAATCCGCCCGCGGTCGGACGCCAGGACTGCGTGTGGCCGTCGGAGAAGTGCAGCTGCACCGTGCCCCCGGCGAGCGCCCGGGCCAGCTGGTCATGCAGGCGCAGGTGGCGCTCGCGCTGCGTGTCGTCAGGCATCCACCGCGGCGAGCGCTGGAGCGCCAGGCCTTCGATGGCCAGTCGATGCCCTTCCTGTGAGGTCACGGCGACGAGCACCTCGCCGACATGGGGTTTCAGCAGCGGGTCGCCGGTGTTCGCGAGCTCCACCGCGGCCTGCGGGTTGAGGCGCCAGGTGGCGTCGAGGGTGGGCTGGGAGGCGGCCCAGCGGGCCAGCAGCGCGATGCCCAGGCAGCCGAGCAGTGCGGCCCCCACCAGCAGGCGCAGACGCCAGCCCATCCATTTTGCGTTGTGCCGATGCGGACTCGGCCGGTCGAGCCGAGCGAACTCGATCAGCGAGTCAATGCCCGTGGCAGCGTCGCGAGAGGCCGGGTCACCGAGCGGGTCGTTGGCTGCCGGGTCTGAATCGGCAGCGTGGTCGAAGAGGGGGCGGCTCATCGCGGTTCACCGGCTGGAGGCGACCCGCGGGGTCAGGTCACACCAGGCCCTGCTTGCTCGCCAGCACCGCCGCCTCGGCCCGGCTCGAGACGTTGAGCTTCTTGTAGATGGACTTGATGTGGTCGTTGACGGTGAACCACTTGATGCCCATGAGGCTCGCGATCTCCTTGATGGTGAAGCCCTTGCTCAGGTAGGTGAGCACCTCGGTCTCACGCGGTGTGAGTCGCTCATGGTCCGGCGGGTCGCGGCGGTCCAGCGGGATGGGGCGGCTGGTGGGCGAATCGAGTGGCGAGAAGCCCGAGTCGGTGAGGCCGCCGACGCCGCTGTCGCCCAGGCGAAAGTGCGACAGCAGCCGGCGGGCAATGGCCGGCGACAGCGGCGGCTGGCCCCGCACGATCTTCTGGAGCTCCTCGACCAGCACTTCGAAGCGGTCTTCCTTGAGCAGGTAGCCGTCGGCGCCGCATTGCAGCGCGGGGAACAGGTGGTCGTCGTCGGAGTACAGCGTGGTGACGATCTTCGTGGCCGGGTACTGGCCGAGCTCCGTCAGCAGTTCCAGGCCGTTGCCGTCTGGCAACTCGAGGTCGACCAGCACGAGCTTGAACGGGTCGGGTGTGCTGGCGGTGGCCCGCTGGCCCGACTGGATGCCGATGTGCCGGCGAGCCGTTTCCAGGTCGCCGGCCTCGGAGATCGTGATCGCATCGCTGAAGCTCTCACGGACCACGCGGCACAGGAAGGCACGCGCGACGGGGTTGTCTTCAACGATCAGAACCTTGACTGCCATTGGATGGGCTCCCTGAGCACTGCCTTGTGCCGGATCGTGAAATTATCCACGCGCCCCGGCAGCGCCAGCCCGTTTCGCGATCCCCTCAATGAGGGGCGCTAGAAGTAGGGGGGAGGGGCTCCCTTCCCCCGGAGTACCGGCTCAGCGGTTCTCCAGCACGAGCTTGCCCCGTACCTTGCGCTGCCCCATCAGCTCGAATGCCCTGGGAAGTTCCTGCATGGCCAGCCGTTGCTCGATCACCGGCTTGATCTTTCCCTGGGCGTACCAGCCGGCAAGCTCGGCCAGGGCCCGTGCGTTGTTCGCCGGCTCGCGCTTTGCGAACTCGCCCCAGAACACGCCGACGATCGAGGCGCCTTTCAGCAGGGCCAGGTTGAGCGGCAGCGCCGGGATGCTGCCGCCGGCAAAGCCGATCACCAGGTAGCGGCCCCGCCACGCGATGGAGCGGAAGGCGGGTTCGGCCAGATCGCCGCCCACCGGGTCGTAGATCACGTCCGGGCCCTTGCCGTCGGTCAGCGCCTTGAGCTCGTCGCGCAGGCTGGCGCTCGCGTAGTTGATGGTGGCGTCCGCGCCGAGCTGCCTGCACAGGGCGCACTTGTCGTCGCTCGAGGCGGCGGCGATCACGCGTGCGCCGGCTGCCTTGGCGATCTGTATGGCAGCCGTGCCCACGCCGCCGGCCGCGCCCAGCACCAGCACGGTTTCACCTTCGCGCAAGGCCGCGCGGTCGATCAGCGCGTGATGCGTCGTGCCGTAGGTGCACAGGAACGCGGCCGCGTCGTCGAAGGCGAAGCCGGGCGGCAGCGGCATCACCAGCGACGCGCTCACGCACACCTGCGTCGCAAACCCGCCCAGGCCGCCGAAGGAGGCGACGGCCATGCCGGGCTCGAGATGCTTCACCCCTTCGCCCACCGCTTCCACGACGCCGGAGAACTCCGAGCCCGGCACGAAGGGCAGCGGCGGCTTCATCTGGTACTTGTTCTGCACGATCAGCAGATCGGGAAAGTTGAGGCTGGCCGCCTTGATGGCCACGCGCACCTCGCCCGCGCGCGGCTCGGGCGTGGGCAGCGCCTTCCATTGCAGGGCTTCGGGGCCGACGGGGTTCTCGCAGAGCCAGGCGTGCATGGCGTTCTCCTCGGTGGTTCAGGGGCGCAGGGATCATAGGCAGCGCGCCGGATGCCGCGCGTCGCACAGGTGACGAATCCCTACAATCGGCCGCATGCGAATTCTTGTTGCCAACGATGACGGCTACCTGGCCCCGGGGCTCGCAGCCCTGGTCGAGGCTTGCAGGGGGCTCGGCGAGATCGACGTGGTGGCGCCCGAGCAGAACGCCAGCGGCACGTCCAACTCGCTCACGCTGCATCGGCCGCTCAGCGTGTTCACCGCCAGCAACGGCTATCGCTACATCAACGGCACGCCGTCGGACTGCGTGCATGTGGCGCTCACCGGCCTGCTGCCGCACCGTCCCGACCTGGTGGTCTCCGGCATCAACAACGGCGCCAACATGGGCGACGACACGCTGTATTCCGGCACGGTGGCGGCGGCCATGGAAGGCTATCTGTTCGGGGTGCCGTCGATCGCGTTTTCGCTGGTCGAAAAGGGTTGGCAGCACCTCGACAGCGCGGCACGCGTGGCACGTTCGCTGATCGAGCAGGTGCTCGCCTCGCCGCCGGCCGGCGCAGCCTGGCTGCTCAATGTCAACATCCCGGCCTTGCCGCACGAGCAGATCGCCGGGCGGCGGGTCACGCGGCTGGGGCGCCGGCATGCGAGCGAGCCCGTGATCTGCCAGGCCAACCCTCGCGGCGAGCCGATCTACTGGATCGGTGCCGCCGGCGATGCGCGAGAAGCAGGCGAGGGCACCGACTTCCACGCCACGGCGCAAGGCCTGGTGTCGGTCACGCCGCTGCAGGTGGACCTCACCGACCATCGTGCCGCGCCCTCCTGGGTCAGCTGGCTGGAACGTGCATGAGCGGTCACGGCAGCACGCGCCGTCCGGCGAAGTTTCCGCTGCAGCTCGGCCAGCTCGGCACGAAGCGGGCCGCCCCGGCCGAACCGCTGCGTCCCCAGCGCCCCTTGCAGGAGGCCGAACGCGACCGGGCGCGTGCCACGAAGCCGGCCGGCCTCGGGCTGGACTCCGAAGGCGTGCGCCGCCGCATGGTCGAGCGCCTGCGTGCCGACGGCGTGCGCAACGAACAGGTGCTCTCGGCCATGGCCGCGGTGCCGCGCCACCTCTTCGTCGACACCGCCCTGGCCAACCAGGCCTACGAAGACACCAGCCTGCCGATCGGCCTGTCGCAAACCATCTCAAAGCCTTCGGTGGTGGCACGCATGATCGAACTCATGCTCGCCGGCCGCACCGCCCCGCTGGCCCGGGTGCTCGAGATCGGCACCGGTTGCGGCTACCAGGCCGCGGTGCTGGCGCGTGTGGCTCGCCATGTGGTTTCGGTGGAGCGCCTGCGGCCGCTGCATGACAAGGCGCGGGCACACCTGGCGCTGCTGCCGCCGCTGGGCTTGCCGACCAGCGGCATCCGGCTCGTGTATGGCGATGGCATGCTGGGCCACGCGCCCAACGCGCCGTACGAAGGCATCATTGCGGCTGCCGGCGGCGCGGCGCTGCCTGCCACATGGCTGGAGCAGCTCGCGCCCGGCGGCCGGCTCGTGGCGCCGATGGTCGAAGCGAACGGCGGTCAGGTGCTGGTGGTGGTGGATCGCGATGCGCAGGGGCAGCTGCACCGGCGCGTTCACGAGGCGGTCCATTTCGTCCCTCTAAAATCGGGCGTCAACTGAGGCGATTGCCGTACTTCATGCTCTTCAACTCGTTTGACATTCAGATTCCTGCGGTGAAGTCCGCGCGCCGGGCCGCCGTGCTCGCGAGCGCCGGCGTTGCCCTTGTGCTGGCCGGCTGCGCCAGCACGAACCATCGCGCACCGGTGGAGGAGCGCGCCAACGGTTCGCGCCCGCCGGCAGCCGCAGCTGCCACGCCCGAAGCGCCGAAGGTGCTGCCGGGTGCCGAAAACGCCGGCAAGCCCGGCTACTACACCGTCAAGCAAGGCGACACGCTGATCCGCATCGGCCTGGAGTCGGGCCAGAACTGGCGTGACATCGTCAAGTGGAACAACCTCGAGAACCCGAACGTGGTCGAGGTGGGGCAGGTGCTGCGGGTCGTGCCTCCGGGTGTGGATCCGACCGTTGCGTCTGCGCGGGGCGTGACCTCCAGCAGCGTGCAGACGCGGCCGCTCGATGCGAAGCCGGCACCCGCAGCCAGCTCGCCACCCCCCACCGTGGCCGGCTCCGCACCGCCGGCTGCGGCCAACCCGGCGCCGATTGCGGCCCGCATCGACGACGACGAGCTGAACTGGCTGTGGCCGGCGTCCGGCACGGTGGTGGCCAACTTCGACGAGGCCCGGAACAAGGGCCTGGCGATCGCCGGCAAGGCGGGTGATCCTGTGCTGGCGGCAGCCGATGGCCGAGTAGTCTATGCCGGCTCGGGGCTGCGTGGATACGGCAACCTCGTCATCATCAAGCACAACAACACCTACCTCACCGCGTACGCGCACAATCAGGCCCTGCTGGTGAAGGAGGATCAAGCCGTGCGACGCGGGCAGAAGATTGCCGAGATGGGTTCGACCGACGCCGAACGCGTGCAGCTTCATTTCGAAGTGCGCAAGCAAGGCAAGCCCGTCGATCCGGCCAAGCTGCTGCCGCCGCGCTGAAGGCAATGGGCTCCGGGGTTCGTCATGGTCAAGAAACGTCCATCACACCCTGGTGCCGCGAACGGGCATGCCGTGCCGGCCGTCGTGAACGGTGCATTGCCGCCGCCGCCTGAGCTCGACGACGACATCGAGCCGCTGGTGGTCAACGGCGCGGCCGAGGAGTCCGAAGCCGACCCGGCGGTCGTGGCGCGCAACGGCGCCGAGCTCCCGGCCGGTGACCCCGAGGTCGGCAACACCCTGCAGACCTATCTGCGAGAGATCCGCCGCGCTCCCCTGCTGACGCCCGAGGAGGAGTACCACACGGCCACGCGCGCCCGTGCCGGCGACTTCAGCGCGCGCCAGGCCATGATCGAGCGCAACCTGCGGCTGGTGGTGAGCATTGCCAAGAACTACCTCGGCCGCGGCCTGCCCATGACCGACCTCATCGAGGAGGGCAACCTCGGCCTCATGCATGCGATCGGCAAGTTCGAGCCCGAACGCGGCTTCCGCTTCTCGACCTACGCGTCGTGGTGGATCCGCCAGAACATCGAGCGCGCGATCATGCACCAGGCGCGGCTCGTGCGGCTGCCGGTGCATGTGGTGCGCGACCTGAACCAGGTGCTCAAGGCACGCCGTGCGCTCGAGTCGCGCTCGTCCATCGACGGCGAAAAACCGGTCCGTGTCGAGGATGTGGCAGCCACGCTGGGCCGTCCGGTGGCCGAGGTGGCCGACCTGCTGAAGTTCGCCGAGCTGCCGGCCTCGCTCGACGCCCCGCTGGAGCGCGACAACTCGGAGTCGATGCTCGACATGGTGGCCGACGACCAGGCCGCCGACCCGATGGGCCTCACCTTGAGCCATGAGGTGGAGCAGTTGCTCAACCACGGGCTCGAAGAACTGAGCGAGCGCGAGCGCGAAGTGCTGGCCGGCCGCTACGGCCTGCGCGACCGCGAGCCGGAGACGCTGGAGGTGCTCGCCGAGCGGCTGGGCCTCACGCGCGAACGCATCCGGCAGATCCAGCAGGAAGCCCTGCTCAAGCTCAAGCGACGCATGATCCGCAACGGCATCGACCGCGACTCGATCTTCTGATCGATCATTCCCTTCAACTTCCGGTTTGCATGGTTTGGAGAAGGCTGCATGGCCTGGCCCGTACTCGTTTTCGACATCGAATCCATCCCCGACCTCACCGGGCTGCGTGCCCTGCGCGGCACCGCACTCGACACCACAGACGACGCACTGTGGGAGGCCATCCAGCGCGAGCGCGCCGAAGAGGGCAAGAGCGACTTCATGCCGCACTACCTGCAGCGGGTGCTGGTCATCTCGTGCGTGTTCCGCAACGCCGAAGGCCTGCGCGTGCACTCCTTCGTCGATCGCGAACTGGACGGCCAGAGCCAGGAGGCCAAGGTCATCCAGACCTTCTTCAACACCATCGAGAAGCATGTGCCGCAGCTGGTGAGCTGGAACGGCGGCGGCTTCGACCTGCCGGTGCTGCACTACCGTGCGCTGCGCCACGGCGTGGTGGCCAACAAGTACTGGGACCTCGGCGAGGACGACCGCGAGTTCAAGTGGAACAACTACATCGGCCGCTATCACATGCGCCATCTCGACCTGATGGACCTGCTGGCGATGTACCAGCCTCGGGCCAACGCCCCGCTGGACGCGATGGCCAAGCTGTGCGGCTTCCCGGGCAAGCTGGGCATGGACGGCTCGGCGGTCTTCCCGGCCTATCGCGCCGGGCAGCTGGAGGACATCCGCCGCTACTGCGAGACCGACGTGATGAACACCTACCTGCTGTACTGCCGCTTCCAGAAGATGCGCGGCGGATTCACCGAGGCCGAGTACGAGCGTGAGATCGAGTTCGTGAAGTCCACCCTGTCAGGCATCGATGAGCCGCACTGGAAGGAATACCTGGCCGCCTGGGGCTGAGACAATTGCGCCCATGACTGGAAAAGATGAATGGCTGAAGATCGAGTCGCTCGATCTCGAGGCTCAGGGCGTGGCCCACAACGTCGAAGGCAAGGTGGTGTTCGTCGAAGGCGCGTTGCCCGGCGAAGAGGTGCGCGTGAACGTCACGCGCCGCAAGAACCAGTGGGAACAGGCCCAGGTCGCCGCGCTGCGCCGTGAAAGCTCGCAGCGGGTGCGCCCGCGCTGCAGCTTCTTCGGCACCTGCGGCGGCTGCAAGATGCAGCACTTCCACGTGGCCGCGCAGGTGGCGGTCAAGCAGCGGGTGCTCGAGGACAACCTCTGGCACCTGGGCAAGGTGAAGCCCGAGCAGGTGCTGCGGCCCATCGAGGGTCCGACCTGGGGCTACCGCTACCGCGCCCGGCTGTCGGTGCGTTTCGTGGTCAAGAAGGACACCGTGCTGGTGGGCTTCCACGAGCGCAAGTCCAGCTACGTGGCCGACATGGCGAGCTGCGAGATCCTGCCGCCGCATGTGAGCGCGATGCTGGTGCCGCTGCGCCGGCTCATCGCCTCGATGGACGGCCGCGACCGCCTGCCGCAGATCGAGCTGGCCATCGGCGAAGCCGGCGAGGCGAGCGTCACCGCGTTGGTGCTGCGGCACCTCGAGCCGCTGTCCGAAGACGACAGGACGCGCCTGCGCGAGTTCGCCCGTGAGCACCGCGTGCAGTGGTGGCTGCAGCCCAAGGGGCCGGACTCTGTGCACCTGCTCGACGAAGGCGGCATGCCGCTGGCCTACACGCTACCCGAGTTCGGCATCACCATGCCGTTCAAGCCGACCGATTTCACGCAGGTCAACCACTACATCAACCGCGTGCTCGTGGTGCGCGCGCTGCGGCTGCTCGACGTGCAGCCTGGTGATCGCGTGATCGACTGGTTCTGCGGCCTGGGCAACTTCACGCTGCCCATCGCCACGGTGGCGCGCGAGGTGCTGGGCATCGAAGGCAGCGAGGCGCTGGTGGCCCGCTCGCGCGAGAACGCGGCGTACAACGGCCTTTCGGGCAAGACGAGTTTCGAAGCCCGCAACCTGTTCGAGATCGACCCCAAGGACCTGCTGAAGTACGGCCCGGCCGACCGCTGGCTGGTGGATCCGCCGCGCGAAGGCGCCTTCGCGCTGGCCAAGGCCCTGGCCGACATCGCGCAGGACCCATCGGTGGCGCCCGGCTACCAGGCGCCGCGCCGCATCGTCTATGTGAGCTGTAACCCCGCCACGCTGGCGCGCGACGCGGGGCTGCTGGTGCACCAGGCGGGCTATCGCTGCACGGCCGCGGGCGTGGTCAACATGTTCCCGCACACCGCGCACGTGGAGTCGATCGCGGTGTTCGAGCGGGGCTAGGACCCGCCCGAATTGAGCTCGAGCCGGTGCGCGCCCGGCCCCAGCGAGGCCAGCTTGTCGGCCGGGTTGCGCAGCCTGCAGCGGTCGATCGACAGGCAGCCGCAGCCGATGCAGTCACTCAGGGTGTCGCGCAGCTTCTTCAGCTGCGCGATGCGTGCATCCAGGTCTTCGCGCCAGGCGGCCGAGAGCTTTTCCCAGTCGGCCCGGGTGGGCGAGCGGCCATCGGGCAGGCGGCCGAGCGCCGCGCGGATCTCGGCCAGCGGGATGCCCACCCGCTGCGCGACCCGGATGAACGACACACGGCGCAGCGCGTCGCGGGCGTAGCGGCGCTGGTTGCCCGGCGTACGCCGGCTCGTGATGAGGCCTTCGCGTTCATAGAAGTGCAGGGCCGATACGGCCACGCCGCTGCGGGCTGCGAGTTCCCCGACACTGAACTCGCCAAGGGCCTGGGTCACCGGATCCATCTTCATTCCCTTCTTCCTGTCGGCCAGGTGCTTGACCTGAAGTTAGGTTGAGATCTTAAGGTGCCGCCATCCAATCCAGGAGGCGTGATGAATCCGTTGTATTTCATGGGCTGGCGGCGCGCCGCCACCGCCACCGCCACCGCCACCGCCGGCACAACCCCGAAGCCGGGTGTCCGCAGGGTTCGTGGCGTGAAGAAGCAGGGGGCGCGATGAGCTCTCTGGACATGGTCGCGATGCCGGCACCGCCGGCCGCGGGCCTCTGGTCGCGGCCGTATCGCATGCTGTCGGTCGGCTCGCTCATGCTGATCGGCCAGATGGCCTTCGAATACATCGCAGTGGCCAGTGCCATGCCTGCCGTGGCCACCGCGCTGGGCGGGCTGCACCTCTACGCGCTGGCCTTTGGCGCACCGCTGGCCATGGCGGTGGTGGGCACAGTAGCCGCCGGTCGCTGGAGTGACCGGCATGGGCCGAACCGGCCGCTGTGGGGCGGCGTAGTGCTGTTCGTCGCCGGGCTGCTGCTGGCCGGGCTGGCGGTTTCCATGGAGCTCCTCGTGATCGGGCGGGTGTTGCAGGGCTTCGGCTCCGGCGTGTTCTCGGTGGCGCTGTACGTGGTGGTGGGACGTGCCTACCCGAGCGATCTGCATCCGCGGGTCTTCGCCGCTTTCGCAGGTGCATGGGTGCTGCCGTCCATCGTGGGGCCTTCGGTGGCCGGCCTGCTGGTGGAATGGGTCGGCTGGCGATGGGTGTTCCTCCTGCCGGCGTTGCTGGCCGTGCCTTCGGCGCTTTTGATGCTGCCCGGCCTGAAGGACATGCACCCGCCCGCGCAGGCAGCGGAGCCGGCCGACGAAGGCCGCGGGCGGCTGCTCTGGGCGCTGGCGGCGGCCGTCGGTGCGGCGCTGCTGCACGTGGCCGGCCAGCGGCGTGACGGCATGGGCGTGCTGCTGCTGGCCGTCGCCCTGGCTGCGGTGCTGATGGCGGTGCCGCGGCTGCTGCCCACAGGTACCTGGAAGCTGACCCGGGGCCTGCCGACCGTCGTCGCGCTGCGGGGCCTCGCGGCGGCCGGATTCTTCGGTGCCGAGGTGTTCGTGCCGCTGATGATGACCACCGAGCGCGGGCTGTCTCCCGCCTGGGCCGGCTCGGCATTGACCATCGGCGCGCTGGGCTGGTCGGCAGGCTCGTGGTACGAAGGCCGCCACAACGTCGGCCTGCAGGCCAAGGCCCGGTCGCTGCGGCGCGGCATGGCGCTGCTGATGGCCGGCATCGCGTCCCAGGGGCTCGTGCTGATGCCCGGCATGCCGCTGGGCGTGGGCGTGGCCGGCTGGGGCCTGGCCGGGCTCGGCATGGGCATGGTGTACCCCGTCCTGTCGGTGCTGACGCTGGAGCTTTCGCCGCCCGAGTCGCATGGCATCCACAGCTCGGCGCTGCAGTTGGCCGATGCGCTGGCCTCCGCCATGGTGCTCGCGCTCGGCGGCGCGCTGCTTGCGCCGCAGGAGGGCACGGCGATCGGTCCCGCGACCTACCTGGCGTGTTTTGCGGCGGCTGCGGCCGTGGCCCTGTTGGGTGCGGCCGGCGCCTCCCGGGTGGTGGCCCTCAGGGCGTGATCGCGTCGAGCAGCTCGGTCTCGATCTGGATCTGCAGCCGGTTCTGCTGCAGCGCGCTGCCGTTGATGAGGAAGGTGTCTTCCACCCGTTCGCCCAGCGTGCTGATCTTGGCCAGCTGCAGGTTGATCTTGTGGCGGGCCAGCACCCGGGCGATGGAATACAGCAGCCCGGTGCGGTCGCTCGTCGACACGGACAGCAGCCAGCGCTGGCCGCGGTCGTCGGGCTTGAGCAGCACGCGCGGGGTGATGGGGAAGGACTTCACCCGGCGCGACAGCCGCCCGCGGCTCGATTCGGGCAGCGGCGCTTCGGTGTTGAGCGCCTGGCCGAGCTGGGTTTCCACCAACGAGATGAGGTCGCGGTAGTGCTCCACCGGCGCGGCGCTGATGACCTGGAAGGTGTCGAGCGCATAGCCGGCAGTGGTGGTGTGGATCTTCGCGTCGAGGATGCTGAAGCCGGCGCTGTCGAAGTAGCCGCAGATGCGAGCGAACAGGTCCGCCTTGTCGGGCGAGTACACCAGCACCTGCAGGCCTTCGCCCACCGATGACGAGCGCGCCTTCACGATCGGCCGGTCGCTTTGCACGTGGCGCGACAGCGAACGGGCATGCCAGGCGATGTCGGCTGCATCGTGTCGTGCGAAGTAGCTGACCTCGAGCGTCTTCCACAGCGCCTCTTCGGCGCCGGGCAGCACCGAATAGAGCGCGAGCGTGTGACGGGCCTCGAGCTTGCGTGCCTCGATGTCGGCGTCCATGTTCGGGCGCGAGCCGCCGAGTGCACGCAGGGTGAGGCGGTACAGGTCTTCGAGCAGCTTGCCCTTCCACGCATTCCAGACCTTGGGGCTGGTGCCGCGGATGTCGGCCACCGTGAGCAGGTACAGCGCGGTGAGGTAGCGCTGGTTCTTCATGCGGGCCGCGAAGGCGGTGATGACGTCGGGGTCGCTCAGGTCTTCCTTCTGGGCGATGCGGCTCAGGGTGAGGTGCTCGCGCACCAGGAACTCGATGATCTGCGTGTCGTCGCGCTCGATGCCGTGCTCGCGGCAGAAGCGCCGCACCTCGGTGCCGCCCAGGTCGGAGTGGTCGCCGCCCCGGCCCTTGGCCACGTCGTGGAACAGCGCAGCGATGTACAGCACCCACGGCCGGTCGAACTGGGCGGCCAGCTGGGAGCAGAACGGGTACTCGTGCGCATGCTCGGGGATGAAGAAGCGCCGCACGTTGCGCAGCACCATCAGGATGTGCTGGTCCACGGTGTAGACGTGGAACAGGTCGTGCTGCATCTGCCCGACGATGCGGCGGAACACCCACAGGTAGCGTCCCAGCACCGAGGTCTGGTTCATCAGGCGGAAGGCATGCGTCTGCCCCTGCGGTTCGCGCAGGATCTGCATGAAAAGCTCGCGGTTGCGCGGGTCGCGGCGAAACTTCGCGTCCATCAGCTCGCGGGCGTTGTACAGCGCCCGCAGGGTGCGCGCCGAGAGCCCCTTGATGCCCACCGTCCGCTGGTAGGTCAGGAAGGTCTCGAGGATCGCATGGTGGTCGCGCTCGTAGAGGTCGTCGCTCGCCACCTCCAGCATGCCGCCGCGGTCGAGGAACTTCTCGTTGATGGGGCGCATCTGCGCCTCCTGCGAGCCGTTGATGCGCTCCTCGATGTTGAGCATCAGGATCTGGTTGAGCTGCGCGACCGCCTTGGCTGCCCAGTAGTAGCGCCGCATCAGCGCTTCCGAGGCCCGGTGCGCCTTGGTGGCCTTGTAGCCGAAGCTTTCGGCCACCGCGGTCTGCAGGTCGAACACCAGCCTGTCTTCGCGGCGGCCGGCCACCACATGCAGCCGCGCGCGGATGAGCTTCAGCAGCCCCTCGTTGCGCTGCAGCTGCTTCACCTCGAACGGCGTGACCAGCCCCTTGCTGGCCAGCTCGCTCCAGGTCTTGCCGAGGCCGGCAGCGCGGGCGACCCACATCACCACCTGCAGGTCGCGCAGGCCGCCGGGGCTTTCCTTGCAGTTGGGCTCCAGCGAATAGGGGGTGTCTTCGTACTTCGTGTGGCGCTGGCGCATTTCCAGCGTCTTGGCGCGCAGGAAGGCCGACGGGTTCATCACCGAGGCCGAGGCACGCTTGAAGCCGCTGTAGAGCTTGCGCGAGCCGCAGATGAAGCGCGACTCGAGCAAGGCGGTCTGCACCGTCACGTCGGCCTGCGCCTCGGCCACGCATTCGTCGATGGTGCGCACGCTGGAGCCGATCTCCAGGCCGATGTCCCAGCAGGCGGTGATGAAACCCTCGATGGCCGAACGGTGCGCCGCGATGGCCGGGTCGTCGCTGCCGTGCACGCTGCTGGGCAGCAGCACCAGCACGTCCACGTCGGAATAGGGGAACAGCTCGCCGCGGCCGAAGCCGCCCACGGCCAGCAGCGCGGCGCCGCGCGGCATGAAGGCATGTTCCCAGAGGTCCTGCAGCGTGCGGTCCACGTGCTTGGCCAGGGCCCGCACCAGCCGGCCGGCGGCAGGGGCGGTGGGCCGTGCGTCGCGGAAGCGCTGGATCAGCGCGGTCTTGCCGTCGCGGAACTGGGCCCGCAGCGTCTTGAGCGAGGAGGCCGCCGGGGCGCCCGGAGTGGGCTGCTCCTGCGGCACGGGCGCATCGCCGGGTACTGCCGACATGGGCGTCAACCCTTGGTCGCGAAATCGGGCGGCGGCGGGCTGCCGGCCGAGAGGGTGAGCACCTCGTAGCCGGTTTCGGTGACGAGCACGGTGTGCTCCCATTGGGCCGACAGGGAGCGGTCTTTCGTGACGATGGTCCAGCCGTCGCCGGTTTCCTTGATCTCGCGGCGGCCCGCATTGACCATCGGCTCGATGGTGAAGGTCATGCCCGGTACCAGCTCCTCCAGCGTCCCCGGGCGGCCGTAGTGCAGCACCTGCGGCTCTTCATGGAACTTCTGGCCGATGCCGTGGCCGCAGAACTCGCGCACCACCGAGAACCCCTGGTTCTCGGTGAAGGTCTGGATGGTGTGGCCGATGTCGCCCAGGCGGATGCCGGGCTTCACCTTCACGATGCCCTTCCACATGGCCTCGTAGGTCAGCGCGCACAGCCGCTTGGCCGCGATGGAGCCTTCGCCCACGATGAACATGCGGCTGGTGTCGCCGTGCCAGCCGTTCTTGATGACGGTGACGTCGATGTTGACGATGTCGCCGTTCTTCAGCGGCCGGTCGTTCGGGATGCCGTGGCAGACCTGGTGGTTGATCGACGTGCAGATCGACTTGGGGTAGGGCGTGTAGCCCGGCGGCGCGTAGTTCAGCGGCGCGGGAATGGCCTGCTGCTCGTTGACGATGTAGTCGTGCGCCAGCTTGTCGAGCTGCTCGGTCGAGACGCCGGGCTTGACGTGGGGCGTGAGGTAGTCGAGCACCTCGGAGGCCAGCCGTCCGGCCAGCCGCATGCCGTCGATCTCGGCGCCGGTCTTGATGGTGATGGTCATGGGGCGAAATTATGGCGCAGCGGCCCTAAAATCGCGGGTTCTCCGGGATTGCTCCCGTCGCCGTCCCCAGCACCACCCCACACGAGCCCGCCCGTGACTTCCAGCACCTCCCAGATTCTTTCTTTCGAGGGCGGCAATGCCCTGTCTGCCTTCCGCGCCCAGGCCCTGCTGCCGAAGGTGCAGGCGGTGGCTCCCCGCGTCACCGCGGTGCATGCCCGTTTCGTGCACTGGGTCTGGCTGGACCGGGCGCTCGAAGGCGGCGAGGCCGACAAGCTGGCCGCGCTGCTCGCCTACGGCGACCCGTATGCCGGCCCGGCCGATGGCGAACTGGTGGTCGTGACACCCCGCTTCGGCACCGTGTCGCCCTGGGCTTCGAAGGCCACCGACATCGCGCACAACTGCGGCCTGGCGATCCACCGGGTCGAACGTGTGACGGAATACCGGCTTTCGCTCAAGGGCGGCCTGCTGAGCGGCAGCAAGCCGCTGTCGGCCGAGGAGCGTGAAGCGGTTGCCGCGCTGCTGCACGACCGCATGACCGAAAGCGCCGCCTTCGAGCGGCAGGCCGCCGCCCACCTGTTCGACGAACAGCCCGGCAAGCCGATGGAGCATGTCGACGTGCTGGGCGAGGGCCGCGCGGCGCTCGAGTCGGCCAACAAGGCATTCGGCCTGGCGCTCAGCGACGACGAGATCGACTACCTCGTCACCGCCTTCCGGAACCTGAAGCGCAATCCCAGTGACGTCGAGCTGATGATGTTCGCGCAGGCCAACAGCGAGCACTGCCGCCACAAGATCTTCAACGCGAAGTTCACCATCGACGGCCAGGCGCAGGAGCTGTCGATGTTCGGGATGATCCGCAACACCGAGAAGCTGTCGCCGCAGTATTCGGTGGTGGCCTACAGCGACAACGCCGCGGTCATGCAGGGCGGCCCGGTCGAGCGCTGGCTGCCGCTGGGCTACACGAATGCGCCGCAGTACGCCGCGCGCCACGAGACCGCGCACGTGCTCATGAAGGTGGAAACGCACAACCACCCGACCGCCATCTCGCCGCACCCGGGCGCCTCCACCGGCGCGGGCGGCGAGATCCGCGACGAAGGCGCCACCGGCCGCGGCGCGCGGCCCAAGGCCGGGCTCACCGGCTTCTCGGTGAGCAACCTGCAGCTGCCGGGCACCAGCGAGCCGTGGGAACAGGTGCGCTACGGCAAGCCGGAGCACATCGCCAGCGCGCTGCAGATCATGACCGAGGGCCCGCTGGGCGGCGCCGCCTTCAACAATGAATTCGGCCGGCCCAACCTGGGCGGCTACTTCCGCGTCTTCGAGCAGACGGTGGCCGGCGTGCGCCGCGGCTACCACAAGCCGATCATGATCGCCGGCGGGCTGGGCACCATCAGCGACGGGCAGACGCACAAGCTGCCGTTCGGCGCCGGCACGCTGCTCATCCAGCTCGGCGGCCCCGGCATGCGCATCGGCATGGGCGGCGGCGCCGCCAGCTCCATGGCCGCCGGCACCAACACCGCGGCACTCGACTTCGACTCGGTGCAGCGCGGCAACCCTGAGATCCAGCGCCGTGCGCAGGAGGTCATCAACCACTGCTGGGCGCTGGGCGACAAGAACCCCATCCTGGCCATCCATGACGTGGGCGCCGGCGGCATCAGCAACGCCTTCCCCGAGCTGGTGGACGGCGCGGAAAAGGGCGCCACCTTCGACCTGCGCAAGGTGCCCCTCGAGGAAAGCGGCCTGGCACCGAAGGAGATCTGGTGCAACGAAAGCCAGGAGCGCTACGTGCTGGCGGTGGCCCCTGAAAGCCTGCCGATCTTCACCGCGATGGCCGAGCGCGAGCGCTGTCCGTTCGCCGTCATCGGCACGGCCACCGACGACAAGGAGCTGATCCTCGAGGACGGCCCGGGCGGCGAGCGCGCCATCGACATGCCGATGGAGGTGCTGCTGGGCAAGCCGCCCAAGATGCACCGCGACGTGAAGCGGGTGGCCCGCGAGGAACGGCCGCTCGACCTCACCGGCGTGAAGCTGGAGCAGGTGGCCTTCGACGTGCTGCGCCACCCGACGGTCGCCTCCAAGCGCTTCCTCGTCACCATCGGCGACCGCACCGTCGGCGGCCTCAACCACCGTGACCAGATGGTGGGCCCCTGGCAGGTGCCGGTGGCCGACTGCGCCGTCACCCTGGCCGACTATGCGGGCTTCCGCGGCGAGGCCATGAGCATGGGCGAGCGCACCCCGCTGGCATCGCTGGACGCGCCGGCCTCGGGCCGCATGGCGGTGGCCGAGGCCATCACCAACCTGCTGGCGGCACCGATCGAGCTGCCCCGGGTGAAGCTCAGCTGCAACTGGATGGCCGCCTGCGGCGAGCCGGGCGAGGACGCCGCGCTGTACGACACCGTCAAGGCGGTCGGCATGGACCTGTGCCCCGCGCTGGGCATCGGCGTGCCGGTGGGCAAGGACTCGTTGTCGATGCGCACCCGCTGGGCAGAGGGCAGCCAGACGAAGCAGGTCACCGCCCCGGTCTCGCTCATCGTCTCTGCCTTCGCCACGCTGGACGACGTGCGGGGCACGCTCACGCCGCAGCTGCAGCCCGGCGACACCACCCTGATCGCCATCGACCTCGGCAACGGCCGCAACCGCATGGGCGGCTCGATGCTGGCGCAGGTGCTCAACCAGTTCGGCAACGGCGTGCCCGACCTGGACGACCCGGCGCAGCTGAAAGCCCTGGTGGGTGCCGTCAACAGGCTGCGCGCCGAAGGCCGGCTCCTGGCCTACCACGACCGCAGCGACGGCGGCCTGTGGGCGGCCGTGGCCGAGATGGCCTTTGCCGGCCACCTGGGCGTGAGCCTGAACGTCGACATGCTGGTGACCGAAAGCGCCGGCATCGAAGACAGCCGCGCGGAATACGGCGACTCCAAGAACTGGGCGCAGCAGGTGGGCGAGCGCCGCGCCGAACTCACGCTCAAGGCCTTGTTCAACGAGGAGCTGGGCGCGGTGATCCAGGTGCGCACCGGCGAGCGCGATGCGGTGATGGCCACGCTGCGTGAGTTCGGCCTGTCGAAGCACAGCCATGTGATCGGCAAGCCCAACGACCGCGGCGTTCTCGAAGTGTGGCGCGATACGAAGCAGGTCTTCGCCGCTGCGCTGGAGCAGCTGCACAAGACCTGGGACGAGGTGAGCTGGCGCATTGCCCACCAGCGCGACAACCCGGCCTGCGCCGATGCCGAGCATGCGGCGGCCGGCAAGGCCGACGACCCCGGTCTGCACCTGCACCTGACGTTCGACGCCTCCGAGGACGTGGCCGCGCCGTTCGTGGCCACCGGCGCCCGCCCGAAGCTCGCCGTGCTGCGGGAGCAGGGCGTCAATTCGCACGTCGAGATGAGCTATGCCATGCACCAGGCCGGCTTCGACACCTTCGACGTGCACATGAGCGACCTGCAGAGCGGCCGCGCCCGGCTCGACATGTTCAAGGGCTTCATCGCCTGCGGCGGTTTCAGCTATGGCGACACGCTGGGCGCCGGCGAGGGCTGGGCCCGCTCGGTGATGTTCAACCCGACCCTGGCCGAGCAGTTCGCGGCCTTCTTCGGCCGCAACGACACCTTCGCGCTGGGTGTGTGCAACGGCTGCCAGATGATGGCCGCGCTGTCGCCCATCATCCCCGGCGCGCAGGACTGGCCGAAGTTCACCCGCAACAAGAGCGAGCAGTTCGAAGCCCGCCTGTCGCTGGTGGAGGTGCTCGAAAGCCCCTCGATCTTCTTCACCGGCATGGCCGGCAGCCGGCTCCCCATCGCGGTGGCCCACGGCGAAGGTTTTGCCGACTTCTCGCAGCGCGGCGACGCGGCGAAGGTGTTTCGCGCGATGCGTTTCGTCGACAACACCGGTGCGCCGACCGAGGCCTACCCGTTCAACCCCAACGGCAGCCCCGACGGCCTCACCTCGGTGACCACGGCCGACGGCCGCTTCACGGTGCTGATGCCGCACCCGGAACGCGTGTTCCGCAATGTGCTCATGAGCTGGACGAGCGGTGACAAGGGCCAGCACAGCCCGTGGATGCGCATGTTCCGCAATGCGCGCAGGTGGATTGAATAGGCTCGACCCCGCAGCGCCTGCGGCGCTCCCCTCGAAGGGGGCGCCGGCGGATCAGTGCGGCGCCACCGGCCGCGTCTTGTAGAACTTCATCGGCACCGCGGCCGCACGGTCGATCACGTTGCGCTTGATCTTGCCGACCACGTGCATCTCGCACGGCTTGCAGTCGAAGCGCAGCGTCAGCTTCTCGCCGTTGTTCTCGATCACCAGCGGCTCGGCGCGCACCGTGCCCTGCACGCCGGTGACGCCCTTGGCCTGCTTGGGGCACAGGCTGAGCGAATAGCGCACGCAGTGCTTGGTGATCATGAGGCTCACCTCCCCCGGCTCCTCATGGCTTTCGTAGGCGGACTCGATCACCTTGACGCCGTGCTTCGCATAGAAGTCGCGCGCCTTGTGGTTGTAGACGTTGGCCAGGTAGCTCAGCGTGTCGTCGGGGTAGGGCGCAGGCGGCTCGGCCGGCCGCGCACGCGGCGGGCGTTGCCAGGCGGCGTCGCGGGCCTGCTCCAGCGACTCGACCGCATCGCGCCGCAGGCCGTTCACCACGCCGGCCGGGATGAACCACGGCGCCGACAGGTGCAGTTCGATCTCGCGCGCCTCGAGGCAGGTGTTGCCCAGCTTGGCCAGGTGCTCGCGCAGCGTGGCGTCTGCCTTGCCGGTGTTCTGTGCGGGCTCCTTTGCATGCTCCACGCTCGCGGTGCCGCGATGGCCATCCTCGTCGGTGAGGGTGAGGCTGAAGCCGGCGGGCGTTTCGTCCAGGCGCATCGACACGCCGATGCGGCGCTCGGCCGACTTCCGGCCCAGCAGGCGGTCCCAGGCCATGTCGCGGTTGCGTGACAGCTCGGTGTCGCGCCGCAGGTCCTTCAGCTGCGCCACCGGCTCGTTCGGGAACACCCGCCACAGCCGGCCGTCGGCGCCCAGCGGCTGGGCCGTGTTGACCTGCACGCCCACCAGCTCCTTCTGCAGGTCGTAGTAGGTCAGGCCGTCGCCATTGTTCAGCGCGTCGGCGCCCGCGGCCAGCTCGACCTCGAAATGGTCCTTGGCGACCCGGGTGACGTGGCCCAGCGGCAGGCCCGCATGCTTGGGCGTGTCGAAGGCGCCGATGTCGTCCTTGCGGCCGTTGACGAAGTAGTCGGTCGAGCCTCGGTTGAAGTTGCGGTCCGGGTCGGGCGTGAAGAAGAAGCGGGTGCGCCCGGACGAGGCCCGGTGCAGGTCGGTGCGCGCCTCCAGCACGCCGTCGAGCAGCTGGCGGTAATGGGCGGTGATGTTCTTCACATAGCCCATGTCCTTGTAGCGGCCCTCGATCTTGAAGCTGCGCACGCCGGCATCGACCAGTGCACGCACGTTGGCGCTCTGGTCGTTGTCCTTCATCGACAGCACGTGCTTCTCGTGCGCCACGATGCGGCCCTGGCCGTCGGTCACGGTGTAGGGCAGGCGGCAGGCCTGCGAGCAGTCGCCGCGGTTGGCGCTGCGGCCGGTCTGCGCATGGCTCACATAGCACTGGCCGCTGTAGGCCACGCACAGGGCGCCGTGCACGAAGAACTCGATGGTGGCGTCGGTGGCCTCGGCAATGGCCTGGATCTGCGCCAGCGTCAGCTCGCGCGCCAGCACGATCTGCGAGAAGCCGGCCTGGCCGAGGAAGCGTGCCTTCTCGAGGGTGCGGATGTCGCACTGCGTGCTGGCATGCAGCTGGATCGGCGGGATGTCGAGCTCCAGCAGCGCCATGTCCTGCACGATGAGGGCATCCACCCCGATGTCGTACATCTGGCGGACCAGGCGGCGGGCCGCCTCGAGCTCGTCGTCGCGCAGGATGGTGTTGAGGGTGACGAAGATGCGGCTGCCGTAGCGGTGCGCATGCTTCACCAGCCGCTCGATGTCGGCCACCTCGTTGCTCGCGTTGTGGCGGGCGCCGAAGGTGGGGCCGCCGATGTAGACGGCGTCGGCGCCGTGGTTGACGGCTTCGATGCCGATGTCGGCGTCGCGGGCGGGAGCGAGCAGTTCGAGCTCAGGACGGGGTGTGCGCATGGAGCCGGCAATTTTAGGTCGCCGCAGCGCATGCGCTATCGTGCCGGCCGTGAACGAAACCACTGCTCCGATTGCTTCCCGCTACGACCGCCTCGATGCCCTGCGCGGCGTCGCCATCGTCTGGATGGCGGTCTTCCATTTCTGCTTCGACCTCGCCCACTTCCGGCTCATCGAGCAGAACTTCTACCGCGACCCCTTCTGGACCACGCAGCGCACCGTCATCGTGTCGCTGTTCCTGTTCTGCGCGGGCTTCGGCCAGGCCATCGCGGTGACACAGGGGCAGACCTGGCGGCGCTTCTGGCGCCGCTGGGCACAGGTGGCCGGCTGCGCGGTGCTGGTGAGCATCGGCTCCTACCTGATGTTCCCGCGCAGCTACATCTATTTCGGGGTGCTGCATGGCATCGCGGTCATGCTCGTCGTGACGCGCTTCACCGCCCGCATGGGCCCGTGGCTGTGGCCGCTCGGGCTGCTGGCGGTGCTGCTGCCGCGCCTCGTGCAGCACAGCTTCTTCGACACCCGCTGGACCAGCTGGGTCGGGCTGGTGACGCGCAAGCCGGTCACCGAAGACTACGTGCCGCTGCTGCCCTGGCTGGGCGTGATGTGGTGGGGGCTGGCGGCGGGGCTGTGGGTGCTGCGAAACCGGCCGCACTGGGTGGGCGGCATTCTCCCCGGCGCCTTCAGGCCGCTGGCGCTGCTGGGCCGCTGGAGCCTGAGCTTCTACATGCTGCACCAGCCGGTGCTGATCGGCCTGCTGATGCTGTGGATGCAGCTCCGCTAGGAGAACCCTGCGTGGCAATGACAAAGGGCGCCACGGGCGCCCTTTGTCGTGTGCCGGCGAACCGGTCGTTCGGCTTGTTCAGGTCGTTCAGTTGAACTTGTAGTCGGTCTTGGCCTTGGACTTCAGCTCGTCGCGGAAGGTGGCCAGCTTCTGCTGGGTGAGGCGCTGCTCGATCTGCGGCTTCACTTCCTCGATGGGAGGGAAGGGCGTGTCGCGCACGTCTTCGAGCTTGATGATGTGGTAGCCGAACTGGCTCTTCACCGGCGTTTCGGTCATCTCGCCCTTCTGCAGCTTGGTCATCGCCTGCGAGAACTCGGGCACGTAGCTGCCGGGCGCGGCCCAGTCGAGGTCGCCGCCGTTCTGCGCGGAGCCGGGATCCTTGCTGCTCTTCTTGGCCAGGTCCTCGAACTTGGCGCCGCCCTTGATCTGCTTGACCAGGGCCACGGCGTCTTCTTCCTTCTCGACCAGGATGTGGCGGGCGCGGTATTCCTTGTCGCCGGCCTGGGCCTTGTACTTGTCGTATTCGGCCTTGACCTCGGCGTCGCTGACTTTGTTCTTCTTCTGGAAGTCGTTGAACAGCTCGCGGATCAGGATGCTCTGGCGGGCCAGCTCCAGCTGGGCCTTGTAGTCGTCGCTGCCCTGCAGGCCGCGGCGTTGCGCCTCCTGCATGAAGATCTCGCGCAGCACGACTTCGTCCTTGACCTGCTTCTCGAGCTCCGGCGTCACCTGGGCGGGCTGGCCCTGGGCCGCCTGCTGGCGCGTCACCTGCATCATCAGCATGTCCACCCGCGCCTTCGGAACCGGCTTGCCGTTGACGGTGGCCACGTTCTGGGCCGATGCGGCCATGGGCAGGGCGAGTGCTGCGGACAGCGCCGCAGCGCCGAGGCCTGCAGCAAAGGAAAGCTTCTTCATCGAGGAACGTGCCTTTCTAGCAAGGGAGGGTGAGGGGGGCGTGCAGAGGGAGCGGCCGCAGCGGCTCAGGATTGGTGCACGGGGAGTCGTTCGGGTGTGTCCGCCTGGATGGCCAGGGCATGGATGCCCTGGGGGATCAGCTCGTGCAGGGCATCATAAACGAGCCGATGGCGCGCCACGCGGTTCAGGCCGGTGAAGCGCTCGCTGACGATGCGCACGGTGAAATGGCGCCCTTCGCGGGCCCCCGCATGGCCGGCATGCAGGTGGCTGTCGTCCTGCACCTCCAGGGCCTGCGGCGCGAGCGCGCTGCGCAGGGCCGACTCGATGTCCTGCGCAGTGACGCCCCGCTTTTCGGCGGGCGGGGGCGCCGGCGCGGCGCCGTCTTCGGCCGCCGGCGCTTCTTCATCCTTCAGGTGGCGGCTCATGTAGACGCCCTGTCCCAGCATGAACAGCAGCATCAGCCCGGTGGCGCCGAAGACCTTGAAGGTGGCCCAGGTCGAGGTGGAGTAGTTGTAGGCGACGTACAGGTTCAGGAAGCCCATCGCGGTGAAGAACACGATCCACGCGATGTTCAGCCGGTGCCACACCGCCTCGGGCAGCGGCAGCTGGTTGCCGATGAGCGCCTGCAGCAGGTTCTTGCGGAAGAACACCTGGCCCGCCAGCAGGGCGCCGCCCATCACCCAGTACAGGACGCTCGGCTTCCACTTGATGAAGGTCTCGTTGTGGAACCAGATGGTGGCCCCGCCCAGCACGGTGACGAGCCCGAGGCTGACCCACAGCATGGTGTCCACCTTCTGGCGGCGCAGCTTGAGGTAGACGACCTGCAGCAGGGTGGCGGCAATGACCACCAGCGTGGCCAGCAGCACCGGTGCCTCCTTGGCGCCGACGACGCCCCCCGACACCATGAAACCGAAATGGTCCGTGGCAAAGGCGGCGGCGTCTTCGGGGCGGCCATCGGCGAACTTGAAGGCCGCGAAGAACAGGATGATGGGGAGGAAATCGAGAAAGATCTTCATGCAATGAGGCGGCTCGGGCAGGGCACCTGCCGCCACCGCGCATCATGCTGCGCCTTGGGTGGCGGCACCGGGCCCCGCACGCCTTTTACTGGCCGTTACTTCGGGGTGGCGTCGAAGTCTATCGCGGCCGAATTGATGCAGAAGCGCTCACCGGTGGGCTCGGGGCCGTCGGGGAACACGTGGCCCAGGTGGGCGCCGCAGTTGTTGCACCGCACCTCGACCCGCACCATGCCGTGGCTGCGGTCGACCACCCGTTCGATCACCTCGCTCTGCAGCGGCTCGAAATAGCTCGGCCATCCACAGCCGGCGTCGAACTTGGTTTCCGAGGCGAACAGCGGGGTGCCGCAGCATACGCAGTTGTAGACGCCGTCCTTCCAGTGGTCCCAGTACTTGCCGGTGAAGGCACGCTCGGTGGCGGCGTGGCGGGTCACCTCGAACTGCACCGGGTCGAGCTGTGCACGCCATTCGGCTTCGGACTTGCTGACCTTGCGATCCTTGTTGTCAGGCTGGCTCATGATGAACAGGACACCTCGATGTGTTGCGCCCAGTCGGGCGGGAACCCGGCGTCGGCCGAGTGCTCAGGCTGTTCGTCGTACGGGCGCTCCAGAACTTTCAGCAGCCGCTGCACTTCGCTGAAATCGCCTTGTCCGGCCTGGCGGATCGCCACCTCGGCGAGGTGGTTGCGCAGCACGAACTTGGGGTTCACCCGCTTCATGCGTACGGCGCGTTCGGCGTCGAGGCTGTCTTCTGCCTGCAGGCGCGCCTGGTACCGGCCGGCCCAGGCATCGAAGCCGGCACGGTCGAGGAAGAGGTCGCGCACCGCGGCGTTATCGGCCCCGGCGGCGCTGCCGAAGTCGGCCAGCCGGCGGAAGGCGATCGTGAAATCGACGCGGTCGGCCGCCATCAGCTTCAGCAGTCCGTCGATCAGCTCCCGGTCGGCGGGCTGCTCGGTGGCGAGCCCGAGCTTGGCCCGCATGCGTGCCTCCAGCGCGGCGGGGAACTCGGTGCGATACGGCTCCAGCGCCTCGAGCAGCAGGTCGCTGGCTTCCTCGCCTTCGCCGACCAGGGGCAGCAGGGCCTGGGCCAGCGCATGCAGGTTCCACAGCGCCACGTTGGGTTGGCGGGCATAGGCGTAGCGGCCCTGGGTGTCCGAATGGTTGCAGATGAAGCCGGGATCGAACGCATCGAGAAAGCCGAACGGGCCGTAGTCGATGGTGAGCCCGAGGATGCTCATGTTGTCGGTGTTCATCACGCCGTGGGCAAACCCCACCGCCTGCCAGTCGGCCAGAAGGCGGGCGGTGCGGCGCGTCACCGCCTCCAGCAGCGCGACGTACGGCTGCGGCGCGTCCAGGCATTCCGGGTAGTGGTGCCGGATCACGAAGTCGGCCAGCTGGCGCAGCTCGGCGTGCTGGTCGTGGTGGCAGAAGTGCTCGAAGTGCCCGAAGCGAATGAAGCTGGGCGACAGCCGCGTCACCACAGCTGCCGTCTCGACGGTTTCGCGCCGCACCGGCAGCGCCGAGCCGCTGATGGCCAGCGCGCGCGTGGTCGGGATGCCCAGGTGGAACATGGCCTCGGAGCAGAGGAACTCGCGGATCGACGAGCGCAGCACCGCTCGGCCGTCGCCCATGCGCGAGTAGGGCGTGAGTCCGCTGCCCTTGAGCTGGATCTCCATCGGGCCGGAAGGCGTGTCCACCTCGCCCAGCAGGATGGCGCGGCCGTCGCCGAGCTGGCCGGCCCAGACCCCGAACTGGTGGCCGCTGTAGACGCTGGCCAGTGGCTGCATGCCGCGCCACGGCGTGCCGCCGCTGAAAGCTGCGAGCGACTGCTGGTGGCGCCACCAGTCGGCGGGCCAGCCCAGGGCGGCTGCGGCGCTGTCGCTGATGGCGACCCAGTGCGGGTCGGGCAGCGGGGTGGAGGGCAGGCGGGTGTGGAAACGCTCGCCGAGGCCGGCGAAGCGGTGGGTCCATCGCAGGCCGTCGATCGGGGCGTCTGGCGCTTGCGCGGAGCCGGCCGGTCCTGGAGGTTGCCCTTGGGGCAAGACACTGGTCATCCGGCCAAGTGTAGTCAGCGCGACAGTTTTTCAAGGGCGACTAGGGTATACCGCAAACCACTCGCAGCAGCGCCGTTTCATGATGCGCTGCATCGGTACGGAACCCGGTTCGAAAGGAGACAGACACCATGGCGCAGCTGATGGGCCAGATGATGCAGATGCCCCTCATGATCTCTTCGCTGATCACGCATGCCGCGAGGCATTTCGGCGACACCGAGATCGTGTCGAAGCGGGTCGAAGGCGACCTCCACCGCTACACCTGGGCCGACGCCGAGCTGCGCTCCCGCAAGGTGGCCCAGGCGCTGGCCCGGCTGGGCTGCCGGGCCGGCGACCGTGTCGCCACGCTGGGCTGGAACGGCTACCGCCACCTCGAGATCTACTACGGCACCTCGGGCTCGCAGCTGGTCTGCCACACCATCAACCCGCGCCTGTTCCCGGAGCAGATCGCCTGGATCGCCAACGATGCCGAGGACACGGTGCTGTGCTTCGAGCTGACCTTCCTGCCGCTGATAGAGAAGCTGGCCGACAGCATGAAGAGCGTCAGGCACTTCGTGCTGATGACCGACCGCGCCCACATGCCGGCGTCGACCGGCATTCCGAAGCTGCTGTGCTACGAGGAGCTCGTGGAGGCCGAGGACGGTCGCTTCGACTGGCCCGAGTTCGACGAGAACACCGCCTCCAGCATCTGCTACACGTCCGGCACGACCGGCAACCCGAAAGGGGCCGTGTACAGCCACCGCTCGACCATCCTGCATGCCTATGCGGCCGCGCTGCCCGACGCAATGTCGCTGTCGGCCCAGGACGTGGTGCTGCCGGTGGTGCCGATGTTCCACGTCAACGCCTGGGGGCTGCCTTACTCGGCCGCGCTCTCCGGCTGCAAGGTGGTGTTCCCCGGGCCGCACCTCGACGGCAAGTCGCTGTTCGAGCTGTTCGAAAGCGAGAAGGTCAGCTTCAGCGCCGGCGTGCCCACCGTGTGGCTCGGCCTGCTCACCTATGTGAAGCAGAACGAGCTGAAGTTCAGCACCTTCCGCCGCACGGTGATCGGCGGCTCGGCCTGTCCGCCCTCGATGATCCGCACGCTCGAAGACGACTATGGCGTCACCGTGATCCACGCCTGGGGCATGACCGAGCTGTCGCCGCTGGGCACGCTGTCGAAGCTCAAGGCCAAGCACTTCGACCTGCCCAAGGAGCAGCAGCGGCACATCCTCGAGAAGCAGGGCAAGGTGATCTACGGCATCGACATGAAGATCATCGACGACAACGATGCCGAGCTGCCCTGGGACGGCAAGGCCTCCGGCAACCTCGTGGTGCGCGGGCCCTGGGTCATCGACAGCTACTACAAGGGCCCGCGTTCGCCGCTGGTGAACGGCTGGTTCCCCACCGGCGACGTGGCCACCATCGATGCCGACGCCTTCATGCAGATCACCGACCGCAGCAAGGACGTCATCAAGTCCGGCGGCGAATGGATCAGCTCCATCGACCTGGAGAACATCGCCATGGCCCATCCGGCGGTGCACGAGGCTGCCGTCATCGCCTGCCGGCACCCGAAGTGGGACGAGCGGCCGCTGCTCGTCATCATCAGGAAGCCCGGCGCCGAGGTGGGCCGCGAGGAAATGCTGCAGTTCTATGAAGGCCGGATCGCCAAGTGGCAGATCCCCGACGACGTGGTGTTCGTGAACGAGATTCCGCACACGGCCACCGGCAAGATCCAGAAGCTCAAGCTGCGGGAGCTCTACAAGGACTACAAGCTTCCGACCTCATGAAGCAGCGCCTTTTCGTGCCGGGTGTCCTGTGGGCGACAAGGTCCGCTCGGGTCATCCCTGAAGCCGTGCGAACGGATTGCGAATAACCTTTTGGCCACCCTAGACAAGCAGGCATCAGCCGCGAAGGAGACAAAGCAATGAAGCTCAACCGCATCGCTCGTACCACGGCCGTTGCGTCGGCCATCCTCCTGTCGAGCATGCTGGCCGTGCAGGCCCAGCAGGCCAAGCCTGCGGCCAAGCCGGCGGCGGCTGCGCCGGCCGGCAAGCTCAACGAGACGGTGAAGATCGCCTGGATCGACGCGCTCACCGGCCTCACGGCGGCCACCGGCCAGAACCAGCTCAAGGGCTTCCAGTTCCTCGCCGAGCAGTTCAGCAAGAACAACCCCGCGGGCGTGAAGTTCGAGATCGTCTCCTTCGACAACAAGCTGAGCCCGCAAGAAACCGTGAGCGCGCTGCAGTCGGCCATCGACCAGGGCATCCGCTACGTGGCACAGGGCACCGGCACCGGCCCGGCCACCGCGATCATCGACTTCCTGAACAAGTACAACGAGCGCAACCCGGGCAAGGAGGTCGTCTTCCTGAACTACGCCGCGGTGGACCCGGACCTCACCAACAGCAAGTGCAGCTTCTGGCACTTCCGCCTCGATGCCGACACCTCCATGAAGATGGAGGCGCTGACCACCTTCATGAAGGACCAGCCCGACATCAAGAAGGTCTACCTGCTGAACCAGAACTACGCCCATGGCCACCAGGTGGCGCGCTATGCCAAGGACAACCTGTCGCGCAAGCGCCCTGACGTCCAGATCGTCGGCGAGGACCTGCATCCGCTGGCCCAGGTGCGCGACTTCGCGCCCTACATCGCCAAGATCAAGGCCTCGGGCGCCGACACGGTGGTCACCGGCAACTGGTCGTCCGACCTCACGCTGCTGGTCAAGGCCGCCAACGACGCCGGCCTGAACGCCAAGTTCTACACCTACTACGCTGCCGTCTCGGGCACGCCCACCGCCATGGGCGCCAACTCTGCGGGCCGCGTGTACCAGGTGGGCGTGATGCACAGCGCCATGACCGGCGAAGCGCGCAGGATCATGGACGAGTACAAGAAGCGCTTCAACGACGACTACTACACCGGCCAGATCTACCACGCCTACACGCTGCTGTCGGCGGCCATGGCCAAGGCCAAGAGCACCGACCCGCTCAAGGTGGCGTTCGCCCTCGAAGGCCTGCAGGCCAAGAGCCTCAACGGCGACGTCGAGATGCGCAAGACCGACCACCAGCTGCAGCAGACGCTCTACATCGCGGTGTGGCAGAAGGCCGGCAAGGCGCCCAACGACTACAGCGTCGAGAACACCGGCTTCAACTTCCAGCCGGTCAAGACCTTCGAACCGTACGTGTCGAGCACGCCCACCTCGTGCCAGATGAAGCGGCCCTCGGCTTCGTAACCCGCAGCCGACCCGCCGCCCGGGCCCGCCGGAGCACGCTCCGCCGGGCCCGCGGTTCATCAGAAGCCCTTCGCCGCACGGAATCCGCTCGTGGACCAGCTTTTCATCAACATCCTCAACGGCATCAGCTCCGGGCTCCTGCTGTTCATGCTCAGCTCGGGGCTCACGCTCATCTTCAGCATGATGGGCGTGCTCAACTTCGCGCACGCCAGCTTCTACATGGTGGGTGCCTACGTGGCCTATGCGATCGCCGGCGTGGTGGGCTTCTGGCCGGCGCTGCTGCTCGCGCCGCTGGCCGTGGGCGCGCTGGGCGCCCTGTTCGAGCGCACCGCGCTGCGGCGGGTGCACAAGTTCGGCCACGTGCCCGAACTGCTCATCACCTTCGGGCTGTCGTACGTGATCCTCGAGCTGGTGAAGCTGGTGTGGGGCCTGTCGCCGGTGCCGTTCTCGCCGCCGGCGGTGCTGCAGGGCCCTGCCTTCACCATCGTGCAGTCGTCGGTCGATGGTTTCGGCCTCGTGTGGGGCGCCGCGCCGGCCGAGCGCTGCGCGGCGGCTGCGGGGGCGGTGGTGCATTGCTCCACCTTCCCGGCGACGCGCTTCTTCATGATGGTGGTGGCGCTGGTGATGCTGGTGTCGCTGTGGCTGCTGCTCACCCGCACCCGCATCGGCCTCGTCATCCAGGCAGCGCTCACGCATCCTGAGATGGTCGAGGCGCTGGGGCACAACGTGCCGCGCGTGTTCATGCTGGTGTTCGGCAGCGGCTGTGCACTCGCCGGCCTGGCCGGCGTGGTGGGCGGCATGACCTTCGTGACCGAACCGTCGATGGCGGCCATCGTCGGCTCCATCATCTTCGTGGTGGTCGTGGTGGGCGGCATGGGCTCGCTGGCCGGGGCCTTCGTCGGCTCGCTGGTCATCGGCCTGCTGCAGACGCTGCCGCTCACGGTCGACGAGTCTCTCGCCACGCTCATCAACGCCCTCGGCGGCTCGGTGGGGCCGCAAACCTTCGGCTGGCCGTTGCTGCGCATCACGCTGCCCCAGGCCGCGCCCATCCTGCCGTACCTGCTGCTCGTGCTGATCCTGATCTTCCGGCCCAAGGGCCTGCTCGGCACGCGCGAGGGCTGACATGTCTTCCACACCCATGACAACGACACAAGGCGCCGGCACGCTGCCGGCCCGACAGGCCCGCTCCCGCGAAGCCTACTTCCACTTCAGGCCCTACAACGTGGGCCGCTGGGTGCTCTGGAGCCTCTTCGCGCTGCTGCTGGCCCTCGCGCCGCTGGTGTGGAAGTCGAGCTTCGGGCAGACCATGCTCACGCAGATCGGCATCGCCATCATTGCCTGCCTGGCCTACAACATCCTGCTGGGGCAGGGCGGCATGCTGAGCTTCGGCCATGCGGTGTACAGCGGGCTCGGGTCCTTCCTCGCCATCCACACGCTCAACATGGTGTCGGCCGGCAAGCTGGCGGTGCCGGTGAGCCTGGTGCCGCTGGTAGGCGGGCTGTCGGGGCTGTTCTTCGCCGCGCTGCTGGGCTACGTGACCACCAAGAAGGCCGGCACCACCTTCGCGATGATCACGCTGGGCATCGGCGAGCTGGTGTGGTCGATGTCGCTGATGATCCCCGAGTTCTTCGGCGGCGAAGGCGGCATCACCGGCAACCGGGTGGTGGGCCAGCCGGTCATGGGCATCAGCTTCGGGCCCCAGGTGCAGGTGTACTACCTGGTGGCGGTGTACTGCTTCGTCTGCACCGCCGCCATGTTCGCGCTCACCCGCACGCCGCTCGGGCGCATCCTCAATGCGGTGCGCGACAACCCCGAGCGGGTCGAGTTCATCGGCTACAGCACGCAGCACGTGCGCTACATCGCCTTCATGATCTCGGGCTTCTTCGCCGGCATCGCGGGCGGCCTGGGCGCGCTCAACTTCGAGATCGTGACCGCCGAGGTGGTGGGCGCCGCGCGCTCGGGTGCCTACCTGCTGTTCGTCTTCCTGGGCGGCGCCACCTTCTTCTTCGGGCCGATCATCGGCGCGGTGCTGATGGTGCTGGCGCTGGTGCTGCTGTCCGAGCTCACCAAGGCCTGGCTGCTCTACCTGGGACTGGTCTTCCTGTTCATGGTGGCCTATGCACCGGGCGGCATCGCCAGCCTGATCATGATGAACCTGCGCGTGGCCGCCTTCGGCAAGCTGCGCAGGCTGTGGACATCCTACCTCGCGCTCGGCGGCTGCGCCTTCGTGATGCTGGTCGGGGCGGCCGCGATGATCGAGATGGTCTACCACCTGCAGCTCAACATCGCCCTCGGGCCCGAGCTCACCTTCGCCGGCGTGACGCTCAATGCCCAGGGACTGGACAGCTGGTTCGGCGCGGCCTTCGTGTTCGTCACCGGCCTGGCGATGTTCGAGATCACGCGGCGCGAGTTCAAGCGCCAGTGGGACACCATCCAGGAAGAGATCGAAGCCGAGATCAAGCGGCGGGAAGCACTATGACCACAGCAACCTACGCCGTCGAGCTGATCGACGTTCGCAAGAGCTTCGGCAAGACGGAAATCATTCGCGGCGCCAACCTGCAGGTGAAGCCTGGCGAGCGGGTGGCCATCATCGGACCCAACGGCGCGGGCAAGTCCACGCTGTTCAACCTCATCAGCGGGCGCTTCGGCGCCAGCAGCGGCGAGATCAGGCTCCACGGCGAGCGCATCGACGGCCTCGCCCCCTATGAGATCAACCGCCGGGGCCTGAGCCGCAGCTTCCAGGTGAGCAACCTGTTCACCCGGCTGTCGGTGTTCGAGAACATCCGCTGCGCGGTGCTGTGGAGCATGAAGGCGCGCTACGCGTTCTGGCGCTTCCTGGCCGACCTGCGCGACGTGAACGACCGCACCGAACAGGTGCTGGAGATGATCAAGCTCGACAAGAAGCGCCACGTGCTGGCCATGAACCTCACCTATGCCGAGCAGCGCGCGCTCGAGATCGGCATCACCATCGCCGGCGGCGCCAGCGTGGTGCTGCTCGACGAGCCCACCGCCGGCATGAGCAAGAGCGAGACCAAGCGTTTCGTGCAGCTGATCCGCGAGGTCACCGAGGGCAAGACGCTGCTCACGGTGGAGCACGACATGGGCGTGGTGTTCGGCCTGGCCGACAAGATCGCGGTGCTGGTGTACGGCGAGGTGATCGCCTTCGACACGCCCGACAAGGTGCGGGCCAATCCGCGGGTTCAGGAGGCCTACCTCGGCTCGGTGCTGGCCGAGCAGCAGGCGCAAGCGGCAGGAGCGCATTGATGAGCGGACTGCATCTGGACAACCTGCATGCCTTCTACGGCAAGAGCCATGTGCTGCACGGCGTCACGCTCGACGTGAAGCCCGGCGAGATCGTGAGCCTGCTGGGCCGCAACGGCTCGGGCCGCTCCACCACCGTGAAGACCATCATGGGCCTGGTGGACGGGCAGGGCTCCATCAAGTGGAACGCCGACGAGATCCTGGGCAGGAAGGCCTACGAGATCGCGCACCTGGGCATCGGCTACGTGCCCGAGAACCGCGACATCTTTCCCGAGCTCACCGTGCACCAGAACCTGATGCTGGGCGAGAAGGGCGGCGGCAGGAAGAAGGGCAAGCCGCGCTGGAGCTTCGACGACATGTACGGGATGTTCCCGCGGCTCAAGGAGCGGCAGCACACCGAGGCCGGCGTGCTGTCGGGCGGCGAACAGCAGATGCTCACCCTGTGCCGCACGCTCATGGGCGACCCGGACCTCATCATGATCGACGAGCCGACCGAGGGACTCGCGCCCAAGATCGTGGAGCTGGTGGCGCAATACCTGAAGGAGCTCAAGCGCCGCGGTGTTTCGGTGCTGCTGGTGGAACAGAAGCTCACCATCGCGCTGGAAATCTCTGAGCGCTGCTACGTCATGGGCCATGGCCGCATCGTCTTCGAGGGCACGCCTGCCGACTTGCGGGCCAACGCCTATATTCGCAAGGAGTGGCTGGAGGTCTGAACCAGGGTGCAAAACCTCCGAAGCCGGCGTTCCTTGTCACTGATGAGACAGCGCCGGCTTTTTTGATTCCTAGAATCGAACGATCGTTCTATTTCGAGCTCGCCCGAGCTCAACTCAGCAAGCGAGGCCTACGGATGAGTGCTACCTACGAACTGCGCGGCAACGTCGCCGTCATCACGCTCGACAACCCCCCGGTGAACGGCCTCGGCTACGAGACCCGCAAGGGCCTCACCGACGGCATCGAGCGCGCCGAGAACGACGCAGCGGTCAAGGCCATCGTCATCACCGGCGCCGGCAAGGCCTTTTCGGGCGGTGCCGACATCCGCGAATTCGGAACGCCCAAGGCCCTGGCCGAGCCCAACCTGCTGTCGGTCATCAAGACGGTCGAGAACAGCAGCAAGCCCGTGGTGGCGGCCATCCACAGCGTGTGCATGGGCGGCGGCCTGGAGCTGTCGCTCGGCTGCCATTACCGCGTGGCAGCGCCCGGCACGCAGGTGGCGCTGCCCGAGGTGAAGATCGGCCTCGTGCCCGGCGCCGGCGGCACCCAGCGCCTGCCGCGCGTGCTCGGCGTGGAAACCGCCCTCAACATGATCGTGAGCGGCGAGCCGGTCAAGAGCGAGGTGCTCGCCGGCCTGCCCGGCCAGAAGCTCTTCGACAAGCTGGCCGAGGGCGACGTGGTCGAAGCCGCCATCGCCTTTGCAAGAGACGTGGCCGACAAGCGGCCGCTGCCGCTGGTGCGCAACCTCAAGGTCGAGCATCCGAACGCCGATGCCTTCTTCCAGTTCGCCCGCAACACGGTGGGCGCGATGTCGCGCAACTTCCCGGCCCCGCTGAAGTGCGTGGACGCGGTGGAAGCCTCCCTCAAGCGCCGGTTCGAGGACGGCATGGCCTATGAGCGCGAACTCTTCGTGGGCCTGATGTTCACGCCGGAATGCAAGGCGCTGCGCCATGCGTTCTTCGCCGAGCGCGCCGTCAGCAAGATCCCGGACGTGCCGGAAGACACGCCGATCCGCAAGATCGAGAAGGTGGCCGTCATCGGCGCCGGCACCATGGGTGGCGGCATCTCGATGAACTTCCTGAATGCCGGCATCCCGGTCACCATCCTCGAGATGAAGCAGGAGGCGCTGGACCGCGGCATCGCCACGATCCGCAAGAACTACGAGGCCCAGGTCAAGAAGGGCAAGCTCAAGCAGGACAAGTACGAACAGCGCATGAGCCTGCTGTCCACCACGCTCGACTACAGCGGCATCCGGGATGCCGACCTCGTGATCGAGGCTGTGTTCGAGGAACTGGGCGTGAAGGAGAAGGTGTTCAAGACGCTCGACGAGGTGATGAAGCCGGGTGCGATCCTGGCCTCCAACACCTCGACGCTCGACGTCAACAAGATCGCCGGTTTCACGAAGCGCCCGCAGGATGTGGTCGGCATGCACTTCTTCAGCCCGGCCAACGTGATGAAGCTGCTGGAGGTGGTGCGCGGCGACAAGACCGCCAAGGACGTGCTGGCCACGGTGATGCAGATCGCCAAGAAGATCAGGAAGACCGCGGTGGTGTCGGGCGTGTGCGACGGCTTCATCGGCAACCGCATGATCGAGCAGTACTCCCGCCAGGCCGGGTTCCTGCTCGAGGAGGGCGCGACGCCCGAGCAGGTCGACAAGGCGGTCGAGAAGTTCGGCTTCGCGATGGGCCCGTTCCGCATGGGCGACCTCGCCGGCAACGACATCGGCTGGGCCATCCGCAAGCGCCGCTATGTCGAGAAGCCCCACATGCGCTACAGCAAGACCGCCGACCTGCTGTGCGAGATGGGCCGCTTCGGCCAGAAGACCGGCGCCGGCTGGTACGACTACCAGGCGGGCAAGCGCGACGCGATCCCGAGCCCGGTGGTCAACGAGATGATCGAGAAGCACCGCAAGGAGCTGGGCATCACGCCGCGCAAGATCAGCGACGACGAGATCGTGCACCGCCTGGTGTTTTCGCTGGTCAACGAAGGCGCCAGGATCGTCGAGGAGGGCATCGCCAGCCGGGCCTCGGACATCGACATGGTCTACCTCACCGGCTACGGCTTCCCGCTGCACCGCGGCGGCCCGATGAACTATGCCGACACGGTGGGGCTGTTCAACGTCGTGCAGGCGATGAAGCGGTTTGCGAAGAACCCGCATGACGACGCGAAGTTCTGGGAGCCGGCACCGCTGCTGGCCCGCCTCGCCGCCGAAGGCAAGAGCTTCTCCTAAGAGCCGCACCCGGATACGACGACGAATTCGAGGAACACACCATGACCAACGCAGTGATCGTCTCCACCGCCCGGACCCCGCTCGCCAAGAGCTGGAAGGGCTCGTTCAACATGACCCATGGCGCCACGCTGGGCGGCCATGTGGTGAAGGCCGCGGTCGAGCGCGCCGGCATCGAAGGCGGCGCCGTCGAGGACGTGCTGATGGGCTGCGCCACGCCCGAGGGCGCCACCGGCAGCAACATCGCCCGCCAGATCGCCCTGCGCGCCGGCCTGCCGGTCACGGCGGGCGGCGTCACCGTCAACCGCTTCTGCTCCAGCGGCCTGCAGACCATCGCGATGGCCGCGCAGCGCATCATCGCGGGCGAGGGCGACGTGTACGTGGCCGGCGGCGTGGAAAGCATCTCGTGCGTGCAGAACGAGGCCAACAAGCACATGATCGCCGAGGGCTGGCTGCGCGAGCACAAGCCCGAGATCTACTGGTCGATGCTGCAGACCGCCGAGACGGTGGCCAAGCGCTACAGCATCGCCCGCGAGCGCATGGACCAGTACGGTGCCGCCAGCCAGCAGAAGGCCTGCGCCGCGCAGGAAGCCGGCAGGTTCAACGACGAGATCGCGCCCATCACCGTGACCGCCGGCGTGGCCGATCCGGTGCTCGGCCTGCGCAGCAAGGAAGTGACGGTGAGCGTGGACGAAGGCCTGCGGCCCGGCACGACCTTCGAAGCGGTGTCCGGCATCCGCCCGGCGCTGCCCGGCGGCGTGATCGCCGCGGGCAATGCCAGCCAGTTCAGCGACGGCGCCGGCGCCTGCGTGGTGGTGAGCGACACCTACGCGCAGCAGAAGGGCCTGAAGCCGCTGGGCCGCTTCCTCGGCTTTGCCGTCGCCGGCTGCGAGCCCGACGAGATGGGCATCGGCCCGGTGTTCGCCGTGCCCAAGGTGCTCAAGCGCCTGGGCCTGAAGGTCTCCGACATCGACCTGTGGGAGCTCAACGAGGCCTTCGCGGTGCAGGTGCTGTACTGCGCCGACACGCTGGGCATTCCCATGGACCGGCTCAACGTCAACGGCGGCGCCATCGCCATCGGCCACCCCTATGGCGTGAGCGGCCAGCGCCTCACCGGCCATGCGCTCATCGAAGGCAGGCGCCGCGGCGCCCGGAAGGTGTGCGTGACGATGTGCATCGGCGGCGGCATGGGAGCGGCTGGCGTGTTCGAAGTCCTGTGATGGCTGTCGGCATGCGAGCCACCCTCGACTTCCTGCTCTACGACTGGCTCCATGCCGACGGCCTGAACGAGCGCGAGCGGTTTGCCGACCACTCGCGCGAGACCTTCGACTCGGTGCTCGACACCTGCGAGCGCATCGCGCGCGAGAAGTTCGCGCCGTTCAACCGCCTGTCCGACACGCAGGAGCCCCATTTCGACGGCGAACGGGTGCACCTGCCCGAAGCCACGCGCGAGGCCACGCGGGCCTATGCCGAAAGCGGCATGCTGGCCGCGGCGCAGCCATATGAAGTGGGGGGCATGCAGCTGCCCTGCGTCATCGAGATGGCCGCCAACAGCTTCTTCTCGATGGCCAGCGTGTCGATGGGGGGCTACGCCATGCTCACCAGCGGCAATGCCAGCCTGCTGATGGCCCACGGCACCGACATGCAGCGCGAGGTGTTCGCGAAGAACGAGTTCGCCGGCCGCTGGTTCGGCACCATGTGCCTGTCGGAGCCGCAGGCCGGCTCCAGCCTCAGCGACGTGGCGACCCGGGCGGTGCCCGACGGCGCCGACTTCGAAGCCGACCCGCTGGGCCCGCGCTATCGCCTCAAGGGCAACAAGATGTGGATCTCGGGCGGCGAGCATGAGCTCACCGAGAACATCGTCCACCTCGTGCTGGCCAAGATCCCGGGCGAAGACGGCAAGCCGCTGCCGGGCGTGAAGGGCATCTCGCTGTTCATCGTGCCGAAATGGTTGGTCGAGCTGGACGCCCCTCACCCCGACCCTCTCCCGCCAGCGGGCGAGGGGGAGAACGGCGCGCACCCTCTCCCGCTGGCGGGAGAGGGCAGGGGTGAGGGTGCGCGGGTCCGCCTGACGGAACGCAACGACGTCGCGCTGGCGGGCCTCAACCACAAGCTCGGCTACCGCGGCACCACCAACACCCTGCTCAACTTCGGCGAAGGCAGGTTCCAGGTGCGCGGCGGTCCAGGGGCCATCGGCTACCTCGTCGGCCGGCCCGGCGACGGCCTGCGCTGCATGTTCCACATGATGAACGAGGCCCGCATCGGGGTCGGCCTGGGCGCCACCATGCTGGGCTATGCCGGCTACCTCGCGTCGCTCGACTATGCGAAGCAGCGCCCGCAGGGGCGGCCGGTGGGGGTGGGCGGCAAGGACGCCGCCGCGCCGCAGGTGGCGATCATCGAACACGCCGACGTGAAGCGCATGCTGCTGGCGCAGAAGGCGTATTGCGAAGGCGCGCTGGCGCTGGAGCTGTATTGCGCGCGCCTGGTCGACGAAGAACAGACCGGCTCGCCCGAGGCGGCGCGCGAGGCGAAGCTGCTGCTCGAGGTGCTGACGCCCATCGCCAAGAGCTGGCCCAGCGAGTGGTGCCTGGAGGCCAACAGCCTGGCCATCCAGGTGCTGGGCGGCTACGGCTACACGCGCGACTTTCCGGTCGAGCAGTACTGGCGCGACAACCGGCTCAACATGATCCACGAGGGCACCCACGGCATCCAGGGGCTGGACCTGCTGGGCCGCAAGGTCGTCATGGAGGGCGGCGCCGGGCTCATGAAGCTGGCCGGCCGGGTGAACCAGACCATCGAGCGCGCCATGCAGGTGGCCGGGCTCGCCGAGCAGGCCAATGCTCTGGCCGCCGCGCTCAAGCGGCTGGGCAACGCCACCAAGGCGGCCTGGTCCACCGCGGTGCCCGAGGAGGCGCTGGCCAATGCGACGCCCTACCTGCAGGCCTTCGGCCACACCGTGCTCGCGTGGCTGTGGCTCGACGTGGCCCTGGCCGCGCACGGCCACGACAGCGACTTCCACCAGGGCAAGCTGGCCGCCGCGCGCTACTTCTTCCGCTACGAGTTGCCCAAGACCGAGGCCTGGCTGGCCGTGGTGGCCAGCCGCGACGCGACCTGCCGCGAAGCCAGAGCAGAATGGTTCTGATGTTCAACCACTGACGAACCACTCTTCATGAAAGCTTCGACGCTCGAAACCTGGGTCTGGGTGCTGATCTACGGCGGCCTGCTGGCGGTGAGCCTGGGCCTTTTCGTCATGCGGCAGGACGCGGTGCTGGGCACCGTGGTCACCGCCATC
Source organism: Methylibium rhizosphaerae (assembly GCF_006386545.1). Taxonomy (GTDB): domain Bacteria; phylum Pseudomonadota; class Gammaproteobacteria; order Burkholderiales; family Burkholderiaceae_C; genus Pseudorivibacter; species Pseudorivibacter rhizosphaerae. The sequence continues at coordinate 66,593 of NZ_SWAR01000014.1, read as the reverse complement.
GGCGGCGTGACGGCCGCGGTCGGCGTGGTGCTGATCTACGTGAGGTCGCGCCTGGGTGACAGCGGCCAGGGAAAGGCCAGGCCATGATCCGCCACGTGGTGATCTGGAAGCTCAAGCACGCCGGTGACGCGCCGCGGTTCAAGGCCCTGCTCGACACCTGCAAGGCCCTGGTGCCCGGCATCGTGGAGTTCGACGTCGGCATCCGCTGCGAAGGCCTGGAGGCCAATGCCGACGTCGTGCTGGTGTCCACCTTCACCGACAAGGCCGCGCTCGACGCCTACCAGATCCATCCGCAACACAAGGCCGTCAGCGCCGAGCTCGGGCCCCTGCGCGAAACCCGCGCGGTGCTCGACTACGACACCGCCGGCACGCCCGCATAGCCCCCCAGAAACACCGGAGACAACCTCACCATGACCCGCAGCATCCAGACGCTTCTCGACCTGACCGGCCGCACGGCCCTCGTGACCGGCGGCTCGCGCGGCCTGGGCCTTCAGATCGCCGAGAGCCTGGGCGAGGCGGGCGCGAAGATCCTGCTCACCTCGCGCAAGGCAGCCGACCTGGAAGAGTCTGCCGCGCACCTGCAGGCCAAGGGCATCGACACCCGCTGGATCGCCGCCGACGCCAGCGCTGAAAGCGACATCCAGCGCATCGCCACAGAGGCGATGGAGCGCCTGGGCCAGGTCGACATCCTGGTCAACAACGCCGGCGCCACCTGGGGCGCTCCGGCCGAGAGCCATCCGGTCGAGGCCTGGGACAAGGTGATGAACCTCAACATCCGCAGCATGTTCCTGCTCTCGCAGGCGATCGGCCGGCTGAGCATGATCCCGCGGCAGCGCGGCCGCATCATCAACGTGGCCTCGATCGCGGGCCTCGCGGGCTCGTCGGTGCTCGATGCCATCGCCTATCACACGAGCAAGGGGGCAGCGGTCAACTTCACCCGGGCGCTCGCCGGCGAATGGGGCAAGTACGGCATCACCGTCAATGCCATCGCACCGGGCTTCTTCCCGAGCAAGATGACGCGCGGCACGCTGGAGCGTGTGGGCGTGGAGGCGCTGGCCCAGCATGCGCCGCTGCGCCGCATCGGCGACGACGAGGACCTGAAGGGCGCCGCGCTGCTGTTCGCCTCCGACGCCGGCAAGCACATCACCGGGCAGATCCTGGCGGTCGACGGTGGCGTGAGCGCCGTCCATGGCGCCTGACGCCGCGCGGACCATGGAGTTTCCGGTTCACATTCCGTTCGTCGAGGCCCTGGGCTTCGAGCTCACCCGCATCGGCGACGGCGAAGCCGAGCTGCAGCTGGCCCTCACCGAAACCCACTTCAACTCCTTCAAGGTGGCGCACGGCGGCGTGAGCATGACGCTGCTCGACGTGGCGATGGCGCATGCGGCCCGCAGCGTCAACCGCGACCAGGAAGGCTTCGGCCCCGGCGTCGTGACCATCGAGATGAAGACCAGCTTCATGCTGCCGGGCGAAGGCCGGCTGCGCGCCGTCGGCAGGCTGCTGCACCGCACGGCCACCCTGGCCTTCTGCGAAGCCTCGATCCTCAACGAAGCCGGCGAGCTGTGCGCCCATGCCACCGGCACCTTCAAGTACCTGCGCGCGCTGCCGGGCGAGAAGCGCAGCGTGAAACCCCTGCAGCGCCGCGAGGGCACGACCCTCGGCGGCGCCGGTTCCGATTGACCAGCACCAACAGACCTGGAGACCACCATGGCCACCCTCAACAAGCAGATCCTGCTCGCCTCCCGCCCGCAAGGCGAACCCACCGTCGACAACTTCAAGCTGGTCGAGCAGCCCGTGCCCGCGCTCGCCGAGGGCCAGGTGCTCGTGCGCAACCATTTCCTCTCGCTCGACCCCTACATGCGCGGGCGCATGAACGAAGGCAAGAGCTATGCGCAGCCGCAGCCGCTGAACGAAGTCATGATCGGCGGCACGGTGGGCGAGGTGGTCGAGTCGAAGAACAGCCACTTCAAGGTGGGCGACAAGGTGGTCGGCATGGGCGGCTGGCAGCAGTACCAGCTGGTCGATGCGAACCAGCGCGGCGTGCTGCAGAAAGTGGACACGACCCACGTGCCGCTGTCGGCCTACCTGGGCGCCGTGGGCATGCCGGGCGTGACCGGCTGGTACGGCCTGGTGAAGATCATCGACCCGAAGCCGGGCGAGACGGTGGTGGTCAGCGCCGCCAGCGGAGCGGTGGGCGGCGCGGTGGGGCAGCTGGCCAAGGTGCGCGGCTGCCGCGCGGTGGGCATTGCCGGCGGCCCCGACAAGTGCAGGTACGTGGTCGAGGAACTGGGCTTCGACGCCTGCATCGACTACAAGCAGCACAAGGACGTGAAGTCGCTCAACGCGGCGCTGAAGGACGCCTGCCCGAAGGGCATCGACGGCTACTTCGAGAACGTGGGCGGCATGATCCTCGACGCGGTGATGCTGCGCATGAACGCCTTCGGCCGCATGGCCATGTGCGGCATGATCTCCGGCTACAACGGCGAGCCCATCCCGCTGTCGGCGCCCCAGCTCATCCTGGTGAACCGGCTCAAGATCGAGGGCTTCATCGTCAGCGAGCACATGGAGGCGTGGCCCGAGGCGCTGAAGGAACTCGGCATGCTGGTGGCCACCGGCAAGCTCAAGTACCGCGAGACGGTGGCCGAAGGCATCGAGAGCGCGCCAGAGGCCTTCCTCGGCCTGCTCAAGGGCCGCAACTTCGGCAAGCAGCTGGTCCAGCTGGTCTGACGCTTCTACGGTTCGCTTGGCTTCGAGAGCGTCGGCGACGAATATCTCGAAGACGACATCCCTCACATCGAGATGTGGAGGCGCCCATGAACCCGCTTGCGCAGACCCACGAGGTCTTCAACCAGCCGGCGCCGCTTGCCGGCTGCAACCTGTTCGCCGCCAACCGGCCGCTGCGCGACGCACTGGCCTTCAACGCCAAGGGGCTGGACCCGGCGCCGCTCGAACGGCTGGGTGCGCTGGCCGGCACCGCCGAAATGCAGCAGCACGCGCGGCTGGCCAATGTGTTCACGCCGCAGCTGCACAGCCACGACCGCTTCGGCCGGCGCGTCGATCAGGTCGAGTTCCACCCCAGCTACCACGTGCTGATGGGCGCGGCCGTAGGGGCGGGCCTGCACGGCACGCCCTGGGCCGGCGGGCCTCACGCGCATGTGCAGCGTGCCGCCGGCTTCATGCTGTTCACCGAGCTCGAGCCTTCGGTGATGTGCCCCATCTCGATGACCTATGCGGTCACGCCGGCCCTGCGTGCCAACCAGGCGGTGTTCGATGCCTGGTTCCCCAAGCTGGCCGCCACGGCCTATGACGCGCGCTTTGCGCCGTTCACCGACAAGACCTCGGTGACCATGGGCATGGGCATGACCGAAAAGCAGGGCGGTTCCGACGTGCGGGCCAACACCACGCAGGCCACCTTCGAGGAAGACACGCCCTGGGGCCGCCGCTACAGCCTGGTCGGGCACAAGTGGTTCTTCTCGGCGCCCATGTGCGATGCCTTCCTGGTGCTGGCGCAGGCGCCGGCAGGCCTGTCCTGTTTCTTCCTGCCGCGGCTGCTGCCCGACGGCACGGTGAACACCCTGCGCATCCAGCGCCTGAAGGACAAGCTCGGCAACAAGGCCAACGCCAGCTCCGAGGTCGAGTTCCTGGGCGCCCAGGCCTGGCTGGTGGGCGAAGAAGGCCGCGGCGTGCCGCAGATCCTCGAAATGGGCACGCTCACACGGCTCGACTGTGCGCTGGGCACCAGCGGGCTGATGCGCCAGGCGTTGTCGCTCGCGCTGAACCATGCGGCCCAGCGCGCGGCCTTCGGCAAGCGGCTGGTCGAGCAGGCGCTCATGCGCAACGTGCTGGCCGACCTGGCCATCGAGAGCGAAGCCGCCACCGCGCTCGCACTGCGCCTGGCCCGCGCCTACGACCGGCCGGGCGATGCCCACGAGGCCCACATGCGGCGCCTGCTCACGCCGGTGGCCAAGTACTGGGTCTGCAAGCGCGGCAGCCACTTCGCGCAGGAAGCCATGGAATGCCTGGGCGGCAACGGCTACGTGGAAGAGGGCGGCGAGGGCGTGATGGCACGCGTGTACCGCGAGATGCCGCTCAACTCCATCTGGGAAGGCGCCGGCAACATCATGGCGCTCGACCTGCTGCGGGCCCTCAAGCGCGGCCCCGACGTGGCCGCAGCGCTGCACCAGGAGCTGCTGCCGGCCCGCGGGCAGCATTCGGCCTTCGAGCGCTTCGTGGTGAGCCTGCCTGAACGCATCGAGGACTGGAGCGAGGAATCCGACGCCCGCCGCCTGGCCCAGGACATCGCGCTGGCGGTACAGGGCGCGCTGCTGGCGCAGCATGCACCGCCAGCGGTGTTCGACGCCTTCTGCCGCTCGCGCCTCGCGGGCGACTGGGGCCAGGCCTTCGGCACGCTGCCGGCGGGCGTGGACTTTGACAGCATCATCAACCGAGCCATGCCGCAATGACAGTTCACCGCTCGCGGGCCGCCGCGCCGGGCCGCCCCAAGCAAGGCCCGACCCTCCTGGAGGGTCGATCGCCGTACTCGGCGAGCGGGGTGTCATGATCCTGCATCAGTACGCGAGTTCGCCGTTCAGCGAGAAAGCCCGGCTTCTCCTGGGCTACAAGGGCCTGGCCTACCGGACCGTGTCGGTGCCGGTCATCGCGCCCAAGCCCGACGTGGTGGCGCTGACCGGCGGCTACCGCAAGACGCCGTTCCTGCAGATCGGCGCCGACGTCTACTGCGACACCGCGCTCATCGCCCGGGTGCTGGAGCGCCTGCAGCCTGAACCCTCGCTCTTTCCGGCAGCGGCAGGCCCGATGGCCCATGCGCTGGCAGCCTGGGCCGACAGCACGCTGTTCTGGACGGTCATTCCCTACACCATGCAGCCCGCCGGCCTGGCGCACATCTTCGGCGGCGCTCCGCCCGAGGCCATCAAGGCCTTCGCGGCGGACCGGGCCGCCTTCACCGCCGGCATGCGCCGGCTGCTGCCGCACGACGCCGCCACGCAGCTGGGCACCTACCTGGGCTGGCTCGACCAGCAGCTCGGCCGCGGCAGCCGTTTCCTGCTGGCCGACGTGCCGTGCATCGCCGACTTCTCGGTCTTCCATTGCCTCTGGTACGTGCGGCGCGCGCCGCCGCTGGCGGTGATCCTGGAACCGCACAGGCACCTCGATGCCTGGTACGAACGCATGCAGGCCATCGGCCACGGCCGCGCCGAAAAGATGACAGGCGCCGAGGCGCTGGCCCTGGCGGCCTCGGCAGACGGCCGGCATGCGCCCGTCGAGGTGCTGCCGGGGCTGGGTTTCGAGGCCGGCGAAGCGGTCACCGTGGCGGCCACCGACTACGGCACCGACCCGGTGGCCGGCACGCTGGTCGGCCTGAGCGCCGACGAAGTGGCGGTGCGCCGCAGCGACGAACGCGCCGGCACGGTGGTCGTGCACTTCCCGCGCATCGGCTTCCAGATCCGGAAAGCCGGAGGCTGAATCTCATTGGCTGACATATATTTGGAGGCAATTTCTCATGGAAAACTTTAAAGGCAGGACGGCTGTCATCACCGGCGCCGGCTCCGGTTTCGGACTCGAAACCTCCCGTCTGCTGGCGCGCCAGGGCATGAACATCGTGATGGCCGACGTGCAGGCCGACGCGCTGGAGGCGGCTGCCGCCGAAGTGCGCGGCCTGGGGGTCGAGGTGCTGCCATTCCGGCTCGACATCTCGAAGGCGGCTGAGGTCGAGGCCCTCGGGGCGGCCACGAAAGACCGCTTCGGCGCACCTCACTTCGTGTTCAACAACGCGGGTGTGGGCTTCGGCGGCCTCATCTGGGAACACTCGCTCAAGGACTGGGAATGGGTCGTCGGCGTCAACCTCATGGGCGTGGCGCATGGCGTGCGGGTGTTCACGCCGGTGATGCTGGCCGCCGCCAAGGCCGACCCGGCCTACCGGGGTCACATCACCAACACCGCGTCGATGGCCGGCGTGCTCAACGCGCCCAACATGGGCGTCTACAACGTCACCAAGCATGCGGTGGTGAGCCTGTCCGAAACGCTCTACCAGGACCTGCGCCTCGTCACCGACCAGGTGCACTGCTCGGTGCTGTGCCCGTACTTCGTGCCCACCGGCATCCATGAGAGCCACCGCAACCGCCCGAAGGACCAGCGCGGCGACGAAAAGCCCACGGCCAGCCAGCTGATCGCGCAGGCCATGAGCGCCAAGGCGGTGACCTCCGGCAAGCTCACCGCGGCCGACGTGGCCCAGATGGTGGTGGACGCGATGCGCGACGAGCGCTTCTACATCTTCAGCCACCCGCAGGCGCTGGGCATGGCGCAAAAGCGCCTCGAGGACCTGGTGCAGATGCACAACCCGAGCGACCCGTTCGAGGGTAAACCCGAGATCGGCGATCGGCTCCGCGAGGCGCTGCGCCAGGCCGGCGTCTGAGCCGGCCGAGGCCGAGAAAAACTCCGCACTCGCACGCTCTTTCTCCAGGCCGCCGCAGGGGGCCCTGTGGCAGCATGAACCAGCCGAAAACGCTCGCTGGAAGTTCGAAGTGCGCAAAGTCACACCCCCCGGCCGTCGCTCCCCCCATCCGCTCGGCCGCCTGGCGGCCTGGTTCGCCCGCCAGCGTGAGAAGCGGCTGCGCTTCGAATGGCGCGGGCTGCATCTGCATGTGCTGTTCGAGCACCCCGACGACACCGCGGCCCGACTGCTGGCCGCCGGCGTCGCACCGCCTGTGCGAAAGGCGGTGCCGCAACCCGAAGCGGCGGCAGAGGCCGTGCCACCGAAGGAAGCCGAGCCGGCCGAGGTGGCCGACTGGCGGCTGGGGCTGGTGGAGGTGCTGGAGCGACACCCGCGCGCCCGCAAGGTGCTGCGCCACCTGGACCTTCTCGAAGGCGCGCTGCGCCATCACGGCACCAAGGCACTCGACATGCTGCCGCCGCCGGTGCTGCGCAAGACGGCCAACCAGCTCGACACCGTGCTCGACGCCGGCGCCCCGCGCGGCCTGATCGGCTTGCGGGCGGCGCTGGACGTCACCCTCATCCGGCGCGACCCGCGTGCGATGGCTCGCGGCCGCAACGACCTGATGTCCGAGTTCAATGCCGGCAGCCGGATCGAAGTCGAGGAAGTGGGCGAGTCCACCTTCCTCGCGGCACAGCAGCGCTGGAGCCGGGCCACCGGTTACTGAAAGGCCGGGGAGGGGGCCGGGCTGTGGTAGAAACCCCGGCTTGTTGTCCGAGAGACCTCCCTTCATGAGCCAGCAGCACCACACCATTCAACTCGTTCGCCGCGCCAGTGCACAGGCGGTGGCCGCGGCCGCCGCAGAGCAGCAGCGCTGGCCGGTGGATGCCGTGGCAGCGTTGTTCGAGCTGCCCTTCAACGACCTGCTGTGGCGTGCGCAGCAGACCCACCGCGAATACTTCGACGCCAACGAAGTGCAGCGCTCCACGCTGCTGTCCATCAAGACGGGCGGCTGCCCCGAGGATTGCGGCTACTGCCCGCAGTCGGTGCACTACGACACCGGCGTCGAGGCCGGCAAGCTGATGGACGTGCAGGTGGTGGTCGATGCCGCCAAGGCGGCGGTGAACGCCGGCGCCACGCGCTTCTGCATGGGGGCCGCCTGGCGCGAGCCGAAGGACCGCGACGTCGAGAAGGTCGCCGTGCTGGTGAAGGAAGTGAAGGCGCTGGGCCTGGAGACCTGCTGCACGCTGGGCATGCTGAGCAAGCCGCAGGCGCAGACGCTGCGCGAAGCCGGACTCGACTACTACAACCACAACCTCGACACAGCGCCCGAAGCCTACGGCCGCATCATCACCACCCGCGACTACCAGGAGCGCCTGGACACCCTGGCCAACGTGCGCGAAGCCGGCATGTCGGTGTGCTGCGGCGGCATCGTCGGCATGGGCGAGTCCCGCCGCGAACGCGCCGGGCTCGTGGCGCAGCTGGCCAACATGGACCCGTATCCCGAGTCGGTGCCGATCAACGAGCTGGTGCAGGTCGAAGGCACGCCGCTGCACGGCACCGACCAGCTCGACCCGCTCGAATTCGTGCGCACCATCGCGGTGGCGCGCATCACCATGCCGAAGGCCCGGGTGCGCTTGTCGGCCGGGCGCCAGGAAATGAGCGAGGCGGTGCAGGCCTTGTGCTTCCTCGCCGGCGCCAACTCCATCTTCTATGGCGAGAAGCTGCTCACCACCGGCAACCCCGACGTGGCGCGCGACGAAGCACTGTTCGAGAAGCTGGGGTTGAAGGCGGGGTAGGCCCTTGCCCGCCTCGCAGTCCGTCAGGGTCGCCGTGGTCGGCGGCGGCCCCTCAGGCCTGATGGCCGCCGAGGTGCTGGCCGAAGGCGGCGCCCAGGTCGACCTCTACGACGCCATGCCCTCGGTCGGCCGCAAGTTCCTGCTGGCCGGCAAGGGTGGCCTGAACCTCACCCATTCCGAAGACTTCGAGCCCTTCCTCGGCCGCTACGGCGACCGCCGTGCGCAGGTCGAGCCGTGGCTGCGCGGCTTCGGCGCGAACGAGCTGCGCGACTGGGCCAAGGGGCTGGGCATCGACACCTTCGTCGGCACCTCCGGCCGGGTCTTCCCCACCGACCTGAAGGCGGCACCGTTGCTGCGGGCGTGGCTGCACCGGCTGCGCCAGGCCGGGGTGCGCTTGCACATGCGCCATCGCTGGCTCGGCTTTGCCGAAGCAGGGTCGGGGCAGGCGCTGCGCTTCGCCACCCCCACCGGCGAGGCGCAAGTGCAGGCCGATGCGGTGCTGCTCGCCCTGGGCGGCGCCAGCTGGGCGAGGCTCGGCTCCGACGGCGCCTGGGTGCCGCTGCTGGCTGAACGCGGTGTCGTGATCGCGCCGCTGCAGCCGGCGAACTGCGGGTTCGACGTGGGGCAGGGCGCGGCCGCGGCACCCGGCCGGCCGCCGCAGGGCTGGAGCGAACACTTCCGCAGCCGCCATGCGGGAGAACCGCTGAAGCCGATGGTGCTGTCGTTCGAGAGCGCCGACGGCCGCACCCGCTTCCAGCGCACCGGCGAATTCGTCGTCACCGAGGGTGGCATCGAGGGCAGCCTCGTCTATGCCGTCTCGGCACTGCTGCGCGACGAGATCGCGGCCGCCGGCAGCGCCACCATCCACCTCGACCTGCTGCCCGCCCATGAACCGGCCCGGGTGCTGGCGGAGGTGGCCCATCCGCGTGGCTCGCGTTCCATGGCCAGCCACCTGCAAAGCCGCCTCGGCCTGCACGGCGTGAAGGCGGCGCTGCTGAGGGAGGTGCTGCCGGCCGAGGTCTTCAACGATCCGGCGCGGCTGGCGGCCGCCATCAAGGCCCTGCCGCTGCGGCTGGTCGCGCCACGGCCCATCGACGAGGCCATCAGCACCGCCGGCGGCGTGAGCTTCGAGGCGCTGGACGAGACCTTGATGCTGCGGGCGCTGCCGGGCGTCTTCTGTGCCGGCGAGATGCTCGACTGGGAAGCGCCCACGGGCGGCTACCTGCTGACCGCCTGCGTGGCCAGCGGCCGCGTCGCCGCACGCGGGGTGCTGCAGCGGCTCAGCGCTTGCCCCGCTCGTTGATTTCGCCGCGGCCGGCCACCGTGCGCCGGACGACCGGCGAGCCCCAGTAGTCCACGCTGCCCACACCCGAGATCGAGACGTCGAGCTGCGAGGCGGCCCACACCTCCACGCTGCCAACGCCGTTGATGGTGACCTGCGCACGGTCGCTCGCGAGCCGGCCGCCGGCGAAGCGGCTCTTGCCCGAAATCTGCACGTTCACCGTCCCCACCGCGCCGGCCATCTGCCCGTCGCCCGCGCCAGAGACCGTGAAGTTGAGCTGGTCGGCCTTGAGCTGGTCGAAGCGGGCGCTGCCGGCGCCGGAGATGTCGATCGCCAGCGTGTCGGTCTTCACCGGCGTGGGGGCATGGAAGTCCGCGGCGCCGGCAATGCTCACCCGCCGGAGGGCCCGCGCCTTCACCAGCAGGTGCAGCTTGCGGGCGTTCCAGAACTTCCAGGCGCCGCCCTGGTGCAGCAGGAGGGTGCCGTTGCGCACCTCGAGTTCGGGCGCGTCCTGCGTGGTGTCGTCGCCCTCGTACAGCACCTCGTCGCGCGGGCCCTGCTCGAACCTCACGACGGCGGAACCCGAGATGTCGATGGCATCGAAGCTGCCTGGCGAGATGGCACGTACCGTGTTCGTCTGGGCCTGGCTCGCCGGAGCCAGCAGCAGGGGCGCCGCCAGGGCGAGCGCGAGCAGGAAGGGGCGTCGTTTCATAGGATCTGCGACCTCAGCTGTTTCGACACCTCGCGGCTGGCGGTGACGCTGGTGCCGTCGCGCAGGCGGATCACGTACTGCGAGCCTTCGTCGGGCGTCATGGCCTCGACATAGTCGAGGTTGATGAGGCAGGAGCGGTTCACCTTCAGGAAGCGCCGCGCATCGAGCCGCTTCTCGAAGCTCGCGATCGGCAGGCGCACCAGGTAGTTGCGGCCCCGGCTCGCGATGGCGGTGTACTTCGTGTCAGAGCGCAGGTACTCGATCTCTTCCACCAGCAGCGGCACGATCCGCTGGCCGTCGCGCACCAGCAGGCGCAGCAGCGGTTCGTCGTCGTCGGGCCGTGCGGCCGATTCGAGCGCCGGCAGCAGCGGCGCCCCCTCGCCGGCGGCCAGCCGCGACAGCGCATGCCCGACCGCTTCGTTGAAGCGCTCCTGCGCAAACGGCTTGAGCAGGTAGTCCACCGCATGCAGCTCGAACGCGGTGAGGGCATGCTCGTCGTAGGCGGTGGTGAAGATCACGGCGGGCTGACATTCGTCGTCCGCCAGCGCGCGCAGCACCTCCAGACCGGTGCGTCCGGGCATCTGGATGTCCAGCAGCACGAGCTCGGGCTGCAGCTCGCGGATGGTGCGCAGCGCGCTGTCGCCGTCGGCGCACACGGCTGCCAGCTCCAGCTGCGGCAGCTCGCGCACCCAGTCGGCCAGGCCTTCGGCGGCCAGCGGCTCGTCCTCGGCGATGAGGGTTCGAAAACGCTTCATGTGTGGAGCTCGAGTTGAGGAATCACGATGTGGACCCGGAAGCCGGCCCCGGGGGCGGTGGACACGTCGAGCCGGGCCCGGCCTTCGTAGTCCATCTCGAACCGGCGCATCAGCGAATGCAGGCCGACGCCCCGGCCGCCGGGGCGCGAGGCGGGCGGCGGCCAGTCGCAGCCCGCGCCGTCGTCGGCCACCTGCAGCGACAGCGTGCCGTCGCCCGCCGACCGGCGCGCCTCGATGCGCACCGTGCCGCCTGCCACCCGCGGCGCAATGCCGTGGGCGATGGCGTTTTCCACCAGCGGCTGCAGCGTGAGCGGCGGGATCTCGTCGTCCAGGGCGCCGTCGTCGACAGACCATTGCACCTGCAGCCGCGAGCCCAGGCGCAACGACTCGAGCGCGAGGTAGTCGCGCACGAAATCGAGCTCCTCGCGCAGCGGCACGCGGTCGGCGGCGCCACGCCGGCTGTCCAGCAGGTAGCGCATCATGCGGGCGAAGCCGAGCAGCGCCTGTTCGGCCGCGGGGGTGTCGCGGCGCATCAGGAAGTGGATCGAGTTGAGCGTGTTGAACAGGAAGTGCGGGTTGAGCTTGCCGCTGATGACGGCCAGCTCGGCGCGGACCAGGGCCGACTCGGCATGTGCCGCGCTCACCGCCGCATCACGGGCACGGCGCGCATGCAGGGCGCCGCTGAAGCCCAGGTAGATCGCGAGGTACACGAACACCGCCCAGGCACTGCGCCACAGCAGCTGCTGCGCCAGCGTGGCCCAGGCGTGGTCGGGCCCGAAGAACCACCACGACAGGGCGAAGTCCAGCGCATGCCAGAGCAGCGCGAAGACACAGGCGGCCGCCACGTGCAGGGCGGCGCGCAGCGGCCAGGGCGGCGCCAGGCGCTGCAGCCGGCGAACCCAGGGCAGCACCAGCGTGCCCAGCAGCATGGCAGGCGTCAGGTTCCAGGTGGCTTCGTACAGCGCGTCGAAGGCGCGCAGCCCGCCGCGCTGCCAGTCGGTCCCGGCCACCCCGTACAGCACCCAGGCCAGCAGGCACAGGCCTGCATAGCCGAGCCACAGCGACCGGTCGCGCCGGTGCGGCGGGGCGGGAAGGAGCGGCTCGGTCGGTTGCGTCATGGGCGCCATCGTAGGGGCATGTTCGGGCCCGGCGCGGGCTGCGGCGACGAAGTGCGAAACCGGCGCCCGCAACGGTCGCCGGGGCGGGGCCAACCGCAGGCGGCGCGGCACCGGGGTGCTTGCGAGAACCTCTGCTCACAAACTGCGGTTCCGGCCGGGGCGTCCTGCGGTTTTCGGCCCCGCCCGCTATGGCAAACTCGCCCGCTTCCTGCGACCCGACGTCTCTAGTTTTGGAAAAGATCCTGCTGCAAATTGCCGCCGAGCTGAAGGTTCGGCCGGCCCAAGTGAATGCCGCCGTCGACCTGCTGGACGGCGGGGCCACCGTGCCCTTCATCGCGCGCTACCGCAAGGAAGCCACCGACGGCCTGGACGACATCCAGCTGCGCGAGCTCGAAGCGCGCCTGACCTACCTGCGCGAGCTCGAGGAACGCCGCGCTGCGGTGCTCAAGAGCATCGAGGAGCAGGGCAAGCTCACGCCCGAGCTGCGCGCCGCGGTGGAAGCGGCGCCCACCAAGCAGGAGCTCGAGGACATCTACCTGCCCTACAAGCCCAAGCGCCGCACCAAGGCCATGATCGCCCGCGAGGCGGGCATCGAGCCGCTGGCCGACAAGCTGTTCGCCGACCCGTCGCTCGACCCGATGGCCGAGGCAGCCGGGTTCGTGAATGCCGAGGCGGGCTTTGCCGATGCGTTCGCGGTGCTCGACGGCGTGCGCGACATCCTGTCCGAGCGCTGGGCCGAGGACGCCGCGCTGGTGGGCAAGCTGCGCGAGTGGCTGTGGGAAGAGGGGCTGTTCAAGTCGAAGCTGATGGACGGCAAGGACGAGAACAACCCCGACATCGCCAAGTTCCGCGACTACTTCGACTACGACGAGCCGATCAGCCGCGTGCCCTCGCACCGGGCGCTGGCCGTCTTTCGCGGCCGCACGCTCGAATTCCTGGACGCCAAGCTGGTGCTCGACGAGGAGGTGGTGCCGGGGCAGCCGTCGCTGGCCGAAGGGCGCATCGCACGCCACCTGGGCTGGAGCCATGGCAAGCGGCCGGCCGACGACCTCATCCGCAAGTGCGTCGCCTGGACCTGGAAGGTCAAGCTGAGCCTCAGCCTGGAGCGCGACCTGTTCGCCCGCCTGCGCGAGGAGGCCGAGAAGGTGGCCATCAAGGTGTTCGCCGAGAACCTGCGCGACCTGCTGCTGGCCGCACCCGCCGGCAAGCGGGTGGTGATGGGCCTGGACCCGGGCATCCGCACCGGCGTGAAAGTGGCGGTGGTCAACGACACCGGCAAGGTGGTCGATACCGCCACTGTCTACCCGCACGAGCCCAAGCGCGACTGGGAAGGCTCCATCCACACGCTGGGCCGGCTGGCGGCCACGCATGGCGTCAACCTCATCGCCATCGGCAACGGCACCGCCAGCCGCGAGACCGACAAGCTGGCGGCCGACCTCATCAAGCGTATCCAGCAGATGGCGCCGGGCACGCCGCTCGAGAAGGTGGTGGTGAGCGAAGCCGGCGCCTCGGTGTATTCGGCCTCGGAATACGCGAGCAAGGAGCTGCCCGAGCTCGACGTGAGCCTGCGCGGCGCGGTGTCGATCGCGAGGCGGGTGCAGGACCCGCTGGCCGAGCTGGTCAAGATCGAGCCCAAGAGCATCGGCGTGGGCCAGTACCAGCATGACGTCAACCAGAGCGAACTGGCCCGCAGCCTGGACGCCGTGGTCGAGGACTGCGTGAACTCGGTGGGGGTGGACCTGAACACCGCATCCGCGCCCCTGCTGTCGCGCGTGTCGGGCCTGTCCGCCGCGGTGGCGGCCAGCATCGTGCGCTGGCGCGACGCCAATGGCGCCTTCAAGAACCGCCGCCAGCTGCGTGAAGTGGCGGGCCTGGGCGAGAAGACCTTCGAGCAGGCGGCCGGCTTCCTGCGCATTCGCGGCGGCGACAACCCGCTCGACGTGTCGGGCGTGCACCCCGAGACCTACCCGGTGGTCGAGAAGATGCTCGCCGCCACCGGCAAGCCCATTACCGAAGTGATGGGACGCAGCGACGTGATCCGCTCGCTGAAGCCGGAGGCCTTTGCCGACGAGAAGTTCGGCGCCATCACGGTGAAGGACATCCTGGCCGAACTCGAGAAGCCCGGCCGCGACCCGCGCCCGGACTTCAAGGTGGCGCGCTTCAACGACGGCGTCGAGGACATCAAGGACCTGGCCGAAGGCATGGTGCTCGAGGGCACGGTGAGCAACGTGGCCCAGTTCGGCGCCTTCGTCGACCTGGGCGTGCACCAGGACGGCCTGGTGCACGTGAGCCAGCTGTCGAACAAGTTCGTCAACGACGCCCGCGAAGTGGTGAAGGCCGGCGACATCGTCAAGGTGAAGGTGCTGGAGGTGGACCTCGCCCGCAAGCGCATTTCCCTCACGATGAAGCTCGACGCCGCGCCGGCGCCTCGCGGCGAACGAGGCGACAACAGCTTCCGGCCGGCGGCGCGCAATGAACGCTTCGGCGGTGGCGGTGGCCGCGGGGCCAGCCAGCCTGCCTCGCAGAACGCCATGGCCGCGGCGTTTGCCAAGCTGCAGACCAAGCGCTGAACGACCCGCTTCGTTACCGCGTTCTGGGTGGTGACGGCGCCTGCGGATCGTCGGAAACTCCGCAGGTCGTGTGAACCTGCCCAACGAATCACAACCCAAGGAGTTCCTGCATGAAGCGATACGCCAGCGTTCTTGCCGTCACCGCACTGTCCGCCCTGGCCACGGCCTGCGCGGACATGTCCGGTGCCCCGCAGGTGGCCGCCGCCAAGCCTGCTGCCGCCCTGGCCTCCGGCCCCACGGCCGTGGCAACGCTGCAGGCCACCACGGGCAACACCGCTTCGGGCACCGCGTGGTTCACGCAACTGCCCGACGGGGTGCAGGTGCGCGTGAAGGTGGCGGGCCTGAAGCCCAACCAGGAACACGGCTTCCACGCGCATGAGAAGGGCGACTGCTCCAGCGGCGACGGCATGAGCACCGGCGGCCACTTCAACCCGACGGGCAAGCCTCACGGCCCCCAGCATGCCGACCACCATGCCGGCGACATGCCCGGGCTGAAGGCCGATGCCAACGGCTATGCCGAGGCGACCTTCAAGCTCACCGGCGTGACCATTGGCTCGGGCGCGACCGACCTGGTCGGCAAGGGCCTCATCGTCCATGCCAACCCCGACGACTACAAGACGCAGCCCACCGGCAATGCCGGCGCGCGCATCGCCTGCGGCGTCATCAAGGCAGGCTGAAGCCCGGCCATGGCGGGGCGCTGCGCGCCCGCCGGTTCAGCTCTTCTTGAGCTTGAGCATCAGCGTCACCGCGCTGGCGATGCCCTGCTCGATTTCGAGGGCGTCGGCGAATTCCTTGCCATAGAGCAGGGCGCCGATCCAGCTGTTGTCGAGCAGCGACTGGCGCCATGCCGGCGTTTCGGTGGCCCGGATGACGATGCGGCGCAGCGTTTCCTTCTGGTCCTCGCTCACCAGGCCCGGGCCGAACACGCCTCGCCAGTTGGCCAGTTCGGTCGAGACGCCGCGCTCCGCCAGCGACGGAATGCCGTACAGCGACTTGCGCGACGACGTGGCCAGCGGGATGAGGGTCTTGTTGTCGATGTCGGTCTTGAACTCGCTGTAGCTCGAGATCGCGACCTGCGCCTTGCCGCTCGCCAGCAGCGCCATCGCTTCCTTTCCGCTGCTCGTGGGTTCGTACTTCAGGGCGCCGGCGTCCAGGCGCAGCTGCCGGGCCATCATGCCGGCGAGCATGTGGTCCACGCCGCCGATCGAGCCGCCGGTGAAGGTGACGGAGCCGAGGTCCTGCTGCATGGCGCCCACCAGTGCCTTGACGTCCTTCAGCTTCGAGCTGGCCGGTACCACCAGCACCATGTAGTCGCTGGTGAGCCTGGCGATCGGCGTGACCTGGGCCAGGGTGATCTTGGGCTGGTTCAGCGCGATGGCGCCCACCATGACCATGCCGCCGACCATCAGCGCTGCCGGGTCGTGGCTGTAGCGCTCCACGAAGTCGGTGAGGCCGATGGTGCCGCCCTTGCCGCCCTTGTTCTCGTATTCCACCTGCTGCGCGAGGCCGGCCGACTGGATGGCGGCGCCGAGCGCACGCCCGGTCTGGTCCCAGCCGCCGCCGGCGCCGCCGGGGATGTAGATGCGCAGCAGCGGCAGCGCTGCATGGGTGCCTGCGGCACCCGCCTTCGCCTTGGAGCCGGCCTGGGCAAACGCAGCCGCGCCCATCGCTGAAAACAATGCGCCAGCGCCAGCTTGCAGGCAGGTTCGACGGTCCATTTCTAATACTCCTGGGGACAGCTTTGTACGGTTGGCCCTTATGGCTGTCTTCCGGGGGGTGGCACCTACGGGTTACTACTGACAGGGCTCAACTAATCGCCCTTCATCCAAAAAACGTCACGCGCAGCAGGTTCAGCGCCCAGTGCAGGGCGGCTGCCGCCCACAGGCTGCCGCCACTGGCCCGCCAGACGCCGGCATAGGCGAGGCCGGCAACCGTGGCCAGCACGGCGAAGGTCGTACCGCCGCCCAGGTGGGCCAGGCCGAACAGCAGCGCACTCACGGCAACCGAGACGACTGCGCCCCAGCGCATCAGCGGGCGCTGCACCCAGTGGCGGAAGAACCATTCCTCGGCCAGCACGGTGAACAGGTTGGCCAGCGCGAAGGCGAGCAGGGTTTCGATTGCAGCCGGTGCCCAGCGCACGAAGCCCAGCGACAGCGCCAGCAGGGGCACGCCTGCAAGGCAGGCGGCTGCGATGAAAGTGCAGCGGCGGTTCCATGCCCAGTGCGACGGGAACATGGCCACCGCCGCCAGCCCCGCGACGGCCTTGGCGGCGTTGACCGAAGCACCGCCTGCCGCACCGTCCAGCGGCACGCGGCCGAACCCCGGCACCGCACCGGCGGCCATGGCCAGCAGCACCACGCCGGCGAGCGCGAAGCAGGCCGCAGCCCAGCGGGTGCCGGCCTGCACGGCGCCGAAGAGCAGGCCGGCCAGCAGCAGCGAAGCGAGCATCGGCGCGACGCCGCCGGCGGCGCCCAGCCCGTACATCGCCAGGCAGGCGAGCGGGCCGACGGCGGCGGGCAGCAGCGAGGCGGCGCGCCGCGCGGGGCCGCGGGTGTTTGTCGTGGTGCCGGTCATGCGGGGCTTCCTCGAGGTTCGAATCGAAAGGCCGCGAGCATAGGCCCTAACATCTCGCGCCATGCAAGCGCTACGCATCTACGCCGGCCCCAGCGCGCGGGCCCGCATCGAACAACAAGGCCTGCGACCGCAGGACGTCCGTGTCATCGCCGGGGCCGCCGGCGGCCCCAAGGGGCTGGTGCTCAACCACCTCGACCGCCACCTGTTCGGCCGCTGGCTGCCGCCCACCGGCCACACCGTGCACTTGGTGGGCGCCTCGATCGGCGCCTGGCGCATGGCCACCGGCGCGCTGGCCGATCCGGTGGCGGGCTTCGAGCGGCTCGCCCATGACTACATCCACCAGGACTACGAGCTCGAGCCGGGCCGCAAGATGCCCACCGCCGAACAGGTGAGCCGCGACTTCGAACGTGAGCTGCTGCAGTTCTTCGACGGCCAGGTCGAGGCCCTGATCGAACATCCGCGCCTGCGGCTGCACATCGTCACCTCGCGCGGGCGCCACGTGCTGGGCCGCGAGGGCCGGCTGCGCACGCCGCTGGGCTACCTGGGCGCCACGCTCACCAATGCCTTCACCCGAAAAGGGCTGGGCGCCTGGCTGGAGCGGGTGGTGTTCTCGTCGCACGGCGAGGACATGCCGGTGGACCTGAACGACCTGCGCCACCGCAAGGTCAGGCTCACGCCGCAGAACTTCCGCCCGTCACTGCTGGCCTCGTGTTCCATTCCCTTCGTGCTGAAGGCGGTGCACGACATCCCGGGCGGGCCGCCCGGCGCCTACTGGGACGGCGGCATCACCGACTACCACCTGCACTGGAACTACCGCTCGATGCAAGGCGGCGGCCTGGTGCTCTACCCCCACTTCCAGAAGCAGGTGGTGCCCGGCTGGCTCGACAAGATGCTCAAGCATCGCCATCGCAGCACGCCCTTCCTCGACAACGTGGTGGTGCTCGCGCCTGCGCCCGAATGGGTGGCCACGCTGCCCAACGCCAAGCTGCCCGACCGCGCCGACTTCAAGCGCTACGGCACCGACCTCGCCAGCCGCGTGAAGGCCTGGCAGCGCGCGGTGGACGAAAGCGAGCGGCTGGCCGACGAATGGGCGCAATGGCTGGAGAGCGGCACCCCCATCGGTGCGGTGAGCGTCCTCTGATCGCGCGAAAGCGGCGCGTCTACACTCGCACGCCATGGGACTTTCCGGCAGCCTCGCCGCCATTGCCGCGCTCATCGCCACCAGCGCCTTCCTTTCCATCGCCGAGATCTCGATGGCCGCGGCGCGCCGCCTGCGCCTGCGGCAGATGGCCGACGAAGGCGACGTGCGGGCCGAGCGCGTGCTCGACGTGCAGCAGCAGCCCGGCAACTACTTCACCGTGGTGCAGATCGGCCAGAACATGGTGGCCATCCTCGGCGGCATCGTCGGCGAAGGCGCGCTGACGCCGTATTTCGTGTCGGTGCTGTCATACGTGATGGAGCTGCGCACGGCCGAGACGGTCGGCTTCCTGGCCTCTTTCCTGGCCATCACGTCGCTGTTCATCCTGTTTGCCGACCTGTTCCCGAAGCGGCTGGGCATGACCGAGCCCGAACGCGCCGCGGTGCGCGTGGTGGGGCCGATGCGCTGGTGGATGACGCTGCTGAGTCCGGTGGTGTGGGTGTTCAACGGGCTGGCCAGCCTGATGTTCAAGCTGTTCGGCCTGCCCGAGCAGCGCGACGACCGCATCACGCCCGACGACATCCTGGCCATGGCCGAGGCCGGCACCCAGGCCGGCGTGCTGCACCAGCAGGAGCAGCAGGTCATCGAGAACGTGTTCGAGCTCGACACCCGCACCGTCGAAAGCGCCATGACCACTCGCGAGCGCATCGTCTACCTGCTGCAGGACGACGACGAGGAGCTGATCCGCGCGCGCATCGCGGCGCAGCCGCATTCGACCTACCTCGTGTGCGACAAGCACATCGACCAGGTGGTGGGCTACGTGGACGCGGCCGACCTGTTCGCCCGCGTGCTGAAGCAGGAGCCGATCGGCCTGCGCGGCGAGGCGGCCAAGGGGCTGCTGCAGAAGGTGCTGCTGGTGCCCGACCGCATCACGCTGTCGGAGATGCTCACGCAGTTCCGGCAGGCGCACGAGGACTTCGCCGTCATCGTCAACGAATACAGCCTGGTGGTGGGCGTGATCACCCTCAACGACGTGATGAGCACGGTGATGGGCAGCCTGGTGTCGCCGTGGGACGAGGAGCAGATCGTGCGCCGCGACGACGGCTCCTGGCTCATGGACGGGCTCACGCCCATCGTCGACGTGCTGCGCGCGCTCGACGTGGACCCGGCCGAGCTGCCGCAGCGCGGCCAGTACGACACACTGGCCGGCTTCCTGATGGTGATGCTGCGCCGCGTGCCCCGGCGCACCGACTGCGTGACCTGGCATGACCACCGCTTCGAGGTGATGGACGTCGACAACTACCGCATCGACCAGGTGATGGTGACGCAGCTGGCCGACGCCGCCAGCGTGCCGATCGAGGCCGCGGCGTGATGGGACCACCCCGTAGCGGCTTCGCCGGTCGTTGCCACTGAATACTGAATTCGTCCGACAAAAGGCGCATCATCGGCGTCTCTCACGAGCGTGGAGAGCGTCCATGTTCCGCCAGCTTTTCGACCCGGAATCCAGCACCTACACCTACCTGCTCGTCGACGAGCCCACCCGCGAGGCCGTGATCGTGGACCCGGTGCTGACGCAGGTGCAGCGCGACCTGAAGCTGCTGCGCGAGCTGGCGGTGCGGCTGGTGGCGGTGGTGGACACGCACGTGCATGCCGACCACGTGACGGCCGCCAGTGCGCTGCGCGCCGACACCGGCGCCAAGACGATGGTGGGCGCCGAATGCCACGCCGCCGGCTATGACCGTGCGCTGGCCGACGGCGACCGGGTGCGCTTCGGCGGCGACCATCTCCGGGTCATCACCACCCCGGGCCACACGCCCGGCAGCTGCTGCTTCCTGTGGGTGGACCGCCTGCTCACCGGCGACACCCTGCTCATCGGCGGCTGCGGCCGCACCGACTTCCAGAACGGCGACGCCGGCGCGCTGTGGGACAGCGTGACGCGCAAGCTGTTCACGCTGCCCGACCACACCATCGTGCTGCCCGGCCACGACTACCACGGCCGCACGCACAGCACCATCGGCGCCGAGCGGCGCAGCAACCCGCGTTTCGCGGGGCACACGCGCGAGAGCTTCATCGCCCAGATGGCCGAGCTGAAGCTGCCGCGGCCGCGCCTGATCGACGAGGCCGTGCCGCGCAACAAGCTCGCCGGCCAGGAAGTGCAGGCGGCCTGAACGCCGCAGCGCCGCTCAGGGCTTCTGCAGCGGGCAGGTGCTCATGCCCAGCACCGAATACAGAGGGCAGGTGCGCAGCAGGCCGGTGGCCAGCGGCACGACGCCGATGTAGCCCCACACGCCGATCGTGCCGGTCAGCGCCAGCCCGATCAGAGCCACGCCCGCCACGATGCGCACGATCCTGTCCGCGTTGCCGACGTTCACTTTCATGGTGCCTCTCCAGAGGAAGATCCGGGAACCTTAGGCCGGCTCCGGCTGCCAGGCGTTGATGTCACGCAAGCCATGGCACTCAGCAGCCGGGTTTCAAGCCCAGCCTGCGCATCAGTGTTTCCATCAGGCACCAGCCGGTGAATGCGCTTTGCAGCAGGTTCAGGCCGACGAAGGCGGTGAAGGTCAGCCACCATTCGCTCGTGAACAGCGGGCTGCCTGGGATGCCCAGCGCCAGTGACAGCAGGATGAAGATGCCGGCGATCAGCCGCACGGCTTGCCACGAGGTCATGTCAGTGCTCCTTCAGCAGCAGGGAGGGGGCGGGAAGCAAGGCGGTGGCGCCAGGCCACGAAATGGAGCAGCGGAATCACCAGCAAGGTGAGCAGCGTCGAGACCAGGATGCCGAAGATCAGCGAGATCGCGAGCCCGTTGAAGATGGGGTCGTCGAGGATGAAGAACGCGCCCACCATGGCGGACAGGCCGGTCAGCGCGATCGGCTGGGCGCGCGCGGCGGCCGAACGCACGATGGCTTCCTTCAGCGGCACGCCGGCGGCTTGCTGCAAGTTGATGAAGTCCACCAGCAGGATGGAGTTGCGCACGATGATGCCGGCCAGCGCGATCATGCCGATCATGCTGGTGGCGGTGAACTGCGCACCGAGCAGCGCATGGCCCGGCAACACGCCCACCAGGGTGAGCGGTATCGGCGCCATGATGATCAGGGGCGCCAGGTAGGACCCGAACTGCGCCACCACCAGCAGGTAGATCAGCACCAGTCCCACTGCGTAGGCGGCGCCCATGTCGCGGAAGGTCTCGTAGGTGATCTGCCATTCGCCGTCCCACTTGATCGCATAGCCGCGATACGGATCGTCGGGCTGGCGGATGAAGTATTCGTCCAGCGTGCCGCCGCCGGGCATGGCGAGGCCGGCCAGGCTCGAACGCATGGCGAACATGCCGTACAGCGGGCTGTCCAGTTCGCCGGCCATGTCGCCGACGACATAGGTCACCGGCAGCAGGTCCTTGTGGAAGACCGGCTGTTCGCGCTGCGTGTCGCTGGCCGTCACCAGCTCCCGGATGGGCACCAGCCTGCCGCTGGCGCTGCGCACGGCGAGCTGCAGCAGCGCTTCCAGGTCGCCGTGCCGCTCGGCCGGCAGCTGCATCACGGCAGCCGCCGGGTACTTGGACGCGTCGTGCAGGTAGCCCACCGCCTCGCCGGGCAGGCCCGCACGCAGCGTGCTCACCACCGCCTGCTGCGGCACGCCCAGCAGGGCCGCCTTGCGGCGGTCCACCACCAGCACCGTGCGCGGCGCCGCCGCGATGCTGCTGTCGTCCACGTCGACGATGCCGGGTGTGCGTTCGAACACCGAGCGCACCGCCTTGGCGACTTCCCGCCGCCCTTCGGCCTCGGGTCCGTAGACCTCGGCCACGATGGGCGACTGCACCGGCGGGCCGGGTGGCACCTCGATCACCTTGACGTTGGCGCCGAAGCGCGCCCCGATGCGTTGCAGGGCCGGGCGCTCGCGCATCGCGATGGCATGGCTCTGTTCGTCGCGCCGGTGCTTGTCCGCCAGGTTGACCTGGATGTCGCCGACCTCGCCGCCGGCGCGCAGGTCGTACTGCCGCACCAGGCCATTGAAGTTGATCGGCGCGGCCGTGCCCGCATAGGCCTGGTAGTCGGTCACCTCGGGGACGGCGGCGAGGTGCGCACCCAGTTCGCGCAGCACGGCGGCGGTCTGCTCGAGCGGCGTGCCGGCCGGCATGTCGACCACCACCTGGAACTCCGACTTGTTGTCGAAAGGCAGCATCTTGAGCTGCACCAGGCCGATGGCAGGCAGGGCCAGCGACACGGCAATGAGCGCGGCCACGCCGAGCGCCGCGAAGCGGCGATTGCGCGCGCCGCGCCGTTCGTCGAGCAGCGGGCGGAACACGCGTTCGAACAAGGGGCCGAGCCGGGCGCCCAGGGCCGGTTGCGTGTGGTGGCCGCCGTGGTGGGCAGGCTTCATCCACCGCCGCGCCAGCCACGGCGTCACCACGAAGGCGATCGCCAGCGACAGCAGCATGCCCATGCTGGCGTTGATCGGGATGGGGCTCATGTATGGCCCCATCAGCCCCGAGACGAAGGCCATCGGCAGCAGCGCCGCGATCACCGTGAGGGTGGCGAGGATGGTGGGCCCGCCCACTTCGTCGACGGCGCCGGGGATGATCCCGGCCAGCGACCGGCCGGGGTGCAGCTGCTGATGGCGGTGGATGTTCTCGACCACCACGATGGCATCGTCCACCAGGATGCCGATGGAAAAGATCAGCGCGAACAGCGATACCCGGTTGAGGGTGAAGCCCCAGGCCCACGAGGCGAACAGCGTGGCGGTGAGCGTGAGGACCACGGCAGCGCCCACGATGGCGGCCTCGCGCCGGCCGAGCGCCAGGAACACGAGCGCCACCACCGACGCGGTGGCGAACAGCAGCTTCTGCATGAGCTTCATGGCCTTGTCGTTGGCGGTGGCGCCGTAGTTGCGGGTGACGGCCACCTCCACGCCGGCCGGGATCACCGTGTTGCGCAAGGCCTGCATGCGCTGCAGCAGCGCGTCGGCCACCGCGATGGCGTTCTCGCCGGGCTTCTTGGTGACCGACAGCGTCACCGCCGGATACTCCGCGCCGCCGGCCACGCCGTGCCAGACGTAGCGCGAGGCGGGCAGGGCGCCGTCGCGCACGGTCGCCACGTCCTGCAGGAAGACCGGCTTGCCGCCGTGCACGCCCACCACCAGTTCGCCGACTTCGTCGGCGCCGCGCAGGAAGTCGCCCGACTCGAGCGCCACCGCCCGGTTGCCCGACACCAGATCGCCCAGCGGCATGCCGGCGTTGGCCGACTGCAACGCGGCTCGAAGATCGCCGACCACGAGGCCGCTGCCGGCCAGCCGCGCCGGGTCGATCTCCACCAGCACGGCGCGCCCGGGGCCGCCCACGGTGGCGATCTCGCGCGTGCCGGGAACCCGCTTCAGCTCGGCTTCGAGGCTGTGGGCCACCCGCTCCAGGTCGAAGGCGCCGGCGGCGGGGTCCTTGGTGAAGAGGGTGAATGTGACGATGGGCACGTCGTCGATGCCCTTGGGCTTGACCAGCGGCTCGCCCACGCCCAGGCCGGCAGGCAGCCAGTCGGCGTGGGCCTGCACCGTGTCGTGCAGCCGCACCAGCGCCTCGGTGCGCGGCACGCCCACCTCGAACTGCACGGTGATCGTGGCCAGCCCAGGGCGCGAGACCGACATGACATGTTCGACGCCGGCGATCTGCGAGAGCACCTGCTCGGCCGGCGTGGCGACCATCTGCTCCACGTCGCGAACCGAGGCGCCGGGGAAGGGCACCAGCACGTTGGCCATGGTGACGTTGATCTGCGGCTCCTCCTCGCGTGGCGTCACCAGCACCGCAAAGCCGCCCAGCAGCAGCGCCAGGAGGGCCAGCAACGGCGTGATCCGAGCCTGCTGGAAGAACGCGGCGATGCGGCCGGAGATGCCGAGCGGGCTTTCGTGGGGGCTCATCGCCGTGCAGCGGTCAGGGCAGGCGGACCGCCGCCTGCGGTTCGAGGGCGACGCGCTGGCCGGCCGACAGGCCGGCCAGCACCTCGGTGCGTCCGTTGGCCGACGGGCCCAGGCGCACCTGGCGCAACAGGGCGCGTCCGCTCGCGTCCACCACGTAAACGCCGGTCATCTCGGCGCGCCTCACGATCGCCTGCGCCGGGATGAACAGCCGGGCTCCGCCGGCGGCCCGCACCGGCAGCCAGGCCCGGGCGAACATGCCGGGCGAGACGCCCTGGATGCCCGGGGGCAACATCAGCCGCAGCGGCACGGTGTGGGTGCCCGGGTCGGCCGTGGGCAGCACCTGCACGGCCGCGGCAGCCAGCCAGCGGCGCTCGGCAGGCAGGCCGGGGAGTTCGAGGCGTACGCCCGACGTGTCGCCCAGCCCCGCCACGGCCGATTGCGGCACGGCCGCGGTGATGCGCAGGGACGCGGGGTCGTACAGCGATGCCAGCAGCCGGCCGGGCAGGGCCATGTCGCCCAGCGTGACCGGCAACTCGGCCACCACCCCGGCATACGGCGCCTTCACCACGTGCAAGCCCCACCGGGTGCGCGCCGCGCCGGCCTGGGCGAGCTGCGCCTGCGTTTCGGCCTGCGTGGCCTTCAACTGCGCCGCGGCCCGGTCGAGGGCGGCCTGGCTGATGTACTGCTGGGCAAACAGCTGCTTCTGGCGGTCGAACTCGCTTGCGGCCACCTCCAGCGCGGCCCGGGCCGCCTGCACCTGCGCGGCGCCGGCCGCGGCGGTCTGCTCGGCTGCGCGTGCGTCGAGGCGCACCAGCACCTGGCCGGCCTTGACCGTGTCGCCCACCTTCACGTCGATGCCGACGATGGCGCCGGCCACCTGCGCCGCCACGGCAGTCTGGCGCACGGCCTCGACCACGCCGTCGAAACCGGCGCGGCCTGCCGCGGCGTCGCTCTCTACCGCCGCGGTCACCAACGCGGGCGCGGCGGCTACGAAGGCAGCCTGCGGGCCGAGCAGCGCCACCGCGAGCGTGGCGGAACGCAGCATGGCGCGCGCGGCATTGGGATGTCTGGCATTCATGATGGTTTGCAGTATTTAGCTAATCAGCTAAATAGTCAAATAAAGGCTGAGTCAAGGACGACAAGAGGGCGGCCCGGTTCATGCATCATGGAGGCCTCGTCACCCCAGCCGTGTCTTCTCATGCAAGGTCTGTCCGCCGAGGCGCTGGAGCAGGTCGCGACCTACTTTCAGGCGCTGTCCGAGCCCACCCGTTTGCGCATCCTCAATTTCCTGCGCGAGGGGGAGCGCAACGTGGGCGAACTGGCCGAGCTGTGCGGCTACACGGCGGCCAACGTGTCGCGCCACCTGGCGATGCTCACCAAGCAGGGGCTGGTCGCACGCGAAAGCCGGGGCACCAGCGTGTACTACCGCATCGCCGACGAATCCGTCTACCAGCTGTGCGACCTGGTGTGCGGCAACATCGCCCGCCGCTTCGAGCGCGCGACGAGGGACCGGCAGGCCTTCATGCGCACCGCCCAGGCGTCGGCGCGCAAGCGCACATGAAAGGGGCCGGCATGCCGCATGTCGACACGCTGGCGCCGCTGCCGGCGCTCGATCCCGGGCGCTACCGGCACTACAAGGGCGGCCTCTACGAGGTGTATGGCGTGGCCCGCCACAGCGAAACCCACGAGGCGCTGGTCGTCTACCGGCCGCTGTACGGCGAGGGCGCCCTGTGGGTGCGGCCCTTCTCGATGTTCGTCGAGACGGTGGTGATCGACGGTGTGGCGCAGCCGCGGTTCGCGCTCCAGTCACAAACCGGGTCCTGACACCGTCAAAGGCAGTTCCAACCTCGCGAAGGAACTGCCATGACGACCGAACCTGCCCCGATCCGCCTTGCCGATGCCGCCCGCGTGGCCGCCGGCGCGGCATTCGACTTCACCGACCTGTTCGCCGCCACGCGCCAGGTCATCGCCATCAGCCCGTTTGCCCGCTGGATGGGCACCGAGGTGGCCGACGTGGCGCCCGGCCGCGTGGTGCTGCGCGTGCCGCTGCGCCCGGAACACCGCCAGCACCATGGCTCGGCGCACGGTTCGGTGCTGGGCTACATGGCCGACACCGCCTGCTCCTGGGCGGCCGCCACCGTGGTGGGCGACGTGGTGACCTCCGAGTTCAAGATCCACCTGCTGGCGCCGGCGCGCGGCAGCAGCCTCGAAGCGGTGGGAGAGGTGGTGCGCGTGGGCCGACGGCAGGTGGTGGCCCGGGCGGACGTCTACGCGTTCGCTGCGCCAGGCGAACGCGAACATGTCGCCACCGCGCTTGCCACGATCGCGGTGCTGGGGCAGCCTGCGCATGGAGCCGACGCATGAAGGGCAATGAAGAGCAATTGCTGCAGGAAGTCGATGCCGCCCTGGCCGGCAGCGAGGCGGCGCTGCGGCGGGTGGTGGAGGCGGTGCAGCACGACGTCTTTCGCCTCGCGCTGCGTTTGCTCGGCCATTTCGCCGATGCGCAGGACGCCACTCAGGAGATCCTCATCCGGGTGGTCACCTCGCTGGCCACCTTCGAGCGGCGCAGCACCTTGCGCACCTGGGTCTACAGCATTGCGACGAACCACCTGCGCGATGCGGCCCGGAAGCGGCGCTCGCAGGCGGCCGCGAGCCTGGACGACATGACCCGCCAGCTCGATGCCGGCCTGGCCGTCACGCGGCAGCACCCGCTGCCGGCAGCCGACTGCGCCGACCCGACGCTGCGGCTGGAGGCCCGCGAGGTGGGGCTGCGCTGCACCCAGGGCATGCTGATGTGCCTGGACGTGGAGCATCGCCTGGCGCTCGTGCTGGGCGAGATCTTCGCGCTCGACACGGCGCAGGGCGCCGAAGTGCTGGGCATCAGCCCGGCGGCCTACCGGCAGCGGCTGTCGCGCGGCCGGCGCCGGCTCGAAGCTTTCCTGCGCGGGCGGTGCGGGCTGGCGGACGCGAGCGCCGAATGTTCATGCGAGCGCCAGGCGGCCGCCTTGCGTGTGCAGCGGGGCGGGCGGCCCCTGCGCATCGAGTTCTGCGCCGGCGGCGACGACGTTGCCGGCGAGCCGCTGCAACAGGCTCACGGCGAGCTGAAGCTGCTGTGGCGGCTGGCCGCAGTGATGCGCAGCGCGCCGCAGTGGCAGGCGCCGCAGGCGGTGACCGAGCGGCTGCGCGAGGTGATCGCGGCCAGCACGCTGCTGGGCCGGCAGTAGCTCACGCCTGCATCGACGCTTCGAGCATCTGCCGGTAGTCGTCTGCCGAGGCCAGCCGCGGGTTGGTTTTGTGGCAGTGGTCGAGCAGGGCGTGTTCGATGATGCGGTCGAACAGGCCGCGCTCCACGCCCATGGCCGAGAGGCCGGCCGGCAGGCCGAGGCTGGCGTTCCGCTCGCGAATGGCATCGGGAATGTCACCGGCAGACGCAAGGCCCATCGCATGCGCCATGCGCTCGAGCCGACGCTCGGCCTGCACGCTGGCGGCCCCGGCGTTGAAGCGCACCACGGCCGGCAGGAACACCGCATTCAAGGTGCCGTGGTGCAGCCTCGGGTTGATGCCGCCCAGGCTGTGGCTGAGCGAATGCACGCAGCCCAGGCCCTTCTGGAAGGCCATGGCGCCTTGCATCGACGCGCTCATCATCTGCCGCCGTGCGTCGCGGTCGCTGCCGTTGCGCGTGGCCTTCTCGATGTGCGCCCAGCCGCGTTCCAGGCCGTCGAGCGCAATGCCGTCGGCCGGCGGGTTGAAGGCGGCCGACATGAAGGTCTCCATGCAGTGGGCGATGGCGTCCATGCCGGTGGCCGCGGTGAGCAGCGGAGGCAGCCCCAGCGTGAGCTCGGGGTCGCAGACGGCCAGCTTGGGCACGAGGTGCCACGAGTGGAAGCCGAGCTTGCGCCCGTCGTCGACGATCACGATGGCGCCGCGCGCCACCTCGCTGCCGGTGCCGGCGGTGGTGGGCACCGCGATGAGCGGCGCGGCCGCCGCGGTGATCTTCGGCGAGCCGCCTTCGATGGTGGCGTAGGTGGTGAGCGGCCCCGGGTGCGTGGCCATGATGGCCAGCCCCTTGGCCAGGTCGATGCTGGAGCCGCCGCCCACGGCCACGAGGCCGTCGCAACGGTTCGCGGTCCATGCCTCATGGGCGGCGCGTACGGCGGCTTCGGTCGGGTTCGACGGCGTCTGGTCGAACACGGCGTACGGCAGCCCGGCCAGTGCGTCGAGCGCGTGGGCCAGCACGCCGGCGGCGCGCACGCCGGCATCGGTGACGACCAGCGGGCGGGTGATGCCCAGGCGCTCGCAATGCGAAGCCAGCGCCTTGACGGCGCCGAACTCGAACTCGATCTGCGTGACGTAGAAGATGCTGGCCATGGCTGCCTCGGGGAATGCCTGCTGCGAGTATCCTCGCGGGAAAAATCATCAACCATGAGGGCTCACCATGAAGCAGCCTGTCGTGTCGGCGACAGCGCACCGGGGGCCCCGCGCAGAAGCTCTCCCGAGGATGAAATCGACGTCGACTGCGGAGCACTTGCTGACCCCGCGCATGCGCGAAGTGCTCGAACGCATCCGCCGAGCCAAGGTGCCGGCCTATCACACGCTCAGCCCCAAGGAAGCCCGCTGGGCCTACAACTCGGCCGCCGAGATCCTCGACCTGCCGCGTGTGCCGCTGGCCCGGGTGCAGGACCTCGACATTCCGGGCGCCGGCAACGCGCCCTTGCGTGCCCGGCTGTATGCGCAAAGCCATGAGCGGCTGCCGGTGCTGCTGTACCTGCACGGCGGCGGCTTCACCATCGGCGGCATCGAGACGCACGACAGCCTGTGCAGGCAGCTGGCGCAGCGCAGCGGCGCGGCGGTGGTGTCGCTGGCCTACCGCCTGGCGCCTGAGCACCGCTTCCCGACGGCGGTGGACGACAGCTTCGCGGCCCTGCAGTGGCTGGCCTCCCAGGCAGGCGAACTCGGCCTCGACGGCAGCCGCCTGGCGGTGGGCGGCGACAGCGCCGGCGGCACGCTGTCGGCGGTGTGTGCGCTGATGGCCCGCGATGCGGGTGTCGAGCTCGCATTGCAGCTGCTCGTCACGCCCGGCACCACCGCACGGCAGGACACGCCCTCGCACACCACCTTCGCCCGCGGCTTCCTGCTCGAGGCCGAGGGCATCGACTGGTTCTTCAGGCACTACATCGACGATGCACAGCGCGACGACTGGCGGTTCGCGCCGCTGAACGCCGCCGACGTGGACGGCGTGGCACCGGCCTGGGTGGGGCTTGCCGAATGCGACCCGCTGGTGGACGAAGGCGTGGCCTATGCCGACAAGCTGCGGCTGGCCGGGGTGCCGGTGCAGCTGGAGCTGTGGCGCGGCATGACGCACGACTTCATCAAGATGGGCCGGGCCATCCCGCAGGCGCTGGAGGCGCAGGCTTCGGCCGCACAAGCATTGAAAGAAAGACTGTTCCCATGAAACGCAGCGACTTCCGCTTCATGCACCGACTGCGCGTGCGCTGGGCCGAGGTGGACGCCCAGAAGATCGTCTTCAACCCGCAGTACCTGATGTACTTCGACACCGCCACGTCGGACTACTGGCGTGCGATGGCGTTTCCGTATCCGCAGGCCTTCGAACACTTCGGCGGCGACCTGTTCGTGCGCAAGGCTTCGGTGGAATACCACGCGTCGGCGCACTACGACGACGTGCTCGACGTGGGCATCCGCTGCGCGCGCATCGGCAACTCGTCCATCGTGTTCTCCAGCGGCATCTTCCGCCAGGACGAACTGCTGGTGAACTGCGAAGTGGTCTACGTGTTCGCCGACCCGGCCACCAGGACCTCGAAGACCGTGCCGCCCGACTTCCGCCAGGTGCTGCAGGACTTCGAGGCCGGCAAGCCGATGGTGGAAGTGCGTGTGGGCCGCTGGGCCGAACTGGGCGAACACGCTCGCGCGATCCGCACCGAGGTGTTCGTGCAGGAGCAGAACATCCCGGCCGACATGGAATGGGACGAGGCCGACCACAACTGCCTGCATGCGGTGGCCTACAACCGCTACGGCCTGCCGCTGGCCACCGGCCGGCTGCTGGAGCACGTGCCCGGCGTCGCCAAGATCGGCCGCATGGCGGTGCGCCAGCCGATGCGCGGCAGCCGCGTGGGCCGTGCGGTGCTCGACGCGCTGATGAAGGCCGCCAAGGAGCGTGGCGACCGCGAAGCGGTGCTGCATGCGCAGACCTCGGCGGCCGCCTTCTACAGCCGGGCCGGCTTCGTGGAGCGCGGGCCGGAGTTCGACGAGGCCGGCATCGCGCACGTGGAGATGGTCAAGGTGCTGTGAAATCACACGGCCTGCAGCGCCTGCTGCAGGTCGCGCCGCAGGTCCTCCACGTCTTCCACGCCCACCGACAGCCGCACCAGCCCGTCGCCGATGCCCAGCTTCGCCCGCTGCTCGGGCGGGATGGTCGCGTGGGTCATGATGGCCGGATGCTCGATCAGGCTTTCGACGCCGCCCAGGCTTTCGGCCAGGGTGAAGACCTCGCAGCGTTCGAGGAAGCGGCGCGCGCCGGCCAGGTCGGTGGCCAGGTCGATGGAGATCATGCCGCCGAAGCCGGTGCGCATCTGCCGGCGCGCCAGCTCGTGTTGCGGGTGCGAGGGCAGGCCGGGGTAGCTGACCCGCGCCACCTTCGGCTGCCTTTCGAGCCATTGCGCCAGCTCCAGCGCATTGCTGCAGTGCCGCTCCATGCGCAGCGCGAGCGTCTTCACGCCGCGCAGCGCCAGGAAGCTGTCGAAGGGGCTGGCGATTGCGCCCACCGCGTTCTGCAGGAAGCCCAGGCGCTCGAGCCATTCGGCCTGGCGCGGCTGCCCGCCCACGACGGCCACGCCGCCGATGACGTCCGAGTGGCCGTTGAGGTACTTGGTCGTCGAATGCACCACGATGTCGAAGCCCAGCTCCAGCGGCCGCTGCACCCAGGGGCTCGCGAAGGTGTTGTCGGCCACGGCGATGAGGCCGCGTTCGCGCGCCACGCGGGCCACGGCTTCGAGGTCGGTCAGCTTGAGCAGCGGGTTGCTCGGCGTCTCGACCCAGAGCACCCGCGTTTCGGGGCGGATGGCGTCTGCCAGCGCCCGGGGGTCGGACAGGTCCACGAAGCTGAAGCTGTGACCGGCGCTGCGCCGGCGCACCCGCTCGAACAGACGGTAGGTGCCGCCGTAGAGGTCGTCGCTGGCGACGATGTGCGCGCCGTGGTCCACCAGTTCGAGCACGGTGGCGATGGCTGCGAGCCCGGAGGCAAAGGCAAACGCGCCGGCACCGGCTTCGAGATCGGCCACGCAGCGCTCGAAGGCCCAGCGCGTGGGGTTGTGCGAGCGGCCGTAGTCCAGCCCCTTGTGCACGCCGGGGCTCTGCTGCACGTAGGTGGAGGTGGCATAGATGGGCGGCATGACCGCGCCGGTGGACGGATCCGGCGACTGGCCGGCATGGATGACGCGGGTGGCAAAGGCGCGGGGGGAGGTGTCCTGGGTCATGAGGCGGTCCGTTGTCTACGCAGGTGGTTGAGCAGGTCGAAGCGGGTGATGAGGCCGTGGAATCCTTGTGCGTCGGCAATGATGGCCACCAAGCCCCGGTCGAGCACCGAGCGCAGCGCCCGCAGGCTGTCGCCGGGCGCCAGGGTCTCGAGCGAGGTGGTCATCGCTTCGGCCACCGGGTCGGTGTAGTGCGCGGGGTCGGCCTGCAGCTTGAAGAGCAGGTCGGACTCGTCGACCACACCCACCAGCCTGTCGGCATCGTCGAGCACCGGCAGCTGCGACACGTCGGCCAGCCGCATGCGCTGGAAGGCGGTGAGCAGGGTGTCCTGCGGCCCGACGCTCACCACCGCGCCTTCGTTGCGCCGCCGGCCGACGAGATCGCGCAGGTCGCCGTATTCGCGCCGGTGCAGCAGGCCCTCGTCGATCATCCAGGCGTCGTTGTAGACCTTCGACAGATAGCGCGTCCCGGTGTCGCAGACGAAGGTGACGACCCTCAGCGGCCGGGTCTGCTCGCGGCAGAAGCGCAGGGCCGCGGCCAGCAGCGTGCCGGTGGACGAACCGCCCAGGATGCCCTCGGCCCGCAGCAGCTCGCGAGCGGTGTTGAGGCTTTCCTCGTCGCTGATGCTGTAGGCGTGCCTGATGCCCGACAGGTCGGCGATCGGCGGTATGAAGTCCTCGCCGATGCCTTCGACCACCCACGAGCCCGCTTCGCCGTGCGTGCCGGTCAGCACCTGGTCGCGCAGGATGGAGCCCACCGGGTCGGCCAGCACGAACTCGAGCCGGGGCTGCACGCCGCGAAAGTAGCGCGTGAGGCCGGTGAGGGTGCCCGAGGAGCCGATGCCCACCACGATGGCGTCGAGCTCGTGGCCGGCCTGCTGCCAGATCTCGGGGCCGGTGGTGCGCTCGTGGGCCAGCGGGTTGTTCGGGTTGTTGAACTGGTCGGCGTAGAAGGCGCCGGGGATCTCCCTCGCCAGGCGCGCGGCGTAGTCCTGGTAGTAGGCGGGGTGGCCCTTGCCGACGTCGGATCGCGTGGTGTGCACCTCGGCGCCCAGCGCCTTCAGGTGCAGCACCTTCTCGTTCGACATCTTGTCAGGCACCACCAGCACCACGCGGTAGCCCTTGGCCCGCGCCACCAGCGCGAGGCCGAGGCCGGTGTTGCCGGCAGTCGCCTCGATCACCGTGCCGCCGGGCCGGAGCTTTCCTTCGCGCTCGGCGGCCTCGATCATCGCCAGCCCGATGCGGTCCTTGATGGAGCCGCCCGGGTTCTGCGATTCGAGCTTGAGGAAGAGGGTGCAGGGGCCTGTGTCGAGGCGGGTGACCTGCAGCAGCGGTGTGTTGCCGATGAGGTCGAGTACGGCAGGTCGCTTGGGTGACGACGGCATGTCGGGTCTCCTTTTGGGAGAGCAGAGCATAGGCCGCGGGCTTACTCGCGACGCGAGTAAGTTCATGCGGTGACGGGTGATGGCGGCCCGTCAGGGCGCCTTCTTGAGGCGGATGTGCGCGACGAGCCCGCCGTCGGGCGCGTTGTTGATCTCGAAGGTGCCGCCCATGCGCTGGATCGCCTTCTCGACGATGGCCAGGCCCAGGCCGGCGCCGGTGGCTGCGGTACGGGCCGCGTCACCGCGGAAGAAGGGCGTGGTGAGCTGGGCCAGCTTTTCCTGCGCCACGCCCGGCCCGTGGTCGCGCACGCTGATGATCACCCACGGCCCGGTTCTGGCATAGCTCACCTGCACCCGAGCCCAGCCGGTTTCGGTGGTGCGGCCGTAGCGGCGCGCGTTCTCGAACAGGTTGGCCAGCACGCGGCCGAGTTCGGTGTCGTCGGCCATCACATGGGTGTCGATGGGCAGGCGCACCTCGATGCGGATCTGGCTCGGGTCGCGGAAGGCGGCGGCTTCGCGTTCCACCAGCGGGGCCAGGTGCACCGGCACCAGCTTCACCTCGCCAGGCCGCGCGTAGTCCATGAACTTGTCGATGATGGCGTCGAGCTGGTCGATGTCGGCCGCCATGTTGCGCTTGGCTTCGTCGTCGACCACGCTCATCTCGGTTTCGAGGCGCAGGCGCGCCAGCGGCGTGCGCAGGTCGTGCGAGATGCCGGCGAGCATCACGGCGCGGTCTTCTTCCACCTTGGCGAGTTCGCGGGCCATGCGGTTGAAGCCCTGGTTCACCTCGCGGATCTCGCGGGTCATCATGGTCTCGTCGAGCCGCGAGTCGAACTCGCCTTCGCGGATGCGGCTGGCGGCGAACGACAGCTGCTGCAGCGGCCGGTTGATGAGGCCGGCGATCGCCGCCGAGCCGAGCACCGTGGCGAAGAGGGCGATGCCCACCCAGACGAAATAGGTCGAGCCCTGCACCGGCTGCACACGGGTGCGTTCGGCCTGCAGCCAGTACTGGTCGTTCTCGATCACGAAGCCGACCCACAACCCCGGTTCGCCGTTGACCGAGCTCGCGACCACCGTGTTGGGCCCCAGGCGCGATCGCAGCTCCTGGCTGATGGCGCGGGTGAGGCGGTCGACCTCGAAGGGCTCGTACTTGTCCTTGGGTTCGCGCGGCAGCAGCTTCATCGACTCCTGGTCGGAGATCGCCTTCACCACCGTGACGCGGTTGATCACGTCGGCGTACTTGAGCGCATTGCGCGACAGGTTCACGAGGCTGGCGATCTGCTGCGCGGCCTGCACTGCGCGCGGTTCGAACTCCAGCGCCCGGAAGGTCTGCACCCAGGCGAAGATGCCCCAGCCCAGCAGCAGCGAGAGCAGGATGAAGGTGCGCCAGAACAGGCTGAGCGCGATGCCGCGGCGCGGCAGCAGCCGGGGAAGCTTGAAGCGCTTGCGGGGTCGCGAGGCGTGCGAAGAAGAGGACGAGGACGACCGCTCACGCACCTTGTCGCGTCGCGGCCTGCCTTGGGCTGGCGCGCGAGGCTGCATCGGTTGCGTGTCGGCTGCGTTGTCCCCCTTGCTGGCCAAGCGTCCCCCTCTGTCCGGATCCTCAGGCCGTGCCGTCCGGCACGAACACGTAGCCTACGCCCCACACCGTCTGGATGTAGCGCGGCTGGGACGGATCGGGTTCGATCATCTTGCGCAGGCGGGAGATCTGCACGTCCAGGCTGCGGTCGAACGGCTCGAATTCGCGGCCGCGGGCCAGCTGGGCCAGCTTGTCGCGCGACAGCGGCTGGCGCGGGTGACGCACCAGGGCCTTGAGCATGGAGAACTCGCCGGTGGTGAGCGCGATCGGCTCGCCTTCCTTGCTGAGGCGGCGCAGCGCAAGGTCGAACTCGAACGGCCCGAAGGTGACGGTCTGCGGCTCCTTGGCCGGCGCGCCCGGTGCCTCCAGGGCGGGGCGGCGACGCAGCACGGCATGGATGCGGGCCAGCAGCTCGCGCGGGTTGAAGGGCTTGGGCAGGTAGTCGTCGGCACCGACTTCGAGGCCCACGATGCGGTCGACGTCCTCGACCTTGGCGGTCAGCATGATGATCGGGGTGGAGTCGCTGGCGGCGCGCAGGCGGCGGCAGATGGACAGGCCGTCTTCGCCGGGCAGCATGAGGTCCAGCACGATGAGATCCACGGTCTCGCGCGTCAGGAGGCGGTTCAGCGCCTTGGCATCCTCGGCCAGCAGCACCTCGAACCCTTCCTGCGTGAGATAGCGACGCAGCAGGTCCCGGATGCGGGCGTCGTCATCGACGACCACGATGCGGTCGGCGCGTTGATTTGGATTGGTCGGCGGGGTCATAAAGCACCTCCATATTTGTAACAGCCGCGCATTGTGAGCGGCATCACTGCACAAAACCGGTCCCCCTGACCAGCTGTTACAAATCTTGCCCCTCGGCGCTCTTGGCTGCAAGTCCCTGGCTTGAAGTCGTCTTTACCTTGGTTTACGCGCGACCGAGGACGGCGGTGTCGGCGGCATTGCGACAGTGGTCGTTGTTTCGTCCAAACAAGAGAAACCGAGAGAGGCAAGAGATCCATGAAGCAGATCCACAGGCATGTCCTGGCCGCGGCGGCCTTGGTGCTGGCAGGCGCGGGCGGCGCGTGGGCCGCGCTGCCGCAGCGGCTCGACGAAGCCGACGCGCGGCACCTGCTCAGCCGTACCGGCTTCACGCCGTCGCCTGCCGAGCTGCGGGCCTGGGTGGGCCAGACCCCCGCACAGGCCGTCGACCGGCTGCTGGCCGATGCGCAGCAGGCCCGCCTGCTGGTCGAGCCCCCGGCATTCACCCGAGAACCCATCGAGCCGCCGCTCAACCGCCTGGACGACCCCGCGCAACGCAAGGCCGCGCTGGAGCGGGTGGTCGAGCAGTCGCTGGAGCTGCGCACCTGGTGGCTCGAGCAGATGCTCGCCACGCCCACGCCGCTGGCCGAGCGCATGACGCTGTTCTGGCACAACCATTTCTCGACCTCGGTGCAGAAGGTGCGCCAGCCGCAAGGCATGTGGCGGCAGCACGAACTGCTGCGCCGTCAGGCGCTGGGCAGTTTTCGCGAGCTGCTGCATGGCATCGCGCGCGACCCGGCGATGCTGATCTACCTCGACGGCGCCGGCAACAGGGTGCAGGCGCCCAACGAGAACTTCGCCCGCGAGGTGATGGAGCTGTTCACCCTGGGCGAGGGGCACTACACCGAGGCTGACGTGAAGGAGGCCGCGCGGGCCTTTTCGGGCTGGACGGTGGACCGCGTGCAATGGCAGGCCCGCCTGCGGCCGCGGCTGCACGACGCCGGCAGCAAGACGGTGCTGGGCCGCAGCGGCCGCTTCGGCGCCGATGAGGTGCTGGACCTGCTGCTCGAGCAGCCGCAGGCCGCGCGGTTCATCAGCGGCAAGCTGTGGCGCGAGTTCGTGTCGCCCGAGCCGCGCAATGCAGCCGAAAAGGCGGAGCTCGAACGCGTGGCCGAGCGCCTGCGCACGGGCGACTGGCAGATGGCCCCGGCGCTGCGCGAGCTGCTGCTGAGCGAGGCGTTCTGGGCGCCGGAGAACCGCGCGGTGCTGATCAAGTCGCCGGTGGAGCTGGCGGTGGGCAGCCTGCGGCAGTTCGAGATGCAGCTTGCCGATGCGCTGCCGGTTTCGCTGGTGACCGCCAGGCTGGGTCAGGGCCTGTTCGCGCCGCCCAACGTGAAGGGCTGGCCCGGCTACACGGCCTGGATCGACAGCACCACGCTGCTGGAGCGCAAGCGCTTCACCGAGCGGCTGTTCCGCGCGGTCGAGATGACGCCGGCCGCAGACGGCATGGCGACGGGCCGGCGGGGCGAGATGCGGGAGATGCGCGACAGCCTGGCCGGCGCCGCGCCGCGCGAGCGCAAGGCGGCACGGGCCCAGCTGCGCGAGCTTCAACGCGGCGGCGGTGGAAAGGTCAACCCGTTCGGCTTCGTGTTCGATGCCGACGGCTGGTTGCGAGGCTTCGGTGCATGGCCCGACCGCGAACCGGATGCCGCTGCCAAGGCCCGCATCGAGTCGGCGGTGCTGGCGGCACCACCGGTGAATGCGGTGCCGGCCGGCACCGTGGGCCTTGCCTACCTGCGGGTCCTGACCCTGGACCCCGCCTACCAGCTCAAGTGAAAGACACCGTCATGACGCATCCCAACCGACGCGACTTCGTTTCGCTGGCGCTGGCCGGCCTGGCCCTGCCGGGCGCCTGGGCGCAAGGCCAGCAGCGCGCCGCCGGGGCAGCCGACCGCGTGCTGGTGCTGGTGGAGCTCAAGGGCGGCAACGACGGCCTGAACACCGTGGTGCCGTATGCCGACCCGCTGTATGCGCAGCTTCGGCCCACCATCGGCATCAAGCCGGGCGAGGTGCTGCCGCTCGACGAACGGCTGGGCCTGCACCCGTCGCTGCAGCCGCTGCTGCCGCTGTGGGAGCGCAAGGAGCTGGCAGTGCTGCTGGGCCTCGGCTATCCGCAGCCCAACCTGTCGCACTTTCGATCGATCGAGATCTGGGAGACCGGCTCGCGATCGAACGAATACCTCGACGAGGGGTGGGTGGCGCGGGCCATGGCGTCGGGCCTGCGCGAAAGCAGCCGCTTCACCACCGAGGGCGTGGCGGTGGGCAACGCCGGGCTCGGCGCGCTGGCCGGTGCACGTGCCGTGGCGCTGACGCAGCCCGAGGCGTTCATCAGCCAGTCCCGCCTGGCGAGGCCGGCGGCCAGCAGCGGCAACGCGGCGCTGCGCCATGTGCTGCGCGTGGAAGGCGACGTGCTGCAGGCGGCCGAAGGCCTGCGCGGCTCGGCCGCGGCCCCGCTGTCCACCGAGTTCCCGAACCACGGCTTCGGTCAGGCGGTGAAGGCGGTGTGCCACATCGTCGCCGGGCAGAAAGGCAAGGGCGGCGTGCCGGTGTTCCATGTGTCGATCGGCAGCTTCGACACCCACCAGGGCCAGCCCGGCACCCATGCCAGCCTGCTGAAGCAACTCGCCGAAGGCCTCGCCGCGCTGCGCGCCGGGCTCATCGAGTCGGGCGCCTGGGACCGCACCCTGGTGCTGAGCTATTCGGAGTTCGGCCGCCGCGCGCGGCAGAACCAGAGCAACGGCACCGACCATGGCACCGCGGCGGCGCACTTTGCGCTGGGTGGTGCGGTGCGCGGCGGCCTGCATGGCCGCCAGCCATCGCTCGACACGCTGGACGACACCGGCAACCTGGTGCACACGACCGATTTCCGTCAGGTGTACGGCACCGTGGCGGCCCGCTGGTGGGGCATCAGCCCGGAGCCGGTGGTCAAGGGCCGCTTCGATACCATCGACTTCCTCAAAACCTAATGCCCCCTCAGGAGAGACGCTGATGCATCTGCTACGACATACCGCTCTCGCAAGCGTGATGTTCCTGGCCTGCGGCCTGGCCGCGGCCCAAAGCTACCCGCCGCCGCAGAACGTGGTGGCACTCAGCTCGAGCGCCGAGCTCGAGGTCACCAAGGACCTGCTGACGGTGACGCTCAACGCCACCCGCGACGGGGCCGAAGCAGCCGGCGTGCAGGCTGCCTTGAAGCAGGTGCTCGATGCCGCACTGAACGAAGCGAAGAAGTCCGCGCTGCCCGGCGCGATGGAGGTGCGCACCGGCAACTTCTCGCTGTATCCGCGTTATTCACGCGACGGCCGCATCTCGGGCTGGCAGGGCAATGCCGAGCTGGTGCTCGAGGGCAAGGACACGCAGCGCGTGGCCCAGACCGCCGGCAAGCTGCAAGGCATGAACATCACCAACGTGGGCTACAGCCTGTCGCGCGAGCTGCGCGAGAAGCATGAGGCCGCGGTCACCGCCGAGGCGATCAAGAAGTACCAGGCCAAGGCAGCCGACGTCGCCCGGCAGTTCGGCTTCAGCGGCTACACGCTGCGCGAGGTGGCGGTGCAGGCGAGCGAACCCGGCTTCACCCCGATGCCGCGGATGATGAGCATGGCCAAGGGTGCGGCCGAGGCGGCCGACGCGGCGCTGCCGGTGGAGCCCGGCAAGGGCACCATCACGGTGAACGTCAACGGCACCGTAGCGTTGCGGTAGAGCACCCGAATCGGGCGAGCAGGCCGGCCGGCGTACTCGCCGGCCGAGGGACCTGCATCACTGGGCGGCCCAGCCGCCGTCCATGTTCCAGGCGACCCCCCGCACGTTGTCGGCAGCGGCCGAGCACAGGAACACCGCCAGCTCGCCCAGCTGCTCGGGGGTGGTGAACTGCAGCGACGGCTGCTTCTCGCCGAGCAGGTCGTTCTTGGCCTTGTCGACCGAGATGCCTTCGCGCCCGGCGCGGTCGTCGATCTGCTTCTGCACCAGCGGCGTGAGCACCCAGCCGGGGCAGATGGCATTCACGGTGACGCCGGTGGTCGCGGTTTCCAGGGCCACCGCCTTGGTGAAGCCGACGATGCCGTGCTTCGAAGCCACGTAGGCCGACTTCTGCGCCGAAGCGACCAGGCCGTGGGTGGAGGCGACGTTGATCACGCGGCCCCAGTTCTTCGCCTTCATGCCGGGGATCGCGAGCCGCGTCGTGTGGAAGGCCGAGCTCAGGTTGATGGCGATGATGGCGTCCCACTTCTCGGCAGGAAACTCCTCCACCGGCGCCACGTGCTGGATGCCGGCGTTGTTGACGAGGACGTCCACCCCGCCGAACTCCCTGGCTGCGTAGTCCATCATCGCCGCGATGTCGGCAGGCTTGCTCATGTCGGCGCCGTGGTAGCCCACCTTCACGCCCAGCGCGGCCACCTGCGCCTTCGGCGCTTCGACGTCGCCGAATCCGTTGAGCACGATGTTGGCGCCCTGGCGCGCCAGCGCGAGCGCGATGCCCAGGCCAATGCCGCTCGTGGAGCCGGTGACGAGCGCGGTCTTTGCTTTCAGCATGTCGATATCCTCCGAAGGGGTGCAGGGGCTTGGTTACGATCGAACCATTTTGACCCGGGACCTTGAAAAATGACTGAACCGCGACTGCAGCACGTGCAATGCCTGGACCCGCAGGGGCTGCATCGCATGGCCTACTGGGAATGGGGCGACCCGGCCAACCCGCGCGTGCTGGTGTGCGTGCATGGCCTGTCGCGACAGGGGCGCGACTTCGACACGCTGGCGCAGGCGCTGTGCCAGCACTACCGGGTGGTGTGCCCCGACGTCGTGGGCCGCGGCCAGTCCGGCTGGCTGGCCGACCCGAGCGGCTACCAGATCCCCACCTACGTGGCCGACATGGTGACGCTGCTGGCACGGCTGAACGCGCAGCAGCTCGACTGGGTGGGCACCTCGATGGGCGGGCTCATCGGCCTGGGGCTCGCCTCGCTGCCCGACACGCCGGTGCGCCGGCTGGTGCTCAACGACGTGGGACCGGCGATCCAGTACGACTCGCTGCTGCGCATCGGCGGCTACCTGGGCATGCCCAGGCGATATGCGAGCCTGGAAGAGGCGGCCGACTACCTCTGGAGCATCTCGCAGGGCTTCGGCCCGCACACGCGCGAGCAGTGGCTCGCGCTGACCCGGCCGCAGCTCAAGCCGGACGGCGACGGCTTCGTCGGCCACTACGACCCGCGCATCGCGCTGCCGTTCAAGGCAGTGACGCCTCAGCTGGCCGCGGCGGGCGAGGCCCTGCTGTGGCAGCGCTATGACGCGGTGCGCTGCGAGACCCTGCTGATCCGCGGAGGGCAGTCCGACCTGCTGTCGCACGAGACGGCGGTGGCCATGACGCAACGCGGGCCACGGGCGAGGCTGGTCGAGCTTGACGGCGTGGGTCATGCGCCGACCCTGGTCGCCGACGACCAGGTGGCGATCGTGAAGGACTTTCTGCTGGCATGAAGACGAGTCTGGCGGACGTCGCCGCGCAGGCGGCGCCCATCGTTCAACTGGCGGGCGATGCATCGCCCGGCCAGGCCCTGGCCACCGAGGAAGCCATGCTGGCAAAGGCGCGGGCCTTCGCGGAGCCGCTGCTCACCGGCCAGCGTTTCGGCACCGGGGAGGATGCCCTGCATCACGCCGATGGCGTGGCAGCCATCCTGAAGAACATCGGCGCGGCGCCTTCCATGCGGGCTGCGGCCTACCTCGTGTACGCGGCCGAGTACCTCAACAAGCCCGAGGAGGTGGTGGCCAAGGCCTACGGCGAGAGCTATGCGAGCCTGGTGGCTCACACCCGCAAGCTGGT
This sequence comes from Methylibium rhizosphaerae, assembly GCF_006386545.1. Taxonomy (GTDB): domain Bacteria; phylum Pseudomonadota; class Gammaproteobacteria; order Burkholderiales; family Burkholderiaceae_C; genus Pseudorivibacter; species Pseudorivibacter rhizosphaerae. Next base: position 25,248 of record NZ_SWAR01000014.1, on the reverse strand, counting down.
GCAGATCCAGCGCAGCGCGCGCGACGCGCTGGCCGATGAAGCCGCCGAACGCGACACGCAGATGAGCGCCGAGCAGCTCGAGCGCGTGCGCAAGATGCTGCTGGCCTTTTCGCGCGACCTGCGCGTGGTGCTCATGCGCCTGGCCTCGCGGCTGCAGACGCTGCGCTACTACGCGGTGTCGAAGCATCCTTGCCCGGGCGTGCTGGCGCGCGAGTCGCTGCAGGTCTTTGCGCCGCTGGCCAACCGCCTGGGCATCTGGCAGATCAAGTGGGAGATCGAGGACCTCGCCTTCCGATTCCTGCAGCCGGACGACTACAAGGCCATCGCCAGGCTGCTCGACGAAACCCGCGTGGAGCGCGAGAAAAACATCGAGCAGGCGCGGGCGAAGCTCGAGGCCGAGCTCCGGCGCGTGGGCATCCAGGCCGAGGTGCAGGGGCGACCGAAGCACCTGTACAGCATCTGGAAAAAGATGCAGGGCAAGAGCCTGTCGATCGAGCGCGTGTTCGACGTGCGTGCACTGCGGGTCATCGTGAACAGCGTGGCCGACTGCTATGCCGCCCTCGGCCGGGTGCACGAGCTGTGGCGTTCGCTGCCCGACGAGTTCGACGACTACATCGCGCGACCCAAGGCGAACGGCTACCAGTCGCTGCACACCGTCGTGCTGGGTTCTTCCGGCCGGCCGGTGGAGATCCAGATCCGCACGCGCGAGATGCACGAACACGCCGAGAGCGGTGTCGCGGCGCACTGGGCCTACAAGGAGGCCGGCGCGCGCGGCTACAGCGGCGTGGTCGCCGCCGGCGACTTCGAGGAGCAGGTGGCGCAGGCCCGCAAGGCCGTGCTGCGCCAGCTGCTCGCCTGGGAGCGCGACCTCGCCACCGCCGACGACGGCAAGCATCAGGGCCGCGCGGCGGGCGAAGGGCTGTTCGACGACCGCATCTACGTCTTCACGCCCCAGGGCGCCATCATCGACCTGCCGGCCGGTGCCACGCCGGTGGACTTTGCCTACACCCTGCACACCGACCTGGGCCATCGCTGCCGCGGCGCCAAGGTCGACGGGGCCATGGTGCCGCTCAACACCCCGCTGCAAAGCGGGCAGACGGTCGAGGTGACCGCGCTGAAGGAGGGCGGTCCTTCGCTCGACTGGCTGAACCCGGAGCTCGGCTACCTGCAGAGCACCCGGTCGAAGGCCAAGGTGCGTGCCTGGTTCAACGCGCTGGCGCAGCAGCAGACCATCGCGCGCGGCCGCGAGGCGGTCGAAAAGCTGCTGCAGCGCGAGGGGCGGACGGCCATCAAGCTGGAAGACCTGGCGAACCAGCTCGGCTTTCGCAATGCCGACGCCTTGTTCGAGGTGGTGGGCAAGGATGAGTATTCGCTCAAGAACATCGAGCACCTGCTGAAGCCCGCGGAACCGGCGCCCGACCCCGACGAGGCGCTGGCCCAGAAGCTCTCGCGCGGCGAGTCCAGCAGCAGCACGCCCAAGGGCGGCGTGCTGGTGGTGGGCGTCGAGTCGCTGCTGACCACGCTGGCGCGCTGCTGCAAACCGGCGCCGCCCGATGCCATCGGCGGCTACGTGACCCGAGGCAAGGGCGTGGCGATTCACCGCGCCGACTGCTCCAACTTCCGGCAGATGGCCGGCCGCCAGCCCGAGCGGGTGATCGCGGTGGAGTGGGGCGCCGCTGCCGGCACCCGCGACAAGCCGGCGGTCTACCCGGTGGACGTGGCGGTGGAGGCGGCCGACCGGCAAGGCCTGCTGCGCGACATCTCCGAAGTGTTCGCGAAGGAAAAGATGAACGTGATCGGCGTCAATACGCAGACACTCAAGGGCACGGCGTGGATGACCTTCACGGTCGAGGTGACCGACTCGGCCCGCCTGGCCTCGGTGCTGGGGGTGGCAAGGCAGGTGAGCGGCGTGCGCAGCGCACGTCGCAAGTAGCCGAAAGAGCAGCGCCAAAAACCTGTGCTACAGTCGCGGTTTTCCAGGCGCGTAGCTCAGCTGGTTAGAGCACCACCTTGACATGGTGGGGGTCGTTGGTTCGAGTCCAATCGCGCCTACCAAATTCGGTAGAAGGATCAAGCACTTGGCGGCGACGCTAGGTGCTTTTTTCTTGGTGGTACGGAAAAAGTACGGAAAAGCAGGGGCGACGCCACCGCGTGTATTGGCAACCGAGTCGGCCAGTGCCTGTATCGACCTGGGACTGCACTGAACGGGCGACGGCCGATACACCGTTCCGGCTTGGTTACGACGACGCCCACGCCATGCTTGGCAAGAAGCTAGTCAACACCCGTAACTGGGCTACCACGTCTTCCAAACGCTGAGGCATTGAAGCCTGGGATCGACCGGGGCCCTCCATGCCTGCGCCCCCGATGTGCGACGAGCAACGCATAGCAGGCGGCGCTCACCAGAAGGCCCAGCCCCAGCATGCTCCAAGGCTGCCTTTCGAGGCCGAGCCATGTCTCCCCGGCTACCTGCTGCGGCGTGATCCACCACGTGGCCAGGTCGCCGCTTCCCGCCTCGATCAAACCTGCGTCGGTGATGCGCGACTGCGCCTGCATGAGCAACCGGCCAAGAAACTTCGTCACAGGGCTGGTCTGCTCCCTGAGCCCGCCACCGAGCACGTGAGCGACGGCCAAGCCCGCGGCAAGAAGGGGCAGCCCCCAGCGCTTGAGCCACGCACTGGCCACCATGGCGACCAGCACCACGGGCATCAGCCACAGGATGCCCAACAGCAGGCTCACCGCCATGCGGGCGAAGAGCGCCGCGTTGGCGGCGCTCGCCTGCAGCCAGGCGACGTCCAGCAAGGCCTGCGGACCATGCTTGACCAGCACGAGGATCGGGCCGATGCCCGTGCCGCAGAGGAAGGCCGTGCCAAGCGCGGCCAGTGGCAACAGGAACAGGTGCATCAGCAGCGTCGCGCCAACGCTTGCCCAGTGGCCCACAGGCAAGGTCATCCAGAACTCGATCGACCGGTCGTTTTCATCCCGCCTTGCCAGTCCGAGCGCCTGCACCGGCACGGCCAGCCAGAAGATCATCGCCGTCAGCGTGATCGCCCCCGACGTACCCATCAGGACGAGGCTGTCCGGCTGCACGGTCCAGGGACGTAGCAATTCGAGGACGACTGCCAGTACCGGTCCGCTGAGGGTCAACCACAGCCAACCTGTCCTGTACTGCATCCACTCGCGCAGAAGCAATGCCTGGAAACGGGTGTGCATGGCTCATCCTCCCAAGGGCAGAACTTCGGGTGAGCGGGTGAGCGCGGCAAACAACTCTGCCAGTGTCGGGCGCTTGCGTGTTGTGCCGCTGGCATGCGGCTCCTGAGACAGCGGGGTGCTGAGCGTGACGTGGCCCTCGTTGAGGATCACCACGTCTGTGGCCACCGGCTCGATCTGCTCCAGTTCGTGGGTCGCCACGACGACACTGCGCCGGCCGTCGCACCACTCGCCGGCCAGCATGGCATAGAACGCCTGGCGCGACGGCATGTCGAGTCCCAGGGTCGGCTCGTCCAGGAGCATGAGCCTGGCATCTACGGCAGCGACGAGCGCGAGGTGCACCTGTGCCACCATCCCCTTCGAGAGCCGATCCACTGGCTGCGAGAGGCCGACGCTGGTGCGGCGCAACAGCTCTCGTGCGCGCTCGGCCGAGAAACGCGGTTGCAGGCCCGTCATCAGCGCAATCAGCTGCTCCACCCGTGCCCAGCGCGGCAGGATGGCCACGTCCGAGATGTAGCAAAGCGATTCCAGCAGCCGCACGCGCTGCCGGTGCGGATGCAACCCCAGCACCTGCAAGTTGCCCTCCACCGGCAGCAGGCCCACGAGGGCCTTGAGCAGCGAGGTCTTGCCCGCACCGTTGTGGCCGACCAGCCCCACGATGCGCCCGGGCGCGACGGCGAGGTCGATCCGCTCCAGTGCCGTCTTGTGTCCGTGCCGCACGCTCAGGCCGCGGGCCTCGATCAAGAGATCCATGACTTTCTCCCTGTCATCTGTTGAAGGTTCGACTCTAGAAAGGGCGGCTCGTGGGAGCACCATAGGAGTGACGAACCGCCGTGCCGACAGCATGGCCTGCCTGTGAGGAGGACGAATTGCAGGCCGTGTGTTAGTGTCGGTTCGGTCCTTGCTCGCGCGAAATCGGTACCGACCATGTCAGCGGGCCTCCTCGTCCAGCCGGTCGATGCGTTGCTGTAGCTTGCGGGCGGCAATACGGTTGACGATGACGACTGCCACGAGTACGACGGCGATGGCCAGACTGGCCACGAGCCCTCGAACGAGTGATGCGTCCACGCGGAGCTCGGTCTCCACGCTCCACCGAATGACGACGAGGCCTGGCACCCAAGGACCGATGTACCAGAGGGCCACGGAGCGAAGTGCATCGCGCTGCCGCTCGAGCTGGTGGCGGTGGTAGTCGACCCAGGTGCGCTGGCCGCGATCCTCGGGCGTGGGCTGGGTCGAGGCCCGGGCGTGCAGCTGCCAAGCGACCACAAGCGCACCGGCAATGACGAGCACGCTGCCCGCTCGCATCAGCGGGTACGGGAACGCGACCAGCTGGAGCGCGAACACGAGCGCCACGCCGGCACAGGCGATGTACTCGATGCCGTTGCGCCAGGCGACGCGACGCCGGAAACGAACGGCGGCGCGGCGCAACTCGTCAACGGCGAACTCCGTCACCGGCGCCGCCTGCGAGCGCCACAAGCGCTTCAGGTCGTCCTCCGAATCGCGGGGATCGAGCGGGTCGAGGGGGTCATGGGGACGGTTCATCGCTGGGGCTCCCGGATGCGGAGTTGCTGGGTGAGTACGGCCTTGATGCGGTGCACCTTGGTCGCGACATTGCGCGCGGACAGGCCCGTGATTTCGCCGATGGCGGCGGCGTCGAGATCCTCGAGGTAGAGCAGCATCACCTCCCGGTCTGCCGGCTTGAGGCGGTGGATCAGCGCGAAGATGCGCTGCAGGTCGATACGGCGTTCCACGGATGCGATGCCAGCGTCATCGCTGACGACGGCTTCAGCCGCGGCATCGTCGAGGCCAAGGTAGCCGCGCTCGGCGACCTTGCGGTCGCGCTCGATGTGGGACGCGCCGACGTTGTGGGCAACCCGGTACACCCAGGTGCGCAGTGCGCATTGGCCGCGGAAGCCCGCGAAGCTTTGCCACAGCGCGACATGGACGTCCTGCAGCAGTTCCTGGCGCCGTGCCTCGTCGCGTTCATAGCCGGCAACGAAGCGGGCAATGTCGAGGCCGTACTGGCCTGCGGCGTCCCGGTACAGCACGTCCTGTCGGCTGAGCTCGCCGAGGCCGGAAGTCGAAGGGGTATCAAGCATGGTGGGCGCGGCTGTTGGGTTGCTTCTTCCCAGGTAGTCCTCGGCCGGCCCTGTTTCTTACAGGTGCCCGCGATTCGCCCCGCCGCGTAGTGACGCATGAAGCACGTGCGACCGACGTTCAGATCCTCACTCGACTGACCCCGTGGGTGTCGCGGATCGATTCACCGGCAGTTCAGATGAAGTGCAGCCCGCCGATGCGCAACCACGGCAGGCACCAGGCGGCGGTGTCGATGCGTTCCCGGCTGATGCCCTGCACGTCCTGCAGCATGCGGGCGATGTTGCCGCTGATCATGGTCTCGCGCAGCGCGGGCCCGACGCTGCCGCCTTCGATCAGGAAGCTGTTCTTGATGACGCCGGAGAAGTCGCCATTTGGCGCTGGGTCGCCCATCGACAGGCCGCCAACCAGCGCGCCCTGGCGCACGCCGCCCACCAGCTCGGCCAGCGCTGAATGGCCGGCCGGCACTTCCCAGCCCTCGGCGGCTACCGGCACGTGTGCCAGGCCGGTCTTGCGGCTGGCGTAGAGACTGGGCGTCAGGCACGTCAACTGGCCGGCGCGCAGCAACTCCATCGGCGCGGCCACGCAGCCGTCGGCCGACATGGCGCTGTTGCCCGGCCCGTCGAAGCGGCTGCGCAAGGACAACAACGGGGACGCGATGGCGTGGCCCACGCGTTCGCGGTACAGCGAGCTGCCGGCGATCAGCTGCATGTCGGCCACCTGGCTCAGCAGCCAGCTGAAGAGGCTGGCGGCGGCCAGCGGCGTCAGCACCACGTCGCCGACGAACCTGGCCGCCAGCGGCTGAGTGTGCACCTGGCGCACGGTGTCACGCAGGACAAGGTCCATGCCGGCATGACGTTCGATGGACTGGGATTCCAGCTCGGCCGCACGGCCCTGGGTGTAGTTGAAGGAGCTGGTCCGCTTACCTTCCTTCGCCGTGCCCATCATCGCCAGTTGGTAGCAGCCGATGCGGCGGCCGATGGCGCTGCCGCTGCTGCTGAGCAGCCGCGCATCCAGCCGCTGGTGGGCGATCGACGCCTCCTCCAGCATGACCGTCGGCACCTCGCGCGCGCGGAAGGCGAGCAGCTCCGCCACCTTGTCGGCGATCAGCGCCTGGTCCGCCTCGAGCGGGCCGTGCGCCATCTCGGCCACCTGTCCGGCGCAGATCGTGTTGGCTTCGTCCTGGGGAGCGGCCAGCGCGTCGACATGCAGCGCGCTGACGGCGGCGGCGATGGCGTCGTTGCCCAGGTCGGTCAGTTCGGTGGTGGCCATGCGGCCGTCGACGAGGCCGGCCAGCGCCAGCTTCTCGACCACGGTGCTGCGCAGCAGGCTGGGCTCGTTGTGGGCGACGTTCAACTCGGTCGTGGCCTGCACGCTGGCCTCGGCACGCGAGGCATCGAAGCCGGCGGCCCTCATGCGTTCGAGCGCCTGCTCGGCGCGGTCCTGTAGAAGCTCCTGCGCCGTCATCACTGCCCCCCCAGGTGGGCGCGCGCGCGCAGCGCCGGCCCGCCCATCGAGACAATCATCGTCTGCTTCTTGCCGCAGTAGCCGGCGCAGGTCCAGTGCATCTGGTCGGACACCGCATCCACGCTCTGCAGCACCTTGATCGCCGAGCCCGACACCGTCGTGTCGCGGATGGCGCGGCCGACGCGGCCGTTCCTGATTTCGTAGGCCAGCGTGATGCCGAACATGAATTCGGTCGTCGAGTCGGCCTGGCCGTTGGTGGTCTTCAGCAGCAGATAGCCCGAATCGACGCCGGCGATCATGTCCTCGTAGCGGTCGCGACCGGGCAGGATGGCGGTGTTGCGCATGCGCACCAGCGGCTCGTCATGCGGACCGAAGGCGCGCGCGTTGCCGCTGGGTTCGATGCCGAGGCGGGCCGCCGTCTCGCGGCTGCTCATGTAGCCCTTGAGGATGCCGCGCTCTATCAGCACCGCGTCGCGCGCCGGCGTGCCTTCATCGTCCACGTAGACCGGCACCATCGCTTCCTGGCCGTCCACGCTGTGCGCGTAGTCGATCATCGTGACCAGCTCGCTGCCGACGCGCTGGCCGAGCAGATCGGCCGTCATTGCACCGCCCAGCACGATGTCCGCCTCGCAAGGGTGACCCATGGCCTCGTGCGCCAGGATGCCGGCCAGCGCCGGCGCCATCACTACGGTGTGCAGGCCGCCCTCGGCCGGCACCGCATGGCGCTTGGCCTGGACGTGCTCGTGCAGTTGCTCCAGTACCGGCGCCAGCGCTTCCACGCTCAAGTCCAAGTCGCCCAGGCCGCCCTTGACGGACAGCGGCTCGTCGATCTCCACCGGCGCGCCCTGCGCATCCTCGCCCACCATGAACAGGTGGCAGGTGGCACGCCGGATGGCGGACAGGGACTCGCCGCCCTCGCTGGTTGCCAGCTGCTTTGCATGCTCCTCCTCGCGGAGCAGGAAGCGGGTGGACTTCAGGGTCGGGTAACGGCGCTTGCAGTAGGCATGCAGCGCGGCGAGCTGTTCGGCGGCCTGGCCGGTGCTGATCGGCGGCTTGCCCTGGAAGCGATGCTCGCCACGGTAGCCGCCACCGGGCAGCGCATGGGCGCCACGGGTGCCGAAGCGCGCCATCGCCTGGGCGTTGAGGTGCGCCTGCTGTTGCAGCGCCGCGGCGTCACCCCGGGGAGCCGATGCGAAGCCCCAGTAGCCGTTGTGGTAGACGCGGCAGCTCAAGCCGCCCTCGCTCTGCCGCTGGTTCAGGACCAGGTTGCCATCCACCATCTGAAGCCGCGTCCTGCGCAGCTCGTGGTGACGGGTCTCGGTGTAGGTCATCGCAACTCCGAAACTGATGGGTGCTGGCCATGATAGGCAGGCGAGGGCGTCGATGAGCGTTTGGCGTATCCCTCTCATTAGGGAGTCGCGGTGGCACCCAGGTCATTGAGGCGATGAAGGCGCTGCCGAGGCAATACTCGTGCGCGCTGCTCGCTGTTGCGGACCGCAGCACGACATACCTGTCAAAGAGCCTGAGCGTGCCGCGGCGTCGGGCGGCACGGCCGTCAATGCCGGGTGTCATCCAACGTCTGTCGATGCCATGACGGAACTCCGACCGCGCCCGGGAAAATTCCACGTCGCTGCCGAGTTCGATGCGCCGCTCCACCTTCTGGGGGTGCGATACAGCTGGAGGTAAACAAACGTTTCTATAGACTGCGCCGCAGTTAGTTTTCTGCCTTCACAAGATCGTGACAACAACAGGGAGGGGGGCTGCACAAGCTGTTCCCCAAGCAGAGCTCCTCTGGGCTCTTGGTTCGATCTGCGCCTTGCACCGGCAGCCGTTCTCGGCCGAGCTGGTCGAGCGCGACTTCCCGCCACCGTGCAGCCATGCCACGCTGATGCGTGCCGGCATCGCGCTCGGCCTGCGCATCAAGCATGTCAAGCTCAAGCGCTCCAACCTTGAGCGGCTGGTCTTTCCTCTGCTGGTCGGGCTGACGCAAGACCCGGCAGAACCCGACGCACCCACACCTGCTCTGGGCATCGTCACTGCAGCGGCCGACGGCAAGGTCGTGCTATTTCGCGCGGGTCGCAACCAGCCCGAGACGCTCTCCAACGACGACTTCTTCGCCACCTGTAGCGGCGACGCGTGGCTCGCCGCCCCGCAAGGTGAAGCCGTGCAGGATCCGGACGCCGCGGGCACCACGCGCCGGTTCGGCTTCCGCTGGTTCGTGCCCGAGCTGCTCAAGCACCGCCATGTCTGGCGCGACGTCCTGCTCGCTTCGCTGGCGCTGCAGCTCATCGCGCTGGCCACGCCGCTGTTCACGCAGGCCATCATCGACAAGGTGGTCGTTCACCGCACGCAGAGCACGCTGATCGCCATCGGCGTGGCCATGGTCATCTTCACCGTGTTCTCCAGCCTGCTCACGTGGGTGCGGCAGTACCTCGTGCTGCATACCGGCAACCGCGTCGACGCGGTGCTCGGAGCCGCAGTGTGGGAGCACCTGCTGCGCTTGCCGGTGCGTTACTTCCAGCACCGCCCCACCGGCGTGGTGGCCGCGCGCCTGCATGGCGTGGAAACCATCCGCGAGTTCGTCTCAGGCGCCGCCGTGACGCTGCTGCTGGACCTGCCGTTCCTGCTCATCTGCCTGGGCGTGATGCTCTGGTACAGCGTGCTGCTGACCAGCATCTCGGTGGGCATCCTGCTGGTCATCGGCATCGCCAGCGTGCTGGTGGCGCCGGTCTTCCAGGCACGACTCAACGAGCAGTTCCTGCTCGGCGCGCGCAACCAGGCCTTCGTGACCGAACACATTGGCGGCTTCGAGACGGTGAAGAGCCTGCAGATGGAGCCGCAGCTGCGCCAGCGCTATGGCGACTACCTGGCCAGCTACCTGCAGTCCGGCTTCAAGACCAAGCAGATCGGCAACACCTACAACGTGTTCGCCAGCACGATGGAGCAGCTCATGACGCTGCTGATCCTGATGATGGGGGCCTACACGGTGATGACCGAGCCCAGCTTCACGATCGGCATGCTGGTGGCCTTCCAGATGTTTGCCGGCAAGCTGAGCCAGCCGGTGATGCGCATCGTCGGCCTGTGGTCGCAGTTCCAGCAGGCCAGCTTGAGCGTGCAGCGCCTGGGCGATGTGATGAACGCGCCGGCCGAACCGTACAGTCTTACACCGCAGCGCCACCAGGCGGGCAGCGGGCGCATCGAGGTGCAAGGGCTGGGTTTCCGCTACGCCGAAGACCTGCCGCTGCTCTACCAGGACCTCAGCCTCACCATCGAGCCGGGCCAGGCAGTTGCGCTGATGGGTGCCTCGGGCACCGGCAAGAGCACGCTGGCCAAGCTGCTGATGGGCTTCTACACGCCCACCGACGGGCAGATCCGCATCGACGGCGTCGACATCCGGCATCTCGCGGCCAACGAGCTGCGCAGCTACTTCGGCGTGGTGCCGCAGGAGACGGTGCTGTTCTCCGGCAGCGTCTTCGCCAACCTGCGCGCCGGCAACCCGGCGGCCAGCTTCGAGCAGGTGGTGCAGGCTTGCAAGATGGCCGGCATCCACCAAGTCATCGAGGCATTGCCCAAGGGCTACCAGACCGAGATTGGCGAACGCGGCGCGGGGCTGTCGGGCGGGCAGAAGCAGCGCCTGGCCATCGCACGGGCGCTGCTCAAGGGACCGAAGGTGCTGATCTTCGACGAGGCCACCTCGGCGCTGGACGGCGAAACGGCAGAAGCCTTCGCCAAGACCATCAACGGGCTGAAGGGCAGGGTGACGATGCTGTTCATCACCCATGCGATGCCCAAGGCGCTGAAGATCGACGACGTGATCCACCTCACCAGGGAGGGGGGGCAGCGGTTGAAGGTGGTGCCGGCCGAGGGCGGGCAGCGGGCCACGAACGTGCCTACACACCCATGATTGCAGCTACGTGACCATGAAGTCCCAACGCCCCATGATTCGTTTGTCCGCATTGGTTGCAACGCTGCTGACAGTGACGGGCTGCGCCACCGGGCCGGTGTTCCAGAAGCCCGAACCAGTGTCTAGCGACAGCGCACAGCTTTACGTCTACCGCGTGGCGCGGATGCTGGGTGCCGCCACGCCGCACCGCGTCTTGATCGACGGCGCCCAAGAGCCGCTGAGCCTGCCCAACGGAAGCTGGCAGCGGGTGGTCCTGCCGCCCGGTCACCACAGCGTGGTGGTGAAAGACGTTTTCGGGGTGATGTACTGCGGACCTTCTCCGCTGGCCGTGCATCTGCAGCCTGGTGAGACTGCCTATGTGGAGACCGAGGTGCTCCTGCTCAGGTCGGTGGGCATCTACACCGATCTGCGATGCACGCTGAAGCAGCAGCACGAGGAAGCCGCCCTGAAAGAGCTGCAGAACCTGCGCGCTGCGCAGTAGGTTTCGTATCCACTGAAACGCCATGAGCATCCGATTCGCAACACTCGCAGACATCCCGGCTCTCGTGGAGGCCGGCAATCGCATGCACGCGCTGACGCGCTTTCGCAATCAGCCCTTCAATGCGCAGAAGACGGCAGAGGCCTTTGCGTCGTTGATCCAGCACGACAGGGGGCGCTATGTGTTCTTCGTCGCGGAAGGTGCGCAGCAGCGCATCGTCGGTGCGTTGATTGGTGTGATGGAGAAGCAGATCTTCTCGGACCTCTACACCGCCAGCGTCATGCACTTCGACGTGCTGCCGGAGGCGCGGATGGGCGGATATGGGGTGAGGCTGCTGAGGGCGTTTGAGCAATGGGCATTGAATCGCGAAGCGTTCGAGATCTACTTTGGCATCAACAGTGACACCGAATCAGTCCCTCTCGAGCGTTTCGCTTCAAGGATGGGATACCGGCGGGTTGGTGGAAACTTTGTAAAAGGCATGGGATGACCTGGAGCACCTTCGGGAATACCTCATTGCGGCTGTGGCACATGACAGTCCTGCGCTGCGCAAGTTGGGTCGTGCTGTCAGCTCTGCTGGCGCTGCAGGTGGCTTGTGCCAGCGGTGCGGGGCTGGTTGATCACTCGTTCGAGTTCAACGCAGTCTGGGATAGCCCCGATATCGAGGTCCTCAGTTACCGATATGGCACATCGGAGATGACGAACTCGAAGCTGCAAGAGCAGCGCTACGGCATTGCCAACCAAGGAGCGGGAGTCAATGGACCCATGCTCCGTGGAGAAGACTTGTACGTGAAGTGGCGCGTCAAAGCTACCGGGCAAGTCTATGAAGACACAGCCGACCTGCGAGACAAGCTGCCGGCTGATTTAACAGGTCACCGTATCTATTTCGTCGTCCGGAATACGCAGTTGTATGTCTACCTGATCACTCCGAAAAGGCGTGCTGCGGGAGACCCGCCCAGCCCACTGCGCAAGTTCTCGCATCTGAAGGTTCTGCCGCTTCATCCCAACACATCCAACTGAACAACATGGGCACCATCGCCACAACGCTTACGTCTCAAGAAGTCCAGGAAGCACAGCAACAAGCACGAGGCATTGCGAATGCCGCCAGGCAGGTCGTTCAGCTTGGTCAGTTCGTCTTCTTTGCGGCCTTCGACGGCACCAACAACGACCGGAATGATTTGCCTGAGTCCGGTACGACCCAGACCACAAACGTTGCACAACTCCTCGACCAGGTGAACAGGCAGCGCGCGGTCAATCCGAACCTAGACGCCCAGTATTACCCTGGCCCCGGTACCGATGGCAGCCTGCCTGGTTCGGAGGGGATACCCGCGATGGTGACGCAAGAAGTCATCACCACGGCCACACGCGCCTACAACGACTTTGCGCTAAGCGCCTCGCAGTGGTTGGAAAACAACCCTGGAGGTTCGGTGACGACGATGGTCACTGGCTTCAGTCGCGGTGGGGCGCCAGCGGCGATCTTCTCGCAACTTCTCTACGAAAGAGGGTTGGTCGACCCGCGTACCGGGGCAGTGCTAATCGCGCCTGGCGAAGTTGGTGTCTCCGCAGGTGTGATATTCGATCCGGTCACCACTGGTGTGGATGGCAACTTGGCATTCGCGCCGAATGCCGAAAACATCGCCGTCATCCGTGCTGCCGACGAGTTCCGCCTGCTGTTCCCTGCTGCAGACTACACGGAACAGAGCAACGTATCGACCTTCGACTTCTACGGGAATCACGGCGACATCGGTGGCTTCTATGACCAAGGGCTCGGGGCCTTGACGCTCGAAGCCTCCACAGGCTTCCTGCGCAATGCTGGCCTGAGCATTGCCGACGTTCCGAGTGATCGAGCCTTCAATCCGGACCAATTCCCGGATGGAAAGGTGCCAGTCCACACGGAAGGTGTCGACGAATTCGGCAACAGGATCTGGGATGAGTACGGTACGCGTGGAAACCGGGTCACGGCGGACGTGGCAACCCCGGCGGAGGTGCAGACCTTCGATGACAGCAGCCAACTGAGCGAGTTCACGAACTATCGCGGTGACGTCATCACGGGTGGCAGGGACAGCGAAGGCAGAGTCATTACAAATCGTACAACTGCGCCTGCTGCCACGAACCTGGAGCGATTCGGGACCGCAATACAGGATCTCAACAGCCTGGTGCAAGCCATCCGTAGCGGAGAGCCGCTACCAGTACTCAGCAGTGGCCTGCGACTTGTCAACAACCTGGCGAACCCGAGTGCCCCAGGTAGTGCGCCCGTCATCAACGACCAGCCGTTGTTCACGACCACGGCTGTTGTCAACGGTATTGCCAGCCTGTACAGCCTGCACAACGCATTCGGTGGCTCGGGGAGTGACCTGCAACGATTGAGTGCGACGGCCAATGCATTGGTTGCAGTCAACGCCGCAGCCAATGCCGTCGCCCAGGAGCTGGGGCGGGAGGTCGCCAGCCAAACCCTGAACGGCGTCGCAAACACCGTCGGTCAGGCGCTTCCATATGTCAACGCCGTGATCGCCATCAAGAACGGCGACTACACGGGCGCTGGCGTGGCCATCGCTTCTGCGATGGGCGTGCCCTACATCGGGTGGATCTATGCCGCCTACTTGCTGATTAGCAGCATTGGGGACGAGCCGCCCGAGTCCTGGGCCACGGCGCGCATCCGCTTCGCCAACCCGCGTGACGTGCAGCTGTCGCGCGGCCCGTTGCTCGATGAGGAGGGCAACGAGATCTCGGGCGTGACGATCACGGTTGGGACGCCAGGCATCCTCCAGCCAGGCATGACCGACGTCGAGGTCGACATCGTCGGCGAGTCCCTTGGCCCCGACCGCGTGCGTTTCCTGATGGAAGGCAACGGCGGCAGCTTCGACGGCCTGCTTGGCTACCTGCGCGGCGTCATCGAATCCGCACAGCAAGCCAATCCTGGCATCCCGCTGGGCATCATCCCGCAGCGCCTGCCCACGATCACGTGGCGCGAGGCACGCCAGGCCGACCCCGGCTACGCCGTGGTCGAGATCGACCCGCTCACCGGCGAAGCCCGCTACCCGGAACTTCGCTACAACGACGACTTCACGCCCTACAACGCCGACCCCACCGATCTCGCGCAGCGGCGTGACGTCTTCCAGCGCATGGTGGACAGCGCCATCGAGCGCCAGGCCATTGCGCCGATGTGGGAAGTGCAAACGGCGCGCATGCAGCAGGACATCGGCGACCCGAACGCCGGCCTCACCGAGGAAGAGCGTGCCGGGCGCCGAGGCCAGGCCGCCCCGGCCGACGCCAACGGCGAGCGTCTTTCCGGCGAGTTCCGCCCCGTGGTGCTCGACCTCAACGGCGACAACACCATCACCACCGTCACCGACGCGAACAGCAACGTCACCTTCGACTGGGACGACACCGGCTACGTCGCGCAGACCGGCTGGGTCGGTTCCGGCGAGGGCATCCTCGTGCTCGACCGCAACCTCAACGGCGTGGCCGACTCCGGCCGAGAACTGTTCAGCAACGGGCTGGTCAGCAACGATGCGCGAGGGGTGCGCAGCATGGCCTGGGTCGATGCCAACGCAGACGGCGTGATCAACGCCAGCGACCCGGTGTTCAACGCCTTGCGCGTCTGGCAGGACGCTGACCAGGACGGCGTGCAGGACAACGGCGAAACCCGCACGCTCAGCGAACTGGGCATCACCAGCCTCGACTACGGCATGAGCCGCTTCACCCGGGACGGGCAGTTCTTCGCCATGGGCAGCCCCGAGATCGAGGCCAGCAGCGAAGGGGTGCGGGTCAACCTCGTCGAAGGCGGCATCCAGGTCGATCACAGCGACGGCAGCAGCACGCTGTTCGTCACGCAGGTCAACGACGCCGGCGGCGGCAGCGGCCAGGGCACCAACTTCGTGGTGCGCGACGACAGCATCACGTCCTATGAAGACGGCATGTCGCCGGACCTGCCGAACGCCAGCAGCCCGGGCGCGAACCAGTCCATCAGCATCACCATCGCGCAGCTCCTGGCCAACGACCGCTTCAACGGCTCGATGGCCGGTCTCACGATCACGGCCGTCGGCAACGGCGAGCACGGTGTTGCGGCGCTGGACATCGATCAGGGCGTGGTCACGTTCACGCCGGAACACCACTACGCCGGCCAGGCGGGCTTCGAGTACACGGTGACCGCGAGCGACGGGCAGACGCGTACCGCGCGCGTGACGATCGACCTGCAGCCGGTCAACGATGCACCCACCGTGACCGTCGAGCTGCCGTCGCGTGCGGTGTACGGTTTCGGTGTGCTCACCACCACCCGCTCGGTGGAGCTCGGCGGCGACAACGGCAGTGTGACCGAGTACACCATCCATCCCAACCAGGGCCTGCCGTTCTACCAGCCATACACCACGGTTGGCGGTCGCCTGCTGGAGTGGATCCAGACGAGCTCGGGCGACAGCGAAAGCGGCCACTACGCCGAGACCGGTCCTGTGGTGGACACCACCATCCCGCAGGGCTACTTCGACAGGGAGTGGGCCAGGGTGACGTCTTCCAGCCAATGGAACTGGGACAACCCGGCGCCGACCTATCTGGATGTCAACTTCAACGGCCAGCGCTACCGGATCCAGGGCACGCCGCCGACCTTCCTGCACGACGCACCGATCGCCACGGAGGCCGGCAACGACGGGCGCCTGACGTCGAACGACGCCGACGGGGCCACGCAGGTGAGCTACTCGATCGTGTCCGCGCCGCTGTACGGCGAAGCGACGATCGACGCGAGCACCGGATCCTTCACCTACACCGGCCGGCGCTACGTCGAGCAGGATGTGCAGGGCACTGACGTGTACCAGAACGTCGTCACGGACGACCACACGCGTGCCGAGGGCGCTTCGCCCAGCTACGACACCTTCATCGTGCGCGTGACGGACCTGTCCGATCCCAGCGGCAACACGTTCACGACGCAGACCGTGACGGTGCCGCACTACGGCCCCCGTCCCAACCCGGACGTCGCTTCCGGCGGCAAGAAGCCGATCGCGCTCGACCTCGACGGCGATGGCTTCGAGTTCATCGACGTGGACGATTCCAACGTCTTCCTCACGGTCAACGGCGAAGGCTGGCGGCGCCGTACGGCCTGGGTGGGGCCCGACGACGGTGTGCTCGTCTTCGACGAGAACCGCAACGGCAGTGTCGACACCGTCGACGAGCTGACTTTCGCGCGCTATGTTTCGGGCGCCCAGACCGACCTCGAAGGCCTGCGCGCCTTCGACACCAACGGCGACGGCCTGTTCTCGGCGGCCGACGACAAGTGGGGCGACTTCAACGTCTGGCAAGACGCCGACAGCGATGGCGTGGTCGATGCCGGCGAGATGCGCTCGCTGACCGACCTGGGCATCCAGAGCGTGGCGCTCGCCAGCGACGGCCAGTTCCGCGTCATCAACGGCCAGACCGTGCATGGCACGGGGGTCGTCACGCGTACCGACGGCAGCACGCTGGCGATGGCCGACGTGACGCTGCAGTACCGCAACGTCACCCAGATCACGAACGACGACGGCAGCACCACCCATGCGAACGTCGCCCCGTTTGCGCAGGGCCAGCGCTTCACCGGCACCGACGCGGCGGATCTCGTGTTCGGCACCTCCGGTTCGGACGAGTTCGTGATGGCTGCCGGCAACGATGTGGTCAACGACGACGGCGGCAACGACATGGTGCAGGCCGGCGCGGGCGACGACCTCGTCTTCACCGGCGCAGACAACGACTTCGTCGACGCCGGCAGCGGCAACGACTCCGTGTTCACCGGTGCCGGCAACGACCTGGCCATCGGCGGTGCGGGTGACGACGTGCTGACGATGGAGGCCGGCAACGATGTCGCCTTCGGCGCCGACGGCAACGACTTCGTCTCGGGCGGTGCCGGCAACGACCTGCTGTCGGGCGATGCCGGCAACGACCGCCTGTTCGGCGAAGGCGGCCGGGATCAGTTGCTCGGCGGGGACGGCGATGACGAGCTGTGGGGGCTGGACGGCAGCGACCAGCTCGACGGGGGCATCGGCAACGACCTGCTGTCCGGCGGCGAGGGGGCCGACACCATGGACGGCGGTGCCGGAAACGACACCTATGAAGTCGACGGCGCCGACGACGTGGTGGTCGAAGCCGCCGGCGGCGGCGAGGACACCGTGCGCTCGAGCATCAGCTACACGCTGGCCGATACGCTCGAGAACCTCACGCTGCTCGGTACGGCCGGCTTGCGCGGCACCGGCCATGCCGGCGCCAACACGCTCGTTGGCAACGACGGCGCCAACCTGCTCGAAGGCCTGGCCGGCAACGACACGCTCGATGGCGGCCAGGGTGCCGACACCCTGGCGGGTGGCAGCGGCAACGACGTCTACGTCGTGGACAACGCTGGGGACCGCGTGGTCGAAGCGGCCGGCGAAGGCGTGGACACGGTGCAAAGCCGCATCACGGCGACGCTGTCCGCCAATGTCGAGAACCTCGCGCTGATCGGCATCAACGCCATTGACGGTACCGGCAACGAACTCGACAACGTGCTCGCCGGCAATGGCGCGGCCAACACGCTGGACGGCGGCGCTGGCGGCGACACCATGCGAGGCGGCCGCGGCAATGACAGCTATGTGGTGGACAACGCGGGCGACCAGGTCGTCGAGGCGGTGGGGGAGGGCCACGACCGGGTCACCGTCAACACGCTGGCGAGCTACACGCTCACCGACAACGTCGAGGCGCTCGTGCTGGGCGCAGGGGTGGTCGAAGGCCGTGGCAATGCGCTGCACAACGTGTTGACCGGCAACGCGCTGGCGAACACCCTGGACGGCCAGGCCGGCGACGACGCGATCGACGGTGGCACCGGCAACGACACGCTGCTCGGGGGCTCGGGCGACGACGATCTCGGCGGCGGTTCGGGCGACGACTTGCTGGACGGCGGTAGTGGAGCCGACCGCCTGCACGGCGGTGCCGGAGATGACACCTACGAGGCCGACAACGCGAGCGACCTCGTCGTCGAGAACGCCGACGAAGGCAACGACCGCGTGCTGAGCTCGGTGAGCTTCGCACTCGCGGCCAATGTCGAGACACTGGAGCTGACCGGCACCGCCGACATCGATGCACTGGGCAACGCACAGGACAACCAACTCATCGGCAACAGCGGCCGCAACCGCCTGGATGGCGGCGCCGGCGGCGATACGATGTCCGGTGGGCTGGGCGACGACACCTATGTGGTCGACGACGCGAACGACCGCGTGGTCGAAGCAGCCGACGCCGGCCAAGACACGGTGCTCACCAGCCTGGCGAGCTACACGTTGGCAGCCCATGCGGAAAACGCCAGTGCCACCAGCCAGGACGATACGGCGTTGACCGGCAACGCGGCCGACAACACGCTGCGCGGCCATACCGGGAACGACACGCTGGACGGCGCGGCCGGCCGTGACACGCTGATCGGCGGCGCGGGCGACGACGCTTATGTGGTGGACGACGTGGCCGATACCGTGGTCGAACAGCTCGGCGAAGGCAACGACACTGTGCGTGCCTCGGTCAATCACACCCTGACCGCACATGTCGAACAGCTCGTGCTCACCGGCGCGCGGGCCGTGGACGGCACCGGCAACGCGTTGTCGAACCGCCTGAGCGGCAACGACGCCGACAACCGCCTGTTCGGCCTGGCAGGCGACGACACGCTGCTGGGCGCAGGCGGCAACGACCTGCTGGACGGCGGCACCGGCGCCGACGCCATGGCCGGCGGGCTGGGCGACGACACCTATGTCGTCGATGACGCGGGCGACGCCGTGTTCGAAGCTGCGGACCAAGGCACCGACACCGTGCTTGCCGGCATCGACCACGCGCTGGCGTCCAACGTCGAGAACCTGGTCCTCACCGGCAGCGGCAACGCTCGCGCCGTCGGCAACGATCTCGACAACCAGCTGACCGGCAACGCCGGCCAGAACCGCCTCGACGGTGGTGCTGGCGCCGACACGATGGCGGGTGGCTTGGGTGACGACACCTACGTCGTCGACCACCTCGGCGACCGTGCCATCGAAGAGGCCAACGCCGGCATCGACACGGTCGAGACCAGCCTGGCCAGCTACGCCCTGGGCGCCGGCCTCGAGCATCTGACCGGCACCGCGAGCAGCGGCCAGGCACTGACCGGCAATGCGGCCGACAACACCTTGCGTGGCCACACGGGCAACGACACGCTCGACGGCGGTGCAGGCGGCGACACGATGGCAGGGGGCTCTGGCGACGACACCTACATCGTCGACAGCGACGCCGATCGCGTGCAGGAACGCGCAGATGAAGGTGCCGACACCGTGCAGGCATCGGTCGATCATGCGCTGGCCGAGAACGTCGAGCACCTCGTGCTCACCGGCGCCGCCGTCGCCGGCACGGGCAACGCACTCGCCAACACCCTGGTCGGCAATTCCGAAGACAACCTGCTGGACGGCCGCGAAGGCGCCGACACGATGTCCGGCGGCCTGGGCAACGACACCTACGTCGTCGACGACCACGCGGACCAGGTGCATGAGCGGGCCGACCAAGGCGTCGACACCGTGCTCGCCTCGATCGACCATGCCCTGGCTGAGAACGTCGAGAACCTCGTGCTCACCGGCGCCGCCATCGCTGGCACCGGCAATGCGCTGGACAACCGCATCACCGGCAACGCCGCGGCCAACCTGCTCGACGGCGCCGCCGGCGCCGACAGCATGGCCGGCGAAGAGGGCGATGACGGCTACGTCGTCGAAAACGCCGGCGACCTGGTGATCGAGGAGGCCGGTGCCGGGTTCGACCGCGTCAGCGCCAGCATCGACTACGTGTTGCCGCAGCATGTCGAGCAGCTCACGCTCACCGGCACCGCGCAGCGCGGCACCGGCAACGACCTCGACAACCTGCTGTTCGGCAACGAACGGGCCAACGTGCTGGATGGCGGCGCAGGAGCCGACCAGATGGCCGGCGGCGCCGGCGACGACCGCTATGTGGTCGACAACGAGGCCGATGCGGTCATCGAAGCGTCCGAGGCCGGCAACGACACCGTGCTCGCCTCGGTCGGCCACACGCTGGCAGCCAACGTCGAGAACCTGGTCCTCACCGGCTCGCAGGCCATCGACGGCCACGGCAACGAGCTCGCCAACGTGCTGGTCGGCAACGTCGCGGCCAACCGCCTCGACGGCGGTGCCGGCAGCGACGTGCTGGCCGGCGGCCAGGGCCATGACACGCTGGAAGGCGGCACCGGCGACGATCTGTACCTGTACTTCCAGGGTGAGGGCCGCGACCTCATCTCCGACGCCGCGGGTGCCGACACCCTGCGCTTCGGCCCCGGCATGACGCTGGACTCGGTGGCCGCGCGCATGGTGCGGGTCGATGGCCGGAACCGCCTCTTCATCGCGGTGCTCGACGCCGACGGCGAGGAGACCGAACAGGGCATCGAGCTGGTGCTGGGCGCCGACGGGAGCGCACCGATCGAGCGCTTCGAGTTTGCCGACGGCCAGGTAGCCAGCCTGTCGCAGCTGATGGTCGCGCCGCGCACGCTGTACGGCAGCAACCGCAACGACACCCTGACC
The DNA here is from genome assembly GCF_006386545.1 of Methylibium rhizosphaerae. GTDB lineage: Bacteria > Pseudomonadota > Gammaproteobacteria > Burkholderiales > Burkholderiaceae_C > Pseudorivibacter > Pseudorivibacter rhizosphaerae. The sequence continues at coordinate 4,583 of NZ_SWAR01000014.1, read as the reverse complement.
GGCGACCGCAGCGATGACACCGTCTATGCCAGCAACGGCAACGACGTGGTCTACGGCCGCAGCGGCCACGACACGCTGTACGGCGACAACGGCGCCGACCGCTTGTTCGGTGAAGGCGGCAACGACCGCCTCTATGGCGGCAACGAGGCCGACGAGGTGTGGGGCGGCGCCGGCAACGACTGGCTCGACGGCGACAACGGCCGCGACCTGCTCGTCGGCGGCCGCGGCAATGACCAGCTCTGGGGCGGCAACGATGCGGACCGGCTCGACGGCGGCGCCGGCAACGACCTGCTGGACGGCAACAACGGCGAGGACGAGCTCTATGCCGGCAGTGGTGACGACCGCCTCGACAGCGGCAACGACGCCGACCTGCTGGCCGCCGGTGACGGCAACGACGTGCTGAGCTCCGGCAACGGCCAGGACGTGCTGGTCGCTGGTGCCGGCAACGACATCATCGTCAGCGACAACGACGGTGACTTCATTGACGCCGGTGCCGGCAATGACCGCATCAGCAGCGGCAACGGTGCGGACTTCATTGCGGCCGGGCGTGGCAACGACGTGATCGATGCCGGCATGGACGCCGACGTCATCGCCTTCAACCGCGGCGACGGTGCCGACACCGTGATGACCTCGAGCTGGCAGCGCGATACGCTGAGCCTGGGCGGCGGCATCCGCTACGAAGACTTGAGGCTCAGCCGGTCCGGCAACGACCTGGTGCTGGATCTCGGCCGGGGCGACGGGGTCACCTTCCGCGACTGGTACCTCGACGAAACGCGCCGCAACCTGACGACACTGCAGGTCGTCACCGGCGCGGCCGGTGGCGACTACGATGCCGCTTCCGGCGATCGCCTGCGCAACCGCCAGGTCGTGAGCTTCAACTTCGAGCGGCTCGTCCAGCGTTTCGACCAGGCCCGCGCAGCCAATGCACAGGTCACGTCGTGGGCGCTGGCCGGTGAGCTCGACGCGGCCTACCTGCGCGGCAGCGACACGCAGGCCATCGGTGGCGACTTGGCCTACCGGTACGCCACCAGCGGCAGCTACGGCGACCTCGACTGGCGCGCGGTGCGCAACCGCATGCCGGGTGTGAATGGCTCGAACTGGCAAACGCTGAGCGCCTCGACGGCCATCGACCCCTGGACCGCGCTGCAGGCTGGCCTCAGCCTGATCGCGGACCAGACCGTCGGCCTGCCCAGCCCGATCACGCCGATGCCGGCCCCCGGGCAGGATGAGCTGGTCTTCGCCGCCATCGGCGCCAGCGGGCGCACGACTGCATGGCGTGGCGACCGCCCCGCGCCGGTGCTGTCGTGAGGCGCCAGAACTCCTGAAGGAATCCCATGAACACCCCCCAACAACCGACATTCGACAACCCCGCCGCCCAGCTCGAAGCGGCCAAGAAAGAGCTTGCCAAGCTGCCCCTGCTCGGGCCGGCGCTGTGGCTGTACTCACGCGATGCGCAGCGGCGCTTCACCTTCCTGGCCGACATCGACTGGCGGCTCATGCCGCCGCTGGTGCTCGACCAGTGCCGCCTGTTCTCCAAGGTCGAGCTGCCTTGGGCCTTCGTGACCTGGGCCTTCGTCAGCGACGCGGTGGACCAGCGGCTGCGCTCGACGGCGCCGATCATTGCGCCGCACGAGTGGAAGAGCGGTGCGAACCCCTGGCTGATCGACGTGGTGGCTCCGTTCGGCGATGCCGAGTCGGTGGCCAAGGAAACCATCGCCGCAGTGGCGCCGGGCCAGACTGTGCACGCCTGGTTGGTCAACCCGCAAGGCCAGCCGGTGCTCAAGGAGTTCCGCCCCCATGGCTGACGCGACTGCGCAGGCACCGCGCGCGCCGCTGCTCTCGCCGGAGGCCCTGGATTTCGCGCCGGACCTGCTGGCCATCCAGGAGCGCCCGCCGGCGCGGCTGCCGCGCACGCTGCTGATGACCGTGGCGGCACTGATCGGGCTGCTGCTGGTGTGGGCCGTCTTCGCGAAGCTGGACATCATCGCCACGGCCGAAGGGCGGCTCGTTCCGCTGACCTTCACGAAGGTGGTGCAGCCGGCCGAGGCGGGTGTGGTGGCCGAGATCCTGGTCAAAGACGGCGACGTCGTGCAGCAGGGCCAGCTGCTGCTGCGCCTGGACGCGCGGCTGTCGCAGGCAGACACCCAGGCGCTCGGCCATGACGTGGCGCTGAAGAAGCTGACGCTGCGGCGCATCGACGCCGAGCTGGCCGATCGGCCCTTCCTGCCTGGCAAGGAGGACCCCATGTCGCTTTACGCGCAGGTGGAAGGCCAGTTCCGCGCGCGCCGGCAGGCCTATCTTGACAGCCTCGCGCAGGAGCACGAAGCGCTCAACAAGGCGCGCGCCGAGTTGCGCGCGGCGCAGCAGCTGCTGGACAAGCTGACGCAGACACTGCCCAGCTACCGCCAGTCGGCCGAGGCCTACCGCAAGCTGGTGCAGGAAGGTTTTGTCGGCGAGCTGGCGGCCAACGAGAAAGGCCGAGAGGCGCTCGAGAAGGAGCAGGACCTGAAGGTGCAGGCGGCCAACGTGCAGGGCCTCAACGCCGCCATCGCGCAGTCCGAACGGCGCATCGCGTCGCTGCGTTCGCAATACCGCTCGCAGCTCGAGAATGAACGCATCGAAACCGTCGCGTTGCTCAACCGCAGCGGGCAGGAACTCGAGAAGTCCAACGTCAAGGCCGGCATGCTGGAGATTCGCGCACCGAATGCCGGTGTCGTGAAGGACCTCGCGACGACGACCCACGGCGCGGTGGTCGCGGCCGGTGCCTTGTTGATGAACATCGTGCCGCAAGACGAGCCGCTGCAAGCGGAGGTGCTGCTGAAGAACGAGGACGTAGGCTTTGTGGCCGTGGGCCAGAAGGCCATGCTCAAAGTCGCGGCCTACCCGTTCCAGAAGTACGGCATGCTCGAAGGCGAGGTGGCCCTGGTCAGCGCCGATGCCGCCGACCCGAAGCAGACGCCGCAGGGCCAGGCGCCGATGCTGACCTACCGCGCGATCGTGCGCCTCAAAGGCAGCAAGCTGACTAGTGCGGCCACAGGTGAACAGCTCGCGTTGAACCCCGGCATGCTGGTCGCTGCGGAGATCCACCAGGGCAAACGCTCGGTGATCGAGTACCTGCTGTCGCCAGTGCAGAAGATCGGGCAGGAGGCAGCGCGGGAGCGCTGAGGGCCGGTTTCCATTTCAGTTCGGTGGTCAGAAGATGGGTGTTCTCCGCAATGTGGAGAGCTGCCCGTGAGTATTTTGTGAGGAGGATATCCATGTGGTTCGGAAAGACCGTGTGCCTCGCAACTGCGGCGGTCACGATCCTGGCCGGCTGCGGCGGTGGAAATGACAACGGGTGCGAGCAGACCGGAACGGTCACGTTCCACTACGCGCCCAGCATCAAGGTCGAGGAGCGCGAGGCGTTGACCTATCGACTCGGCCAGTCGAATGCCTGGACGTTGACCGTGCAAGGTGTGACGCAGGCATGCCTGGCGGGACTGAAGGCAGTCGTGCCTGCCGGACGGCCGGCGCTTCCTGCTTCGCTGTCACTGGACGTTGCGACGGGCACCATTTCCTCGGGAGTGCTGAACTCGCACATCGAGGGCTACTGCACCAGCAGCACCGGGACGGTCGTCGGCCCATCGACCAACCGGACCTGCGCGGCAGGGCAGACCTACAACGATCAGGTGTACGTGCTGCAGATCACGTCCGACCACGTCAACAACACTGCTCAGGTCCCGACGCCGATCTCGTTTGCGCCGCGGCCGTAGCCGGCGGAGAGCGTCAAACACTTCTGGCAAAGGAGATCGAGATCAGGTTTGGTGCCATACGGCGCCATCGGGAGGCAGCCGTTAGGGCTCGGGCAAACTAGCCGTCTCCAAGGATGAGCAAAGAGTGAGCATGAAGCAACGGGGGCCTGGGTTCGCTGTCCTCTATCGGTGGCGCCTGCATGAAGGAAAGGAACAGCAGTTCATCCAAGCGTGGTCGCGTGTATCGGAACGGCTGCTTGCTGAGCGTGGATCGCTTGGGTCGCGCCTTCATCGCGGGGCGGATGGTTGGTGGTACAGCTACGCGCAATGGCCCAGTGCAGAGGCTCGAGAACAGGCGTTTGCGCAGGCCTCGGTTGATCCAGGGGCCACCCGCCAAATGAGAGAGGCGGTCGCGGAAAGTTTGCCGGAGCTGGTGCTTGAGGCCATCTCGGACTACATGGTTCTTCCTCCGAAGAACGGAACCTCTCAAGAAACTCCTTCCAAGTGACTGACCGGCAATGAGATGAAGGCATGCCCAGCGGGCATCGACCGCGAAAGCCATGCGGTTGTGCTCACAGATTTGTATGCGTCGCAAACTTGCGACTCGGGGTCTGCGGCTGTGTCCTCAGCTATAAGCACGGAGCGGCGTCCCGCCCGTGGCCGAGGCACGCGGGCTTCATCCGCTCACGCCGTGCGTGACCGCGCCCGCTTGACGAACTGAGCGGCGTACCGGCTCCGGCGCTGCGCGGGTCGCTCGTCCCGCCGCCCAGATCGTCATCCCCGTCCACCCGCCAGGCCCGAGCCCGGGCCGCCGCTTCTGAAGTGCTCGGTCCGGCTCGCCTGTCGCGCCAG
>NZ_SWAR01000129.1 GCF_006386545.1 Methylibium rhizosphaerae | reverse complement strand
CTTTACCGTGCTGGCGATCGAACATGAGGCCGCCAACAACCTGGGCGCCCAGGCCGCCCGCCTGCTCGACGCCCCCGAGCTCGAGGCCGGCAGCTACCGCAACCACTTCAGCGCCGTGCTGGCGGCGGTGCCGCTGGTGCCGGCCTTCCAGCGCCGCCCCAGCGCGCTGGGGCTGCAGACCGCGGTGGTGGTGGGCCTGGAAGGCGAGCCTCTCACCACCGACCGCGAGCTGCGGGTGAAGGTGCAGTTCCCGTGGCAGCGCGGCAGCCGGCCGCTGCCCGGCGGACTGCCGCACGAGACCCCCGGCGACACGCAAGGCAATGCCCCGGGCAACGAACAGTCGGGCACCTGGGTGCGGGTGGCCACGCCGAGTGCCGGCGCCAACTGGGGTGCCGCCTTCACGCCGCGCATCGGGGCCGAGGTGCTGGTCGACTTCGTCGAGGCCGACATCGACCGCCCGCTCATCGTGGGCCAGCTCTACAACGGGCAGGACACGCCGCTGTTCGCCGCCGGGGTCGATTCCGGCGCCAACCACACCGGCACCGTCAGCGGCCTGCACGTGCCAACGCTCGACCAGGCCGACTGGGGCCAATGGGTGCTCGACGACGCCACCGGCCAGCTGCGCATGCGCCTGGCCACCAGCTACCGCGCCAGCGAGCTGGGCCTGGGCCACCTGATCCAGCAGGGCGCCACCACCGCCCAGCGCGGCGCCTGGCGCGGCGCCGGCTATGAACTCGTCACCCAGGGCTGGGCCACGGTGCGCGCCGGCCAGGGGGTGCTGCTGAGCAGCACCACGCGGCCGCAGAACGGCCACAGCGTCGAGGGCACGCAGATGGACGTGGCCGAGGCGCTGGCGCAGCTGAAGGCAGCGCAGGACCTGGGACAGCGGCTCGGCGAGGCGGCGGCCAGCGCCCAGGCCGCGAAGCTCGAACCCCACGCGCCCGACAAGAGCTGGGCCCAGACCTTGAAGGGCCTGGATCCGCAGCAGGACGGCCGGTACGACGGCCCGGTCAACGGCCAGGAAGCGAAGAAGGCCCAGGCGGGCAGCCGCACGCTGGGCGAGCCGGTCGAACGGTTTGCGAAGCCGTATGTGGTGCTCGACACGCCGAGCACCGCCGCCTTCGTGAGCCCGCAGAGCACGGCGGTGTTTGCCGGGCAGGACCTGAGCCTGGTGGCCCAGGGCGACGTGCAGCTCACGGCCGCCCACACCTACAGCAGCGTGAGCGGCGAGACCACCAGCTGGTTCACCCACGCGGGCGGCCTGCAGGCCA
>NZ_SWAR01000128.1 GCF_006386545.1 Methylibium rhizosphaerae | reverse complement strand
GCCACAGGTGCGGGGGCTGCACGAGGAGGCGTCATGACGCCCAACCCCTCCATCGAGCGGACCCACAACGGCGAGGCGCAGTCGCGGGCTTCGGCCACACCGAGCGCGCCGTTGCGGTCCGCTCATGTCGAACGTTAGGCCCCCTATGCTCAATCGCCGTCAATCTCTCCTTGCTCTTTCAACCGTGCTTGTGGCTCCGTCGGTCTCGGTGGCCGGCGCTTGGTCGCATGAGAGCTTCGAGAACGATGGTGCGCTGGACTGGGTCGCTGAATTCCAGGAGAGCCCTACCGCCGAGTTCCTTCGCCGGACGCTTGCTGTCGGCACCACCGGCAAATACATCGAGAGCTTCGCTGGCGAGTCGGTCATTGCCGCGGCTGAGGTGGTAGCAGCAAGCCTCGGTCGGCCCTGCAAGGGGTTTCCGCAGGAGTTGGGCGCAATCGTCGCCAAGTCCGGCACGCAGTTCCGGTCGCTCGCTTTGCCTGCTCAGCAGGCCCTTTCTGGCGTGCTCGGTCCCAAGTCCGAGCTTCGCCAGAATTGGAGCGTTCACGCTGAGAAACTCGCAAGGTGGGAGGGGAGTGTCAATGAATTGCTCAAACGTCTATCACGGCCGGTGGCCTAACCTCTCCATCGAGCGGACACACAACGGCGGGTGGCAATTGCCCGCTTCGGATGTGCTCGTTGCGCCGCTGTGTGCCGCTCATGTCGAACGTTAGCGCCCATGAGCCACGTTGAGACGCTTCAGTTGTTCGCAGCTGCTTTCGTGAGCAAGCCATTCCGCGAGCGCTTCGTACATGAGGCGCTCAAGAAACCAGGCAAACTGCACGAGCGCGTCTGTCATCGAATCGAAGAGATCTTCGCGCCGCAGTACAAGAACGGTACGGTCCAGTTCAACCCTGAAGAACCATGTTTGCTTCTGGGAGTACGACAGAGCCCACAAGAAACCACATGGAATCAGGTTCAAGGGCAAGTGGGGCTTGGTGCAGGCCTCTTGGTCATTGCCTTGTCTGCGACGAAGTTCTACGCCGAGACAGAGGGGCCTGGTGCAGAGGTGTGGGCCGGTGAGCGCTAACCACTCCATCGAGCGGACACACAACGGCGGGTCGCAGCGGTGCGCTTCGGAAGCGCTCGTTGCGCCGTTGTGTGCCGCCCATGTCGAACGTTAGAACTCATGCTCACCGAGGCGTTCTGGTTCTGGTTCGCAGTTGCAACTTGGGTCGTTTGCGTCGCTGTGTGCGTGCCATTTCTTGCTGCAATCAGAGAAGAGGTCCCGT
>NZ_SWAR01000127.1 GCF_006386545.1 Methylibium rhizosphaerae | reverse complement strand
ACCGCGCAGGCGCTCGACGATGCGATCGCTCAACAGGTGCTCGATCAGCCGCTGGCAGGCCGGCCCGATGCGGGCGCCCTGGGCGACGCACCAGCTGCGGTCGTGCGCGAAGAACGCCTGCGCGGCTGGCGGCAGGTGATCACGCACCGTGAGGCGCTCGCCCGGGCGGCGCCCGCGCGGGTGCGTGGCGACGTGGCGGAACTCCTCGTACAGCGCCACCGCCGCGTCGGTGGCGCGCAGCCACAGCGTCTTGCCCGCCAGCGCGAACGGTGCCGAGTACAGCACCCGCTCGAACTGCACGTGGCAGTCGCGATGTACGACCACGCGGTGCCAGCTGCCCAGGTCCGGCGCCACTGCCGGCAGCGGCTTGAGGTGTGCACGCTCGAGCTCGAACAGCGCCAGCGGCCTGGTGCGCGTGGTGCCGTGCACGCGCGTGCCGGCTTCTTCCAGTACCCACGCCTTGGCCTGCGCGTTCAGGTCGCTCAGGTCACGGAAGCTGCGCGTGGGCAGGAAGTTGCCCTTGAGGTACTTCACGCCGGCCTCGACGATGCCCTTCTTCTGTGGGTCATGCGGCGGACAGGCGTCGATCCTGAAGCCGTAGCCTTCGGCGCACTCGGCGTAGGCGCGCTGCACCAGCGGGTCCTTGGCGCACGCGCGGGTGATGGCGCACTTGGCGTTGTCGATGATCAGCCGTGCGGGCACGCCGGCGAACCACTCGAAGCCGCGGCGGTGGCAGCCCAGCCAGGTGGCCACCGTCTGGTCCCACACGAACTCGACGTACTGGTGGCGGCTGTGCGCCAGCGTCATCACGAAGGCCCAGGTGCGCCGCGGCTGGCCGTCCGGGTGCATAAGCACGGGGCCGGCGCCGAAGTCGACCTGGGCCGCTTCGCCGGGCTCGAAGCTCAGCCGCACGGTCACCTCGGGCGGCTGAGAGCCGCGCAGGGCCACCAGCATGCGTGCCACCGACGAGTAGCTGCCGGTGTAGCCATGTTGGCGCCGCAAGGCCGCGTGGATGGCCTTGCCCTGCACGCCGGCGGCCTGCCATTGCGCGACCAGCTCGCGCCAGGGCTCGACGCTGGAGACGGTGCTGCTGGCACGGCGGCCGGCGCCCACGGCCTGTGCGATGGCGGCCTCGTCGGGCAGCTCGCGCGCCGGGTCGAGCCAGCCGTGCTCGACGGCCAGCGCGCGCAGCGCCGCCAGCTTCTGCCGGCCCATGAGCTTGGAGCGCGCGATGTCGCGCTCGGAGTCGCCCGCGCGCAGCCGCGCGAGCACTTGGCGGTACTGGAACATCTCGAATCTCCTGCGGCTC
>NZ_SWAR01000126.1 GCF_006386545.1 Methylibium rhizosphaerae | reverse complement strand
TGCGTCGTGACGCCGGCGGCTGGCCGGCTTGGCGTCTGACATGGTGTCCACCTAACTTGTTTGGTGGGCACCATCCTGGCTGCCGGGCACGGGCCGTTCAAGGTGAGTTGGCCGGACGGATACCGCTGACTGCCTGACTGCGGCCGATTGCCCAGGCTGGCCTTCTAAACATCGCGGGTCCGCGGCTCCCGCTCGGGATCTATGGACCACCGCCCATGCGGATGTCCCTCGCATCGCCCCGAGTGCACCGGGCCGCCTCTATGGCGCCCGCTGGGATTGAGGCCCGTCGGATACACCGAACCACTCGTCAGCAAGCTGCTTCGCCAGTTGTAGCCCTTGCTCGGTCAGGTAGACGGATTCATGTCGCCCGTGCGGGTTCGTGATGTAGCCCTTCTCGTGGAGCGAGTCCATGACATCAAAGTCGTATCGCTTCCACACCCGGCCGTTCTCAAACTCGAGCGCCCCCAGCAAGGCCAGAACGGCGGTCTCGATCTTGGCGTCGTCGTAACGCATGGGATTGCTCCTCGCCGCAGAACACGATTCGCAAGTCTTGCATCGACCGCCAGTCCATACCGCGACAACCGTATCGCTTTCGTGGTCGATCCCGCTGATCACGCCGTCGTTGGTGGGGAGCGTCAACGAAACCGATTCAAGCTCCGTGTCCGCTCGATGGAAGGGTTAGGTGCCGGCGGCAAGGTGCTTGACCTCCACTTGTAGCTCATTTGCGAAGAAATCAGCGACCCACAATGTGTGGCCATCGGGGGCAACGGCCTCCACGATAAAGGCAACCTCATGCGAGCCCGTTGGGTGAATGTGCACGACCGTACCTCTATCGCCGACGCGCGGTTTCCGCTTGACGCCTTCTGTACCTTCGAAAGAGCGATCGCAGCTTCGTAGAGCCACAACGCGGACAACATCAAGTTCCTCAATGGGTAGCTCACGAGTAAAGCGGCGTGCGATAGAGAACGCCCGATGCCGTAGGTTCTGCGAGAGCACCTCCGTGGACGCGAGCTTGTGAAGTTCGTTGGCGATCTCCACATCGATCGGCGCGCCCTCCTCCAGCCAAGCAACGGCTAGACCGGACCAGTAGTCGCTTGACCAGCGCAGGCCCGCGAGCATGACCTCACGAGCACTGGCGAGGACGGGCGAATACGCGGAGTACGATGACTCTAGATACACGACGAGAGCTCGCGGATCCACTTTAGGCACCTAACGTTCGACATGAGCGGCAGTTTCCGGCTTGCCGGAAACTGTTCGCTCGATGGAGGGGTTAGGCGGCTGCTGCACTACAGACCTCGCATTGAACCATTGCACTTTCCGCAAGCGCATCT
>NZ_SWAR01000125.1 GCF_006386545.1 Methylibium rhizosphaerae | reverse complement strand
GGCGGTGTGCTCACTGCACACAACGAGGCGGCAACGACGGCATGCGCCCCCAGGGACCCAAGCCCTGCGGGTGATCCCAGGAAACGGGCGCCCTCCGCGTTGCAAATGCTCAGCGGGGGAGTCACCCCGCTTCCGCTTTGCGCCTTGATGGCGCCCGTTTCCTGGGTCACGTGAGGCTCCAAATAGCGTTAACAGGCCCTAGCGAAGGCTCGACGGGCTGGCGCCGAGTTCGCGCCGCATCAGCCGCCGCAGCGTCGTGCTGTCGCGGTAGCCCACCTGCTCGGCCACCGCTTCGATCGGCGTGCGGGTGGTTTCGATCAGGTGCGCGGCCATCATCAGCCGGCGCCGCTGGATCAGCCGGATCGGCGACTGCCCGGTGGCCGCCTGCACCCGGCGTGCCAGCGTCTTCTCGCCCAGGCCCAGGTGCTGCGACAGCGCCCGCACCGACAGCGGCCCGCCCAGATGCCGGTCGATCCACTGCTCGGCCGCGGCCACCACCGGGTCATGATGCTGCGCATGCGTGGCCATCATGTAGCGCGCCTGGGACGGGCGGCGGTCGATCAGCAGGTAGCGCGCACACAGCTCGGCCACCCGTGCGCCGGCCAGGTCGCCAAGCACCGCAAGCATGAGATCGAGCTGGGCGAAGGCCGAGCCGGCCGACACCAGATGGCCGTCGCGCACCACCATGCTGCTCTCGTCGAGGTGTACGCCCGGGTAGCGTGTTCGAAAGCTGCCGGCGAGCCACCAGGTGGTGGTGGCGCGGCGCTGCTCCAGCAGCCCCGCCTCGGCCAGCAGGAAGACCGAAGCGCAAGAGGCGGCAATGCGCGTCTCGCCGGCGTGCAGCCGCCGCAGCAGTTCGGCTGCCCACACCGCATCCCGCTCGGCGAGGTGCGCGGCCAGGCGCTCGCCGTACTGGCCCATCGCCGGCACGATGGCCCAGGCCGGCATGTCGCCCCGTTCACGGCAGGCGCGGAAAGTGTCGTCGGTGGCGAGCGTGAGGCCGTGCGCGGTCTGCACCCGCCGGCGCGCGCCGAGCACGCGCCAGTCGAGCCGCAGCGGCGTCTTCGCCTGCGCCGCCACTGCCTGCGCGGCGCGCAGCAGGTCCAGCGTGATCGCCAGGCTCGAGTCCATCACGCCGTCGAGCACCAGGATCCAGACGGTTTTCATGGCGCTGATGATAGATGTCCGTTTCGGCCCGAAACCAGTCTTTTCCAGCACTGATGCAAAGTGCGGCCGCTCCCTAGTCCACTGCGTCAGTGAAATGGCACCCCCGCCGGGGCCGACAAGGGTGCAGGCGTAGGCGCGGTGCGCAGCCCAGGCTGGACGCCTGGGCAAGCGGCGCAACACCCGCATGCGCCCTT
>NZ_SWAR01000124.1 GCF_006386545.1 Methylibium rhizosphaerae | reverse complement strand
TTCTCCACGCGCTCGGCGATGAAGTCAGGCTCGATGAACGGGTTGAGCTTCTTGCGCTTGCCCGGGCGCATCGCCACGTGCCACGTCGGGCCTGCGGCCTCTGGCCGCTTGTGCACGCCTTGGTAGCCCGCATCGCCGAAGGCCGCGTACTCCTCGCCATGCAGCAGTTGCCCGGCGACATTGAGGTCGTTGACGTTGGCCGCTGTGCCAACGACCGTGTGCACCAGCCCCGAAGCGGCATCCACGCCGATGTGCGCCTTCATGCCGAAGTACCAGTTGTTGCCCTTCTTCGTCGGCTTCATCTCCGGATCGCGCTCGCCTTCGATGTTCTTGGTCGAGCTGGGCGCCGAGATCAGCGTGGCATCCACCACGGTGCCGGTGCGCATCAGCATGCCCTTGGCCTGCAGGATGTCGTTGACCACCCGCAGCATGTCCACTGCCAGGTTGTGCCGCTCCAGCAGGTGCCGGAACCTGAGGATGGTCGTCTCGTCGGGCAGGCGGGCGGTCATGCCGTCGAGCTTGGCGAACTCCCGGTACAGCGGCACGTCGTGCAGCGCCTCTTCCATCGCAGGATCGCTCAGCCCGAACCACTGCTACTGAGATGGACCCGACGCCCCTTCGGGGACGACACTGTCGCTCCGCAGATGCAGATCGGAGGCCACCATGCACATCGACGTTCTCGGTATCGACTTGGCCAAGCGAGTCTTCCAGCTTCACGGAGCCACTCGCGGTGGGGCCGTCATGCACCGCTCGAAGGTCAGCCGTCCTGGCCTCCTGCAGGCGATCCTCGGCCTGCAACCGAGACTCGTTGTCATGGAGGCTTGTGCCTCCGCCCACCACTGGGGGCGCCAGCTGCTTGCGAATGGCATCGAGGTCAGGCTGATCAGCCCGCAGTTCGTCGCCCCGTTCGTGAAGACCAACAAGAATGACCGCAACGACGCCGAAGGGATCGTCGAGGCGGCCAGCCGTCCGACGATGAGGTTCGTCGCAGTCAAGAGCGTCGAGCAGCAGGACATCCAAGCGCTGCATCGCGTCCGTCAGCTGTACGTGCACCAGCGCACCGCGGTCATCAACCACGTGCGAGGCATCCTGGCCGAGCGCGGTGTCGTCGTCGCCAAGTCGCCGGCAGCCTTCCACCGCGCCATGCCTGCGGTCCTTGCGGCATCCGACGGTGAGATCTGTGAGGTCTGCCGCAGCCTCCTCGTCGAGTCGCTGGAGCATCTCGAGATCATCGAGCAGCGCATCGAGCAGCGCATCGAGAAGGCCGACGCGCAAGTGAAGCAGCTGATGTCCAGTTCCGACCTGTGTCGCAAGATCGGCGCCATCGACGGCGTTGGGCCTCTGACCGCTACGGCCGTAGGGCGGCGGTGGGTGAC
>NZ_SWAR01000123.1 GCF_006386545.1 Methylibium rhizosphaerae | reverse complement strand
TTCGTGCGCCGCCTGCTCGCCGAAGAAGGCCTGGGCCTGCGCTTCGAAGACACCCCCGACGGCGTGGGCGTGGTGCTGTTCGCCGACAGCGCCGCCGTGCCCCAGGACCCCAGCAGCGCCTCCTCGCTGGGCGGCACCGGCCTGCGCTTCCACCGCGCCAGCAGCCAGGAACAGCAAGACAGCATCCAGGCCTTCGGCGCCCTGCACCGCTATGCCAGCGCCAGCACCAGCGTGCAAAGCTGGGACCCCCAGGCCAAGCGCTCGGTCAGCGCCCAGGTGCCCGGCGCCGTGCGCTTCAGCGGCCCCCACGCCCCGCAGCTCGAAGCCTACGACCCGCTGGGCCCGGAGGCCTACGCCAGCGGCGCCGAAGCCCAGCGCTACGCCACCCTGGCCCAGCAGCACCTCGAAGCCGGCTACGCCCGGCAGCTGGGCCGCAGCAGCGTGCGCTCCTTGCGCGCGGGCACCTGGTTCAGCCTCACCCAGGGCACCGACCGCCAGCTCGGCGCCCTGCTCGGCCAGGACACCCCGGCGGCCGACTACCTCGTGCTCGAGGTCCAGCATGTGGGCCTGAACAACCTGCCCAAGGAGCTGAACGCCGCCCTCGCGAAGACCCTCGGGGCCGACCCGCTGCTGCAAAGCAGCCTGGGCGCCGAGCTGCTGCGCCAGGCCCAGGCCAGCGGCTACGCCAACCGCTTCACCGCGCTGGCGCGCAGCACCCCGTGGCGCCCCGAGCCCGTGGCCCGGCCGCGCGCTGCCGGCCCCACCAGCGCCACCGTCGTCGGCCCGCAAGGCGAGACCGAAGCCGCCGGTGCCGGCGAGATCCACACCGATGCGCTCGGGCGCATCCGCGTGCGCTTCCACTGGCAGGCCGAGCGCGATGCCGACAGCGCCGCGGCCACCGCCTGGGTGCGCGTGGCCCAGCCCTATGCCGGCCCCGGCTACGGCAGCCACTTCATCCCCCGGGTGGGCCAGGAGGTGCTGGTGGGCTTCATCGCCAACGACCTCGACCGCCCGGTCGTGCTGGGCAGCCTGTACAACGGCCAGGGCGAAGCCGGCGTGCCGGCCACCCCCGGCGGGGCGAGCGCACAGGCCGACCTGGCGCCGCTGGAGCACAGCACCGACCACCGCGCCGGCGCGCAGGGCAACCGCATCGGCACCGGCCACAGCCCGCCCTGGCATGGCGCGGGCAGCGCACAGCAGGCCAATGCGGCGGCCTTCTCGGGGCTGAAGAGCCAGGAGTTCGGCGGTGCGGGCTACAACCAGCTCGCCTTCGACGACAGCGATGCGCAGCTGCGCGTGCAGTTGAAGACCACCCAGCACGAAACCCAGCTCAACCTGGGCCACCTGGTGCACCAGGCCGACAACCACCGCGGCAGCTTCCG
>NZ_SWAR01000122.1 GCF_006386545.1 Methylibium rhizosphaerae | reverse complement strand
GGCAAGCCGTTCCAGTACACGACGCTCTTCTCGTCGATGTCGATCTTGACGATCTCGGGCTTGGTGAGGTTCTGCGGCGGCACGCCCACCGGCATGTTCAGGTTCACCGAGTGCAGCTGGATCGGGATCGTGATGATCAGCATGATCAGCAGCACCAGCATCACGTCGATCAGCGGCGTGGTGTTGATGTCCACCATCACCTCCGGATCACCGCTGCCGCTGCCGCTTCCTACGTTCATTCCCATCGTCAACCTCCCCGTGCCGGCGGCTCGGTGATGAACGCCACCTTGGTGATGCCCGCCCTCTGGCAGGCGTAGATCACCCGCCCCACCGAGTCGTAGTTCGCCCGGTGGTCGCCCCGGATCTGCACCTCCGGCTGCGGGTCGAGCACCGCCACCTTCTTCAGCCGGTCCACCAGCGCCTGCGTGTTGGCCATCCTCAGGTCGTTCCAGTAGATGCCCCCGCCGGTGTCCACCGACAGGATGATGTTCTCCGGCTTGGTCTCTCGCACTTCCACCGTTTCCTTGGGCAGATCCACCGGGATCGAGGTGGTCACCACCGGAATCGTGATCAGGAAGATGATGAGCAGCACCAGCATCACGTCCACCAGCGGCGTGGTGTTGATGGTGGAGACGACTTCGTCCTCGTCGCCTTCACTGCCTACGGTCATGGCCATGGTCTTGGCTCCCCTGCGGCGGCCTTAGGCCTTGCGGGCGTTGCCGGCGGCCAGCAGCACGGAGTGCAGGTCGTTGCCGAAGGCGCGCACGTCTTCCATCGCGCTCTTGTTGCGCCGCACCAGCCAGTTGTAGCCCAGCACCGCCGGCACCGCCACGGCCAGACCGATGGCCGTCATGATCAGCGCCTCGCCCACCGGCCCGGCCACCTTGTCGATCGACGCCTGCCCCGCCACGCCAATGGCCGTGAGCGCGTGGTAGATGCCCCACACCGTGCCGAACAGCCCGATGAACGGCGCCGTCGAACCCACCGTGGCCAGGAACGCCAGCCCGTCCTGCAGGCGGCTTTGCACCCGCTCGATCGAGCGCTGGATGCTCATCGTCACCCACGTGTTCAGGTCCACCTGGCCCAGCAGGCCGTCGTGCTTCTTGGTGGCGTCCAGCCCCGCTTCGGCGATGAAGCGGAACGGGCTGGTCTCGTGCAGCGTGTCCGCACCCTGGCGGATGGTGCCCGCGCTCCAGAAGCTCTTGGCCGCCTCCTTCGCCTGGCGCCCCAGCTTGGCCTGCTCCCACAGCTTCACGATCATGATGTACCAGCTGCCCATGCTCATGATCACCATGACCACCAGCACGAACTTGGCCACGAAGTCGCCCGCCTTCCACAGCGCTCCCAGGCCGTAGGGGTTCTCCACCGACTCGACCGTCTTGGTCGCCGGCTTCGCCGCCGGCACCGCCGCCGGCGCCGGCGTGATCGCCGCCGGCACGCTCGCCCCCGCCGACGCGTCGGCCGCGGGCGCGGTGGTTTGGGC
>NZ_SWAR01000121.1 GCF_006386545.1 Methylibium rhizosphaerae | reverse complement strand
GTTGGCAAACTCGTGACGCATTGCTGGGGTGGACCACAGAGCCGCGCCAATGATTGCGCCGCTCAACAGAAACGAGCCTGCAACGATGATGGGGGCGAGACGCATTTGCAGCCTTCTAACGTTTGAGCTGAGCGGCCGCCGCCGGCAAGGCGCTTGGGCCGCGACATGCATGATAGGCCTGAGCATGTCGCGGCCCAAGTGCCTTGCCGGTGGAGGTCCGCTCGAGCGAAGGGTTAGGCGGCACTCGCGGCGCTACTCGGAACATGCCCAAGCCGAACCAGGAACTCTCTACGCTGATGCTCAGTGAGCCCAGGACTTTGGCCAGCTTTCCACAGGGTGACGAGCGCGTCCAACTGCTGAAGCTGCCCCAGGGCGGGGAGGGCGAAGCGTTCAATGCGAGTGGCGATGTCAACGGCTACTGCCTCCGCTTGCTGCGCAGTGCGTACCTTCCACCATGTGTCTTCATTCTCGGGCGACAGAAAGCCCAAGCGTTCCCTCCAGTGCGCCAGTGGGATGGACGGTTTCGTGGTGGCGCGGACATCGGCGTAGATGAGCGCCGGCGCAAAGGCGCCAACATTGACAGTGAACTTCGCCTCTGCGGCTGTGCTTTGGCGCGAGCCTTGCACTTCTATGAGATGAACGACGTCTTGCAACGGGCGCGAGAACAAGGAGGAAGACTTCCGATAGCCGAGCGGTCGGAGCAATTCCCTCAGCGCTAGTAATGTTGGTGCTTTCAGATCGCCGCGGGCCATGGTGGTGTTGGTGCCGCCTAACGTTCGACATGAGCGGCATGCGTAGGTGGGCGAAGCCTGCCGGAGCATGTCCGCTCGATGGAGGGGTTAGGCGTCGGTGAGGCAACCTTCATTCGAGCTTCATCCTGGTGTACACGCCCTCAACCACGCAACTCTGACCGTCGTCGAACACGATGCGGCCGAAGCCACCGGCCTGAAGAGAGAGGAACGCCTCCTGACCAAGAGCAAGACTGAGGCACGCTGAGGTTTGCAGATATGAGCCTGTGCCTTGGACTTCGTACCAATCGTCCGATTCGTGCGTGACGCGCACAGCGTACTTGCCAGGACTTGGCTCGCTCTTTCCGTAGATGGCTTTGACATCGCACTTGTCGCGACTGTCGATGAAGATCAGTTCGCCGCCATACCCACTCGACTTCAACAATGCTTCCTCTGAGTAGGCATAGACGTAGCAATACCTTGTCTGGATTGTGATGCTCTTGCCGTCAACCCGATAGACGTTACTGGCCTTGCGTGTGACCGTGATTTCGTAAGTCGCTGCCTCTGCTGCGAGAGGAAGCGCCGCCAGTGCCAGCAACGAGATGGTGGTACGCAGAGACATGCCTTCTCCGACGCCTAACGTTCGACATGAGCGGGCCGCAACGGCGCGCTCAGTGTGGCCAAAGCGCGCAACCGCACCTCGCCGTTGTGGGTCCGCTCGATGGCGGGGTTAGATGACGGCATACGACGCAACGTC
>NZ_SWAR01000120.1 GCF_006386545.1 Methylibium rhizosphaerae | reverse complement strand
ACGGGACCTCTTCTCTGATTGCAGCAAGAAATGGCACGCACACAGCGACGCAAACGACCCAAGTTGCAACTGCGAACCAGAACCAGAACGCCTCGGTGAGCATGAGTTCTAACGTTCGACATGAGCGGCAAACAACGGAAGGCGAAGCCTGCCATTGTTTGTCCGCTCGATGGAGGGGTTATGCGCCATTCGGCAGCAGCCCAACTACCGGCTCCTCCGTAGAAGCGACATCAATGATGTGGTTGCCGCAGATGATGCCCCAATGAGTGAACGGACCCGGATACTCAGCGGTTGCGAAGGTTCCAGACGCAACGTAGTCCAGGAAGCGAGACTTCGAGTACTTGACCAGCAGACGCCCCTCACACTGTTCGTACTTGTCGTTCGCAACGTAGCTCTCGTTGCGCACTGAGTAGGCTATGTAGCTACCCCAAACCACCTCGAAGACACGGCAGCCTTCCGAATGCGATGAGGCGCGCACCCTGAAGGATGGGTTCAAGCTCTGGAAGGGACGCAGCTTCCGCAACGGCCTTTGGATCGGCTGGCGCTCCAGCTCGAGCCTCCTCGACGACGACACGAAGTGCGTTGTCTTGGGGCTCGCCCATGGCGCGCAAGAACAGCCACTCACATGATTGGATCTCGGAAGCGGGCGAATTCATGGCGCATAACGTTCGACATGAGCGGCATGCCACAGCGGGCGAAGCCCGCTGTGGCATGTCCGCTCGATGGAGGGGTTAGCCGTCACCGCCGGAAAAATCCCACGGCCCGCAGTTGGGGAAGATGGCGCTTAACCGGGCGATATACCGCCACAAAGCATAACCCGAAGCAAAGCAGCGGCCAGAGCATCGTAGGAAGCTCGAGCGCGACCGGCAGATGTAGCCGAGCAATAAAGATCCAGCCGAAAAGCGGTGCAACGCACACCGCAGAGAACGCGAGCCACAAGACAACAGACGCCACGACCTTGAAGAAAGCCGGGAGGCGTGCTACCCCAAGTAGTGCGTGAACATACACGCAGGATAGAACCAGCAGCACCACGGCGTTGGCTGCGAACCATAGCGGCGGGAGCAGGATGAGCGCGAGCAACTCGTTCACGTGACGGCTAACTTTGTTGTGGCCAGCAGAATAGCCGGATAAAAACGTCGCTCTCCCCGCCCAAAGGTGGGATAGCCCTCAGCCAACCCGCTTGTTGCCTAGGTTGCCCAAGCATACTGTACGCGCATACAGTATAAATGGCCCGTGAAAACCGGCACACCCGCCCTGCCCCCGCTGAGGTCGGCCAAGGTGCTCGACCAGCTGCGCGAGCGCGTGCGCTACCTGCACTACAGCCCCCGCACCGAGAAGAGCTACGTCTACTGGGTGCGTGCCTTCATCCGCTTCCACGGTGTGCCACCGGCATGAGACTGAACGAAGGCCTGCAGTTGCGCGTCAAGGACCTGGAGTTCGACCGGCAGGTGATCCTGGTGCGGGAGGGCAAGGGCGGCAAGGATCGGGTGGTGATGTTGCCTCGCTCCCTCGTGGCACCG
>NZ_SWAR01000013.1 GCF_006386545.1 Methylibium rhizosphaerae | reverse complement strand
GTGCTCACGGGCAATGCGCTGGACGACGGCAACGGCAGCACGAACAACTACACCTACGTGTACCTGTACAAGCCGAGCGACGCGACGCAGAGCAACCACGTGGGGTACACCTACTTCACCACCAGCCAGGCCGGCAGCACCTTCGACGTGACGCTGCCGGAGACGGGTGCCTACACCGTGTACGTGAACCCGGCGATCCTCGACAAGGGCACGCTCGGGCTGCAGGTGAAAAAGAAGTGAGCGGCATCAAGCTGCGAGGGAGAGACATCATGAAGAACCCATACCGCGCCGTGCGGGCCTTGACGCTCACTGCGGCCTGCCTGCTGCTCGCTTGGCCCGCGCTCGATCAACAGGCACAGGCGCAGGCTCAACCTCAAGCGAAAACCTCCCTGCCGGTCAAGGCCGCCACGGGGCTGGCCCCGTCGGCTTCTGCCGGGCAAAGCGCCACCCAGCTGGCCGACGGCAGCTGGCTGTTGACCGGCGGTGAGGGCACCGGCAGCGCATCGCTCGGCCATGCCTGGATCGTCAAGCCCGACGGCGTGAAGCTGCCCCTGCCGCAAGGCCTGCAGCGGCCGCGCTCCGGCCACTCGGCCACCCTGCTGGCCGATGGACGCGTGCTCGTGCTGGGCGGCACCGGGGCCGACGGCGACGTGGTGGCACAAGCCGAAGTGTTCGATCCCACGACAGGACAGTTCGCCCTGCTTCCGACCCCGGGCCTGCTCGCGCGGGCACAGCACAGCGCCACCCTGCTCGGCGACGGCCGCGTGCTGCTGGCAGGCGGCCTGGACGGGCGCGGCCGCGCCCTGGATGCGGCCGAACTCTGGAACCCCGCCACCGGCCAGGTCGAGCGCTTCAACGCGCGGCTGAGCCAGCCGCGCTTCAGGCAGAACGCCAGCCTGACGCCCGAGGACGCTGTGCTGTTGTGGGGCGGAAGCACAGCCGACAAGCAGCCCGCCGGACATGCCGAGCTCTTTGATGCCAACACGCAGCGCTTCCGCAGCCTGAACGCTGCGCAGGCCAAGGCCCTGGAAAGCGGGCTCGAAGGCAGCCAGGCGCCGGCCGTGCAGGCCAGCCGCCCGCAGACGCAGGAGCGCAACGTGGCGGGGCAGGGCCCGCTGATGGTCCGCTTCAACAAGCGGCTGTCGGTGGCCAGCCTGAACGCGCAGAGCGTCACCCTGATCGGGCCGAACGGCGCCGAGACCGTGAAGGTGGTGGCGGCCGAGCAGGGCCTGCTGCTCTTCGTATGGCCCAGCCAGCAGCTGCTGCCGGCGAGCCGCTACACGCTGTTCATCAACGGTGCGCAGGACAAGGCGCAGCAGCGCCTGCCCCTCACGGCCATCGGGTTCGACACCGCGGCACTGGGCAGTGCAGGCAGTGCCACGCTGGTCCATGGTGGCGCGGCGGCGGCGCCCAACGGGCGCGATCCGCGCACCGCGGCGCCGCAGGTCGACCCCAAGGCACTGGCCGCCATGCAGGCCGACGACGAACTCTTCGTGCCCGATGCGACGCATCGCAAGGGCAACTGGGTCAGCGGCAAGGCCGGGCGCGCGGCGCAATACAAGCCCAAGCGACCCGAGGTGCACAAGGTGCTCTACGGCAGCCAGGAGTGGGAAGAAGGACTGCTCGATCGCAAGTGGCAGGCTCTGGGAGTGAGCCGCAAGGCTGGCGAGGAGCAGGCGGCTGCGGGCAAGCTCAAGACGCGTGCGCGCCTCGGCTGGGGTGACGTGCATGCGCAGACCACGCAGGAGGTGAAAGCCGCTGCGGCCTATGCCAAGGCGGGCGCCGCAGCTGCCGGCACCACGGCGTTGGCCGGCCAGGTGCTGCGCCTGAACGGCAAGCCGTTGGCCAACGTCACGCTCAGCATCAACGGCATCAGCGCCAAGACCGACGAGCAAGGCGAGTTCCTGCTCGCGGGCATCCCGGCCGGCAGCCAGTTGCTGCACATCGACGGTCGCAGCGCCAACCGGCGCGATGCCACCTACGGCGTCTTCGAATACAGGCTCGACCTGCAGGCCGGGCAGACCAACACGCTGCCCTTCGTGGTGTGGATGCCCAAGCTGGACACCCGCCATGCAGTCAAGATCGACTCGCCCACCAAGACCGACGTCACGCTCACCCACCCGCTGCTGCCCGGCTTCGAAGTCACGCTACCGGCCGGCACCGTGATCCGCGACGTGGACGGCAAGATCGTCACCGAAGTGAGCATCACGCCGCTGCCGGTGGACCAGACCCCGTTCCCGATGCCCTACTTCGGCGTGCCGCTGTACTACACGCTGCAGCCCGGCGGCGCGGTGATCCAGGGCGTGGACGGCAAGCCGCGCGCGGCCACCGTGCGCTACCCCAACTACACCGGCTTCGGCCCCGGTGCGCCGATGCGCCTGTTCGACTACGACCCCAAGGGTCGCGGCTGGTACGAGTACGCCGTGGCACGCGTGAGCGCCGACGGGCAGCGCGTCGAGTCGGATCGTACCTTCCAGATCTACCAGTTCGGCGCGACCAGTGCATCCTCGGGCGGCCCTGACGGCGGTGGTGGCGGCGGCGACGGTTGCGGCGGCGGCGACGGTGGAGACGGTGGCGGAGACGGTGGCTGGGGCAACAGCTCGGACGCCGGCGGCGGCGTGTGCGGGGGCGACCCGGTCGACCTGAGCACCGGCCACTTCGTGCACATCGAACGCGACCTGTTCATCGCCGACACCGTGCCCATCGACATCCGGCGTACCTACCGCACGATGGACAACTCAGGCGGCAGTGCGCAATACGCGCGTGCCTTCGGCGTGGGCGCCACCCACCCGTACGAGATGTACCTGTACCTGCCGGCGCCCACCTACTCGGAGATCCAGCTGGTCATGCCCAACGGGCGCAAGATCCGCTTCCCCAACGTCAACGGCACCGCCTGCTGCTACGTCTCGCAGGTGTTCCAGAACACCGACGCCACGGGCGCCTTCCACCGCGCCTACTTCAAGCACTCCAGCGCTGAAGGAGCGTTGATCCTCTACTTCAAGGACGGGCGGCGTTGGGCCTTCCCCAACTACACCGCCCGACTCAAGTGGATGGAGGATGCCAACGGCAACCGCCTGACCGTCGAGCGGCCGGCGAACAATGCTTACGCCAGCCGCGTGGTCAGCCCCAGCGGACGCACGGTGAGCTTCACCTACAACACGAACGGCTTCATCAGCCAGATCACCGACCAGATCGGCCGCAGCTTCAGCTACACCTACGACAGCGGCGGCCGGCTCACCGAGGTGACCGACCCCCACAACCAGAAGCGCATCTACACCTGGGACACGACGAACAACCGTGTCACGTCCATCAAGGACCCCAACGGCCACACGCGTGTGGCGAATGAATACGAGGGGGTGCGGGTCAAGAAACAGACACTCGCCGACGGCAGCACCTTCGAGTACGCCTACCTGATCGACATTGGCGGCAGGCTGGTGCGAACCGACGTGAAGGACCGTCGAGGCAGCGTGCGCCGCGTGGAGTTCGATACCTCCGGGCTGGTCGCCAAGAACACCTTCCCGCTCGGCCAGCCCGAAGAGCAGGTGACCACCTATGAGGTGGCCAACGGCCTGACCCTGTCGATGACCGATGCGCTCAACCGCAAGACGGCCTACGAGTACGACGGCGCCGGCAACCCGACCAAGATCACGCGCCTGGCCGGCACCGCCAACGCGGTGAGCGCGTCGATGACGTGGGACGCCACGCTGGGCCGCCCGCTCACGATGACGAACGCCAACGGCCGCACCACCACGCTGGCCTATGACCTCAAGGGCAACCTCACCAAGGTGACCGACCCGCTGGGCAACGCCACCAGCTTCGGCTACGACCCCCAGGGCAAGCGGGTGAGCGTGACCAACCCGCTGGGCAAGCAGACCACGCTCGGCTATGACGGGCCGGACCTCACCAGCGTGACCGACCCGCTGGGCCGGCAGGTGCAGCTCTTCACCGACACCGTGGGCCGCCAGCTGGCCGCAACCGATGCGCTGGGCAACCGCACCACCCAGGAATGGGACAGCCTGAACCGCCTCACCCGCATCACCGACGCGCTGGGCCAGGCCATCCAGTTCAGCTACGACGCCAACGGCAACGTGCTGACCCAGGTCGACCAGAAGGGCAACACCACCGGCCACACCTACAACGCGGTCGGCCAGCGCGCCAGCACCACCGACGCGCTGCTCAAGGCAGAAACCTTCCAGTACGAGCCGGGCGGCAAGCCGCGCCTGCGCATCGACCGCAAGGGCCAGCTCAGTGCAGTGAGCTACGACGCGGCAGGGCGTGCCAAGCGCATCGGCTTCGGCGCCAGCGCGGCGTTGCCCACCGCCTTCAAGAGCGTGGTCGAACTCACCTGGGACAAGGGCAACCGGCTCACGCAGATCGTTGACAAGACCTGCGCCAACCCGACCACCAGCCTCGACTGCGCCAGCGTGGCGGCCAGCCAGGTCATCACGCGCAGCTACGACGGGCTCGACCGCATGACGCAGGAGGTCACCCCGCAAGGCGAGGTGAACTACACCTACGACGCGGCAGGCCGCCGCACCAGCATGGTGGTGAAAAACGGCACGCCCGGGGCGCAGACCGCGCAGCCCACCATCACCTACGGCTGGGACAACGCAGACCGGCTCACGAGCATCGCCCAGGCCGCTGGCAGCGCCAACAACAACGTGGCGCAGGTCGTCACGCTGGCCTACGACGCCGCCGGCCGGCGCACGCAAACCACGCTGCCCAACGGCAGCACCGAGGCCTACACCTACGACTTTGCCGACCAGCTCACCGCCATCACCTACAAGAAGGCCGATGGCACGCTGATCGGCGACCTGACCTACACCTACGACGCCAACGGCCGCCGCACCGGCGCCGGCGGCAGTCTGGCGCGGCTGGAGCTGCCGCCGGCCGACGTGACCGATGCCGCCTACGACGTCAACAACCGGCTGCGGCAATGGGCCGGCAGGAGCTACAGCTACGACGACAACGGCAACCTCATCGCCGACGGCGTGAGCGCCTACCAGTGGGACGAGCGCAACCAGCTCAAGGGCATCAGCACCGGCGCGAGCGCCATGGCGGCCTTCCAGTACGACAGCCAGGGGCGCAGGAGCGGCAAGACGATCAACGGCGCCACCACCGGCTACGTGTACGACGGCGACAACTTCGTGCAGGAGCTGCTGGGCACCAGCAACACCGCGGGCGTGAAGGCGCAGCTCATCACCGGCGGCATCGACCAGACCTTCGCCAGGCTCAAGGACGGGCAGGTGCACAGCTTCCTCACCGACGGCAACAACAACACCGTTCGGCTCACGGACCAGAACCAGGCCAAGGTGGTGGACTACCGCTACGAGCCCTACGGCGCGACCACCAGCGACAACCCGGCGGCCAGCAACAGCCAGCAGTACACCGGGCGGGAGAACGACAACCCGGGCAACAGCCAGGGGCTGTACTACTACCGGGCGAGGTACTACATGCCCGGGTGCATGCGGTTCATCAGCGAGGATCCGATTGGCTGGGCTTCTGGACAGACCAACAGCTACGCATACGTTGGAGGTAGACCTGTAGATCACATCGATCCAAGCGGGCAAGCGGGATTGGTGGGTGGACTGATCACGATTGCAGGTGCTGTTTATGCAGGGTATCAAGGCTGGCAGTCGTACATGGACTACATGGATCAGGAGTGCGCAATCCAGCGTGAATATGACAACAGGCGGGCGGATGAAGATACGTACACGCCTGCGCAAGAAGTCGCCAGGCGAGCCGAACAGATCTCCAACGGGGTCGAGCGATTCGGTCCGTTCGTCATTCGACCGGCCATCGGCATTGCGGTTGCAGCGGCTGGTGGTGGAGTGCAGGGTGCCATAGCCGGTGCGGTTGGCGCAGGCATTGGGGTATACGTTGCTAGGGAAAGCAGAGGAACGGCATGTCGATGACTACCCATCGAGTCAGCGAGAAGCGGCGTGAGACGTGGCTACTGGCGGGGCTGATCGCTGCGTCTCTCGCTTGTGGGGTTGTCTTTGGCTATGCGTTTTTCAGTTCTGGCGAGGGAGGGCGATCAGAAGGCTTTGTGACGCAGATATTTCCCTACGCCAAGGGGCTTGGACTCAGCCTACTCATGATTGGAATCGGAGGAGGCGCCGGTATAGCGGTTCGACTGATTGCAAGCTTGCTGCGCGGCAAGGATCTAAATGAGCGAAGGGAAGACGTCATTGGCTTGGTGTTTTGTGTGATCGCTATCCCAACTGGTGTCGCGTTGTTCTATATCACTCGCTGATCAGTTCCGCTGCTGGATCAGGGGATCGGCGTTGGCGGAGAGGCGCTCAGCGCGAGCAACGGTCTCGCTTGTTTCTCAAGAAGTCCTATGGCGCGTCGCGCGTTGTAGAGACGAAGGCGCTGGAAGGCGCAGCAATGCCAGCTCTGGTGGTCTACCCCGAGCGGCGAACCCACCAACACCCTGACCGGGTGTAGGTCACACCTGTTGTTGTCGTGAATCGAATTGCTGAGTGTTTGTTGCTTGGACTGCTACTTGCGGTCACGACAGTG
Organism: Methylibium rhizosphaerae; assembly: GCF_006386545.1. Classification (GTDB taxonomy): domain Bacteria; phylum Pseudomonadota; class Gammaproteobacteria; order Burkholderiales; family Burkholderiaceae_C; genus Pseudorivibacter; species Pseudorivibacter rhizosphaerae. The sequence continues at coordinate 116,565 of NZ_SWAR01000013.1, read as the reverse complement.
GAGGCAGGATCGGACTCCCAACTCCTGTTGTCAGCTGATCTTGGCCAACGCCTCTTTTCCGACTCCCGCTTCAGTGCGAACACCAAGGTTTCCTGTGCTTCGTGCCACCGCCCCGAACTTGCCTTCACCGATGGGCTCCCGAAAGCCGCCGGTGTCTCCGCCAAGCAGGGCACCCGCAACACCCCCAGTCTCCTCGACGTCGCCGACCAACGCACCCTCTTCTGGGACGGCCGCCGCAACACCCTGGAAGAACAAGCCACCGACCCCTTGTTCAACCCCATCGAGCACGGCCTGCGCGACGAAGCCCATCTCCTGTCGCTGCTGCGCGCCGACCCTCACTACCCGCAAGCCTTCCGCGCCGCCTTCGGCGTCGAGGGCTCCGACATCCGCCTGGAGCACGTTGCCCGTGCGCTGGCCGCCTTCCAGCGCACGCTGGTCTCCGGACCTGCACCTTTCGACCGCCACCTGCAGAACGATCCCTCGGCCATGAGCCCGGCCGCCCGCCGCGGCTGGGAGCTGTTTTCGCAACGCGCGCAGTGCACGCGCTGCCATGTGGCCGAAGGCCCGCGCCCGCTTTTCACCGACCACGGCTTCCACTCGCTGGCCATCGGCCTGCGCCGCATCGAGCGCAAGCTGCCCGAGCTGACGCAGCGTCTGGTGGCACTGCACCGCGATGGCCGTGTCTTCGACCACGAGGCGCTGGCCGATGCCGATATCGCCGAACTCGGGCGCTTCGCCTTCACGCTCGACCCGGCCGACATCGGCAAGTTCAAGACACCCGGCCTACGCAACGTGGCGCTCACCGCGCCCTACATGCACGACGGCAGTGTGGCCACGCTCGAAGAGGCGGTCGACCTGGAGCTCTATTACCGCGGCGCCCAGGACGGCCGCCCGCTGATCCTCACGCCGCAGGAGCGTGACGACCTCGTCGCCTTCCTGAAGGCGCTGACCAGCGATTCACCCACGCCGGCCTCGCCGGCAGGTTCGCATTGACTCCCACACAGCAGATCCAGCTCGACATCACACACAGGAGGACCTCTTGACCATGAACCACCACAAGAACAAGCTGCCCAGCCTCGTTGCGCGCTGCGCTGCCGCGCTGCTGGCGTTGCATGCCGCGGCCGCCGAAGCCGGCGGCGCGCAGACCGAGCCGCTCACGCAAGCCACGCAGGCCACAGCCCAGGCCGCTTCGGGAAGTACCGACCGCATCATCGTGCGCTACCGCGAGTCATCGCCGGGGCTCCAGGCGTCCAAGCCTTCCGCAACGCTTGCCGCGCGGCTCGTGCAGGAAGCTTCCAATCGACGCGGCCTGATCGCACGGCACGTGCGCAACACCGGCCAGGGCGCCCAGGTTTGGGCGCTCGACCGGCGCATGAGCGCTGAAGAAGCGCAGGCGCTCGCCCGGCAGATCGTCGCGGCCGACCCGGAAGTCGAGTACGCAGAGCCGGACCGCATCATGACGCCGATGCTCGCGCCCAACGACCCGCTGTACCTGAGCCAGTGGCACTACTACGAAGCCGCAGCTGGCATCAACCTGCCGGGTGCCTGGGACCGCAGCACCGGCTCCGGCGTGGTGGTGGCGGTGGTCGATACGGGGCACCGGCCGCATGCGGACCTGGCTGCAAACCTGTTGCCCGGCTATGACTTCATCAGCGATGTCGCCAACGCGAAGGACGGCAACGGCCGCGACGCCGATGCATCGGACCCGGGCGACGCAGTCGGGCCGGGCGTGTGCTCCCTGTATCCGGACGGCAAGAGCAGCTCCTGGCACGGCACGCACGTGGCCGGCACCATCGCCGCCGTCACGAACAATGCGCTCGGCGTCGCCGGCGTGGCCTATGGCGCGAAGATCCTCCCGGTGCGTGCACTGGGGCGTTGCGGCGGCTATGAGTCCGACATCGCCGACAGCATCCTCTGGGCCTCGGGCGCCACGGTCGCCGGCGCGCCGGCGAACCCCTACCCGGCCCGGGTCATCAACCTCTCGCTGGGCGGAGGCGGCGCCTGCAGCAACACCTATGGCAACGCCATTGCCACGGCCCGCAGCCGCGGCGCCGTCGTGGTCGCGGCGGCCGGCAACTCGAACAAGGACGTCTCGGGCGTGGCCCCGGCCAACTGCCCGGGCGTGGTCGCCGTCGCGGCGCTGAGCCGCTCGGGGGGCAAGGCGTCGTTCTCGAACTACGGCTCGCTGGTGTCTCTGGCGGCGCCTGGTGAATCCATCCTTTCCACGCTCAACACCGGGGCCGATGCTCCGGGCGCCGACAACTACGCGTACTACCAGGGCACGTCGATGGCAGCGCCCCATGTGGCGGGTGTGGCCGCCCTGATGCTGGCCAGGAACCCGGGCCTGGCGTCCGAAGACGTGGCGCGACAGCTCAAGCACAGCGCCAGGGCCTTCGCGGTGGCGTGTACCGGTTGCGGAACCGGTGTCGTGGACGCGTCTTCCGCGGTGACGGCCGCCGAAGGCGCTGCAGCTCCCTCGGTGAGCATCACGCCGGCCAACATCTACAAGAGCCGTTCGGGCGCGGGTGGGGTGAGCGCCAGCGCGACCGCGGTGATCCAGAACGGCCGGGCTCCTTTCACCTACCAGTGGACGTCTTCCAATGCGACCTTCACGGTCGTCAACGCGACCTTGAGCACGGCGGCCTTCAACACGACGCTCGAAGCCTGCTCCGGCGCCATCACGACCGCCACGGTCACGGTGAGCGACGCCTACGGTCGAACGGCCACCGCGTCGGCCAGGGTCCAGGTCAGCTCTTCGGCCGGCGGCGGAATGCTGTGCCCCTGAAGGGGGGTGGGCCGAGGCGGCCCGATCAATACAATCGCGCGGTTCAGGGCGCGGCGGCGACGAGGGGGGGCGAATGAACGCAAGAAGGTCTGGCAAGGCCGTCCATACCGGCAGCTCCAGCAGCTCCAGCGGGTTCACCTTGCTGGAGCTTCTGGTGGTCATGGTCATCATCGGCCTGCTCGCCGCCTACGTGGGCCCGCGCTACTTCTCCCAGGTCGGCAAGTCCGAGCAGAGCGTGGCCAAGGCCCAGGTCGAGGCTTTCAGCAAGGCGCTCGACGCATATCGCCTCGATGTCGGCCGCTACCCCACCAGCGAGGAGGGCCTGGCCGCACTGGTGCAGCGCCCCGGCGCCGAGGGCAAGTGGAACGGTCCCTATCTGCAGAAGAGCGTGCCGCCCGACCCTTGGGGCCGCGCCTATGTCTATCGCATGCCCGGCGGCAACCAGCGCGACTTCGAGGTCGTTTCCCTGGGCAAGGACGGTCAGCCTGGCGGCAGCGGCGACGCAGCCGATGTGACCTCGTTCTGACCAGGCAGGCCCATGCAGTTCCGGGCGAGGGTGGTCGACGGCCAGCAGCGGCTGCGTACCGTGGAGTTGGAGGCGCTCGATGCGGATGACGCGCGCCGGCAGCTCGCGGCGCAGGAGCTGCGCGCGTTGTCGCTGTCCGGTGTGCGGTCATTCGGCCGCCGTTCGAGCGGTGGCACCAGGTTTCCGCTGACGCTGTTCGCCCAGGAGCTGCTGGCCCTGCTGGAAGCCGGCCTCAGCGTGATCGAAGCCGTCGAGGCGCTGATCGAGAAGGACACCGCCAGCACGACGCGGCTCGTGCTCACCCGCCTGCTGGCCGACCTGCGCGACGGCCAGCGTCTGTCAGCCGCACTGACGCGGCAGCCGGGCAGCTTTGCGCCGCTGTTCGTCGGCATGGTGCAGTCGGCCGAGGGCACGAGCAACCTCCACGAAGCGCTGTCGCGCTACATCGACTACCGGCTGCGCGTGGAGGCGGTGCGCAGCCGCATCATCAGTGCCGCCATCTACCCGGTGATCCTGATGGTGGTGGGCGGGGCCGTGAGCCTGTTTCTGCTGGGCTACGTGGTGCCGAGGTTCGCCTCGGTGTACCAGGACGGCGGTCGCACGCTGCCGTGGGCCTCGCAGCTGCTGCTCGGCTGGGGGCAATTGCTGTCACAGCACGGTTGGGCCGTGGCGGCAGTATTCGGCGCCCTCGCGCTGCTGCTGGCCGGCACATTGCGGGGCGCACGTGCGGCCGGCGCATGGCGGGCGCTGCTGGTGCGCTGGCCCTGGTTCGGCGAGCGCGTGCGGCTGATCGAGCTGTCGCGGCTGTACCTCACGCTGGGCCTGCTGCTCGAAGGCGGCCTGCCCATCCTGCAGGTGCTGACGCTCGCCGAGTCGGTGGGCTCGGCGGCCACGCAGCGCAGCCTGCGGCGCGTGCGCGCCGTCATCGCCGAGGGCGTGCCCTTGTCCGAGGCGCTCGAGCGGGAGGCGCTGGCCACGCCCATTGCCACCCGGCTGCTGCGGGTGGGCGAGGCCTCGGGCCAGCTGGGGACGATGCTGCGGCGCACGGCCTTGTTCTACGAAGGCGAGACCAGCCGCTGGATCGAACGCTTCACCAAGGCTTTCGAGCCGGCGCTCATGGCCGCGATCGGGCTGGTGATCGGCCTCATCGTCCTGCTGCTCTACATGCCCATCTTCGACCTGGCAGGCACCCTGCAATGAGCGGCGGCCTCCACGACCTCACAGCCGCCGGACTGCGTGCCGCAAGGCAAGCCGGCGGTGCTGCCTGGATCGCCAGGCTCGCCGAGCAAGGCGGCCATGCAGAAGACGAGATCGTGGCGGCGCTGGGAGCCGCCACCGGCCTGCCGGTGGCCGGCATGGCGGAGCTGCGCACCTGGCTGCCGGTGTTCGACCGCATCAGCCTCGTGAAGGCGCAGGCGCGCCACTGCCTGCTCATGAAGTCCTCGTCCGGCGAAGCGCAGGCAGACATTGCAGTGCTCGTGGACCCGTGGGCCGACGACACCTGGACCTGGCTGGAGTCGTGCGCACAGCGGCCGCTGCGCTTCTGGATTGCCAGCCCGTCGAATCTGCATGCAATGCTGTCCCGGCACGAGGCCGCCGCGCGAGCCACCGACGCCATCGTGTCGCTGCGGCAGGAGCAGGCGCAGGAAGCCGGCGTCGACGAAGTGCTGACGCTGGAATCGGCGAGCCAGGCCTCGAGCCCGGCGGTGCAACTGGTGAACTCGGCGCTGTACGACGCGCTCAAGCTCGGGGCCAGCGACATCCACATGGAATCCACGGCCGACGGGCTGGCCGTGAAGTACCGCATCGACGGCGTGCTCGATGCGGTCACGCAGGTGTCCAACGTGGCGCTGGCCGAGCAGATCATCTCGCGGCTGAAGGTGCTGGCCGAGCTCGACATTGCCGAACGCCGCGTGCCGCAGGATGGCAGCTTCCGCGTCCATGCGCAGGGCCGGCAGGTGGACTTGCGCCTGTCCATCATGCCCAGCGTGCACGGCGAGGACGCGGTGGTGCGGGTGCTCGACAAGCAGGCCATGGTGCGGCACCACGGGCGCCTCACGCTCGATGCACTTGGCCTGGACTCCCGCACCGTGGGCCAGCTGCGCGACCTGGTGGAAGCGGCCTACGGCATGGTGCTGGTCACCGGGCCCACCGGCTCGGGCAAGACCACGACGCTGTACGCGGCGCTGAGCGAGATGAACACCGGGCGCGACAAGATCATCACGATCGAGGACCCGGTGGAGTACCAGATCGCTGGCATCCTGCAGATCCCGGTGAACGACAAGAAGGGCCTCACGTTCGCGCGCGGGCTGCGCTCGATCCTGCGTCACGACCCGGACCGCATCATGGTGGGCGAGATCCGCGACCGCGAGACGGCGGAAATCGCGGTGCAGTCGGCGCTGACGGGCCACCTGGTGCTGTCGACCGTCCATGCGAACAACGTGTTCGACGTGTTCGGCCGCTTCACCCACATGGGGCTGGACCCTTACGCGCTGGCGTCCGCACTCAACGGCGTGTGGGCGCAGCGGCTGGTGCGCATCAACTGCACCGAGTGCAGCGAACCCGACGAGCCAACCGAGGTACTGCTCGCCAAATGCGGCCTCACTCGCGAGCGCGTGGGCGGCTTCCAGTTCCGCAAGGGGCGGGGCTGTGGTCATTGCCGCGGTAGCGGCTACCGCGGCCGCCGGGCGGTGGCCGAGTTCCTGCGCCTCACCGATGGCTTGCGCGAGCTGGTGGCGTCGCGGCAATCGGTCGGCAGCTTGCGCGAGGCTGCGCGCTCGCAGGGCACGCGAAGCCTCTTCGACGCCGGGCTCGATCTGGTGGCCCGTGGCGAGACAACGCTGGAGGAGGTGCGCCGTGTCACTCTTTCGACGTGAAGTCGCGGGCCTTGGCTGCGACATGACTTCGGCGCCGGCGCCGGCGCTGGCGCTTGCGCGCCCCGACCCAGGCGGCAAGCCGGTTTCCGTGGTGGAAACCGGCAATGCTGCTTCGCTGCAGGCGTTGCTGGCCGGGGGATCGCGCAAGCCGACGCATGTCCGCTGTTCCGTGGCTGGCGGTTGCTCGCGGTGGTGGTCGGTCGACGTGCCGCAGCAGGCGGCATCGCTGCGGGAGGTGAGGCAGTACGCCGCACTCAAGTTCGAGGAGCTGTTCGGCGAGCCCGCCGACACCTGGGTCATCCGCGCAGACTGGCGCCTCGACGCAGCCAGCGTCTGCTGTGCAGTGCCCCGAGTGCTGATCGACGCATGCAACGAATTCGCTGCATCGAACTCGCTGCGCGTCGTCGATGTGCGGCCGGCGGAGCTGCGGCTGCTGGAGAGGCTGAAGACCCTGCCGGGACTGCGCGCCGCGCGTCATGTACGGGTCGTGGTGATGCTGGATCGGGCCACTGCCTGGTGGTGCGAACCAGGTGTCGGGGCCGTACGCGCGAGTTCGCTGCGCGTGGATCCTCTGGACCCGTGGCCGCGCGTGGTGCAGGAGGTCCAGCGGGCGCGGGCGGTGCTCCCTGGCCGGGAGGACGACGCACTCGACGTGCATTGGTGCAGCGCCGCTGTGCCAGCCCCCCCTGGAGTGCCGGGCCTGCGCTGGACGCAGCACGCGCTGCCCGTGCCGCTGCCGACCGCGCAGGAGCGCTGGGATGGAATCACTCTTGCGGCCGCAGTGGGGTGTCTGCCATGAGGACCTCGGGGCGCAGCTTCGATTTCCGTGACACCTCGTGGCCCTGGCTGTTCGGTGCCACAGCCGGCCCGCGCAGCCGCGCCGCCATGGCGCTGTTGTCGATGGCGCTGCTCGGCTGGCTGGGCTGGAGTGTGGGAGGGCTCGTTCAGGCACGTGAGTCCGTGCAGGCGGCACGGGAGCGCCTGGCGGAGCAGCAGGCACAGCGCGAACAACGCCAGCTCGCGGCCAACAGGGCCGAGACGGCGCTGTCACCCCGCCAGAGGCACGAGCTCGAGCGCATCGTGGCGCGGCTCGACATCCCATGGCCCTTGATGCTCGACGATCTCGAGCGGCTCACGCCGCGCAGCGTCGCCGTGCTGCAGGTGGAGCCCGACACCGAAGCACGGCGCCTGAAGCTGGTGGTGGAGGTTAGGGCTGCGGGTGATGTGTTCGCCTACATCGAGGCACTCAGGCGAGCGCGCAGCCTGCGGCAGCCGCGCATCGTCAAGCAGGAGGACAACACGCAAGCCCAGCCTGGGCAGCCGCGCACCACACGATTCGTCCTGCAGGCCGAGATCGAAGGCGCTGTGGTGTACGGTGAGGCCGCGTCGCGCGCACAGGCTCACGTGAGGCAGCCCAGCAGGGAGGCACGCCCATGAACGGCGCCGGCATCTTCGCGCGAGTCCGGCTGCGTCTGGGCGTCCTGGCCTGGAGGCACGGGGCCGCCTGGGGGGCGGTGGCCTTGCTTGCCATGGTTGCCGCTGGCGTGGAGCTCGCGCGGCGAGAAGTCTCGCGAGCCGTGCCGGATGTCCCGCCGCAGGTCACGGCCGAGCGCGGCATCGACCCGGCGCCGCCGGGCGAAAGCGAAAACACTCGCTCCGTGTTCCCGTCGGCCGATGTGACGCAGGAGCTTGTTGCCGCACTGCTTCGGCTCGCCGCTGCGCAAGGCTTGCAGATCGACCAGGCGGAGTACCAGTACCAGCGCAGCGGCCATGGCTGGCTTGAGATGCGCATGACGGTTCCGCTGCGGGGCAGCTACCCCGCAGCGCGCGGGCTGGTCGAGGGACTCCTGCGGCGCCATCCGAACGTTGCGCTCGAGGGCCTGTCGCTCAAGCGTGAAAGCGCGGCGTCCTCCGAAGTGCTGGTGGTGGTGCGGTTCACCGCATGGTTCGAAGAGGAAGCCGCAGATCGGAGGTTGCGATGAACCGCTGGTGGATCCTGGGACCCGCCTTGCTTGCGTCGGCGGCGCTGGTGCTGTTCGGCGAACCGCCCGCTGGTGACGGGTCGGTTGTCCAGGCCGAAGCTCGGCCACGGCTGCCTGGCGCGCCGGCTTCGATCGTTGCGGCGGTTGCCGCGCCTGCTCCTCGGAGTGCGCCGCTGCCTCGCGCGTTGCTCTATCCGGAGCGCCGAGGGAACGTGGCGAGTGCCGACCTGTTTGCGCAGCGGAGCTGGATCGATGCACCGGCGGTCGCCGCCGGTGCATCGGCACCGGGCCGCGAGGTGCCGCCGTTTCCGTTTGCCGTGGTCGGCCGCAAGCGCGAGGGCGACCGCTGGGAGGTCTACCTGACCCGCGAGGAGTACGCCTACGTCGTGAAGGAGGGCGACGTGATCGAAAGCGACTATCGCGTCGACCGGATCACGGGCTCCACCGTCACCGTGACCTACCTGCCATTGCAGCACGAGTACGTCGTCGAGCTGGGCGCCACAGAGTTGTAGATCGGAGAAGAAGCTTGTCTGCCAGAAGAGTCGGGAAACAAGTGGGGCTGGGTCGTTTCTGGCGCTCAGCGGTTTGCTTGCTTGCGGCCGCGATGCTGGCTGGCTGCGCGGCGCAGCAGGCCTATCGTGATGCGCGCGAGATGCTTGCGAGGGACCAGGCACGTCAGGCCCTCGTCCGCCTGGAAGAAGCGGTTCGGCTGGATCCGGGGTCGGCCGAGTACCGGGTCGAGTACCTGCGCACCCGCGACAGGCTCGTTTCCGAACTGCTGGCGCAGGGTGCGCAGGCGCGCGCGGCCCGGCAGTTCGACCCTGCCGAGCGGGCATACCGACAGGCACTCGAACTGCATCCGACCAGCGAGCTTGCCGTGGCGGGGCTCAAGGGGGTCGAGCGTGAGAGGCGCTGGGACGCAACGCTGGCACGTGCCCGCCAGCATGCGGAACGCAAGGATGCCGAGGCCGCACGTTCGCTGCTGCGAGTGTTGCTCCTCGAAAGCCCGGGATACCCGGGGGCTGCGGAGTTGCTGCGTGAACTCGAGCGCAGCGGCGAGGGCAGGAACCCCGCACTCGCATTGGCCACGGCCTATCGCAAGCCGATCTCCATCGAGTTCAAGGACGTGGCGATCAAGACTGTGTTCGAGCTCATCGCCAGGAGCTCGGGCCTGAATTTCCTGTTCGACAAGGACGTACGCACCGACCAGCGGACGTCGATCTACCTGCGCGGCAGTACCGTCGAGGCAGCCGTGAGCCGCCTGCTCATCGCCAACCAGCTCGAGCAACGCGTGCTCGACGACAACACCGTGCTGATCTATCCAGACACGCCCGCGAAGCAGAAGGACTACCAGCTGCTCAGCGTGAAGAGCTTCTATCTCAGCAATGGCGAGGCCAAGAGCGTGGCCAACACGCTGAAGACCATCCTGAAGGCGAAGGACGTGGTGGTCGATGAGCGTCTGAACCTGATCGTGCTGCGTGACACACCTGACGCGATCCGGCTGGCAGAGAAGCTGGTGGCGTTGCACGACATCCCTGAGCCGGAGGTGATGCTCGATGTGGAAGTGCTGGAAGTGAAGCGCTCGCGCCTGCTCGACCTGGGCGTTCGCTGGCCGGAGCAGGTGTCACTCAGTGCGCTGACCTCCACCACCGGCGCGCAGCTGACCTTGAACGACTTCCGGAATCTGAAGGCCGGCACGGTGGGGGTGACCGTGAATCCGATGACGGCCACGGCTCGCAACACGGAGTCCGACGCGAACATCCTTGCCAATCCGCGCATCCGCGCCAAGAGCCGCGAAAAGGCCCGTGTGCTGATCGGCGACCGTGTGCCCAACATCACCACCACCTCAACCTCCACCGGCTTCATTTCCGATTCGGTCAACTACATCGACGTGGGCCTGAAGCTGGAGGTCGAGCCCGTCATCCACCCGGGCAGCGAGGTGTCGATCAAGCTGTCGCTCGAGGTCAGCAATCTGGTGAGCCAGGTGCAGACCAAGTCCGGGACGCTGGCCTACCAGATCGGCACCCGCAGCGCCACCACCGTCCTGCGGCTGCGTGACGGCGAAAACCAGGTGCTCGCCGGCCTCATCAACGACGAGGACCGTCGCATTGCCAACAAGTTGCCCGCGCTGGGCAGCATTCCGGTGGCAGGCAGGCTGTTCGGCGGGCAATCCGACGAGGCGGTCAAGACGGAGATCGTCCTGTCGATCACTCCGAGGGTGCTGCGCAACGTGGAACGGCCGGATGCGTCGGCGCTCGAGTTCGAGTCAGGCACCGAGGCCGGCCTGAGAAGCCGTGGCGGCGAGGTTGCCGGTGCTGCTGCTCCGACCACGCCGGCCGAAGTCGGCGGCAACGCAACGACGACGGCACCCGCCCCGGCCATGCCGCAAGCCGCAGGCAGCACCCCGAACCTTCCGGCCGGCAACAACAACACCCCTGTCGAACCTGGGGGCGGCGTCGCGCCCGTCGCGGGCGACTTGAGCCTGCGCTTTCGCGGCCCGGTCCAGGTCAGATCGGGCCAATTGTTCAGCGTCGATCTGATGATCGACGACGCGAAGAAGGGTCTGCTCAGCCTGCCGCTGGCGCTCGGTTTCGACCCGGCAGCCGTGCAGGTCATGTCAGTGGAGCAGGGCGACTTCATGAAGCAAGGCGGCGTGTCGGCCACCATGGAAAGTCGCATCGATCCCGACGGCCAGGTGCTCGTGACGATGCAGCGTGCCGGATCGGTCGGCGCCATGGGTTCCGAGCGGGCGTTGACGCTGTCGATGAAGGCACTCACGCCGAACAGGACGGCCTCCGTGCGCGTCCTGACGGTGGCCCCCCGCGGTGAAGGGGCTGCCAACCTCGATGCCGCGCCGCCGCCGGCGTTGCAGATTGCGATCACACCGTAGGTCCGACATGTTCGCAACTGCCGGGCGCGGGTTCACGCTCATCGAATTGCTCATCACGCTGGCCGTGCTGGGAGTGCTGGCGATGCTCGTGGTGCCGATGGCCCAGGTCTCGGCACAGCGCAGCAAGGAGAACGACTTGCGTCTGGCGCTGCGCGAGATACGGGGGGCCATCGATGCCTACAAGCGGGCCAGCGACGAAGGCCGTATCCGCAAGGAGATCGGTGCCACCGGCTATCCGGCGGACCTGGACAGCCTGGTGCGGGGTCACGAGGACCTGCGAGATCCCGAGCGGCGCAGGATCTACTTCCTTCGCCGCCTTCCGCGCGACCCGCTGGCCAGCGACAGCGCGGTGCCGGCCGATCAGACCTGGGGTAAGCGCTCCTATGCCAGCGAGCCGGACAACCCAACGGACGGCGACGACGTGTTCGACGTCTATTCGAAGTCGGCCGGCACGGGCCTCAATGGCGTGCCCTACCAGCAATGGTGAAGAACACTGGCATGTGCTCAAAGGGGCGCGGGTTCACGCTCATCGAACTGCTGGTGGTGCTGGCCATCCTGGCACTCCTGCTGACGTTGGCGGTGCCCCGCTACTTCCACAGCGTGGATGCGTCTCGCGAGGCCGTCTTGAAGGAGAACCTCCACCGAGTGCGCGACACCCTGGACAAGTTCCGAGGCGATATCGGGCGGTATCCCGAGTCGTTGGCTGAACTCGTCGAGAAGGGGTACCTCAGGGCGCTGCCGATGGACCCGATGACGGAGTCGGCCGGTACGTGGGAGGTCATCGCACCGCCTGACGGCTCGGAGGGAGCCGTCTACGACATCCGGTCCGGCGCTGTCGGCGCGGGGCGCGAAGGGCGGCCGTATCGTGAGTGGTAGGAAGCCTGCTCCCAGCCGCACGCAGCAAGGCTTCGCCTATCTGGCGCTGATGATCGCGGTTGCGGTCATCGGCATCACGGCAGCCAACGCCGTGCAAGTCGGGGCTCGCCTGACGCAGCATGGCGCGGAACAGGAGCTTCTTGCCATCGGCGAGGAGTTTCAGCTGGCCTTGCGCCGCTACGCTGCCGCGACGCCCCAGGGCGCGGCGCGTGCTCCAGCCTCCATGGAGGAACTGCTGCGTGATCCACGCTACCCCGGTGTCGTCAGGCACTTGCGCCGCTACCGTGCCGATCCGCTCACGGGCCGGCTGGATTGGACGCTGGTGCGCGATGGGACGGGTCGTATCGTCGGCATCCACAGCAGTTCCTCACGCAGGCCGCTCAAGGTGACCGGTTTTCCGCCGGCTGTGCGGCACCTGGAAGGGGAGAAGAGCTCGTACAGGGAGTGGGTCTTCTGGGGCGCGGTGCCGCCGAGATGATGCGGGGACGGGTTGCTGCTCCTGGTGCACCTACCACTTGCAGCCGCCGTCCTTCTTCAGCGCATCGGCGGCCAGCGGTACCACGGCCAGCAGGCCCATGTTGCTGTGAGCATTGCGGCAGTCGGGCTTGGCGGACTTCTCGATGTCTTCGGCGAGCTTGGACTTGCGCTCGGGCGGGGGCGGCATCAATGACAACGCGCCGCGAGGCTCCTGGGCGACGGCGGGGCCGCGGCCGTAGCGGGAGCGGGGCAATTCCAGGTTGAGTGGAGGCGGCTCGCCGGCACCGGCGGGCGCGGGTGCAGGTGCGGCTGGGGCGCTGCGCGAAGGCGTGGAGGATTCGCGGCTGCCCGCACCTGAAGTGTTCGACTCTCCGGTGGCGGGCGCGGCCGCCGACGGGCGTGAGGGCGCCGGCGTGGGCGTGGATTGCGACTGACTGGCCGTGTCGCGGGGCGGGCGCGTGGGCGCTGCCGGTTCCGGGGTGGGCACGGGCTCGCGCTGGTCTGGCGTGGCCAGTTCGGTGGCAGGAGGGCGGGTGGGCGGTGGCGTGGCGGCAGGCGGCAACGCGGCCGCAGGCGTGGGCTCGGGCGCAGGCGTTGCACGAGCGGGCGGTGCCGCGAGCGGATCAGGTGTTGGGCTGGGCCGAGCCGGCGGCGGCTCGGGCGTGGGAGCCGGGATCGGAGTGGGGGTCGGCGTCAGCGTCGGAGTCGGCGTAGGCGTAGGCGTAGGCGTAGGCGTAGGCGTAGGCGCAGGTGTCACCGTGGGCGTTGTCGCCGCGGCGATCTCTGGCTCCTGCGGCGGCGGTGTCGGTGTCGGTGTCGCCCGGGGGGCGCTGGCCGGCTGCGGCAGTGCCGGCGCAACGGCCTTGTCGCTTCGTGTCAGGACCTGCGGTGTTTCGGTGGCGCGGGGCGTGGTTGCTGCTGCCGGCGTGGGCTGCGGCCTGGACACGGCGATCGTTGCGCGCGGAGCCGACTCGGTGGCCACCGGCCGTGGTGGCACGACCGGCATGTCGCGCAGCGTGACGGTGAGGCGGCCGTCCTTCTCTCGCGCCGGGCTGCTGCCCTGTCCGACGTCGGTGCCCACCACCGCCACCACCAGCGCATGCAGCAGCAGCGACAGCACAACGCACTGCCTGAGCGCGCGGCGCTCCGCAGTGTCCAGGGTTCTCGGCAGGCGAACGTAGGGCAGGCTGTCGGTGCTCACGAGGGCGGTGGCCGCGGCGTCGAGCGATGGCCGCATTGTGGGCCACGTGTTGCGCTCGACGGCGCGTTGGCCGTCGCCGCCTTCAGCCCGTCACAGCCGCCGCCATGTCGTCGCGCGAGAGCCTGAAGGCGCCCATCAGCTGGACCAGCTGGCGAGCCTGGTCCTTCAGGCTTTGGGCGGCAGCGGCCGACTCTTCCACCAGCGCGGCGTTCTGCTGGGTCATCTGGTCGAGGTGGGTCACGGCGCTGTTGACCTGGCCGATGCCGTCGCTCTGCTCGGAGGCGGCGGCGGTGATCTCGCCGATGATGTCGTTCACCCGCTTCACGCTCGCGACGATGTCGACCATGGTGCTGCCGGCCGTCTGCACCAGCGCGCTGCCGGTTTCCACCCGCTCGACCGAGCTGCCGATCAGGCTCTTGATTTCCTTGGCGGCTTCGGCGCTGCGCTGCGCCAGGCTGCGCACTTCGCTGGCCACCACCGCGAAGCCGCGGCCCTGTTCGCCGGCACGGGCGGCTTCCACCGCGGCGTTGAGCGCCAGGATGTTGGTCTGGAAGGCGATGCCGTCGATCACCCCGATGATGTCGGCGATCTTCTTCGAGCTCGCGTTGATCTCGTCCATTGTCGAGACCACCTTGGCCACCACCGCGCCGCCCTTGGCCGCCACTTCGGAAGCCGAGCTGGCCAGCTGATTGGCCTGGCGCGCCGCATCGGCGCTCTGGCGCACCGTGCCGGTCAGCTGTTCCATCGAGCTGGCGGTCTGCTGCAGGCTGCTCGCGGCCTGCTCGGTGCGGCTGGACAGGTCCTGGTTGCCGGTGGCGATCTCGGTGCTCGCGTTGGTGATGTTGTCGGTGGACTGCTGCACCTGGGCCACGATGTCGCGCAGGCTGGACTGCATCGACAGCAGCGAACGCAGCAGCTCGGCCGCTTCGTCGTGGCCTTCGATCTGCACCGCGCTGCTGAGGTCGCCCCCGGCGATGCGGGCCGCCAGGGCCTTGGCCTGGTCGATCGGCTCGCAGATCGAGCGCTGCGTGAGCCACAGCACCAGGGCCACCAGTACGACGGCGGCCACGCCGAGCACGCCGCTGAGGGTGCCTTGCACGTTGCCGCTGCGCTTCACCTCGGCACGGGTGGCGGCCATGGCTTCCTTGGCCTGCTGTGCCAGCGCATCCATGCTCTTGTCGGCGGCGGCCAGGTGGGGCGCGGCCTTGGCGGCGTAGGCAGAGGCGACGCTCACGTCCATGGTGGCGGCCGCGAGCTGCTGCGCGATCGGGGCGATGACCTTTTCATACTCGGCCAGTGCGGCAGCGCCGGCCTTGGCCTGCTCGCTGCCGATGGCGCCCAGGCCCTGGACCAGGTCCTTCAGCTCCTTCTTCCACAGCCCGCCGAATCGGTCGACCTCCAGCGTGTTGTTGGCGTTGAGCATCATGCTCATCTCGTACTCGTGCAGCTGGCCGAGCGAGGTGCGCAGTGTGGCTGCCTGGGCCGCGGCCTGCTGTTCGGTGTCGAGCACCCTCTCGAGCGCGGCCAGCGAACTGCGATGCGCCAGCTGCGTCCAGGCCGCGAGGCCCAGCGTCAGCACGGCAATGAAGGCCACGCAGGCATGCAAGCGATGGCGGATGGACAGGCGCCTCAACAGGTTTTTCATGATCGTGGTCCTTCGGCTGACTGTGTTCATGCGGCCCGCGGTTGCGTGCCGAGCCTGAAATCACTCAAGACCTGTGCCAATCGCCTGGCCTGGTCCTTCAGGGTTTCGGTGGCCGTGATGGATTGCTCGGCCAGCGCCGAGTTCTGCTGCGTCATGTCGTCCAGGCGGTTCACCGCGGTCACCACCTGGCCGATGCCGTCGTGCTGTTCGGACGCCGCCGTCGAGATTTCGCCGATCACCTCGGTGACGCGGCGCACCGACTCGACGATCTGCCCCATGGCGGCGCCCGCCTCGCGCACCAGGCGGGCGCCCGACTCGGTCTTCTCGACGCTCGTGCCGATGAGCGCCTTGATCTCGTGCGCAGCCTGGGCGCTGCGCTGTGCCAGCGTGCGCACTTCGCCGGCCACCACCGCGAAGCCGCGGCCCTGTTCGCCGGCACGGGCGGCTTCCACCGCGGCATTGAGCGCCAGGATGTTGGTCTGGAAGGCGATGCCGTCGATCACGCCGATGATGTCGGCGATCCGCTTCGAGCTGGCGCTGATCTCTTCCATCGTCGCGACCACCTGATCCACCACCGCGCCGCCCTGCGTGGCGGCTGCCGAAGCGGAGCCGGCGAGCTGGTTGGCCGAGTGCGCCGCGTCGACGGTCTGCTTGACCGTGCCGTTCAGCTCTTCCATCGAACTGGCCGTCTGCTGCAGGCTGCTGGCGGCGGCTTCGGTGCGTTCGCTCAGGTGGCGATTGCCGGCGGCCAGTTCGCCGGAGCAGGCCACCACATGCTGCGTGTTCTGCAGCGCGGTGCCGATGAGCCCGGCCAGGCTCGCACGCATGCGTTCCATCGAGCCGGCAATGCTGTCGGCGTGCGGCGTGGCGATGGGGGAGGTGAGGTCGCCGCCGGCCATGGCCGCCGAGCGGGCGGCCAGCTCCTGCGGCTCGGCGCCGATGCTGCGCAGCACGGTGCGGCGCGCCAGCAGCGTGAGGCCGCCCAGCAGCAGCGCGCCGAGCAGTGTCATCGCCGCGGCCAGCCATTGCGACCCCTGCTGCACCCGCGCGAACTGCTGCATCGCGGCTTCGGCAAAGACGCCGGAGGCCTTCACCGTGTCGTCAACGCCCTTGCGATGGGCCAGGTAGAGCGTGTGCACCTCGCCGAGCGCTGCCTTGGCCGCTTCGGCGTCGCCGCGGGCGGCGGCGGCCAGCACCTTGGCCTTGGCATCGGCCAGGAACCTGAGCCCGGCCTCGTGCTGGGCACCGAGCAGCTCGCGCTCCAGCCCGTAGGGCGGGTTCTGCTGCCAGTACTGCACGCGAGCGAGGTATTCCTTCTCCAGCCGCTCCAGTTCGGCCGTGGCGCCGGCCAGCGGCATGCTGCCTTCGATCAGCTGCGACAACACCAGCCGCGCCTCGATGAGGTACAGCGGGGGCGGCAGGATGTCGGCCGTCACGTCCTTGGCCACCAGTGCGCGCTGCGTGCTCGCGTCGAGCTGCCTCGCGCTCCACAGCGTGGTGATCCCCAGGCACAAGGTGGTGCCGATGCTGCAGGCCAGCAGCAGCGAAAGTGCGGTACGAAGCTTCACGTTCTTGTTCCTCTTGTGAAGCGATCGCATACATGGGGCGTTGGCGGGCTCTGGAAGGCGCCCCCGCTGCGATCAGCTGACCAAACGGAAGGGGTTGCGGCCTCGGCCGGCAGCTTGATGCGCGCCGCCCGCTTTCGGCGACGAGCGCATCACGGGTCAGATCGCTTCGATCAGACCCATCTCGTCGCTGCTCATCAGCGCCTCGATGTCGGTGAGGATCAGCATGCGTTCGCCGACGTTGGCAATGCCGGTGATGTAGCTCGTGTCCACCGCGGCGCTGATGTCGGGCGCCGGCTTCACCAGGTCGCCGGAAAGCTCCATCACGTCGCTCACCGAGTCGACCACGGCGCCCAGCACGCGGCCCTTCACGTTGAGCACGATCACGACGGTGAAGCTGTTGAACTCGACGCTTTCGCAGCCGAACTTCACCCGCAGGTCGACGATCGGCACGATCACGCCGCGCAGGTTGACCACGCCTTTGAGGAAGGCCGGCGCATTGGCGATGCGGGTGGGCTGCTCGTAGGAGCGGATTTCCTGCACCCGCAGGATGTCGATGCCGTATTCCTCGGCACCGAGTCGAAAGGTCAGGAACTCGCCGGCGACGCCGGCCTGCGGCACGGTGGCAGCGGCCTGCGCTCGAGACGACTCGTGGCGGGCGACGTGGGCGGCATCGTTCATGTTCATGGCGTGGACCTCTCTGGATGTACGGGTGCTGTTGGCCGGGCCGCAGCACTCTGCCGCCCTGTAACGGTTTATCGGTTGCGGTGCTTCGGAACTGAAGCGCCTCGGCGGCTCAGAAAGTCTCCCAATCCGTGTCGTCCTTGGCAGAAGCCGCGGGCGGCAGCGGGGCGGGGGCGGTCACCGGCGCGATGCGCGGCAGGGGGGCTGCGGCCTTCGGCGCTGCTGCTTTCGGCGCAGGCGCGGCGGGCTTCGCGAGGCCGGTGCTGCTGGATTGCTGCGCGCGGGCGATGGCCAGGCCCGCCTGCTGCTGTGCCTGCAGCTCGGCCTGGCCGAGCCGGAACACCGCCACGGCGGCGGCCAGCTTCTGCGCCTGCTCGCGCAGCGAGGCCGCCGCGGCAGCGCTTTCTTCGACCAGCGCCGCGTTCTGCTGGGTCATCTGGTCGAGCTGGGTGACGGCGGTGTTGACCTGGCCGATGCCGTCGCTCTGCTCGGAGGCGGCCGCGGTGATCTCGCCGATGATGTCCGACACGCGGGCCACGTCGGCCACGATCTCGGCCATGGTGCTGCCGGCGTCCTGCACCAGCTTCGAGCCGGTTTCGACGCGCTCGACCGAGGCGCCGATCAGCGACTTGATCTCCTTGGCGGCCTGGGCGCTGCGCTGAGCGAGGCTGCGCACCTCGCCGGCCACCACCGCGAAGCCGCGGCCCTGTTCGCCGGCACGCGCTGCTTCCACCGCGGCGTTCAGGGCGAGGATGTTGGTCTGGAAGGCGATGCCGTCGATCACGCCGATGATGTCGGCGATCTTCTTCGAGCTGGCATTGATCTCGTCCATGGTGGCGACCACCTGGGCCACCACCTCGCCGCCCCTGGCGGCCGAGGCCGACGCGGAAGAAGCCAGCTGGTTGGCGGTGCGGGCCGAGTCGGCGGTCTGCTTCACCGTGCCGGTGAGCTGCTCCATCGAGCTGGCGGTCTGCTGCAGGTTGCTGGCGGTCTGCTCGGTGCGGCTGGACAGGTCCTGGTTGCCGGTGGCGATCTCGGTGCTGGCGGTGGTGATGCTGTCGGTGCTCTGGCGCACCTGCGCCACGGTGCCGCGCAGCGAGCCGAGCATGTCGGACAGCGCGGCCAGCAGGCTGCCCGGCTGCGGGTTGTGCAGGTCCACCGCGAGGTTGCCGCGTGCCACCTCGGACATCACGACCATCGCTTCGGAAGGCTCGCCGCCGATCTGGCGCAACACGCCGCGTGCCACCACGTAGCCGATGCCGCTGATCACCAGCAGCAGACCCACTGCGATGCCCACGATGCTGAGGAGCGCCTCGCGCATGGCCACGTCGAGGTCGTCCATGTAGAGGCCCGAGCCCACGATCCAGTTCCAGCCCGGCACCAGCATCACGTACTGCAGCTTGGGCACCGGCTCGGTCTTGCCGGGACGCGGGAAGTTGGTCGGCACGAAGGCCTTGCCGTCCTTGGACTTGGCCACGCCATCGACGATCGCGCGGATGATGTCCATGCCGCCGGCGTCCTTCACCTTGCCGACCATGACCTGGCCGTCCCATTCCGGCTTGATCGGGTGCATGACACCGGCGCCGTCCGTGTTCCAGATGTAGAAGTAGTCGGCCTTGCCGTCGGCGCCACCGTAGCGCGACAGGCGCAGCGCATCCTTGGCCGCCTTCTGCGCGTCTTCCACGCTCATGGCGCCGGAGGCCGCCTTGGCCTGGTAGGCCGCGACGATGCTGTGGGCGGACTGCACCGCCATGACCAGCTGGTCCTGCCGGCCGTCGCCGATGTGGTTGCGAACCTGCACCACCGCGACGGCGCTCAGGGTCAGCAGGCCGGCGATGGCCACGCCGACCAGCAGCAGGATCTTTTGTTTGAAGGCGAGGTTCTTGAACATGGGACTCGTGGGTACTTTTGAGGAGAGAGACTGAAGCGGCCGGACCGGCTCAGAACGAGGTCCAGTCGTCGTCCGCCTTGGCGGTGGCCACCTCGACCGGGGCTGCCGGCTTCGCTTCGACGGCGGCGGCACGCTGCACCGGCGGTTCCACCTTCAACGGAGACTGGACCTGGGGCTGCGGCTGCGGCTGGGGCTGCACGCGTGCGGCCGTCGCTACCTCGCCGGACAGCTTGAAGCGGCCCACCACGTCGGCCAGCTTGTAGGCCTGGTCCTTGAGCGACTCGGCCGCCGCGGCGCTTTCTTCGACCAGCGAGGCGTTCTGCTGGGTCATCTGGTCGAGCTGGGTGACGGCGGTGTTGACCTGGCCGATGCCGTTGCTCTGTTCGGACGCAGCCGCAGTGATCTCGCCGATGATGTCGTTGACCCGCTTCACGCTGGCCACGATCTCGGCCATGGTGCTGCCGGCGTCCTGCACCAGCTTCGAGCCGGTCTCGACCCGCTCGACCGAGGCGCCGATCAGGCTCTTGATCTCCTTGGCGGCCTCGGCGCTGCGCTGCGCCAGGCTGCGCACTTCGCCGGCCACGACTGCGAAGCCGCGGCCCTGTTCGCCGGCACGGGCGGCTTCCACCGCCGCATTCAGCGCCAGGATGTTGGTCTGGAAGGCGATGCCGTCGATCACGCCGATGATGTCGGCGATCTTCTTCGAGCTGGCGCTGATGTCGTCCATGGTGTTCACCACCTGCGACACCACGTCGCCGCCCTTGGCGGCCGAGGCGGAGGCGGAGCTGACCAGCTGGTTGGCGGTGCGGGCCGAGTCGGCCGTCTGCTTCACCGTGCCGGTGAGCTGTTCCATCGAAGAGGCGGTCTGCTGCAGGTTGCTGGCGGCCTGCTCGGTGCGGCCAGAGAGGTCCTGGTTGCCGGCCGCGATCTCCGAGCTGGCGGTGGTGATGCTGTCGGTGCTCTGGCGCACCTGGCTCACCATGCTGCGCAGCGAGGTCTGCATCTCCTCGAGCGCACCGAGCATCTGCGCGGCCTCGTCGCGGCCCTTGCTGTGGATGTGCTGGGTCAGGTCGCCCTTGGCGATGGCGGCGGTCAGCTCGCGGGCCTCTTCCATCGGCCGGCAGATCGACACCATGTTCAGCAGCGTGAGCGGGATCACGATCGCGATCGCAGCCACGACCACCGCGCCGAACAGCCAGACGGTCTGGTTGACCGCAGTGACGCGGGCCTGGCCCGCGGCCTTGGCGTCGGCTTCGAGCCTGGCACCCAGTTCGGCGAGCTTGGCCTCGGCCTGGTCCATCGAGCCCTTGGCGCGGCCCAGCATGCGGTTGGCGACGGTGGCGGTGTCGTAGGCGCTCGCCTCGAGCTGGGCGATCACCGGGGTGGCTTCCTTGGCATGGGTGACCATCAGCGCGGCGATTTCCTGCACCAGCGCCGCGCCGTCGCCATGCTGGCTCTCGGCGAGGGCCTTCGCCGCGGTCGCCACCTGGTCCTGCGCCTTGATCCAGGTGACCTTGTGGCGCGCCACCTCTTCCGGCTTCTCGTAACTGATGACGAGGTCCTTCTCGTTGCGCTGGACCTCGGCGATCGCGGTGCGCAGCGCTCCCATGCGCATGGTGGCCATGTAGGTGCCCGAGGTGAAGTCCTCGCTCAGCCGTTCGGTGCGGTACAGGCCCATCAGCCCCGCACCGCCCACCAGGGCCAGCAGCACGAGCACCACGGCAATGGCGCCGAGCATCCGCATGCGGATCGTGAAGTTGCGCATCAGGCTGATGAAGTTCATGTGTTCCTCGGTGCTGTTCTGGTTGTTCGTGTGATGGATCAGAAGGTTTCCCAGTCGTCGCCGGCCGCGGCCGGCACGCTGACCATGGGTGCGGCAAGGGGCGCTGCGACCGGGGCGGCAGCCGGGGAGGCTGCGAGAGCCGTGGGCTTGACTTCAGCTGCGGCCGGCTTGGGCGGGGCCTTGGCCGGCTCGACCTTCGCCTGTGCCTGCGCCTGCGCCTGGAAGCGCGCATGCCAAGTGGCCTCGGTGGACAGCCTGAAGCGGCCCACCACGTCGGCCAGCTTGTAGGCCTGGCCCTTGAGCGACTCGGCCGCCGCCGCGCTTTCTTCCACCAGCGCGGCGTTCTGCTGGGTCATCTGGTCGAGCTGGGTGACCGCGGTGTTGACCTGCCCGATGCCATCGCTCTGTTCGGAGGCAGCTGCGGTGATCTCGCCGATGATGTCGTTGACCCGCTTCACGCTGGCCACGATCTCGGCCATGGTGCTGCCGGCGTCCTGCACCAGCTTCGAGCCGGTTTCGACACGCTCGACCGAGGCGCCGATCAGGCTCTTGATCTCCTTGGCGGCTTCGGCGCTGCGCTGCGCGAGGCTGCGCACTTCGCCGGCCACCACCGCGAAGCCGCGGCCCTGTTCGCCGGCGCGGGCGGCTTCCACCGCGGCGTTGAGCGCCAGGATGTTGGTCTGGAAGGCGATGCCGTCGATCACGCCGATGATGTCGGCGATCTTCCTGCTGGAAGCCGTGATCTCGTCCATCGTGGCCACCACTTCGGACACCACCTCGCCGCCCTTGGCGGCAGAGGCCGAGGCCGAGCTGACCAGCTGGTTGGCGGTGCGGGCCGAGTCGGCGGTCTGCTTCACCGTGCCGGTGAGCTGCTCCATCGAGCTGGCGGTCTGCTGCAGGCTGCTGGCCGTCTGCTCGGTGCGGCCGGAAAGGTCCTGGTTGCCGGCCGCGATCTCGGTGCTGGCGGTGGTGATGCTCTCCGTGGTCTGGCGGATGCCGGAGACCATCTGGCGCAGGCTGTTCTGCATGTCGGCCAGGGTCTGCAGGAGCTGACCGACTTCGTCGCGCCGGTCGTTGTTGATGGGTTGCGACAGGTCGCCTTGCGCCACGCTGCGGGTGGCGTCGATGGCGCGGGCCAGCGGCTGCGTGACCGAGCGGGTGATCAGCCAGGCGAGCACGCCGCCCACCAGCAGCGCGGCCATTGCGAGGCCCAGGAGCAGGAAGCGGCCCTGGCTGGCCTTGGCCTCCAGGAGTGGGCTGTCCGTCGCGAGTTCGTTGCCCAGGTAGTCGGCCAGCGCCGTGATGGCGGCGAGGTAGGCGTCGGAAGCAGGGGCGAGCTCGCTGTCGAGCCGGGCCTGCGCACCGGCGCTGTCGCCGGCCTTGAAGGCGTCGAAGATGCTGTTGCGGATGCCGACGTAGGCCTTGCGGCGCTCGGCGATCGTCTCCATCAGCTTCTTCTCGGACTCGCTCGTCACCATCGACTCGAGCTTCTTCTGCAGCTCGGTGATCTGCGCCGAGGTGTCCTTCATCTGCGGTTGCAGGTAGGCGGTGAGTTCGGCCTGGTTGCCGGACTTGCCGATGGCCATGGTGCGCATGAGGTTCAGGCGGGTCTCGCCCTTCCACTGCAGCGCCAGCGTCTGCCGGTCCGAGTCGGCGTTGAGCTTGGTGTTGAGGAAGACGATCTCGTTCAGACGGATCGCGCCGACGGCGGCCATGCCGATCATCAGCATCAGCACGGCCGCGAAGCCGAAGCCGAGGCGCAGCCCCAGCTTCATGTTCTTGAGTTGCATGGGGTACCGCTCCTTGGATCGGGAAGGGGACGGGCGGCGCTCAGCCGACCAGGCCCATGTCTTCGCTCAGCAACATGCCTTCGATGTCGAGCAGGATCACCATGCGCTCGCCCATCTGGGCCAGGCCCTGGATGTAGCCCGAATCGACGGCGGACTTCATCTCCGGCGCGGGCTTCACCGCCTCGGCAGGGATCTCCAGCACGTCGCTCACCGAGTCGACCACCGCGCCGATGGTGCGGTTGCCGATGTGCAGGATGATCGAGACGGTGAAGCCGTTGTATTCGGCGCTTTCGCAATGGAAGCGCAGGCGCAGGTCCACGATCGGCACGATGGTGCCGCGCAGGTTGACCACGCCCTTGAGGAAGCCCGGCGCATTGGCGATGCGGGTGGGCTGCTCGTAGCCGCGGATTTCCTGCACCTTCAGGATGTCGATGCCGTACTCTTCGGCGCCCAGGCGGAAGGTGAGGTACTCGCGGGCGAGCGTCTGCACCTTCTCTGCGGTGTCGAGTTTTTCCATCATGCCCATGGCATCTCTCCTTCTTCAGTCGGTTCAGTGACGCGAGCGGCGCACGAGGCTGCCCACGTCGAGGATCAGGGCCACGCGGCCGTCGCCCATGATGGTGGCGCCCGACACGTCGTTGACCTTGCGGTAGTTGGCTTCGAGGTTCTTCACCACCACCTGCTGCTGGCCGAGCAGCTCGTCCACCAGCATCGCGATGCGGCCGCCTTCGGCCTCCACCACCACCATGATCGAGCTCACATGCTCGAAGTCGAAGCGCGGCACGTCGAACACGCGTTCGAGTTCGACCACCGGCATGTATTCCTGGCGCACCTCGACCACGCGGCCGGAGCCGCCGATGGTCTTGATCATGTTGGGCTGCACCTGGAAGCTCTCGACCACCGAGGACAGCGGCAGGATGTAGACCTCCTCGCCGACGCCCACGCTCATGCCGTCCATGATGGCCAGCGTGAGCGGCAGCCTCACGGCCACGCGCATGCCGTAGCCTTCGGCCGAGTCGATCTCGACCGTGCCGCCCAGGGCCGTGATGTTCTTCTTCACCACGTCCATGCCCACGCCGCGGCCGGACACGTCGGTCACCTGCTCGGCGGTGGAGAAGCCGGGTTCGAAGATGAGGCCCCAGACTTCCTGGTCGGTGAACGAGTCCGGCGCATGCAGGCCGCGCTCGCGCGCCTTCTTGAGCAGCTTCTCGCGCGACAGGCCGCGGCCGTCGTCGCGCACCTCGATGACGATGCTGCCGCCCTGGTGCGAGGCCGACAGCGTGATGGTGCCGGTCTCGCTCTTGCCCTTGGCCAGGCGGTCGGCCGGCAGCTCGATGCCGTGGTCGCAGGAGTTGCGCACCAGGTGGGTCAGCGGGTCGGTGATCTTCTCGACCAGGCCCTTGTCCAGCTCGGTGGCTTCGCCCTGCGTCACCAGTTCGACCTTCTTGCCCAGCTTGGAAGCCAGGTCGCGCAGCATGCGCGGGAAGCGGTTGAACACGGTGGACATCGGGATCATGCGGATCGACATCACCGCTTCCTGGAGGTCGCGCGTGTTGCGCTCCAGGTCGCCCAGGCCGGCCATCAGCTGCTGGTGCGCCTGGGGGTCCAGGTCGCGGCTGTTCTGGGCCAGCATGGCCTGGTTGATGACGAGTTCGCCGACCAGGTTGATGAGCTGGTCCACCTTCTCGACCGACACGCGCAGCGTGGCCGATTCGAGCGAGGCGGCCGGCGCCTTGGCTTCGGCCTTGGCCGCCGGCTTGGCGGCCGCGGGAGCGGCGGGCTTCTGCTCGACCGGCGCGGCATCCAGGCGTTCGGTGGCGGCGTCGCCGGCCGGTGCGCCGGGCGCGTCCTCGAAGAAGCCGTAGCCCGGATCGGGCTCATGGTCGTGCGGCGCGCCGGGGTTGTCCTTGAAGAAGCCGTAGCCTGGCGCGACGTTCTCGCCGCCCCACGGCAGGAACTTCACATGCTCGCGGCCGACGTGGAAGCCGAACAGGTCGAGCAGCTCGGCCTCGGAGCTGGCGGTGATGACCTTGAAGCGGCGCAGGCCGTCCTGCATCATGCCGCCGTCCACCGCCTCGATGGTGCCGAGGTCGACGATCTCCTTGAACAGCTCGACCACGCTGTCGGCCGGTGCCGGGCTTTCCAGCGGGCCGATGGTGAGTTCGAGCACGTACTTGCCGGCGATCTTCGCGGCGTGCGCATCGGCGGCCGCCTCGAGCTCCTGCTCGCGGCTGTTGTGCACGATGGTCGGCGTGGACACCACGGCCGCCGGCGTCTCGCCGGCCACCAGCGCGCGGATGTTGGCCAGCAGGTCGGTGGTGTCGATGATCTCGCTGCCCGAGCCCTGGTGGCGGGCCAGCTGCGCCTTCAGCGCGTCGCCGGAGGCCAGCAGCACGTCCACCATCTGCGAGGTGGGCTCGAGTTCGTGGCGGCGCAGCTTGTCCAGCAGCGTCTCCATCTGGTGGGTGAGCTCGGCCACGTCGGAAAAGCCGAACGTGGCGGCGCCGCCCTTGATGGAATGCGCGCAGCGGAAGATCGCGTTGAGTTCCTCGTCGTCGGCCGCCTCGATGTCGAGCTCGAGCAGCAGCTGCTCCATGCGCTCGAGGTTCTCGCCGGCCTCTTCGAAGAAGACTTGATAGAACTGGCTCAGGTCGATGCCTGCGCCGAGGTTGGAACCTTCGGAAGTCATCTCGCCCATGGCGCGCTCCTTGTCGTTGTGGTCGTCTGGGGCGAACGGTTACTTGATGACTTTCTTGATGACCTCGATCAGCTTCACCGGGTCGAACGGCTTCACCAGCCAGCCGGTGGCGCCGGCGGAGCGGCCGGCCTGCTTCATCTGGTCACTGGACTCGGTGGTCAGGATGAGGATGGGCGTGGCCTTGAACTGCGGGTTGTCGCGCAGCTTCTTGGTCAGGCTGATGCCGTCCATGCGGGGCATGTTCTGGTCGGTGAGCACCAGGTCGAACTGGCGGCCGCCCGCCTTTTCCCAGGCATCCTGGCCGTCCACCGCCTCCACCACGTTGTAGCCCGCGCTCTTGAGCGTGAAGCTGACCATCTGGCGCATGGAAGCCGAGTCGTCCACGGCGAGGATTGAATGCATGTTGCTCTCCGAGAAGAATCCGTAAGGGAAATCGAATGCGATATCGGTTGACGAGGCGGTTTCTTTAGAACAGCTCTATCGAGCCCGCGTCCATCTCGTCCTGGGTCACCGGGTTGGGCCGCAGCGGGGCCTCTTCCACCACGGCCGCGCCGTCCTCGTCGTCGCCCATCGCGTCGCGGGCCAGCTGGTCCGCGCAATTGCGCAGCCGCCGGTGGGTGTGGTTGATGAGCTGGGACGCCATGTCCTGGAACTGCAGTGCGGTCACTGCGGCCCCCAGCTCCTGCATGGCCGCCGCAACCGCGGCGCCGTCCACCGCGCCGCCGTTGGCATCCATGGCCCGCGTCAGTTCGGCCGAGGCACCGTAGAAGCGCTGCATCAGCGCATCGCAGGTGTCCGACAACAGGCGCTGCAGACGATCGAGGTCGTTGCTGGCCACCATCAGGTGGTCCTGCAGGTCGGCGGCCATCAGCAGCGGAATCGTTCCGCCGGGGGGATCGTCTGGCATCGCTTCGGGGGTCAGCATCGTCGGTCGCTCCAGCAATGGCAGCAAAAGTGGGTCGGTCTGAGCGCTTCAGAATCGCGGCTTCGGGAGGGCCGGCCACGGCGGGCCGTCCCGCGGCATCGGTTGCTAGAATTTTTCGGCACGGAACCTGCCCGTATTGAGGCGATGACGCAGGTAAAGCCGGTCCAATTTCACTGTTTGGGGTTGATTTGCGCAGCCAACAACTTCATAAGATCGGCCTATGACGCCGCCCAATCCCATCCCGTCGCACCAGACGCGCCGTCTGCGTGTGCTGCACCTGGAGGATTCCGAGCTGGACCACCAGCTCATGCTGGCCCACCTGGTGCGGGGCGGCATCGACGCCGACGCGCGCCGGGTCGAGTCCGAGGCCGAATACCGCCAGGCGCTCAAGCAGCCCTGGGACGTCATCCTGTCCGACTACAACCTGCCCGGGTTTTCGGGCCTGGTGGCGCTGGACATCCTCAAGTCGATGGGTTCGCTGGTGCCGTTCATCCTGGTGTCGGGCGAGATCGGCGAGGACGTGGCGGTGGCCGCCATGCGCAATGGCGCGTCGGACTACCTGCTGAAGAACAACCTCACGCGGCTGGTGCCGGCCATGCTGCATGCCATCGAGGCCACCGAGGCGCTACGGGCCAAGCTGCAGGCCGACCACGAACTCGGCCGCTCCCAGGAGCGCCTGCGCGAGCTCACCCATCACCTCCAGACCAGCGTGGAGGCCGAGCGCGCCGCCATTGCCCGGGAGATCCATGACGACGTCGGCGGCTCGCTCACCGCGGTGAAGTTCGACCTGGCCTGGATCGCGCGGCATGCCCAGAACCCGGTGGTGGTCGAGCGGGCCCAGCAGGCGCTCGAAACGGTGACCCATGCCATCGAGGCGAGCCAGCGCATCATGCACAACCTGCGCCCGGCCATCCTCGAGCAAGGCCTGGTGGCGGCCCTGCAGTGGATGACGCAGCGCTTCGAGAAGCGAAGCGGCATCGCCACCACCTTCTCGAACCTGGGCGTGGGCGGCGATTCGCCGCAGTGGCCGGCCGGCGTGGCCCTGGTGGCCTACCGCACCGCCCAGGAAGCGCTCACCAACGTGAGCAAGCATGCGCAGGCGAGCAAGGTGCAGGTCGACCTGGCGGTGGCCGGCGGCGTGCTCTCGCTCGAAGTGAGCGACAACGGCCGGGGGCTGTCGGCCGTGGACCTGGCCAAGGCCCGTTCGTTCGGCATCCGCGGCCTGCACGAGCGGGCCGCCACCGTGGGCGGCTGGGTCGACCTCAGCAGCGGGCCCGGCGGCACCACCCTGATCCTGTCGGTGCCGCTGCCCGGCACGCCCAGCAAGCCCATACCGCTGGACATCCACGACGACGTCACCGACGACGACTGGAACGACCCCACCTCCTGGGGAACCCTATGATCAAAGTGATCCTCTGCGACGACCATGCCCTCATCCGCCGCGGCATCCGCGACACCTTGTCCGATGCCTCGGACATCGAGGTGGTAGGCGAGGCCGGCGACTACGGCGAGCTGCGCACGCTGATGCGCGCCGGCAAGGGCTGCGACGTGCTGGTGCTCGACATCAACCTGCCCGGCCGCAGCGGGCTCGACGTGCTGCACGTGCTCAAGGAGGAGAACTCCCCGGTGCGCGTGCTGGTGGTGTCGATGTACCCCGAAGACCAGTACGCCCTGCGCGCCATGCGGGCCGGCGCCTTCGGTTACGTCAACAAGGGCGGCGAGCCGGGCCAGATCGTCGCGGCGGTGCGCACCGTGGCGCAGGGCCGCAAGTACGTCACGCCCGAGATGGCGCAGATGCTGGTGGAAAGCCTCACCCAGCCGGCGCCCGAGGTGGCCCACGAGAAGCTCTCGGACCGCGAACTGCAGACGCTGGTGATGATCGCCTCGGGCAAGCGCCTGTCCGACATCGCCGAGGAGCTGACCCTGAGTCCCAAGACGGTGAGCGTGTACCGCGCGCGCGTGCTGGAAAAGCTGGGGCTGTCCAACAACTCGGAACTCACCGTCTACGCCATCCGCAACGGATTGGTCTAGCGCCGTTATCCTCGCCGCATGAACCTGCTACTCGATGCGTTCTGGCGCGCCTGCGCCTATTGTTTCCACCCCCGGGTCATCCTCCTGTCGCTGCTGCCGCTGGCGATCATCGGCGTCTCGGCGGGGGTGCTGGGCTACTTCTTCTGGGAAGACGCCCTGGTGGCGGTGCGTGCTCAGCTCGAGAGCTGGGCGCTGGTCGAGGCAGCCCTCGGCTGGATGGAAGCAGTCGGGCTGGGCGGCTTCCGTACCGTGATCGCGCCGCTCATCGTGCTGGCCCTGGCGGTGCCCACGCTGGTGATGCTGTCGCTGCTGCTGGTGGCGCTGCTCATGACGCCGGCCATCGTCAACCTCGTGGCCAACCGCCGATTCCCGGCGCTGGAGCGCCGGCACGGCGAGCCCCTGTGGAGCAGCGTGCTGTTCTCGGTGGGCACCACCTTGCTGGCGATGGTGGCGCTGCTGGCGAGCATGCCGCTGTGGCTGGTGCCGCCGCTGGTGCTGGTCCTGCCGCCGGTCATCTGGGGGTGGCTCACCTACCGGGTGATGTCGTTCGACGCGATGGCCGACCACGCCACCCGCGACGAGCGACGGGCCGTGATGCGCGAGCACCGCTGGCCGCTGCTGGGCATCGGCATCGTCACCGGCTACCTGGGCGCGGCGCCGTCGCTGATCTGGGCCTTCGGCGCCATGACCATCGTGCTGGCGCCTTTCCTCATCTTTGTGGCGATCTGGCTGTACACCCTGGTGTTCGCCTTTGCCTCGCTGTGGTTCACCCACTACTGCCTGGCCGCGCTGCAGGCCTGGCGCGCGGTGCATGACGTCGCGGCCGCGCCTGCCGGCCAGCCCGCGCCGTTGCCCGAGCTGCCCGCCGAGCCGGCACTCAACCCGCTGCCGCCCGCCTGACCGATGAAGAACTTCGGCCTCGTCATCATTGGCGACGAGATCCTCTCCGGCAAGCGCCAGGACAAGCACCTGCCCAAGGTGATCGAGCTCCTGGGCGAGCGCGGCCTGCGGCTCTCGTGGGTGCGCTACGTGGGCGACGAGCCCGGTCGCATCACCGCCGACCTGCAGCACGCCTTCGCCAGCGGCGACGTGGTGTTCTCCTGCGGCGGCATCGGCGCCACGCCCGACGACCACACCCGGCAGTGCGCAGCGCGAGCGCTGGGCGTGCCGCTGGCCCTGCACCCGCAGGCGCGCGAGCTCATCCTGGAGCGCATGCGCGACGTGGCCGCCGAGCAGGGGCTGCCTTACGAGCCGGACCGGCCGGACAACGTGCATCGCCTGAACATGGGTGTCTTCCCCGAGGGCGCCCGCATCATTCCCAACCCGTACAACAAGATCGCCGGCTTCAGCGTGGGCGACGTGCACTTCGTGCCCGGCTTCCCGGTGATGGCCTGGCCGATGGTCGCCTGGGTGCTCGATACCCATTACGCCCATCTGCAGGGCCAGCTCCGGGAGGCCGAACGTTCCGTCATCGTCTTCGGCGGCATGGAGGCGAGCCTCACTCCCCTCATGGAAGCCGTAGAAGCCGGGCATCCGGGCATCAAGGTGTTCAGCCTGCCGAGCGTGGACCACCCGCAGTACGGCCGCCACATCGAGCTGGGCGTCAAGGGTGCTGCCGACCGGCTGGTGCCGGCCTACGCGATGCTGCTGGACGGCCTGCGCCAGCATGGTGCCCAACTGGGCCCCGAATTGGTGCGTTAGGTCGACCCCTAAGCGCCCCGAAGTGGGGCGCTTCTTTGCGCTCTACTGGTGCGCTTTTCCTTGAAAAGCGCTGGAGCCCATCCAATACTCACCGACGCCGTGCACGGCCCCGCGGCAGCGGTGCGTCGAGCCCCGTGCGGTGGGTCGTCAATGGCATGCTTTCTGCTACATTCCCGTGCGCCCGGCGGGGTCATCCCTCGCGTTCCTCGGGCCGAACCAATCACACCAACCAGCCCGCTAGGAGCACTTGATGGCAGCCAAGACCGTCGCCGACGTGATGAAGCTGGTGAAGGACAACGAAGTCAAGTTCGTCGACTTCCGCTTCACCGATACCCGTGGCAAAGAGCAGCACGTGTCCGTGCCTGTTTCGCATTTCGACGAAGACAAGTTCACGTCCGGCCACGCGTTCGACGGTTCGTCCATCGCCGGCTGGAAGGGCATCGAAGCGTCCGACATGCTGCTGATGCCGGACCCGAACACCGCCAACATCGACCCCTTCTTCGAAGAGCCCACGCTGATCCTCACCTGCGACGTGATCGAGCCGGGCGACGGCAAGCCCTACGAGCGCGACCCCCGTTCGCTGGCCAAGCGCGCCGAGGCCTACATGAAGGCTTCCGGCCTGGGCGACGCCGCCTACTTCGGCCCGGAACCCGAGTTCTTCGTGTTCGACAGCGTGCGCTGGAACGTCGACATGTCCGGCTCGTTCTCCAAGATCGAGTCCGAGGAAGCCGCCTGGAACACCGGCAAGGAATATGAGCACGGCAACTCCGGCTACCGCCCTGGCGTGAAGGGGGGCTACTTCCCGGTGCCGCCGGTCGATTCCGGCCAGGACCTGCGTTCCGAGATGTGCCTGATCCTCGAGTCGATGGGCATCCCGGTCGAAGTGCATCACCACGAAGTGGCCAACGCCGGCCAGATGGAAATCGGCACGAAGTTCAGCACGCTGGTCCAGCGCGCCGACTGGCTGCAGCTGCAGAAGTACGTGATCCAGAACGTGGCGCATGCCTACGGCAAGACCGCGACCTTCATGCCCAAGCCCATCGTCGGCGACAACGGCTCCGGCATGCACGTGCACCAGTCGGTCTGGAAGGACGGCAAGAACCTGTTCGCCGGTGACGGCTATGCGGGCCTGTCGGAGTTCGCGCTGTTCTACATCGGCGGCATCATCAAGCACGCCCGCGCGCTGAACGCCATCACCAACCCCGGCACGAACTCGTACAAGCGCCTGGTGCCCGGCTTCGAAGCCCCGGTGAAGCTGGCCTACAGCTCGCGCAACCGCTCGGCCTCGATCCGCATCCCGTACGTGGCCAACCCGAAGGGTCGCCGCATCGAAGCGCGCTTCCCCGATCCCCTGTGCAACCCGTACCTGGGCTTCTCGGCCATGCTGATGGCCGGCCTCGACGGCGTGGAAAACAAGATCCATCCGGGCGAAGCCGCCACCAAGGACCTGTACCACCTGCCGCCGGAAGAGGACGCGAAGATCCCGACCGTCTGCCACAGCCTCGACCAGGCCCTCGACTACCTCGACAAGGACCGTGCCTTCCTGACCAAGGGCGGCGTGTTCACCGATGCGTACATCGATGCCTACATCGAGCTGAAGATGCAGGAAGTCACGCGTTTCCGCATGACCACGCATCCGGTCGAGTTCGACATGTACTACTCGGCCTGAACCCGCGAGGTTCCGGCGAGTCGAAGAGGGCGGCGCAAGCCGCCCTTTTTCTTTTTCATTTGGCGTGTTGCGCGGGGGTTGTTCCTGTTTTGCCCCTACCTGTGATTTCAGCCATACTGCCCGGCGCCTCGCAGTCAGCGCTGCCTCACCGGCAAACGTTGATGCAGGCAGGAGATCCCACCCGATGAGTCTGCATTCGAATCTGCTGTTGTCGTTCCTGCTGTGCAGCGCCCTCGGCGTGGCCCATGCGCAGGGCAGCACCGTGTACCGCTGCCCCGGCAACAACTTCACCAACTCCATCACGGCCAAGGAGGCCGATGCCAAGGGCTGCAAGCCGGTCGAAGGCGGCAACGTCACCGTCGTGCAGTCGCCCAAGCGGGCGCCCGCTGCCGCCGCGCCGTCCGCCGGCGGTTCGCCGGGCAACCGGGTCGACCCGGCCGACCAGCGTGCGCGCGACAGCGATGCGCGCCGCATCCTCGAGGCCGAGCTGCGCAAGGAAGAGGAAGCCCTCGCAGCGCTGCAGAAGGAATACAACAACGGCGAGCCCGAGCGCCGCGGCGACGAGAAGAACTACCAGAAGTACGCCGACCGTACCGCGGAGCTGAAGGCCTCGATCGCCCGCAAGGAAGCCGACATCGCGGCCATCAAGCGCGAAATAGCCAAGTTGCCGTAGTGAACGCTCGCGCCTCAGGCAACCGGCCCGCAGCAGCAGCGGCGGCCCCAGCGGCCGCCGCTCCCGCCTCTGGCAGCGCCACCGCGGCCGGTTCGCGGTTCGAAGCGCTGGACCACCTGGCCACCATGGTGGCGATCGTGCGGCCCGACGGGCAGTGCCTGTTCGCCAATGCCGCCTTCGAGCATGTGCTCGGCCTGTCGCGCCGCGCCGTCCTGCGTGGCTCGCTGTTCGACTGGTTCACCGATGCCGACACCGTGCGCGACACGGTGGCGGCCGTGGCGCGCAACGACTTCGCCACCAGCCGCTTCGAGGCCCAGCTCAAGCGCCAGCCCGGCCTGCATCCGGAGCCTCTGCCGGTCCATGTGATCGTCAACCAGATGGACCAGAGCGGCGAGCTCACCGTGGTGGAGCTGGTCGAGATCGAGCAGCAGACCCGGCAGGACCGCGAGGAGCGCGCGCTCGGCCAGGCCCAGGCCAACAAGGAACTCATCCGCAACCTCGCCCACGAGATCAAGAACCCGCTGGGCGGCATCCGCGGCGCGGCGCAGCTGCTGCAGATGGAGGTCGAGTCGAAGGGGCTGGCCGAATACACGCAGGTCATCATCCATGAGGCCGACCGGCTGCAGGCGCTGGTCGACCGCCTGCTGGCGCCGCACCGCAGGCCCCACGTGGTGAGCGACGTGAACATCCACGAGGTGTGCGAAAGGGTTCGCTCGCTGATCCTGGCGGAGTTCCCGCGGGGGCTGAGGGTGCAGCGCGACTACGACACCTCGATCCCCGAGTTCCGCGGCGACCGCGAGCAGCTCATCCAGGCGGTGCTCAACATCGCCCACAACGCGGCGCAGGCGCTGCACGAGCGCATCGCCGCCGGCGACGCCAACATCACGCTGCGCAGCCGCGTCGCGCGGCAGGTCACCCTGGGCAAGCAGCGCTTCCGTCTGGCACTGGAATTGCATATCGAGGACAACGGCCCGGGAGTCCCCGAGTCGATCCGTGATCGCATCTTCTACCCGCTCGTGTCGGGTCGCGATGGCGGGTCGGGTCTGGGGCTCACGCTGGCGCAAACCTTCGTGCAGCAGCATCAGGGCACGATCGAATGCGAGAGCGAACCCGGGCGTACCATCTTCAAGATTCTGGTGCCGCTGCCCTGATCCGAGTCGGGTCGCCGGCCGAAGAACAAGAGGCCGAGTGAGCTTAGGGCAGGCATGAAACCCATCTGGATCGTTGACGACGACCAATCCATCCGCTTCGTGCTGGAGAAGGCGCTTGCGCGCGAAGACTTCCCGGTGCGCAGCTTCACCAACCCGCGCGACGTGCTCGCCGCCCTCGAGGAAGACGAGCCCCAGGTGCTGGTGTCCGACATCCGCATGCCAGGCGGCTCGGGCATCGACCTGCTGACCAAGGTCAAGGAGCGCCACCCGGGGCTGCCGGTCATCATCATGACCGCCTACTCCGACCTCGACAGCGCGGTGTCGGCCTTCCAGGGCGGTGCCTTCGAATACCTGCCCAAGCCCTTCGACCTGCCCAAGGCGGTGGAGCTGATCCGCCGCGCGGTCGACGAAAGCGTGCGCGAGGAAGTGCGCGACGTGTCGCAGGCGCAGATGCCCGAGATGCTCGGCCAGGCGCCCGCCATGCAGGACGTCTTCCGCGCCATCGGCCGGCTTTCGCAGAGCAACGTCACCGTGCTCATCACCGGTGAGTCGGGCTCGGGCAAGGAGCTGGTGGCGCGCGCGCTGCACAAGCACAGCCCGCGCGGCACCGGGCCGTTCGTGGCCATCAACACCGCGGCCATTCCGAAGGACCTGCTCGAGAGCGAGCTCTTCGGCCACGAGCGCGGCGCCTTCACCGGTGCGCAGACCATGCGGCGCGGCCGCTTCGAGCAGGCCGACGGCGGCACCCTGTTCCTCGACGAGATCGGCGACATGCCGTTCGACCTGCAGACGAGGCTGCTGCGCGTGCTTTCCGACGGCCAGTTCTACCGCGTGGGCGGCCACCACCCGCTCAAGAGCAATGTGCGGGTCATCGCGGCCACGCACCAGAACCTCGAGGAGCGGGTCAAGATCGGCGGCTTCCGCGAAGACCTGTTCCACCGCCTCAACGTGATCCGGCTGCGCCTGCCGCCGCTGCGCGAGCGGCGCGAAGACGTGCCCACGCTGGCGCGCTACTTCCTGCAGAAGAGCGCCAAGGAGTTGGGCGTCGAGGCCAAGCGCATCTCCGAGGTGGCCTTGAACCGCCTGGCCAACTTCGACTTCCCGGGCAACGTGCGCCAGCTCGAGAACATCTGCCACTGGCTCACCGTGATGGCGCCGGCACAGGTGATCGAGTCGAAGGACCTGCCGCCAGAGCTGCTGGGCGATGCCACGCTGTCGCCCAAGCCGCCGGTGCAGGTGGAGCTGCCCGCCGCGGCTGTCGCCTCGCCCTCGGCGGTGCAGGCCATGCCGGTATCGGCCGAGGCGCTGGTCGCGGCCGCGCCGGCGGCGCCTCGGGTCGAATCGATCGGCCACTGGCTGGCCGACCTCGACCGCGAGGCGCGCACCATGCTCGAAAGCGGCCAGCCCGAGGTGTGGGACAACCTCACGCGCAAGTTCGAGGCGCAGCTCATCCATGCCGCGCTCGACATCACGCGGGGTCGCCGCATCGAGGCCGCGCAGAAGCTCGGCATCGGGCGCAACACCATCACCCGCAAGATCCAGGAGCTGGGGCTGGACGACTGACGTCGCGCACGGGCTGAGCGGTTTCGGCAGGGCCTTCAGCGCTGCAGCCGCTCGACCTGCTCGCGCGCTTCGTTCGTGTCGCGCGCGTACTCCGCCAGGTATCGCTCGCGTTCCTCGCTGGTCCACTCGGCATCCGAGAACACCGTGAGCGCATAGCTTGCGCTGGTGTGCACCGTGCCGGCCAGCCGTCGCATCATCGAGCGGTCGGGAAAGCGGTCCGGCAGCAGCAGGAAACCCTCCACGTCGCGCAGCCGCAGCGGGAAGGCCGGCTCGCCGTCACGCACCAGCTTGCCGAACAGCCGCAGGCGGAACTCCTGGTCACCCGTGCCCACCTCGTCGTTGAAGCTCAGCAGCGCGAAAGGGCGGCCCTGCGCGTCGTCGACGCGGGCGCTCACCACGTAGCGGCCGGCCACCGCCACGCGCGCCTTCAGCAGGAAGTCGAGCGAGCCGTTGTTCAGCGTTTCGCGCACGCCGGCCCATTCGGCCGGCACCTGCGGGCTGTACACCACGTCGAAATACACATTGCCCAGCTTGCCGTTCTGGTTGAGATAGACCTGCACACGGATCGTGCCGGCATAGTCGGCAAAGCCCTGCGTGGCCGGCTGCAGCCGCGCGCTCTGCACGCCGTCGCCGGCCTGCGCGTCGGGCTCCAGCCCGGCGTCGTTGAACGCCACCGGCACCTGCGGGCGGCCGGTGACCTGTCGCGGGTCCGGCACGTCGAAGGCGGTGGCCCGCGTCACCAGCAGCGGCAGCGACTTGCCGTCATCGTCGTAGGCGGCCACCGTGAAGCGGATCGATTCCTGGCCGCTGGCGAACACGCGCTCCTGCGTGGTCTTGATGCGCACGCCCTTGGCCGGCTCGCGGCCGGGCGTACGCAGCGCCAGGTCTTCGGCGATCGGCTCGAACGGGCGCACCTGGTCCGGGTGCTCGGTGATCGGCCGCGACTCGTAGGGGTAGCGCGTCGACGCCCGGTAGCTTTCGAGCACCTGCTCGGCGCGCGCG
Source organism: Methylibium rhizosphaerae (assembly GCF_006386545.1). GTDB lineage: Bacteria > Pseudomonadota > Gammaproteobacteria > Burkholderiales > Burkholderiaceae_C > Pseudorivibacter > Pseudorivibacter rhizosphaerae. The sequence goes on along the minus strand of NZ_SWAR01000013.1, from coordinate 80,181 downwards.
AGGCGCTGCTGCCACAGCGCCAGCTGCGCCTGCCGGGCCTGCTGGCCGGCGGCGCTCAACGGCGCGGCAGCTGGCGCCGCCGAAGCCGCGGCCGCGGGCTGCTGCGCGGTGGCCGTGGTGGCTTGCGGAGGGTTCGCCGCCGGCAGCGCGGTGTCCTGCGCCGGCAGCAGGCGCCACGCCAGCAGCAGTGCCGCCAGGGCTGCGGCCACCACGGCGGCCTTGCGCTGGTTCATGCGCAGGCGCCGTCGCTAGCGGGCGTTGGCCACCATGTCGGCGCGCACCTTGGACACGATGCCGCCCCAGTTGCCGTTGGCATAGTGGTTGTAGGTCTCCGAGTCGTCGCGGAACATCACCGAGTGGTAGCTCCACTTGGCGCGCCCGCCCTGGTTGGCGGCAGTGCCCAGGGTGAGGTCGTTGCACAGCCAGTCGGACGGGTTGCAGTAGCTGCCGCCCGAGCTGCCCGAAACGCCGCCGCTGGAGTGGTAGGCGACGGCCTCGTCGTCCTGGCCGGGCAGGGCGCCCGAATACACCGTGCCCTTGGCACCGGCATACATGTAGAACCACTTCGAGCGGGTGTTGTTGTGGTCGTACATGGCCCGCGCGGTGGCCGTCTTGAGATCGGAGACGAGCGGCTCGGACACCGCCCAGTCGCCCAGGTCGGCCAGCTCGCTGCCGCCGGCGGCGCCGCCGGCCACGTCGACCCACTTGATGTTCCAGCCGACCTGCGTGCCGCCGTCGCTGCTGTTGCTGCATACACCGGTGCTGTCGGGCACCGGGTTCTTCTTGCTGCGCGTGGTGCCGCCATACATCGACAGCGCATAGCCGATCATCATGTTGCCCGCGCTGTGCACGGCCACGTAGCACCAGTTGGGTCCGGTGCAATAGCAGTCGAGCGCATTGCGCACGAGGTGGTTCTGGTCGGAGATGCGGCTGCGGCCGTCCCAGTTGACGGCCTTCTTGTTGATGCCTGCTTCGGTGGTGGCCGGGCCCCAGTAGCTGAAGTCCGCGTAGTTGCCGATCACGCCGCCGCCGGTGCGGCCGTTGATCCACAGGGAGTAGTTGGTGGCCAGCGCCGCGCCGGCCAGGCACAGCGCGGCGGCGCCCGCGAACGCGAGCACGGTACGCATCGAAAGCTTCACAGTCTGTCTCCTCTGGAGTCTGTCGGTTGTCAGTACTGCCGGAAGCGCGGAATGCGGGCGCGACTATGCGCGCGAGCGTCCGCCGCGGACAACAAGAACAAACCCGGGGAAGACTTTCGTCAGCTTGTCAGGAAACTCAGCCCAGCTCGACGATGACCGGCGCATGGTCGCTCGGCCGTTCGGCCTTGCGCGGCAGCTTGTCGATCACGCAGGCCTTCACTTCCGGCCTGAGCGCCTCGCTCACCAGGATGTGGTCGATGCGCAGGCCCTGGTTCTTGCGGAAGGCGAGGTTGCGGTAGTCCCACCAGCTCCAGCACTTGGGCGGCTGCTCGAAGAGACGAAAGGCGTCGGTGAGGCCGAGGCCGACGAGCTGCTGGAAGTGGTCGCGCTCCTCGGCCGTGCAGTGGATCTGGCCGGCCCAGGCGATGGGGTCATAGACGTCGCGGTCTTCCGGGGCGATGTTGTAGTCGCCCATGAGCAACAGGCGCGGGTTCAGCTCGAGCTCCTGGCGCAGCCAGTCGCGCAGGGCGCCGATCCACTTCAGCTTGTAGGCGAACTTTTCGGTGCCCGGCGCCTGGCCGTTGGGGAAGTAGGCGCCGACCACCCGGATGCCGTTCACCGTGCCGGCGATCACCCGGGCCTGCTCATCGTCGAGGCCGGGGATGTTCTTCTGCACCGCCTGCGCTTCCACCTTGGACAGCAGCGCCACGCCGTTGTACGTCTTCTGGCCGTGCCACTGCGCGTGGTAGCCCAGCGCCTCGAAGTCCTTGTGCGGGAACTTGTCGTCGGTGAGCTTGGTTTCCTGCAGCACGATGGCATCGACCGGGTTGGCGGCCAGCCATTCGGTGAGTTGCGGCGCGCGCACGGCGAGCGAGTTGACGTTCCAGGTGGCGAATTTCATGGAGGTGGGGCGGCGAGCCCGTCAGTCGTGTCGCCGGAATTTACCCGGCCTTGCGATCCGCCTCCCCGGCGGGGTCGTGTCCGGCCCAACCGCCGCCCAGGGCCTTGTAGAGCGTGACGCTGTTCGACAGGCGGGCCAGCCGCGTCGCGATGAGCGACTGCTGCGCGGCGTACAGCGAGCGTTGCGCGTCGAGCACCTCGAGGTAGCTGTCCACGCCGCGCGCATAGCGCGCCTGCGAGAGCTGCAGCGACTGCGCGGTCGAGCGCACCAGCGAGTCCTGCGCGTCGAGCTGTTCGCCCAGTTCGCCGCGCGCGGCCAGCGCGTCGGCCACCTCGCGGAAGGCCGACTGGATGGACTTCTCGTACTGGGCGACCTTGATGTCGCGGCCGACCTGGGCGCCCTTGAGATTGGCCCGGTTCGCGCCGCCGTCGAACAGCGGCAGCGAAACCGACGGGCCGAAGCTCCAGGTGCCGCTGCCCGCCTTGAACAGGTCGCCCAGGCTCGCACTGGCACTGCCCGCCGACGCGGTGAGCGCAATGCGCGGGAAGAACGCCGCGCGTGCCGCGCCGATGTTGGCATTGGCCGCCTTCAGGTCGGCCTCGGCCTGCGCGATGTCCGGGCGGCGCTCCAGCAGCTGCGAAGGCACGCCGGCCGGCAGCTCGGGCAGCGCGTTCAGCGAGTCGCCCAGGCGATCGGGCTGCAGCGCGTCGGGCACCGGGGCGCCGGCCAGCAGCACGAGTGCGTTGCGGTCCCTGGACACCTGGGCGCGATAGCCGGCCACGTCGGCACGTGCACTGTCCACCGTGCTCTGCGCCTGGCTGAGCGACAGCTGCGAGGTGGCGCCCAGCTCGAAGCGGCGTTGGGTGAGCGCCAGGCTTTCGCTGCGGCTCTCGAGCGTCTCTTCGGCCAGCCTGAGGCGCTCGCGGTCGGCCGCCAGCGTGAGCCAGGCATTGGCCACTTCGGCCACCAGGCTGATCTGCGCGCTGCGGCTGGCTGCTTCGGTGGCAAGGAAGCTCTGCAGCGCCTGCTCGTTCTGGCTGCGCACCCGGCCGAACAGGTCGAGCTCGTAGCTGGCAAAGCCGATGCCGGCGCTGTACTGGTGGTTCACGCTCGCGCTGCCGGTCTGCGACAGCGACGCCGGCGTGCGCTGCGCGGTGCCGCTGCCGCTGGCCGAGATGGCCGGGAACAGGTCGGCGCGCTGGATGCGGTAGGCCGCGCGGGCCGACTCGATGTTGAGCACCGCCACGCGCAGGTCGCGGTTGTTGGCCAGGGCCAGCTCGATCACCTGGCGAAGGCGGGGGTCGGCGTAGAAGTCGCGCCAGCCGATGTCGGCGGCGGCCTGTGACCCGGCCACCGTGGTGGCTGCGGTCGCCGCGGGGTAGGCCTCGGGTACCGGGGAGGCGGGCCGCTGGTAGGCGGGCATCAGGCTGCAGCCGCTGGCCAGCAGGGCCGCAGCGAGGGGGAGGAGGAAGTGCTTCATCTCATTGGCCTTGTTGCACGGGCACGGGAAGGGCGGCAGGGGCAGGCGGGCGGCGCAGGCGCTCGGCGGCCTTTTGCACCAGCACGAAGAACAGCGGCACGAAGAAGATCGCGAGTACGGTGGCCGAGGTCATGCCGCCAATCACGGCGGAGCCCAGCGCGTTTTGCGCACCGGCGCCGGCACCCGAGCCGAGCGCCATCGGCAGCACGCCCAGGATGAAGGCCAGCGAGGTCATCAGGATGGGCCGCAGGCGCAGCCGCGCCGCTTCCATCGCCGCCTGGGCGAGGCCCATGCCCTGCGCATGCAGGTCCTTCGCGAACTCGACGATCAGGATCGCGTTCTTGGAGGCGAGGCCCACCGTCGTGAGCAGGCCGACCTGGAAGTACACGTCATTCATGTGCCAGCCGGTCATCGCCGCGACGATGCAGCCCAGGATGCCCAGCGGCACCACCATCAGCACCGCCACCGGAATGGCCCAGCTCTCATACAGCGCGGCCAGGCACAGGAACACGAACAGCAGCGACACCGCATACAGCAGCGGCGCCTGCGAGCCCGAGGCGCGCTCCTGGCGCGACACGCCGGTCCATTCGATGCCGATGCCCGCGGGCAGCTGGGCGGCCAGCCGCTCCATCGTGGCCATGGCCTCGCCGCTGGAGGCCTTGCCCGGCATGGCCATGCCGAGGATCTCCATCGACGGGACGCCGTTGTAGCGCTCCAGGCGCGGCGACCCCATGCTCCAGTGCGCGGTGGCGAAGCTGGCGAACGACACCATCTCGCCGCTTGCGTTCTTCACGTACCAGCGGTCGATGTCCTGCGGCTGCATGCGAAACGGCGCATCGGCCTGCAGGAACACCTTCTTCACGCGGCCCTTGTCGATGAAGTCGTTGACGTAGCTGCTGCCCCAGGCGGCCGACAGGTTTGCATGGACGTCCGCGAGCGACACGCCCAAAGCACCGGCCTTGTGCTCGTCGATGTCGAGCTCGAGCTGCGGTGAATCGGCCTGCCCGTTCGGGCGCACGGCCACCAGGCCCGGCTCCTTCATGGCCATGCCCAGCAGCTGGTTGCGCGCCTGCGTGAGCGCCTCATGGCCGAGGTTGGCGCGGTCCTGCAGCATGAGGTCGAAGCCGGTGGCATTGCCCAGCTCAGACACCGCCGGCGGCGTGAAGGTGAAGATGCTGGCGTCGCGCACCCTGGCCAAGGTCGACATCGCTCGGCTGGCGACGGCAGCGGCCTTGAGCTCGGGGGTGGCGCGCTCGTTCCACGGCTTGAGCTTCACGAAGGCCAGGCCCATGTTCTGGCCGCTGCCGGCGAAGCTGAAGCCGGCCACGGTGAAGAGCGAATCGACCGCCTCGTTCTCGTCGACCAGGAAGTGCTGTTCCACCTGCGCCAGGGCCTCGAGCGTGCGGTTCTGCGTGGCGCCCGGGGGCAGCTGCACCATGGTGAACAGCGTGCCCTGGTCTTCGTCGGGCAGGAAGCCGGCAGGGATCTTCAGGAAGCCGAAGGCCACGGCGGCGGTGAGCACCGCGTAGATCGCGAAATAGCGCCCGCCGCGCCGGAGCACGTGGCCCACTGCGCCCTGGTAGCGCGCGGTGCTGCGGTCGAACCAGCGGTTGAAGCCGCCGAAGAAGCGGCCGAGGGGGCCGCCCGCGTCATGGGTGTTCGTGTGGGGCTTGAGCAAGGTGGCGCACAGCGCCGGCGTGAGCACCATGGCGACCAGCACCGACAGCACCATGGCCGACACGATGGTGATCGAGAACTGGCGGTAGATCACGCCCACCGAGCCGCCGAAGAAGGCCATGGGAACGAACACCGCCGACAGCACCAGTGCCACGCCGACCAGCGCGCCGGTGATCTGGCCCATCGACTTGCGCGTGGCTTCCAGCGGCGAGAGGCCTTCCTCGCGCATCACACGCTCCACGTTCTCGACCACCACGATGGCGTCGTCCACCAGCAGGCCGATGGCCAGCACCATCGCGAACATCGTGAGCGTGTTGATCGAGTAGCCGAACGCGGCCAGCACGCCGAAGGTGCCCAGCAGCACCACCGGCACCGCGATCGTCGGGATCAGCGTGGCGCGGAAGTTCTGCATGAACAGGTACATCACCAGGAACACCAGCGCCACCGCTTCGACCAGCGTCTTCACCACCTCCTCGATGGAGATGCGCACGAAGGGCGTGGTGTCGTAGGGCAGCTGGGCCTTCATGCCCTTGGGCAGGAAGGCCGACAGCTCGTCGAGCCTGGCCTGCACGCCGCGGATGGTGTCCAGCGCGTTGGCGCCGGTGGCCAGCTTGACGGCGAGGCCCGCGGCCGGCTTGCCGTTGAAGTGCGCGGTCGAGGCGTAGCTCTCGCTGCCCAGCTCCACCCTGGCCACGTCGGACAGCAGCACCTGGGCGCCGTCGCTGGCGGTGCGCAGCACGATGGCGCGGAACTGCTCGGCCGTCTTCAGCCGCGTCTGCGCGGTGATGGTGGCGTTGAGCTGCTGGCCGGGCACCGCGGGCAGCGCGCCCAGCTGGCCGGCCGACACCTGCACGTTCTTGGCGGCGATGGCGTTCTTCACGTCCAGCGCGGTCAGCTTGTAGGCGAGCAGCTTGTTCGGGTCGAGCCAGATGCGCATGGCGTACTGCGAGCCGAACAGCTGGGTGTCGCCCACGCCTTCGACCCGCGACAGCGGCTCCTGCACGTTGGCGGCCACATAGTCGGCGAGGTCCGAGCCGCTCATGCTGCCGTCCTCGGAGGTGAAGGCGATCACCGCCAGGAAGCTGCTCGACGCCTTGTTGACGGTGAGGCCCTGCGCCTGCACTTCCTGAGGCAGCAGCGGCGTGGCGAGCGACAGCTTGTTCTGCACCTGCACCTGCGCGGTGTCGGGGTTGGTGCCGTTCCTGAAGGTGAGGGTGATGGTGGCCATGCCGCTCGACTCGCTGGTCGAGGACATGTAGTCCAGGTTGTCCAGGCCCTTCATCTTCTGCTCGATGACCTGGGTGACGGTGTCTTCGAGCGTCTTGGCGGAGGCGCCGGGGTAGTTGGCGTTGATGGTGACCGAGGGCGCCGCGATGGCGGGGTACTGCGCGATCGGCAGCGTCTTGATCGCCAGCACGCCGGCAAGCATCACGACGATGGCGAGCACCCAGGCGAACACCGGGCGGTCGATGAAAAAGCGGGCCATGTTGTTCTCGCAGTGATCTGTGGGGCTCAGCGGCCCGCGGTGTCGTTCGCCTGCGCGACGCGCGGCGGCGCCGATGCGGCAGCCTGCGGCGCCCACGGCACGGCATTGACGGCTGCGCCGGCACGGGCGTTCTGCAGCCCTTCGACGACCACGCGGTCACCCGCGGCCAGGCCTTCGGTGACCAGCCAGCTGTCGCCCACGGCGCGCTCGGTGACGAGGTTGCGCTGCTGCAGCTTGCCGTCGGCGCCGACCACGTAGGCGATCGGTTTGCCGGCGGCGTCACGCTGCACACCGCGCTGGGGCACCAGCAGCGCGCCGGCCTTCACGCCTTCTTCGACGACGGCGCGCACATACATGCCCGGCAGCAGCTCGCCCTTCGGGTTGGGGAACACGGCACGCAGCGTCACGGCACCGGTGGACGGGTCGACGGTGGATTCGGAAAACTGCAGCTTGCCGGGCAGCGCATAGCTGCTGCCGTCTTCCAGCTTGAGCTTGACCCGGGCGGCGCCATCGCCGCTCTTCTGCAGCGAGCCTGCTTCGAGCGCGCGCTTGAGCTGCAGCATCGAGGTGCTGGGCTGGGTCACGTCGACATAGATCGGGTCGAGCTGCTGCACCGTGGCCAGCGAGTTGGCCTGCGACGCGGTGACCAGCGCGCCCGGCGTCACCGACGAGCGGCCGATGCGGCCGGAGATCGGCGCGGTGATGCGGGTGTAGCCCAGGTTGATGCGGTCGGTTTCGAGCGCGGCCTTGGCGGAAGCGACTTCGGCTTCGGCCTGCTTCAGCGCCGCCGCGGCGTCGTCGTGGTCCTGCTGGCTGATGGCGTGGATGGCCACCAGCTCCTTGTAGCGCTCGGCCTTCGCGCGCGCCGGGATGAGATTGGCCTCGGCCTTGGCCAGCGCGGCCTGTGCGCTGCCGTAGGCGGCCTGATGGCTGGCTGCGTCGATCTGGTAGAGCACGTCGCCGGCCTTCACGTCGCTGCCTTCGCGGAACAGCCGCGCCTTGACGAGGCCGCCCACCTGCGGGCGCACCTCGGCGATCTGGTAGGCCGCGGTACGGCCCGGCAGCTCGGCGGCCAGCGCCACGCTTTGCTGCTGCACGGCCATCACACCGACCGTCGGCGCGGCGCCCTGGGGGGCTCCGGCGGCCATCGAGGGCTTGTCGCACGCGGTGAGCACGGCGGCCGCAGCCACCGCGGTGAGCACCGTCAGCGGTGCGAAGAAGGGTCTTGTTGGCATGGGAAGAACTCCGTCTGACTTGCGTCCACAACTCGGAAATAACTGAACCGTACGGTTCTATTATTTGTTTGACTTCCTGCGGCCGTCAAGCAATACTGAACATATTGGTTCAGTAAAGGATTGTGAAGCCGTGCGTGTTCGTACCGAAGCCAAACGCGAGTCCATCCTGGAGACGGCGGCCGAAGTCTTCATGGAGATGGGCTTCGAGCGCGCATCGATGTCGGAGATCGCTGCCCGCATGGGCGGCTCAAAGGCCACGCTGTACAGCTACTTCCCTTCGAAGGAGGAGCTGTTCTTCGCAGTGGTGCACCACAAGGTCGGCGAGGAAGTGGAGCCTGCGTTCCAGGACCTGCCGTCGAAGGCCGACGAGGAGCCGCGCGCCTTGCTGACGCGCCTGGGCGAACGGCTGCTGGTCGCCGTCACTGCGCCGGAGGCGATCGCGGTTCGCCGCATGGTGATCGCCGTGGCCTCGAAGTCCAGCATCGGCCAGCAGTTCTGGCAATACGGGCCGCAGCAGCTGCATGACGCGATGGCGAGCTACCTGGAGCGCGCCACCGAGGCGGGCCGCCTCAATGTGCGCGATCCGTCTGCGGCTGCGCAGCACATCCTCGCGCTGTTCAGTTCCGAGATCGACTGGCGCTGGATCTTCGGCCTGCAAAACACCTTCACCCGCGCCGAGATCAAGCAGGCGGTGGCGCGGGCGGTCGACGTGTTTCTCGCCGCCTACGGCCGCTGAGGTGTTGTCGCCCTACTTGCGCCGGTACAGCACGAAGGCGTAGTCGAAGTCGTTCGGCGGCCCGGCATGGTGCCGCTGGCGCGACACCTCCACGAACTCGTCGCGGTTCCACTCGGGAAAGCGCACGTCGCCCTGGAAGTCCTTGTCGACTTCGGTGAGGAACAGCTCGTCGGCATAGGGCAGCGCTTCGGCATAGACCTGCGCGCCGCCGATCACGAACACCTCGGTCGCATCGTGCAGCAGCGTGAACGCCGCGGGCAGCGAGGTGGCCACTTCAACGCCGGGCGCGATCCATTCGGCGTTGCGCGAGATCACCACGTTGCGCCGGCCAGGCAGCGGCCGGCCGATGGACTCGTAGGTCTTGCGGCCCATGAGGATGGGGCAGCCCAGCGTGGTCTGCTTGAAGTACTTCAGGTCCTCGGGCAGGTGCCACAGGAGCTTGTTGTCGTGGCCGATCACGCCATTGCGCGAGACGGCGGCGATGAGTGCGAGCCGCATTTCGGTGCCCCTGGCCATGGTCGTCGAGGCGGCGCCTACACCGCCACCGGCGCCTTGATGGCCGGGTGGTGCTGGTAGTCCTGCACTTCGAAGTCTTCGTACTCATAGTCGAAGATCGACGCCGGCCGGCGCTTGATGTTGAGCGTGGGGTAGGGGTGCGGCACCCGGGCGAGCTGCGTCTCGACCTGCTCGAAATGGTTGTTGTAGATGTGGCAGTCGCCGCCGGTCCAGACGAAGTCGCCGACCTCGAGATCGCACTGCTGGGCCAGCATGTGGGTCAGCAGCGCGTAGCTCGCGATGTTGAAGGGCACGCCCAGGAAGATGTCGGCGCTGCGCTGGTACAGCTGGCAGGAAAGCCGCCCCTCGGCCACGTAGAACTGGAAGAAGGCGTGGCAGGGCATCAGCGCCATCTTCGGCAGGTCGGCCACGTTCCAGGCGCTCACGATGATGCGGCGCGAGTCCGGGTTGGTCTTGAGCTGCTTCACCACGTCGGCGATCTGGTCGATGTGGCCGCCGTCGGGCGTGGGCCAGGAGCGCCATTGCACGCCATACACCGGGCCCAGGTCACCGTCGTCGCGAGCCCATTCGTCCCAGATGGTCACGCCGCGTTCCTGCAGCCACTTCACGTTGCTGTCACCGCGCAGGAACCACAGCAGCTCGAGGATGATGGACTTCAGGTGCACCTTCTTGGTCGTGACCAGCGGGAAGCCCTCGCGCAGGTCGAAGCGCATCTGGTGGCCGAAGACGCTGCGGGTGCCGGTGCCGGTGCGGTCGGTCTTGGACACGCCATGCGTGTAGACATGGCGCATGAAGTCCTCGTACTGCGAGCGGGCGGGGCGGTCGGCCAGGGGAAGGGGAGCGGTGGGGGCGGGCATGCCCCGGATTGTAGGGAGCCGGATGACGGCACCCGGCTCGTGGGGTAGGGCGATCGACCCTCCGAAAGGGTCGGGCCGCCCCACCCGAAGGGCATCAGCCCTGCTGCTCGGGCTCGCGCAGGAAGATTTCCACGCGACGGTTCTGCGCGCGGCCGGCTTCGCTGCCGTTGTCGGCCACCGGCTCGTGCGAGCCGCGGCCCACGGTTTCCACGCGGGTGGGGCTCACGCCCTTGCCGGCGAGGTAGTCGCGCACGCTCTGGGCCCGGTCGAGGGACAGCGGGTTGTTGATCGAGTCGCTGCCGGTGCTGTCGGTGTGGCCGATCACGCGGATGCGGGTGTTGTGATCGTTGCCCAGGCCGCTCGAGAACGAGTCGAGCACGGTGCGCAGGCTGGGCTTGATGGCCGAGCGGCCCACGTCGAAGCCGGCGTCGCTGGGGATGTTGAGCTTGAGCTGGTTGTCGGCGGTGCGCGACACGTCGATGCCGGTGCCTTGCGTGGCCTGTTCCATCGCGCGGCGCTTTTCTTCCATCTTGCGCGACCAGATGTTGCCGCCGATGGCGCCGGCAGCGCCGCCGATCACGGCGCCCTTGGCTGCGCCGCTCTTGCCGTCCACCGCGGCGCCGATCACCGCCCCGGCGATCGCGCCGATGCCGGCGCCCTTGGCAGTGTCCTGCTGCCGCTGGTCCATGTTCGAGCAGGCGCCGAGCGTGAGGCTCACGACGAGCGTGGCGGGCAGCGCATAGCGGTGCGGAGCAGCAATTCTTTTATTCATGGTGAATCTCCTTGTGCACAACGAACCCGGGTCCCAACGACCCGGGCGGCCCGAGTATCTGCGCCCCGTGTTAACAAGTGCGTCGGCCGGGCCGCCAAAATCGTGTCCGTCTGTACCGACAGTGCGGCCAGCCTTCAGTTCGAGAACTGCGCGGCGGCCAGCCGGGCATAGAGTCCGCCGCGCGCCAGCAGTTCCTCGTGGGTGCCGATGTCCACCACCTCGCCATGGTCCATCACGACGATGCGGTCGGCATGGCGCACCGTAGCCAGTCGGTGAGCGATCACCAGCGTCGTGCGGCCGGCCATCGCGGCCGCAAGCGCGGCCTGCACCGCACGCTCGCTTTCGGCGTCGAGCGCGCTGGTGGCCTCGTCGAGCAGCAGCAGCGGTGCATTCTTGAGAATGGCACGCGCGATCGAGATGCGCTGGCGCTGCCCGCCCGACAGGCGCACGCCGCGTTCGCCGAGGAAGCTCTGGTAGCCCTCGGGCAGTGCCCGGATGAACTCGTCGGCATGGGCCGCGCGCGCCGCTGCCATCACCTCGTCGTCGCTCGCGCCGGGGCGGCCGTAGCGGATGTTCTCCAGGGCGGTGGTCGAGAAGATCACGCTGTCCTGCGGCACGATGCCGATGCGACCGCGCAGGTCGCCCAGCGACACCTCGGTGACCGGCACGCCGTCGACCCGCACGCGGCCCTGCTGCGCGTCATAGAAGCGCAGCAGCAGCTGGAACACCGTGCTCTTGCCGGCGCCGCTCGGGCCCACCAGCGCCACCATCTCGCCGCTGCGGATGTCGAGCGAGAATTCGCACAGCGCGGCGGTCTGCGGCCGTGAAGGGTAGTGAAAGCTCACCTGCTCGAAGCAGGCCGACGAGCCGCCCTGCGGTGCCGGCAGCGCCTTGGGTCTCGCCGGCCCTGCGATCGGCGAGCGGGTGGCCAACAGTTCCATCAGCCGCTCGGTCGCGCCGGCGGCCCGAAGCAGGTCGCCGTACACCTCAGCCAGCACCGCCACAGAGCCGATGAGGATGACCGCGTACACGACCGTCTGACCCAGGTGGCCGGCGCTGATGTGGCCCTGCAGCACCGCCTGCGTGCCCTGGTACAGGCCCCACAGCAGCGTCGCGAAGTTGGCCACGATGATGAACACGATCAGCACCGAGCGGGTGGCGGTGCGCTTGAGCGCAGTGGCAAAGGCCCGTTCGGTGGCCTCGCCGAAACGCCGCGCCTCGCGCGGCTCTGCGGTGTAGCTCTGCACCACCGGGATGGCGTTGAGCACCTCGCCGGCGATCGCGCTGGAATCAGCCACGCGGTCCTGGCTGGCGCGGCTCAGCTTGCGCACCCGCCGCCCGATCACCAGCACCGGCGCCACCACCAGCACCAGCACGCCGATGACCTGCATCATCACGTAGGGGTTGGTGATCACGAGCATCGCCAGCGCGCCGATGCCCATGAGCGAGTTGCGCAGGCCCATCGACAGGCTGGAGCCGACCACCGTCTGCACCAGCGTCGTGTCGGTGGTGAGCCGGCTCAGCACCTCGCCGGTCTGCGTGGTCTCGAAGAATTCGGGGCTTTGCTTCACCACATGGGCGTACACGGCGTTGCGCAGGTCGGCGGTCACCCGCTCGCCCAGCCAGGTGACCATGTAGAAGCGTGCCGCCGAAAAGAAGCCGAGCGCCGCCCCCACGAGGAAGAGCGCGACGAAGTGCTCGTGCAGCGCCATCACGCGCTCCCCGGGGTCGGCCGCCACCAGACCCTGGTCGATGAGCGATTTCAAGGCCACCGGAAACACCAGCGTGCTGGCCGCCGCCAGCACCAGGAACGCGCCCGCCAGCGCGATGCGCCAGCGGTAGGGGCGCAGGAAGGGCAGCAGGCCGCGCAGCGGGCGCACCGTGCGCTGCGGCTTGCTGCCGGGGCCGGTCTCTTCGGCCTGCGGCGCGGCGCCGATGGCGCGCGAAGTGGAGGAGCTCATGGCGGCAGTGTAGGCACGCCTGCCGCCGCGATGCCGGCGCCGCGCCCGCACCCGCCCTTTCAGTGCGCGAACGCCGAAGTCGCGTTGCGTCACTCTGGATAGGACGTGAACCGCTGCAACGCCTCCTGAAACGAGGGACGCATCCCCAGATCGAAGTCCGCCCACACGTCCGGAAACGGCGAGCGCGATGGCCACGATGCCGCCACAGTGGCGGCATGCCTGCCCGCATCGAACCTGCAGCGCGGACCGCGCACATCGACTGGCCGCTCGCGGCCGCTTCGCTCGACGCACGGGGCTTTGCCGTGCTGCCCGGCCTGCTGGACGCCCCGGCCTGCGAGGCGCTGCGCGATGGCTACGACGACGACGCGCTGTTCCGCGGCCGCATCGTGATGCAGCGCCATGGTTTCGGGCGCGGCGAGTACCGCTACTTCGCCTACCCGCTGCCCGAGCCGGTGGCCGGCCTGCGTGCCGCGCTGTACCCACAGCTCGCGCAAGTGGCCAACCGCTGGCAGGAACGGCTCGGTTCGGCGCTGCGGTTTCCGCTGCGGCACGCTGAGTTCGTTGCGCGCTGCCACGCCGCTGGCCAGACGCGCCCCACGCCACTGCTGCTGCGATACGGCGCCGGTGACTACAACTGCCTGCACCAGGACCTGTACGGCGAACACGTGTTTCCGCTGCAGGTGGTGTGCCTGCTGTCGCTGCCCGGCGCCGAATTCACCGGTGGTGAACTGGTGCTGGTGGAGCAGCGGCCGCGCATGCAGTCGCGCGCAACGGTGGTGCCGCTGGCACAGGGCGATGCGGTGGTGTTCGCGGTGAACGAGCGGCCGGTGCAGGGCGCGCGCGGCGCCTGGCGCGTGAAGCTGCGTCACGGCGTCAGCACGGTACGCTCGGGCCAGCGCTCCACACTGGGGCTGATCTTCCACGACGCTGCCTAGGGCATGACCACCGCCGAGCTGTTTGCCGCCGAAGACTTCAACGAGCCGCCGGTCGAGCCGCTGGCGCCGGGCGCCGTGCTGCTGCGCGGCTTCGTCCGTGCGCAGGCGAGCGAGTTGCTCGCGGCGGTGGAAGCCATCGTGGCCGAGGTGCCATGGCGCCGCCTCGTCACCCCCGGCGGACAGCGCATGTCGGTGGCGATGACGCACTGCGGCACGCTGGGCTGGTTCAGCGACCGGCGGGGCTACCGCTACGTCGCCGCCGACCCGCACACCGGCCGGACCTGGCCGCCGATGCCGGCCGCCTTCATGTCGCTGGCCGGCGCCGCGGCCGCCGAGGCCGGGTTCGCCGCTTATGTGCCCGACGCCTGCCTGCTCAACCGCTACGAGCCCGGCACCCGGCTGTCGCTGCACCAGGACCGCGACGAGCGCGACCTCGGGGCGCCCATCGTCTCGGTGTCGCTCGGCCTGCCTGCGGTGTTCCTGTGGGGCACGCCGCAGCGGCGCAGCGACACGCCACGGCGGATCCGGCTCGTGCACGGCGACGTGGTGGTCTGGGGCGGCCCGTCCCGCCTGGCCTTCCATGGTGTCGCGCCGCTCGCGCAGGGCGTCCACGAGCTCACCGGCGCCTGCCGCATCAACCTCACCTTCCGCCGCGCCGGCTGAGCGCTGGGGCGCGCCGCACGCGGAAAACGCCCCCTACCCGAGCGACTGATTTCGTGGTTCCATCGGGTGGTTGTCATGCTGGAGTGGTCGCATGAAATCGCTGGTTGCCCTGTTGTCGATCCCGTTCCTGCTCGCCGGGTGCGCGACCCCGCCGCCGACGCTCACGGCGCAGGATGCCGAACCCCTGCTGCAGGACCGCCGCTTCGCGGCGCCGGTGCGGACCATCGCCGCCGACGAGGTGTTCGCGCTCAGCCCGCAGATGAAGCGCTACATCGAGGCAGACATGGCTCCGCACCTGCGCGCGCAGGGGCATCGCGAGGGGCTGATCGACGCGCTGTACAGCCGTGGCAGGCTCAAGCTGCGCTACGACGCTGCCCGCACCCGCAACGCCGCCGAGGCGTTCGACGGGCGTGCGGGCAACTGCCTGTCGCTGGTCATCATGACGGCGGCCTTCGCCAAGGCACTCGAGGTTCCGGTGCACTACCAGAGCGTGATGGTCGACGCGGAATGGAGCCGCAGCGGCAACCTCTACCTCACCAGCGGCCACGTCAACATCGCGCTCGGCCAGCGGCTGATCGACCGGGCCGGCGTGGTCACCAGCGCCCCGGAACTGCTGACGGTGGACTTCCTTCCGCAGGAAGACACCGGCGGCCGCCGCACACAGGTGATCAGCGAGTCGATGATCGTGGCGATGTACATGAACAACCGGGCGGTCGAGGCGCTGACCGCCGGCGAGGTCGACGACGCCTACTGGTTCGTCCGCGAGGCCGTGCTGAAGGAGCCCCGGTTTCTCGCGGCCTTCAACACGCTGGGGGTGATCTACCAGCGGCGCGGGCTCGTGCGCGAAGCCGAACCGGTGTTCGCGCGCGTGCTGCAGATCGAGCCGGAGAACCGCCATGCGCTGGCCAACATGGCCCGCCTGCTGGCCGGTGAGGGGCGCCAGGCCGAAGCCGAAGCGCTGCAGAGCCGGCTGGCGCAGATCGAGCCCCACCCGCCCTATCACTTCTTCGACCTGGGCCTGGCAGCCATGAAGGAAGGACGCTTCGCCGACGCGAAGGCCCTGTTCACCCGGGAGATCCGCCGTGCCGCCTACCAGCACGAGTTCCACTTCTGGCTGGGCGTGGCGAACTACAAGCTCGGCGACACACGGCAGGCCAGCAGGCACATCGCGCAGGCGGTGGACCACAGCACCACGCAGGAGTACCACGACCTGTATGCCGCCAAGCTGCAGTGGCTGAAGGCGCAGCAGCAACGGCAGCGGCTGCAGTAGGCGCTGCGCGACTCAGCCGCATCCGCGGCCTGCCGGTGCAGAAGCCCTGCACCGAGATGCCGGGGCGGCCGGACGGTCGGCTGGCGCGCGTGCGACCGCGGGCAGGGTGGGCTGTGAGGGCGCAGAAGGCGGCGGCGCGCAGGCCGGCGTGGGCAGCGCCGCTGCAGGCTCGCCGCCGGCGCAGCGCGCAAAGCGCTTGCAAAGCTCGGTGACGGGCAGCGCGCTCAGGTAGCCGAGGCTGCCGTCGATGCGAACCACGATGCCCAGCAGCGCCCCTTCTGCATCGAAGAGGCCGCCGCCGCTCATGCCCTTTTCGCCCTTGATGCCCGAGAAGATCAGCGGCACCGGCATGCCGTTGACCGTCCAGCGCGTGGCACCGATCGCGCCGGAGGCGACGTTGGGCGCCTCTCCCTGCTGCTGCGGTCGTTCGACCACGCTGACCAGCTCGCCGGTCACCGCGGGCCGCGCCCGGATGCTGGCGAAGTGTTCGGACGGCCGTTCGGCGCGCAGCAGGGCGATGTCGGCTGCGGCGTCGATGCAGACGATGCGGGCGCGGGCGGCTTCGCCGTCGAGGTCGGTGATGGTGATCGATTCGGCCCGCCAGACGACATGGGCTGCGGTGGCAATCTCGCGCTCGGGGCCGGTCACCACGCCCATGCCTTCGGATTCGCGCGGCAGGCGATGGCCGTTGAACACCACCCCGGGCTTGCGCGATGCCTCGATCCACACCGAGGACTGGTCGGGGCCGGCGGTGGCGGGCAACCAGGCGCAGGCTCCTGCAAGCAGCAGCGTGCCCGGCACAGCGGTAGGGATCGGTCGCATCGGATGGCCTGGTCGCGGTTGCGGCGGCATGTCGCGCGCTACAGCCTAGCCCCTGGCAGGGGCGCGTCAAGGCCCCGCATCGGGGCCGGTGGTCATGCCGGGCGCGGCGCGCAAGAATCGCAGCCACCGCCGCCGGAAGCCCGAGCCCGATGAACCTTTCGCCGCGACTTCACCGCCTGGCCTGCATGCCGCTGCTGGCCTGGGCCTGCGCCGCGGCGCCGCAGGTCGTCGCCGATGGGCCGCCCTGTCACCAGGCCGAGGTCCGCGAGGCGCTCGAGCGCATACAGGCGAGGCTGCCTGAAGTGAGGCAGCTCCTGCAGGACGTCGAGGCGGCGAAGTACCAATGCCGCGTGGTCCGCAAGAGCAGCGGCAGTGCTGTGACCGACACGCGCGGCGACCACGTGATCATCGGCTGGCCGGGGGGCGCCGGGCGGCATGCGGACGGCAGCTGCAAGGACGCCGATGCGAGCCTGGTCCATGAGTTGCACCACTGCTGGGTGCGCGCGAAGCACGGCGGCGAGGAACCCTGTGCCTACGTGCCCACGCGCACCGCGTCCGGCGCGCTCGTCAATGCCCGGGCCTCATGCGAATTCGATGCGGTGCGCCTGGAGAACCGTTATCGCAAGGCCATCGGCCTCTGCGAGCGCCTGGCCTACGACGTGCTGCTGGTCCCCGGGGCCGAGCGCACCTGCGCCGAGCAGGAGGCGGTGTGCCGCCCGTCGACGCAATGCACCGCCGCCAACCCGCCCGCTCAGATCCGCAGCGGCAGCGCATACCCGGTCATCTCGAGGTAGCCGCCGCCCACGGCCCGGCCGGTATCGGCATCGAGCAGGTCGCACAGGCCCTCCCAGTACACCGTGCCGGTGCTGTTGCGGTTGTCGAGTTCCTGGGCATCGAGCCGGCTCTTCACGAGGTAGTGCCCTGCAGGCGTGCGCAGCGTCCACTCGACCGGATAGCGCGCCTGCGTGGCCGGGCTGTTCCAGTGGCGCTTGCCCGGGGTGAACTGCACCAGCGAGCCTTCGAAGGTGCTGGCCGACGCCGCGCCGGCAGGCCGCCAGCTGGCGGCCGACCAGACCGTGCTGCCGTCGGCGCGGCGGATGCGGGTGGCCATGAGCGCGCCGCCGTCGTGCAGGTTCATGCCGATCCAGTCCCAGCCCACCGCATCGGGCGGCAGGAAGGTGTCGCCGTGTTCGTGGTCGAGCCAGGCACGGCCGGTCACGTCGAGCGTCCGGCCGTCGGTGGGCGTGATGCGGCCGGCGACGGCGAGCTGCGGTTCGCTGTAGTAGTGGCTGGCGGCTTCGGATTCGCCGCGCCGGAAGTAGCCCGCTTCGCCATGCAGCAGCAGCGGCTGCGTGGCGGCCAGCTGCAGCTCGAGCGCGAAGCCGCCGTCGCGCCGCGCATCGAGCGCCGCGGCATAGCGGCTGGCGCCGCTGCCGCCTTCGCGCTGCAGGCGCCAGCCGTCCAGCACGACCCGGGTGTCGGTTTGCGAAGCGAAGGCGAGCGATGCATCGTCGCGGCCGGACCAGCGTGCGATGCGCTGCGCATGCTGCAGCCGGCCGGCCTGCAGGTCGGTGAGTGCGGCATGGGCGAACAGCAGGTGGCGCGCCGCGAACCGGCTCGGGTGGTCGGCGCTCACCGCGTCGTTGCGCGAACGGAAGAAGGTGAGCTGGAATCCGAAGCCCGCGTGCTGCTGGCCCGCGGCCTGCAGCACGCCGGTGGCGTACCACCATTCGGTGCGCTGCTCGTTGTGGGAGCCGAAGTCGCGCGGAAACTGCAGGCCCCGCTGTCGATCGGCTGCGCGCAGCGAAGGGGTGGCGGCGGCCAGGCCGCCGAGCAGCAGCAGGCGCCTCAGCTTGTTGACGGCCCTTATAGGCCCATGCGGGTTGCTGCTATCGGTCACGACAGCGAGCCGCTCAAAGAAGTCTCCTATCTAGACCAGCCAAATGGTTGTCGAGCGCCCAAACGAGTACCCGGCTCATGGGGTAACGCGCGCAGTGGGCTTCCCATTCCTTCTTGATAGAAAGATCACCCATCCCAAGGCCGGCCATGGCCGCGTCAGGAAACTCGGCAAGCCACGACGACAGCATGTCGAGGTCGTGAGGACGAATGGGTTTCCAGGGGGCGGCGTCGTTGAGCGCGTCTCGAACGGCTTGAGCAAAGCGCCGGGCTGTCTGGCGGCGGAGGCCGCCGTGGGCAAATTGCGCGATGTGGTTGCCTGCCTCGAATACTGCAGCCATCGGGATAAACAGGTGAGCCCCATCGTTCACGTAGTCGTAGAACTGCGCCAATACGCCGGTCCGGTGCTGGTTGAACCCCGGGACATCCAGCACGTTCATCAAGACTGATGTATCCAGCAGGACGATGGCGGTCATTCATCGACTCCTGGCTCCGCTGCTCGCAAGGTCGCCAGCCAAGCCTTTGCCTTTCGTTCTTCTGGTCCCTTGTAAGTCTTCACAAATCGTTCCAATGCACCTGAGGTCAACAGGTGTCCCAAGCTTCCTTGCACGAAAAGCTCCGGTGCATCGGGCAAGTCGCCCAGTCGAACAAGGCGGCTGTCCCCTCCAAGCGGATCCCTGTAGCAGAACACCACATCCTTCAGCGCGGAAGGGGGCAGGGCATCCAGAAGCGCAGGGTTGTGAGTCGATAGCAACACCCTCAGGTTGCGCCGCTGGGCTATCGCGTTGATGCGGTCGAGCAGGTGCCTTGCACGGCTGGGGTGCACGCCGTTGTCGATTTCTTCGATGACGACAAGGCTCCCTTCAGTTGCAGACAGCATGGCGGCTGCGATTGCGAGCACCCGCAAGGTCCCATCTGACAGCAGCGGGGCGTCGTATGGCTTCGGTATACCGCCGAAGGTCTCGACGAGCTGCACCATAACCTCGCCGCGGGGGCCTGTGAGAAAGCCAAGGCCGCTGATGTCCTGTTCAGGCAGGCTCTGAATAAATGCCAGTATGTCCGCACGTTGCTCGGCGTACGGAGAGTGCTGCGCGTCTTCATCCTGCCCCCAAAGGTTGTAGAGCACGCTCGACAAATTCGATCCATCGCCTTGCAGGCGCTTGTCCGCGACAAAGCTGTAGTCGCGCATCCGCGCGGGTACTGGATCGAGGAACAGGATGTTCGAAAGCAACGCTTGGTACAGCCTAGTGACCTTCGGTATTTCTTCCTGCGTTTGCTTGTGGCTTGGCTGGAAGCTAGCAGGGCTGTCGAGCTGCGTGAAAACAGCCATCTGATCGCTGACCGTGATGTGTGGCTTGTTCCCTCCTCTGGCGAAATTGTTGTAGGCAACGCCCGCGTCAGTGCTCATTCCCCGCGAAGGTTGGTCGAGGTCGTAGAGCGGTACGTTCTCCGTGAGTGCCGAAATTCGCTCGCTGACGATGTGCAACTCGCCATCGCGTAGGCCGACTGAGAGTGACATTCGTGACCAATGGGTGTTTCCCACGCTGCAACCGAGTCGGAAAGGGTTGGTACTGTGACGGCAGAGGTCTTCGACCCGACCTCGCACGACCTTGTCGGCCGAATTCACCGCGTACTTGATCGCGCTGAGTTTCTGGCCTTGCGCCAGCCAGGAGAGCAGGCGCAGCGCCTCGATTGCGTTGCTCTTGCCTGCGGCGTTGGCGCCTATCAGCACGGTCAGAGCTCCGAGCGGCAGGTCCGCTTTGCCGTAGCTCTTGAAGTTTTCTAGGCTGAACGTGTTGAGCATGCGAGCTCCTGAACATGACTGACGCAAGAATGCAGGGCTGATTGTGGCTTGTGCGCCGACCGTCACCAGTCCTCCTTCACCGCGAGCACCGCATCGCGGCCTGCGGCGGCGCGGGCCGATATGGCGGCGGTCAGGGTGCCGGCCGCCAGAACTGCTGCAGCCAGCAGCGCCAGTCGCGGCCACGGCACCAGCAGCTCCATGGTCCAGTGAAAGCTCTGCGGGTTCACCACGAACACCAGCACCATGCTGACCGCCAGCCCGAGCGCAATGCCAAGCAAGGCGCCGGCGGACGTCCAGGCCAGGGCCTCGCCCGCCACCACCGCGAGGATCTGCGCCCGCGTGAGCCCCAGGTGGGTGAGCAGCCCGAACTCGCGGCGGCGTGCCAGCACCTGAGCCGAAAAGCTGGCGGCGATGCCGAACAGCCCGATGGCGATGGCCACCGCCTGCAGGTAGTAGGTGACGGCGAAGCTGCGGTCGAAGATGCGCAGCGAGCTGCTGCGGATCTCGCCCGGCAGCGCGAACTCGAGCAACGGCGCCTGCTCGCCCGCCAACTGCCGCAGCGCCGCCTGCACAGCGCCGGCATCGTGGCCGGGCTGCAGCCATACCGCGAGGTCGTTGATGCGCGTGTCGCCGGTGGCACGGCGGTAGTCGGCGCTGTCGATGGCCACGGCGCCGTGCTGGCGCGCATAGTCGCGCCACACGCCGCGCACCCGAGCCGGCACTTCACCCGCGGCGCCGAGCGGCAGCAGCAGGCGCTGGCCGATACCGGCGCCGTAGAGGTCCACCATCGCTTCGCTCACATACACCGCGATTTCGCCGGCCGGCGGCGGCGGGCCCAGGTCACCCACCAGCGGCAGTCCCAGGCGCGAGGCGTCGCTGCCTTCCACTTGCAGCGGCCGGGCGACGAGCGCGACGGCGGGGCGCTGTGCGTCGAGCTGCAGCAGGCGCAGCCGCAGGCCGGACACCCGCGCGACGCCGGGCACGCCGGCCGCACGCTGCACGAAGTCATCGGGCAGCCAGGCGGTGTCGGCGGCTGCGCCGCTGAAGGCGGTGCGCACGTACAGGTCGGCCGGCAGCACGCTGCCGAGCCAGCGTGTCACCGAGTCCCGAAAGCTCGCCACCATCACCGTCAGCGCGACGGCCAGGCTCAGGCTCACCACCACGCCGGCCACCGCCACCGTCGAGGTATGGCGCTGCTGCCGCGCACGGGCAACGGCCAGCAGCGGCAGCACGCCGGTGCGGCGCGGCAGGCGGTCGAGCAGCAGGGCCACGCCTGAAGGGATGCAGGCGATGCCGCCCAGCAGCAGCGCGGCCACCGAGGCGTAGGCGGCCAGCGGCAGCTCGCCCACCGGCGGCAGCAGCGCCAGCACGACACCGACCGCCAGCAGCAGCGGGCCCCAGGCGGCGCGCAGCGGCGGCGCCGCATCGAGCCCCAGCCCCTTGAGCGCCTGGGCCGGGGCGAGCCGCTCGGTCTGGCGCGCCGGCAGCCAGCCGCCGGCCAGCGCCGCCGCGATGCCGAGCGCTGCGAACACGCCGGCGGCCGGCCAAGAGAAGCGCAGGCTGGGCGCCACCCCCGGGAAGTAGCCGCCGCCCAGGTCGCCGGCCAGCCAGCGCAGCGCCAGCTGGGCGAGGCCGGTGCCGGCGGCCAGCCCGATGAGGCTGCCCAGCGCACCCAGCCCCGCGCATTCGGCCAGCACCAGCCGGCGCCGCTCGCCGGCCGACAAGCCCAGCACGCCGAGCAGCGCGAACTGCGGCGTGCGCCTGGCCACCGCCAGCGACAGCACCGAAAAAACCAGGAAGCTGCCGGTGAAGAGGGCGACCAGCGCGAGCACGGTGAGGTTGACGCGGTAGGCGCGCGAGAGGTTCGAGATGCGCTGGCGGCTGTCGTCGGGCGCGGCCGCCGTCACGCCCGGCGGCAGCGCCAGGCTGGCCAGCAGGGTCTCGCGGCTGGCGCCCGGGGCCAGGCGCAGGTCGATGCGGGAGAGCCGGCCGAGGCGGCCGAAGCGGGCCTGCGCGCCGGCGATGTCCATCACCGCCAGCGGGCCGCCTGCGGCCGTCACCCGGCCGGCCACCTGCAGCGAAACCAGCCCGAGCCCGTGCTGCAGCTGCAGCGTGCGGCCCGCATCGACGCCGAGCTGCTGCAGCGCGGCGGCGTTGAGGAACACCCGGTCGGGGTCGAGGAGGGCCAGGCGCAGGTCGCCTTCACCATCGGCACGCGGCATCAGGTCGGGCGCCAGCGGGCCGGCGCGCAGCGCGTCGATGCCGAGCAGGCGCAGCGGCACGCGCGGGCCCTGGCCGTGCTGCGCATAGGTGTCGACCTCGACCACGGGGCTCGCTTGCGCCACCTGCGGGTGCGAGGCCACCAGCTCGAACAGCCGGTCGTCGAAGCCGTCGCGCTGCGCGCGCAGCACGAGGTCGGGTTCGCCGTTGACGCTGCGCACCGCCGCGCTGAACTCCGCCAGCGCCGAGGCGTTGATGAGGTGCACCGAAAAGGCCAGCGCCACGCCCAGCACGATGGCCAGCACCGCGCTCAGGTGGCGTGCCGGGTGATGCTTGAGTTCGGGCCAGGAAAGCAGGCGCAGCAGCTGCAGGGCGGGCATGGGCCCGCAGTGTGCGTCAGAAGATCAGTCGGGCACCCGGTAGTGGACATCGGTCATGAGGTCGATGCCGCAGGACAGCTCCTGCACCCACTCGATGAACTCGCCCACGGCGGCACCGGCCAGCGGTGCGCCGTGCTGCGGCACGATCATCTGGATGTCGAGCGTCTTCACCATGCGCGCCCACAGCCGCAGCACCTTGTTCGACACCATGTAGCGCCGGTGGAAGGCCTCCATGCGCGGGATGTGCCCGGCCAGCGACGTGACCGGCTGGTCCGGCTTGAGCTTCGCGCCGATCGAAGCGGCCAGGTCCCCGGAGAACAGGATGCGGCTCACCGGGTCGTAGAACTGGAAGTTGCCTTCCGAATGCAGAAAGTGCGCGGGCAGCGCGATCAGTTCGCTGTCGCCCAGCGGGATGCGCATGCCGGGATCGGGAATGCCGATGATGCGGCCCTCGGTCTTGCCGGGCTTGCAGAAGTGCGGCGCGAAGCGCGCCCAGATGCTGGAGATGTACAGCGGCGCGCTGGTGGCGGTGAGCCAGCGGTCGAGCGACGCGATGATGTCCGGGTCGGCATGCGACGCGAGGATGCCCGACAGCCGGTTCGGCGCGAACCAGCGCGTCATGGTGAGGTGCAGCTCGTTGTAGGCGATGTTGCCGCCCGGGTCCAGGATGGCGCCGGTGTCGCCGTGCACGAACAGGAACTGGTTGGACTGAACCGCCTCGCCCTCGTCCGAGCTCAGGTCCGAGAACATCAGGCACACATGGTTCCGGTTGCGGAACAGTTCGAAGGGCATGGCGGTTCCCTGGTCTTTGGTGGGTCGAGGCGCGATTCTTCGCGAGCCGGGGAGAGCCGGGCTTGAGCTGCGTCAAGCTGTGGGTTGTTCCACCTCGGCTCGGATGCTGGCCCTCATCGTTTTCCTCGTTGCAGCCCAACGGCTCAGCGGTGCGACGCGTTGCCGACACTACCGCCGGTCCTGCTGTTGAAGCACACTCGGACTCACCATCCCGTCCGCCGGAGTCATCATGGAATACCTCGGAGGTTGCTTCTGTGGAGCCGTGCGGTACAAGGCTCGGCAAATCTTCGATGCAGGCTACTGTCACTGCAGCATCTGCAGGCGCATCTCTGGAGCTGCCGCCGTCTGCTGGTTCAGTGTCCGTGAAGAGGATTTCGAGCTCACCCTCGGGGATCCGTCTGCACTTCGGTCGTCAGAGCACTTCACCAGGTACTTCTGCCGAGCCTGCGGCACGCACGTGCATGGCATGGACGATCTGCCCGTGCCTCCTTCAGTAGGAAGCAGGCTGGTCTCTGCGATGCTCGGCACACTTGACGACCCGTCGGCTGTCATGCCGGCACTGCATCAGTGGTGGTCGAGCCGTGTACCTTGGTACGAGGAGGCCCTTGCCCTCCCGAGGTTCGACACCGGCCTCATTCCCCACCCGGCCAAACGTCCTCGCCGCACGGACCGGTGGTAGTCGCACCCTCCGAGGTCATGCAGAGCTTCCCTGGCCGACGACACCACCGCTGGTGAGCCGCAGCACGCGGTCGGCCATGGCCGCGGCGGCTTGCGAATGGGTGGCCAGCAGGCATGCCGCGCCTTCCTGGCGCACCTGGGCCGCCAGCACCGCCATCACCCGCTCGGCGGTTGCCGGGTCGAGGTTGCCGGTCGGCTCGTCGGCCAGGATGAGCCGAGGCCGGTGCACCAGCGCGCGGGCGATGGCCACGCGTTGGAGCTGGCCGCCGGAAAGCTGCTGCGGCAGCCGCGCGCCGAGGCCGGCCAGGCCCACCGCCTCGAGCATGTGATGCACGCGTTGTTCGTCGGGACGGCCCTGCAGCAGCAGCGGCAGCGCCACGTTGTGCGTCACGTCCAGGTGCGGCAGTACGTGGAAGGCCTGGAACACGAAGCCCAGGTGCCTGCGTCGAAAGTGCGCGCGTGCCGTTTCGTCGAGTGCATGCACGTCGGTGCCGTCGATCGACACACGGCCGCCGTCGATGCTGTCGAGTGCCGCGATGGTGTTGAGCAGCGTGGACTTGCCCACGCCCGACTCGCCCAGCAGCGCGACGAACTCGCCGGGGGCGAGCTGCAGCGACACGTTCTCGAACACGGTGGCGTCGGCATAGCGCTTGGCGAGCTGGGTGACGTCGAGCAAGGGCATGGGCATCAGCAGGCCTGCGGTCGCTGGGCCAGCGCCCACTCGATGTGCTCGCGCACCAGCGCCGTGGCGCTGTCGCGCCGGCCCTGCAGGGCCTGGGCGATGTCGGCGTCGCCGGTGGCCCGCAGGGCATTGCCCAGCGCCACGGCCAGGTTGCGCTGCCAGCGTTCGAAGCCGATGCGCCGGATCGCGCTGCCTTCGGTGTGGCGCAGGAAGTCGGCCTCGCTCCAGCCCCACAGCGCCAGCAGCGTCGGGGCATCGAATACCGAACGCACGTCGAAGTCCGGCAGCACCGCGCGCTTGGCGTACTTGTTCCAGGGGCAGGTGAGCTGGCAGTCGTCGCAACCGTAGATGCGGTTGCCCATCGATGCCCGCAGCGCCAGCGGGATGGGGCCGTCGTGCTCGATCGTCAGGTAAGAAATGCAACGCCGCGCGTCGAGCCTGTACTCGCCGACGATGGCCTGCGTTGGACAGACATCGATGCAGGCACGACAGGAGCCGCAATGCGCAGGTGTGCTTTCGGTCAGCGGCAGAGGCACGTCGACATAGATCTCGCCGAGAAAGAAGCTCGACCCGGCTTCGCGCGACAGCAGCAGGGTGTGCTTGCCGCGCCAGCCCAGGCCGCTGCGGCTGGCGAGCTCGACCTCGAGCACCGGCGCCGAGTCGGTGAAGGCGCGGTGGCCGAAGGGGCCGATCTCCTCGGCCAGCCGGTCGGCCAGCTTCTGCAGGCGCGCACGCAGCACCTTGTGGTAGTCGCGGCCGCGGGCATAGAGCGACACGGTGGCATCGAGCGGGCGCGCCAGCCGGTCGAATTCGATCTGCTGCCAGCCGGCCGGGGCGGTGTGCGGCAGGTAGTCCATGCGCGCGGTGATCACGCGCACCGTGCCCGGCACCAGCTCCGCCGGCCGCGCGCGCTTGAGGCCATGGGCGGCCATGTAGTGCATTTGCCCATGGAAGCCGCGCTCCAGCCAGGCCATGAGCCCCGGCTCCGCGCTGGCAAGGTCCACATCGGCCACACCGATCTGGGAAAATCCCAGCGAACGCGCCCACCCGTTCAGCTTCGCGAGCAGGGCGGCGCCGTCGATGTCTGTCTCGCGAGCTTGATGCATCCAGCCATTCTAGAAACGCACGCCTTGCTGTGGCCCGACGAGGCCGCCTGTGCCGCCGCCGCCGCGCGGCTGGCCGCCCACCCGCAGATCGGCCAGGCCTTCATCGAACTGCACGGCACGCTGGGCGCCGGCAAGACCACCTTCGTGCGCCACCTGCTGCGGGCCCTGGGCGTGCAGGGCCGCATCAAGAGCCCGAGCTATGCGGTGGTCGAGCCCTACCAGCTGCCCGGGCTCGACGCCTGGCACTTCGACTTCTACCGGTTCGGCGACCCGCGCGAGTGGGAAGACGCGGGCTTTCGAGATGTCTTCGCAGGGCCCGGCCTCAAGCTGGTGGAGTGGCCTGAACACGCGGGCGATCTGCTGCCCGTGCCCGACCTGCGCGTGGCCATCGTGCCGCGCGATGACGACGTGAGGGAGGTGCGCGTGGATGCCTGCACGCCGCGCGGTGTGGAGCTGATGCAATGAAGCGGCGCCAGTTGCTGATGAAAGGCGGCGGCCTGGTGCTGCTGCTCACCGCCCGGGACATCGCCTTCGGCGCCACCATCGTGGCGGTGCGGGTGTGGCCGGCCGAGGACTACACCCGCGTCACCATCGAGTCCGATGCGCTGCTGGCGGCCCGGCATTTCGTCACCGGCAGCCCGCAGCGGCTGGTGATCGACGTCGAAGGCCTCGAGCTGAGCCCGGAGCTGCGCGAGCTGGTCGGCAAGGTGAAGTCCGACGACCCCTACATCCAGGGAGTGCGCGTGGGCCAGAACCTGCCGCGGGTGGTGCGTCTGGTGTTCGACCTCAAGCAGGCGATCGCGCCGCAGGTGTTCACGCTGGAGCCGGTGGCGGCCTACCAGCACCGGCTGGTGTTCGACCTGCACCCGGTGCGAGAGCGTGATCCGCTGCTGGCGCTGATCCAGGAGAAGGCGGCTGCCGACCGGGCGGCCGAAGCGGCCACGCCTTCGGACCGCGCGGCGTCCGACGTGAACGATGCCCTGGGTGAATTCATCGGCAGGATGGGCCAGCCCAGGCCGCCGGCGCCTGCGGCACCGCCCGCCGGGCCGGCCGCGCCGCCGCCCATGGCCTCGGCCTCGGTGCCCGAACGCGGCATCCGGGCGACCGAGCGCCTCATCGTCGTCGCGCTCGACCCCGGGCACGGCGGCGAAGACCCAGGCGCCGTCGGCCCCACCGGGCTGAAGGAAAAGGACGTGGTGCTGCAGGTGGCGCAACGCCTGCGCGAACGCATCAACGCGCTGCCGCGCATGCGGGCCATGATGACGCGCGACGCCGACTTCTTCGTGCCGCTGCACGAGCGGGTGCGCAAGGCGCGGCGGGTGCAGGCCGACCTGTTCATCAGCATCCATGCCGATGCCTTCCTGAACCCGAATGCCCGCGGCGCCTCGGTGTTCGCGCTGTCGCAGTCGGGCGCCAGCAGCGCGGCCGCCCGCTGGATGGCGCAGAAGGAAAATGCCGCCGACCTGGTGGGCGGCGTGAACGTGAAGGTGAAGGACGCCTCGGTCACGCGGGCGCTGCTCGACATGAGCACGACCGCGCAGATCAAGGACAGCCTGAAGCTCGGCTCCGAAGTGCTGAGCCACATCGGCAAGGTGGGGCGGCTGCACAAGGCGCAGGTCGAGCAGGCGGGATTCGCGGTGCTCAAGGCGCCCGACATTCCGTCGATCCTGGTGGAGACCGCCTTCATCTCCAACCCGGGAGAAGAGGCCAAGCTGCGCAGTGCCGAATACCAGGAGGAGCTGGTGAACGCGCTGGTCTCGGGCATCACCCGCTATTTCGCGAAGAACCCGCCGCTGGCGCGCAACCGCGCGCTGTGATCTTCGGCGTCTTGTCCGGCGGGCTGCCACTGGGCCCTGCCGGCGATCCCGATCAGCGGCAGCCTGCGTTTTGCCGTCGGTGTGGGCACGAACAAGTCCTTGCGGAGAACGTGCTGCATCTGCGCAACAGCCGCTGGTTCATGAAAGAACACGTGCTGGTACGTGAGTGAAGAGATCGATTGCGGGGCTGGACCGGCGTACCGATCCTGTCTAGGGTGATGAACCCGCCGAGATAGTGGTCTGCAAACCAGCAGATGTCCGGAGGGGCCATCCCAACGAGCGGCTGCCGCCGGTTGCTGCTCGGCTTCTTTCCCGCAGTACGTCTCCATCCATGAGAACCTCCCGCACCCAAAGCCAAACCCTCTTCCTCGTTTCTGCACTCTGCGCCGCCGTGGCCGCTTGTGGCGGCGGCGACGATGACACCCCCGTTACCACGCCTACGCCTGTGACGGCCACGTTTGCCGGCTGCTTCGAACTCACCCCGGGCGTCTCCTACACCCAGACGGACCCCGATGACAACGTTTCCGATCGAGTCTTGGTGGTCAAGGAGACTTTCGAAGGGGTCGAGCGCACCGGCGTTCTGGATTTTTCGGACCTGACCGACCACCGCCGCTCCGTGTCGTACTGGTCACAGGAATCCAACGGCATCCGGTTCTGGGGTTCTCAAGCGTTCAATCTGGATGGCAGTGTCTTCTACAAGTCTGTCTCGTCCGATGGTGCGGTGTTGCCACTGACGTTGCAGGCAGGGCAGGCCGTCACCCTCGACTACACCGATACGGTCACGTCGGGTGGACAGACCACCACGAAGGCGGAGCATGAAAAGTGGACCTTCGTAGGGTTCGAATCGTTGACGCTCGGCGGCAAAGTGTTCGCCGATGCCTGCAAGGTCACGATAGTCGACCCCACCGACCCTGAAGACAGACCGTCTACTGCCTGGTTCGCAAAGGGCTTCGGCGTCATCCGCGTCACGTACACCAACCATGCAGGCGCACCTGTGGAGGTTGTTCTGGACTCCGTTGTCAAGGCGCAGCCTTGACCATGCACTCTGCGGCATGGCGCCCTTGCCGGTGCCATGCCCATCTTCGCCCGGCCGCTTCACGCCGGCCGGCCGGCCTGGCGTCTGTGCACCTTGCGGGCCTTCAGCGGCGCGGCTGCTTCGACTTGGAGCTGCGCCGCGCCTTGGCGATGGTCTTGCGGGCCATGAGCAGCGCGGCCATGGCGGCCGATGGCTCGCTGCGGCACAGGCCCGAGTTCGCGTAGTGCAGGTTCTCGTAGATCTCGGCCGTGGCCGGGAACACCTCGAGCAGCGCCTCCAGCGCCTCGTCGGTGGGCGCGGCCTGCAGCTCCTCGGCCATGCATCGGGCTTCGAAGCGGTAGAGCTGGGCGTCGACCCGCGCGGCGTTGTTCTCGCGCTGTTCCAGGCGGCGTGCCAGCATGAAGACGGCCGCCAGGTGTTGCGGCAGCGGGATCGGCCGGGTGGCTTTGGACATGCTTTCCTCTCTGTGCGCTGCGGGGGCGCGTGGCCCCTTGTTCGCCAGGAAGTGTGGTGGCATGCCGCGACGTCAAAAGCGGGAAATGAGGCGCAAATCCCGGCTTTGTGACAAAGGTGTTGCCGCCTCCTGCCAGGCCGGCGGTGTCAGTCGCGGCGGATCCGGGCGCCGAGAGCGGCCAGCACCGGCACGACGAAGAGGCACCAGGCCATGTACGCGCCGGCCAGCCCCAGCAGCGTGTTGCACAGCCGCGGGTGGCTGCGCTCGAGGAGCAGGGCGCATGGCATTGCCAGCACCCAGACCGTGATCACCTTGATCGGGCCGAAGCGTTCGAAGGGCCGCCAGGGCAACAGGAGCCAATGCTCGGCCATGCGCAGCCTGCGCACATACGAGAGCCACAGCGGGTTCTGCGGGTCCCTGCGCAGCAGCTCGCGGGCGAGGTGAAGGGCTTCGGTGTAGTGGCGCTTCTGCTCGTGCGCCGCCATCGCCAGCGCCAGTACGCGCGGTTCGTCGGGGTACAGCTGCATGAGGCGCTGCAGCGCCTGGTCGTCGACCGGAAGGTCCTCGACGATGTCGCACAGCACCTTCGTGCCCAGCACATCGTCGTCGTCGGGCGCGAGGCGCAGGGCCTGGTCGACGAGCGAGCGGGCCTTGGCGACGTCATGCTGGACCACCGCCCGCGCATAGGTGGTCAGCAAGCCGGGCCACTGCGGAAACTGTTCGAGCATGGCCCGCGCCAGCAGCTCGGCCTGCTCGACCTCGCCCGCGCTGCCCAGCAGGTTCACCATCATGAGCAGCCCGTCGACGTGCGTGGGCTGGCGCCGCAGCAGATGCTCCAGCGTCTCACGCGCGGCGCCATGGTCGCCGGCATGCCAATGTGCGCGTGCCGACTCGAACAGCAGGCCGGGGTGCTCCGGATCGCGGGCCAGCGCCTCGCCGAGCAGGCGGCGCGCCTGCGGGATGCGGTGCCGGTCGACAAGTTCGCCGGCGAGGCGGGCTGCCTCGCCGGCGTCGGGCACGGGTGGCGTCATGCGGCGGCTGCCTTGCGGCGCGCCTTCCACGCGCCGAAGATCGCAATGAGGCCCGGGATGATGATCAGCGCCCAGATGATCTTCTCGAGGTGTTCCTTCACGAAGGGAATGTTGCCGAACAGGTAGCCGGCCAGCGTGAGGCCCACCACCCACAAAGCGCCGCCGGCCACGTTGTAGGCGGTGAACTTGCCCCGGCTCATCTCGGCCACTCCTGCCACGAACGGCGCGAAGGTGCGGATGAAGGGCATGAAGCGGGCGATGATGATCGTGATGCCGCCGTAGCGCTCGTAGAACTCGTGGGCCTGCATGAAGGCGCGCTTGTTGAAGAAGCGCGACTGCTCCCACTGGAACACCCTGGGCCCGAAGTAGCGGCCGATGGTGTAGTTCATCTGGTCGCCGAGCACCGCGGCCAGCAGCAGCAGCGCCATCGCCAGCGGCAGGTTCATGAGTCCCACGCCGCACATCGCGCCCACCACGAACAGCAGCGAGTCGCCCGGCAGGAAGGGCATCACGACCACCCCGGTCTCGATGAAGACGATCGCGAACAGCAGCGCATAGACCCAGGTGCCGTAGTTCGCCACGAAGCCGGCCAGGTGCTGGTCGACGTGGAGGATGAAGTCGATCAGGAAGGTGACGATTTCCATGGCGGCGGATTATCGGCCGGCCGCCTTGCGGGAGCCGTCACGCAACGTGACGGGCGCATGCTGCGCCATCAGCTCGCCCACCCAGTCGATGAACACGCGCAGCTTCGCGCTGACGTGCCGGTTCGGCGGGAAGGCCACGTACAGCGGCATGGGGTCGTGGCGCCAGGCGTCGAACAGCGGCATCAGCTCGCCGTGCGCGACATGCGCCTCGGCCATGTAGTGGGGCAGCCAGAGGACACCCAGTCCCGCCAGCCCGGCCGCGAGGTAGGCGTTGCCGTCGTCGAGCGCGACCACGTAGCGGCCTTGCACCTGCAAGTGCTCGCCATCGCGCCGCATGGCGATCGGCGCCACCTTGCCGGTGCGCACGCTGAGGAAGCCGACGATGCGGTGGTGGGTGTCTTCCAGCTCCTTCGGATGCGACGGCGTGCCCGCGCGCTGAAGGTAGTCGGGCGCGGCGTAGACGCCCAGCTGCAGGTCGCCCACACGGCGCGCCATCAGGGACGAGTCGGTGAGTTCGCCGCCGCGCAGCACGCAGTCCACGTGGTCGCCGATCAGGTCCACCATGCGGTCGCTCACGCCCATGTCGAGCTGGATCTCGGGGTAGCGGGCATGGAAGGCCGGCAGGGCGGGCACCAGGATCAAGCGGGCGAGCGGGCTGGGCACGTCCACCCGCAGGCGGCCTCTCGGCGCAGCGGAGGCGCCGGACAGGCTGGTGTCGGCATCCTCCAGGTCGGCGAGCAGGCGCACGACGCGCTCGTAGTAGGCGGCGCCGTCGGCGGTGACGCTCACCTGCCGCGTGGTGCGGTTCAGCAGCTTCACCCGCAGCCTCGACTCGAGCTGCTGCACCAGCTGCGTCACGGTGGTCCTGCTCAGGTGGAGCGTCTGCGCCGCCTTCGTGAAGCTTCTCGCCTCCACCACGCGGGCAAAGGCCTGCAGCGCATCGAATCGGTCCATCTCGGTCGGCTCCTCGCTTCGGCGATCGATTGTTTGGTCACGGCAAAAAGTCATTGTGGGTCTTGCCTGTTTATCCGGGCGGGGCGCACTCCTAGAGTCCCGGCGTCTCCCACTCCTTCAGCAGGTGAATCCATGTCCGCACGTGACGTTGTCTTTCCCGCCGGCCGCCACGCGCTCTACGAGCGCAACCGCTATTCGCCGGCCATCCGTTCCAATGGCTTCCTGTTCGTCTCGGGGCAGGTCGGCAGCCGGCCGGACGGATCGCCAGAGCCGGACCTGCAGTCCCAGGTCCGGCGCGCCTTCGACAACCTGAACGCGATCCTGTCGGCGGCCGGCTGCAGCTTCGAGGACGTGATCGACACGACCGTCTTCATCGTCGATCCGCAGCAGAACTTCGAGCCGGCCTGGCAGGTCGCGGCCGAGTACTGGGGCGATGCGCCATACCCGACGGTCACCGGCATCGGCGTGACCTGGCTGTACGGCTTCCTGTTCGAGATCAAGGTGGTCGCCAAACTGCCCGGGTAGGCCGGGCGCGGCGGGGCCGGCTCCTACAATCCGGCCGATGAATGCAGTGTCCGCCGACGCCGCCGTGCGCCGTCCCATCCGGGAGCTTCCCGACGAACTGATCAGCCAGATCGCCGCGGGCGAGGTGGTCGAGCGTCCGGCCTCGGTGGTGCGCGAACTGGTGGACAACGCGCTCGATGCGGGCGCCAGCGAAGTGACCGTCAAGCTGCTGGCCGGCGGCGTGCGCAGCATCGTGGTCGAGGACAACGGCGGCGGCATCCCCAGCAGCGAGCTGCCGCTGGCCATCAGGCGCCATGCCACCAGCAAGATCGCCTCGCTGCCCGAACTCGAGAGCGTGGCCACCATGGGCTTTCGCGGCGAGGCGCTGGCGGCCATCGCCTCGGTGGCCGAGCTGTCCATCGCCAGCCGCACCGCCGACGCAGCGCACGCATTCCGGCTCGACGCCCGCTCCGGCGAACTCGCTCCCGCCGCCCGTGCGGTGGGCACCAGCGTCGAGGTGCGCGAGCTCTTCTTCAGCACGCCGGCGCGGCGCAAGTTCCTGAAGACCGACGCCACCGAACTGGCCCATTGCCTCGAAGCCGTGCGTCGCCATGCGCTGGTGCGGCCCGACGTGGGCTTTGCGGTCTGGCATGAGGGCAAGCTGGTCGAGCAATGGCGGCGCGCGGCGAATGCCGAGCAGCGCCTGAAGGACGTGCTGGGAGACGACTTCGTGGCGCAGAGCCGCGCGGTGCAGGTGCAGGCAGGGCCGATGTCGGTGCTGGGCCGCGCCGGCGTGCCCGACGTGGCGCGCTCGCGGGCCGACCTGCAGTACGTGTACGTCAACGGCCGCTACGTTCGCGACAAGCTCATCGCCCACGGCGTGCGCTCGGCCTACGAGGACGTGCTGCACGGCGGCCGCCAGCCCATCTACGTGCTGTTCATCGAGATCGCGCCTGAGCGGGTGGACGTGAACGTGCACCCCACCAAGATCGAGGTGCGCTTCCGCGAGTCGCGCGAGGTGCACCAGGCGGTGCGCCATGCGGTGCAGGACGCGCTGGCCCTGGCGCGTGCCGGCGAAGGCGCGGCCGACGGTGTGGCGGCCCCGTCGCTGCTGCCCGCCGGTGCGGCGGCGGCGTCGACCGCGCTGCCAGGCCTTGCGATGCCCGCCGCGTGGGCCGGCGAGTCGCGGCCAAGCTGGCCGCCGCGGCCCCAGGTGCAGGGCTCGCTCGGCCTGCAGCAGGCGGCGGTGCTGTTCCCTCAGGAAGCACCCGCCGCCTGGCCGGCGCCCCAGCCGGCAGCGGCACCTGCCTTCGACGCCGCTGCCGGCGACTGGCCGCTCGGCCGAGCGATCGCGCAGCTGGGCGGCGTCTACATCCTGGCCGAGAACCGGCAAGGCCTGGTGATCGTCGACATGCATGCGGCCCACGAGCGCATCGTCTACGAGCGGCTCAAGGCCAGCCTCGGGGACACCCGCATCGAAGCGCAGCCGCTGCTCATTCCGGCCACGTTTGCTGCTACGCCCACCGAGGTGGCGATCGCAGACGCCCAGTACGACGCGCTGTTGACGCTGGGGCTCGACGTCTCTGCGCTGTCGCCCGGTGTGCTGGCGGTGCGCTCGCGACCGGCGGCGCTGGCGAGTGCCGACGTGGTCGAGCTCACCCGCTCGGTGCTGGCCGAGCTCGACAAGGTGGGCGCCAGCCATGCGATCGAGCGGGCGCAGCACGAGATCCTCGCCACCATGGCCTGCCACGGCGCGGTGCGGGCGAACCGCTCGCTCACGCTCGAAGAGATGAACGCGCTGCTGCGCGACATGGAACGCACCGAACGGGCCGACCAGTGCAACCACGGCCGGCCGACCTGGCGGCAGCTTTCCATCCGGGAGCTCGACTCCCTGTTCCTGCGCGGGCGCTGAAGCTCGACCCACACGATGGCGACACTCAAACTCAAGAAGCCCGCAGGCGGTGAAACGCAGGCGCCTCGCAAGACCGGCGGGCGTCCGCCGGTGCGCGGTGCCGGCAGCGGCGTGCGCAAGCGGCCCACGCTGGCCGAAGCCGAGGCCGAACGCGCGGCCCGCAAGGCAGCCTGGGAGGCCCGGCCGCCTTCCGAGCGGGCCGCGCCGCCGAAGCAGCAGCGCCGGCGCGACGAAGCCGAGGCGCCGCCCCAGCGGAAGGCGCGGCCGGCTGCCCAGCGTGCGGTGGAGCCGGCACGCCCGCGCGCCACATCGCCGCGACCGCCGGTCCCGGCAGCCGTGCCGGCGGCGCCACCGGCCGAGGGCAGCCTGCGCCTGTCCAAGCGCATGAGCGAGCTCGGCCTCGCCTCGCGCCGGGAGGCCGACGAATGGATCGAGGCCGGCTGGGTGCGGGTTGACGGCCAGGTCGTGAAGCAGCTGGGCGCGCGCGTGCTGCCGCACCAGCAGGTCAGCATCGACCCGCAGGCGCGGCAGCAGCAGGCGCAGCGGGTGACGGTGCTGCTGCACAAGCCGGTGGGCTATGTGAGCGGCCAGGCCGAGGACGGCCACGAGCCTGCGGTGGTGCTGGTCACGGCGGCCAACCGCTGGAGCGGCGACCGCGCCGAGACCCGTTTCAACCAGGCGCACCTGCGACATCTCGCGCCGGCCGGCCGGCTCGACATCGACTCCACCGGCCTGCTCGTGCTGACCCAGGACGGCCGCATCGCCAAGCAGCTGATCGGCGAGGACTCCAGCGTCGAGAAGGAATACCTGGTGCGGGTGAGCTGGCCCGAGCGGCCCGAGCTCACCGAGATCGCGCCGCACTTTCCGGCCGACCGGCTGGAGCGCCTGCGCCATGGCCTGAGCCTCGACGGCGAAAAGCTCAAGCCGGCCAAGGTGAGCTGGCAGAACGAGCAGCAGCTGCGGTTCGTGCTGCGAGAGGGCAAGAAGCGCCAGATCCGGCGCATGTGCGAGCTGGTCGGCCTGCAGGTCACCGGCCTGAAGCGGGTGCGCATGGGCCGGGTGGTGCTCGGCGACCTGCCCGCGGGCCAGTGGCGCTACCTGCGCTGGGACGAGAAGTTCTGAGGGGCGCGGCCCGCTCTGCCGGACGCTCTGCCGGACGCTCTACCGGACCTGGAACTGCGCCGTGGCCAGTGTGGCCCGGGTGATCGACAGCCACTGCGGCTCTGCAGCCTCGGCGCGTGCGACGGCCCGTTGGGCGGCTTCGACCGCCGCTGCATGCTGGCCCTGCTTCATGCGCATGTGGGCCAGGTTGTTCCAGGCGACCGCGCTGTCGTGCTGCCGCGCCGCATGTTCGAAGGCCGACGCGGCGCCGGCGAGGTCGCCCGCGGTCGCGCGGGCGTTGCCCAGGCCCATGGCCAGCGTGAGGTTGTGCGGCCAGCGCTGCAGGGCCGCGTCGTAGGCGCGGGCCGCCGTGGCGGCGGGCACGCTGCGCTCCAGCGACACCGTGGCGGCAGCCACTTCGGTCTCGGCCGCGGTGGCCGGCAGTTCGCCGGGCTTCACCGCGACAAAAGCCCAATGGCCCGAACGAGCCCAGGTGTGCTCGAAGGTGCGCAGCGGCAGGATCTCGCGGCGCGTGGTGCCCGAGCGCAGCACCGCCACGCCCAGGTCGAGCTCGTAACCCATCAGCACCGCGTAATGCCAGGCGGGCGCGAAACCCAGCCCGAGGTTCTGCATCACGAGCACCGGGTGGCCGGCGGCCACCTCGCGCAGCACCGCCTGCAGCTCGCCCGGCACGCGCACCGCCAGGGCGCCCTGGCGCCGGGCGGCAGCGAGCATCTCGACCTGCAGGCTGCCCTGCCGCGCCGGCAGGAACACGGTTTCGGTCAGCTGGGCGGGTGTGACCTCGATGCCCTGCGCCACCAGCACCGTGGCCAGCGCCGCCGGGCCGCACTGCAGCTCGGTCTGCGGGAAGAACGGCGTGGCGCTGAGCTCGACATGCGTGGGCAGGTCGGCCGGCCGTTCGGCCAGCAGCGCCTCGGTCTGAGGCGGAATGAAGGCGGCGCAGCCGCCGACGCCGGACGCCGCGCCGAGCAGCGCCGAGGTCAGCAGCCTGCGCCTGTTCACCGGGTGCCGGATCAGCGAACCGAGCGGGTGAACGGGAAGATCTTCGTGAAGCCGAGGATGTCGGTGATCAGCAACAGCACGAAGATGAAGACGATGGTGCCGAGGATGTCGCTCGCGCCGGCCGGGGCCTCGTCGAGCGTCTTGGCCAGGTGGGCCACCTCGAAGTCGGACAGCGCCGCGACGCGGGCACGTGCCTGGTCGGCGGAGACGCCGCGTTCGGCCAGCGCCTGCGCCACGTCGGCGCGGTCGAGCAGGGCGTTCACCTGCGCACGGGCCTGGTCGGCCTGCAGGTCAGCGGAGACCATGCCCTGCGCGGCGGCGACTTCTTCGGTGCCGATGAGGGTGGCCTGGGCGCTGCTGATCGCGCCGGAATATGTGATGCACGCGGCTACGAAGCCGGTCAGCCAACGATGGGTTCGTTTCATGTTGTCGTCTCCAGGAAACGCCGCGCAGGAGTGCCCGGCCGGGCGAATGTAACCGCGTGACCGCGGGGGCGGTCACCAAATGCAACGTGGCGCCGGGGTGAATGCCGGCCCCGCCGCAACAGGGCCGGCACTCCGCTCAGGGATTCGATGCGGCAGAAGCTGCCGCATCGGGCGCCGTGGCGGTGCCCGAGCCCATGCCGGTGCCGCCGGCAGGCGACGTGGTCGACGTGCCGGGGTCGGCGGATCCCGTCGGGCCGCCGGCGGGCGCGGTTTCGTCGCGGCGCTGGCACGCGCCCAGGGAGAGGGCGAACACGGCCACCAGGCCGGCAACGGAGAGTCGGGTGCGCAAGCTCGTCATGAGTGCTCCTTTGTTGAGTCGATGTGGATGCGTCAGGGCCGCGCTGCCGCAAGCGGAGCGCCGCTGCGCCGACCATGGGCTCCGGCATGCAGCGTGCCCGCGGTGCGCACCCGGCAATGCGATGCGCGCCACGCGCCCGTTTTGTGCGGCCAGCGCCCGGCCCATACGATGCCCCTGATACGCTCGACCGATGGCTTCCACTTCCGAAACAGCCGAAACGGCTCGTAGCAGCATGCGCACGGCTTCCCCGGCCGTCGTGGCCCTGGCACTGGCGCTCCTGCTGGGCATCCAGCCGGTCACCACCGACCTCTACCTGCCGGTGCTGCCCAGCCTCACGCGTGAACTCGGCGCTCCCATGGCGGCCGCCCAGCTCACGCTGTCGGCGCTGATCATCTGCTTCGGCTTCGGGCAGCTCGCCTGCGGCCCGCTGGCCGACCGCTACGGCCGCCGGCCGGTGCTGCTGTGGGGCCTGTCGCTCTACGTGGCCGCGAGCCTCGCGGCCGCGCTGGCCTCGAGCATCGGCTGGCTGATCCTCTGGCGGGCGGTGCAGGGCGCCGGCATGGCGGCCGCGGTGGTCTGCGCCCGCGCGATGGTGCGCGACCTGTTCGAGCCGCACGAGGGCGTGCGCGTCATGAGCAAGGGGCTGTCCGGCCTGGGCGTGCTGGCCTTGTCGAGCCCGGCCCTGGGCGGGCTGATCGGCGCGACGCTCGGCTGGCGCGCGGCCCTGCTGGCGGTCACGCTGTTCGGCGCGGCCACGCTGGCCTTCGTGATCTGGCGGGTGGGCGAAACCGCACCGCGCAAGAACCCGGCGGCCACCCATGTGGGCCCGCTGCTGGCGGCCTGGTGGCGCATCCTGCGGCACCGCACCTTCGTGGCCTATGCGGCGCTCACGGCGGCCACCTATGCCGGGCTCTTCACCTTCCTGGCCGGCTCGTCCTTCGTGTTCATCGAGGTGCTGGGCACCTCCCGGGTGGGCTATGGGCTGGTGATGGCCTCGAGTTCGGTGAGCTACCTGGCGGGCACGTTCTGGTGCCGGCGCTGGCTGGTGCGCCACGGCATCCGCGGCACGGTGGCGCGCGGCGCCTGGTGCACCCTGGCCGGCGGGCTGTCGATGGCGGTGCTGGCGCTGGCCGAGGTGCACGCGGTGTGGGCGGTGATGGTGCCGCAGTGGCTGTTCGCCTTCGGCCACGGCATCCACCAGCCCTGCGGCCAGACCGGCGCGGTCGGGCCGTTCCCGCACAACGCCGGCGCGGCATCGGCACTGGCCGGGTTCCTGCTCGCCGCCGCGGCCTTTGCGGTGGGCGCCTGGCTGGGCGTCACGATGAACGGCACCGTCTACCCGCTGGCGCTCACCATCGGCGTCTGGTCGGTGGTGACGGCCGGTGTCGCCTGGACGCTGGTGCAGCGCCACGGCGAGCCGGGAGCGGCGGCATGAAATGGCTGGGACTGGCCGGCCCGACCGCGTCCGGCAAGACCGCGGCGGCGCTCGCGGTCGCGCAGGCGCTGCCGGTGGAAATCGTGAGCGTCGATTCGGCGCTGGTGTACCGCGGCATGGACATCGGCACGGCCAAGCCCACGCACGAAGAGCGCAGCCTGGTGCCGCACCACCTGATCGACCTCATCGACCCGCGCGAGGCGTATTCCGCCGCGCAATTCGTTGCCGACGCCAGGCGCCTGGTCGACGAGATCGCCGCACGCGGCCGGCTGCCGCTGCTGGTGGGCGGCACGATGCTGTACTTCAAGGCGCTGCTCGACGGGCTGGACGAGCTGCCCCCGGCCGACCCGGAGGTGCGCGCGGCGCTCGACCGCGAGGCGGCGGTGCGCGGCTGGGCGGCGCTGCATGAAGAACTCGCGAAGGTGGACCCGATCACCGCGGCGCGCCTGCCGCCCGGCGACTCGCAGCGCATCCAGCGCGCGCTGGAGGTGTGGCGCAGCACCGGGCGGCCGCTGTCGAGCTTCCACAGCGACCGCTTCGGCGGCGAGCCTCGCTCGATCGCGGGTGACACGCCGCTGATCTCGTTGGAGCCCGCGGACCGCACCTGGCTGCACGATCGCATTGCCCGGCGTTTCGATGCCATGCTGGCAGAGGGCCTGGTCGACGAGGTGCGGGCCTTGCGCACGCGCGCGGACCTGGACCTGTCGATGCCGTCGATGCGCTGCGTGGGCTACCGGCAGGTGTGGGAGGCGCTCGACGCAGGCGACCCGCCGGACTTGTCCGCGCTGCGCGAGCGGGGCATGGCTGCCACGCGCCAGCTCGCCAAGCGGCAGCTCACCTGGCTGCGCAGCATGGAGGGCCGGCACGTCGTTGCTGCCGATGCAACCGATGCCACTGAACAGGTCGTGGCGCTGGCTCTGCGATGTGCCGGGCGCTGAGCGATGCCGTCTCACCCGCGCGGGTGGTGCTGCGCATGCAGCGCCTTCAGCCGCTCGCGTGCCACGTGGGTGTAGATCTGCGTGGTCGAGATGTCCGCATGGCCCAGCAGCATCTGCACCGCTCGCAGGTCGGCGCCATGGTTGAGCAGGTGGGTGGCAAAGGCATGCCGCAGCGTGTGCGGCGACAGCGGCACGTGGATGCCGGCGGCGAGGGCGTGCTTCTTCACCAGCGTCCAGAACATCTGGCGCGTCATGCCGGCGCCGCGGGCGGTGACGAACAGCGCATCGGTCTGTTGCCCGCCAAGGATGGCGGCGCGCGCTTCGGCCAGGTAGCGCCGCAGCCACACATGCGCTTCCTCGCCGAAAGGCACGAGGCGCTCCTTCGAGCCCTTGCCGGTGATGCGCAGCGCGCCTTCGTTGAGCCCGACGTGCACCGTCTTCAGCGTGACCAGCTCGCTCACCCGCAGCCCGCTCGCGTACATGAGCTCCAGCATGGCACGGTCGCGCAGGCCGAGCGGGGTGTCGAGGTCGGGCGCAGCAAGCAGTGCCTCGACCTGCGCCTCGGTCAGCGTCTTGGGCACCCGCAGCAGGCGCTTGGCCGGGTCCAGCTTCAGCGTCGGGTCGGCTTCCAGCAGGCGCTCCCGCAAGGCCCAGCGGAAATAGCGCTTGAAGACGGTGAGCTGGCGGTTGGCGGTGGTGGCCTTGGTACGGCTGCCGTGGCGGAACACCGCATAGCCGCGCAGGTGCTCCTCGGCGGTGGCATCGAGCGGCAGCGCGTGTTCGCGCGCGAGCCAGTCGGCGTAGAGGGAGAGGTCGCGCCGGTAGGCGGCCAGCGTGTTGGCGGCAAGGCCGTCCTCGAGCCACAGCGCGTCGAGGAAGCGGTCGATCGAGGACTGGCTGGCGTCGCGGGGTGTCATCGCGTGGGGCAAAAGGCAAGGCCGCTCCAGGAGCGGCCTTGCGATGCGGAGCGGGTGGCGGTCAGTCTAGCTTCAGCTTCTGCTGCTCGACCACCTTCTTGTAGACCTCGAATTCGGCCTTGGTCTGGGCGGCGAACTGCTCGGGCGTGTTGGCCACGATCAGCGAGCCGGTGTCCTCGATGCGCTTGCGCACCGCCGGGTCTTCCAGCGTCTTCTTCACCGCGGCCGCCACCTTGTCGACCACCTCCTTCGGCAGACCCTTGGGCCCGTGGATGCCGTAATAGGCCATGCGGTTCACAGGCTCCAGGCCGACTTCCTTGAAGGTCGGCACGTTGGGCAGGGCCGCCAGGCGCTGCGGCGCGGCCACCACGATCGGGATCAGCCGGCCGTCCTTGATGAAGGGCAGGGCCGAAGGCAGGTTGTCGAAGATGATCGGCACCTGGCCGGCCACCGTGTCGTTGAGTGCCGGGCCCGCGCCGCGATACGGGATGTGCGTGACGAACACGTTGGCCAGCGACTTGTACAGCTCCATCTGCAGGTGGCCGATGCCGCCGGTGCCGGAGCTGGAGAAGCTGTACTTGCCCGGGCTCTTCTTGAGTTCGGCCAGGAAGCCCTTGTAGTCCTTGGCCGGAAAGCTCGGGTGCACCGCGATCACGTTCGGCGTGGCCGCGATGTTGATGATCGACGTGAAGTCGGTCAGCGGGTTGTAGGGCGTCTTGGGGTTGATGGCCGGGTTCGACGCGGTGGTCGAGACGGTGGCCACGCCGAGCGTGTAGCCGTCGGGCGCGGCCTTGCTGATCTCGTTGGCGCCGACGATGCCGCCGCCGCCCGCCTTGTTCTCCACGATCATGGTCTGGCCCAGCGGCGCATTGATCTTCTCCGAGATGACCCGCGCCACGATGTCGGTGGTGCCGCCCGGCGCGAACGGCACGATCAGCTTCACCGGCTTGCTGGGGTAGGCCTGCCCGAAAGCCAGCGGAGCGACGGCTGCCATGGCCGCCGCGACAACGGTGACGGTGAGGGTTCTGCGTTGCATAGGGTCTCCTGTGGTGTGATGAATCTGCGTGCGGCTGCCTGCTGTGGCCTCGTGGGCCCGGTCAGCCGGGTGACTGCAGTGGTGCATTCGTGCGAATGACGGTGGCCGCCGGTTTTGAACGCGGATGCTGCTGCAAGCGCCGACACG
The DNA here is from genome assembly GCF_006386545.1 of Methylibium rhizosphaerae. Taxonomy (GTDB): domain Bacteria; phylum Pseudomonadota; class Gammaproteobacteria; order Burkholderiales; family Burkholderiaceae_C; genus Pseudorivibacter; species Pseudorivibacter rhizosphaerae. The sequence goes on along the minus strand of NZ_SWAR01000013.1, from coordinate 38,441 downwards.
TCGCGATTGTGGGTACTACTCACCGCGGCGGGCGCTACCCTTTGCGCCATGCACAACGCGTTCCTGCTGCTGCCCGACTTCCTGCTCATCGTCTGCGGTTTCCTGATCTGCCGCTACACCGCGCTCGACCGCCCCATCTGGGAATCGGTCGAGAAGCTCGTGTACTACCTGCTGTTCCCGGTGCTGCTGTTCAACTCGATCGTGCGCAGCCCGCTGCAGCCGGCGGCGACTCTGAGTCTCGCCTTCTGCGGCGTGGCCACGGTGTGTGTGGGCATTGCACTGGCCTACGCGCTGCGCTGGGCGCCCGGCGTGGACGCCCGGCTGCATGCGTCGGGCGCGCAGACGGCCTTCCGCTTCAACTCGTACGTGGCGCTCGCACTGGCCGAGCGGCTGGCCGGGGCGCAGGGCGTGGCCTGGGTGGCGCTGCTGGTGGCCTTGTGCGTGCCGGTCTGCAACGTCGGCGCGGTGTGGCCGCTGGCGCGGCACGGCGGCCACCGCTACCTGAGCGAGATCGCACGCAACCCGCTCATCGTCAGCACCGTGGCCGGCCTGCTGGCCAACCTCGCGGGGCTGCAGCTGCCCGAGGCGGCGGCCACCACGCTGTCGCGCATCGGCCAGGCAGCGCTGCCGCTCGGCCTGATGGCGGTGGGCGCCGGCTTGAAGCTGGGCGGGCTGAAGGAGGCGCCGGGGCTGGCCTCGGCCTTCCTGGGCATTCGCCACCTGGTGCTGCCGGCGCTCGCGCTGGCGCTCGGGCTGCTGTTCGCGCTGCCGGACGGGCAGCTCGCCATCCTGGTGGCCTTCGCGGCGCTGCCGACCGCGTCGAGCGCCTATGTGCTGGCCGTGCGCATGGGCGGGCATGGCGCCTACGTGGCCGGGCTGGTCACCGTGTCCACGCTGCTCGGCATGGTGTCGGTGCCGGCCTGGATGGCCGTGCTCGACAGCGTCGCCAGCTGACGCGGCGGGGCGGTGGTGTCAGATCTCGAGGTTGTCTATGAGGCGGGTCTTGCCCAGCCGGGCGGCGCCCAGCGCCACCAGCGGTTCGCCGCCACGCATCTGGTCGTCGGTCGGGGCCAGCAGGTCGGCCCGGCGGCGCACGGTGAGGTAGTCGGGCTGCCAGCCGCGCGCGGCGAGCGCCGAAGTTGCCTGCTGCTCCAGCGCGGGAAGGTCGAGCGAGGGCCCGTTGCGCACGGCGTGCTGCAACGAGTTGGCCAGGTCCTTCAGCGCCATCGACAGGTGCATGGCTTCGGCACGCTCGGCGTCGCTCAGGTAGCCGTTGCGCGACGACAGCGCCAGCCCGTCGTCGGCCCGCGCGGTCTCGCCCGCCACCACCTCGATGGGCAGCGCGAACTGCTGCACCATGCGGCGGATCACCATGAGCTGCTGGTAGTCCTTCTTGCCGAACACCGCCACCTTGGGCTGCACGCAGTGGAAGAGCTTGAGCACCACGGTGCACACACCGGTGAAGAAACCGGGGCGGAAGTGGCCCTCGAGGATGTCGGCCAGCGCCGCCGGCGGCTGCACCTTGTAGACCTGCGGCTCGGGGTAGAGCTCGGCTTCGTCGGGCGCGAACACCACGTTGCAGCCCACGCCGCGCAGCAGATCGCAGTCGCGCTCGAAGGTGCGCGGGTAGGTGTCGAAGTCCTCGTGCGGCGCGAACTGCAGCCGGTTGACGAAGATGCTGGCCACGACCGGTCCGCCGTGTTCCTTGGCCTGCTTCACGAGCGACAGGTGCCCCTCGTGCAGGTTGCCCATGGTGGGCACGAAGGCGCTGCGGGTGGCGCCAGCCAGAGCCTGGCGCAGCTCGGCGATGGTGTGGACGATGCGCAAGTGCGGCCTCGGGGTTGCGGGATCGGTCAGTAACCGTGGATGGATTCGTCGGGGAAGCTGCCGTCCTTCACGGCGGCCACGTAGCGGCGCAGCGCGTCTTCGATGCTGCCGCCCTCGGCCGTGAAGTTTCTGACAAATCGGGGCAGTTTGCCTCGGGTGATGCCGAGCATGTCGTGGAGCACGAGCACCTGGCCGGCGGTCGAGCGGCCGGCGCCGATGCCGATGGTGATGAGCTGCGGGTTCTCGGCCTGCACCTCGGCGGCCACCCGGGCCGGCATGAGTTCCAGCACCAGCATGGCAGCGCCGGCGTCGGCCAGCTCGCGGGCATGGCGCCTGAGCGTGGCGGCGCCGGCCTCGTCGCGGCCCTGGATGCGGTAGCCGCCGAGTGCATGCACGCTTTGCGGCGTGAGGCCCAGGTGGGCGCACACCGGGATGCCGCGCTCGACCAGGAAGCGCACCGTGTCGGGCGTCCAGCCGCCGCCTTCGAGCTTGACCATCTGGGCGCCGGCCTGCATGAGCGCGACGCTGGAACGCAAGGCCTGTTCGCGGCCTTCCTGGTAGCTGCCGAAGGGCAGGTCGCCGATCAGCCAGGCCGAAGGCCTGACGCGGGCCACGCAGCGCGTGTGGTAGGCCATCTCGTCGAGCGTGACCGGCACGGTGCTCGGCTGGCCCTGCAGCACCATGCCCAGCGAGTCGCCCACCAGCAGGCAGTCGACGCCGGCGTCGTCGGACAGTCGCGCGAACGACGCGTCGTAGGCGGTCAGCATCGCGATCTTTTCGCCGGCCGCGAGCATTTCGCGCAGGCGGAACAGCGACACCGGCTTGCGGCCTGGCTGCGGCGTGTCGGCGGGGGAGGATTGGCTGCTCACTGCGTGCTCCGAAGTGGGGCGGATTCTAGGCCGGCACGGCAGCTCTGCTGCAGCGCAGCGGCCTGGAGGCACGTCTCTATTGAGAGGGGAGCGGAGAGGGCAACGAGAGGCCTGGCAGGGGCCGTCAGGCCGGCTGGTAGGCCAGGCGCACGTAGATCGGCGCGAAGGCCTCGGCCTGGGTGATCTCGAGAAGTCGCTCGCGAGCCAGTTCCAGCATCGCGATGAAGGTGACCACCAGCACCTGCGGACCGCGGCTCAGGTCGAACAGGTCCTCGAACTCGACGAAGCGCTGGCCTTGCAGGGTGCGCAGCACGATGCTCATGTGCTCGCGCACCGACAGCTCCTCGCGGGTGATCTTGTGGTGCTGGTTGAGCTTGGCGCGCTTGAGGATGTCGAGCCAGGCCTCGCGCAGCTCCACCACGTGCACGTCAGGGAAGCGCGGCTCGAGCGCCTGCTCGATGTAGACCTGCGCCCGCAGGAAGTCGCGGCCGAGCACCGGCAGCTGGTCGAGCCTGGCGGCCGCCAGCTTCATCTGCTCGTACTCGAGCAGGCGGCGCACCAGTTCGGCGCGCGGATCCTCGGGCTCCTGGCCTTCCTCGGTCTTGCGCGGCGGCAGCAGCATGCGCGACTTGATCTCGATCAGCATGGCCGCCATGAGCAGGTACTCGGCGGCGAGTTCGAGGTTGCGCTTGCGGATCTGGTCGACGTAGTCGAGGTACTGGCGCGTCACGTCGGCCAGCGGGATGTCGAGGATGTTGAAGTTCTGCTTGCGGATGAGGTAGAGCAGCAGGTCGAGCGGGCCTTCGAAGGTCTCGAGGAAGACCTCCAGGGCGTCGGGGGGGATGTAGAGGTCGGTCGGCAGCGCGAACAGCGGCTCGCCGTAGAGCTTGGCCACGGCCACATGGTCCACCACCACGGGCAGGCCGTCCGTATCCGAGGGTGTCGGCTGCTCCGGCGCCTCGGGCGCCAGGACCTCGTCGGTCATGCTCAGTCGGCCTTGGTCTGGTAGACGTAGGGCTGCTGCGGCACGCGCGCGGCGCGGTATTCGGCCTGGGCCTGGCGATCGATGGGCTTGTCCCACAGCAGGCCGCGGCCTTCGCGCTGCCGGGCTTCCAGCTGCGGATCCTTGGCCTTCAGGCTGTCGATGAACTGGGTGACGTCGGACTTGTAGGGTTTCCAGAACAGCGGCATCGTGAAACTCAGGCTAGGCGTGGGAAGCCGCGCATTTTAGCGGGGTGGGATGAGACACCCCGGCCGGCGAGTACGCCGGCCACCCCTCCGAGAGGGGGCGGGCCTTGCTTGGGGCGGCCCGGATGACGGCACCCGGGCCGGCGGCCCTGCGCTTCAGCGCGGCTCGATCTGCCGGACCGACAGCGCGCCGGCCAGGAAGTCATGCGGTTGGCCGACCAGCCACTTGGCCAGTTCGTCGAGCCGCTTGCTGCCGATCTCGAGCGCGTTGAACTGGGCCACCACCGAGCCGAGCCCGTCGAGGTTCTGGATGGTGAACTCCAGCGTGCCGTTGTCGTGGTCGGGCACCACGCGGGCCCCGGCGGCGATGTCGGCGTCGAATTCGTAGCGCATCTCGATCAGCTTGCCGGTTTCAGGATTGCGCACGGTTTCCGGCCGGCACACCACGCCGCTCTGCGCGATGCGGGCCTCCAGCCTTTCGATGTCGGTCGGGAAGTTCTTCATCATCGACAAACGCTGGCCGGTGCTCAGCACGCAAAGCAGGGCGATGTGGTCGGTGACGTCCTGGCCGCGCAGCCGCTTGCGCCGCACGTCGGTGCGAAAGTCGCTGAACTTCAACCCGTCGAACACCGTCTTGGTGTCGAAGGCATAACGCGCGCGCGCCGGCGGGTTGATGACGTTGAGCTGCTTGACCAGGTCCACCCAGTACTGGAACACGTTCTTGCAGGCCGACTCGACCAGCATGCCGTTGCGTTCGAGCGCGGCGGTGTCGGTGTTCTGCCGGGCCTGCAGGTCGCCGGCCTGGCGCTTGAGATCGTCTAGGAAGCCCACGATGCTGAATTCAAGGGAGAGAGCAAACGCGCGCGAGGATAGCTCAGGGATGCGCCCCGATGCGATCATGGGCGCCCCCCGGAAGGGTGGAAACACCGCAGGAAGTGAAGTTTTGCAGGAGATCGAGCTCAAGTTGCAGGTGAGTGCCCGGCTTCGGGCGACCGTCCAGGCCGAAGTGGCGCAGGGCAGCGGCAGCGTGCGCGAGCGTCTGCGCGCCGCCTACTACGACACCGAAGACCGGCGCCTGGCCCGGGCCGGCCTCGCGCTGCGGCTGCGCCAGGAAGGCCGCGGCTGGGTGCAGACGCTCAAAGGGGCCGGCGACCATGCAATGGTGCGGCTGGAACACGAGGTCCCGCTGGCCAGGGCGCCTCGGGGTGCTGCGCCGGTGCTCGACCTGTCGCGCCACGACGGCACGCCGGCCGGCGTGCGGCTGGCTTCGGTGCTGGGCGAGGCGGGGGCGGCCGGCCTGAAGGAGCTCTACCGCACCGACATCCTGCGCACGCGCCGCCGGCTGCGCGTGCGCGGCGGTATGGTGGAACTGGCGTTCGATGCCGGCGAGATCCGGGCCGGCAGGCGCTCGTGGCCGGTTTGCGAGCTGGAGATCGAGCTGGTCAGCGGCTCGCCGGCAGCAGTGATCGATGTGGCGCGCCGCTGGGTGCGCCGTCATGGCCTGTGGCTGGACGTGCGCACCAAGGCCGAACGTGGTGACCGCCTGGCGCGCGGGGTCGAAACCGGCGAGCCGGTCAAGGCGGCGCCGCTCGCGCTGGGCTCAGGCGCCACGGTCGAGTCGGCGTGGCGGGCCATGCTGGGAAACTGCCTGGCGCAGGCGCTGCCCAACGCCAGCGAAGTCGCGGGCGGGTCGGCCCGCGCTGAGCACCTGCACCAGCTGCGGGTCGGCCTGCGGCGGCTGCGCTCGGGGCTGCGGTTCCTCGAGGGCTGGCTCGACCCCGTGCTCGAGCCGGGGGTCGCCGAGTCGGTGTCGCGCCTGTTCTCGAGCCTGGGGGATGCACGGGACGCCGACGTGCAGGCCGCGCTGATGCCCGAGCTGCTGGCGGCCGGCGCGCCGCCCCTGCCGCCGCTGCGGGGCGGCAGGGGGGTCGATGCGGTCGAGCTGCTGCGCGAGACCGACACCACGCTGCTCTGGCTGGACCTGCTGGCCTGGCTGGTGAAGCCGCCCGCCGCAGGCTCACCGGACGCTGCGCCGGCCCGGTTGATCAAGCCGCTGGCGGCGCGCCGCCTCAAGCGCTGGCATGCGCAGGTGGCCGAGGCGGCAGGCCGTTTCGACAGCCTGGCCGACGAGGATCGGCACCGGCTGCGCAAGCGGGTCAAGCGCCTGCGCTACTCGATCGAGTTCGCAGGCGCGCTGTTCCCTTCCAGGCGGGTCGAGCGCTACCTGCAGCGGCTGCGGCCGGCGCAGGAAAGCCTGGGGCATTTCAACGACGTGGTGGTGGCCCAGGCCGGCTGGCGCGAGCGGGCCGACGACGATCCGCGCGCCTGGTTCGCGGTCGGCTGGCTGGCGGCACGGCGCGAGGCGGTGCTCGGCGAATGCCGGGCGGCGCTGGCGCCGCTTCTCCTTGCGGACGTGCCGAAGTTCTGGAAGTAGGCTCAGCGCAGCAGCGCCAGCGCCTCGTCGAGAGTGGCACAGATGTTGTCGACGCCCAGCTGCACGTCGAGCTCCGAGCGCTTCACGAGCGACGCCGGCTGCGGGTTCATCTCGCACAGCAGCAGCGCGACCTGGCGGCGCGCCAGCACCTTGCGCAACTGCTCCAGGGCATCGATGCCGCTGGTGTCCATCGAGATGAGGCGGTGCATCTCGAGCACCACGGCGCGCGTGCCGGGCGGCACCTGCCCGGCCATGGCTTCGACCTTGGCCACCGCGCCGAAGAAAAGGGCCCCGTAGAGCTTGAACACCACCACGCCGGCCGGCATGTCGCGCACGGCTACCGGCTCGGCGCGGAACAGGCTGCTCATGCGGTGGATGAAGAACACGCAGGCCAGCACCAGCCCCACCTGCACCGCCACCGTGAGGTCGAAGACCACCGTGAGGGCGAAGGTGCCGACGAGGATGGTGCGGTACTGCAGGCTGAAGTGCCGCAGCCGGCGGAACTCGTGCCATTCGCCCATGTTCCAGGCCACGAACAGCAGGATGCCTGCCAGCACCGCCAGCGGCACGTGGGCCGCCAGCGGCGCGGCCGCCAGCACGATGAGCAGGAGCGTGGCCGCGTGCACGATGCCGGCCACCGGGCTGGTGGCGCCGGCGCGTGCGTTGGTCACGGTGCGGGCGATGGTGCCGGTGGCCGGGATGCCGCCGAAGAACGGCACCACGAAGTTGGCCACGCCCTGGGCCATGAGTTCCTGGTTGGGGTCGTGCCTCGGATGCTCGGTCACGTTGTCGGCGACGCGGGCGCACAGCAGCGACTCGATGGCGCCCAGCAGCGCAATCGTGACGGTGGGTATGAACAGCTGCTTGGCGCTGTCCCAGGTGAAGGGCGGCAGGCTGAGTGCCGGCAGTGCCTGCGGGATGCCGCCGAAACGGGTGCCGATGGTTTCGACCGGCAGCTCCAGCAGGGCGGCCGCCGCCGTGAGCGACACCAGCGCCACGATGGGGCCAGGCACCCGCGCCGCGGTGCGCAGCGTGCGGCCCTCAAGCAGCTGGGGCGGCAGCACCGAGCCGACGGCGAACAACCGCGGCCACAGGAACAGCCCCATCACGCACACCGCGCCCAGCGCCAGCGCATGCAGGTTCACGGCGTCCAGGTGCGAGGCGATCAGCCTGATCTGCAGGAAGAAGTCGCCCGGCATCCTGGCGATCGGCAGGCCCAGCAGGTCCTTCACCTGCGACAGCGCGATCAGCACCGCGATGCCGTTGGTGAAGCCGATGACGATCGACACCGGGATGTAGCGCACCAGCGTGCCGAGCCTGAACAGCCCGAGCAGGAACAGCAGCACGCCGGCGAAGGCGGTGGAAATGAGCAGGTTGGTGAGGCCGTAGCGCTCGACGATGCCGTAGACGATGACGATGAAGGCGCCGGCCGGGCCGCCGATCTGCACCTGTGAGCCTCCCAGCGCCGAGATCAGGAAGCCCGCGACGATGGCGGTGATGAGGCCCTGTTCGGGCTTGACGCCCGAGGCGATGCCGAAGGCCATGGCCAGCGGCAGCGCGACGATGCCCACGGTGAGGCCGGCGCCCAGGTCGGCGAGGAAGCGCCGGCGGTCGTAGCCGGCGAGCGCGTCAAGCAGGCGCGGATGGAACTTGTGCAGGACCGGCGACATGTTCCTACGCCCGGCCGGCAGGCTTCAGCGCCTGGCGTTGCGCCGTGACCTGGCGCCGGAGCCGGAGCCGGCGGCTTTCGCCGTTTCGGCCGTGCCGCTCGGGACGTACGACACGCCGTGCTGGGCCAGGTACTCGCGGATCAGCTGCCGCACCACCTGCGAGGGGGTCAGGTCCTGCTGGGCGCAAAGGCGCTCGAACGCCGCCTTCTTCGCCGGATCGATCAACAGGGTCAGCCGGGCAGTCTTCAGTTCCATGTGCCTCACATGTTAATGTCATGTGCGTTACGATGCCATCGTAGAGGCATGCAATTCGCCTGGCAAGCACAGCGGGATTCATGCCGGCCCCATCAGTCTTCCGTTGCCGGGCTTTGCCCATGCCGACCGACTTCCTCCACGGGCTCACGCACAAGGTCAGGACGCGCCGCACCAACCGGCAGCTCGGCGGCGTGCTGGCCTTCGTGGCAGGGGCGGTCAATGCCGGCGGCTTCGTGGCCGTGCAGCGCTACACCTCGCACATGACGGGGATCGTGTCCGCCATCGCCGACGATCTGGTGCTGGGGCAGCTCTTCCTGGCCATGGCCGGCCTGTCATCGCTGCTGGCCTTCGTGGCAGGCGCAGCCGTGACGGCACTCCTGACCAACTGGGCGCGCCGCCGCGGCATGGGCGGCGAGTTCGCGCTGCCGCTCATGCTGGAGGCAGGCCTGCTGCTCGTGTTCGGCCTGCTGGGAGGCAACCTCGAGCTGATCGTCGACGTCTTCGTGCCGTCCACGGTGCTGCTGCTGTGTTTCATCATGGGCCTGCAGAACGCCGTGGTGACGAAGATCTCCCAGGCGGAGATCCGCACGACGCACATGACCGGCGTCATCACCGACCTGGGCATCGAGCTCGGGCGCCTCGTCTACTGGAACCGCACGCGCGAAGCGGACGACCAGCACTTCGTGCGGGCCAATCGCGACAAGCTCAGGGTGCACGGCATGATCCTGGGCCTGTTCTTCGTGGGAGGCATCGTCGGGGCGCTGGCCTTCAAGCGGCTGGGCTTTTCCGCGACGGTGCCGATCGCGGCGCTGCTGACCGCAATGGCCTTGCCGCCGCTTCTGCAGGACCTGCGCGCCCGGGTGTCCGCCTCGGGCGGCAGGGCCGGCTGAGCGAAGAAAGGCCGGTCAGCGCACCCGCAGGCCCGGCGTGGCGCCCGGCCAGGGTTCGAGCACGTACAGGCCCGGGTTGGCCTTTTCGTCGGCATGGCTGGCCGCAAGGACCATGCCTTCGCTCACGCCGAACTTCATCTTGCGAGGCGCCAGGTTGGCCACCATCACGGTGAACTTGCCGACGAGGTCCTCGGGCTTGTAGGCCGACTTGATGCCCGAGAACACGTTGCGCGTCTTGGGCTCGCCCACGTCGAGCGTCAGGCGCAGCAGCTTGTCGGAGCCTTCGACGTGTTCGGCATTCACGATCCTGGCGATGCGCAGGTCGATCTTGCCGAAGTCGTCGATCGTGATGACCGGGGCGATGTCCTCGCCGCCGGGCTTTTCGGCTTCGACGGCGGCCGGCTCGAACAGCGCATCGAGCAGCTTCGGATCGACACGCTGCATCAGGTGCCTGTACTCGCCGATGCCGTGTGCGCCCAGGCGCTGCGCCACATGTTCGAAGGTGAGCGGCGGCACCTTCAGGAAGGCCTCGACCTGCGCGGCGAGCGCCGGCAGCACCGGCTTCAGGTAGATGGTGAGCAGCCGGAAGGCCTCGATGCAGACGGTGCACACGTCATGCAGGCGGGCGTCCTGGCCCTGCTGCTTGGCCAGCTCCCAGGGCTTGTTCTGGTCGACGTATTCGTTCACCCGGTCGGCCAGCAGCATGATCTCGCGCAGCGCCTTGCCGTATTCGCGGTCTTCGTACAGCTCGCGCACGGTGTCGCGACCGGCCCGCAGGTGTGCCAGCAGCGTTTCGCCGTCGGCGGCGATGGCGCCGCTCAGCTCGCCGCCGAAGCGCTTGCTGATGAACCCGGCCGCGCGCGAGGCGATGTTGATGTACTTGCCGACCAGGTCGGAGTTGACCCGCGCGACGAAGTCGTCGGGGTTGAAGTCGATGTCCTCGACCTTGTTGTTGAGCTTGGCGGCGATGTAGTAGCGCAGCCATTCGGCGTTCAGGCCCAGCTGCAGGTACTTGAGGGGCGAGATGCCGGTGCCGCGGCTCTTGCTCATCTTTTCGCCGCTCACGGTGATGAAGCCGTGCACGAACACGTTGTCGGGCACCTTGCGGCCGCTGAAATGCAGCATCGCCGGCCAGAACAGCGTGTGGAAGTAGGTGATGTCCTTGCCGATGAAGTGCACCTGCTCGACCGACGGGTCGGCGATGAATTCGTCGAAGCTGCGTGCCTCGCCGTACTTCGCCTTGGGGCCGCCCTTGCCGAAGTAGTTCTTCAGCGAGGCCAGGTAGCCGATCGGCGCGTCGAGCCACACGTAGAAGTACTTGCCGGGCGCGTCCGGGATCTCGATGCCGAAGTAGGGCGCGTCACGGCTGATGTCCCAGTCGGCCAGGCCGCCGTGGCCCAGCTCGTCGGTCGTGAACCATTCCTTGATCTTGTTGAGCACCTCCGGCTGCAGGCGGCCGGGCTGCTGCGTCCACTGCTGCAGGAACTCGACGCAGCGCGGCGACGACAGCTGGAAGAAGTGGTGCTCGCTGGTCTTCATGACCGGCGTGGCGCCGGTCAGGGTGGAGTACGGGTTCTTCAGCTCGGTGGGCAGGTAGACCGCGCCGCACACCTCGCAGGAGTCGCCGTACTGGTCCTTCGCGCCGCACTTCGGGCATTCGCCCTTGATGTAGCGGTCGGGCAGGAACATGTTCTTCACCGGGTCGAAGAACTGCTCGATGTTGCGGGTGAAGATGAGGCCGTTCTTGCGCAGCGCACGGTAGATGCCCTGCGCCAGCTCGGTGTTCTCGGGGCTGTCGGTCGAATGCCAGTTGTCGAAGCTGATGTGGAAGCCGTCGAGGTACTGCGGGCGGCCGGCGGCGATGTCGGCCACGAACGCCTGCGGCGTCTTGCCCGCCTTTTCGGCCGCGATCATGATCGGCGCGCCGTGCGCATCGTCGGCGGCCACGAAGTGGACCTGGTGCCCCTGCATGCGCTGGAACCGCACCCAGATGTCGGCCTGGATGTATTCCATCATGTGGCCGATGTGGAAGGCGGCGTTGGCGTAGGGCAGGGCGGTGGTGACGAAGAGCTTGCGGGTCATGGTGAAGAGGCCGCTAAAGGGCGTGGCGAGCCTGAGGGAAGCGTCGATTCTAGGCGCCGGGCATCACCGGGCGGGCATCCGGGCTAGACTGGCCGCCACGCCCTCCCGCCGGACACACCCCCCGATCCCATGGCCCTGACCGAACAAGCCGTCCTCGACGCGCTGAAAAGCGTTACCGATCCCAACACCGGCCGCGACTTCGTGAGCGGGCGCCAGGTCAGGAGCCTGAAGCTCGAGGGCGGCCATGTCTCGTTCGAACTCGAGCTCGGCTACCCCGCGCGCAGCCAGCACGAGGCGCTGCGCGCGCAGCTGATTGCCGCGGCACGCGGCGTGCCCGGCGTGCAGAACGTGAGCGTGAACATCACCTCGCGGGTGATCTCGCATGCCGTTCAGCGCGGCGTGCAGCTGCTGCCGGGCGTGAAGAACATCGTCGCGGTGGCCTCCGGCAAGGGCGGCGTGGGCAAGAGCACCACCGCGGTGAACCTGGCCCTGGCGCTGGCCGCCGAAGGCGCCAGCGTGGGCGTGCTCGATGCCGACATCTACGGCCCCAGCCAGCCCATGATGCTGGGCGTCGAGGGCCGCCCGGAGAGCGCCGACGGCAAGACGATGGAGCCGCTGTACGGCCATGGGGTGCAGGTCATGTCCATCGGTTTCATGATCGAGCCCGACAACGCCATGATCTGGCGCGGGCCGATGGCCACGCAGGCGCTCGAGCAGCTGCTGCGCCAGACCAACTGGAAGGACCTCGACTACCTGATCGTCGACATGCCGCCGGGCACCGGCGACATTGCGCTCACCCTGAGCCAGAGGGTGCCGCTCACGGGCGCCGTCATCGTCACCACGCCGCAGGACATCGCGCTGCTCGACGCGAAGAAGGGCCTGAAGATGTTCGAGAAGGTGGGCGTGCCCATCCTCGGCGTCGTGGAGAACATGGCGGTGCACGTCTGCTCGAACTGCGGCCATGTCGAACACATCTTCGGCGCCGACGGCGGCAAGAAGATGGCGGCGCAGTACGGGGTCGACTATCTCGGCGCGCTGCCGCTGGCGCTGTCGATCCGCGAGCAGGCCGACTCCGGCCGGCCCACGCTGGTGGCCGAGCCCGACGGCGAGATCGCCGGGCTCTACAGGAGCGTGGCGCGCAAGGTGGCGGTGAAGATCGCCGAGAAGGCGAAGGACTATTCGTCCAGGTTCCCGACCATCTCCATCTCGAAGAACACCTGAGTCAGCGCTTGCCGCTCGCTGTGGCGGTCTTGGGGCGTGCAGCCGGAGCGGCCACCGCTTCGGGCAGCCGCGCGCCCCCTGCCACCAGCCCGGGCGTCGCGATGCATTTCAGACTGCGGGGCGCGAGCGCATAGGTCGTGGTGCCCGGCAGCGCCTGCTCGCGCGCCGCGGCCAGGATCTGCGACTTGGCGTTCTCGCAGGCCAGCCCGGAGCTGAACGAGGCGATGAGGTAAGGGTTGAGGCCGTACGCGGTCATGACGAAGGCGAAAAGCGACACCACCTGGGTTCTCCCGAACGAAATGTTGTTGGAAAGGTCTTGCAGCCCCACACCATAACGGATGCCGGCAGCACCGGGCCGCAGGTTCAGTGTGCGGTTGTGCCGGCCGGGCTCGCGAACGGATCGATCGGCAGCCACAGCGGCGGCAGCTTCACTTCCACCCCGTCGCGCGCGCCGCGCTCACGCAGGGCGGCCCAGGTGGCGGCGAAGTCGTCGAACAGCAGCGGCATCGCCTGCAGCGGCGCATCGAGCGGGCGCCAGAAGTCGTCCCAGTGGATCGGGATCACGCGCCGGGCCCCCGGCAGGCTGACGGTTTCGCGCCAGTAGGCGTCGATGTACTGCGGGCTCTTCCTGCCGAGCGTGCCGACGCCGAGCAGCACCGTGTCGGCGCGCCTGCCTTGCAGCAGCCCGGGCAGGTAGCCGGCGCTGCCCTGCACCAGCAGGCTGCGGCCGTCGTGCTCGACCAGCAGCGACCACACCGCACCCTCCTTGTAGGCGCTGGCGTGGGCCGGCGGCACGACCGGCTCGGTGATGTGTTCCGAAGGCGCATCGGCGGCCGTCCACAGCGTGGGGCTGTGGCGCGACTCCAGGAAGGTGAGCCTGAAGCGGCCGAGCTGAACCACGTCGCCGTCCTTCACCTCCCGCATCTGGCGGGCCGGCAGGCCGAGGCCGCGGCCGACCATCAGGGTGGACGACGAGCCGACCAGCTGCGCGCCGGTGCGTTCGGCCACCACTGGCGCATCCATCGCGTGGTCGTAGTGCGAATGCAGCGGCACCACGGCAGCCAGGCGCGAAACCCCGAGCTTGCGCAGCGCCTTGTCGATCTCGGCACGGTCGGGTTCGAGCCGGCTGAACGCCATGGCGAGCTTGCCCGGGCGGGAGAAGAAGCCGTCGCTCATCCAGGCGGTTTCGCCGTCGTCGAACAGCAGGGTCGCGACACCGACGAAACGCACCCGCAGGCCGGCAGACCCGGCCGGTGCTGCCGGCATCCAGGCTGCCGGCTCGGCCGGCAGGTCGGGGTGGCGCTGCGCCTGCACCAGCACCCAGGCCAGCAGCGCCGAGAGCAGCAGCGCCAGTACCAGCGCCGCGCGGCGCAGCAGCCTCATCGCTCGCGGGCAGCCGTCAGTGCAGGCGGCCGGGCATCGTGGCCGCGAGGTCGCGCAGTATCGTGGGGCCGGCGCGGCGCTCGATCTCGGCCAGCATCGGCTTGTTCCAGCCGGCGGCGAACAGCCACTCGGCCACCACGAACATCGGACCGACCATCAGTCCGACGAGGTCGTCGACGAAGGCCGGCTTGCGGCCCTCGTAGTAGTGGCCGACGAACTGGATCACCCAGCCCACGAAGAAGGCGCCGACGCCCCAGCCCAGCCAGGCGGCGGTGCTGCCGGCAGCGGCCTGGTGGGCCAGCATGAACAGCACGCCGGTGACCACGCAGGTGGCCAGGCCGAGCACCAGGCTGCCGCGGGTGAGGTACCAGACCGCGCCCAGTACGAACACCACCCACGACGGCGTGATCGCCAGCCCGGCCAGGTCGAACTGCGGCCGCGCGAGCAGCACGCCGAGGCCGAACACGATCATCGGGATGCCGACGAAGTGGGTGGCGATGTTGCGGCGGTCGCGGTGATAGGCCGCGTACTGGCTCAGCAGGTCGGTGGCGGTGCGCATGTCTTGTCTCCTTGCTCTGTGCCGTTGATCCTAGTGTGACGCGTTCTTGCCGGCTGTCAAAATCCCGACAGTCCCTTATCTGCCCGGCCTGATGCGCAGCAGCGACTCCCTCGCCTTCGCTGTTGGCGGTGCCGGTGCCGGTGCCGAGCGGTGCACGCTACAGTGCGCCGCTCCAGGGAGGCGAACCCACATGACGACCGAGACGAATCCCGCGCCAGGCTCCTCCGAGGCCGTCGCGCACGCCTGGCCGCCCCGGCCGGACGGCAGCGCCCGCCTGGGTGCCTGGCTGGCCGCCGGCGCACGCAGTGCATTGCTGCTGCCGGTGAAGTGGCAATCTCTGAAGCCGACGGCCCCGGTGGTCGTGGGCGTGGTGGCCATGGGCGTGCTGCTCTCGCTGCTGTTGCAGCGCCTGTACGTCGTGGGGCCGGCCTCCTTCCACCTGCCGGCGTTCGACTCCGGCTGGCTCTCGACCCTGGCGCTGGCGGCCGTATGCCTGTTCGTGCTGCCGGGCCACGCGCTCGGCGCCTTCGTGCTGCTGTCGGCCCAGTGGCTGGTGATCGGTGCCGTCACCGGAGCGGTCTATGCAGGCGTCATCCACGCCGGCTGGGACGCGCAACCCGTGCTGCCCGACTGGGGGATGGCGGCGCTGTGGTCCCTGTCTCTCGTGTGGTCGGTGGTGGCCGCCGGCTGCGTCTTCTGGCGCGCATTGCCCGGCCGCGGCGCGGCGGCGGCGGGGGCGGCCCTGGTGCTCGGGGTGGCGTGGTGGAGCCTGCCGGAATGGATCGAACAGCATCGGTTCTGGTACCCCATGCAGCCGGCCGCTGCCGAGCGGGCGCCCGAGCCGCCACGCCTGGAGCTGTCGCAAGCGCTCATGGAACGCCAGATCGAAGTGATCGCCGGCCAGCTGGCGG
Source organism: Methylibium rhizosphaerae (assembly GCF_006386545.1). Classification (GTDB taxonomy): domain Bacteria; phylum Pseudomonadota; class Gammaproteobacteria; order Burkholderiales; family Burkholderiaceae_C; genus Pseudorivibacter; species Pseudorivibacter rhizosphaerae. The sequence continues at coordinate 23,152 of NZ_SWAR01000013.1, read as the reverse complement.
CGTTGCAGCCCCAGCGCCCCGGCATCGTGGACCTGTACGTGCTCACCTTCGCCCCCTTCGGCGAAGAGGACGTATTCCGCCGCGAAAGCGCGATGGTCGCCGACGTGATGCGGCAGCGCTTCGATGCCGCAGGCCGCACGCTGCAGCTGGTGAACCACCGTGACACGGCGCAGGAGCTGCCCTGGGCCACGCCGCTGAACCTGCAGCGCGCCATCGAACGGGCGGCTCAGCTGATGGACCCCGACGAGGACGTGCTGTTCATCCATCTCACTTCGCATGGCGCGCGCGACGGCAAGATGTCTGCGCGCCTGCGGCCCATGACGCTCGAGGCACTGGAGCCCGCCATGCTGAAGGGCTGGCTCGACGCCGCCGGCATCCGCCACCGGGTGCTCTCGATCTCCGCCTGCTACTCCGGCAGCTGGGTCGCGCCGCTTGCCGATGACGGCACGCTGGTGATGACGGCGGCCGATGCTGAGCACACCAGCTACGGCTGCGGGCGCCTCTCGGAGCTCACCTTCTACGGCCGCGCGGTATTCGACGAGCAGCTGCGGCAGCACACGCTGTCGTTCGAGCAGGCCTTGGCGGCGGCTCGGCCGGTGATCGATCGGCGCGAGCGGGAGGCCGGCAAGAGCGACGGCCATTCCAATCCGCAGCTGCAGGCCGGCGCCGCCATCCGCGAGCGGCTGGTGCAGCTGGAGGCCCGGCTGCAGGCCCGTGCGGCGGCACCCCAGTAGCCGAAAACTACAATCCGCCCTCTTCCTTTCTTCCACGGGGCCGCCGCCGAGCGCTGGCCCGAGGCGCCAGCAGATGAGCATCAAGTCCGACAAGTGGATCCGCCGCATGGCCGAGCAGCACGGCATGATCGAGCCGTTCGAGCCCAACCAGGTGCGCTACGCGACCGACGGCCACAAGATCGTGAGCTACGGCACGTCGAGCTACGGCTACGACATCCGCTGCGCGCCCGAGTTCAAGGTGTTCACCAACATCCACAGCACCGTGGTGGACCCGAAGAACTTCGACGAGAAGAGCTTCGTCGACATCAACGCCGACGTCTGCATCATCCCGCCCAACAGCTTCGCGCTGGCCCGCACCGTCGAGTACTTCCGCATCCCGCGCAACGTGCTGACCATCTGCCTGGGCAAGAGCACCTACGCGCGCTGCGGGATCATCGTCAACGTCACGCCTTTCGAACCCGAGTGGGAGGGCTACGTGACGCTCGAGTTCAGCAACACCACGCCGCTGCCCGCCAAGATCTACGCGGGCGAGGGCTGCGCGCAGGTGCTGTTCTTCGAGAGCGACGAGGTCTGCGAGACGAGCTACAAGGACCGCGGCGGCAAGTACCAGGGCCAGCGCGGCGTCACGCTGCCCAAGACCTGAAGCCGGCGCCTGCCTGCAGCGTCTAGTGCCTGCCCGGGCCGCCGCTTGTCGGGCAGCCGCCGACAAGGCTTGTCGGCCTGCGTGAAGTTCGGTCGTAGGTGCGGCGCTGAATGTGAGCATTGGCGTTGTTTTTGGGTCTTTTTCACCTTTGCCGCGGAGGCGATGCGCCTATCTTTCGCCCATGGACCTGCCGATAACCGGCCCAGGTCCCTCAAGGAGTAAGAAGATGATTCCGCAGCCACAGGTGATCGAGTACTGCGACGAGATCCCGCCCGAGTTCACCCGCACGTCGTTTGCCGACCTCTTCGACCGCCCGGCCCCGCCTCCCGCGGACGCGGAAGCGCAGGCACTGGCGCAGCAGTTGCTCGAGCCGCAGGGCAAGCCCCGTGGCGAGACGGCCCACTGAAGAGCCGGCGCCGTCATGAACGCCCAACGCCGTCAGGACCGCAGTGACCCTGCGGGCAGCAGTCGGCGAGACCCCATGGCCGACGGCCAGCAGATCGTGCACCTGGTCGACTTCAAGTGGTTGATGGCCGGGCTGGGCTGGTGGGTGGACCTGAACCGCCTGCAGCGTGATGCAGCCTACGCGGCCGAGTGCTATTCGCGTGCCTCGACCAGCTCGTGCGAGCCGCTGCGCCGTTCCGCCGCGACGCTGATGCAGCTGCTGCCCCTGCTGCGCCACTGAACCGGCCCGCACCACGCCATCGGCGCGACCTGCGGGCTTTCCCCTTGGTGGCGCGCAACCGCGGCGCTACCATGGCCCACGAGGCCATCGCGGCCCGGGAGTAGTTTCGATGCGCTGGCAAGGGCACCGCGAGAGCGACAACGTCGAAGACCGCCGCGCTTCGGGCGGCCGCATGGGCGGCCTGCCGATCGGCGGCCGCGGCATCGGCATCGGCACCATCGTCATTGCGCTGCTGGGCGGCTGGATCTTCGGCATCAATCCGCTCACCATCCTCGGCATCCTTGGCGGCGGCTCTCCCACCGCCATCGAAAGCGGGCCGGCGCAGCGGCCGCCTGCCGACGACATGGAGGCGAAATTCATCTCCACCGTGCTGGCCGACACCGAGGACGTCTGGACCGCGGTGTTCCAGCAGGCCGGCGCCACCTATCGTGTCCCCAGGCTGGTGCTGTTCCGCGGCGCCACCGGCACCGCCTGCGGGCAGGGGCAATCGGCCATGGGGCCGTTCTACTGCCCGGCTGACGAAAAGGTCTACATCGACCTGTCGTTCTACGAGACCTTGAAGTCCAGGCTCGGCGCGCCCGGCGACTTTGCGCAGGCCTACGTGGTGGCGCACGAGGTCGGCCACCACGTGCAGAAGATCATGGGGCTCACCCAGAAGGTCGACGAGATGCGCCAGCGGGTGAGCCAGGCGCAGGGCAATGCGCTGAGCGTACGGCTGGAGCTGCAGGCCGACTGTTTCGCCGGCCTGTGGACCCACCATTCGCAGCGTGGCAAGGGCTGGCTGGAGCAGGGCGACATCGAGGAGGCGTTGAACGCGGCCGCGCAGATCGGCGACGACACGCTGCAGCGCCGCTCGCAGGGCCAGGTGGTGCCGGAGAGCTTCACGCACGGCACGAGCGCGCAGCGCAAGGCCTGGTTCCAGCGCGGGCTGCAAGGCGGCAGCATCGCCCAGTGCAACACCTTCGAGGCGCAATCACCGTGAGCTAGGAAGTCAGCAGGCATCAACCATGCGCACGCCGGTCCGTCCGGCCGCCCTGGTGGCGGCCTACTTCGACAACCTCGCCCCCGAGGAACGAGAAACCGCGCAGGCCCTGCGCGACGCCGTGATGTCCGCCGCGCCGCAGCTCACGCAGGCGGTGAAGTGGGGCAACCTCACCTTCCAGCTCGACGGGCTGAGCCTCATCTCGATCGTGCTGCACAAGAGCCATGCGCACCTGCAGTTCTTCAACGGCGCCGAGCTGGCCGTGCAGTACACCGCCCTCGAAGGCACCGGCAAGGGCATGCGCCACCTGAAGTGCCGCTACCGGCAGCCCATCGACAGCGAGGTCGTGCGCGACCTTGTGACTGCCTCCGTGGAAGCGGCTTCCTAGTCACCCGTCACAGGTCGCCAGTCACTACTGGAAGAGCGAAAGCATCCGCTCCAGCGCCATCGTGAAGGGCGCCTGCATCATCGGCAGCGTGAGCGTCATGCCGATGAGGCCGACCGACAGCGTGATGGGAAAGCCGACCGCAAAGATCTGCATCTGCGGCGCCACGCGCGAGATCACGCCCAGCACCAGGTTCACGAACAGCAGCATCGCGATGATGGGCAGGGCGATCCACAGCCCCAGGCTGAAGACCTCTGCGCCCCACACCTGCGGCTGCAGGGTGGTCAGGAAGGCGAGCGGCTCGGAGCCGATGGGAAAGGACTCGAAGCTCTTGACCACCGCCACGGTGAGCAGCAGGTGGCCGTTGATCACGACGAACAGCCAGGCCGCCATGGTGCCGAAGAAGCGGGCCGACGCGGTGCTGGTGCCGCCGGTGGTCGGGTCGAAGAAGGCTGCGTAGTTCAGGCCCATCTGCAGCCCGATCAGCTCGCCGGCGAACTCGATCGCCGCGAACACGATGCGCGCCGCGAAGCCCAGCGCGGCCCCGACCAGCACCTGCTGCAGCAGGGCGTTCAGGGCCTGGTGCGAGTCGAGCGCGATGGTGGGTGCGATCGGCAGCGTGGCCTGCGCGGTGAACGCCACGAAAAAAGCCAGCGCGATCTTCACCCGCACCGGGATGTTGCGCATCGACAGCACCGGCGCCGTCATGAACAGCGCCAGGATGCGTATGAAGGGCCAGAAGACCGGCGACAGCCACGCCATCAACTGGGCTTCAGTGAAGGTGAGCATGCTGACCGGTCACTACCCAACGACAGTGGGAATGGCCTGAATGGTGCGCTGCAGGTACTCGACCAGGGAACTGATCATCCAGGGGCCGGCGATGGCCAGCACGATCACGGCGGCCACCAGCTTGGGCACGAAGGACAGCGTGGCCTCGTGGATCTGCGTGGCGGCCTGGAAGATGCTGACCACCAGGCCCACCACCAGCACCACCAGCAGCAGCGGGGCCGAGATGGTGAGCAGCATCATCAGGCCTTCCTGGCCGAGGGTGAGGACTTGTTGGGATTCCATCTATCCGCCTATTGCGAAAAGCTCGCCGCCAGAGAACCCAGCAGCAGGTTCCAGCCGTCGGCCAGCACGAACAGCATCAGCTTGAAGGGCAGGGCCACGAGCACCGGCGACAGCATCATCATCCCGAGGCTCATGAGCACGCTGGCCACGATCATGTCGATGATCAGGAACGGGATGAAGATGAGAAAGCCGATCTGGAAGGCGCTTTTCAGCTCACTGGTCACGAAGGCGGGCACCAGCACGCGAAACGGCATGTCCGGCGCCTTGACCGAGGCGTCCACCTTGGCCAGCTTCGCAAACAGCTCCATGTCGCTCTGGCGGGTCTGCTTGAGCATGAACTCGCGCATCGGCTTCTCGCCGCGCGCAAGCGCCTCGTCGAAGCTGATCTGGTTGGCGGTGAAGGGCTTGTAGGCTTCGTTGTAGACCCGGTCGATGGTCGGGCCCATGACGAACAGCGTGAGGAACAGCGACAGCCCGATGACCACCTGGTTGGGCGGCGCGGCCTGCGTGCCCAGCGCCTGGCGCAGCAGGCTCAGCACGATCACGATGCGCGTGAAGCCGGTCATCATGAGCAGCACCGCCGGCAGGAAGCTCAGGGCGGTGAAGAACAGCAGCGTCTGGATCGGCACCGAGTAGCTGGTGCCGCCCGCGCCCTGGCCCACCAGCAGCGGCAGGGAGGCGGTCGCGCCGCCGGCCTGCTGCGCTAAAGCGGCGCAAGGAATGGCCGAAATCAGCGATACGGCCGCGAGAGCGATGCCACGGCGGTGGCGAACGAGAGAAAGCATGGTGTCAGCGCTGTGCATCGTCCGGGCGCTTGTGCTGCAGCTTCTGCAGCAGCGCCGCAAACGGCACGGGAGGTTGGTTCTGTGCGGGGGGCAGCTCTTGCGGCGCCATCGTGTGCAGCGTGGTGATGCTCTGCGGCGTGACGCCCAGCACCAGCCATTGCCGAGCCTCGCCGGTGCCCACCTCGAGGGTCACGATGCGCTGGCTCGGCGACAACTGCATGGAAGACACGGTGCGTGTGGCGCTGCCGGTGCCGCCGGCGCCGATGGATGCGCCGTACGGCGAGCGCTTGAGCAGCCACAGCGCCAGCGGGATCATCGCGATGATCGCGATGAACCAGAGGATCGAAAGTCCGGTGGGTGCCACGTGCCTTACATCCCCCGGCTCAGGCGCCGCATGCGTTCGGAAGGCGTCACGATGTCGGTGAGGCGGATGCCGAACTTGTCGTTCACCACCACCACTTCGCCCTGGGCGATGAGATAGCCGTTGACCAGCACGTCCATCGGCTCGCCGGCCAGCGCGTCGAGTTCGACCACCGAGCCTTGCGCCAGCTGCAGGATGTGCTTGATCGGAATGCGCGTACGACCCAGCTCCACGGTGAGCTGCACCGGGATGTCCAGGATCATGTTGATGTCGTTGCCGGCGGTGTTGCCGGTGGTCGGCGCGAAGTTGGTGAACGCCGCAGGCGCCACCGTCTCGGCCTCGGCCAGCACCTCGCCGCTCATGCCGCCGCCGCTCGCATCTTTCTGCTGGGCGAGCGCCGCGGCCCATTCGTCGGCCATTGCGTCCTGTTCGGCGGTATTCGGGTCAGACATTGGTATCTCCTAACCAGCTCATGTTCGAGTTCGTGAGCATCTGTTCGATCTTCAGCGCGTACTTGCCGTTCGAGGTGCCGTACTGGCAATTGAAGATGGGCACGCCGTCGACCTTGGCCTCGATCACCTTGTTCAGGTCGAGCTCGAGGAAGTCGCCCGGCTTCAGCGAGAGCAGCTGCTCGACGGTGGCGTGTGCGTGCGCGAGTTCGGCCACCACCTGGACCTCGGCGGACTGGATCTGCTGCTTGAGCAGCTTGACCCAGCGGCGGTCGGGTTCGGCGGAATCGCCCTGCACGGTGGAATACAGCACGTCGCGGATGGGCTCCAGCGTCGCGTAGGGAATGCAGAAGTGGATGGTGCCGGTGGTTTCGCCGATCTCGAGCGTGAACGAGGTCGAGACGACGATCTCGCTGGGCGCGGCGATGTTGGCGAACTGCGGCTGCATCTCCGAGCGCTGGTATTGCAGCTCCAGCGGATACACGCCGTGCCAGGCCTTCTTGTACTCGGCCTCGATCACCTCGACCAGGCGCGTGATGATGCGCGACTCGGTGGGCGAGAAATCGCGGCCTTCGATGCGGGTGTGGAACTTTCCGAGCCCGCCGAACAGCGAATCGATCACCGCGAACACCAGCGTTGGGTCGCACACCACCAGGCCCGAGCCGCGCAGCGGCTTCACCGACACGATGTTGAAGTTGGTCGGCACCACGATCTCGCGCAGGAAGGCGCTGTACTTCTGCACCTTGATGGAGCCTACCGATACCTCGGGCGTCTTGCGGATGAAGTTGAACAGCCCGATGCGGATGTTGCGGGAGAAGCGCTCGTTGATGATCTCCAGCGTGGGCATGCGCCCGCGCACGATGCGCTCCTGGCTCGCCAGGTCGTAGTCCCGGATGCCGCCGCTTTGCACCTCCTCCTGCTCGAGCTTCTGGCTCTCGCCGGTGATGCCCTGCAGCAGCGCATCGACTTCGTCTTGCGAAAGAATCTGCTGATTCATCGTGACAACTCCCGATGTTCGTGCGGCGTGTTCAGCGCCCGCACGCCCAGCGGTCGCCGCAGATCCGGCTTTGCCGGTCTGCTGGCGGCGCCCCCTCGAGGGGGAGCGCCGAAGGCGCTACGGGGGTGGGCCATGTCTACTGGATGATGAAGTTCGAGAAGTGCACGTGGCGCACCGGGTTGTGCACGGCGGCCTTCTTCTTGCGCTTCTTCTTCGGCTTCGCCTCGACTTCCTCGTCGTCGCCGGAGGCCTTGGCCGCCGGTTCGTCTTCCTCGTCGATCTCGATGCCCAGCGGGCGCACCGCCTCGCGCTGGATCTCGGCGGCGAGCTTTTCCTTGCCGGCGCGTTCGAGCAGCTCGGCCGAGCTCTTGTGCGCCAGGATCATCAGCACGCCGTTGCGGATGGCGGGCATGTAGGTCTTCATCTGGTCGGCGAACTTCGCGTCCTCGACTTCGAGCGTGATGCTCACCTGCGCATAGCGCTCCTGGTCGCGATCGGCCAGGTTCACCGTGAAGGGTTCGAGCGGCAGGAAGGTCGGCACGTGGCCGGGGTCGTGCTTGGCCGCCTTCTTCGGCGCCTCGGCCACCTCTTCCTCGTCGCCCTCTTCGGCCGCCGCGGCGGCGGCCTTCTGCTTGAGCAGGTAGACGGCGCCGCCGCCGCCCACCGCCAGCAGCAGCACCACCACGCCGAGCAGCAGCATCAGCTTGCCCGAAAAGAGCTTCTTCTTGGCAGGCTCGGCGCCTGCGTCGGGGGCAGCGGCTTTGGCAGCAGCAGCGGACATCGGGTTTGCTCCTTGAATGGACCGGCCGCCCGAGTGCGCACACGCGCACAAGGCAGCCGAAGCTTCTTGGAGTGATTATTCGAGTCCGGCCCTCGCGCGAAGCCTCGATAAAGGGCGGAAAACAGGCCTTGCTTGGGAGTGGCCCGGCGCGTCCGTCCGGACCCGGCCGGGCGTGCTCAGGCGTACAGGTCGAGCATGCCGCGGTGTGCCACGCGGCGGGCCGGCGGCGCTGCAGCGGCCGTGCCTTCCGGTCCGCCGGCGTCGCCCACGCCACCGCCGCGCTGCGACGTCGACGACGCGCCGTCCTGCCGGGCGCTGCCGGCATGGTGGCGGCCGTGCTCGAACACGCCGCCGCCGGCCAGCGTGAGGCCGGCTTCGTGCAGCGCGGCCGCCAGCATCGGCAGGCTCGATTCGATGATCTCGCGGGTGGCGCCGGCCGCGGCGGCGAAGTCCACCTGGGCCTGGCTGCCGTCCACCGCGATCTGCACCGAGATCGGCCCCATCTCGGCCGGATTGAGGTGCAGCTCGGCCTGCTGCACGCCGTCCTTCACCAGCACGCTCACCTGGGTGGCCAGCACGTCGGGGAAGTCGGCATCGGTGGCCGGCGTGGGCACGTCGACCGCGGCGGGGGCCGCAGCCTCGGCGCTGCCGCCCACTTCCGCGGCGGGTGTCGTGAGGTTGTTCACGATGGCCGGCGCGTCGGCATTCGGCTTGCCAGCCGCAGGGCCGGCGCTCTCGACGCGGGCCGAAGTGGCTGCTGCCGCCTGCGCATCGGCTGCGGGCAGCTCGAAACGTTCGCCTGCGGAGGCGGCATCGGGCGCGGTCGCTTCCGCGCCGGCGGCGGCCATGCCGCGGCGCAGCCCGCCGGCATGGCGCTGCTGCTGCTGCTGGCCCGCGCCGGACAACGGGTGATCGCTGCCGGCCGCCTCCAGCGCGTCCTGCGCCGAGCCGCCGGCTTCGCCCTGCGCTGCCGGCGGCTGCAGGGTGGCCGGGTTCAGGCTCGCCAGCCATTCGGCCAGCGGCGTCACGGCGACCTGCTTGTCGTCGGCCGCGGGGCGCGCCTTGTCGTCGCCCTCGGTGGCGCCTGCTGCATCGGCCGCCGGATCGGCGGCCTGCGCGCCGCTGCTGCTGCGCGCGGCCTGCTGGCGGGCCTGCTGGGCCCGCTGCTCGGCGGCACGGTCATGGATGCGTTCACGTTCGCGGCGCTCGTTGAGGGCGCGCGACTGCTGCTGAGAAGACGTGTTGCCCGCGGGCGGCGGCGGCGTCTGCGGCGCAGCGGGCGCGGGCTCGGGCCGGGACGCCGCAGCAGGTGCCTGCGCCGCCTGCAGTCGCGCGCCGCCCATCAGGCTGGCGAAGTCCATGCCGGGTGCGGGGGCCACCGCGCTGGCGGCGCGTGCTTCGGCGGCAGCCGCCGGGTGGGCTGCAGGCAGCAGGCTGGACAGCGCTCGGGTGTTGGTGTTCATCGATTCGGTCAGGCGGGCAGGATGCCGCCGGGCAGCGGCTGGTTGCTCAGGCTGCTCAAGCGCGTCCAGGCGGCGCGCGAAGCCTGTTCGTCGGTGAGCTTCTGCTCGCGGCGCCCGGCCGCGAGCGCCAGTTCCTGCTGGCGGCGTTCGATCAGCTTGCGCACGGCGGCGGTGCGCAGCTCCAGCGCACGCAGCGTGTCGCGCGCTGCGGCCAGCGTGGCAGTGGCCATGGCCACCTGGTGCTGCTGCTGGTCCACCGCGAACTGCAGGCGGCCCATGAAGCCCTGGTAGCACTGCACGATCTCCTTCGCGCCGGCCTGGCGGAACTGGGTGTTCCAGCGCTGTTCGTATTCGCTGCGGTAGTGCAGCAGCTGCTCGGCCTGGCGCTGCGCACCGTCGAGCACCTGCTGCGCGCGCAGCTGCTCGGCCAGTGCCTGGTCGCGTTCACGTTCGGTCTGCTCGAGCACGAGGACGAGGGCGTGGATCGCTTGGGTACTGCTGGTCATGGGGTGTCCTGTTCAGGGCCTGGTTAGCGAGCGGCGGCCAGTTGCCGCAGCTGGAGCACGCTGTGGTCAAGCGGTGCGGGGTCGTGCATGTCCTGCCGCAGCAGGGCGAGCATGTCGTGGTGGCTGCGCACGGCGGTGTCCAGCTCGGCGTCATGGCCCGGCGCATAGGCGCCCAGCTGGATGAGGTCGCGTGCCTTGTTGTAGCGAGACCAGAGCTGGCGGAAGCGGCGCGCGGCGTCCAGGTGCTCGGGGGGGGCCACGTTGTGCATCACCCGAGAGGCGGAGCGCTCGATGTCGATGGCCGGGTAGTGTCCGCTTTCGGCCAGCTCGCGCGACAGCACGATGTGTCCGTCGAGGATGGCGCGTGCCGCATCGGCGATCGGGTCCTGCTGGTCGTCGCCTTCGGACAGCACGGTATAGAAGGCGGTGATCGAGCCGCAGCCGTTCAGGCCGTTGCCCGAGCGTTCCACCAGCTGCGGCAGCTTGGCAAAGCACGAAGGCGGGTAGCCCTTGGTGGCCGGCGGCTCGCCGATGGCCAGCGCGATCTCGCGCTGGGCCATGGCGTAGCGGGTCAGCGAGTCCATCAGCAGCAGCACGTGCTTGCCGCGGTCGCGGAAGTGCTCGGCGATCGCGGTGGCGTAGCTCGCACCCTGCATGCGGGTGAGCGGCGGCGCGTCGGCCGGCGCCGCCACCACCACCGCACGGGCCAGGCCTTCCTCGCCGAGGATGTCTTCGATGAATTCCTTCACTTCGCGGCCGCGCTCGCCGATCAGTCCGACCACGATCACGTCGGCCGCGGTGTACTTGGCCATCATGCCCAGCAGCACCGACTTGCCGACGCCCGAGCCGGCGAACAGGCCGATGCGCTGGCCGCGGCCCACGGTGAGCATGGCGTTGATGGCACGCACGCCGGTGTCCAGCGGCTCGCGCACCGGGTCGCGGTCCATCGCGTTGATGGGGCGGCGCACCAGCGGTTCGTTGTGCACGTGAGAGACGGGGCCGAGGCGGTCCATCGGCTGGCCGTGCGAATCGATCACCCGGCCCAGCAGGCCGTCGCCGATGGGCAGGTGCCGCGTGCGGTCTTCGCTGCGGCGCCACGGGTGGCTCGGCTGCCCGAGCACGGGCGCGGCCACCGGCGTGGAGCGGGGCACCACCCGGGCGCCGCTGGCCAGGCCGTGCACTTCGCCGGTGGGCATGAGGTAGGCGCGGTCGCCCGCGAAGCCCACCACCTCGGCCAGCACCGGCGGCTGCCCTTCCATGCGCACCTCGCACACCGAACCCACCGGCACCCGGATGCCGGCGGCCTCGAGCACCAGGCCGGCCACCCGCACCAGCGTGCCCTGGGTTTCCAGCGGCAGCGGCGAGCTGGCGAAGTTGTGCAGGTCGTCCAGGTAGCGCAGCCACTTGTCCGAGGCCGTGTTCATGACGGAGGCGCCGCTCATTCGGTGTCCTCGGAGGGGTTCATGTCGTCCGAGCCGGTCCATTCGGACTCGCGCCCCATGGCACCGGCGGCGCGCTGCCAGCGGGCTTCGACGGTGGCATCGATCACCCCGATGTCGGACTCGACGATGCAGCCGCCGCGGGTGATCTGCGCATCGGGCACCAGCCGTGCGCCGCGCGACTCGATCAGCTCGTGCGCCCCCTGCACGACCAGCGCATGGTCGTCGGGGTGCACCCGCAGGGTGATGTGCCGGGCCGACATCAGCAGTGCCGTCAGCGCTTCCTGGGCCACGTCGACCACCAGTTGCGGGCGCTGCACGAGTTCGCTGCGCACCACCTGGCGCGCCAGCGACAGCGCCACGCCGGCCAGGCGCTGCGCGAGGTTGTTCTCGAGCCCGCCGAGCTGCTGCTGGAAGGCCGACGCGATGTGCGCCACCTGCGCCGTCACCTGGGCGGCATAGCTCTGCTTGAAGCCTTCGAGGGCCACGAGGCCGTCGCGGTAGCCGTCCTGGTAGCCCGCCTGGCGTGCGGCGTGCACCTGGGCAGCGATTTCCTCGGCGGTGGGCGGCACCGGCTCGGCCTCGGCCTGGGCGGCTGCCGCTGCAGCCTCGCTGCCTGGCAGCGCACCGGGGTTCCACGCCGCGAAGGTGTGCAGTTCTTCGCGCGGGATGAAGCGTGCGTAGCTGGCCTTCGGATCCGCGTTGGGCGGCGGCACCTGGCGGGGTCCCTTCGATTTAGAGGAACTGGTCATCACCGCCGCCTCCCAGCACGATCTGTCCTTCGTCGGCCAGGCGGCGGACGATCTTCAGCATTTCCTTCTGCTCGGCCTCCACCTCGGACACGCGCACCGGGCCGCGCGACTCGAGGTCCTCGCGCAGCGTCTCGGCGGCGCGGGTGGACATGTTGCGGAAGATCTTCTCGCGCAGCTCGGGCGTGGCCCCCTTGAGCGCGATGATGAGCGACTCGCTCTGCACTTCCTTCAGCAGGGACTGGATGCCGCGGTCGTCGACCTTGTTCAGGTCGTCGAACACGAACATGTTGTCCATGATCTTCTGGGCCAGCTCGTTGTCCATCTCGCGCACGTAGTCGAGGATGGAGGTCTCGATGCTGCTGCCCATCAGGTTGATGATCTCGGCTGCCGGCTTCACGCCGCCCAGCGAAGCCTTCTTCAGCTTGTCGCCGCCTGCCAGCACCTTGCTCATCACCTCGTTCAGGTCCTTCAGCGCCGAAGGCTGGATGCCGTCGAGCGTGGCGATGCGCACCATCACCTCGTTGCGCTGGCGGTCGGTGAAGTGCTTGAGCACGTCGGAGCTCTGGTCGTAGTCCAGGTGCACCAGGATGGCGGCCACGATCTGCGGGTGCTCGTTGCGCAGCAGCTCGGCCACCGAGCCCGGGTCCATCCACTTGAGGCTTTCGATGCCGGTGACGTCGCTGCCCTGCAGGATGCGGTCGATCAGCAGGTTGGCCTTGTCGTCGCCGAGCGCGCGGCGCAGCACCTGCTTCACGTATTCGTCGGTGTCGGTCACGAGCATGCTCTGCTCCGCCGCGTCGGAAGAGAAGCGGGTGAGCACCTGGTCCACCCGCTCGCGCGGCACGGTCTTCAGCTTGGCGATCGTCTCGCCCAGGCGCTGCACTTCCTTCGGGGCGAGATGCTTGAATACCTCGGCGGCTTCTTCCTCGCCGAGCGACATCAGCAGGATCGCGGAGTCTTCGAGTCCCTGGTCGTCCATGTTCTTGGTTCCTGTGAGCCGCTGGCCGGGCTCAGGCTTCCTTGCTCACCCAGGTGCGCACGATGGCGGCCACCGCGCCCGGGTTTTCCTTCGCGAAGGAACGGGCGTCCTCCAGGCGGCGGTCCGACTGCGGGGCTTCCAGCGCGGGCAGGGCCTGCGGGTCGTTGCCCAGCGTCTGCGCGTCATCGATCACTGCATCGAGCATCGGTGCCGGGCGCGAGCTTTCCACCGCCTTGAGTGCCGGCCGGATGGCGCCGAACACCACGATCAGCGCCAGCAGCGTCAGCGCGCCGGGAATGGCCATCGTGCGCAGCAGGTCGATCGTCTCGGGCTGCTTCCACAGCGGCACGTCGGCGGGCGTGATCTTCTCCACCTTGAAGGGCGCGTTGACCACCTTGACCGAGTCGCCGCGGTCCTGGCTGAAGCCGATGGTCTCGCGCACCAGCGCGGTCAGCTTGTCGAGTTCCTCGGCCGACAGCGGCACGGTGGTCGTCTTGCCCTTGGCGTCGGTGTTGGTGCGGTGGTTCACCACCACCGCGGCATTCAGGCGCTTCACCGTGCCGGTGGCATTGCGCGTCACGCGCACGGTCTTGTCGACTTCGTAGTTGGTCACCGACTCCGCGCGCGACGGGCCGGCGGTCGCGGCATTGCCGCCTTGTGCCGCCTGCAGCGGCTGGGCGGCGCCGTTGATAGGCGCGGTGGCCGGCACCGGCGGCTGGTTCGAGGCCGCGCCCGGCACGCCGCTGGGCTGTGCATTGGCGCCGCCGGTGGAGCTGGAGGTCTGCTGGCTGCGCACCGTGGCCTGGTCGGCAGCGGAGCCCTGGTTGGGCTTGAACTGCTCGGAGGTCGATTCAGTCTGCGAGAAGTCCACCTCGGCGGTGACCTGGGCGCGCAGGTTGTCGCGGCCCACCACCGGCTCCAGGATGTCGAGGATGCGCTTGGTGTGCATCGCCTCGATCTGGTTCACGTACTGCAGCTGCTGCGCGTCGAGCCCGCCGTTGGCGGCCGCATCGGTCGGGCCGGAGATCAGCGCGCCGGTCTGGTCGAGCACGCTCACCGCCTTGGGGTTGAGCTCGGGCACGCTCGACGACACCAGGTGCACGATGCCGGCCACCTGGGCGCGGTCGAGCGTGCGGCCCGGGTGCAGCGTGAGCATCACCGAGGCGCTGGGCTTCTGCTGCTCGCGGAAGAAGCCGTTCTGGTTGGGCAGGGCCAGGTGCACGCGTGCCGACTGCACCGCGGCCAGCGCCATGATCGAGCGGGTGAGTTCGCCTTCCAGGCCGCGCTGGAAGGTGAGGCGCTCCTGGAACTGGGTGATGCCGAAGCGGGCGTTGTCCATCAGCTCGAAGCCGGTGACCGAGCCCTTGGGCAGGCCGGCCGAGGCGAGCTTCAGGCGCACGTCGTGCACCTTGTCGGCCGGCACCAGGATGGCCGCGCCGCCGTCGGCATGCTTGTACGGCACGTTCATCTGCGACAGCTGCGCAAGGATGGCGCCGCCGTCCTTGTCGGACAGGTTGGCGTACAGCACCTTGTAGTCACCCTGGCTGGACATCATGGCCATGGCCGCCACGATGGCGAGCAGTGCCGCGAGGCCCGCGCCCAGCAGGAACTTGCGCTTGGCCGGCAGGGCCATCAGGCGTTCGCCGAAGCCGGGGTTCGCATTCACGACGGGGCGTGCCGCGGCGGCCGGGGCCATGGCGGCGGGGATCGGTTGGGCGACGACGGTGTCCATGTTCGACTTGTTCCCTCAATGCGCGCGGCTCGGCACGAGCCTGCACAACTTGAGCGGATTATTCGGACACGCTCCGAAACAAATGCCGCGAACAGCCCGGAAAACGACGCCCAGTTCGCCCCATCGGTTTGACGGCGCGCCGGTAGCATCCGTGCCATCCCAATCTGCCGGGACCACAGGTACACCGCCATGGATGTGAGACTCAAACCCTTCGACTTCGCGCAAGCGGCCGCCCGTGCGGGCATGCCGCAGGTGGCGAAAGCCGTGAAGGAAAGCACACAGGCGGCCCAGGCGACCGGCTTCCAGCAGAGCTTCGCGCAGGCGCTGCGCTCGGTGAGCGAGGCCCAGAACGAAGCCACCCGCATGCAGCGCGAGGTTCAGCTCGACAACCCGACCGTGAGCCTGGAAGAGACCATGGTCGCGATGCAGAAGGCACAGATCGGCTTCCAGTCGGCCCTGCAGGTGAGGAACCGGATGGTGCAGGCCTACAGTGAAATCATGAACATGCAGGTGTGATGGGCGGGAGGCGGCCTTACAATCATTCGAAAAGTAAGGAGCCGCCATGTCCGAATCCACCATCACCGCCAAGGGGCAGACCACCGTGCCGGCACAGGTGCGAGAGCAGCTGGGCGCCGGTCCTGGCACGCGCCTCGTGTGGCACGTCATGCCCGATGGCGCCATCGTCGTGCGGGCGAAGACCAAGTCCATCCTCGACCTCGCCGGCATGCTGAAGGCCCCGAAGGGGAAGCATGTGGCCGTGGAAGACATGAACGCCTGGCGCTGACCATGGCGGCGCTCGACACCAACATCCTTGTCCGCTACCTCGTCCAGGACGACGCGGCGCAGCTTGCGTCAGCCCGTCGTCTGATCCGCCAGTGCGTAAATGGCGGCGAGACGCTCTACATTCCCGTTTCCGTCTCGCTGGAACTGGAATGGGTGCTTCGATCGACCTTCAGGTTCGGCAAGGACGCCGTGATCCGGACGCTCTCCACGTTGCTGGCGGCCGTGGAGCTGTCGTTCGAATCGGAAGGGGCGCTGGAGTACGCACTCGCGCTCTACGGCAAGGGGGCGGCCGACTACTCCGATTGCGTGCACGCCGCCTTGGCCGCCCAGGCGGGTGAACAGCCGTTGTGGACGTTCGACAAGGCCGCGTCGAAGGTGGATGGGGTCCGCCTGCTGGCCTAGGTGCCACGCCTGACGCGCTGTGCCGCCAGCGTCAGTGCGCCGTGACGAGCTCCACCTCTGCGTTGTCTTCCAGCCAGTCGGCCACCGGCTCACCCACTTCGTCAGCAATGCCCTGGTTCCAGAACTGAGAGGCACAGAGCACCTCGACGTCGATGCCGCTCAAGTCGTGGCGGCAGAGCACCATGCCGACGAACATCGCGTGGGACCGCTCCACGATGCCCCAGGCCTGGGTGGCGCCTGTCGCGCATTGGAGTTCGAGCAGGAAGGCTTCCCTGAGGGCGCCATCCTTCGTCTTCTCTTCCAGCCAGGGCAGTTGCTCGGCGAGCTTTTCGTCCTGAAGGAGCACGGCCAGCAGCTCGCGGGCCTTTTGCGGGTCGAGCGGCGCGACCACGAATCGCTCGGTGTTGAAGGTCGGGAGGTTCCTGGGTGCCGGCGCCAGCGCGGGCCTCACATCGCTCGTCAACGGTTGCATGCATCCTCCGCAAATCGCGCCGAGGATAGGTGGCGCTTCGAAGTGATGTCCGCTTGAAGCGAAGCGTTGAGTGCCGGACCGAAGGCGTGCGGTCCGACTGTCGCCGCCTCAGCCGCGCTGCACGATCTGCAGTTCGTTGCCGTCCGGGTCCCGCAGCGTGGCCAGCGTGCCGCCCCAGAACTGGCGCTGCGGCGCTCCGGTGAACACCACGCCGCGGCCGACCAGGTCCTGGTGGGCGACATGCACGTTGGGCACCAGGAACGACAGGCCGGTAAAGCGGCCCACCAGCGCCTGCTCGTCGGCCGGTGCGTCGGGCGGCACTGCCTCGACCACCAGCTCGCAGTTGCCGGCGTTGAACACGCAATAGCCGCGCGCGAGATCGGCGGCGTTGAGCTTCAGGCCCAGCTGCTGTGCATAGAACTCGCGAGCACGGGTGATGTCGCGAACGAAGACGCGGGCGGTGTTGAGGTTCATCGGTGTCTCGGCAGGCAGGCGGGCGGGCGACGGTTCGCAGGAGCGGATGATAGGCAGCGTTGCCCGCACGGGAACATGCCGTGGCGTCAATGCGCGGCCTGTGCAGCAGGTGGCTTCGCTCCGCCGGCGCCGTGTTCGCATCAGGCCGAGGCGCGCCGGGCGTCCGTCCGCACAGTAGTTTGGAGTCTCTCGCCCATCATGAAATACCCGCCCACAACGAGTCCCCTTGCCTCGCCGCTGCCCATTAGGCACGACCTCGGCCGTGGGGCCGAGTCCGACGCCCCGCGCAAGCGGCCGCGCCTGGAAGGCGACACCTCGTTCGGCGGAGTGCTCGCGCCGCGCGCCGGACCCTTCAGGCACCGGGGCGGCGGCCTCGAGTTCCATGGCACCGCGGTACCCCAAGGCCATCGCGAAGGCACGCGATCCCTCGCTCGGGCCGGTCTTCGACCGTGAGCTCGCCGCGCAGCGGCAGCCCGGCCTGATGAACTACTTGCTCGAACTCGAAGCCGCGTACCTGGAGAACCGAACGCCCGTCGTCAAGGATGCGGAGCACCTCGATGCGCTCATCGCGGGCCTGAACCGCGCGGAGCCCGGCCTGCATCTCGAGAGGAACGACGTGATGAAGTTCGAGCTCCAGGACGCCATCGACGACTACCCTCTCGTGCGTCGCCTCGCGGAAGGGCTCGGCACGTCGGCGGCCTGGCGGATGATCATCAACAACGACGACGACACCGACCATCGCTCGGCCCTCAGCGTCAAGTGCAACCCCTCATCGCGCGACGCGTCGCTGATCCTCGTCGAGAGCCTGGGCGACAAGGAGCAGGTGATGGACTTGTGGCAGGACCTCCTGCCCCGCGTCACGGACGCCCTGCGCCGACGCCTGCCCGGCGATCCGCCCGTACGCCTCCACCTGGCCGTCGCCAACACCACGGCCCAACGCACCCCCGAAGGCTGCGACATCTTTGCGCTGGCGGCCGCCCGCAAGATGGCTTCGGAGCCCCAGATCGCCCGCCTCCACGACGCCATCCTGGCCAAGCCCCCCGCCGACGCGTCAGGCTCGCACATCACCCCCCTGCCCGCCACCCTCCTGCCGGCTTCGCTGCTCAAGCATTCGACCTCCGGGACGGCCCTCCTCGACAGCTTGTTCCAGCGCGATGCCTCGCCACACGCTCAAAAGCAGGACGGCGTCTTCAACCCCGTGGTCAACCGCGACGGCCAGACGCTCCTGGAACGCTGGACCTCGCACCTGACCCACCGATGGGACGCCAAGGCCGAGAAGCCGCGCACGTACAGCAATTCGTACGAGGCCAAGCGCATCGACCTCGTTCGTACGGCGCTGGCGCATCTGGTCAAGGACGGGCCGAGCTAGACCTCATGGTTGCTCGGAGAGCGCGTCAACCGCGACGGTCAGCATGGCGCGCCTGCAGTCGTCGGCGGGCTCCGCGGTGTCAGGCCGTCAGGCAGCGACGCAGAACTCTTCTGCGCCACGCCAAACGGGGTCGCCCGCCAGAGGGGTGAAGCTGGTCACGGTGGTCGGGTTCGACGTGACCCGGTCCTTGTGCCCGATCGCGGGCTGCGCCTGCCTGTCCAGGCGAATCACCGCACGGGCGAGCGAAGGGAGCAGGCCGTCAGCCGTCCAGCGCCATCATGCGCCGGCGCTTCTGCGTCTGGTCGATGTAGCGCTGCAGGGCGCGTGCGCTTTCGCCGCCCAGGCTGTCGAGTTCGCAGCCGAGCCGCGCGCCCTTGCTTTCCGGGTGCAGCGCGCTCACGTGGTGCAGCTTGAGCGTCACGCTGAAACGGGTGTCGGCATCGAGCTGCAGCGACACGTGCTCCAGGCTCGCGCCCGGCTCGAGGCTCGGAGCGTCGTCGGGCAGGAACAGGGCCACGCCGGTGAGGCTCACGTCCATCACACGCAGCTCCATCCTGCCGCCGGAGGCTTCGGGCGTTGGCACCACCGCCACCGGCAGGGAGCCGGCCAGCGGCCGCACACGGAAGCTGCCGCGGCGCTGGAAGCGGTAGATCTCGCGCGGGAAGGCGGCGTTCAGCGCGGCGGACCGGTTGTTGTGCACGAGCACCAGTCCGCCCACGTCGAACTGCACCTTGATGTTGTCGACGTAGCCCACCGCGACGGCCTCGTCGCCTTCGAGCAGGCGTTCGACGTGCGGATCGTTGCTGTCGACGCTGAAGCACACGACGCCGCGCGCCGCGTCCACCGCCCACAGGGTGGTGGTGTAGGTGACGCCGTCGGGCGTGCTCAGGTGCAGCAGCGTGTTGCTGTCCTGCAGCTGCTTGAGCAGCGACTGCAGTTCGCTGGGCGAGTGGATGCGAAAGTCGTCGAGCGCCCCGGCGTTGCCCTGGAAGGCGCCGAGAGGCATCGGCAGCGTGTCATAGCTCATGTTGTCTGCTCCCGCTTGCGGGGCGGCGGCCCGGCGCTGCACCCCTGGTTCAGTGCAGTATGTTCTTCGGCTGGCCGGCCATCAAGCGATCGAGGTCTTCGAGCCAGGGTTCGGCCAGCGTGCGGATCTCGGCATCGTTGACCAGGATGCGCTGCATGATGCGGGTCTTGAGCTGGGCTTCCTCGGGGGCGAGCTGTTCGCCGGCGGCGGCATGCTTCAGCCGCGAGATCAGCACGGCGCAGGCGCCTTCGAGCTTGACCACGCGGTCCCAGTCGCCTGCGCGGGCGGCCGCGAGCATGTCGGCGCTGGCGCGCTCGATCGCTTCGTAGTAGCTCAGCAGGGTGGTGTTCATGGTGCGTCCTTCGCTCGGCGCAGGCGTGGTGGTGGCCTGGGGGTCCGTCATGCTCATGCGGCCACCTTCGCAGCAGCGTGCACCTGGTCGGCGATGCCGTCCCAGGCCTGGCGGAGGGTGTCGGTGAGATGGGCGCACTCGGCCAGCACGGCGTCGTCGCTGTGCAGGTTGGCCACGGTCAGGCGTCGAACCATGTAGTCGTAGAGGTTGGCAAGGTTGGCGGCCAGTTCGCCGCCGGCTTGCATGTTGAGCGGGGCGCGCAGGCCTTCGTCGACGATGCGCACCGCCTTGCTGATGGCGGCGCACTTGGTGCCCACGTCCTGGCGGGCGATGGCGCCGCGCGCGCGTGCGATCTCGGAGGCCAGGCCGGCGTACAGCAGGCTGACCAGCTTGTGCGGGCTGGCGCCGTCGATGGCGGTGCTGGCACCGACTTCGCGGTAGGCGGTGGCGATGGGCTTGCGCATGCCGAAGGTCTGGGGGCTGGTGAACATCCGAATCGCTCCTGCGTGTGTTGTTTTGGTTTTCGGCGCCTGCCGGAGTTTCTTGAACCCGGTTTGCGCCGTCAGGAGCCGTCAGATCCGGGGATTCAGGCGTTGATCTTGATGTTGTTCCAGGAGGTGATCTGCTGCTGCACGTAGGACTGCAGCGCATTGGCCTGCGACATCGTGCTGTCCAGCGCGCTGTACTGGGCGCGCAGGCGCTTCTCGATGGCGACCAGCCGCTCGTTCACCTTGACCTGGTCCTTCTGGTTGTGGGTGATCTGGGTCTTGATCGAGTTCTGCTTGCTGGTGAGCGTGCCTTGCGTGCCCAGCATGCCGTCGGCCCAGATGGCCAGCTTCTTGGCGAAGCCGTTGGTGGCCTGGTTCGACGGCGTCCAGGCGCCCAGCGCCTTCTGCAGTTCGGCCGGGTTCTCCAGGGCCTTGGCGAACTTGGCGTCGTTGAGCTTCAACGAGCCGTCCTTCTGGAACTCGACGCCGATGGACGACAGGGTGCCGAACACGCTGGACGCGGCGCCGTTGGCGCCGATCTGCGCGCGCAGCTGGTTCTGCAGGCCCACCGCGGTGCGGTCGCCCTGCAGCAGCCCGGCCGACTTGCTCGAGGCGTCGTACTTGGTGGCCTCGTCCAGGAAGGCGTTGAGCTGGTTGAAGGCCTTGATCATGTTGTTGACCATGCCCTTGAGCGCATCGGTGTTGCGCGACACGGTCACGGTCACCGGCGAGGTCGTCACCTTGTTCAGCGTGAAGGTCATGCCTTCGACCACGTCGGTCAGGGTGGTGCTGGAGGAGGTGACGGCGATGCCGTTGATGGTGGCCGCGGTGTTGGCCGCGGCCTGGGTGCGCGACATCTGCGTGGCGCCGCCGGGCGGGTCGAAGGCCAGGCGCGACAGGCCGGCCGCGTCGGTGTGGTTGCCGTCGTCGTCGGTCGCGGTGATGCGAAAGCCGTTCTCGGCGCCGGTCGTGGTGGACTGCAGCGACAGCCGCGCGCCGCTGGCGTCGGTGATGATGCTGGCCCGCACGCCGGCGTTGGCGGCGTTGATCTTGTCGCGGATGCCGGCCAGCGTGCTTTCGCTGGCGCCGATGGGCACCACGATGTCGGAGCTGCCGGTCTTGGGGGTGAAGGTGGTCATCCCCGCGTCCCAGCTGCCCAGGCGGATGGTGAGCGAGCCGGTGCCGGCCACGCTGGCGGAGTCGGTGAACTGGCCCGCGGTGCTCACGGTGGTCTGCGAGGCGGCCAGCGTGGTCACCGACACGGCGTAGTTGCCGGCGGCCGCCTTGGCGGTGCTGGTCACGGCCACCGAGGCCGAGTCGTTGCTGGCGGCCGAGGTGAGGGAGTAGTTGTCGGCCGAGAACAGCGGCGACAGCGAATCGCGGAAGCCCGACAGCAGCGACTGCATCTGGCCGAACGCAGACAGCTTGGTCTGCATCACGGTGGCCTCGGTCTTGAGCTTGGTGAGCGGCGCCTGCTCGGTGGCCATCAGCTTGTCGATGATGCCCGACACGTCGAGGCCGCTGCCGATACCGGCGGATGAGATCGTTCCTGCCATCGTTCAACCCCTGGGGGATGCTTCCTGCGGCGCCGGGAGGGCGCTCGTTCGGGTTATCGGCCAGTCGTGCCGGGAACTTGAGCCCCGGCGCGCCAAGAAAGAAAGGCCGCGACGTGGCGGCCTTCGTACTGCTTCGGGAGTGCTCAACCCTTCAGGAGGGACAGCACCTGCTGGGGCAGCTGGTTGGCCTGGGCGATCATCGCCGTGCCGGCCTGCTGCAGCACCTGGGCGCGCGACAGGGCGGCGGTTTCCTTGGCGAAGTCGGCATCCTGGATGCGGCTGCGCGAGGCGGTCAGGTTCTCGGCCGTCGTGTTCAGGTTCGCGATCGTGGTTTCGAAGCGGGCCTGCAGGGCGCCCAGCTTGGCACGTTCGCTGTTGATGAAGGTCAGCGCCGAGTCCACCGTCTTCAGGGCCTCGCTGGCCTTGGCGAAGGTCGACACGTCGAGGTCGGACACCTTCTTCAGCGTGGAGCCGGTGTCGGCGAAGGCGTTCGAGGTGGTCACGTCCACCGCGAAGGACTTGTCGGAGTCCAGCGTGATGTAGCCGCTCACCAGCGCGTTGTCGGCGGTGGCGTCGGCGGTCAGCGTGAGCGCACCGCCCGAGGCGGCGCCGGTGGCGTCGAGCTTCTGCACCGTCACGGCGCCGGCGTTGACGACGGTCGTGTCGGATACCAGCACGTCGTTGCCGGTGGTGCCGGTCAGGATGATGGCGGTGCCGGCCTGGTTCATCGAGGCGATCACGCCCGTCTTGGCGCTCTGCTCGTTGATGGCGGCCACGGCAGGGGCCAGGCCTTCGGCCGTGTTGGCGGCCGACAGCGAGAACGACACCGTCTGGGCCGTGCCGTTTTCGGAGCGCAGCGCCAGCGAGTACGAACCGGCCGCGCCGAAGGCGAGGCTCATCTCGGTGCGGGCGGTGGCGGTGACGCCGGTGTCTCCGCGCACCGCATTGATGTTGTCGGCGATGGCCTTGGCGGTCTGGTTGGCGCCGATGGTCACCGTCTTGCTGCCCAGCGCGCCGTTGACGGCCACGCTGCCGGCGGTCACGCCGTTGGCGCCCCAGGCCGCTGCCGCGCCGGCGGCACCGGCGGACTGCACCTGGTTGTTGCCGTACACCGTGGTGCGCAGGTTGGCGGTGGCCGCCACGATGGTCTGGTTGGCATTGGCGCCGACCTGGAACTGCTGGGTGCCGAAGGTGCCGTCGAGCAGCTTCTGGCCGTTGAATTCGGTGGTGGTGGCGATGCGGTCGAGCTCGGAGACCAGCTGCGAGACTTCCTGCTGCAGGGCCTGGCGGTCGCTGGCGCTGTTGGAGGCGTTGGCCGACTGCACGGCCAGTTCGCGCACCCGCTGCAGGATGTTGCTGGCGGCCTGCATGGCGCCTTCGGTGGTCTGGGCCAGCGAGATGCCGTCGTTGGCGTTGCGCGCTGCCTGGTTCAGGCCGCGGATCTGCGAGGTGAAGCGCTCGGAAATGGCCAGGCCGGCGGCATCG
>NZ_SWAR01000119.1 GCF_006386545.1 Methylibium rhizosphaerae | reverse complement strand
TCTGACCAGGCGAGGCCGATCGCCTTGTCCAAGCGCTTCAAGAGGGCGTTGAGCGACTCTCCTTCGCGCCGCACGAGCATCGCCAAGCTGTTGTGGCCGTCTGCCGCGGTCGCAGCGCATTCGAACGGAGCAAGCGCCCCCAAGGTGATGTCACCGCCGTCGTCGATCAAGGCTTCGATGTTCTTCATCGTGTGGGTCGTTCGTCGCTGCAGGAAGGGTTCCAATGATGCGGCAGCAACTCCTGGATGCGGCTGGCTGGCTGCGTAGGCAGTCGCTCGAGCACGTCGCGGATGTAGGCATACGGATCATGCCCGTTCAGCCGCGCTGAGTGGATCAGGCTCATGACCACGGCGGCCCGCTCGCCCGCGCGCTGTGACCCGGCGAACAGCCAGTTGTTGCGTCCCAGCGCGATCGGCCGGATCTGGTTCTCGACCCAGTTGTTGTCGATTGGCAGTTCGCCATCGTCGATGTAGCGCGTCAGCGCCGCCCAGCGGTTCAAGCTGTAGTCGATCGCCCGAGCAGTGGCCGATCCATCGGGCACCTTCTGCCGCTGCTGGCTCAACCATTGGTGCAACGCATCGGCCACCGGCCTTGATCGCTGTCGTCGGATCTCTCGCCGGTGCGCGGCGTCGGTGTTGGCCACCTCGCGCTCGACGTCGTAGAGCTGACCGAAGAACTTCAGCGCCTGCTCGCCGATCTGGCTGCCATGGTTGGCCCACAGCTCATGGAACTTGCGTCGCGCGTGCGCCGTGCAGCCAGCTTCAGTCACGCCCAACTCGAAGCAGGCCTTGTAGCCGCTGAAGTCGTCGCACACGAGCTTGCCGCGCCAGCCTTGCTCGCCCGGCAAGCCGAGGAAGGCTCTTACGTGCTGTCCGCCGCGGCTGTCGGCGAAGTTGAAGACGACGGCCCTCACCGGGTTGAACTGCGTCGTGCAATAGCTCCACAGGTACGCACGATGCGTCTTGCCGTGGCCCGGCTTGAGCATCGCCACCGGCGTCTCGTCGGCGTGCAGCACGCCCTGGCGCAGCAGCTCGGCGCTCAGCGCATCGACCAGAGGCTGCAGCTGCACGCCGCATTCGCCGACCCACTGTGCCAGCGTCGAGCGCGCGATCGCGTGGCCAGCGCGATCGAAGATGGCTTCTTGCCGGTACAGCGGCAAGTGATCGAGGTACTTGGCCACCAGCACCTGGGCGAGCAAGCCGGTGGTGGGCAGTCCCTTGTCGATGACGTGCGGCGCCACGGGCGCCTGCACGAGCTTCTCGCAGCAGCCGCAGACCCACTTGCCGCGCACATGGCGCTCCACGGTGAACACGCCCGGCTGGTAGTCCAGCTTCTCGGCCACGTCCTCGCCGATGCGCTGCATCGCTTGGCCGCAGCCGCAGGTGGTGTTCTCGGGTTCGTGGCGGATCTCGCGACGCGGCAGATGTGGCGGCAGCGGCGCTCGCTTGGGCGGTTTCTTCTCGTCGGCGGGCTCGGGCCTGGGCTGCAGCGCTTCGATCTCGGCGGCCACCGCTGCCAGATCCATGTCCAGCG
>NZ_SWAR01000118.1 GCF_006386545.1 Methylibium rhizosphaerae | reverse complement strand
TGCCGCTCATGTCGAACGTTAGGCATCGATGATGAACCCCTTCGCCTTCGAAGCGCGGTGTGTAGTGTTCAGGCATCCGGATAATGAGTGCCACTTCGTTGCATTCGCTGATCAGGAGAGCGACGCTTGGCTCTATCTCATACTGCAGCGCTCCTTCGAGGACGATGAGCAAGACGCAAGGCTTGGCATGAATACCTATCATGTCGAGTGGTGCAGCCAGGAGAACTCCGGCTATGGCGGCATTGCCCAATTCAAGCTCAAGCCCAACATCGCTGAGATCAAGCTCGAAGCAAGAATGGCTGCACTGATAGGTGGGTTCGATCAGCTTTCAATTTCGTTCCAACTGGTCGCCGGCAAGTACGAAGCTCTCAAAGAAGCCTTGTTCAACATCTTTGCAGGGAGTAGCTGCCTTGAAATCGCCGATGCCTAACCTCTCCGTCAAGGGGACAGCCACAAGCGGGCTTCGCCCACTTGCGTCTGCCCCTTACGTCGAACGTTAGGGCTTGCAAAAGAAGCCGCATGTACCTATTGATCGGACTGTTGATACTCCTACCCTTGGGCTTTGTCGGTATGCGCATGGAGCGCCACGCCAAGAGCGAACTGCAGTTCGAGGAACTGGAGCGGCTCCAAGCTCAAAGATGGAAGATGGCCTTGCTCGGCAGCGCCTTTGGCGGTGGTGCTCCTCTCGCGGCCTTCTTCGCACCAGACCATTTGTCGTGGTCGGTCTTCCTTCCGCTGGGGCTTGTCTACGCAGCTGCCAGCTTCTACATCGTCAGCCAGGCTCGACTACCCAACGCATACATGAAAGCGCATAAAAAGGGGCTGGGAGTGTTTTTCCTAGCCATAGGTCTGTTCTCCGTGGCAGCGTTCCTCCAAGAAGAGAACAACGCGCAGATCAGAAGCAAACTGGAGCCCGCGACGTGCGAGCCCAGCGCGAGCCCTAACCCCTCCATCGAGCAGACAGCCAACGGCGGGTGGCAATTGCGCGCTTCGGCCGCAGTGGTTGCGCCGGTGTCTGCCGCTCATGTCGAACGTTAGGCAATACCGGGTTGAAGGCTGATCTCATGCCTTGTCTGCCAAGCCAGCCGTGGAATGCCTCGCTATCGAAGCCCTGTGCCAATGTGAGAGGCGTGCTCGCTTCAGCGTCGGTGTGGGCTGTCCGTCCTTCGGCGGCCAGCGCACCGACCGTGGCGGTTCAAGCCGTCTTCTTGCCCGGCTTGGTCACAGGTTCGAGGCCCTGGAGGTCTGGCTGGCTCCTGCCAGGTTTGCGCGGCCAGTCATCGTCGGGGCACTTTGCGAGAATCTCTGCAGCGCGTCCGTTCGGCGCTTGGCCAGCGTGTCCGGGTCCTCTGCTTAGGTCACTGCCTAACCCTGAATACCGAATGCCCCAAGTCTCCTCGCATCGGCGTACTCAAGCACCCTTGGCGGTCTCCTCCTTGCGTTTCATATCTCTCGCCGCTCCGCCGGGCTCGCCTAACCCCTCCGTCAAGGGGACTGGCCTGCGGCCAGCCCCTTACGTCGAACGTTAGCCGTCAATGACATCCGATCCGTCGCAAGTCGCAATGGCTCGCAGTGAGCGTTACGCGCAATGGGAGAAGGCTTCCGCCGGAACTTGCGTTGCACTGGTCATTGCCGCGCTCGTCTCTGTCTACGAGTTCCGTCCCGATCTTCTCGTCGTTGCAGGCCCGTTCGCCGGCGGCCTGGCCTTCTTCTTCAGTTGGCGGGCAGCACTTCAGGAGCGCGACACTTCAGCCATTGCACATGCCATCGTTGGCCTTGTCGTCGCGATGTCTAGTGTCGTGTTCGCTGGCGATGCCGATAGATGGGTCATGTTCTCTCAGAGCTTTCCTTGGCTCGGGTTGGGCTTGTTTCTCCCCATCTGGTTTGCTCGCAGCAGTCATCCTCAACCCTAGCGTTGCATGGCCGTGCTCAAAGTACCCGCGCCTGTGCAACTGCTGACGGCTAACCCCTCCGTCAAGGGGACAAAGTGCGGCAAGCCGCACTTTGCCCCTTACGTCGAACGTTAGGGACGCGCTGAACAATGAGCGTCGCCGCCCGAGTTGAACCGATGCAACGCCACGATGACATCGCACACGCGTTCAACCACGCGGTGCGCTGCCTCGCGGCGGTGTCTGAAGCCTCTTT
>NZ_SWAR01000117.1 GCF_006386545.1 Methylibium rhizosphaerae | reverse complement strand
GGAATACGTCTATGACGGCGGCGCGGCGTACGGCCAGCGTACCGACGTGGCGGCGAGGACCATCACCTACGGATACAACGCCTTCGGCGAGGTCGAAGGCGAGTCGCGCCTGAACAACAGCACCGGCACCGCAGGCGAGTGGGCGACCACGCGGCACTACTACGACCGCATGGGCCGCAACAAGGCCACGGTCGATGCCCTCGGCTACCTGACGGAGCGTGAATACGATGCGGTGGGCAACCTCGCGTCGGTCATCGAGTATGAACACGAGGCGTCGTACGACCAGGCCGGTCGCCCGGTGAGCCCTGTTTCGGCGAAGGACCGCAAGACGTCGTACGGCTACGACCGCGTCAACCGGAAGGTCAGCGAGACACAGGTCGCCGCCGAGGTGTACGACAGCGCTTCGCAGCGCGTCGTTGAGCGTGAGCTCATCACGAGATTCGCCTACGACGCCGTTGGCAACCTGGTGCGCACCACCGACGCACACGACGCCAGCACCTTCAGCTACTACGACGCCCTTGGGCGCGTGACGGCGGTCGTCGGCGCGGCCTTCTCGGAAGGGATGGACGAGGCGGGCTCCGTGCGGAGCGTGAGCCCGGTGACGGAGTTCGCCCGCGACGCCCATGGCAACGTGCTGGTGAAGATCGAGCACAAGTACGGGGCGACGGCGGTGAGCGAGTCGGGCTATACCGTGGTCGCCCCGGGCGCCCGCTACACCCGCACGCAGTACGACAGCCACGGGCGCGCCATCGAGGTGCGCGACGCGGAAGGCCGCAGCACCTACAGCTCCTACGACCGTGCCGGCCGACTGGCCAAGCAATGGCAGTCGGTGACCAACGGGGATGGTGTCCTGCAGACCACCTACAAGGTGTTCGTGTACGACGCGCTGGGTCGCCAGGTCGACCTGATCGAGCCGGGGTCGCAGGGCACCGTGCGACTGGGGGTCACGGCACCTCGAGTGCAGTCTGCGGTTGGCTCGAGGGTCTTGCGATGGCGGGAAGGGGTCTACGAAATCGCCTGGTCAAACCCGCAGAACACCGTGGAGCTCGCGTGGTCCGGCCTGATCGATGCACATGGCGGCAACGTGAGAGTCGATCTGGGGTACCAGACGCTCATCGACCACGAGGCTCGCATTTACCGGTCGCCGGAACTCCTGGCGAGGGACGTGTCGGGAGGCGCGACCCTGACATGGCCGGAGACTCAGTTGCAGGACGGTGGCATCGCTGGCCTGAGCACGGTGGTGGTGTCTCAGAAAGACGCCAGCGGCGATTGGATCGTGATGTACCGCGGCCCGGTGGTCGGCTCTGCGATCAGCAGCGACGGCAGCGGTGCCACGCCCGTGCATCAGCGTTCGGAGTTCAATGCCTTCGGCGAACTCGTGACGCGGCGCGTCGACGATGGCCGGGCGGTCGATGAGGAGCAGGTCGAGTACTTCAAGTACGACAACGCGGGCCGCGTGTGGATGACCAACGAAGGCGACGGCGTCGACAAGGTCTATCTCTACGACGTGCAGGGGCGGCGTACTGCCGTCATCAGCAGCGCGCAGGAAGGCGCC
>NZ_SWAR01000116.1 GCF_006386545.1 Methylibium rhizosphaerae | reverse complement strand
ATCGAGCTGTTCGTGCAACGCTACAACGCCGACGCCACGCCTTTCCAGTGGGTTGCCACCGCCGACTCAATCCTGCAAAAGATCGAGCGGATCGCGAAACGTATTTCTGCGACAGGACACTAGACTGCGTGCTACCGGCCGCGGACCAGCGTTCAACGACTGCAAGGACCGAAAGCGGTGCTACGCAACGCCGCGCGCCCGATGACCGCTGCACCTTCCGAACCGGACACTGGTACTTCAAATTGCGAGCGACAGTCTCGACCGACTCCTGTCGCGCGGGACGAACAGCTGCCTCCGACCCAAAGCGGAAGCCAGCACCTTCGAACGAACCGCTGCAGAGCAGCCGTTCGTCCGATAGCTCATCGTGTCAACGAAACCGATTCAAGCTCCCATGCCGCTCGATGGGGTTAGGCTCCATCTCGGTTCGCCAAAGCCTGAGAGGTCGGCTGCTACTTGACAACACCAGCCTCCCAACCATCGTAATCACCTTTGTGGGGCGCACTCACCTGACGAATGATTGCGGCGCTGTTGCCAATTGACTCAACGGAGAGCAGCATGGAACGGCTGGCCAAGGCTAACCACCGCATATCTCCCGCAGCAGACGGCCTCACTCGCACCGTGTAACCGTGCTTGGCCAGCTGTGCGGCGACGGTGTCCGCCGCCCTGCGGCTGGGCAGATAGACGTAGAAATCGACCGCATGCGGTTTGGACAAGTTTGAGCCTGCTCGCAGCAGCTGTTCGATGACCATTGCATCTTCATTTGCCTCGGATGCACAAGCTTGTTGAGTCAACAGTCCAAGTGCAAAGAAGACGAAGGCGATGGCAGCGTAGCGCTTCATATGACGCCTAACGTTCGACATGAGCGGACCGCAACGGCGCGCTCGGTGTGGCCAATGCGCACTGCAGCACCCCGCCGTTGTGGGTCCGCTCGATGGAGGGGTTAGCCGCCATTGTTGCCCTCCGATTCCAGCCAGGCAAGGAACTCAGTGACTGCGGTCGCGAAGGCGACAGCGTCGACGCGCGACGCAACAAGACCCCTGGGCGGCTCTGAAAAGAGGAGGCGCACCTGCCCGTTCGAGGAAGCAATGAACGACCTCGAGCGATCAAATGACTCGCCACCGTTGGTGAGGAAATCAAACTTGAAGTACCTGGTCGCATCGGACGCCACTTGCACCGGGGTTCGACCGTCATCCACGTAGAGCGCGTGATCGAGTAAGTCGTACAGCACGGCGTCACTCAGTTCGGAGAATGCGGGCTCGTCGAGTTCCGGTAGGCGTTTGAGAACGCCAGTGAGGTGCCTGGCGGTGACATTAAGCATGCAGGCCGGTTCGTCGATGTTGCCCAACTGCTCGCCGCCCGCCCAGATGCACATACGCCCAAAGACCCAACGATTTGAGTTTGGAATGGGCTCGTGGATGCACTCGATGGCGAATGCCGTGGGGTCACCGAATCGCATGGCGGCTAAGGATGCGCTGATCAATGAGCGCCGTCGCTCGAGTTGAACCGATGCAACGCCACGATGACATTGCGTACGCCGTGAACCACGCGGTGCGTGGCCTCACAGCGATGTCTGAATCCTCTTTC
>NZ_SWAR01000115.1 GCF_006386545.1 Methylibium rhizosphaerae | reverse complement strand
GCATGCGCAAGCTGCTGACCATCCTCAATGCGATCATGCGTGACAGTGCGACCTGGAACCCACTGGCCTCAATGAACGGAAAAGGAGCTTGACTTGAAAGACAGTTGCTCCATCGAGCGGACATGCTCCGGCGGGCTTCGCCCACCTGCGCATGCCGCTCATGTCGAACGTTAGGCCTCATGCATTCGAATCGATGCCCCGGTATGTCACTCGCGCGAACGGCTCTGCCCTTCCTGAGGCACCACTTACCGACATCGACAACCAGGAGCACGAGACACCAAGAGACCAATCGATGATCAAATGCAATGACATTTCCTATCGGCAAGGCTTCATTGAGGTGGCAGCGGGCATACACCCGCACCATGTCAATGTAGAAGTTTGGAATGTGCATCCAGACCGAGACATTTCTGGCTTGTCTCTCGGTGACCAAGCCATTGCCGACAATGAGATCATTGGAAACACAGAGATCGAGCTGAGTGTCGCGCAGGCGAGCGCGCTCATTGAGGCTCTCCGAAATGCGATCCAACTTGCTGGGCAGGGTGAGGCCTAACCCCTCCGTCAAGGGGACTGGCCTGCGGCCAGCCCCTTACGTCGAACGTTAGGTTGCATGAATCGCCATGGACGAGTCTTGGCCGTATCGCAAGGAGTTGGTCGAGTTCGCCGATGCGCTCGCCAAACGCGAAAAGCGTCAGCTTTGGCGCGACGATAGTCTGTCCAAGGCCGAGCGAATGCTCTTTGTCGGATTCTTCTTTGTCCGTAAGCTGATCGAGTGCAACAAGGTCTCCGACCG
Source organism: Methylibium rhizosphaerae (assembly GCF_006386545.1). Lineage (GTDB taxonomy): Bacteria > Pseudomonadota > Gammaproteobacteria > Burkholderiales > Burkholderiaceae_C > Pseudorivibacter > Pseudorivibacter rhizosphaerae. The sequence goes on along the minus strand of NZ_SWAR01000115.1, from coordinate 794 downwards.
ATGTGCGAGAAGCAGCACCTCAATCAGCCGCGGCGCCATTCGCCGCACGCGAGAAGTCTCTGCGTTCCGGCGAGATGATCTATTTCATGACCTCAGTCGAGTTCAGTGGCAAGACGGAAAGGTCGATGTGCATCAACTGGCCGACAAGATCATTCACGCTTGGTGGATCACACCAATCTCCAGCGACTCCGCTGGCCTCGCTGGCCACGTCTTCACGACGGACACTCAACGCAACAAGGAACTTTGGTTCCTTCCTACAGCTTCGGTCATTGATGTCTTCAATCGCTTCGGGCACGGTGCAGTGACGAAAGTCTCTGCACAGCGAACCGAAAATGGCCGCCTGGTGTACTGGCGTGCTGAATAGCCTGCAACCTAACCCCTCCGTCAAGGGGACGTCTTGCGGCAAGCCGCAAGCCGCCCCTTACGTCGAACGTTAGGTTTCACGAACCCGCTTCCGGGCGACCTCATTCTTTCGGACCAGGCCATGCCAGCAGAATGCGCTTCGCCAATCGTCAGTGCCCTTACCAGCCTTGGAGGCATCGCTGTGGGGGGACTGATCGGCTTCCTCTCTGCCCGGAAGATCAGTGATCGGAACTCGATGGCAGCGGCCAAGGCCAAGTACCGGGCAGCGTTTGCGCCGGCTCTAGCAATGGTCACCGCGGCGTCGATCAGTAAGCGTCCGGGCATCCCGTGGATCGGACGCAGGATCAGATCAGCGAGCTGCGTCCGTCGTTGACTTCGTCGATGAACACATCGTCTGACCAGGCGAGGCCGATCGCCTTGTCCAAGCGCTT
>NZ_SWAR01000114.1 GCF_006386545.1 Methylibium rhizosphaerae | reverse complement strand
GGCGCCTTCCTGCGCGCTGCTGATGACGGCAGTACGCCGCCCCTGCACGTCGTAGAGATAGACCTTGTCGACGCCGTCGCCTTCGTTGGTCATCCACACGCGGCCCGCGTTGTCGTACTTGAAATACTCGACCTGCTCCTCGTCCAACGGTTGTCCATCGTCGACGCGCCGCGTCACGAGTTCGCCGAAGGCATTGAACTCCGAACGCTGATGCACGGGCACGGCGTTGCTGCTGACGGCCGAACCAACGGCCGGGCCCCGGTACTTCTCGATCCAGATTCCGCTCGCATTCTTCTGCCGAACCACCACAGAAGTCATGCCGGCGATACCACCGTCCTGCAGCGGAGTCTCCGACCATGTCATGGTCGCGCCGCCCGCCGCCGCCGCCGCCAGGAGCTCCTGCGACTCGTAGACCCGAGATTCATGGCCGAAGAGCGTCTGGTACTCCAGCGTCACCTGCACGGGGCCGCCCTTCGGGTCTGTCAGGCCAGACCAGGCGAGCTCGACGGTGTTCTGCGGGTTGCTCCACCTGATTTCACGAACCTGTTCACGCCAGTACCAGTTGTTGGTGCCCGTTGCAGACTCGAGGCGAGCCGCCGTGACCCCCAGTTGCACGGTGCCCTGCGACCCCGGCTCGATCAGGTCGACCTGACGGCCCAGTGCGTCGTACACGAAGACCTTGTAGCTGGTCTGAAGCGCGCCATCTCCATCGGTCACCGTTTGCCATTGCTTGGCCAGTCGGCCGGCGCGGTCGTAGGAGCTGTAGGTGCTGTGGCCTTCCGAGTCGCGCACTTCAACCGCGTGTCCATGGCTGTCGTAAACCGTTCGGGTATAGCGGGCCGCGACCGTAATCGGCGCGCCATCCTCGCCCAGGCCTTCTTCTTTCGGCACTTCGACGAACGCGGTGTAGCCCGACACGTCGGCGCTCGTCGCGCCGAATCTGTGCTCGATCTTCAGCACCACGTTTCCATGGGCATCGCGGATGAACTCCGTGACTGGACTCAGGCGGCGAACCACCCCATCTTCGGTGGCGATATCGCGCTGCGGTCCGACCACGGCGGTCACGCGGCCCAACGCGTCGTAGTAGCTGTGGGTGACGGTGCCATGCGCATCGGTGGCGCGGACCAGGTTTCCGACCGCGTCGTATGCGAACTCAGAGGTGAGGTTGCGCGGCGCGACGCGTTGCAGGGCACTGTCGTACACCTCGGCGTCCACTTGGGTTTCGGTGATCTTGCGGTTCAGACGGTCGTACGTGTAGCCGATCTTGCGGTCCTTGGCGGACACGGCACTCGGAACGGGCACGTCGGGCGAGGTCACCGGGACTTCGTACTCGGTCAGTGCGGTGACGTTGCCTGCCGCATCGAAGGTGCGCTCCGTCAGGTAGCCGAGTGCATCCACCGTGGCCTTGTTGCGGCGTGCTGTTGTTCAGGCGCGACTCGCCTTCGACCTCGCCGAAGGCGTTGTATCCGTAGGTGATGGTCCTCGCCGCCACGTCGGTACGCTGGCCGTACGCCGCGCCGCCGTCATAGACGTATTCCCGTTCCTCGGTGACCGCGACGGCACGGCCGGCGCGGTCGTACGCCGTCTCGATGGAGCGCGACTTGTCGGTCTCGAGGGTGCGTGCCTCCATCTCCTGCAGCGTGATCTCCGCAGCACCGCGAGCCTCGAGATCCGTGTCGGCGACGTGGCGCGTGAGCCGGGTCACATCGCCGAAGCTGTTGAGGTCGTACTGCGTGACGTAGCCCAGCGCGTCGATGTCGTAGCGCACGCGACCTGCGCCGTCGTAGACCTTGTGGCTCCAGTGGCCCGACACGTCGAGGTTGGCCACCGCATCGCCGAAGGCGTTGTAGACCGTGGTGGTGGACAGCGGGAGCAGGCCGCTTTCGTACCGCGC
>NZ_SWAR01000113.1 GCF_006386545.1 Methylibium rhizosphaerae | reverse complement strand
TCCCCTTCTATGAGACCCGCTTTGTCAAGCGCGTCGTTCATGGGGGTTTGTTGGAGGATGTCGTTGGGGTTTGCCTTCCCGCTGGCCGGAAGGGGCGCAGGGGATGGGTGGTGGGGTGGATCTGTGTGGCCGTCGCCCGGTCTTGGCGAGGCGTTCGAGGTCGGAGAGTGCTGCAGCGTTCGAGCCAATGCTCGAACCACCTTCTATCCGTGGCGGCACCGATGTGCGCCACCCGATGCAGCATGCGCGCGATGCGCTTGGCTGACTCTCCAGTTACCGACGCGCCCCATCTCGGGGTCGGCCGCGTGGAAGCGGCCCGGGGATTTGCGGCGGGCGCGTGGACCATGAACTGCGATGTGACTGTGGGCACGGCCCATGCCTCAGGTGTGCATTGGCTTGAGCGTTGCTCCAGCCGGAATCTCACCGTGCTGCACGTAGCGCCACAGCGCAATGGCCAGTCGCCGTGCCAGCGCGACGATACCGACGCGGCGCATGCGCTTGCTGCCGGCCGCAAAGCGCCGGTTGAACCAGCGCGTCAGCTCGCTGTCGGGCTGCCACCTCAGCCAGCGCCACGACAGCTCTACCAGCAGCCAGCGCACGCGCTTGTTGCCGGCTTTGCTGATGCCTTGCTCGCGCACGCTGTCGCCGCTGGCGTAGGGCGTGGGCGCGAGTCCCAGGCTGGCAGCGAGCTCGCGTCGATTGTCGAAGTGCCGCCAGCCGAACAGCTCCTTGGCAAGCACCCAGGCGCTGCACGTGCCGATGGCGCGCAGTTGGCTGAGCTGGGTGACCAGGGGTTGCTGGGTCAGTTCGCTGTGGCGTTGCAGCTCGATCGCACGCATCTGCTGACGCACCAGCGCCAGCCGCTCGCATTCGCGCTCGATTTCCGCGCGCAGCAGCGGCGGCACCTGCGCCTGGTGCGCCACCCACCATGCCGCCCAGGTTCGACCGCCCACCTGCGCGGGCCGCAGGTTGTGCAGCACCAGCAGCGAGCGGATGCGGTTGCAATGCGCCGTGCTCTCGTTGGTCAGCCGATGCAGCTCGCGGTGCGCGCGCCGCTCGTCCTCGGCCTGCGGCGACGGTGCGTGCACCACCGACCAGACACGCTCGCCGCGCCCGTGGCGCAGCAGCATCTGCAGCAACTTGTCGCCGTCGAGCCGATCGCTCTTGGCTCGACGTGCGTGCCGGTTCACCTCGATGCTCGAAGAGTCCACGACGATGTTGTCGATGCCCTGCTGCTTCAGCCAGCGGTGCAGCCACCAGCCGTCGCGGCCGGCCTCATAGCACGATTGCACGCTGGCCGACGACCCCAGGCTGCAGCGCGCCTTCGCCCGCGCGATGCACTCGAGCACCGCGGCTTGGTCACCCGCGGCGATCGTGAACCGCGCGGGCTTGCGCCGGCCGTCGCCGAACGTCAGCTTCCACGCCTTGTCGCCGAGTTCGAAGCTCATGTACAGCGCCGCTTCAATCGCCGTATCCTTGCCTTGGAGGACTGCCTGAGTCGACTTCATTTCCGAACCTCCTTTGCACAGAGAACAGGAAATTCCCGTTGTAGACCAACGCGGCTGACGCGGGTGGTCCTCCATAGGATCTCGGGGGA
>NZ_SWAR01000112.1 GCF_006386545.1 Methylibium rhizosphaerae | reverse complement strand
CGAAAGAGGCTTCAGACACCGCCGCGAGGCAGCGCACCGCGTGGTTGAACGCGTGTGCGATGTCATCGTGGCGTTGCATCGGTTCAACTCGGGCGGCGACGCTCATTGTTCAGCGCGTCCCTAGGGGGCATAACGTTCGACATGAGCGGCGGCTTCGGGCTGGCGCAGCCAGCTCGAAGACGTCCGCTCGATGGAGGGGTTAGGCGTCATTGCCGCCCTCGGCCGCACAGAAAGTGAGAAGCCACGCGGCATGACCCTTGGCGGGCTCTTCGCGAGATTCCACGAGCCGCTGCAGAGTTTGACGTGACTGCGCTGGATAGAGCGCTGGGATCTCAAGCAACGCTGCGGTAAACCCATCGTTATCGTGCCCCTCATCGAACCCCCGCTGATATGCGGCAAAGAGCTGGCCGAGAACCGAGGCACCTGCCAACTCGGCAAGCGGCCATGCAGCGGCTTCCCGAACAAAGAAGTCATCACTCTGCAAGAGTTCGAGTAAACGTGGCACGTCGTCGACCGTTGCCTCTGCGTGGAGCCTTGCTGCAGCATCAACACAAGCATCGACGTCTCGACTCACTAGGGACTCTACGATCGTGGACCAGCGGGCTTCTTCCATGACGCCTAACGTTCGACATGAGCGGCGCACAACGGCGCAACGAGCGCTGCCGAAGCGCACCACTGCGCCTCGCCGTTGTGTGTCCGCTCGATGGAGGGGTTGTGCCACATTGCTGCACTGGTGAGCGCAGCAGCGTTCGTGCACAGACGACCATGCCCTGCGGCGCTCGACCCGCGCACGCCAAGGACGCGAGAAAGAAATGCTGACGCGCCTCGCGCCTGCAAGCCACAGCACGATGGCGTGCCCCGGCTACCGCGCTTGCCCGGGACCACACCGAGCCGCGCTTGAGATGCGCCGTACACAGGCAACGCACTTGGCGCCGCTGCGCCACCGCGACGCACGCCAAGAAAAGCCTTGCGCGCACCGACACCGGTGAGCTGACCGCCGCAGGACGGGCAGCCCGCAGCTGCCTCACGCGCACTCGGCGAACACTCACGCACGGTTCTCAAGCGCACCAGCGGCTCCTTCTCGCGCGCACCACAAACCTCTCCCGGCATGGGGCACAACGTTTGACATGAGCGGCACGCAGCGGCAGGACGCGCATGGCCCAGAATGAAATGAAGGCCATGCGTGGCATGCCGTTGCGTGTCCGCTCGATGGAAGGGTTAGGTTTCACTGTAGCTGAGCAGTGCCTCAATGCGCGCCCGGATAACCTTGAGCGGATTCTCCGGGTTGACGTGCTCCGCCATGAACTCGGCCATGCCGGTCCAGTGAGTTGGGTCAAGCTCAAGGTACTGCTCCCAGGCGCGCTGATAGGACGGTATTCGTTCCTTGGAAACGAACGGCCTGAACTCTTCAATGGCGGCAGCGTGCTGCACGAAGCATTCCTTGAGGTATGCAGACAGATTGAACTCGCTCACATCGTTGGTGCGCTTGATCGACGTAAGCGTCCGGCGAACCCGTCTTGAGAAGAGCGGTCGCAGCGATAACGATGCTGTCCAGTTAGCAAATAGCTGGACACGATGGAAGCTGAACAGAGTCGCAAGCGCAGGCGCTACAGCCGCG
>NZ_SWAR01000111.1 GCF_006386545.1 Methylibium rhizosphaerae | reverse complement strand
GTCACCCACCGCCGCCCTACGGCCGTAGCGGTCAGAGGCCCAACGCCGTCGATGGCGCCGATCTTGCGACACAGGTCGGAACTGGACATCAGCTGCTTCACTTGCGCGTCGGCCTTCTCGATGAGCAGCTCGATGATCTCGAGCTGCTCCAGCGACTCGACGAGGAGGCTGCGGCAGACCTCAGAGATCTCACCGTCGGATGCCGCAAGGACCGCGGGCATGGCGCGGTGGAAGGGCTGCCGGCGACTTAGCGACGACGACACCGCGGTCGGGAGGCACAGGCCTCCATGACAACGAGTCGCGGTTGCAGGCCGAGGATCGCCTGCAGGAGGCCAGGACGGCTGACCTTCGAGCGGTGCATGACGACCCCACCGCGAATGATCTTCGGGAGTGTGCATGGACGCTTAGTTCCTCGGGCGGCCAAGCTTTCCGCTACCCCGACCTGTACCCCTAGGTAAGTCAAATGCTTGATCGCGGCCAACCAGGCAGGACACGGCGGGGCAGAGCATTGCTGGCTGCCTGCATCAAGCCGCCGTCGCGTGCTTGTACTCGTTGGCGTGAACTAGCGCTTCAGACTGGGCATGGTCATTCGCGGCGGCGGCCTGAACGACAGCGGCGACGAACACTGGGCATTCGACCGTCCGCGCCTCGTGCGCCCGCTGTACCTCCCTCACCAGTCACTTGACCGTGGCCGGTCAAGCGTTGGCTCACGAAGGATTCCTTGCGCCACGGGTGACTGGTGGCACCCGACCCCACATGGGACATCCAGGCTGTCGAATTTCGATGACTAGAAGCTGTCACTGGCCGTCCTAATTTGCATGAGGCGCTGCCTCCAACCACCGCAGGTGCTCAGGGGCCGCGGCCGAGCCATTCCGACAGCCGATGCTCGCAAGTCTTGAAAACGACGTAGGCAACGCAGCTTACATAGCCTTGCGCGACAAGCTCGGCCAGTTGTAGAAAAGCGCCGTCCATCAGTGCCATCAACCCGTACTCGCGCAACAGCTGCAAGTTCGCCGACAGGAAACTGACGAGATTCAAAGTTCCTAGTGCCCCCACGAGGAAACTCATTCCGAGGACGATGAACGTCAGCCATAGCCTAGACAGCACGACTCTTTGGAACAGTGTGTTGATCATGTTTGCCGACCGAGTGCCTGCCCGTTCGTCGCTGCGATCAGCGACGAACTTACAAAGGCCGACATTGCACGGTCATGGCTTCTTGGTCAGGCCCGGGGCGCGGTGAGATGTCTGGACGCCACCGGTCGCAAGTGTCAGGAACTGGCCGGGACTGAAAATTCGTCGAGTTCGTCGAGAGCTGCCGTTGGCCGTCGCGGGCAGGACGTCGAAGGTCCGCTCGCGGGTGTGACTACGGAATAGCGGACCCGGCCACTTCCAGTCGTTCGTCAGCGTCAGGTTTGCGGCCTCAGAACTGATCAAACGGGCTGCGCACGCCGCGCCCGCCACGATTGAGCACGTGCGTGTAGATCATGGTGGTCTTCACATCGCTGTGCCCCAACAACTCCTGCACCGTACGGATGTCGTAGCCGGCCTGCAACATGTGCGTGGCAAACGAATGCCGCAGCACATGGGGCGAACAAGGCTTGATGATGCGCGCACGCTTGGCG
>NZ_SWAR01000110.1 GCF_006386545.1 Methylibium rhizosphaerae | reverse complement strand
CGGTGCCACGAGGGAGCGAGGCAACATCACCACCCGATCCTTGCCGCCCTTGCCCTCCCGCACCAGGATCACCTGCCGGTCGAACTCCAGGTCCTTGACGCGCAACTGCAGGCCTTCGTTCAGCCTCATGCCGGTGCCATACAACAACTTGGCCAAGGTGCGGTGCGAAGGGTCGATCACCGACAGCACGCGCGCCACCTCGTCCGGAGCCAAGACCACAGGCAGGCGCCGCGCTTGCCTGGGCCGACCGATATCCTGCAACCAGGGCAGATCGATGCCCAGCACCTTGCCGTAGAAGAACAGCAACGCCGACAAAGCCTGCGTGTGGGTGGCCGCGGCCAGGCCGCGTTCATTGGCCAGCCAACTCAGGAAGGCCTGGACCTCCGTCGGTCCCATCGATGCCGGGTGACGCACACCGTGGAAGCGGATGAAGGCACGCACCCAGTAGACGTAACTCTTCTCGGTGCGGGGGCTGTAGTGCAGGTAGCGCACACGCTCGCGCAGCTGGTCAAGCACCTTGGCTGACTTCAGCGGGGGCAGGGCGGGCGCGCCGGTTTTCACGGGTCATTTATACTGTATGCGCGTACAGCCCGCTTCGGCAGCCCAGGCAACAAGCGGGTTTGCCGAGGGCTATCCCGCCTTTGGGTGGGGAGAGCGGCGGTTCTATCCAGCTATTCTGCTGGCCATAACAAAGTTAGGCGTCAAAAGTGGATCTCGCGCACACGCTCATGTCGACCCCAATGCGAGCCTTCGTCTGCGCTTGCGCTTTCTGTGCCGTGTACTTCATTGCCTTGTTCTCGGCACCGTCCCTTCATTCCACAGGGTCCAGAACCTTGGGCTTGCCATTGGTCGTTGTGCTGCACGCCATCCCCATGTTTGCATCCGCAGCGCTGCTTAGGCTCGGGCCGAAGCACTACACAAGATCAAAAGGCGTCGCAGCTTTTCAGACAATTGCGGCTGCGATACTTGCACCGCTTCTGGCGTGGTATGTCGTTGCCTTCGCCTCCGTCCTTGTCACTGGCGAGGGCTTGTGAGCCATGCACAGCATGACGCCTAACCCTTCCATCGACCGGACATGTTCCAGCGGTCTTCGCCTGCTTCCACATGCCGCTCATGTCGAACGTTAGGCCTCACAAGGCTCCCAACGGGCACGCTCACCCTTTCAGCATCCGAAGCGCCTACACGACATCAACCCTCTGTCAAAATTTATGAAGCGAGCTACGGTTTGGGTCTTTTCCGGCACCAGAGCAACTTTTCCGTCTGGCGTGTTCCAGACGAAAGAAGAGGCGGAGTCCTGGATTCGGGAAAATCGCCTGAGCGGAACACTCACTCAATACCCTGTCGGTATCGGCACCTACGATTGGGCGGTTCAGGAAGGCTTCTTCAAGCCCAAGAAGCCAGAGCACTCTCTCCCAAGCTTCATTCAGTCCTTTTCAAGCGCTAGCCAGGATCACTATCACTATGAGAACGGTGAGCAGTAAGTCGTCAAACACCAAGTCGTCTTCTCTCCCGCCAAGGCCTAACCCCTCCGTCAAGGGGACTGGCCTGCGGCCAGCCCCTTACGTCGAACGTTGGGCGTCATAGGAGGCGTGGTGGAGCACTGGGAATGCAGGGCTTGCAGGGCACTTACGTCGACGCACCTCAACCAGTGCTGGAACTGCCATTCCATCAAAGGCGAACTGCCGC
>NZ_SWAR01000012.1 GCF_006386545.1 Methylibium rhizosphaerae | reverse complement strand
CCTTGCCTTGGAGGACTGCCTGAGTCGACTTCATTTCCGAACCTCCTTTGCACAGAGAACAGGAAATTCCCGTTGTAGACCAACGCGGCTGACGCGGGTGGTCCTCCATAGGATCTCGGGGGATCGGCCGGCGTACCCGCCGGTCGAGGGGCAGGCGTGAGCGCCGTGATGCCACGCCCCGTGCCCGCCGCGGCCGCCACTGCACGTCGCCGGTCACGCTGGCGCCCGGCTCGCCTGGGCCTGTACGCCTTCCTGCTCGTCTGCGCGGCCTTCTTCCTGATGCCGCTGTACGTGATGCTCGTCACCTCCTTCAAGCCGATGGAGGAGATCCGCCTGGGCAACCTGTTCTCGCTGCCGGTGAAGGTGACGCTCGAGCCGTGGGCGCATGCCTGGCTCACCGTGTGCACCGGGCTGCAATGCGAAGGCATCCGTGGCGGCTTCTGGAATTCGGTGGCCATCGTGCTGCCGAGCACGGTGCTGTCCATCCTCGTCGGCGCGATCAACGGCTATGCACTGTCGTTCTGGAAGCCGCGTTTCGCCAACGCGCTGTTCGGCGTGCTGCTGCTGGGCGCCTTCGTGCCCTACCAGGTGATGATGTTCCCGCTGGTGCGGGCGTTCGCCGCGATGAGCATCTTCGGCACACTGCCGGGCATCGTGCTGATCCACACCATCTTCGGCATGCCGATCATGACGCTGCTGTTCCGCAACTACTACAGCTCGGTGCCGGAAGAGCTGTTCAAGGCGGCGCGCATCGACGGCGGCGGCTTCTGGCGCATCTTCTTCCAGCTCATGCTGCCGATGTCGGTGCCCATCGTGATCGTGGCGGTGATCATGCAGGTCACCAACATCTGGAACGACTTCCTGCTCGGCCTGGTGTTCGCCGGCCGCGAGCACCTGCCGATGACGGTGCAGCTCAACAACGTCATCAACACCACCACCGGCGAGCGGCTCTACAACGTCAACATGGCGGCCACGCTGCTCACGTCGCTGGTGCCGCTGTTCATCTACCTCGTCTCCGGCCGCTGGTTCGTGCGCGGCATCGCGGCCGGTGCGGTGAAAGGCTGATCTCCCGTGTCCGCAGTCGCGATCCACAACCTCCACGTGAAGATGGGCCCGGCGTCCATCCTCGAACAGCTCGACCTGTCGGTGAACGAAGGCGAGTTCCTGGTGCTGCTGGGGCCTTCGGGCTGCGGCAAGTCCACGCTGCTGCATTCCATCGCCGGGCTGCTCGACGTCGAGGCCGGCAGCATCTCGATCGGCGGGCGCGACGTGACCTGGGAGGACCCGAAGGACCGCTCGATCGGCATGGTGTTCCAGTCGTATGCGCTCTACCCGACGATGAACGTCGAACGCAACATGTCGTTCGGCCTGCGGGTGGCCGGCACGCCCCGGGCCGAGATCGAGCGGCGGGTGCAGCGCGCCTCGAAGCTGCTGCAGCTCGACGCGCTGCTGACGCGCAAGCCGGCACAGCTGTCGGGCGGCCAGCGCCAGCGGGTGGCGATCGGGCGTGCGCTGGTGCGCGAGGCCCAGGTGTTCCTGTTCGACGAGCCGCTGTCCAACCTCGATGCGCAGCTGCGCACCGAGCTGCGCCGCGAGCTCAAGCAGCTGCACCGCGAGCTGGGCGCGACCATGATCTACGTCACCCACGACCAGGTCGAGGCCATGACGCTCGCCAGCCGCGTGGCGGTGATGCGCTCGGGCCGCATCCAGCAGATCGGCGCGCCGGCCGAGGTGTATGCGCAGCCGGCCAACATGTTCGTCGCCGGTTTCCTGGGTTCGCCCAGCATGAACTTCATCGAAGGCCGGCTGGCCGGGCCGTCGTTCGAGGCGGGTGCCCTGTCGCTGGCGCTGCCCGCGGCGGCGCCCGGGGGCGAGCGCCCGGCCGTGCTGGGCATCCGGCCCGAGCATGTGGCGCTGCTGCCGCCGCAGGCAGCCTCGCTGCAGGCCCAGGTCACCCTGGTCGAGCCGATGGGCTCCCACCTCGTGGTCTGGCTCGACCTGCACGGCCACCGCGTGGCCGCCGAGGTGGCGGCGGTGCACGACCATGCCGTGGGCGCCGTGGTCGGCGTCTCGCTCGACCTGTCGCGCGCCAGCCTCTTCGACCCCGCCACCCAGAAGCGCCTGTAGGCGCGACGCTTCTATCATCGCGCCCTGCAACAAGGCAGGACGCAATGGCAACCATCAAGGACGTGGCGCGGCTGGCTGGCGTGGGGGTGGGCACCGCGTCGCGCGTGATCAGCGGCAAGGGTTCGTTTTCGCCCGACGCGGCCGCGCGCGTGGGAGCGGCGGCGCAGCAGCTGGGCTTTCGCCCGAGCGCCATTGCCCGTGCACTGTCGCTGCGCAGCACCGGCACCATCGGCGTGTTCGTGCCCGACTTCGCCGGCCCCTTCTACGGCCCGCTGCTGCATGCCATCGACACCGAGCTGCGCCAGCACGACCGCCACATGGTGGCGGCCAACGGCTGCGGCCACGAAGACCCGCGCCAGGAGGCGCTCGACGGCGCCCGCTTCCTGATCGAGCGCGAGTGCGACGGCCTCATCATCACCAGCAACGCCTTGCGCGATGCCGACTTCCTGGCCCTGCGCGAGCAGCACCCGAGGGTGGCGGTGGTGAACCGCGACGTGAAGGGCATGAAGAACCAGTGCTTCACCGTGGACCACCGTACGGCCGGCCGCCTGGCGGCACAGGCGCTCGCGCAGCAGGGCCACCGCCGCGTGGCGGTGATCTCCGGGCCGGCCGCCGCCGGTGACAACCGGCTGCGCCTGCAGGGCTTCTTCGAGCAGCTCGAGGAGGCGGGCGTGAAGCAGTCGTCGGTGCTGCTCGAGGAAGGCGACTTCACCGGCCAGTCGGGCTGGGACGCGGCCGCGCGCCTGCTGGCGCGCAAGGGCATCGACAAGGTGACCGGCCTGTTCTGCGCCAACGACCAGATGGCCATGGGCGCGCTGAGCTGCCTGCACCATGCAGGCATCTCCGTGCCCGGCGACTGGTCGGTGGTGGGCTATGACGATGCCGAGTTCGCGGCCTACCTGTCGCCGCGCCTGACCAGCGTGCGCATTCCCATTGCCGACATGGCGCTCAATGCCTGTCGCTCACTGCTCAATGCCTGCTACCAGACCACCTTGCCGGTGTCGCAGCGCTTCGAGCCGCAGCTGATCGCACGCGAGTCGGTCGCGCAGGCGCACCCGGCCCGGCGCTGACGGCAGCCTGATGCGCCGTCGCAGCGGCGCCACGCCCGGGCCGCACCGCCGGCCGTTTGCGTGACTTCCATCACAGGCGGACGCTACCCCGGGCGCGGCTGTCGCCAGAACGACAGGGGTCCCGGGTGCGGCCTTCTTACCCTGCGGCGCGCACATCCCCACCCCAACGCGAGGAGACATTCGCCATGAAGCGCCGCCTGTTCCTGCACCGCCTTGCACAGACCACCGCATTGGCCGGCATGCCCGCCTGGGCCCCGCTTGCCCGCGCCGCCGAAAGCGGCGTCACGCCTTCGACGGTCACCATCGGCAGCTCGCTGGCCCTGAGCGGCCCGCTCGCCGGCGCCGGCGCCGACCACACCGCCGGCGTGAAGGCCGCCTTCGCGGTCGTCAACCAGGCCGGCGGCATCCACGGCCGTGAAGTGCAGCTGCTGGCCAAGGACGACGGCTACGTGCCCGGCCGCACGCTCGACAACGTGAAGCAGATGCTCGACGGCAACGACGTGTTCGCGCTGATGTCGTGCATGGGCACTGCCAACACCGCGGCCGTGCTGCCGCTGGTCGAGCAGCAGGGCGTGCCGTGCGTCGGCCCGGTCACCGGCGCCAGCTCGCTACGCCAGCCGGGGCAGAAGAACGTGTTCCACGTGCGGGCCAGCTACCGCGACGAAACCGTGCGCGTGGTGCAGCAGCTGGTGCAGATGGGCCTGAAGGACATCGCGATCGTCTACCTCGACAACCCCTTCGGCAAGGAGGTGCTGAAGGATGCCGAGGCCACGCTCGCGGCCAACAACCTCAAGTCGGTGGGCAGCGTGGCACTGGCGGTCGACGGCGCGAATGCGAGGCAGGCGGCCGACCAGGTGCTCGCCGCCAAGGCCGGCGCGGTGCTGCTGGGCACCACCGGCACTGCCAACACCGCCTTCGTGCTGGCCCTGCGCGGCAAGGCCTCGGGCCTGCCGCTGGCCGGCCTGTCGGTGTCGGTCATCTCGTCGGAGCTCGGCAAGCTGGGCAACGCCAGCCAGGGCCTGGCGCTCACCCAGGTGTTCCCCGACGCCGAAAAGACCAAGCTGCCGGTGGTGCGCAGCTACCAGGCCGCCATGCGCGCGGCCGGCGTGGAGCAGTTCGGCGGCAGCAGCTTCGAAGGCTGGATCAATGCGCAGGTGGTGATCGAAGGCCTCAAGCGCGCCGGCCGCGACCTGACCCGCGACAGGCTGCGCACCGCGCTGGCCGGCGTGAAGCGGCTGGACCTGGGCGACTTCAGCCTGGGCTATGGCGCGACGCCGGGGCCGTTCGTGGCCTCGAGGTTCGTCGAGCTGGCGATCCTGGGGGCCAACGGCAAGCGGGTGTCCTGACGGCGAACGACACGCTCAGCCGAGGAAGTCGCGCAGCGCCTGCGCCGTCTGCTGCGGCAGCTCCTCCGGGATGAAGTGCCCGGCCGGCAGCACCGCGCCGGTCACCGGGCCGGCGCATGCCGCACGCCAGTCGTCCAGCGGCTTGAACAGCGCATTCACCACGCCGCGTTCGCCCCACAGCGCGTGCAGCGGGCACTGCACCCGCTGGCCGGCCTCGCGGCTGGCGCGGTCGTGCTCGAGGTCGATGCCGGCGGCGGCGCGGTAGTCCTCGCAGGCGGCGTGGATGCCCTGCGCGTTGCAGAAGCCCTCGGCATAGTCCTGCAGCGCCTCGGGCTCGATGAAATCGAGCCCCTTCGAGCCCCAGCCCGAGAGCGTCCAGTCGAGATAGAAGCGCGGCGCGGCGCCGATCTGGCGCTCGGGCAGCGGCGCCGGCTGGATCAGATAGAACCAGTGGTAGCAGGCCCGCGCGAAGGCCATGTCGGTGCGCTCGTACATGGTGAGGGTGGGCACGATGTCGATCACGCAGAGCTTGTCGAGCACCGCCGGATGGTCCAGCGCGAGCCGGTGCGCGACCCGGCCGCCGCGGTCGTGGCCGGCGATGCAGAAGCGCTCGTGGCCGAGCCTGCGCATGAGCGCCACCATGTCGGCCGCCATGACACGCTTGCTGTAGTTGGCATGGCCGGCTTCGCCCGGCGGCTTCGACGAGCGGCCGTAGCCGCGCAGGTCGGGGATCACCAGGCGGTGGTGCGGCGCCAGCAGCTGCGCCACCCGGTGCCAGATCGCGTGCGTCTGCGGATAGCCGTGCAGCAGCAGCAGCGGCGGCCCGTCCGGCCGCCCGCCGGTGCGGGCGAAGATCTCCACGCCATTGACGGCATGGTGCTGTGCCTGGAACTCGTCGAACCAGTTCGCCATGGGCCCCCCGGGTTGCGTCGCAAGGTGCTGGTTATACTGCCGCCCAGCGCCGATTTGTTCCGGCTTGCGGGCGCTCAACAAGTACAGCTAAAGGGGGCGCGGATGGAACCCGGTCACCTTTATGTGCAGCCGGGTTTTGTTTTTTCTGCCCCTGAACATGAGCCCCACCACCGGATCCTCGGTCGGTTTCGTCACGCCGCAGACCGCGCACTTCGCGTTGCCGCTGCCGCTGCAAAGCGGCGCACAGCTCGCCGGCTATTCGCTCGTCTACGAGACCTACGGCACGCTCAACGCCGACAAGAGCAATGCGGTGCTGGTGTGCCACGCGCTCAATGCCTCGCACCATGTGGCCGGCCTGCACGAAGGCCAGGAGCGCAGCGAAGGCTGGTGGGACAACCTCGTGGGCCCGGGCAAGCCGCTGGACACCGACCGCTTCTTCGTCATCGGCGTCAACAACCTCGGCTCGTGTTTCGGCTCCACCGGCCCGATGCACACCAACCCGGCCACCGGTCGGCCCTATGGCGCGGACTTCCCGGTGGTGACGGTCGAGGACTGGGTCGACGCCCAGGCACGGCTGCTCGACAGCCTGGGCATCACGCAGCTGGCCGCGGTGATCGGCGGCAGCCTCGGCGGCATGCAGGCCCTGAGCTGGACGCTGCAGCACCCCGAGCGGGTGCGCCATGCGCTGGTGATCGCCAGCGCCCCCAACCTGTCGGCGCAGAACATCGCCTTCAACGAGGTGGCGCGCAGGGCCATCGTCACCGACCCCGACTTCCATGACGGGCACTTCTATGCCCATGGCGTGGTGCCCCGGCGCGGCCTGCGGGTGGCGCGGATGATCGGCCACATCACCTACCTGAGCGACGACGTGATGGAAGAGAAGTTCGGCCGCGACCTGAAGGCGGCCGAGCTGGCCTACAGCACACAGGACATCGAGTTCCAGATCGAGAGCTACCTGCGCTACCAGGGCGACAAGTTCAGCGAGTACTTCGACGCCAACACCTACCTGCTCATCACCCGCGCGCTCGACTACTTCGACCCGGCGCGGCGCTATGGCGGCGACCTCACCAAGGCCCTGGCGCGCGCAGCGGCGAAGTTCCTGGTGGTGAGCTTCACCACCGACTGGCGCTTCTCGCCGCAACGCTCGCGCGAGATCGTGAAGGCCCTGCTCGACAACAGGCGCGACGTGAGCTACGCCGAGATCGATGCGCCGCACGGGCACGATGCCTTCCTGCTCGACGACCCGCGCTATCACAACGTGGTGCGAGCCTACTTCGAACGCATCGCCCGCGAAAACGACGAACGCGGCGTGTCGGCCGCGGCGAGGTTTGCGGTATGAAGATCACGCAGCTTCAGGTCACGCGGGCCGCCGCGCCGGGCCGCCCCAAGCAAGGCCCCACCCTCCCGGAGGGTCGATCGCCGTACTCGGCGAGCGGGGTGCAGGCATACCGGGCCGCCGCGCCGGGCCGCCCCAAGCAAGGCCCGACCCTCCCGGAGGGTCGATCGCCGTACTCGGCGAGCGGGGTGCAGGCATACCGGGCCGCCGCGCCGGGCCGCCCCAAGCAAGGCCCGACCCTCTCGGAGGGTCGATCGCCGTACTCGGCGAGCGGGGTGCAGGCATACCGGGCCGCCGCGCCGGGCCGCCCCAAGCAAGGCCCCACCCTCCCGGAGGGTCGATCGCCGTACTCGGCGAGCGGGGTGCACACATCCCGGGCCGCCGCGCCGGGCCGCCCCAAGCAAGGCCCCACCCTCCCGGAGGGTCGATCGCCGTACTCGGCGAGCGGGGTGCAGGCATGCCGGGCCGCCGCGCCGGGCCGCCCCAAGCAAGGCCCGACCCTCCCGGAGGGTCGATCGCCGTACTCGGCGAGCGGGGTGTACACATCCCGGGCCGCCGCGCCGGGCCGCCCCAAGCAAGGCCCGACCCTCTCGGAGGGTCGATCGCCGTACTCGGCGAGCGGGGTGCAGACATGAGCGAACGACGCGATCTCGAACTCATTGCGGAGCTGGTGCCGCCCGGCTCGCGCGTGCTCGACCTCGGCTGCGGCAACGGCGCGCTGCTGGCGCTGCTGCGCGACACGCGCGGCTGCAGCGGCTACGGCATCGAGCTCGACGACGACAAGCTGCTGGCCGCCGTGCAGCGCGGGCTCAACGTGATCCAGCGCAACCTCGAAGAAGGCCTCGGCATCTTCGAGGACGACAGCTTCGACGTGGTGCTGCAGCTCGACACGCTGCAGAACCTGCGCAACACCGAGGCCATGCTGCGCGAGACCGCACGCGTCGGCCGCATCGGCATCGTGAGCTTTCCGAACTTCGCGCACTGGCCCAACCGTATGCGGGTGGCCTCCGGCCGCATGCCGGTGACCAAGAAGCTGCCCTACGAGTGGTACGACACGCCCAACATCCGTGTGGGCACCTACGCCGACTTCGAGGTGCTCGCACGCAAGAACGACCTGCGCATCATCGAATCGTTCGGCATCCATGAAGGCCGGGTGAAGCGGCGCTGGCCCAACCTGCGCGGCAGCACCGCGGTGTTCAAGTTCGAGCGCGGCTGAGGCGCGCAGCGCACGCCTCGCGCGGCAGGCGTGAACAACATCACGCACGGCCAGTCGTGTGTGTTGTCGGTGGCCCGCTTGTTGCGAGGGGCGAAGGTGTTGCAGACATTGTTTTGCGTAACAATTCGCCGCTCCTGCCACCCCCTGTCGCTCGCTCACGTGATGGCCTCCTTCGACACGCTGTGCGGCATGCTGATGCGCGTGGGCCGCGGTTGCACCGCGGCCGCGCTGATGCTGTGGTGCATGGGTTTCGCCGCCCCTGCTGCCTTGCACGCGGCGCCCGCTCCTGCAGTGCCGCAGACCGCGTCGTCCTCCGAAGCGCTGGACCTGCTGCCGGCCGGCACGCTGGTGGCCGCCGCCCGCGGCGACAGCTTTCCCGAGCACCCGGGGCAGATCGAGGCCTGGCTCGCCGGCCACCCCCGGGCTCCCCATGTGAACCTGCTGGGCGGCGGCTACTGGCTGCATGCGCAGGTGCGCCATGACAGCCGCACCACCCGCTGGGTGCTCGATCCCAACAACACGCTCATCGAACATGTCGAGGCCCGCCTGTGGGGCAGCGACGGCAGCCTGCAGGTCCTGCGCAGCGGCTACACCGCCGAGCGTGAATACGCGCTGCACTACGGCAAGGACGTGACCCTGCTGCCCGGCGTCACCTACGACGTGCTGGTGCGCTTCGACAGCCGCTACTACGCGTCGGTGCCGCGCTTCCAGGTGCTCACGAAGGCGGCCTACCAGCGCAAGGTGCTGTTCGAGAACACGGTGATCCTCGGCTCGCTGGGCGCGATGCTCGTGCTCGGGCTGTTCAACCTCTTCCTGTATGCGCTGGCGCGCGAGCGGGCCTACCTCTGGTATTGCGTGCAGCTGCTGCTGGCCACCGTGGCATGGGCCATGGTGTTCCAGCTGCCGGCCGAACTGCTCGGCCTGCGCGAGCTGCGGCTGCACTACGTGCCGTTCTACCTGCTGCCGGCGGCCAGCTCGATGTTCTGCATCGAGTTCCTGGAGCTGCGCCAGCGCCTGCCTGCCATGTACCGGCTGCACCGCTGGCTCATCGTGGTGTCGCTGCTGCTGGCGCCGCTGGCGGTGTTCGCGCTGCCGTGGGCGCATTCGGTGGCCACGCTGCTCATCAGCGCATGGCTGCTGATGACGCTCACCAGCGGCGTGCGCTCCTGGCTGGGCGGCTACCGGCCGGCGCGGTTCTTCGTGTTCGCCTTCGTGGCGCTGCTGATCCCCGCGCTCGTCATCCTGCCGGCCAACCTCGACCTCGTGCCCGACCTGATCGACAACGCCGAGCTGGCCACCCTGTTCGGCGGCGCCGTCGAGGGCCTGCTGCAGGCCTTTGCACTGGCCGACCGCATCCGGCTGCTCAACCGCGAGCGCGACAGCTATGCGGCCCAGCTGGGCGAGGCGCTGCACGTGGCCCACACCGATGCGATGACCGGCATCGCCAACCGCTATGCCTTCGACCTCGCGCTCAAGCAGCGCACCCGCCGCCTCCCGGGCGCTGACACCACGCTCACCGCCACCGCCAATGCCGAGGCGGCGGTGCCGCTGCTGCTGCTGGTGATCGACCTCGACGGGCTGAAGAAGATCAACGACCGCCATGGCCACGGCCGCGGCGACGAATTCCTGAAGGCGGTGGCCAGGGGCCTGCGCGTGCTGGCCGGCGAAGCGGCCAGCTGCTATCGCATCGGCGGCGACGAGTTCGCCATCCTGGCGCCGCGCCGGCTGGAGGCCCAGCTGCAGCGCGGGCTTGCGCAGCTGGAAAGCCAGCTGCTGTCCGACGGCTTCGAGGAGGCCGGGATCAGCTACGGCATCGCGCACTGGTCCGACGAAGCGGCGGTGCACGACCTGGTGCACCAGGCCGACCAGGCGATGTACCAGAACAAGACCCGGCGCAAGCAGCAGCGCAGCGCGGGTGTGGCGGCGGCTTGAGTCGCGAACAGCACCCCCGTTCGCCCTGAGGTATCGAAGGGCCGCAGCGGTCGTTGCAGGGCTTCGATACCTCAGCCCGAACGGAGAGTGGTGTGCGCCACGGGCTGAACCCAATTCATTCACCGTGAAGGCATTCGACACCTCGCGCGAACAACACCCCGTTCGCCCGGTGCGGGCCAACGGCAGTTACGCTCGCCCCCACACCCGCTACTTCGGCGCCGAAGAGGCGTGCTAACGCACCATGTCCTCCATGGCAGACGCTTCCACCACTCCGCCATCCGGCGTCATCACCGCCTGGCTGGCGCGCCAAGGCCACCTCGTGCTCGATGGCGCGCTGGGCACCGAGCTGGCCCGGCGCGGCGCCGACATCGACGACCCCCTGTGGTCGGCCCGGCTGCTGATCGAACAGCCCGAACTCATTCGCGAGGTGCACCTCGACTACTTTCGCGCCGGCGCCGACGTGGCCACCACCGCCACCTACCAGGCCACCTTCGAAGGCTTCGCCCGGCGCGGCCTCGGCCACGACGAGGCCGCCGGGCTCATGCGCCTGGCGGTGGCGCTGGCCTGCGAGGCACGCGACATCTTCTGGCGCGAAGCGCAGCACGACCCGGCGCAGGCCCACCGCGCGAAGCCGCTGGTGGCCGCGTCCATCGGCCCCTATGGCGCGATGCTGGCCGACGGCTCCGAATACCGCGGCGGCTACGGCCTGGACGAAACCGCGCTGATGGACTTCCACCGCCCGCGCCTGCAGCTGCTGGCGGGCTCGGGCGCCGACCTGCTGGCCTGCGAGACCGTGCCCTGCCTCGCCGAGGCCCGCGCCCTGGCGCGGCTGCTGCAGGAAACGCCGGGCAGTGAGGCCTGGATCAGCTTTTCATGCCGCGACGGTGAGCACGGCAGCCAGGGCGAGCCGTTCGCCGACTGCGTGGCCGCGCTCGACGGCTTTGCCCAGGTGGCGGCGATCGGCCTCAACTGCACTGCGCCGCAGCACGTGGAGTCACTGGTGCAGACCGCCCGGTCCCGCACCCGCAAGCCCATCGTCGTGTACCCCAATGCCGGCGAGCACTACGACGCGGTGCGCAAGGTGTGGCACGGCGCCGCCCATGACGGCGGCGCGAGGCTGGCCGAGGCGGCCATGCAATGGGCCGATGCGGGCGCGAGGCTGATCGGCGGCTGCTGCCGCACAACACCGCAGGACATCGCGGCGATCTGCCGGCGCTGGGCAAGAACCTAGCGCCCACGACGGATGCGCAGCAGCTGCCAGGCACTGCCCACCACGAACAGCAGGAAGAACAGGCCGAGTGCCGCCTTGACCTCGGGCGACTCGGGCCCATGGCTTGCGATGGGCGCACCGCCCGGCAGGCGCGTGAGCGTCTCGACCGTGCCCGGGATCAGCAGGATCAGGTAGCTGGCCGACATGGCCAGCGTGCGCAGGTAGGGCGCGGCGCGGCCCAGCAGCGCCGGCGGGCGAAGCGCAAAGCCCATCAGCAAGACCGCGATCACGCCCAGCACATGGCCCGGCCCGAGGCTGCCGGTGCTCGACAGGCCGAACGAGGTCGCGATGGAGGCGAGCATCGACACGATGTAGGCCCGGCCGAGGCGGTCGTCGGGCGAGATGGCGCCCCGCGTGGCCAGCGCGTAGCCGCCCAGCAGCAGCGGCGCGATGCTGAGCGTGGTGTGGACGATGCCGAGGGTGCTGAGGCTGGAGGGCATGGGCGGCTCCGGACGAAAGTGACGATGGCCGCCATGGTGAGCCGCGGGCGCTCCACGTACCATCGGTCGAATATCCGATCACCACCCGGCGAGCGCCTCTTGACCACCGACCTCGTCGCCGAAGGCACCACCGTTCGCGTGGGCGACGCGATGCACGCGCTCGCCTTCGTGGGCGATCTCAGCATGGGCCAGCCCTGCAACCATTCGCGCCGCGTCGCTGCCCTCGCACGGCGGCTCGCGCTGGCGCTGGGGCGCGCCGAGCTGGCAGCCGACGCCACCAGCGTCGCGCTGCTGCGCTGGTCGGGCTGCACCGCCAATGCGGGCGAGATCGCAGCGCTGCTGGGCGACGACGTGGCCGGCCGCGCGAAGATGCTGGCCGAGCCGGCGCTGCTGGCGCAGCTCCAGGCGGCGGCACTCACCGACCCGGCGCAGCGCGAGCGCCTGGCGGCCTTTGCCGGCGTGGCGCAGATCCACTGCGAGGTGGCCGGCGACACGGCGCACCGCCTCGGGCTGCCGGCCGCGGTGGAGCAGGCGCTGCGCCATGTGTTCGACGGCTACGACCTCGAAGGCAGCGGTGGGGCGGCGACCGAACTGGTGGCCATCGTCACGCTGTGCGGCGAGTTCGAGATCGCGGCCCGCCTGCAAGGCGCCGGTGCGCTGCCCGCGGCCGACGGGCGGCACCCGCGCAGGCTGGTCGAGGCGCTGCGCACCCATGCGCGCTGCTGGCTCGCCGAGCTCGACGGCGAAGCCGAAGACGACGTGGTGGCGCAGGTGCCCGATGCCGACGTGCCGCTGCGGCTGCTGGCCGACGTGATCGACCTCAAGCTGCCGTGGCTCACCGGCCATTCGCGCGCGGTGGCATCGGCAGTCGAAGCGGCCGGGGGCCGCCTGGGGCTCGACCCGGCAGCGGTGCAACGCACCGTCGCGGCTGCCCTGCTGCACGGCATGGGCCGCGCCGCGCTGCCCAACGCGCTGTGGAACAAGCCGTCGCCCTTGACGCGTGCCGACCACGAGCAGATCCGCCTGGCCGCCTACTGGACCGCCCGCGCCGCGCGCGAGCTCGCGGGCCTGTCTGCCGAGGCCGACCTCGCCTCGTGGGTGTTCGAGCGCGGCGACGGCTCAGGCCACTTCCGCGGCCTGGCGCCGCAAAGCCCCGAGGCCCGGCTGCTGGCCGCCGCGGCCAGCTGGGTTGCGCTGCGTTCGCCACGGCCCTGGCGGCCTGCCTTCGACGAGGCCGAGGCGGCACGCATCCTGCGCGAAGACGCAGGCGCCGGGCGCTACGACCGTGAGGTGGTCGAAGCGCTGCTGGGCGCACCGGCACCGCGCCCCCGAGCGACACCGACGCTGCTGTCGCCGCGCGAGCTCGACGTGCTGCGCGCGATCGCCCACGGCGCGAGCAACAAGGAAGCTGCCCAAGGGCTCGGCATCAGCCCGGCCACCGTGCGCACGCACCTGGAGCACGTGTTCGAGAAGCTGGCCTGCAGCAGCCGGGCGGCGGCGACGTTGAAGGCGGTGGAGCTGGGGTTGCTTTGAGCACTGGTGAGGCGGCTCTGACCGATGGTGCGGCTAGACCTCACGCAACAGCTCTGCGAGGCGCCTGTGAGATTCCACAACCCCTCGCTTCACGCTGGGAAGCAACAGGAGGCTGCATGTCAGCCAGCCAAGGAGTCCATTGGGTTCCAGCTCGACATGTTGAACCAGCTCGCACCCCGAACCACTGTCGTTGAAGACCATGCTCTGTTTCATGGACCGAAAGGGAAACCCGGCTCTGGCGCTGGGCGGGACATTGCTTTCGGTCGCGCACACCGTTCGATACTGAACGCTGCGGCAAGGGTCGATTCGCTGGACGCGAGAAACGATCGGAGCAACACCAGGCTTGTCGGGCGCCCATTGGAAGCCGGCATAACGCCCCGAATCGAACAGGAGCGCTACGCCGTGAAGCTCTTCAGCAGGCATCCAGCGCTCGCAATCCTTGAGATGCAGCAGGTAGTCCCAAACCACGGCTGCGGGCCTGGGGAAGCGACTTCGAATCTGTGAGCTGGGCATGTGATGTGTGGACAGGATGGTTCGTCACGGCGGCATGTAAAAGCGGTCGAGGCGGCGCTCGGGCGGCAGGATGGGATGCTTTTCACCGCCTCCTGCCAGCCGCGAACAGACCGGCTCCTGCAAGCACGGGTGTCGAAATGGCCACGCCCAGCAGCAGACATGCAAACTCCCAGAGGGTGACCCTGGTCAACCAATGCACGAGCAACACCGTCACGGTGGCCGCGCAGAACAACTCCCACGCGAGCAATGGCAAGCGAAGCTGAGCAAAGCCACCCTGCGGATTCTTCAGCACCAGACGGCGCCCCACCGCAAAGAAGCCCGCAAGGAGGCATACCACGCCCGTGCCCGTGAGCGCCATCGAAAGCGCAGCGCCGAGTACTTCAAAGTGACTCACGATGACATCCGCCATGGCGCGCTCTGCGTGGCCGAAGCGCGCGCTGCGGATCCCGGCACACGATGCCCAGGACGCCCTCCGGCCCGCGCCCACCGTTCCAGCACCCGCGTCAGCAGGTCCAGCGGCATGTCGGCGTTGAGCAGCCCCGCATCGTGGAAGGCGCGGAGGTCGAAGCGCCTGCCCTGCACCGCCTGGGCGCTGGCGCGTGCCTGCGTCCAGGTGCGCCAGCCCAGCATGTAGCAGCAGGCCTGCGCCGGCTGCACGCAGTAGCGCTCCACCTCGCGCACGGTGGCCGAAGGGGCGTCGCCCAGCGTGGCCGACATGTAGGCCACTGCCTGGTCGCGGGTCCAGCGCTTGTGGTGCAGGCCCGAGTCGACCACCAGCCGCGCGGCGCGGAACAGCATCGACGCCATGTAGCCCAGGCGGCCGAGCGGGTCACGGCGGTACACGCCCATCTCGTCGGCCAGCTGTTCGGCATACAGGGCCCAGCCTTCCTGGTAGCCCGAGAACAGCGGCATGCGGCGCAGCAGCGGCAGGCCTTCGGCCTCGTTGCGCAGCGTGTTCTGCAGGTGGTGGCCGGGCAGGGCCTCGTGGTAGACGAGGGTGGGCAGGTCGAAGCGCGGCCACTCGGCCACGTTGCGCAGGTTGATCTCGAAGAGACCGGGGCGCTTGCCGTCCAGGCTGCCCGGCTGGTAGGTGGCGCCCGGCGCGCCGGCCTCGATGGCGGTGGGCATGCGCTGCACCCGCACCGGCGCCTGCGGCAGCCGGCCGAAAAAGCGCGGCAGGTGCTCGCGCATCTCTTCCATGCGGCGCTCCAGGTCGGCGAGCAGGGCGCGGCGGCCCTCGTCGCTGTCGGCGTACAGGTGCTTCGGATCCTTGCGCAGCGCCGCCAGCCGCTCGGCCACCGTGCCGCGGGTGAGGCCCCGGCTGCGCAGGATGGCATCGGCCGACGAGCTGAAGCGCTTCACCAGCTCCAGGCCCAGGCGATGGATCTCGTCGCCGGACAGCGCCGTGGTGGTGGCCGCGCGCACGGCGTGGCGGTAGAAGCGCTCGCCCTCGGGCAGACGCCACACACCGGCCGCGGTGGGCGCCTTCTCCAGCGCTCCCTGCAGCAGGTCGGCCTGCCGCCGCAGCGCCGGGTACACCTCGGCTTCGACGATGCGCGCCGCGCGCGTCTCCCAGTCGCCTTCGATGCCGGCGGCCCGGGTGCGCCGCACCAGCGCCGTCACCAGCTCCGAAGCCGCCGGTGCCGGCGCGAGCATCGCCTCGAACTGGCGCAGCGCCGTGCGCAGCACGAAGTCGGGCGGCACC
Source organism: Methylibium rhizosphaerae (assembly GCF_006386545.1). Taxonomy (GTDB): domain Bacteria; phylum Pseudomonadota; class Gammaproteobacteria; order Burkholderiales; family Burkholderiaceae_C; genus Pseudorivibacter; species Pseudorivibacter rhizosphaerae. The sequence continues at coordinate 112,040 of NZ_SWAR01000012.1, read as the reverse complement.
GCGCCGCGCGCGTGGTCGCTGCGGGCCCATTCGGTCTCGTGGTCGAGCACCAACGCAAAGGCCGAGAGGCGCGCCAGGTAGGCCTCGGCATCGGCCCGGTCGGCCACCGGGTGCAGGCTCGCAAGGAAGCCGGGGATGGCGCGGTACGAGCCGCTCAGCTGCGACACCACGTAGGGGATGGACGGGCCGACGTCCGGGTCGCCGAAGCCGAAGTCGTAGGCCGCGAGCGTGGTGTCGGCGAGGTAGAGCGCCGACTGGTGGTTGATCCAGTCCATGCCCTGCAGCCGCGCCGGGTCGAAACGCCCGAGCCCGGCCTTCATGTCCTCGAACAGGCGGCGCATGCGCGCGCGCGCATCGGGCGAGCGGTCGTTCAGCAGGCTGCGCGCAGCGGCGTTGGGGCCGGTGTCGAGGCCGGCGCTGGTGAGCAGCTGCGGCAGCAGCGCCAGCGCCCGCTGCAGCACGCTGTCGAGCAGCTGCGTCAGTTCATTCGGCGACGCGGCCTGGGCCCGGCCGGCCGCGGCGAGCGGCGCGAGAGCGGAGCCCGCCAGCAGGTGGCGGCGAGAGATCATGGTCGTCACGGGCCGGCCGGCCTGGGGTGGACAAGCGGGCGATGCTAGCGTTTCGGCCCGTGGCTGTCGCTGAGCCTCAGCGCACCAGGGTCACCGGCGCCATGGTACGGATGTAGAAGACGCCGTCCCAGTGAGGGCCCAGGCCGTTGGCAGCGATGCCCGGCAGCGCCACCGGCCCGAAGTCGATGGCGCGCGCCGGCATGGCGGCCAGCCCCGGCACCACCCCGCGCGGCGCGTTCACGAAGATGAACGGGGCCGCCGTGCCGGGCCGCCCGCACCTCCCGGAGGGTCGATCGCCGTACTCGGCGAGCGGGGTGCACACATCCCAGGCCAGCACGGCCTCCAGGCTGCCGGGCGCCGCGGGCGGCACCTCGCGCACCTGGCCGCTCGCGTCGTCGAGCCAGCGGCCTTCGAAGGCGGTGGTGTTGAGCGCGTAGTAGGCGCGGCCCAGCCGCTCGCCGACGATGGCGCCGGCCAGGCGATGCTGCGCATCGCGCTGCAGCCCGCGGCCGAGATGCGCGATGTGGCCCCACACCACCACCTTGCGGCCGGCGTACACCTCTTCGGTCAGCCACAGCAGGTTGTCCGCCATCGCATGGTCGCGCTGGTAGTCGCCGTCCCACACGGTGCGCGCCTGCGCCTGCAGGCCAGCCACGCTGCGGCACCAGAGCATGGTGCCGGCATCGGTTCGGCTGGGGCGGCACAGCGCACGGTGCAGCGCGGCGAGCGCCGCATCGAAGCGGCGGCGTTCCTCGGCGGCGGGGGCTTCGCGATCGAGCTTGAACAGCCGCTCGCCCAGCCGCTCCACCAGCGGCCAGTCGATGTTGCGGGCGGCGCGCGCGTCGCGGGCCGCAAGCTGGCGGCGCAGGCCGCGCAGCAGCGACCGCTGGCTGGCTTCGCCGGTGAGCTGGCTGTCGAAGCCGGCCACCGCGAGCGGGCGCGGCGCCCGGCGGCGCTCGTCCAGGTAGCGCAGCAGCTCGCGGCCGGCGTCGCTCTTCGAGTACATGTAGAACAGCCTGCCCGGCGCCAGCGCATCGAGGCTGCCCTCGCCGCGGGCCACCGCGCGGGTCACCTGGTCCACGTCGAACAGGCCGCTTTCGATGAGCAGCACGTCGAAGCCGCGGCGCTCGTGCAGGTAGCGCAGCAGCCGCAGCTTCAGCTCGAACTCCTGGCGGCCGCCGTGCGTCTGCTCGCCCAGGCCCACCACCCGGGCATCGCCCACGGCGGCGCCGAAGGCCTCGAGCGCGGCGTCGTCGATGGCCTCGGCGCTCGTGGCGGCCATCGGCCGGGCGTTGGTCTGCAGCCAGTCGCGCGCCGTGTCTTCGGACGCCGCGGCCCGCAATGCAGCCCCCAGGGCCACGGCACCGGCCAGCAGCATCGCGAACGGGTGGGGCATCGGCATGGCGCGTCCTCCGGCAAGGAAGGGCGCAGCATACCGAGCCGCCGCGTGAACCGGGTTCTGGCCGGCTACCTCAGAAGTCGCTTTCGCCGCGGATCACCTTCGGCCACCCGCTGATGGCCCGCGAGGTCTGCATGCCGGCCATCACCGCCGCCTCCACGCAGCCGGCGTTCAGGCCGGTGCGGATCCAGTCGCCGGTGAGGTAGAGGTTCGCGAAGCCCGAGCCATCGGTCGTAAGCCGGCAGGCGCTGCTGCCCACCACCGACAGCACGTAGCGCTCCGACGGGTCGACGTTGGCGCGCCAATACTGGCGGCCGAAGCGTTGCGTGCCGCTGCCCTGTTCCGGGTCGACGAGGCAGCCCCACCGGAAGCCGCCGCTGCCGGCCACTCCGGGCCACAGCGCGCCGATCCGGGTCTCGAGCTGGTCGATCGCCGACTGCTTGACCGCCGCCGCGCAACGCGCCGGAAAACCGTGGTCGCTGTACGGCGGGTAGTCGTTGATGGGCAGCGCGCTGCAGAAGTACGACACGTTCTTCGGCTGCGTCTGCGCCGGCGGCCAGGCTTCACGCTGCAGCAGCTGGTCCATCGGCGCCCAGGTGTCGAAGGGTTCGACGAAGCCGCTGAGCACCGGCTCCTGGCGGTTGGCGCCGAAGCTCGTCCAGCCCATGGCTTCGAGGTCGCAGTCGATCCACACCTGGTAGGCCTGGGTGGCCACCGTCCTGATCTTCTCGCCCATGGTTTGCAGCGCCGGACTGCGGGCCACCAGCTGCGGGCAGAGGTCCTTCACGCCGTCGGCCGAGATGCCGAACACGACGAGATCGAAGTCGACCCCTCGTTGCAGCGTCAGCGTGGGCAGCGGCTGGCCGAAGTGCTGCGCATAGAGCTGCGGCCAGTTGCTCCAGTTCGACTCCAGGTTCACGTCGTGCTGCTGCAGCAGCGCGGCCTGCTCCGGCACGATCTGCGCGTAGTCGGGCCCGCTGGGCCAGCAGGCCAGGCCCTTCACGTTGACCAGCGGGTGGTAGTGGCCGGCACCGCCGGTCACGGCGGCCTGCTGCGTGAGGCGCACCTGGTCGACCAGGTTGCTGCCGTCGGCCGCGGGCACCAGCTCCTCGACCTTGTGGAAGAACCTGAACTGCACGCCGCGCGACTTGAGCACCTGGTACAGCGGCGTGAACACCGTGTCGCCCATGCCGGCCTGCATCTCCCACATGATGCCGCCGTGGTAGGCCACCGCCACCCGCAGCATGCCGCGCAGCATGGTGCCGGCCTCGATGTTGGGCCGCTCGAAGTCGCCGTTCTCGTAGGCGAACACCAGGTCGTAGAAGCCGCGCACCGGCGCAGAGTGCACGGTGAGCTTCTCGTTGGCGCCGTGCCGGGTGAGCCAGTCGTAGAAGTCGATGTCGTTGATGACGTCGAAGCCCCGGGTGAAGACGCGGTCCTCGAACATGCCGATGAGCGCGGTGCAGGCGAGGTCGATCACGATGTACAGGCGGCGCAGGTCGTCGCCTGCGCCTTCGGCCGCCACCGCATCGTGCAGCCAGCCGCGCAGCGACTGCAGCGCCGCATGCATCAGCTCATGGTGCTCGGCGTCGTGGCTGCGTGCGTCCTCTGCCAGCGCCTGGCTGAACTGCACCAGGGCCTGGGCCGCATGTTCCACGTCGGCGGCGAGGTGTTCGACGTCCTGCTCCACGTGCCGGGCGAGGCCGTGCAGCCAGCCCTCGTGTTCCTGGTCGGGCGGCGTGAGCGGCCGCGGCTCGGTGAACGCGGCCGCGTCCTTGAGCTGGCCCAGCCATGACTGGATCCACGCATACAGCGTGCTGGCCATGGCCCAGGGGCCCACGCTTTCGGTGCCCTGGCCGGGCGTTCCGGGCTTGATGGGCGTGTCGATCGGCCAGGTCTTCCACTGGCCCTGCACGAACTCCGTCAGCGTGATGAAGTGCTGCGGCTTGAAGGCGTCGGTCCAGCTGGCCAGCGGCGCGCCGGGCGGGCGCTGCAGCAGGTCGTAGGCCTTCTGGATGGTGTTGAAGGCGTTGTCGTAGAAGCCGAACCAGATGTGCAGGCCGTGCTCTTCGATGCGCTGGCCCAGCGCGGCATTGCGGCCGCTCGCGCCCTTGCCGCCCACGCGCCAGCCCATCTGGTAGAGCGTGATCTCGTAGCGGTTTTGCCAGCCGGGCTGGTCGGTCAGCCAGAAGGCGGCGGTCATGGCGCCCACGCCGCCGCCCAGGATGGCGATCTTCTTCGGGGCGATCGTCGAGTTGTCGACCAGCTCCTCGCCCTGGGTGACCTCGAAGTCCATCGTGAGGTGGAAGGGCAGGATGGCTGGCTGCGCGCCGGGCGCCAGGCCCAGGGTGTCGGCCAGCGGGAAGCTGGCGAAGGGCTGCAGCGTGAGCTGATACTGCCAGCCCAGCAGTTCCACGCTGTGCAGCTTGTTCACCACCGCCGGGGCGCTGACGATGCCCTGGTAGACGGCCTTCTCGCCCGCGCTGTCGGGAAACTGCTTCAGGAAGATCTGGTCGAGCTGCGGCTTCAGGAAGGCCTGCGCCACCTGCTCCCAGCCGGCGGCGTCGAGGTCGAGCGCATCGGCTTCGCTGGACAGCAGCTCGACCAGCTGCCTGACGAAGCTTTCCCAACCCTTGAGCGGCTGGTGCGGCCGGGAGGTGTCGGTCGCCTCCACCGCCAGCAGCGGGTGCATGGCGAGCTGCGTCTCGGGGCTGAAGGGCTGGAAGCCCTTGGCGGCGAGGCTGAAGCTGCGCGGCGCCTCCCCCGGTGCGGGCATCGTGTACTCGCAGCCGTACTTCGGGTAGCCGTAGAGCTCGCGCCCGTTGATGAGCGCCATGGTGTCGTCCACGAAGATGTGGCACGGCCAGATGTAGATGTGGTTGATCCGGGTCTGCCCCGGCAGCACCTGGCCCACCATCACCCAGGTCACGATGTCGGTCTCGATGCCCCAGCCCTTGGCCGCGTCGCGCGGGTGGGTGGACTGCGCATGGCCCACCCTGGTGAAGGTGAGCAGCACGAAGGGCGACAGCACCTGGAAGTGCATGCGCCCGGCAGCCGCGGTGTTGAGCGTCTCGTCCACCGAGCGCTGCAGCTTCGCGCGGTCGCCGCGCACGAAGAAGCCGTACATCTCGGACTCGCCGAGCGACAGCGGCGAGTGCATGAGCACGTTGCCGCCGGAGTAGATGTAGTCGGGTCTCGCCTGTTGTGCCATCGCCCCTGCCCTCGCTGGTGTTGATATGGGCGGCGATGGTAGCGGCGCCTCAGCCCGCCGGGACGGGAACCTCGGCGCATTCGATGCGCGCGCGGCCCTTGTGCTTGGCGGCGTACAGCGCCGCGTCGGCGCGCTCCAGCAGCTGCGACAGCGACTCGCTGCCGTTCCACTGCGCCACGCCCAGGCTCGCGGTGATCTGGCCCACGCCCTCGAACGGCGGGTCGGTCACCTCGGCCAGCACGGCCTTCGCGGCGCTGAGCGCATCGGGCAATGCGGTGTTGGGCAGCACCAGGGCGAACTCCTCGCCGCCCAGGCGGCCGAGCACGTCGCGCCCGCGGCTGCGCGAGCGCACCCGCCTGACCAGCTCGCGCAGCGCCGCATCGCCAGCGGCATGGCCGAAGCGGTCGTTGACCTGCTTGAAGTGGTCGAGGTCGATCATCACCACCGACAGCGGCGTGCCCTGCTCGCGCGCCCGCCGCAGGTGGCCGCCGAGGAACTTGTTGAAGCCGCGCCGGTTGACGGCGCCGGTGAGGGCGTCCACCGCGGCCAGGCGCTTGAGCGCGCCCATGCGCGTGGTCATCGGGTTGATGACCATGCGGCGCAGCATCACGTTGAGCACGACGAACATCACCGAGATCACGGTCACGGCGCCGGCCAGGAAGCGCAGCAGGGTGGCGTTGGAGCGCTCGAAGGCCAGCGACATGGGCATCGAGACGATCTGCGCGCCGATCACTTCGCCCACCTTCCAGCCGAAGCCGCCGTCGATGCCGTAGCGCATGACCAGCGCCGAAGGCGCCGTGGCCGCCGAGCCGTGGCAGGCCAGGCAGTCGGGGTCGTTCACCCGGATGGCCTGCGCAAAGTGCAGCACCTGTTCGCCGGGCCCGCCGGTGACCCGCTGCAGGGTGCCGCTGCCGTCCTTGCGCAGGGCCTGCACCACCTCGGCCGCGTCGCCGGTGGCCAGGTTGGCCGGATTGGTGGGGTTGAGCGCCACCTCGCGGTACGACACGCCGGGGTAGCCGGCATGCAGGTAGCGCATGGTGGTGGTGGCGGCGAACGAAGGCACGCTGATCGGGTGGAAGGTGGCGCTGTCCACCGGCACCAGCGCCCGCACATGCTCGGTGGTGTAGCGGCGCACCGCCTGCGCGGCGCGCATGCGCAGCTCGGCCTCGCGCCGCACTTCGCGCAGCGCCTGCTCGCGCAGGTCGAAATGCACGGCAATACCCGCGGCCGCCAGGGTTGCCAGCGAGCACAGGGCCAATGCCAGGTTGAGACGCGCCTTGATCTGCATGGTTTGTTCGAGGGGCGCAGGCTACGTTGTGCAACGGTTCCAGCGCAAGCAACTTGCGCACGGCCGGCCGTCAACCGGTGACGAGCTGCTCGAAGTTCAAGCCATATTTCGCGAGGTACTTGCGCAGCCGGTCGGCGTCGTTGACCACGCTGCGTTGCGAGCGGCTCACGTTGAACAGCCTGCGCCCGGCCTCCGACAGGCTGCGCGACGTGCGGCACACGCCGATCACCGCCTCGAGCTGCAGCCGGTCGAACAGGTCGAGCTGCCCGAGCGCCGGCTCGCCCAGCCAGGCGGCCAGGTCCGCCGGTTGCGCGGCGGCGGGCGCGGCGCAGCGCCGCCACAGCCAGCGCAGGCGCTCGATCTCGGCCTCGACCAGGCCTTCGGAGATGCGCCCGCCTTCGGCCAGCGTGGCCAGCCGCGTGACCGAGGCGCCCAGGTCGCGGAAGTTGCCGGCCCATGCCGCATCGGCCGATTGCGCGAAGCGCAGGTAGCGGGCCTTGGCCTCGGCATTGAAGCGCACCGCGCGGCCGGTTTCCTGCGCCGCGAGGGCCAGCAGGTGGTCGACGTTGGGCTCGATGTCTTCGGTGCGCTGTGCGAGGCCGGGCAGGTCGTAGGTCCACAGGTTGATGCGGGCGAACAGGTCGTCGCGAAAGCGCCCGGCCGCCACCTCGACGCGCAGGTCGCGGTTGGTGCCCGCCACCAGCTGGAAGTCGCTTTCGACGTCGCGGTCGGCACCCACCGGCAGGAAGCGCTTTTCCTCCACCGCCTTGAGCAGCATGGCCTGCTCGTCGAGGCCGAGTTCGCCGATCTCGTCGAGGAACAGCAGGCCCTGGTGCGCGGTGCGCAGGAGGCCCGCACGGTCGGCCACCGCGCCGGTGAACGAGCCCTTGCGGTGACCGAAGAGGGTGGAGGCGGCGCCGTCGCCGCGCAGCGTCGCGCAGTTGACCTCGACGAACGGGCCGGCCAGCTGGTGCCTCGCCTTCTTGAGCTCGTACATGCGCCGCGCGAGGAAGGACTTGCCTGCGCCGGTGGGCCCCACCAGCAGCATGGGGGACCGCGAGCGCACGGCCACCCGCTCGATCTCCTCGATGAGCGCGTTGAAGCGGGCGTTGCGGGTGGCGATGCCGCTCTTCAGGAAGGCCAGCGCATCGCTGCGCTCCTGGTGGAAGCGCTGCGCGATGCCGTCGTAGCGCGACAGGTCGAGGTCGATGAGCGCGAGCGACCCCGGATCGCCGGCGCGCTGCTTCTTCGGCGGGGCCGTCTGCACCAGCACGCCGGGCAGGAAGCGCGCCTCCACCAGCAGGAACAGGCAAATCTGTGCCACATGCGTGCCGGTGGTGATGTGGGCCCAGTACCGCTCGCGCCCGGTGTCGAAGCGGTAGTTGCGCAGCCAGTCGTACAGCGCGGTGTAGACCTCGCCGAAGTCCCACGGGTCGGCCAGTTCGATCTCGACGAGGTTGACCCGGGTGTCGGGCGAGACGCTGGCGATGTCGTCGGCAACGCGGCGGGCGAGGTCGATGTGCTGCGGCGCATGCAGCAGCTCGAGCCGGTGCAGCGGCTGGCCGGCGTGCTGCGCCAGCGAGACGGTGGGACGCCACTTCTCCCAGCGCCCGGCGCCGCGGCCGGCGTCGAGCTGGCTGCCGAGGAAGCCGATGGCGACGGTGGGTTTGGTCATTCTGCGCAGCTAGTTTCCTAGCAATGATTCTAGCCAGGCAGTGCTCCCGCTCCCATGGCGAGCGGGAGCACGTCGCGAAAAATCCTTACACGACAACAAGTTACCGCTCCATTGCAGCGAACACCGGAGCTGGCACACGCATTGCGATACAGGCAGCACAACAAAGTTGAATGCACGAGGGAAAGAAACATGGTCAACACCCAACTCTTCCAGACGCTCAAGGGCGTTCTGCTGCCTGCCGCCGATGCGAGCAACCACGAACAGGCCGCGGCCTACGCCTATGGACCCCGTCATCGCCTGGCACAGCTGGCGGCGACCGGCTGCATGAACCAGACCTTCTACGCAACGGCCGAAGTCCAGCTCGAGACCGTGCACCAACTGGCGCGCGAGGTCGAGCCCGCCTTCGTGGCAAAGACGGCGGTCTACGCGCGTCAGGCAGGTCACATGAAGGACATGCCGGCCGTCCTCTCCGCTTCACTGGCTGTCCGCGATGTGCAGCTGCTCGGCAAGGTGTTCGGTCGCGTGGTCGACAACGGCAAGATGCTGCGCAACTTCGTGCAGGTCGTGCGCAGCGGCGCGGTGGGCCGCAAGTCGCTGGGTACGCGCCCGAAGAAGCTGGTGCAGCAGTGGCTGCTGGGCGCGAGCGAGAAGCAGTTGCTGAACGCCTCTGTGGGCAACACGCCTTCGCTGGCCGACGTGGTGAAGATGGTTCACCCGAAGCCTGCACAGACGTGGCGCGCAGCCTGGTTTGCGTGGTTGATCGGCAAGCCTTTCGATGAAGCGGCACTGCCGCCGATCACGCAAGGTTTCGAGCGCTTCAAGCGTGAGCGAACCGGGGAGCTGCCGGACGTGCCATTCCAGATGCTGACGGCACTGGAGCTGACCCGCGAGCAGTGGGCCCAGATCGCCCGCGCCGGTTCATGGCAGATGGTGCGTCAGAACCTGAACACCTTTGCCCGTCACGGCGTGTTCGAGATCGAAGGCATGGCAGACGCCATCGCAGCGAAGCTGCGCGACCCACACGCCGTGGCCAAGGCCCGCGTGCTGCCGTACCAGCTGCTGGCAGCGTTCAAGGTCGCAGGCGACGAAGTGCCGGCGGTTGTGCGTGAAGCGCTGCAGGACGCCATGGAGCTCGCGCTGGTCAACGTGCCGAGCTTTGCCGGCCGTGTGGTCGTGTGCCCGGACGTGTCAGGCTCGATGAGCTCTGCAGTCACCGGTCATCGCGGTTCGGCGACTTCGAGCGTGCGCTGCATCGACGTGGCGGCTCTTGTGGCGGCAGCCGTGCTGCGCAAGAACCCGGCCGCACGCGTGCTGCCGTTCGAGCAGGACGTGGTGAAGCTGTCGCTGAACCCGCGCGATTCGGTGATGACCAACGCTCAGGCGCTGGCCTCCATCGGTGGCGGAGGTACCAGCTGCAGCGCACCACTGGCACTGCTGAACCGTGAGCGTGCGCTGGTGGACGTGGTGGTCATCGTGTCGGACAACGAGTCGTGGGTCGATGCAAAGCGGCATGGCGCGACGCAGACCATGCGCGAGTGGGAATCGTTGAAGCAGCGCAACCCGAACGCGCGCCTGGTGTGCATCGACATCCAGCCGTATGGCACCACGCAGGCGCAGGAGCGCGCCGACGTCCTGAACGTCGGCGGCTTCTCCGACGCCGTGTTCGACATGGTGTCCGCGTTTGCCGAAGGCAAGTCCGGACCCGATCACTGGGTCGGCGAGATCGAAAAGATCTCGCTCGAATCGCAGTGATGGAGTGAATGAAAGGAAGGTGCCGCATGCGAATGCGCGCAGGAGTACAGCGCCACCATGCCAAGCGGGCCCGCAAGCCCGCAACCGGGAAACCGGCCGGCAGCTCTTGCGGATCTGGTCGCCTGCGGCACCGACCGGATGGATGAACAACAAGTTGCTCGTGCCTGGCGAATGCCTTGCGGGACTACATCAACCATGTACGCGTCCCGCGAACGACACTCGTCGCCGGATACGAGCACGGCAAAGACATGAAGTTTTGCGCGAATGCAGGCAGGACTACATTGGAGCCGAGGGGTTCGAATCCCCAGCCGGGCAACCGGCTTTGGCAGGCGTCCTGCCGCCCCTTGTCGCGCTGTTCGTCTTGATGTCGCGCTGCGAATGCAGGTGGAACTACAGACTCTTAATCTCGTGGTCGCGGGTTCGAGTCCCGCCGGTCGCAAGACCGTAGCTCAGTTGGATAGAGCACGAACGTTTCGCCGATCCTCGTCGCAACGAGACATCAACTTTCTTGCAGTGAATGCAGATGGAACTACAGGTAGACGCACGCGAGCAGATCGCGTGCTCCGCGCGTTGATGCGCGGGGCGCCCGGGTTCGAATCCCGGTCCAGCAATGGATGGCGGAGTGATCGTTTCATCCCCCTTGTCACTGCTCTCAATGAGTGAGAAGCCCATGAGTCAGCACAACTACGAAATTCAGGAAGTCCCCGGCGGCGTGCCGGTGAAGATGTGGACGCGCGGCGTGCCCGTCGAGGACGAGGCGAAGCGCCAGCTCGCCAACGCGGCGCGCCTGCCCATCGTGTTCAAGCACATCGCGGCCATGCCCGACGTGCACTTCGGCATCGGCGCCACCGTGGGTTCGGTGATCCCGACCTTCAAGGCCATCATCCCGGCCGCAGTGGGCGTGGACATCGGCTGCGGAATGATCGCGTGCAAGACCACGCTCACCGCCGAAGACCTGCCCGACAACCTGGCCCCGCTGCGCAGCGCCATCGAACGCGCCGTGCCGCACGGCCGTGCGCCGGGCTCGCGCGACCCCGGCGCCTGGCACAAGGTGCCGGGTGCGGTCGACACGGCCTGGGCGCAGCTGGAGCCGGAGTTCACCGAGCTGTGCCGCGACTACCCGAAGCTGGAGAAGACCAACCACCGCAGCCACCTGGGCACGCTGGGCACCGGCAACCACTTCATCGAGGTCTGCCTCGACGAGCAGGGTTTCGTGTGGTTCATGCTGCACTCCGGCTCGCGCGGCGTGGGCAACTTCATCGGCACCATGTTCATCGAGCTGGCCAAGCAGGACGCGATGCGAAACAACGCCAACCTGCCCGACCGCGACCTCGCCTACTTCGAGGAAGGCTCGCGCTACTTCGGCGACTACGTGCGCGCCGTGGGCTGGGCGCAGAAGTTCGCGCGACTCAACCGCGAGGTGATGATGCGCCGCGTGATCGAGGCCGCCAAGACGGTGATCCACAAGAACTTCCAGAGCCACATCGAGGCGGTGAACTGCCACCACAACTACGTGCAGCAGGAGCGCCACTTCGGCCACGACGTGTACGTGACACGCAAGGGCGCGGTGAGCGCGAAGCAGGGCGAGCTGGGCATCATCCCCGGCAGCATGGGCGCGCGCAGCTACATCGTGCGCGGCAAGGGCAACGCCGAGAGCTTCGAGTCCTGCTCGCACGGCGCCGGCCGCACCATGAGCCGCGGCGAAGCGAAGCGCCGCTTCACGCTGGCCGACCACCGCGCCGCCACCGAAGGCGTCGAATGCCGCAAGGACAAGGACGTCATCGACGAGACGCCCGCGGCCTACAAGGACATCGACGCGGTGATGGAGGCGCAGAAGGACCTGGTCGAGGTGGTGCACACCCTGAAGCAGGTGGTGTGCGTGAAAGGATGAACGTGAACCGCTGGCTGAAGCTGCTCGCCCACGCAGACGCGTCAGGACCGATACCCACGCTCGAGGAACTCCTCGCGCTTGTGTACGCGGCCGACGGCTACACGCGTCAAGCCGCGGTCGAGGCGCTGGCGGAAATCGGCGACCCCCGCGTGTTGCCGCAACTGCTGGCACGGGCGAACGACTGGGTGTCGCAGGTACGTCATGCGGCCCGGGTCGCCATCGAATCGTTCCTGCGAGACGACTGCATCGACGGGTGGATCGCCGCGCTGCCGAAGCTGGCGGCACTCAGCCGCGCGCGGCGTGCAGACCACTCCGGGCTGCTCCTTCGCATCGAGGCGTTCCTCGCCCGTCCGGGCAACCTGGAGCGGCTGGCGTCAGTGCAGCACGCCACAAGTCATGTCGCCGCGCGATGGCTCTTTGCGTTTCGCGCGCGCCATGTCCTGCAGGCCGCAACACGGCTCTCGCTCGTGCGCGACGGACTGATGTCGTCCGACATCGGCATCGCTGGCGCAGCGTTGGCAGCCGCCCGGGGCATGCCGCCGGGCACGCCGCGCGACAACCTCCTGGGGGCCGCCTGCCTTTCCCGCTTCGCGAAGGTGCGGGCGGCAGGCTTGCGCGAACTGCTCTGCAGTCCCCAGGTCTCCACTCCGAGCCTGGTGCGCGAGATGTGCATGGACGCGAGCCCGCTGGTGCGGTCGATCGCCCTGGCGGCCGTGGGCGACGATCTGGCCGGGGTGCTGGAGCGAGCGGCCGCGACCTTGCGCAGCGGCTCCCACACGGCGCGCGAAGGGGCGGTTGCCCTGCAGCTGATCAGCGCCGCACGACCGGCGGATGCGCTGCAAGCCTGCGCCAAAGCCATCCGGTCGCCAGCCGCCGTGTTGCGCCGGGCCGGGTATGCCGTGCTTTGGTCGCGCTCGGCAGCAGACGTGCGCAGCGGGCTCGTCCTGCAGATGCTTTCGGATCCTTCGGCGAAGGTGCGCCGGCTTGCGGTGGACTACGTCGGCCGAGGCGCCGAGCCGCCGCCGCTCGCCGCGCTGGAGTCACTTGCAGCGCGGCCCGAGCTGCTGCGCAGCATGCTGTCGGTGCTGGTGCACACCTCCCCGTGGGATCGCCTGCTCGTGTTGCTGAGGCTGCAGGCTCGCATGGCGGCCCCGGACCAAGCGGCGACCGAGCGGGTGGTCCAGGCATTGCAGGCCTGGTGCGCCGACATGACGCGCACCTTCGTGCAGCCCGCAGCCCGGCACCAGGAGCTCCTCGCAACGGCCTGGCCCGAATGGCGCGCCTGCCTCGACGCCGGGCTCGCGTCGCGGATCGAATTCCACCTCCATGCCTTCGGGCTGGGTAGATCGACATGAAAAGCGGAAAGCAACGCCGCGAAGAGATCATGCAGCGCCGCCGCGAGCGGGCTGCGAAGTTCGTCAACTTCGACCCGCACTTGCGGCGCCCGCGCGTCCCGCTCGGCGTGCTGGAGGCCGACCGCGAGCTACTCGCGCGCCACAACAACACCTGCGGCTGCCTGCCGCTGTACTACGTCGACCGGGAGTTCACCTGCCGCGATTGCGGCAGCCATGAGGTGTGGACCGCCAAGCAGCAGAAGTGGTGGTACGAGGTGGCGCTGGGCAACATCAACAGCACGGCCGTGCGATGCCGGCCGTGCCGGCGCGCCGATCAGGCCCGCTCAGCCGACGCGCGCCGCGTCTCGGAAGAAGGCATGAGGCGCAAGTTGCTGGCCCAGGCCGGCAAGGCGGGGACAGACCGCTGAGCCGCCCGGTTCAGCGGTTCTGGTCGAGTCCCAGCAGCGCGTCCTTCAGGCCCTTGTCGGCCGGCGACTTGCCGAACCAGATGCGCAGCACCATCTCGAAGAATTCATCGTCGCCCACGGCGCCGCCCTGCGGCTCGCCGACGATGAAGAAGGTGGTGCCCTTGCCCGGCACGAACTCCATCGCGAAGGTGTCGCCGGGCTTGAGCTTGGAGCGGCCCGAGAAGATCTCGATCAGGCGGGTGGTGGCCACGGTGTGCTTCTGCACCTGCTCCTTCGGCGAGTTTTCCGAGAGGCCCTTCACGAACAGCAGGCCCAGGTCGGTGCCGGGCACTTCGCGCAGCGCGGTGAAGTCGAGCCGCTTGGGGCCGGCAAGCGCCAGCAGCTCTTCGGCGGAGCTCACCTTCCTGGTCGTGTACATCGCCATGTCGTAGACCTTGAAAATGCCGGCCTTGTAGCGGGTGCCGGCGCCGTTGAGCTGCAGCCGGGTGCCTTGCACCTGGGCCACCGGCTCGAACCTGGTGGCGGTGGGGGCGGCCAGCGCGTCGGCGGCCTGCAGGGCGGCGGCCAAGGCAAGCGCCGAAGCCATCAGGACGAAGGGGGTGCGATCGCGGCGCACCAGCGGCGGCTGGCGGGTCATGGCGTCTCCTCGGAGGCGGTGTTGTTGTTGCTTTGAAAGGCAGATGGCGTGCATGGGCCGCACGCCCGCACATCATCGTCCGAGGCCACTGACTTGAGGCTGTCGGCCTGGCGGCGGTGCGCAGCGCAGCACGAAGTTGTCGCCTCGCCGCAACGCGCGGGCGAGGGTGGGCGGCTCAGAAGCTCAGGCGGTAAACGAGCATCGGCCCGCCGCGCTTCATCCGCAGCGACATCTGCGAACGGGTGCCCGAATAGAGCCTCACGCGCACGCGCCCCTGCTCCAGCGCGAAGGTGCCGTTGCGCGAGGTCTGCCATTCCACGCCGGCGCGGGCGCCGTAGTAGTCGCCGCCGGCATCGTCGGCGCTCAGGCGGCGGGCGCTGGCCGCGTCGAGATAGAGCAGCGCCGACTCCGACACCTGTTGCCGCAGGCCTACGCTGATGAGGGGCGAGCTCGCCGTGGCATGGCCGAACTCATGCAGCGGACTCTCATCGACAGCCTGCACGCGGTAGGTGGCCGCGCCGACGCCCAGCGCAATGCTCTGGCCCCGGCGGGCGAACCACCAGCGGTAGGCAACGTTGTCCATGTCCACGCCGGCACGCTGGGGCAGGGCCGCGGCCCCCAAGGGCTCTGCGCCGGGGGCTCCGTCACGCCGGGACGTCTCGGCTTCAAGGCGTGTGCGCGACACCAGCAGGCTGCCGCCGGTCTGGCGGGGCAGCAGGCGGCGCTCACCCAGGCGCCAGTCGTCCACACGGGTGTCGAAGTGCGCCGGCAGGGCAGCCTGAGTGGGCAGCGGGCTGCCCCACTCGACGACGAAGGGTCGTTGCACGACTTCGGCTTCCGCCGCGCTGCCGGCTTCGTTCAGCGGGTCGGCCTGCACCCCGCCTGCGCCCCACAGCACGAGAGCCGCGACCGACGCAGGGCGCCATGGCCCCCAGCACGCACTGCGCAGCGCCGCCGGGCCCGGCACAGGCCGCGGACGACATGCGAAGGACGGTGGCGACATCACAGCAGAACTCCTGTGGTTCGACCAAGCGGGCCGGATCGAGGATACGCCTGCAGAACCGCGATGAACACACCGCAACTATCGTGGCGGTCGCCGCCAGGCGCTGTCAGCGTGAAAAACCCCCGCATGTAGGTGGCGTGGAAATGCCCCATCGGCGGGCTTGCCCACACCACGCCGATGCTGCGTTGCGGCATGGCAGGCACCCGCCGGCCGGCAGTGCCCATCAACGTGAACAGGCCTAGACTGCGCCCCCATGACCACCATCACCAGCCTCACCACCCGCGACGGGCTCGAGCTGCACCTGCGCCACTGGCCCTTGCCGGCGGGCAACCGGCCGCGTGGTCAGGTGGTGCTGGTGCACGGGCTGGGCGAACACATCGGCCGCTATGTGCACGTGGCGGGCATGCTCAACGCGGCCGGCTGGGAAGTGACCGGCTACGACCAGCGCGGACACGGCCGCTCGCCCGGCCCGCGGGGCGGCCTGGCACAGGGCGACGACCTGCTGTGGGACCTGGCGGCGCTCGTCGACCACCTGCGCCACCAGCACCCGGACCAGCCGCTGGTGCTGCTGGGCCACAGCATGGGCGGCCTGCTGGTGGGGCGCTTCGTGGCCGAGCAGGCGCAGCCCGCCGGCGCGCCGCGCGCCGGCTGGGCCCGGCCGGTGGACGCGCTGGTGATGTCGTCGCCGGCGCTGGATCCCGGCATGAATGCGCTGCAGAAGCAGCTGCTGGGCCTGATGGGCGCGGTGGCACCGAACACCGCGGTCGGCAACGGGCTGGATCCCGCCTGGGTGTCGCGCGATGCGGCCGTGGTGGCGGCCTACAAGGCCGACCCGATGGTGCACGACCGGGTGACCGCGAAGCTGGTGCGCTTCATCGTCGATGGCGGCGAAGTGACGCGTGCCCGGGCTGCCGCCTGGAACACGCCGACGCTGCTCATGTGGGCCGGCGCCGACCGCTGCGTGGCGCCGCGCGGCAGCGCCGCCTTTGCCAACGCCGCGCCGCCCGACGTGGTGGCGCATCACGAGTTCGCGCAGCTGTCGCACGAGATCTTCAACGAGCCCGAGCAGGCGCAGGTGCTGCAGCGGCTGCGCGAGTGGCTCGACTTCACCTTCCCCCGCTGAGCCCCAGGCCGTCGTCGGTCAGCGCCGGCAGGTCGAACAGCAGCAGCTCGCTGGTGCCGTCGTGCGCCGTGCCGAGTTCGAACCGGGCGGCCTCGCGCCAGGCGACTGCATCGCCGGCCTCCAGTGCAACGGCTGGCCCCGGCCCCGGCGCTTGCGTCGCGAGCCCGACATGCCCGGTGGCCACATGGAGGTAGGCGCTGCGCCCGGGCTCCGGCACGAAGGAAAGCACCGACCGCGGCGGCAGGGCGGCACGCCACACCCGGGCATCCTGGTCGATGCACAGGCTGCCGTCGGCGCCATCGGGCGAGGCGATCAGCTGCCAGCGTCCCCGGCGGGCAGCCGGGTCGAACCGCCGATGCTCGATGCGCGGCGCGGTGCCACGCCGGCGCGGCAGCAGCCACAGCTGCAGGTGATGGTCCACCGCATCCGGCAAGGCGTTCATCTGGCTGTGCCGGATGCCGGCGCCGGCGCTCATCAGCAGCACGTCGTCGGGCTGCACCACCAGCGAGTTGCCCAGGCTGTCGGCATGCGCGATCGCGCCTGACAACGGCAGCATCAGGATCTCCATGTCGCGGTGCGGATGCATCGGAAAGCCGGCGCCTGGCTGGATGCGGTCGTCGTTGAGTACGCGCAGCACGCCGAAACCCATCCGCGCGGGATCGCGGTAGTCGCCGAAGGCGAAGCTGAAGCGCGCGTCGAGCCAGTCGGCGTGTTGGGCGCCACGGGTGCCGGCGCGGCGCAGATCCATTGCTTGCATGGCGGGTGTCCCCTCGTCGATTCAGCGATGCGCGGGCAAGGCCGCGGCCGGCATGGGTGCCGTGCGCTGCATCCACCAGAAGCCCGCGACGATCAGGGCGGCGGCCGGCGCCAGCTGCCACGGCAGCCGCTCGCCGAGCAGCACGGTGCCCAGCAGCGCGGCGCACAGCGCCATGGCATAGCCGATGAAGCTCATCGTCATGGCGTCGGCCCGCTGCTGCAGGCGGAAGTACAAGAGCATGGCCAGCGGAGCCGCTGCCATCTGGGCGGCGACATAGGGCCAGGCTTCGAGAGGCACCGCGCGTGCGCCGGTCACGGCCCAGGCCGGCAACAGCAGGGCGGCCGCGCCGGCCGCGGTGGCAACGCCCAGCCATTCGGCCGCCACGCCCTGCGGCAGGCACCGCGCGCGGAACACATTGCCCCCGGCAAGCGACAGCGGGATGGCCAGCAGACCGATCGCGGCCTCGGGCCGCAGCGCGCCGTCGGCGACCCGGGAGCTCGCCAGCCAGAACGCGCCGGCGAAAGCCAGCACCACGGCGGACAGGCGCTGCCAGCGCAAAGGCTCGAAGCCGAGCAGCAGCATCAGAGCGAGGGTGAACAGCGGCGGCAGGGTGTAGGCCAGCGCGGTGATGCTGGCCCCGGCTTCCACCGCCACCCAGGCCGCCAGCGTGTTGGGCACCGCTGCGCCCAGCAGGCCTGCGAGCAGGCCGAAGCGCAGCAGCCGCGCCGGGGCCGCCGGCAGGCCATGGCGGCGCCATGCCAGCAGTCCTAGCACCACCACGGTGGACAGCGCCGGCCACAGCGCAAACGCGAGCGGTGCGGCGCCGTGGGCGACCGCCTGCTTGCCCAGCGGCACGCCCACGCCGAGCGCAAAGCCGGTGGCGCCGAGCAGGGCCCAGGGCGGGGAGGAGGAAGCGGTCGGCTGCATGGCGGGGGTCTCCAGGCGTTGATCGATGCGGTCACTGTAGAAATTCCTCCGGGGCAGTGGTTAGCATTCATCGGAACTTGATCAGGTCGCCTTTGGAACCAACATGAGCCACCCTTCCCTTCAGGGCATGCGGGCCTTCCGGGCCGTCGTCGAGCAGAAGTCGTTCAAGCGCGCCGGGGTGCGGCTGGGCCTGGGCGGCAGCGCCGTCAGCAAGCTGGTGGCGGGGCTGGAGCAGGAGCTGGGCGTGCTGCTGCTGCAGCGCACGACCCGCACGCTCGCCCTCACCGAGGCCGGTGAAGGCTTCTACGAGTCGGTGGTGCGGGTGCTGGACGAGACCGAGTCCGCGGTCGAGCGGCTGCGCGAGCAGGGCGGCCGGCCCACCGGGCGGCTGCGCGTGGCCGTGCCCACCTCGTTCGCACTGCGCTGGCTGTCGCCGCGGCTGCCCGACTTCATGGTCCGCCACCCCGGCCTGGAGCTGGACCTGGCGCTGAGCGACCGGTTCGTGGACCTGGTGGCCGAACGCTTCGACTGTGCGTTGAGGGTGAGCAGCGCACTCGACGACTCATCGCTGTACGCCCGGCGGCTGGGGCAGATGCCGCGGGTGTTGGTGGCGTCGCCGCGCTACCTGAAGGGGGCGCCGCCGCTGCGCACGCCGGCCGACCTGGCCGACCACCAGACCCTGGTGTATGCCACCTCCGGCACCGGCAGCCGCTGGCCGTTCGTGGTGCAGGGCCGGCAGCTCAGCGTGCCGGTGACCGGCCGGCTGCAGGTGGACAACAGCCTGATGCTGCGCGAGGCGCTGCTGGCCGGCCTGGGCGTGACGCTGACGCCGCTGTTCGTGGTGGACGACCTGCTGGCCTCGCGCAAGCTGGTCGCGCTGCTGCCGCAGTGCATGCCACCGGCCCATGGCGTGTTCGGCGTGACGACGCAGCGGCGCCACCTGCCGATGAAGGTGCAGTGCCTCCTCGACTTCGTGGAAGCGGCCTTGCGCGAAGGCGGCTAACGCTCCTTCGAGAAGGCCCGCCGCTGGTCGCGCAGGAAGTCGCGGTCGATCTGCCCGGCATGGAACTCGATGTCGCGCGCAGCGACCCCCTGCGCGGCGAAATGCTGCTTCCAGCCGGCCACCACGGCGGCCACGCGCGACACCTCGGCCTGTGCCTCGTTCTTCCTGAGCCCGAACAGCGCGCTCATCGACAGAGCGTTGTCGAGCGTGGCATCGGCCTGGTCTTCACCCACGCGCATCTGCTGGTAGCCCAGCGCCTGGCCCGAGGGCAGCACGTCGAACGCGGGAGACAACTCGTACTGCTGGGCGTCGTTGACCAGCAGCACGTGGTTCTTCTCGTGGTCGTCGGTGTTGTCGATCAGGATGTTGAACACCATGCGGCGGAACAGCTCGCGCATCTGCTCGACGTTCACCCCGCCTTCGGCCACGCCGCGGCGACGCAGCAGCTGGGCGAGCTCGGGATAGCCCAGCGGTTCGGCCGCGGCCTTGAGCGCCACGTTGGCCGACAGGGCATGCAGGCGGAGTGCGCCGTCGCGGTCGAAGCGGCGCACCGCCACCGCGTGGCCGTGCACCAGGCGCAATGCGCGGGTGGCGGCCACGCGAATGCCGGCCCGGGCTGCCAGCGTCATGGTGGCGTGCTCGATGAGCGGCGTGTCGGTGGCATCGCCGTCGGCGAACTTCACCACCCACTCCTCGCCGTCGATGCTGAGCAGGCCCTTGGGCCGCGCGCCGCCCATGGTGACGCCGGGCGTGACGAGCCGCCGCTGCTCGGCCGCGATGGGCTCGTTGGCCAGCACCTTGTGCACCAGCTCGTGCAGCACAGGCGCATCGGCCAGGCGCGGCAGCGGGCCGATGCGGCGCGGCTCGTAGCGCTCGCGCGAAGTCGACACGCCCAGCGCACCGAAACGATCGTCGCCGGCGAAGTAGAGGTATTCGAGCAGCGACAGGCGCGGCGGCTTGTCGAGGAACTTGATGACACGCTCGCCCCAGCGGTCGGGCCGGGCATCGTCCACCGCGCCGGCGGCGGTGTCCTTCTCGTGCGGCAGGAACTCCTCGCCGGCCAGCAGCGGCAGGTCTTCGGAAAGCGCAAAGCCCCGCTCGATCCAGCCCGCGTCGTAGCGCAGCGAAACGCCTCGCGAGGTGCGCACCATGTTGAGCTCGCCGATCAGCACCGGCTGAGCGGGCCGGGTCAGCAGCCAGAGGTAGAGCTGGTCGACCGGCTTGTAGCGGGCGGCCGCCTCGGCGCGCGCGTTCATGCCGGCTTCGCTTTCCTGGGCGCCGGCGCGGGCGCGTCGGAGGTTGGCGCCTGTCGTGCCAGGCGGGCTTCGGCCGAAGCGGCCGAGCGCACCGCGCGGCGCTTCACCGCTTCGCGCACGTCCATCTCGAGCGCGCCGCGGTCCTGGGCCGGGTCGGCCAGCTCAGGCAGCGCCTGCACCCGGCCCATGAGCCACAACGCGGTGGCATAGATGCCGATGCTCACCCCGGCATCGCCCTGTTCCATGCGGATGAGCGTGGGCACCGAGACGCCCAGCCGCTGCGCCCACAGCCGCTGCGACTCCTTGCGGCGCACGCGTGCAATGGCCAGGTTGGCCCCCAGCCGGCGCAGGGCCTCGGAGGCGGCAGGCGGCAGGGTGGCGAGGGCTTGCGGGCTTCTTGGCATCACATAGAGTTTATCGATTCGCAGCTTTTGGTCAAATATATGTGATCTCAAACGCTGCCACAGCGGGCATCTTCGCCTGCCTATACTCCCCCACCACCCCCCTTTTTCCCCTCCCCACGAAGGAGCCCGAATGAACGCCCCCGATCGCCTACCCGCGCTCGACCTGCAGCGCCTGTCCAGCTTCGTCGACACGGCCTGGGACCGCCAGATCGTGCCCGAGCTGACCCAGTACATCGAGATCCCGGCGAAGAGCCCGCTGTTCGATGCGCAATGGGCGGCCAACGGCCACATCGACACGGTGGTACGCCGCGCCGCCGCCTGGGTGGAGGCGCAGAAGATCGCCGGCCTCAAGCTCGAAGTCGTGCGGCTGCACGACGACGCCGGCAATCCGCGCACGCCGGTGATCTTCTTCGAAGTGCCGGCCACCAAGGCCGGCTCCAGCGGCACGGTGCTGATGTACGGCCACCTCGACAAGCAGCCCGAGTTCACCGGCTGGCGCAGCGACCTGGGACCCTGGACGCCCAAGTACGAGAACGACAAGCTCTACGGCCGCGGCGGCGCCGACGACGGCTACGCCATCTATGCCTCGGTGGCCGCGATCCGCGCGCTCGACGAGCAGGGCGTGCCGCGCCCGCGCATCGTCGGCCTCATCGAGACCTGCGAGGAAAGCGGCTCGGGCGACCTGCCGGCCTACATCGACGCGCTGGGCCCCCGGCTGGGCGACGTGTCGCTGGTGGTCTGCCTCGACTCCGGCGCCGGCAACTACGACCAGCTGTGGCTCACCACCTCGCTGCGCGGCAACGTGACCGGCACGCTGAAGGTGGAGATCCTCACCGAAGGCATCCATTCCGGCGACGCCAGCGGCCTGGTGCCGTCGAGCTTCCGCATCCTGCGGCAGGTGCTCGACCGGCTCGAAGACAGCAAGACCGGCCGCCTGCTGCCCGAGAGCTTCCATTGCGAGATCCCGGCCGAGCGCCTGGACCAGGCCCGCGCCACCGCGGCCATCCTCAAGGACGAGGTGTGGAAGCGCTTCCCGTGGGCCTGCGCCGCCGACGGCGGCAGCGCGCTGCCCACCACCACCGACCCGATGGAGGCACTGCTCAACCGCACCTGGCGGCCCACGCTGTCGGTCACCGGCGCCGACGGCTTCCCGCCCATCGGCAACGCCGGCAACGTGCTGCGCCCCTACACCGCGTTCAAGCTCAGCCTGCGCCTGCCGCCGCTGGTCGACGCCAACCAGGCGGCGCAGCGCCTGAAGGCCCTGCTCGAAGACAACGCCCCGTACCACGCCAAGGTCACCTTCGCGGCTGACGGCCGCATGGATGCGATGGGCGCCAATGGCTGGAACGCGCCGTCCCTGGCGCCATGGCTCGAGACCGCGCTCGACGCGGCTTCGCAACGGCACTGGGGCGCGCCGCTCGGCTTCATCGGCCAGGGCGGCACCATCCCGCTCATGAACATGCTGGAAAAGGGCTTCCCCAAGGCGCAGATGATGGTCTGCGGCGTGCTGGGCCCGAAGAGCAACGCGCACGGCCCGAACGAGTTCCTGCACGTGCCCTATGGCAAGCGGCTCACCGCGGCGGTGGCGCAGGCCATGGCCGCCATGCCCTGAGCGCCGAGGCTTGCGCTCGCCGCTGCCCTACCGCAACGAAGAGGACGAACGCATGCGCAGCCGCCACCAGGCGCGCATGCGCTGACCCAGGCGGCGCATCTGCTGCCAGAGCGCCCAGCCGCGCACCGCGGCGCCCACGCGCGCCTTCAGTGCCACCCACCAGGCCAGCGCCCGCGCAAACCACGCATAGCGCATCAGCTGCGGCTGGGTGAGCACGAAGAGCCGCCCCACCAGCGCCGTGCCCGCCAGCTTGGCCGCCACGATGACCGCCAGGCCGAATGCCGCATGACCCTGCTGGATGAACCACAGGGCGGCCAGCTTGACCGGGAAGAGCAGCAGCGTGGGCAGCAGGAACAGCACCAGCGCCACCGCCGGCGGCGCGTTGCGGATGCGGGCTTCGAGCCAGGCCAGAGGCGGCCACTTCGCCAGCCGGCCGAGCGCCGCCGACAGCGGGCGCCAGCCCCATTCCTCGAGGAACACCAGCGCCGCCAGCAGCCCCACGGCCACGCCGCGCAGCGCACGCCACAACCATCGCAGCGGGGTCGGCATCACAGCGCTTCGTCGGCGTCCGGCGAGGCGCCGGGCGCCGGCCAGCGGCGCAGCCACAGCCGCACGATGGTGGCCGTGTAGCGGCTGGCCACCGCCTCGACGAACCGGGTGAAGTCGACGTGCGCGCTGTCGTCGGCACGGTCGGAGATGCTGCGCAGCACGGCGAACGGCACGTCGCAGTCGTGGCACACCTGGGCCACCGCCGCCCCCTCCATCTCGACCGCCACCGCGTCGGGCAGGTTGGCGCGCAGGATCTCGCCTTCACCGGCGGTGGCGACGAACCGGTCGCCGCTCACCACCAGGCCTTCGTGCACGCCCGGCGCACCGATGCCGAAGTCGGCCAGCCGGTGCAGCGGCCCGGCCAGCTCCAGCACCCTGGACACGCCTTCGCGCGCGGCCGCCACCAGCGCGTCGCTCATCGGCGCATCGGTGGCAAATCGGGCGCGGCCGGTGAGCGGCACCTCGTAGCGCGGAAACAGCGGCGAGGCGTCCATGTCGTGCTGCAGCAGCTCGCGCGCCACCACCACGTCGCCCACCCTGACCGCCGGGCCCAGGCCGCCGGCCACCCCGGTGAAGAGCACCCGCCGCGCGTCGAACCGTTCGACCAGCAAAGCCGCCGTGGTGGCCGCGGCCACCTTGCCGATGCGCGAGAGCACCAGCACCACTTCATGGCCATCGAGCCGGCCGCAATGGAATTCGCGCCCGGCATGGTGAACCACGCGCGCCGACTCCAGAGCCGGCAGCAGCGCACGCAGTTCCTCGTGCATGGCAGCAACGATGGCAAGCGTCATAGCCCCGCAGTGTCGCACCACACCCCAACCACGACCAGAGAGAGACAAAGGGCCGCATTGCGGCCCTTTGTCGATCAGAGTGGACGCCATGGATCCGGCTCCGCCGGTCCATCGGCGTCGCCCCCTTGAGGGGGAGTGCCGCAGGCGCTACGGGGGTGGGCCTCACTTCACCCGCAACTCCCGCCGCAGGATCTTGCCGACCGGCGTCTTGGGCAGCTCGGTGCGGAACTCGATCACCTTGGGCCGCTTGTAACCGGTGAGGTTGGCTTCGCTGAAGGCACGCACGTCGGCTTCGGTGAGGGCCGGGTTCTTCTTGACGATGACCAGCTTCACCGCCTCGCCGGACTTCTCGTCGGGCACACCGACGGCCGCGCACTCGAGCACACCTTCGAGCTGCGAGACCACGTCCTCGACCTCGTTGGGGTACACGTTGAAGCCCGACACCAGGATCATGTCCTTCTTGCGGTCGACGATCTTGAAGTAGCCGCGTTCGTCCACCGTGCCGACGTCGCCGGTGCGGAAGAAGCCGTCGGCCGTCATGACCTTGGCGGTTTCGTCGGGCCGCTGCCAGTAGCCGGCCATCACCTGCGGGCCGCGGATGCAGATCTCGCCAGGCGTGCCCATCGGCACCTCGTTGCCGTCGTCGTCGAGCAGCTTGAATTCGGTCGACGGGATGGGCAGGCCGATGGTGCCGGTGTAGGCCTTGCTGTCCACGGGGTTGCAGCTGGCCGACGGCGAGGTTTCCGACAGGCCGTAGCCCTCGCAGATCGGCGTGTGCGTCTTCTCGAGCCACAGCTTGGCCGTGCCCGAGGTGACCGCCATGCCGCCGCCCACGCTGAGCTTGAGGCTCGACCAGTCCACCGTGTTGAAGTCCTTGTGGTTGGCCAGTGCGCCGAACAGGGTGTTCACCGCCGGGAAGCTGTGGAACTTGTGCTGCGACAGCTCCTTCAGCACCGCGGGCAGGTCGCGCGGGTTCGGGATCAGCACGTTGCAGCCGCCGATGCGCATCGACAGCATCATGTTCACGGTGAACGCGAAGATGTGATAGAGCGGCAGCGCGCAGATGGTGGTGGGCTGCTCGCCCGCCGGCACGTGCTTGAGCGCGGGAGCGTTCCAGGCTTCGGACTGCAGCACGTTGGCGATGATGTTGCGATGCTTGAGCACCGCGCCCTTGCTGACGCCGGTGGTGCCGCCGGTGTACTGCAGCACCGCGATGTCGTCGCGCGTGATGGTGGGCGCGCGGAAGGCGGCGGCGCGGCCACGGCTCACCGCGTCGTTGAAGCGCACGGCGCCCGGCAGCGAATAGGCCGGCACCATCTTCTTCACGTTGCGCACCACGTAGTTGACGATGCTGCCCTTGAGCAGGCCCAGCAGGTCGCCCATGGCCGCCAGCACCACGTGCTTGACCGGCGTGCTGGCGATGCACTGCTGCAGCGTGGAGGCGAAGTTCTCGATGATGACGATGGCCTTGGAGCCCGAGTCCTTGAGCTGGTGCTCCAGCTCGCGGGGCGTGTACAGCGGGTTGACGTTCACCACCACGTAGCCGGCGCGCAGGATGCCGGCCACCGCCACCGGGTACTGGGGCGTGTTGGGCATCATGATCGCCACGCGGTCGCCCTTCTCGAGCCCCAGGCTCTGCAGGTAGGCGCCGAAGGCGCGCGACAGGTCGTCCACCTGCTGGTAGGTGACCGTCTTGCCCATGAACTTGTAGGCCGGCCGCTCGGCGTACTTCTTGAAGCTCTCTTCCAGCAGTGCCACCAGCGAGGAGTACTGGTCGGGGTTGATTTCATGCGGCACACCCGGCGGGTAGTGCTTGAGCCAGATCTTCTCCATGGCTTGTCTTTCTTGGAAGAGGTGATTCGTCAGATGAAGAGTGCCGGGCAAGGCCACCCAGGGTCGCGCGATTCTGACCGAGGGCTGACAGCGCCCGTATCAGGTGTTTCGATACACCGCCTAGAGGCATCTCCTTAGGCGGCGCGGGAAACACGGGCACAAAAAAGGCCGGCATGAGCCGGCCCGTGGCGTTTGCACGCCGAGCGTGCGTGCCTGCGGATCACTCCACCGCCTTGACCATTTCCTCGACCACCTTCTTCGCGTCGCCGAAGACCATCATGGTCTTGTCCATGTAGAAGAGTTCGTTGTCGAGGCCGGCATAACCAGCGGCCATGGAGCGCTTGTTGACGATGACCGTCTTGGCCTTGTAGGCCTCGAGGATCGGCATGCCGAAGATCGGCGATCCCTTCTGCAGCGCGGCCGGGTTCACCACGTCGTTGGCGCCCAGGATGATGGCCACGTCGGCCTGGCCGAATTCGCCGTTGATGTCCTCCATCTCGAACACCTGGTCATAGGGCACCTCGGCTTCGGCCAGCAGCACGTTCATGTGGCCGGGCATGCGGCCTGCCACCGGGTGGATCGCGTACTTCACGTTCACGCCCTTGTGGGTGAGCTTCTCGGCCAGTTCCTGCACTGCATGCTGCGCGCGCGCCACCGCCAGGCCGTAGCCCGGCACGATGATCACGGTCTCGGCGTTGCCCAGGATGTAGGCCGCGTCGTCGGCGCTGCCGCTCTTGACCGGCCGCTGCTCCTGCGTGCCGGTGGCCGCGGCGCCGGCGTCGCCGCCGAAGCCGCCCAGGATCACGTTGAAGAACGAGCGGTTCATCGCCTTGCACATGATGTAGCTCAGGATCGCGCCCGAGGAGCCCACCAGCGACCCGGCAATGATCAGCATGCTGTTGTTGAGCGAGAAGCCGATGCCCGCGGCCGCCCAGCCCGAGTAGCTGTTGAGCATGGACACCACCACCGGCATGTCGGCACCGCCGATCGGGATGATGATCAGCACGCCGAGCACGAAGGCGATGGCCAGCAGCAGCCAGAAGTCGATCTTCGCTTCGCTGACCGTGTAGCCGACGATGAAGAACAGCATCGCCAGGCCGAGCACCAGGTTCAGCAGGTGCTGGCCCTTGAACACCACCGGCGCGCCCTGGAACAGGCGGAACTTGTACTTGCCCGAGAGCTTGCCGAAGGCGATGACCGAGCCGCTGAAGGTGATGGCGCCGATGGCCGCGCCCAGGGCCAGCTCCAGCCGGTTGCCCACTGGAATGGCGCCGCCCTTGACGGTGACGTTGAAGGCCCACGGCTCGACCGCCGCCGCCACCGCGATGAACACGGCCGACAGGCCGATCATGCTGTGGAAGAAGGCCACCAGTTCGGGCATCTTGGTCATCTCGACCGTCTTGGCGCGCCAGGCGCCGTAGGCACCACCGGCCAGCAGGCCCAGCAGCACCCAGCCCATGCCGGCCAGCCCGTTCTGGCCCGCCATCTGCGCGAGCTTCAGGATCAGCGCCGCGGTGGTGAACACCGCGATGGTCATGCCGACCATGCCGAACACGTTGCCGCGGATCGACGTGGTCGGATGCGACAGGCCCTTGAGCGACTGGATGAAGCAGATGCTCGCAACCAGGTAGAGCAGGGTGACGATGTTGAGACTCATCACTTGCTCCCCTCGGCGGCCTTGGCAGGCTTGTCCTTCTTCTTGAACATCTCGAGCATGCGGCGCGTGACGAGGAAGCCGCCGAAGATGTTGACCGCCGCCAGCGCCACCGCGAGCACGCCCATGCTCTTGCCGAGGCCGGTTTCGGTGAGCGCGGCCGCCAGCATGGCGCCCACGATCACGATGGCCGAGATGGCGTTGGTCACCGCCATCAGCGGCGTGTGCAGCGCAGGCGTGACCGTCCACACCACGTGGTAGCCCACGTAGATGGCGAGCACGAAGATGATGAGGTTGATGATCGTCGGACTGATCGCGTCCATGGTGGCTCCTAGATCTTCTTGATTTCGCTGATGCGGTTGTTCTCGCCGAGCAGCACGACACGCGGCTTGAACTTGCGGGCCTCGTCGTCGCTCATCGGTGCGTAGGTGCAGATGATCAAGAGGTCGCCCACGTGCGCCTTGCGTGCCGCCGCGCCATTGAGCGAGATGACGCCCGAACCACGCGGCGCCTTGATGATGTAGGTCGAGAACCGCTCGCCGTTGTTGACGTTGTAGAGCTCGATCTTCTCGAACTCGTGCATGTCGGCGGCCTCGAGCAGGTCCTCGTCGATCCCGCAGGAGCCTTCGTAGTGCAGGTCGGCTTCGGTGACGGTGGCGCGATGCAGCTTCGCGCGCAGCATGATGCGGTTCATGGCGGCGCCCTAGGCCCTCAGCAGCTGGCCGTCACGACACATCAGACAGGCCTTCACGATGTCGTCTTCGAGGTCGATCTTGAGTGCGGCAGCTTCCTTCTCGAGCACCAGCTTCAGGAAGTCCAGCACGTTGCGGGCATACAGCGAACTCGAGTCGGCCGCCACCAGCGCCGGCAGGTTGGTCTCACCCACGAGGGTGACGCCGTGCTTGATGACCGTCTTGCCCGCCTCGGTGAGCGGGCAGTTGCCGCCGGCCGGGGCGGCCAGGTCCACGATCACCGATCCCGGCTTCATGCTCCTGACCATCTCTTCGGTCACCAGCACCGGCGCGGCACGTCCGGGAATCAGCGCGGTGGTGATGACGATGTCGGCCGCCGCCACGCGCTTGGCCACCTCGACCTTCTGGCGGTCGAGCCAGCTCTGCGGCATGGGGCGCGCATAGCCGCCCACGCCTTCGGCCGCCTCCTTCTCCTCGGCCGTCTCGTAGGGCACGTCGATGAACTTGGCGCCCAGCGACTCGACCTGCTCCTTCACCGAAGGCCGCACGTCGGACGCCTCGATCACCGCGCCCAGCCGCTTGGCGGTGGCGATGGCCTGCAGGCCGGCCACGCCCACGCCCAGGATCACGATGCGGGCCGCCTTGATCGTGCCGGCGGCGGTCATGAGCATCGGGAACAGGCGCTGGTACTTGTCGGCCGCGATCATCACGGCCTTGTAGCCGGCGATGTTGGCCTGGGAGGACAGCACGTCCATGCTCTGCGCGCGCGTGGTGCGCGGCGCCGCCTCCAGCGCGAAGGCGGTCAGCTTCGCATTGGCGAGCGCGGTGAGACCGTCGCGGTCGAACGGGTTCAGCATGCCCACCAGCGCCGCGCCCGGCTTCATCTGCGCCAGCTCGGCCGCGCCGGGCGAACGCACCTTGAGCACCAGGTCCGCACCCAGGGCGCCGGCAGCGTCGGTGATCTCGGCGCCCACCGCGGTGTAGGCCTCGTCGGGCGCGGCGGCTGCCGTGCCGGCGCCCGACTGAATGCGCACGACGTGCCCCTGGGCCTTGAGTTTCTTGGCGGTTTCCGGTGTTACGGCAACACGAGTTTCACCCGCCGCTGTTTCGAGCGGTACTCCGATGAGCATCAAACCCTCCTGGTTCTTGAGGCAGCACGCTGACTTGCGCGGAGCTTACACAAAGAATGCGGCAGTTCCGGCGGGGGTGTGCACTTTCAGCAGTTGTGACCGTCGTGCATGCAATCCCCCGAAGGAGCGCCTGCTGCCGGGCGTGGCTACCATGCGCCCCATGACCGAAGAGCGATGGAAACCCAGTGTCACTGTCGCGGCCGTGATAGAGCAGGACGGCCGTTTCCTGCTGGTCGAGGAAGAAACCCCGGAGGGGTTGAAGCTCAACAACCCGGCCGGCCACCTGGACCCGGGCGAGTCGCCCGAGCAGGGCGTGGTGCGCGAGGCGCTCGAGGAAACCGGCTGCGTGTTCCAGCCGCAGGCGCTGGTGGGGGTGTACCTGTCGCGCTTTCGCCGCGAAGCCACCGGTGAGGACGTGACCTACCTGCGCCTGGCGTTCTGCGGCGCCGTCAGCGAGCCGGCGCCGGGCTGGGTGCTCGACTGCGGCATCGTGCGCACCCTGTGGCTGACCGCCGACGAGGTGCGGGCATCGACCGGGCGCCACCGCAGCCCGCTGGTGCTGCGGTGCGTCGAGGACTACCTGGCGGGCAAGCGCTACCCGCTGGAACTGCTGACCACCGATCCCACCGTCTTCGACCCGGAGATCAAGCGGCCTGCACTTTGATGTCGGCGGCCCGGCCGATCAAGGCGGCGGCGCAAACGCCGCCAGCTGCCCGGGCTTGCGCAGCATCTTGTCCACCTCGGCCGCGTGCATCTCCTCGGCGTGGATCATCTGCCGGGCGAATTCCTCCAGCCCGACCGAGTGGCCCTCCACCAGCGCCAGCAGGTCGCGGTACAGGCGCAGCGCGTTGCCTTCGGCTTCGAGCGACTCTCGCAGCATCGCGCCGACGTCGGTCTGGTGCGAATCCAGGAGCGGCCCGATCGCCAGCGACGGGTAAGCGCCCAGCGTGGTGATCCATTCCCCGACCTGCTGCGCATGCAGCAGCGACTCGTTGGCCTGCTCGCGCAGCCAGCCCACGATGGGAATGCGGCCGAAGCCGAACACCAGGAAGGAATAGTGCGTGTAGCGCACCACGCCGGCCAGTTCGGCCTCCAGCAGCCGGTTGAGCACGGCGACCACTTCTTCTTGCTTGGGTGCAGCGGGCATGGGGGGCTCCGGTGAAGTGCTCAGTACAGTTTAGGACCCGACTTCCGCGGCACAAGCCGTGCCCGTTCGGCCGCGCCGTGGGGCCATGGAGGCGGTGCGGGGCCGCCCGGGCGGGCACTTCCTAAAATCGCGCCCCATGGCAACGAAGGAATCAACGAAGGAACGCGTGGTGGTCGGCTTGAGCGGCGGCGTCGACTCCGCGGTGAGCGCCCACCTGCTCAAGCAGCAGGGATACGACGTCGTCGGCATCTTCATGAAGAACTGGGAAGACGACGATGACGACGAATACTGTTCGTCGCGCCAGGACTTCCTCGACGCCGCTTCGGTGGCCGACGTGCTCGGCATCGAGATGGAACACGTGAACTTCGCGGCCGAATACAAGGACCGCGTGTTCGCCGAGTTCCTGCGCGAATACCAGGCCGGCCGCACGCCCAACCCCGACGTGCTGTGCAACGCCGAGATCAAGTTCAAGGCGTTCCTCGACCATGCGATGCGCCTGGGCGCCGAGAAGATCGCCACCGGCCACTACGCCCGGGTGCGCGAGCGCGACGGCCGCTTCGAGCTGCTCAAGGGGCTGGATGCGAGCAAGGACCAGAGCTACTTCCTGCACCGGCTCAACCAGGCACAGCTGTCGAAGACGCTGTTCCCGGTGGGCGAGCTGCGCAAGACCGAGGTGCGGCGCATCGCGGCCGAGATCGGCCTGCCCAATGCGAAGAAGAAGGACTCCACCGGCATCTGCTTCATCGGCGAGCGGCCGTTCCGCGAGTTCCTCAACCGCTACCTGGCCAACCAACCCGGGCCGATCCGCAACGACCGCGGCCGCGTGATCGGCGAACACGTGGGGCTGTCGTTCTACACGCTGGGCCAGCGCAAGGGCATCGGCATCGGCGGCGTGAAGGAAAAGGGCGCGCCTCGCGGCGGCGGTGAACACGAGCCGTGGTTCGTGGCGCGCAAGGACATCGAGAACAACACGCTGTACGTGGTGCAGGGCCATGACCACCCGTGGCTGCAGAGCCTGGAACTCGCTGCCGATGAGGCCAGTTGGGTGGCCGGCGAAGCGCCCGCGCCGGGTGCGATGGCGGCCAAGACCCGCTACCGCCAGGCCGACGCGGCCTGTGTGCTGAAGGCCGGCGCCAACGGCGCCTTCGAACTGGCCTTCCAGGAGCCCCAGTGGGCGGTGACGCCGGGGCAGTCGGCCGTGCTGTACGACGGCGACGTGTGCCTGGGCGGCGGCTTCATCGCCCGCCGCGACTGACAAGAACCTTCACACCTGCTGCCCCTTCTCTGGAGCAAGCGCTCACGTAACAGTCATCAAGCCGGCCTCGCGAGCCGCCGATATGGCCTGTCTCTCACCCTGCCGCGACGGCGGGGCGGACCCATAAATCCTCTGATTCGCGAGATCCTTCCCATGAGCCTGATGAGCCGTATGCCGGTGGGCGCCAAGCTGGGCGCTGCGTTTGCCGCCGTGTTGATCCTGATGGTCGCCAGCGGTCTGTTTTCCATCTTCCAGCTCGGCCGTGTGAATGACGCCGCCGCCGAAATGGCGACCAACTGGCTGCCGTCGGTGAAGCACACGCTGAGCATGGCGCAGGCGGTCACGAGCTATCGCCAGCGTGAATTCCGGCTCGAAGCCGAGCTGGGCGACCCCGTCAAGGCGCGAGAAGCGGTGGCGCTGATGAATGACGCGCTGGCGCAGTACGGACGCTACGAGGCGGCCTATGAACCGCTCATCAGCTCGCCCGATGAGCGTGCGCTGTACGAGCGCTTCAAGGCCGAGTGGCAGGACTACCTGAGCGCCAGCAAGACCTTCCTGGCGCAGGCCGAAGGCGGGCAGCACGACGCCGCACGCATCACCTTGCTGCAGGAAGGTGTGCCGAAGTACACCGCTGCGCAGCAGACCCTGCGCGAGCTGGCCGACCTCAACGAAAGGGGCGCGCAGGCCGCCGCCGAGGCCGGCGACCGCATCCATGCGAACAGCCGGCTGATGATCATCGGCCTGCTCGCCGTTTCGATGCTGGCCGGCGCCGTGCTGGCATTCGCCATCACCCGCATGATCACGCGGCCCCTGGGCGACGCGGTGCGGCTGGCGCAGGCCGTGGCGGCCGGCGACCTGACGCAGCGCCTGCAGGTGAACGGGCACGACGAGATCGCCGATCTGCAGCGCACGCTGGGCACCATGGTGGACAAGCTGCACGGCGTGGTGTGCGACGTGCGCAACGGCGTGGATTCGGTATCCACCGCATCGGCGCAGATCGCCTCCGGCAACCAGGACCTCTCTTCACGCACCGAGCAGACGGCCTCGAACCTGCAGCAGACCGCGGCCAGCATGGAGCAGCTCAACGGCACCGTGAGCCAGTCGGCCGACACGGCCGCCCAAGCCAATCAGCTGGCGACCACCGCGGCCGACGCCGCGGCGCGCGGCGGCGACGTGGTGAGCCAGGCGGTGGCCAGCATGCAGCAGATCACCGACGCATCCAAACGCATCAGCGACATCATCGGCGTCATCGACAGCATCGCCTTCCAGACCAACATCCTGGCGCTCAACGCCGCCGTGGAGGCCGCACGTGCCGGCGAACAGGGCCGCGGCTTCGCCGTGGTGGCCAACGAGGTTCGCGCATTGGCCCAGCGCAGCGCGCAGGCGGCACGCGAGATCAAGACGCTCATCACCGCCTCGGTCGAAACGGTCGAGACCGGCTCGCGTCAGGTCGGGGAGGCCGGCGCGGCGATGCAGGAGATCGTGCACAGCGTGCGCCGGGTCAACGACCTCATGGGCGAGATCTCCTCGGCAGCCACCGAACAGCGCGACGGCATCGGCCAGGTGAACCAGGCGGTGAACCATCTCGACGAAATGACGCAGCAGAATGCCGCGCTGGTGGAGCAGTCGGCCGCCGCGGCTGCGGCGATGAGCGAGCAGGCCCGCCGTCTGGCCGAGGTGGTGTCCGTGTTCAACGTGGGGGCTGCCAGCGCCTCGCGCGGCGCAGGCTATCGCGGCCGGGCCAGGTCCATGGTCCAGTAGCGGCCCCACTGGCTCGACGCGTTGCTCGCGCAGGCCACGCCGATCTCGGTGAAGCTGGCGCTCATGATGTTGGCGCAGTGGCCGTCGCTCGCCATCCAGCCGTCCACCACCTGCTGCACCGTGCTCGGGCCGCCGGCGATGTTTTCGCCCAGCGCCGACCAGTTGTAGCCCGCAGCCGTGACCCGCTGGCCGAGCGTGCGGCCGTCGAGGCTGGTGTGCGAGAAGTAGTTGTTGTCGGCCATGTCGCGTGAATGGCCGTAGGCCGCATCGGTGAGCCGGGTGTTCCACGTGAGGGCCGTGGCCGGGGCGAAGCTGCCGCGGCTGCCGCAGCTGGCCCCGGCAGCACGCCGTGCATTCACCAGCTGCAGCATCTGCGACTGGAAGTTCGACAGGCCGCAGGTATGGGCGGCCGGGGGTGCGGGGCTCGGGCTCGGGCTCGGGCTCGAGGTCGGTGTCGGGCCTGGCGCCGGGGTCGGCGTCGGGCCGCCGCTCGCCGGAGGCGGCGCGTTGGCGTTGTCGTCACCGCCGCCGCAGGCCTGCAAGGCCAGCACGGCCACCACCAGCCAGCCCAGGGCGAGCCGTTGACGCCGAGGTGCGGCACTGTCGTTGTTCTGTTGCGCGAAGTTGTCCTGCATAGGCAGCCCAGCTTGCTCGAGAGCGGTGTATGCAGGGATGACAAAGTGCAACCGCGGGCGGGCCTGTGCACAATCGCACCGCCTCCACCGCCTCGCTCCCAACGCCATGGCCGACGAAGACCAGCCTTCCGCCGCTGCCTCGAAGTTGTCGCAACTGCGCATCGATCGCACCGGCCTCGCGCCGGCACGCCGGCGCCGCGGGCGCTGGAAGTGGATCGTCGGAGCGCTGGTGCTGCTGGCGGCCGCCGGCCTCGCCTTCGCGCCGCGCAAGGCCGAGGTGCAGACCACCACCGTGCTGACCAGCTACCCGTCGATGCAGTACGCGCAGCTCACCGCGTCCGGCTATGTGGTGGCGCAGCGGCGCGCCGCGGTCGCCTCCAAGGCCACCGGCCGGCTGCTGGAGCTGAACGTACGCGAAGGCTCGCAGGTCAGGAAGGGCGAGGTGATCGCGCGGCTCGACGCCAGCGACGTGCAGGCTGCCATTGCCACTGCGCAGGCCGGCGTGCGCCAGGCCGAAGCGGCGCTGGCACAGGCGAAAGTGGAAGCGGCCAACGCCGACGCCGAACTCAGGCGCACCCAGGGCCTGCAGGCACAGGGTTTCGTGTCGCCCCAGGCCGTGGATGCGGCGCTCACCCGTGCCAACGCTGCGCGGGCCGCCGTGGCCTCGGCCGAGGCCGGGCTCGCGCAGGCGCGTGCGCAGGTCAACGTGCAGCGTGTCAACGAGAACTTCACCGAGATCCGCGCCCCCTTCGACGGCGTGGTGCTGGTGAAGAACGCCAACGTGGGCGACATCATCACGCCGTTCTCCAGCGCGGCCGGCTCGCAGGGCGCGGTGGTGACCATGGCCGACATGAGCACGCTGGAGGTGGAGGCCGATGTGTCCGAGAGCAACCTGTCGAAGGCGAGGATCGGCCAGCCGGTCGAGATCACGCTCGATGCGCTGCCCGACGTGCGCTTTCGCGGCCAGGTGGGCGGCATCGTGCCCACGGTGGACCGGGCCAAGGCCACCGTCATGACCAAGATCCGCTTCGAGAAGCTCGATACGCGGATCCTGCCGGAGATGAGCGCGAAGGTGACCTTCCTGTCGCAGCCCGCCACCGATGCCGACCAGCGCCCGGTGCTGGCGGTGAACCCGGAGGCTGTGACCGAACGCGGCGGCGCGAAGGTGGTGCTGCGGCTGGCCAGGCAGGGCGAAGACGAGGTGCTCGAGGCGGTGCAGGTCACGCCGGGCCGCAGGCTGGGCGACGTGCTCGAGGTGTCGGGCGCGCTCAAGTCGGGCGAGCAGCTGGTGCTCAAGCCGGCCGACAAGCTGCAGGCCGGCACCAAGGTCGCGGTGGCTGCAAAGTGAACATGCCTGCGCGATGCCAGGCGCAAGCGACGAGCAGGGGGTCGTCATGATCCGCATCCGGTCGCTGCGCAAGGCCTACCAGCGCGGCGGACAGCAGATCCCGGTGCTGCTCGACGTCGACCTCGACGTGCAGCGCGGCGAGTTCATCGCCCTGATGGGCCCCAGCGGCTCGGGCAAGAGCACGCTGCTCAACCTGATCGCCGGCATCGACAAGCCCACCAGCGGCACCATCGAGATCGGCGGCGTGGACATCGCCACCTTGAGCGAAGGCGAGCTGGCCGACTGGCGTGCGGCGAACGTGGGCTTCATCTTCCAGTTCTACAACCTGATGCCGGTGCTCACCGCCTTCGAGAACGTGGAGCTGCCGCTGCTGCTCACCGGCCTGTCGGCCCGCAAGCGCCGCGAACACGTGGAAGCCACGCTCGACGCGGTGGGCCTGGCCGACCGCATGGACCACTACCCGAACGAACTCTCGGGCGGGCAGCAGCAGCGCGTGGCGATTGCACGCGCACTCGTCACCGACCCCATGCTCATCGTCGCCGACGAGCCCACAGGCGACCTCGACCGGGTGACCGGCGAGGAGGTGCTGCGCCTGATGGACGAGCTGCACACCGAGCTGGGCAAGACCATCGTCATGGTCACGCACGACCCCAAGGCCGCGGCACGGGCGCGGCGGCTGGTGCACCTCGAGAAAGGCGTGCTGGTGCCCGACGGCGAGGCCGGCCCGGCCTGACGCGAACGGAAAACCGGAGCGGCGATGTTCCTCTTCAAGCTGCTGCTGAAGAACGCCTTCCGCCACAAGCTGCGCACCCTGCTCACGATGGTGGGCCTGGTGGTGGCGATCTGCGCCTTCGGCCTGCTGCGCACCATCGTCGACGCCTGGTACGCCGGCGTGGAGGCCAGCTCCAGCACCCGGCTGGTCACCCGCAGCGCCATCTCGCTCACCTTTCCGCTGCCGCTGCACTATGCCGAGCGAATCCGCGCGGTCGACGGCGTGAGCAGCGTGTCGTGGGCCAACTGGTTCGGCGGCATCTACATCGAGCCGCGCAACTTCTTCGCGCAGTTCGCGGTGGATGCGCCGACCTACCTCGCGCTCTACCCGGAGTACCGCATCAGCGACGGCGAGCGGCAGGCCTTCCTGCGCGACCGCCAGGGCGCGATGGTGGGCCGCAAGCTGGCCGACAAGTTCGGCTGGAAGGTCGGCGACACCATCCCGCTCAAGGGCACCATCTACCCCGGCACCTGGAACTTCACGCTGCGCGCCATCTACGACGGCGCCGAGGCCAAGACCGACGAGCAGCAGATGCTGTTCCACTGGAAGTACCTCACCGAGACCTTCCGTGCCCGTGTGAAGACGGCGCGCAACGTCGACTTCGTGGGCGTGTACGTGCTGGGCATCGACCAGCCCGAAAACGCCGCCGCCGTCTCGCTGCGCGTGGACGGGCTCTTCAAGAACTCGCTGGCCGAAACCCTGACCGAAACCGAGAGCGCGTTCCAGTTGAGCTTCGTGTCGATGAGCGAGGCCATCCTGGTGGCGGTGCAGGCGGTGAGCTTCATCATCGTGGTGATCATCATGGCGGTGATGGCCAACACCATGACGATGACGGCCCGCGAGCGGCTGGCCGAATACGCGACGCTCAAGGCCCTGGGCTTTTCACCGGGCTTCGTGGTGAAGCTGCTGTTCGGCGAAAGCCTGCTGATCGCGCTGCTCGGCGGCGGGCTGGGGCTGCTGGTCACGCTACCGGTGGCGGCCGCGTTCAAGAACGCGGTGGGCACGCTGTTCCCGGTGTTCGAGGTGAGCGCCCTGACGCAGGCGCTGCAGCTTGGGGCCTGCCTGGTCGTGGGCGTGGTGGCTGCAGCCTGGCCTGCGTGGAAGATGAGCCGCATCGACATCGTGCAGGGGTTGAGGCACGTGGCGTAGCGCGGTGAAGCGATGAAACCCCTCCCCCTCAGCTACATCGCCCGCAACCTCTGGGTGCGCCGCGTCACCACCGCGCTCACCGCCGGCGGCATGGCGCTGGTGGTCTACGTGTTCGCCACCGTGCTGATGATGAGCGAGGGCATCAAGGCCACGCTGGTGGCCACCGGGCAGCCGGACAACGTGATCGTGCTGCGCAAGGGCGCGGGCGCCGAGATCAACTCCGGCGTGAGCCGCGAGCAGGCCGCCATCGTCGAGAGCCTGGCCGGCATCGCGACCGACGGGCAGGGCCGGCGCATCGTCTCCAAGGAGCCGGTGGTGCTGAACAACCTGCCCAAGCGCGGCAGCGGCAAGCCCAGCAACGTGACGGTGCGCGGCACCTCCGGGCTGGGGTTTGCCTTGCGGCCGCAGGTGCGGCTGGTCGAAGGGCGGCCGTTCCGCCCCGGCAGCAGCGAGATCGTCACCGGCAGCGCGATCGCGCGCGGCTTCAGCGGCGCGGCACTGGGCGAGACGCTGCGCTTCGCCGGGCGCGACTGGACGGTGGTGGGCGTGTTCGATGCCGGCCGCACCGGCTTCGATTCCGAGATCTGGGGCGATGCCGACCAGATGATGCAGGCCTTCCGGCGCAACTCGTATTCGAGCGTGATCTTCAGGCTGGCCGATGCGGGCCAGTTCGAGCGGGCCAGGGCCACGCTCGAAGCCGACCCCCGGCTGTCGCTCGACGCCAAGCCGGAGCGGCAGTTCTACGAGGAGCAGTCGCGCGCACTGGCCACCTTCATCCGCTACCTGGGGCTCGCGCTGTCCATCATCTTCTCGATCGGCGCGGTGGTGGGCGCGATGATCACCATGTTTGCCGCGGTGGCCCAGCGCGTGGGCGAGATCGGCACGCTGCGCGCCCTCGGGTTCCGGCGCAGCGCGGTGCTCACGGCCTTTCTCGCCGAGTCGCTGCTGCTGGCCCTGGTGGGCGGCGTGGCCGGGCTGGCCGCCGCCTCGCTGATGCAGGCGGTGAACATCTCGACCACCAACTTCCAGACCTTCTCCGAGCTGGCCTTCCAGTTCAAGCTCACGCCGGCGATCGCGGTGCAGACGCTCGCGTTTTCGCTGGTGATGGGTTTCGTGGGCGGCTTCATCCCGGCCTGGCGGGCCGGGCGGCTGAAGATCGTGGACTGCCTGCGCGAGGCGTAGCGCCCCGCCGGCCGGTTACAGCGAACGCAGCAACTCGGCGCCGGCGCGGCTCGCCTCCACCTGCCCGAGCCCGTGCTTGAGCTCCACCACGCAGTGACCCGGGCGGTCGCGCACGATGCGCGCCACGAAGTGCAGGTTCACGATGGCCGCGCGGTGCACCTGCACGAAGGCCAGCGGGTCCAGGCGCGGCTGCAGCGCCTTGAGCGGCAGCTCGACCAGGTGCTCGCCGTCACGGGTGACGAGCTGGGTGTAGCCGGGCACCGCGCGCAGGCAGGCCACGTCTTCCAGGCGCAGCAGCTGCGTCTGTGTGCCGCGCGTCACCCGCAGCCAGGGCGACGCCGCCTCTGCCGCCGGCAGGGCGGCAGCCTGCGGCAGGCCGGCCAGGCGTGCCTTCAGCCGCGTCACCGTGTCGCCCAGGCGAGCCGGCTCCAGCGGCTTCACCAGGTAGTCGATGGCACGCGCCTCGAAGGCTTGCAGCGCATGCTGGTCGTAGGCGGTCACGAAGACGATCTCGCCGGCATAGCCGCGTTCGCGCATCTGCCGCGCGGCGGCCATGCCGTCCAGGTGCGGCATGTTCACGTCGAGGAAGGCCACCTCGGGGCGGTGCTCCAGCACGGCCGCCAGCGCGCGCCGGCCGTCGGCGGCCTCGGCCACGATGCGCAGCTCGGGCCATGCCAGGGCCAGCGCCTCGCGCAGCTCGGCGCGCAGCAGCGGTTCGTCGTCGGCGATCAGTGCGCGCATGCGGCCTCCCCCTCTTTCCCTTTCAGCTCGCCCGCCACGGCAGCGTGAGCACGGCCTCGCAGCCGGGGCGGGCATTGTGCAGCTGCAGGCTGGCCGCGTCGCCATGCAGGAGGCGCAGCCGCTCGCGCAGGTTGGCGAGGCCGGTGCCGCTGCCGCTTGCGCGTGCCGCGCCTGGCGGCACGGCGGCGAGGCCGCCGCCGTTGTCGCGCACCGTCACCAGCAGGTGCTCGCCCACCAGGCGGGCGGCGATGTGCAGCGAAAGCGCCTCGCCGTCCTCGGGCAGCCCGTGCTTGACCGCGTTTTCGGCCAGGCACAGCAGCGCCCCCGGCGGCAGTGCAAACCCGGCCAGCGGCTCGGGCACATCGGCCACCAGGTGCATCGGCCGGTCCATGCGCTCGCGCAGCAGGTCCAGGTAGGCCTGCACCAGCGCCAGCTCGTCGCGCAGCGGCAGGCGGTCGGCGCGAAAGCTCGGCAGCACCAGCTTGAAGTAGCGGATCAGGTGGTCGAGCATCTGCAGGGCCCGGGCGCTGTCGGTGCGCACCAGCTGGCGCAGGTTGGCCAGCGTGTTGTAGATGAAGTGCGGCTCGATCTGGGCCTGCAGCAGCTGCAGGTGGGCCAGCGTGCGCTCGTGCTGCAGCTGCTGTTGCTGCACCCGGGCCGCGCGTTCGGCCTCCCAGGCGGCGCGCTCGCGCTGCCGGGCCCGCTCCAGCAGCCACAGGCCGGCTGCCATCAGGGCCCCAAGCACCGGCGCGCCGACCATGCCGCGCTCGACCACCGGCCGCGCAAAGACGTACTCGATCGGCCGGCCGTACAGCGTGGCCATGGCCAGCACCGTGGCCACCAGGGCCGCCCAGGTGGCCAGCGCCGCGCCGGGCAGCAGCAACCACAGCGGGACACGCCGGCGCAGCAGCCACAGGGCCGCAGCGCCGCCCCCCAGCAGCATGGCCAGCACCGCCGGCAGCACCTGGTACACCGCGACCCGCGGGTTGCGCGTGGCCAGCGCCACCACCAGCGCGGCCAGGCCCAGCCCCAGCGGCGCCAGCACCACGGCATAGCCCTCCAGCGCGCGCGGGGCGGCGACGGAGTCGGAGCGGTCGGCAGGAAAGGACTCAGGCGTAGACAACTCGCAGCGACAGCACTTGCTGGTTCACGGGGAAGGCGGGGGCGGTGGCATGCACGTCGATCACGTTCGGCCCGCCCGGCCGGTAGTGTGCCGAAATGTCGATGTCGAACGCCGAACGGTTCTGCTCGAGCCGCCAATGGCCGTTGACGTTGACCAGCAGGTTGCCCAGGGTCGCGAAGGCCACCTGCAGCCGCACCTCGCCGGCCGACTGCGGCCCGCTGCCCTGCCAGCGCAGGAACTCGAAGCGGTCGCCTTCGGCGAACGACAGGCTCACCGCTTCGCTGCCGGCGGCCAGCTTGTCGGCGAGGTTGCGACCGTCCAGCGCGGCGGTGTGGTACGGGCGATGGAAGGGGTCGGCCTCGGCCCGCGCGATGGCCGCGCGCACGATCGGTGCGGCGGGCTTGTCACGCCCTTCGGCAGTGACGAGACCGAAGTGGCGGTCGTCCAGGTCATCGGCCTTCGGGTTGTCGGTGATCGACCAGATGTGGAAACCCCGCAGCCGGTTGCGGAACACGCCGCTGCGCTGGTTGGCCGCCAGCAGCTTGGGAAAGAGGTCGGCGTAGTAGCCCGCCTGCTCCGCTTCGGTGCC
The DNA here is from genome assembly GCF_006386545.1 of Methylibium rhizosphaerae. Taxonomy (GTDB): domain Bacteria; phylum Pseudomonadota; class Gammaproteobacteria; order Burkholderiales; family Burkholderiaceae_C; genus Pseudorivibacter; species Pseudorivibacter rhizosphaerae. The sequence goes on along the minus strand of NZ_SWAR01000012.1, from coordinate 71,420 downwards.
CTTGTACTTGCGCGGGTCCAGCGGCACGCCGGGGGCGCCGTCGGCGGCGGTGGAGAAGCCGTTTTCGGTGACCACCACCTCGCGGTCGCCGGCGAATTCGTCGATCCAGAAACGGATGATCTCCAGCGTGCGGTTCGCGTCGGTGAGCGGGCGCGTCGTGTCGCGGTGGTAGGTGTCCAGCGCGAGGTAGTCGGAGGCTGCCACCACGTCGCGCAGCCAGGGGTTGTGCGCGCCGCCCTTGGCGATGGGACTGTCGGCCAGGAAGGGGTCGCCGTTGAAGATGGGCTGCAGCGCGAGCAGCGCCGACTTGCCCAGCTGCGCCGCAGCCTCGCGCGCGGCCGCGGCGGCTTCCAGGTACCAGGCCGCCCACTCCTGCGCGCGCGGCTCGCTGCCCGGCTGCTGCAGCCGGTAGTTGGAGACGATCTCGTAGTCGATGGTGAGCACGGCCGCGCCGAAGTTGCCGAGCAGCCATTGCACATAGGCACGCACGAAGTCCAGGGCGGCGCGGCGCGTGGTGGCGTCGGTGATGTCGTCGGCGTAGTGGGCCGGTACCTTGAAGCTCACGTTCACCGCACCGAGGATGGTTTCGCCATGCAGGTGGGTGTCGGCATAACGGGCCGGGTCGGGCCAGGTATGGATGCCAGGGCGCTGCTCGATGGCGGCCCAGCCGTCGAAGCTCACCCGCGCGCTGGGGCGCCGGCCCACGGCCGCCAGCGTGGCGGCCTGCTGGTTGTAGACCTCCCAGAAACCCCATCGCAGGCCGGTGGGGTTGGGTTCGGCCACGTGCTTCACCACGCTGGTGCCCGAGCCGGGGCCGCCGCCATCGTCTACCACGGCGGTATCGCCTTCGTCGCTGCCGCCGCAGCCGCTCAGCGCGGCTGCGGCGGCCCACAGCGAGAAGCTCCTTCGATCCATGCCTTTCCTCCGGTGTTCTTGTGCAGGCGCGCATGCTGCGCAGCCGCCGCCACCGCGGGAAGCGGCAGCCCGGCGAACGGTCGATGCCGCCCCTCGGACTGCATGAAACAAGGGTTGGACGGCGCGGCGCCCGGGTCTTGCGGGCCGCCGGTCAGGCTGCCGCTAAGCGCTGGTGCCTGCCACGGGCTGCGGCAAAGCGCGCATCAGCGGCTCCAGCTGCCGCATCACGTCCTGCAGCAGCGGCTCGATCGCCGCCTCGCCGGCCGCCTGCTCATGCACGACGACCAGCGCCGCTTCGAGCGCCTGGGCCGCCCGCTGCAGGCCGGGCATGCCCAGCGTGCCGGCCACGCTCTTCAGATCGTGGGCGCAGCGTATGGCGGACTCGGCGTCCCCTCGTGCACGCGCATCGCGCAGGCGGGCCTCGAAATCGGCCTCATGCAGGCGGAACTTGCCGAGCAGCCTCCGGTACAAGGCCTCGTTGCCATTCAGCGCGGCCAGGCCGGCCTGGCGGTCCAGCCCCGGTGGCGCCGCGGGCGCCTCCGGCGGTCGCACCCAGCGCACCAGCGTGGCGAACAGCTCGTCCACGTCGATCGGCTTGGCCACGTGATCGTTCATGCCGGCGGCCAGCACCTTCTCGCGCTCGCCGGCCATGGCGTTGGCGGTCATGGCGATCACCGGCAGGTCCTGCAGCCCGGGGCGCTCACGCAACGCGCGCGTCGCCGCGTAGCCGTCCATCACCGGCATCTGGCAATCCATCAGCACCGCGTCGTAGCGCGCATCGTCGAGCGCGGCCAGCGCCTCGCGGCCGTCGGCCGCCACGTCGACGGCCATGCCGGCGCGCTGCAGCAGATCGCAGGCCAGCTCCTGGTTGATGGAGTTGTCCTCCACCAGCAGGATGCGCCTGCCGGCCAGGCCGGCCTGGCGCGTCTGCAGCAGCTCCTGGCGCTGTTCGAGGCGACGGTGGTGCACCGCCGGGCGGCCGAGCGCGACGAGGCAGGCGTCCAGCAGCGTCGAGGGCGTGACGGGCTTGGGCAGCAAGGCCCCGACCTGCAGCCCGCGCGCCTGCAGCTGGCGCTCGGCCTGGTCGCGGTTGAAGGCCGTGACCATCAGCACGGTCGGCGGCGGATGGCGGCCGCCCGCCAGCCGCGCCAGGCATTCGATGCCATCCATGCCCGGCATGCGCCAGTCGAGCAGCAGCAGCTTGAACGGGCGGTCGGCCGCGTCGGCCTGCGCGACGGCGGCGAGCGCCGACCCGCCGTCGGCCGCGGCCTGGACCTCCATGCCCAGCGACACCATCAATACCTGCAGCAGCTCGCGGGTGGCGGGATGATCGTCCACCACCAGGACCCGCGCACCCCGCAGCCCGCCAGCCTCGGCGACCGGCTGCTCACCGGACTGCAGACCCAGGGGCAGCGTGAAGTGGAAGCAGCTGCCGCGGCCCGGTTCGCTGTCTACGCCGATGTCGCCGCCCATGCACCGCACGAGGTGACGGCAGATCGCAAGCCCCAGGCCGGTGCCGCCGTAGCGCCGGTTGGTCGACGCATCGGCCTGCGTGAACGGCTGGAACAGGCGCTCGCGCGCCCCAGCGGTCATGCCGATGCCGGTATCGCGCACCTCGAAGCGCAGCGTCGCGTGCAACGCCTCGCGGCTGACGAGCGACACCGCTACCGTCACCTCGCCGCACTCGGTGAACTTGATGGCGTTGTTGCCCATGTTCAGCAGGATCTGGCCCAGCCGCGCGGGGTCGCCCACCAGCGCTGTGGGCAGGTCCGGCGGCAGCACGAACAGCAGCTCCAGGCCCTTCTCCTCGGCGCGCATGGCCAGCAGGTTGGCCAGTTGCTCGAACACGTCGCCCAGCTCGAATGCGATGTTCTCGATCTCCAGCTTGCCGGCCTCGATCTTCGAGAAGTCCAGGATGTCGTTGACGATGTGCAGCAAGGACTCAGCCGCGCCATGCACCTTCTCGATGTAGTTGCGCTGCCGCGCGTCCAGCCCGCTCCGGAGCGCGAGGTACGACATGCCCAGGATGGCGTTCATCGGCGTGCGGATCTCGTGGCTCATGTTGGCCAGGAACTCGCTCTTGGCCCGGGTGGCCGCCTCGGCCGCATGCTGCGCGTGTTCGAGCTGGGCGGTGCGCTCGCGCACCCGCTGCTCCAGGGTGTCCGCCAGGCCCCGCACCTCGGCCCGCGAGCGGCGCAGCCGCATCAGGAAGAACACGGTGCTGCCCAGCGCGAGCAGGCTGCCGGCCAGCACCGTCCACAGCCAACGCTGCCTCAGTTCGCGCGCCCGCAGCTCGGCGGCCTGTTGCTCACCGCGGCGCTGCAGTTCGGCCAGCTGCTGGCGGCGCGCCTCGTCGCGGCGACGCTGGGCGGCGCCCAGCAGCCGCTCGGCGCTGCGCTCGGTGCTGGCCTTGACCATCAGGTCGGCGGCCTCGATGGACAGGCGATAGGCACGCGGCGCATCGCCGGCCGCCGCTGCCAGCTCGGCCAGCCGGCGCGTCGCCAGCGACTGGTGCAGCGGCTGCGCCAGTTCGAGCGCGCGGCGGTAGGCATCTTCGGCTTCGGCCAGCGCTTCGGCCGGGCGCCCGAGCCTTTGTTCGATCTGGCTGCGCTGCAGCGCTGAAAAGAACAGGCCGGCAGGCAGCCGTGTGATCTTGAGAATGGAGCGCCCCTCCTCGTTGGCGGCCAGCGCCTCCTTCAGCCGCCCTTCGCGCAGCGCCGTTTCGGCCCGCAGGTTCAGGGCAACGCCCACTGCAGTGGGCGAGCCGACGGCCCTGAAGGTCTGGATGGCCTGGTCGAGGTAACGCTCGGCCTCGGTCGGGGCGTCGCGCTGGTAGGTGGCCTCGAACAGGGTCACGAGGGCATAGCCTTCCTGCAGCTTCGAACTCGCGGCCTGCGCCTGGCGCAGCATCTCCTGCGCCTGCTGCAGCGCTTCGACACGGCGCCCGCTATGCAGGTATGAAACCGCCAGGCCGTGATGGGCGTACGCCAGCACCAGCGGCTCGCCCGAGCGCTGGGCCGCGTCCTGTGCCTGCAGCGCCATCGTCACCGCCTCTTCGAGCCGGCCGACGCGGCGGTACACCAGGGCGCCCCGGAACAGGGCTTCGGCGAGCAGGTCGGGCCGGTCCACCCCTTCGAGTGCGGCGAGGGTCTGCTCGGTCACCTCGACCAGCCGGCCGACGTCGTTGCGGTTCACCGCGGCGAGCCCGATGTTCATGTTGGCTTCGGCCTGGGCCGCGCGGTCGCCGGTGGCCACCGCTTCGTGCAGCGCCTGCTCGGCATGGGCCATGGCCTCGGACGTCCTGGCCAGGTGGACACCCAGGCGGGCGAGCAGATTGAGCGCGCGCACCCGATCGGCAGCGGGCGCGTCGGACGGCAGTTCGGCATGCAGGCGCTGCGCCTGCTGGTACGCCGCCGGGGCGTCGTTGTCGGCCAGCTTGCGCACCGCGGCGGCACGCTGGCGCCAGTCGTCGATGGGGGCGGCCAGGCCGTGCGCACACACGAGCTGCAGCGAGCCCGCCAGCACGCAAACCCATCGAACGCAGGCGCCTTTCACCTTTGCGGGCTCGGGCTGGCCACCGGCCCGGCGGCCTGCGCCGCGGCTGCGGATGGGGCCCGCGACACGGCGGCGGTGATGGCCAGGTGGATCCTTTTCATCGCTTGCTACGTGTCGCTTCGGCGCTGCGGGCTGGGACCGGTCTCGGGGCGGCGGCCCAGGTCCGGTTCGGGCGGCCTCACGGCATTCGATGATGTCAGCGATGGCGCCTCCAGCCTCCTATGGAAACCCGCACATCGCCTCGCCTGACACCGCCGGCCGGCGGTGTGTCTGCGGGTTTGCCCGCAATCGCTTTTGCGTTTCGCGAAAGCTCGCCTCTCGTTTCGGTCATTCCGCGACCGCGGGCGCGTTTCAACAATGCGCACCACCGTTCCGGCGCATCACGAGACCTCAGGAGACACCATGGCCACCCAGCTGCTTCACCTCATCGCCGCCAGCGCCGTGCTGGCGGCAGCCGCCCTGCCGGCCGCCGCCCAGGGCACCGGCTATCCGAACAAGACCGTCACGATGATCGTGCCGGCCGCGGCCGGCGGCACCACCGACATCGCGGCGCGCATGCTCGCGGAGCCGCTGGGCAAGGCGCTGGGCCAGACGGTGGTGGTCGACAACCGCTCGGGCGCCAGCGGCAACCTGGCCGCCGTGGCCGTGAAGCGTGCCGAGGCCGACGGCTACACGCTGCTCATGCAGTACTCCGGCTACCACGTGATCACGCCGCACGTGAGCCGGCAGCCGGCGCAGTGGAGCACCGCCGACTTCCGGCCGGTGGCCAACGTGCTGAGCGCGCCGCAGGTGATCGTGGTGCGCGACGGGCTGCCGGTGAAGACCATGGCCGAGCTGATCGCCTATGCCAAGGCCAACCCCGGCAAGCTGACGTATGGATCGTCCGGCAACGGCTCGCTGCAGCACGTGACCGGCGCCATGCTCGAGCAGCAGGCCGGCATCCAGATGACGCACGTGCCCTACAAGGGGACGGCACCGACCCTGCAGGACCTGCTGGGCGGACAGATCGACCTGACCTTCGGCACGCCGCCTCCGTTCATGCCGCACATCCAGTCGGGCAAGCTGCGGGCGCTGGCAGTGACGGGCAAGGCGCGGCTGGGCTCGCTGCCCAGCGTGCCGACCGCCACCGAAGCCGGGCTGCCCCGGCTGGATGCGAGTTCCTGGTTCGGCGTCTTCGTGCCGGCGAAAACGCCGCAGCCGGTGGTCGACCGGCTCAGCAGCGAGATCGCGAAGATCCTGGCCACGCCGGCCTTCGAGCAGAAGGCCGCCGAGCAAGGCGCCAAGGCCGACTTCATGAACCCGCAGCAGTTCGCTGACTTCACCAGTGGCGAATACACCCGCTGGAGCCAGGTGGTGAAGACGTCGAAGATCGAGGCCGACTGAGCCCGGTTTATTCAGCTGCCGCCTAAGGATAGAAGCAATCTGTCGTTCATCGCATAAGCGAGGCTTTTGATAATGCTCCGATCGCATATCGATTCAGGAGAAGGTTCATGGCTTCCTTGCGACTGGGCGACACGGCCCCGGACTTCGAGCAGGACTCTTCCGAAGGGCCCATCCGCTTCCACCAATGGCTGGGCGACTCGTGGGGGGTGCTGTTTTCGCACCCCGCCGACTTCACCCCGGTGTGCACCACCGAACTCGGCCTCACCGCCAAGCTGAAGGACGAATTCGCCCGGCGCAACGTCAAGGTGATCGCGCTGTCGGTGGACCCGGTCGATTCGCACCGGAAGTGGATCGGCGACATCAACACCACGCAGAACACGGTGGTGAACTTCCCGATCCTGGCGGACGCGGACCGCAAGGTGTCGGAGCTCTACGACCTGATCCACCCGAACGCGAGCACCACCGCCACCGTGCGTTCGCTGTTCGTCATCGACCCGCAGAAGAAGATCCGCCTCACCATCACCTACCCGGCCAGCACCGGACGCAACTTCGACGAGATCCTGCGCGTCATCGACTCGCTGCAGCTCACCGAGTACCACAGCGTGGCGACGCCGGGAAACTGGAAGGACGGCGACGACGTGGTGATCGTGCCTTCGCTGCAGGACCCCGAAGTCATCCGGCAGAAGTTCCCGAAGGGTTACCGGGCGGTGACGTCCTACCTGCGCCTCACGCCGCAGCCGAACAAGGCCTAGCAGGCGCGCGATGAACTTCCAGCAATTGCGCTCGGTGCGCGAGGCGGTGCGCCGCGGCTTCAACCTCACCGAGGTGGCCAACGCGCTGCACACCTCGCAGCCCGGCGTGAGCCGCCAGATCCGCGAGCTCGAGGAAGAACTGGGCGTGGACATCTTCGTGCGCGCCGGCAAGCGGCTCACCGGCCTCACGCCGCCCGGCGAGGTGGTGCTGCCCATCGTCGAGCGGCTGCTGCTGGAAGCCGACAACCTGCGGCGCGCCGGCGAGGACTACAACCAGCAGGACCACGGCCAGCTCACCATCGCCGCCACGCACTCGCAGGCCCGCTATGCCCTGCCGACCGCGGTGCGCGACTTCCGCGCGCGCCACCCGAAGGTGCAGCTCAACCTGCACCAGGGCTCGCCGCGGCAGGTGGCGCAGATGCTCCTCGAGGGCGAGGCCGACCTGGGCATCGCCACCGAGGCGCTCGCGCAATACGAGTCGCTGGTGGCGCTGCCGTGCTACCGCTGGACCCACTCGGTGGTGGTGCCGCCCGGGCACGAGCTGCTGGGCGGTGGGCCGCTCACCCTCGAGCGGCTGGCGCAGTACCCGCTCATCACCTATGACGCGGGCTACACCGGCCGCACCCACATCGACGAGGCCTTCCGCAAGCAAGGGCTCGCGCCGCAGTTCGTGCTCACCGCCATGGACGCCGACGTGATCAAGACCTACGTGGAGCTGGGACTGGGCGTGGGCATCGTCGCTTCCATCGCCTACGACGAGGAGCGCGACCAGCACCTGCGCGCGGTGGATGCGCGCCATCTGTTCGCGGTGAACATGACGCGGCTGGCGCTGCGGCGCGGCACCTGGCTGCGCGCCTATGTCTACGACTTCATCGAGACGTTTGCCTCGCCGCTCACGCGGCCGGTGGTCGAGCAGGCGCTCAACCGGGAGCCCGGCGCGCTGTTCGAGATCTGACCTCGGAGGTCAGCTCAGGTCAGAGTTCGAGGTCGCACGAGACGACCGGCCCCGGCATCGGCAGCTCGCCGAAGGCCGAGTGCACCACGGCGCCGGTCATCACCTCGTCGAGTTCGCCATAGCCGGTGGCCTCGACCACCATGCCCGAGCAGCGCTGGTCCATCACCGTGCGCAGGTCCACCAGGCCGCGGTCGTATTCCATCAGCGTCACCCGGTCGACCTGCATGAAGACGAAGTCGTGGTCCTGCGCTTCGCCGTGGCGGCGAGCGACGCCGACGAATTCCCGCTGGTCGGGGTCGACGGCCGTCACGATGATCGACCTGCCGTCGTTGTGCAGGGTCTGGCGAACGGTGAGAGGCAGCATGGCGAGGTCTCCTGGGCTTGCATGGCTCGAAGACCCGGCGCATTGCATCGGCTGCCGTGGGAGGACACGGTGCGTGGCCGCACCGGCAACCCCGCTGTCGTGGCACCCCTCGCAAGAGATGCTTTAGACCGGAAGCTTTGCGACCCCGGCTTTCGTCCGGGTGTGCCTTGTCATCGACGGTGTCGATCGTATCCATCTGCAACGCCTGCGTGCATGGCCGCTCGGCCGTCCGCCACGCAAGGGCGTGAACAAGTTGGCATCATGTGCGCCCTGCAACCCGAAGGCGAGAGCACCGCAATGGCCACGACCAGGAAGCCGCAGCTCAACAACATCCACGTCGGCGTCGGCGGCTGGACCTACGAGCCTTGGCGCAACAACTTCTTTCCCAAGGGCTGGCCGCAGAAGCGCGAGCTCGAATATGCGAGCCGCCAGCTGAGCGCCATCGAGATCAACGGCACCTACTACAGCACGCAGAAGCCCGAGAGCTTCGCGAAATGGCACGACGAAACCCCCGACGGCTTCGTGTTCTCGCTCAAGGCTTCGCGTTTTGCCACCAACCGCAAGGTGCTGGCCGAGGCGGGCGACTCGGTGTCGCGCTTCATCGACAGCGGCATCGCGCAGCTGAAGCACAAGCTCGGGCCGGTGCTGTGGCAGTTCATGCCCACCAAGAAGTTCGAGGCCGAGGACTTCGAGGCCTTCCTGCAGTTGCTGCCCCACGACGTGGACGGCTTCAGGCTGCGCCATGTGATGGACGTGCGGCATGAAAGCTTCCTGGTGCCGCAGTACCTCGCGCTCGCACGCAAGTACAAGGTGGGCACGGTGTTCACCGACTCGGACGACTACCCGTCGTTCTCGGACGTGACCGGCGACTTCGTCTATGCGCGGCTGATGCGCACGAAGTCGGACGTGCCCACCGGCTATGGCCCGAAGGCGCTGGACGACTGGGCGAAACATGCCCGCGCCTGGGCTGCCGGCGAGGAGCCGGCGGAGCTGCCGCGGGTGGAAGACCCGCCGGCCAAGGCGACCGCGAAGTCGCGCGAGGTGTTCATCTACATGATCAGCGGCGCGAAGGAACGCGCGCCGGCGGCGGCGATGGCCTTGCTGCAGCGCCTGGGGTGGACGCCGCCGGAAGGCGCGGCCTGAGTGCTCGCCTCCAGGCTCAGATCATGGCCGCCGGGTCGTTCTGCTCTTCGGCGGCGCCGGGCGCAAAGCGGGTGAGCTTGCGTGGCTTCAGGTACACCGTGCTGCCGGCCTGCAGGCCGAGCTGCTCGCGCAGCGCGTTGTACTCGGCGCGCGGCAGTTCCACGTCGACATAGCTGCCGTCGTCGACCCGCTTGAATTCCAGCCGGGTCTGCGGCCCGACGGTGAGCGTCTGCGACAGGGTCACCGGCAGCGTGCCCTCCTCGGCCGCGCCGAGCACCTGCAGCTCGTGCGGGCGCACATAGCTCACCTCGCCCTTGGCCGCGGCGCCGCCGGGCGCATGGCCCAGGCGGCCGTGGAACAGGTTCACGTCGCCCAGGAACTGCAGCACGAAGGGCGAAGCCGGATGGTCGTACACCTGGTCGGGCGGGCCGTCCTGCTCGATGCGGCCATGGTTCATCACGACGATGCGGTCGGCCACTTCCATGGCTTCTTCCTGGTCGTGCGTGACGAACACGCTCGTCACATGCACCTCGTCATGCAGGCGGCGCAGCCAGCGGCGCAGCTCCTTGCGCACCTTCGCATCGAGCGCGCCGAAGGGCTCGTCGAGCAGCAGCACCTTGGGCTGCACCGCCAGCGCGCGGGCCAGCGCGATGCGCTGGCGCTGCCCGCCGGACAGCTGGTGCGGGAAGCGGTCGGCGATCCAGTCGAGCTGCACCAGCTCCAGCAGCTCCATGACCCGCTTCTTGATCTCGGCTTCGCTCGGGCGGGTGGCCTTGGGCCGCACCCGCAGCCCGAAGGCCACGTTCTCGAAGATGCTCATGTGGCCGAACAGCGCGTAGTGCTGGAACACGAAGCCGACCTGGCGCTCGCGCACGTCGGTGCCGGTGGCGTCTTCGCCATGGAAATGCACGCTGCCGCTGTCGGGCACTTCGAGCCCGGCAATGATGCGCAGCAGCGTGGTCTTGCCCGAGCCCGACGGGCCGAGCAGCGCGACGAGCTCGCCGCTGGGCAGCGACAGGTTCAGGTTGTCGCAGACGACGGTGTTGCCGAACCGCTTGTTGAGGTTTCTGACTTCGATGCTCATGCCGACTCCCCGCTCGCCGAGTACGTCGATCGACCCTCCGAGAGGGTCGGGCCTTGCTTGGGGCGGCCCGGCGCGGCGGCCCGCCCGGCCTGGTGGCTGTGTTTCATTGCAGCAATTCCTTCGCAGCATTCACCCGTCGCTCGACGAGGAACTTCAACACGAGCGTCACCAGCGCCAGCAAGGCCAGCAGTGAAGCCACCGCGAACGCGGCGGCGAACTGGTACTCGTTGTAGAGGATCTCGATGTGCAGCGGCATCGTGTTGGTCTGGCCGCGGATGTGTCCCGAGACCACAGACACCGCGCCGAACTCGCCCATCGCCCGCGCATTGCACAGGATCACGCCGTACAGCAGCGCCCACTTGATGTTGGGCAGCGTGACCCGCCAGAACATCTGCCAGCCCGAGGCGCCGAGCACGCGGGCGGCTTCTTCCTGTTCCTGGCCCTGCGCCTGCATCAGCGGGATCAGCTCGCGCGCGACGAACGGGAAGGTGACGAACACCGTGGCCAGCACGATGCCGGGCACGGCGAAGATGATCTTGAGGTCGTGGTCGCGCAGCCATTCGCCCAGCCAGCCCTGCAGGCCGAACACCAGCACGTAGATGAGGCCCGAGATCACCGGCGACACCGAGAACGGCAGGTCGATCAGCGTGAGCAGGATGTTCTTGCCGCGGAAGTCGAACTTGGCGATCGTCCAGGCAGCGGCCACGCCGAACACCAGATTCATCGGCACCGCGATGGCCGCCGTGATGAGCGTGAGCTTGATGGCCGACAGCGCATCGGGCTCCACGATGGCCGCGAGGTAGACGCTCCAGCCTTTCTTGAAGGCCTCGACGAACACCGCGACCAGCGGCACGAACAGGAACAGCGTGAGGAACAGCAGCGCCACCGCGATGAGCGCGCGGCGCACCCAGGCCGGCTCGGTGGTGGCGGGCCGGGTGGGCGCCAGCGGCGCGGCGTTGGCCGCTGCAGGGGCAGACAAGGTGGTTGTGTTCATGTGGTTGTTCAAACCCCGCCTTGCCGGCGCCGCGTCCACGCCTGCAGCGCATTGATCAGCAGCAGCAGGACGAACGAGGCCACCAGCATGACCACCGCGATGGCGGTGGCACCGGCGTAGTCGTACTGCTCGAGCTTGGTGATGATGAGCAGCGGCGTGATCTCCGACACCATCGGCAGGTTGCCGGCGATGAAGATCACCGAGCCGTACTCACCCAGCGCACGCGCGAAGGACAGCGCAAAGCCGGTGAGCAGCGCCGGCGTGAGGATGGGGAAGATCACCCGGCTGAAGGTCTGCCAGCGGCTCGCGCCCAGCGTGGCGGCGGCTTCCTCCAGCTCCTTCGACAGGTCTTCGAGCACCGGCTGCAGCGTGCGCACGACGAACGGCAGGCCGATGAAGGTGAGGGCCACGAACACGCCCAGCGGCGTGAAGGCGACCTTGATGCCCAGCATCGCGAAGTACTGGCCGATCCAGCCGTTGGCCGAATACAGCGCGGTGAGCGCGATGCCGGCCACCGCGGTGGGCAATGCGAACGGCAGGTCCACCAGCGCATCGACGAGGCGGCGGCCGGGGAAGTCGTAGCGCACCAGCACCCAGGCCACGATGAGGCCGAACAAGGCATTGAGCAGCGCGGCGGCAAACGACGCGCCGAAGGTGAGCCGGTAGGAGGCCACCACGCGCGGCGAGGCCACCGCCTCCCAGAAGGCCGGCCACGTCATCGTGGCGGTCTTCAGGAAGGCCGCCGACAGCGGCACCAGCACGATGAGGCAGAGGTACAGCAGCGTGAAGCCCAGCGCCAGGTCGAAGCCCGGCAGCACGCTGTGCCTGCGCAGCAGGGTGCGCGAGAAGATCATGACGGCGCGCCTTCTTGCGGTCAGCGCTTGCCGGCACCGAGGATCTGGTCGTAGATCGCGCCGTCGTCGAAGTGCTCCTTCTGGGCCTTGGTCCAGCCGCCGAACACTTCGTCGATGGTGAAGGTGTTGACCTTGGGGAAGTCCTTCGCGTACTTGGCCAGCAGCGCCGGCGAGCGCGGGCGCAGCTGGTGCCTGGCGGCGATCTCCTGGGCCTCGTCGGTCCACAGGAACTTGAGCCAGGCCTCGGCCTGCTTGCGGGTGCCCTTCTTGTCGACCACCTTGTCGACCACGCTCACCGGGTTCTCGGCCAGGATGGTCGACTTCGGATAGACGACGTCGAAGTTGTCGCCGAACTCGGCCTTGATGAGGTTGACCTCGGACTCGAAGGTGGCAAGCGCGTCACCGATCTGGCGCTGCGCGAAGGTGGTGGTGGCCGCGCGGCCGCCGCCGTCGAACACCGGCACGTTGGCGAAGATGTTCTTCACCAGCTCGCGCGCCTGCTCGGGCTTGCCGCCCGCCTTGATGACCGAGCCCCAGGCGGCCACGTAGGTGTAGCGGCCGTTGCCGGTGATCTTGGGGTTGGGGATCACGACGCTGACGCCGGGCTTGGCGAGGTCGGTCCAGTCGGCGATCTTTTTCGGGTTGCCCTTGCGCACCAGGATCACGGTGACCGAGGTGGTGGGCGCCGCGTTGTTCGGCAGGCGCTTCGCCCAATCCTCGGGCAGCAGCTTGCCGCGGGTGGCCAGCACGTCGATGTCACTCGACTGGTTCATCGTCACCACGTCGGCCTCGAGGCCGTCGAGCACCGCACGCGCCTGCTTGCTCGAGCCGCCGTGCGACTGGTTGAGCGTGAGGTCCTCGCCGGTCTGCTGCTTCCACTGGCGCGCGAAGGCCGGGTTGATCTCCTTGTAGAACTCGCGCGCGACGTCGTAGCTCACGTTGAGCAGGGTCGCACCGGCGTGCACGACGGGAGCGGCCAGTGCGAGGCCGGCAGCGGCCAGCGTGGACAGCAGGAAGCGGCGGGAGAACGAGGAAGCCATGGTGTTTCGGCCCGCAAACGGGCGGCCGGAAATTGGATGAGCCCCGCATCGTAGGGAAGGGCTATCCAGCGCCGAACAACTGATTTGTTCGATCGTTATGCGTTTTGCGACAAAAGACCGGGCGCGCTCCGGGGTGTCCGGTGCGCGCCTGGGGCATGCGACGCGAGGACTCGCTTACTTGCGGGTGTAGATCTGGTCGAACACACCACCGTCGGCGAAGTGGGTCTTCTGCGCCTTGGCCCAGCCGCCGAAGGTGTCGTCGATGGTGAACAGCTTCACCGCCGGGAACTGCTTCGCGTACTTGGCGGCCACCTTGGCATCGATCGGCCGGTAGAAGTTCTTCGCGGCAATCTCCTGGCCTTCGGGCGTGTAGAGGTACTGCAGGTAGGCGGTCGCCACCTCGCGGGTGCCCTTCTTGTCGACCACCTTGTCCACCACCGCCACCGGCGGCTCGGCCAGGATGCTGCTGGGCGGGTAGACGATGTCGAACTTGTCGGCGCCGAATTCCTTCAGCGAGAGGTGGGCCTCGTTCTCCCAGGCCAGCAGCACGTCGCCCAGGCCGCGCTCCGCGAAGGTGACGGTGGAGCCGCGGGCGCCCGAGTCGAGCACCGGCACGTTGGCGAACAGCTTGCTGATGAACTCCTTCGCCTTGGCGTCGTTGCCGCCGGGCTGCCTGAGCGCCCAGCCGTAGGCGGCCAGGTAGCCCCAGCGGGCGCCGCCCGAGGTCTTGGGGTTGGCGGTGACGACCGACACGCCCGGCTTCACCAGGTCGCCCCAGTCCTTGATGCCCTTCGGGTTGCCCTTGCGCACCAGGAAGATGTAGGTGGAGGTGTAGGGCGAGCTGTTGTGCGGCAGGCGCTTCTGCCAGTCGGCGGGCAGCAGCTTCGCGCGCTCGGCCACTTCGTCGATGTCGTAGGCGAGGGCCAGCGTCACCACGTCGGAGTCGATGCCGTCGATCACCGAGCGGGCCTGCTTGCCCGAGCCGCCGTGCGACTGCTTCACGGTGACGTTGTCGCCGGTCTTGGCCTTCCAGTGCTTCGCGAAGGCGGCGTTGTATTCCTGGTAGAGCTCGCGGGTCGGGTCGTAGGAGACGTTCAGCAGCGAGATGTCCTTGGCGAAGGCCGCGCCGGTGGTGGCGGCGGCCACGGCCAGCGCGGCGGCCAGCGTTCGGCGGATGAAACGGGAAGCGGTGCTCATGATGGGGGTGACGAGGTCGGGAACGAAAAGATGACCGGCATGCTAGGAAGCCGGGGCTGCGCGACGAACGAATGAAAACGGCCATGCATATCCGGTTTCCGACATTGGGCGGGCCGGCGCTTCACTTCAGATGGCGAACGACAGCTCGGTGGCATGGGCCTGCTCGAAGCGCCGCTCGCGCTGCAGCAGCTGGATGCGCCGCTCGACCAGCGCCTTGCCGCCGGGCCACGGGCCGAAGCCCGAGGCCGGGTTCACATGGCCGGCATGGCCCAGGTCGATGAACTGGCTGCCCCAGTACCCGGCCCATTCGCGAGCGCGGTCCAGGCGCATCCACGGGTCGTTGCGGCTGCCCACCAGCACCGAGCCGAACGGCAGCGGGCTCGACGGCAGCAGGCCCGAAATGCCGAACTTGTCAGGCTCGGCAGGCGCCACCAGGACCGCCGCGCGCACCGGCAGGTGCTGGGCGCGGCCCTGCCGGGACACGTAGCGGGCGAGCGCCAGGCAGCCGAAGCTGTGCGCCACCGCCACCCAGCGGGCCGGCTTGTGCCGGCGCAGCGTGGCGGCGATCCGCTCGGCCCAGCGGTCGACGTCGGGCGTGGCCCAGTCGTCCTGCTCCACCCGCACGGCGTGGCGGTAGTGGCCTTGCAGCCAGCTCTGCCAGTGATCCGGCCCGCTGCCGTGCAGGCCCGGCACGACGAGCACGCGAACAGCGTGTGCGCTCATGTCTGCCCCTCGTCCGGCGAGTACGCCGGCCGATCCCCCGGGGGGATGCGAGCCGGCTTGGGAGCGGCCCGGCGCTCGGCCCTCTGGGATGTCTGCCCCTCGTCCGGCGAGTACGCCGGCCGATCCCCCGGGGGGATGCGGGCCGGCTTGGGAGCGGCCCGGCGCTCGGCCCTCGACATCCAGGTAAACACAGGGCGCCTCATAGCGTGGCGATCGACACCTCGGTGGACTTGACCAGTGCGATCACGTCCTTGCCCACCTTGAGGCCGAGCTCCTTGACCGAACGGGTGGTGATCACCGAGGTGACCACCAGCCCGGCGGGCGTCTCGACGTCGATCTCCGAGACGACCGGGCCTTCGATGATCTCGCGGACCTTGCCGCGGAACTGGTTGCGTACGTTGATGGCGCTGATGCTCATGGCTCGATGTGCTCCCGTGTTCGGGTGTTGGGAAGAGCACACCTTATGAGCCGGCAGGTCGCGGCGGAACGAACCTTATCGGCGCTGCACATGAGGAAAGCTCATGTGCAGCGCGCCGAGCCGCTCACCGCTGCAGCAGCACAGGCAGCGACGACGCCAGCAGGGCGACGCCCGAGGCGGTGAGCAGGCTCAGCACGATCTTGCGGAACGCCGCTTCGCTGATGCCGATGTACAGGCGCGCACCCAGCAGCGCGGGCAGCAGCATGGCGGGCGCCACGATGGCGAACATGGGCAGCATGTCGCGGGTGATCACGCCGCAGGCGAGGTAGCTCGCCATCGTCATGGCCAGCGCGGCGAGATTGAAGTTCTGGATGATGGCGCGCTGCGCGTCCTTGTCGAAGCCGCGCAGCGTGCACCACAGCGTGGGCACCGCACCGGTGAAGCCGCCCAGCCCGCCCATCACCCCGCCGGTGGCCCCCACCACGCCGTCGGCCCAGCGCCCGCCGGCCTGCAGGTGCGGCAGCCGGCGCGCCATCAGCATGACCGGGCACCAGGTCACCAGCAGCGAGCCGAACAGCACGCGAAACAGCGTGACGTCCAGGTGCGGCAGCAGCGCCACGCCGATCGGAATGCCGACCACGCCGCCCGCCAGGAAGGGCAGCAGCCGCTTCAGGTCGAAGCCCCGTCGCACCGTCACGGCGGCCAGCACCTGCCCGGTGAGGCCGCCGAACACCGCCATCGCGGCGGCCAGGCGCGGCTCGACCGCCCAGGCCCAGATCGACAGGGCCACCATGCTGAAGGCAAAGCCGGAGAGGCCCTGCACGAAACCGCCGACCGCCGCGCCCAGCACCACCAACGCCACCACCACCGGATCCATGCCGTGCCGTGCGAGCCGCCAGGCCGTCAGCCGCGCCCGGCCACCGTGCCGTCGCCGTGCGGCGCGGCGGCGAACTCGGGCAGCTGCTCAACACGCTGCGAATACGCCTGCAGCACCGGATGGTCGGCCACCGGCACGAGGCCCGGGCGCGTCTGCTGCAGGAACTGCCAGGCCACCGCGCAGGTGAGGCCGGCCTGGTCGATGGTGTCGCTGGTGGCCGCAAGCGGCACCCGCTTCACCTCGGCCTCGAGCGCGGCACAGGCCGCCAGCAGCTGGCCTTGCACACGGTCCAGCCACGGCTGGTGCTGCTTTTCCGCCGGCCGCAAGGTCTGCTCGTAGATGAACTGCACGCTCTTTTCGCAGGCGGCCAGCGCCAGGCCGATGACCCGCAGCGCCTGCTGGCGCTGCGCCAGCGCGCCGGGCATCAGGCTGCGACCGGTGCCTTTGGCGGCGGCCAGGGCTTCGGCGTAGTCGAGCATCAGCGTCGAGTCCATCAGCACCGTGCCGTCGTCGCACACCAGCGTGGGCGCCTTGACCACCGGGTTGATGCCCTTGAACTGGTCGAAGGTGCGAAACACCGAGATCGAGCGGTGCTCGAACGGCAGTCCGAGCAGCTGCAATGAAATCGCGACCCGCCGCACATAGGGCGAATCGAGCATGCCGATGAGTTGCATGGGGAGCTCTCCTGAGGTGTCAGTCGTGGTGCCGGCCGCCGACTATGCATCAATCGAGGCCCGCTCGCCGCGAGGCCGCGCCCCGCGCAAAATGCCCCGCATGAGTCGCCCCATCCACCTCTACCTCGCGCGCCACGGCGAAACCGACCTGAACGTGCAGATGCGCTACCAGGGCTCCACCGACATGCCGCTCAACGAGCTCGGCTGGACGCAGGCGCAGATGCTGGCACAGCGGTTGCCGCCCGACATCACGCGCATCGTCGCGTCGCCGCTGCTGCGCGCGCAGCAGACCGCCTCGCTGGCGTCGCAGGCACGCGGCCTGCCGATCCTCACGATGAGCGAATTCCGCGAGCGCGACTTCGGCGTGTTCGAGACCCTGACCCACGAGGAGACGCAGGCCCGCTACCCGGAGCTGTACGCCCGCAAGGTCGTGATGCAGTGGGACGAGGCGCCTGCGGGGGCGGAAACCATTCGCGAGGTGGTGGCGCGCGTGCAGGCCGGCCTGCAGCGCCTGGAAGCCGAACATGGCGGCGAGTCGGTGCTGCTGGTGGCGCATGGGTTCGTCGCGCGCGCGGTGCGCTACCTGGTGAAACGCTGGCCCGAGACCGACTTCTATCTCGAGCCGCTGATGGGCAACGGCGAGATCCATCACTACCCCGAGCTGCGCTGGACCGCAGCGGTCTGAGCCCTGCAGGCGTAAGCTGTCGGGGCCCTTCCGGTGATCAACACGAACCGACACGATGCTGAAAACCGAAGCCCCCAGCGAACGCCATCCGCACCTCGACCAGTACGACGTGACCGACCTGGTCGACGCGCTGGTCGAAGACCAGGTCGACGCGCTGCAGGCCGTGCGCGACGCACGCGAGGAGATCGCCGCGGCCGTGATGGCGGCGCTGCCGCGCGTGGCCGGCGGCGGGCGCCTGCTCTACGTGGGCGCCGGCACCTCCGGCCGGCTGGGCGTGCTCGACAGCGTCGAGCTGTTCCCCACCTTCTCATGGCCCAAGTCGCGCGCGGTGGCCGTGCTGGCGGGCGGGCGGCAGGCCATGTTCGAGGCGGTGGAAGGCGCCGAGGACGACCACCCGCGCGGCGAGGCCGACCTGCTGGCGCAGCAGCCGGGCCCGCAGGACGTGGTGATCCTGCTGGCCGCCTCGGGCACCACGCCCTATGTGCTCGGCGCGCTGCAGGCGGCGCGGGCCGCGGGCGCGCTCACCATCGGCATCGCCAACAACCCTGATGCGCCGCTCACCCGCGGCGCCGAAGTGGCGGTGACGCTGAACACCGGCTCCGAGATCATCTCGGGCAGTACCCGCCTGAAGGCCGCCACCGCGCAGAAGGTGGCGCTCAACGCGCTGTCCTCGGCCATCATGGTGCGGCTGCACAAGGTGTGGGGCAACCTGATGGTGGACCTGCACCCCACCAACAGCAAGCTGTACCGCCGCGCGCTGCACCTCACGATGCGGGCCACCGGCGCCGACGAGGCGACCGCGCGCCGCGTGCTCGAGGCGAGCCAGTACCAGGTGAAGGTGGCCATCGTGGCCATCATGAAGAACATCGACCCGCAGGCCGCGCGGCAGCGCCTGGCAGCCGTCGAAGGCAACGTCGGGCTGGCGCTGGCCGAGCCGAGCTGAACGCCATTCGCACCGGCATTGCGAAGAAGTGTGAAGTTGCGCGCCCTGTGCTTGGCAGGGGCAAAGCCGGTCGAGTAAAAGGGCTCCCCCAACATGGAGGACCCAAGATGGCGCAGCAGGACGATCCGAAGCCCCTCAGCAAGGCCAGCGACTTCCACCCCGAGGTGCTGCGGCTGTTCGACAAGTACGTGCACGGCGGCATCGACCGCCGCGGCTTCCTCGACGGCGCCGCGAAGTTCGCGGTGGGCGGGGTGACGGCGGCCACGCTGCTCGAGGCGCTGAGCCCCAAGTTCGCTGCGGCGCAGAAGGTCAGGCCCGACGACGGCCGCCTGAAGGCCGAATACGTCGAGTACGCGTCGCCGCAGGGCCATGGCAAGGCCCGCGGCTACCTGGTGAGGCCGGCCAAGGCGAGCGGCAAGCTGCCCACGGTGCTGGTGGTGCACGAGAACCGCGGACTGAACCCGCACATCGAGGACATCACCCGCCGCATCGCGCTCGACAACTTCGTCGCCTTTGCGCCCGACGCGCTGTACAGCCTGGGCGGTTACCCCGGCGACGAGGACAAGGCACGTGAGCTGTTCGGCAAGCTCGAGCAGCCCAAGGCCTATGAAGACTTCGTCGCGGCGGCCCAATGGCTGAAGGCGCGCCCCGAAGGCAACGGCAAGCTCGGCGTGGTGGGCTTCTGCTACGGCGGCGGCGTGGCCAACTACCTGGCCACCCGGCTGCCCGAGCTCAATGCCTCGGTGCCCTTCTACGGCAACGCGGCGCCGGCCGACAAGGTGCCCGGCATCAAGGCGCGGCTGCTCATCCACTTCGCCGAGAACGACGAGCGCATCAACGCCGCCTGGCCGGCCTACGAGGCTGCGCTGAAGGCGGCCGACGTGAAGTACGAGGCGCACAAGTACCCGGGCACCCAGCACGGCTTCAACAACGACACCACGCCGCGTTTCGACGAGGCTGCCGCCAGGCTGGCCTGGCAGCGCACCATCGACTTCTTCAACCAGACGCTGCGGGCCTAGTGGCGCCCGTTTCCTGGGTCACGTGAGGCTCCAAATAGCGTTAACAGGCCCTAGGGCGATAAGGCGTCGCGTCGATGGCAGGGGTGCGCCCCTGCATCAGGTCGGCCAGCAGCGAGGCGCTGCCGGCCGCCAGCGTGAGGCCCAGCGCCCCATGGCCTGTGTTGATCCACAAGTTGGGCCAGCGGGTCGCGCCCACGAGCGGCCGCCCCGAGGGCGTGGCCG
The DNA here is from genome assembly GCF_006386545.1 of Methylibium rhizosphaerae. Taxonomy (GTDB): domain Bacteria; phylum Pseudomonadota; class Gammaproteobacteria; order Burkholderiales; family Burkholderiaceae_C; genus Pseudorivibacter; species Pseudorivibacter rhizosphaerae. The sequence goes on along the minus strand of NZ_SWAR01000012.1, from coordinate 51,623 downwards.
GCCGCAGGCCGGCCCAGGGGTTCACCTGCGAAAAGTCGCAGGCGCCGGGGTAGGTTTCCCGCACCGCCTGGCACAGCGCCTCGATGCGCCGCGCGTCCACCGCCCGGTCGCTGCCGCACAGCTCGGCGAACCCGGCCACCCGCAGCGAATCGCCCAGGCGCGCATGCACCAGCTTGCGGGCGCTGTCGGTGATGCTGGCGCGCGGCGCAGCGGCGGGCTGGCGCACCGGCAGCGTGATGCTGTAGCCCTTGATCGGCTCGATCGGCAATGCCACGCCCAGCGGCTGCAGCAGCGCGGCACTGCCCGGCCCGGCGGCCAGCACGAAGGCGTCGGCGGCGATCTCTTCGCCGCCAGCCAGCCTGAGCCCCGCGATGCGCCCGGACCGGCGTACGAAACCCTCGGCGGTGCAGCCCAGGCGCCGCTGCACGCTGCCCGTTTGCCGCGCCAGTGCGGCGGCCAGCTTCGCCGCATCGATCACCTCCTCGTCCTCGGTCCACACGCCAAAGGCGATGTCGCCGCCGCCGGTGGCGGCCAGTGCAGGCTCCAGGGTGCGGCATTCGTCGGCGCTCACCAGGCGCTGTCGACAGCCGAACACACGCTGGTGTTCGACTTGCCGCTCCACCGCCTCACGCTGGGCTGCCTGGCGGTACAGCACCAGCTTGCCGGGTTGCGCATGGCCGGCCGCCAGCGCGGCTTCACCGAGCCCGGGTTCACGCAGCCAGCGATGCAGCACGTCGCGGCTGTGGAACGACAGGGCCAGCAACTCGGCCGTGGTGCGCCGCACCCGGGCCTGGCGACAGGCCAGCACGAAGGCCAGCAGCCAGCGCAGGTGCGCCCATTCAGGCCGCGGCCTCCAGCGCAGCGGGCTGTCGGGCGCGAGCAGCCAGCGCGGCAGCGCCGCCAGTGCCGCGGGCGTGGCCAGCGGCTCCACGTAGCTGTAGCTCAACTGCGCGCCGTTGGCGAGCGTGGCGCCCTGGCCGGGCGAAGCTGCGGCATCGACCAGGATGACCCGCCAGCCGTCACGTGCGAGTGCATGGGCGGTGGCGCAGCCCACGATGCCGGCCCCGACGACACATGCGGTGCGCGGGGCGTTCATTCCACCGGGTGCTGTTGCGCCAACGACCAGGCCACCGCCTGGCGCGCGAGTGCAGCCGTCGCATCGACGAGCGCCGCGCCGCCGGCCTGGTGCTCGTCGCGCAGGGCCAGCGGGATCTCGGTGCAACCCAGCACCAAGGCCTGCGCGCCGCGGCGCACCAGCGCCCGTGCCGCCTGCTGCAGGCAGGCCTGGCCCTCGGCCAGGTCGCCGGCCTTCACCGCCGCGATGCCGGGCATCACCCACTCGATCACCTCGCCGGCGGTAGGCAGCGACCAGCTCACCCGGCCGCCCGCTCGGTTCACGTAGAGGGCCGAGGCCAGCGTCGCATCGGTGGCCAGCAGGCCCAGGCGCGCGCCCGGGCCGACGCGTTCGTGGGCCTCGGCCAGGGCCGCGTCCACCAGGTGCAGCATCGGCAGGCCGAGCGCCGGCTGCAGCTCGTCGAACCACAGGTGCGCGGTGTTGCAGGGCACCACCAGCAGCTGGGCGCCGGCGGCCACCAGGCGCCGCCCGCTGGCCAGCATGGCGGCCAGGGGCGATGCGCCTTCGCCGCGGTAGGCGGCGGTGCGGTCGGGCACCTGCGGGATGGAGCTCACCACCACCGGCACGTGGTCCTGGTCGCTGGCGGCCGGCGTGGCCGCGAGCATCTTGTGCAGGAAGTCGAGCGTGGCGGCCGGGCCCATGCCGCCCAGCACGCCCACCACGCCGGCGGCCTGCTGCTGCATGTGGCTGTCGGGCGGGCAGGGCGCAGCCCGCCCGCGCACGGCGTGCGCTGCGGTATCCATCGGAATGAAGCGCGAGGCTGTGGCCGGCGTCAGAGCGCGGGCTTGTCGGACAGCGCCTTGAGGTTGTCCTGCAGCTCGCGGCTCATCGGTGCGTTGAGGTTGATGCCCTTGGGCGGGATGGGCGACTGGAACCACTTCTTGTAGAGCCGCTCGAACTCGCCGCTCTTCATGAGCCCGGTGAGGGTGCCGTCCACCAGCTTCTTGAAGGCCGGGTCGTCCTTGCGCAGCATGATCGCGTAGGGCTCCACCTGGATGGGCTCGCCCACCACCGCGAAGTCGGCCGGGTTGGCCGCCGAGGCTCGCAGGCCGTACAGCAGGATGTCGTCCATGCCGAACGCGTCGGCACGGCCTTGCTGCACCAGCAGCGCCGATTCGGCATGGTCCTTGGCGCCGATCAGCTCGAAGGGCTGCTTGCGCTCGTTGTTGAGCTTGCGCAGCACCAGCATGTTGGTGGTGCCGGTGGTGGTGACCACCTTCTTGCCGGCCAGGTCGTCGACGCCCTTGATCGGGGCGCCGGCCTTCACGAGGAAACGCGTGCCGGTGTAGAAGTAGTTGATCGCGAAGTCGACCTGCTTGCCGCGCTCGGAGTTGTTGGTGGTCGAGCCGCATTCGATGTCGATGGTGCCGTTCTGCAGCAGCGGGATGCGGTTCTGTGACGTGACCGCCTGCGTGGACACCTTCAGGTCGGCGCGGCCGGTGGCCTTCTTCACCTCGTCGACGATGCGGCCGCAGATCTCCCAGCCGAAGCCGGTGGGCTGGCCCTTGTCGTCGAGGTAGGAGAACGGGATCGACGACTCGCGATAGGCCACGGTGATGCTGCCGGAAGCCTTGACCTTGTCGAGCGTGCCCGCGAGCTGCTGTGCCTGTGCCGACGACAGCGCCATGCACGAAGCCAGCAGCGACAGGAAGACAAAAGGAAGTTGCCGCATATGAATTCCCCGGTGGTTGATGGGTGGGTGGCGGCCGGCCTCGCGGGGGCCGGACGCCGATGCAGGAAGGGCCATGCTATGCAGCTTGCAGGCTGCATGCCATCGTGTTTTCGTGCCCTCCCATAAGGCGGGCTTATGGCCCCCCGGGGCTCAGGCACCGTCGGCCGTGGCGGCGCGGAACGCCTCGATGAACTCGGCCACCGGCCGGGTGGAGCGCACGCCCTGCGGCAGCAGCGCCCGCACGGTGACCGGCACCTCGGGCAGCAGCGTGCGCACGTGCAGCAGCTCGCTGCGGCTGGCCTGGGCGGTGAAGGAGTCGATCACCGCCGGCCCGAACCCCTGTTCGGCCAGCACCATGGCGGTGTGGTGGGTCTGCACCGTGATGTCGCCGCGCGGCTCCAGGCCGAGGCGGGTCCACTGCTCGGCCAGCATCGCCCCCAGCGGGTCGCGCTCGTCGATGCGGATCACCGCGCCGCGCACCACATCCTCGAGCGCCACGGTGGTGCGGCGGTCGGCGCCGGGCGAGCCCACGCGCGACACGCACACCAGCCGCCCGGTGGCCACCAGCTCCTCGTGCAGCACCGGGTGCTGCGCGCTGCCGTAGACGATGCCCACGTCGGCCTCCTGCAGCGCGATGGCCTGGGCGATCTCGCGCGAATGCAGCGTGCGGATCGACACCGACATCTTCGGGTAGCGGGCCCGAAAGCGCGTCAGCGCCGCCGGCAGCGCGCTCACCGCCAGCGAAGGCACCACCATCACCCGCAGCTCCTGGCTCGGCCCCTGGCGCAGCGCCCCCGCCAGCCGGCGCACCAGTTCCAGCTGCGACAGCAGCCGCTGCACCTCCGGATACAGCGCCTGCGCCTCGCGCGTGGGGACCAGCCGGTTGCGCTGGCGGGTGAAGAGGCCGTAGCCCAGCTGCAGCTCGGCATGCTGCAGCGTCTGGGTGATGGCCGGCTGGGTGACGTGCAGCAGGCGCGCCGCGCCGCTCACCGTGCCGGTGAGCATGACGGCGTTGAAGACCTCGATGTGCTTGAGTCGCATGGCGGGCGTCGCGGCGGCAGTGGTGCGGCAGTAGTGCGGCAGTGGAGCGCTGCGCCGCAGTGTTACAGAAAGCCGCAGCGACAACCCTTTCACACACGAGCGGCGGATCGCACGAACAGGCGGGCAAAACGCCGATTAGTTCCTTCTTCAAAAAATGCGCCTCGCTTCACAGTGACGCCTGTAGACGACAGGTCATCACAGCGAGGGGCTTATCAAGACGATCGCGATGCTGGTTGCGGCCTTTTTCACAGCGGCCTTCCACACCGGCGCACACACCCAGCCGCTGGCCGAGCGCATCCTCGGGCAGTTCGAGGCGAGCCCGGTGGGCTGCGCCGCGGTGAGTGCCGACCACCCGCAGCGCCAGGTCATCGAAGCCGACATCGCCCGTTTTGCAGAGGTGGTCCCGGTGCCAGACCAGGTTCGCTTCGAGGTGCGCGACTGCGTGCAGGACGGCTTCGTGTTCCGCGGCAACACCATCGTCATCAGCTCGCGCCTGGCCGCCCGGCCGGCGGCGCAGCGCTTCTTCATCATCGCCCACGAGTTCGGGCACCTGCAGCTCAAGCACCACGGCGCAGTGCACAGCTTCGTGGCCCGGCTGGTGACCGGCGCGGCCGATGAAGGCAGTGCCCGCGCGCTGGTGGCCAGCCACCTGACCTCGCTGTCGCACCGCCATGAGTTCGAGGCCGACGCGTTCGCCGCGCAGGTGATGCGCGAGGCCGGCCACGACCCCGCTCAGGCGGCGCGGCTGTTCGAGGACATCGGCAGCGAGCGCGACACCACCACCCATCCTTCGGCGATGCGGCGCGCCCGCGCCATCCGGTCGCTGCAGTAGCCGCCGGCCCCTGGGGCCGCGTCACCCTTCATTCACGCGTCCGAGTCGCTGTCCGTGTCGTGGCCGAACGTCAGGCGTCCGTTCCGAGCCAGCGTGATGGAGGTGCCGACACCGGCGCGCGCCTGCCGGTCGATGTCGGCATCGCTCACCGTCCCCGCGCGCGACGCCTTCGACATCCAGAACGGCCCCCGGTGTTCGTCCGGGCCTGCGCCGATCTCGTCGGCACAGGTGCCGCAGGGCCGCATCGTCCCCGCCAGCTGGGTGCGGTCCAACGACCGTCCGAAGTTGTCGCCCAGGTACCGTGCAATCCGCCGCTCGGCATGCAGGTCCACCGCCGAATGGCCCCTGCGCGGCACCCGGATGCGGCCTTCCGCGAGCGCCGCGAGGATCTCCTCGGCGTTCTGCGTGGGGTGCGGGTCAGCCGCGGGGTCGAGCCGCGTCAGGAGCTTGGCACTGTGGCGTTCTGCCCGCTGCGTGTTGTCCACGGGTCGCGGCGCCTGGTCGGCCAGCATGTGGCCCAGGCCGCCGCTCTTGATGAACCGGTCGATCTCGGCATTGGCCTGCAGGACATTCGCCGAGACGACGACCGACCGGCTCGGCGCGTCGTAGTAGCACTGGACCTCCATGGCGCGGGGGAACCGCGCCTTCAGCATCGTGCTGAGCCAGCGCAACGGCTGGCGCTGGCGATCGATCTCGTAGCTGCGAGGTTCGCGCACCAGCGACGGGTTCTGCGAATAGATGGCTTGCTTCCGATCTCTGGTTCCCGGGCCCGGGTCCATCGTGTTCCGGTCGACCAGCAGTACACGATCATGTGCAAATCCGGCAGCCTCCAGGACAAGCCGCTTCAGCGGCGGTTCATCCTGCGGCTGATGGGGGGCCGTTGCGGCGGAATCCAGCCTTTCGGCAAGCCTGGCCACCAGCTTGCCTATGGCCTGGGACGTGACGGGGTTGACGTCACGCAGCATCTGCTCGATGTCGGGTCGATCGCGCAACGCGCCCCGGTCGTCCATCAGCGCACGGATCACGCGCTTCGAAGCGCCCACGGACTGCGTCGCGGCCAGCATCGACATCGTGGGGTCCTGGCGCAGGAGTTCTGCCACCGCCACGATCTTGTTCACCGTCGATTCGGCCCGCTGCACGAACTCCTGTGCCGACAAAAGCACTGCCGCCGACGTTCCAGCCTCGGTGGACGGTCCTGCCAGGCCAGCCGTGGCCGTGGGATGCTGCAACGGCATCGGAAGCTGGTTGGCCTGGTCGGCGCGGCCCATGCGGTGCAGCGCCTGGCGGATCGCTTCGAAATGCTCCGAGTAGTCGCGCAACCGGGCAATCCTCGGAACGTCGGCGCCGTGCGGCCCGATGAAGAGGGCGAGCGTCTCTTTCGACAAACCGACGTCCAGCGCGACGCCCCCACGCGACCGCTGCGGGTTGTCGGCAATCAGCGCAAATGCGCGGGCGACGGTGGCCGCCGAGATGTGCTGCCGGGCTCCTGACTGGTCGGGTAGGGCATCAGCCTCCTTGGCGTGTCCCAGCGCGCGAAGCAGGCGGCGGATTTCGCCGCTTTCCTGCTCATACCCTGGGAGGGCGGCCACGCTCGCCGGCGGTTTCTTCAGCGCACCCGTGGCCGCGACGACCCAGTTCGCCAACGACCCCTTGCTGGTTCCGGCCCCCTGGTACAGCGGCTGCTTCAAGGAGGGGTCGTCGAGGCGACCTTCGGCTGTTGCCTCCTGGCGCGCATGGATCTGGCGCAAGGCCCCGACCAGGTTGGAGGCCTGGAAGACCCCTCTCTGGGCGGTGGGTTCCGGAAGATGCTCGTCGTCACCCAGGATGCCGAGCTGCTTCGCAAGCGGTTCAATGCGGCTGCGCCATTGCGGGTAATCCGGTTCCTTGGAGAGGCGACCCGCCAGATTGTCCCGTTGCCACCCCACAGGGCTCACCCATCGCTTCATCACGGAACCATGCACGTTCTTGCCTTGCGCGATGCGATCGCGCAAGGCATCGAAGACCTGATGGCACAGCGACACCTGCGAACTCTGCCCCGCGGCGGCCCCTTCCGTGCGTGAGCGCTTGACGCCTCGCGAAGCCTCGAGCTTCACGATTTCGCCAGGCTGCTTCAGCGCCTCCAGGGACTTCCGTATCGACGCAGCGTTGGCGGCGAAGTCCGGAAAGGCTGCAATCACCTCGGGCTTGCGGCATTCACCACCGGGGCCGATGTAGCTCGACAGGTAGCTCGTGCTGTGCAGTTGCAGGGCCGACTCGATGTCACGCAACGGACGCAAGGGGTCCTCGGCCAGCATGGCAAGGGCTCGCGCTATCAGCGCGGCATTCATCTTTCGAGCCGATGTCTGCACGGGGAGAGCAGTGGCGGCCTGGCTGCCGCTGGCTTCCGGGCTGGCCGGTTCGATGGCCCGGCCTGGAAGCGGCAGGCTCGACCGTGGCCGCATGGCGCTGCTGCTTGTTGCGGCAGAGTCGTCGCCGGCGCGCGGCCTCAGGCTCGCTGCGGCTCCGCCTGACATCGAAGGCAGCTGCCCGGCACCGGCGCCAGCAGGCGCCGCGCCCGGCGAAGATGCCTCGCCGCGCCGGACCGAACCACTGCTGCTCGGGCTGTCGACACCTTTGACCATCGCCGCAGTATCGAAGTGTCGATGCCGGCATCGAGCAGGCGCCCGAAGGCCCGATTGTCGGAGCGAAACCCGGCGCTTCGCACGCGCTGCCGCCACTTCGCCCGGCCGCCGGGCGCCAGGCATGGCACCGGCACATTGAAGGCTCCGCAAACCAGCCGAGCCCGACATGTCGATCCCGTCCATCTCCCCGCTCGACGAAGTCCGCCAGACTTCACCGCTGCAGCAGTGGGCCGCCATGCTGCAGGAAGTGCCTGCGCCCACCACGCCCCAGACGCCGCGGCTGCAGCCGGGCAACGGCGACATCATGAGCCAGCTGGGCGGGCTGTTCGAGGCGCTGATGCCGCTGCTGCAACAGCTCGTCATGAACCTGCAGCAGCAACAGCAACCGCTGCTGAACAGCCTGGCGGGTGCAGCGCCGGGGGCAGGAGCGTCACCGCTGGGTGGCGCATCGCCGTTCGGCGGGCAGCCGTCCATGCCGACGAGCATGCCTCCCCCGCCGCCAATGCCGGCGCCTCCAGCTTCACCGCCGGCATACATGCCGTCGGCCGCGTCGCCAGTGGCTGCACCCGCGTCGCCTTTGCCGTTGTCCACGCCGCCCGCCACGAGCGTGGCGGAAGCCGCCAGCCGCACACGGCCGACGTTCGTGCCCGTGCTGCGCGGTGACGAACAGCAGAAGGATTCGCAGATCCGCACGCAGGCCGACTTCGGCCGCGCCGCCGACCAGGTGGCACGCGAATACGGACTCGACCCCAACCAGTTCCGCGCGCAACTGCAAGCCGAATCCAGCGCCTTCACGCAGGACTTCCGCAAGTCCATGCAGGCGGAGGGCGACCTCGGGCGCGCCAGCGAGAACAACACCTCCATCGGCCTGGGCCAGATCTCGCGCAAGTTCCTCGACGGGCGCGAGTGGTCCGACGGCGGCCCCGGCAATTCGCGCGTGGGCTCGCAGGTCGTGACCACCGAGCAATACATGAACAGCCCCACCGTGCAGCTGCGCATGGCGGCCTCCAACCTCGCCCAGCGCGTGGCCGACCACGGCGGCCTGGAGCAGGGGCTCGCGTACTACGTCTCGGGCAACCCGGACCCCGGCAACGAGCATGCGTCGAAGTACCTGGACAACATCGATCGCGCGATGAACGACCCGGCCGTGGTGGGCGTGGGGCGCTGAGCGGTACGGCCACGGGGCTCCTGGAGTCGCGCCCGCGGAGCGGCGTGCGCCACGTCCGCACGCCGCAACATCGTGTTGCAGCCCCGGCGTCGGCCAGGGGTAAGCTGCGCCGCACACAGGTGCGCGCGCACTCCCGGGCGCCTGTGCATACCGCTTCGCGCCACCGCAGCGCCACACACTAGAGGCCCAGGCCCATGTCCGCTTCGTTCAAACCCGTCGCCTTCGATCCCTATGGCCGCCGCCGCACGCGTGTGCGCGTGCCGCGCTGGCTGATGCTGCTGCTGCTCGGCGTGGGGGTGGGAGCCGGCAGCGTGATCTACGTGCAGGAAGAACACCTGCCTCCCCGGCTCACCGCCTCGGCGTCGGCCGAGCTGCGCGCCGCCTTCCAGGAAGCCGACGGCGAGCGCCAGCGCCTGCGCGCCGAGCTGGCCGACACCTCGAAGAAGCTGCAGGCCGCGCTGGCCGAAGGCGAAAGGGCCGCCGGCGAGGCTTCGGCCAGCCGCGCCACCGTCGAACAGCTGCGTGCCGACATCGCCGAGCTGGTGGAGGTGCTGCCGCCCGACCCGCGCGGCGGGGCGATCGAGGTGCGCGCCGCCAGGTTCGCCGCGCGCGACGGCGGCCTCGCCTACGACGTGGTGCTCTCGCGCGGCACCCGCGGCGGCGCCAAGCCAATGGCGGTGACGATGCAGCTGGTGGTGTCGGGCGAGGCCAGCCGCAACGGCAGCGTGGGCGGCAGCGGCACCTCGACCGGCAGCGTGGTGAACCCGGAGCCGATCGCCATCACCGTGGGCACGCACGAAAGCCTGCGCGGCCACGTGCAGCTGCCGGCCGGCTTCGTGCCCCGCCAGGCCACCATCCGCCTGCTCGACAAGCCCGGCGGCCGGCAGCTCGGCATGCGGGTGCTGCAGGTGAAGTGAAGGCGCCTTCGCGCCGGGTCACTGCCTCGTGTCCCTCCGGTTGTGCCGCGGAGTATCACCTCGGCTAGGCTTCGGCTTCGCACGTGGACAGCCCGATGGACAACACCGCCGACCACTGCCAGGCGCCAGGCCGGCTCCTGCTGCAGCGCCCGCAGCCGGCGCTGGCACGTTTCGTCGACCACTACTGGCTGTGCCTCGACAACGGCGACAGCACACACCCGGTGCTGCCCGACGGCTGCATCGACCTCGTGCTGGAGTTCGGCCCGGGCGGCTGGCGCGGCTTCGGCTACGGCTGCACGACGCAACCGACGCTGGTGCCGTGTGTGCCGGGCCGTCACTACCTCGGCATCCGCCTGAGACCGGCGCAGCACCAGCACTTCCTGCAGGCCAGCGCCGCCGAGCTCACCGACCGTTGCGAAGACGCGCGCCATCTGCTGCCGCCTGGGCTGCTGGGGCCGTTGGCCGACCAGGCGGCTGCAGCTGCGGCCGCGTTACCCGCCGACGCGTTCGCCGCTGTCGAGCGCGGCCTGCACGCACTGCTGGCACACCACCCCGCGCCACCCGGCCCGGTCGAACAGATGGTGCGCCACATCGAGGCAGCGCACGGCGCGCTGCGCATCGACACGCTGGCGCAGCAGCTGGGCCGCAGCCCGCGGCAGCTGCAGCGGCTGTTCCTCGAACAGGTCGGCATCCCGGCCAAGTTCTTCGCCTGCATCGTGCGCCTGCACCGTGCCCGGTCCCTGCTGGCCTCGGGCGCGCATGCCGACCTGGCCGACGTGGCGGCGCAGGCGGGCTATGCCGACCAGAGCCACATGACGCGCGAGTTCTCGCGGCTGGCCGGCTGCTCGCCCGCCGGGCAGTCGGCGCGTGTCGTATTTCTTCAAGACACGAAGGCGCCCGCCTTCGCACACTGAACGCCTGCACTTCCACCCCGAAGGAGAGCGTTCCATGCCCCATGCCCGATGGCTCGCGGCGGCGCTGACTGCCGCGCCGCTGCTTTTGCTGATGTCGCACATCGACCCGGCCCGCGCCGCCGGCGACAAGAAGGAGATCGCCAAGATGCAGCTGCTGTCGTCCTATCCGGTCGTCGTGACCGACAAGCTGGCCGAGTGCCGCGACTTCTACGTCCAGCGGCTGGGCTTCCAGGTCGAGTTCGAAGCCACCTGGTTCGTCTACCTGGCCTCCGGCTCGGGCGCGGTGGCCTTCATGACGCCCGACCACCCGTCGCGCCCGCCCGGCCCCGAACGCTTCGGCGGCCAGGGCCTGCTGCTCACGCTGCAGGTGGCCGATGCAGCCGCAGAGTTCGAGCGCCTGCGCAAGGCCGGTGCGAAGTTCGCCCACCCGCTGCACGACGAGCCCTGGGGCCAGCGGCGCTTCGGGCTTGTGGACCCTTCGGGCATGTGGGTGGACGTGGTGCAGCAGACCGAGCCGGCCGCCGGCTTCTGGGACCGCTACATGCCCGCGCGCTGAGCGGCCATCGTGCACCGCAGCAGGCGGTGCACGCCTCTTCCCTGCGGCCTGCGCGGCCGCTTCCTCGCGCAAACCCTCGCACACCCGGCAGCGACACACTCCTAGCATTGCGCCAGCCAGCCAAAAGCTGGCGGAAGGAGTCGTCGCATTGAAAGCCACCGACATCCGACAGCCCGACTACTTCCACAAGGTGGTCGACTGCCAATGGGCCTGCCCGGCGCACACGCCGGTGCCCGAATACATCCGCCTCATTGCGGCGGGCCGCTACACCGACGCCTACATGGTCAACTGGGCGTCGAACGTGTTCCCCGGCATCCTGGGCCGCACCTGCGATCGCCCGTGCGAGCCGGCCTGCCGGCGCGGCCGCGTCGAGGAGGCGCAGGCCGCGCGACCCGAGCCGGTGGCGATCTGCCGCCTGAAGCGGGTGGCCGCCGACTTCAAGGACGACAGCGTGCACGAGCGGCTGCCGCGGCCGGCGGCGCTGAAGAACGGCAAGCGCATCGCCTGCGTCGGCGCCGGCCCGGCATCGCTCACCGTGGCGCGCGACCTCGCGCCGCTGGGCTACCACGTGACGGTGTTCGACGGCGACACCCAGGCCGGCGGCATGATCCGCTCGCAGATCCCGCGCTTCCGCCTGCCCGAGGAGGTGATCGACGAGGAGACCGGCTACGTGATGCAGCTGGGCGTCGAGTTCCGCGGCGGCACCCGCATCGAGTCGATGCAGCAGCTGCTGGCCGACAACTGGGACGCGGTGTTCGTCGGCTCCGGCGCCCCACGCGGGCGCGACCTGTCGATCCCCGGCCGCGCGGAAGCGTCGGCCTCCATCCACATCGGCATCGACTGGCTGGCCTCGGTGTCGTTCGGCCACACCACCCGCATTGGCAAGCGGGTGATCGTGCTGGGCGGCGGCAACACCGCGATGGACTGCTGCCGCACCGCGCGGCGCCTGGGCGGCGAGGAGGTGAAGGTGATCGTGCGTTCACCCTTCGACGAGATGAAGGCCTCGCCGTGGGAAAAGGAAGACGCGCAACACGAAGGCATCCCGATCCTCGACTGCCGCGTGCCGCGGGCCTTCCTGCACCGCGACGGCCAGCTGGTCGGCATGAGCTTCGAACGGGTGCGTGCGGTGCGCGACGACAAGGGCCGCCGCCAGCTCGTGCCCACCGGCGAGCCGGACGAGGTGCACGAATGCGACGAGGTGCTGGTCGCGGTGGGCCAGGAGAACGCCTTCCCCTGGATCGAGCGCAGCGCCGGCATCGCCTTCAACGAACACGGCATGCCGGTGCTCGACCCTGCGACGCTGCAGTCTTCGCTGCCGCACGTGTTCTTCGGCGGCGATGCGGCGCTCGGCCCGAAGAACATCATCTGGGCGGTGGCCCAGGGCCATGAGGCCGCCATCTCGATCGACCGGTTCCTGCAGGGCGAAGACGTGAACGAGCGGCCGCCGCCGATGCTGAACCTGGTGTCGCAGAAGATGGGCATCCACGAATGGAGCTACGACAACCAGGTGATGCCGGATGCGCGTCACAAGGTGCCATGGACCGACGCGAACAAGTCGCTGCGCAGCATCAAGGTCGAGGTGGAGCTCGGCTTCGACGCGGCCACCGCCTGGAAGGAGGCGCAGCGCTGCCTCAACTGCGACGTGCAGACGGTGTTTTCGGCCGGCCAGTGCATCGAGTGCGACGCCTGCGTGGACATCTGTCCGACCGACTGCATCACCTTCACCGCCAACGGCGAGGAAGCCGAGCTGCGCACGCGGCTGCGCGCGCCGGCGCGGCATGCCGACCAGTCGCTGTACGTCTCGGCGCCGCTCCGGACGGCGCGGGTCATGGTGAAGGACGAGGACGTGTGCCTGCACTGCGGGCTGTGCGCCGAGCGCTGCCCGACCGGCGCCTGGGACATGCAGAAGATGCTGCTCGACCTGCCGCAGGCCGGCCGCGCCTGCAGGGCCCACGCCCACCTGCGTAGCGCCGTCGGCGCTTCCCCTCAGGGGGCGACGTGAAGCGGAGCCATTGATACATGCAAACCAAGCCCCGCATCGAAGCCGTCAACGACTTCGTCGTCAAGTTCGCCAACGTCAACGGCTCGGGATCGGCGTCGGCCAACGAGCTGTTCGCCAGGAGCCTGCTGCGCATGGGCGTGCCGGTGAGCCCGCGCAACATCTTCCCGAGCAACATCCAGGGCCTGCCCACCTGGTACGAGGTGCGGGTGTGCGAAGCCGGCTGGCTGGGCCGGCGCGGCGGATGCGACCTGATGGTGGCGATGAATCCGCAGACCTGGGACCGCGACGTGGCCGAGATCGAGCCGGGCGGCTACCTGCTGTACGACTCGTCCAAGGCGCTGCCGCAGACGCGGTTCCGCGACGACATCCACCTGCTGGGCGTGCCGCTCACCGAGCTGTGCGCCACCCGCTACACCGACCCGCGCGAGCGGCAGCTGCTCAAGAACATCGTCTACGTCGGCGTGCTGGCCGCGGTGCTGGGCATCGAGCCGGAGGTGATCGCCACCCTGCTGGGCGAGCAGTACAAGGGCAAGGCGAAGCTGATCGAGCCCAACCTGGACGCCTTCATGATCGGGCTGCACCACGGCAAGGAGTATTTCGACGACGCGATCGGGCTGCGGGTGGAGCGGCGCGACGCGGTGGGCCAGCGCATCTTCGTCGAAGGCAATGCCGCGGCGGCGCTGGGCTGCGTGTACGGCGGCGCCACCGTGTGCGCCTGGTACCCGATCACGCCGAGCTCGTCGCTGGCCGAGGCCTTCGAGAAGTACTGCCGCAAGCTGCGGGTGGACAAGACGACGGCCCGGAACAAGTTCGCCATCGTGCAGGCCGAAGACGAGATCGCCTCCATCGGCATCGTCACCGGCGCGGGCTGGAACGGCGCCCGCGCGTTCACCGCGACGTCCGGCCCCGGCGTGTCGCTCATGACCGAGTTCATCGGCCTGGCCTATTTCGCCGAGATCCCGGTCACCGTCATCAACGTGCAGCGCGGCGGCCCGTCCACCGGCATGCCCACCCGAACGCAGCAGGCCGACGTGCTGGCCTGCGCCTACGCGTCGCACGGCGACACCAAGCATGTGCTGCTGTTCCCCGAGGACCCGAAGGAATGCTTCGAGTTCGCGGCCGCGGCACTCGACCTCGCCGACCGGCTGCAGACGCCGGTCTTCCTGATGACCGACCTCGACATCGGCATGAACCACCGCCTGTGCGAGCCGCTGCAATGGGACGACGCCCGCCGCTACGACCGCGGCAAGGTCATGACGGCCGAGGAGCTGGAGGCGGGGCGCGACTTCGGCCGCTACCTGGACGTGGACGGCGACGGCATCCCGTACCGCACCTACCCCGGCACCCATGCGAAACGCGGCGCGTACTTCACCCGCGGCACCACCCGCGATGCCTATGCGCGCTATTCGGAAGCCGGGCCCGACTACGTCTACAACGTCGAGCGGCTGCTGAAGAAGTTCGAGACCGCGAAGACGCTGGTGCCGCAGCCGGTGTTGCGGCAGGCCGCCAGGCCGACGCGGCTGGGCGTCATCTACTACGGCTCCACCAGCCCGGCGATGGCCGAGGCCTTCGAGGCGCTGCGCGGGCAGGGCATCCATGTGGACCTGCTGCGCCTGCGCGCCTTCCCCTTTCCCGACGCGGTGGACGACTTCATCGCCGCGCACGAGACGGTGTTCGTGATCGAGCAGAACCGCGACGCGCAGCTGCGCACGCTGCTGGTGACCGAGCAGGAGCTCGACCCGGCCCGGCTGGTGCCGGTGCTGCACTTCGACGGCACGCCGATCACCGCCCGCTTCATCGCGGCCGCCATCGCCGGCCACCTGCAGCGCCACAACGTCGAGCCCATCAGCAAAGGAAGGGCCGCATGACCTACCTCGCCAAGCCTGTTCTCCACCACCCGACGCTGCGCCGGAACAGCCTGGGCTACACCCGCCGAGACTACGAGGGGAAGATCAGCACCCTGTGCGCCGGCTGCGGGCACGACTCGATCTCGGCGGCGCTGATCCAGGCCTGCTGGGAACTCGACATCGAGCCGCACCGCGTCGCCAAGCTGTCGGGCATCGGCTGCTCTTCCAAGACGCCGGACTACTTCCTCGGCAACTCGCACGGCTTCAACACCGTGCACGGCCGCATGCCCAGCGTGCTGACCGGCGCCAACCTCGCCAACCGCGAGCTGCTGTACCTGGGTGTCTCGGGCGACGGCGACTCGGCCTCCATCGGCCTCGGGCAGTTCGCGCATGCGATGCGGCGCGGCGTGAACATGACCTACATCGTCGAGAACAACGGCGTGTACGGCCTCACCAAGGGCCAGTTCTCGGCCACCGCCGATGCCGGCAGCAAGAGCAAGAAGGGTGTGGTCAACACCGACGCGCCGATCGACCTGGTGTCACTGGCGCTGCAGCTGGGCGCGAGCTACGTGGCCCGCAGCTTCTCGGGCGACAAGGAGCAGCTGGTACCGCTCATCAAGGGCGCCCTGCGGCACAAGGGCGCGGCGCTGCTCGACGTCATCAGCCCCTGCGTGGCCTTCAACAACCACGCCGGCAGCACCAAGAGCTACGACCATGTGCGAGCCCACAACGAAGCGGTGAACCGCCTGGACTTCATGCCTTCGCGCGATGCCATCACCGCGAGCTACGCGCCCGGCGAGGTGATCGAGGTGACGCAGCACGACGGCAGCCTGTTGCGGCTGCGCAAGCTTCACCGGGGCTACGACCCGGGCGACCGGCTCGCGGCGATGAACCACATCGCCGAGCACACCGCGAACGGCGAGATCGTCACCGGGCTGCTCTACGTGGACGGGGCCGCCGAGGACCTGCATACCCACCTGAAGACGGTGGACACGCCGCTCAACCGGCTCGGCGAGGCCGAGCTGTGCCCGGGCAGCGCGGTGCTCGCGGCGATCAATGCGGAGCTGGCCTGAGCTACGCGCCGAACCGCGCGGCCGATCGAGCCCGCGCCTTCTGCGCCTCCACTTCGCGATTGCGCGGCTCGGCGGTCGTCACGAGCGAAGCGATCAGCACCCGGGCGGCGGCGGCCACGTCCTCGACGGCGCGGTTGAACGCCGCCTCGTTGGCCTTCGAAGGCATGTTGAAGCCGCTCAGCTTGCGCACGAACTGCAGCGAGGCATCGCGGATCTCCAGCTCGGTGGCCGGCGGCTCGAAGTTGAACAGGGTCTTGATGTTGCGGCACATGGTGTGAGGCTCGATCGAGGCCGGGTCAGGCCGGGGTGGTTTCTGCCGCGGCCCGCGCCGCCCGCGCACGCCGGGTGAGCCACCAGGCGAACACGCCGGCGGTGACGAACATGATGAGGCTGTAGATCGCAGGCGGCACGGCCATGGTGCTGCTGCCCAGCACGTTGAGCGCGATGAAGATCGCCAGCGTGCCGTTGTGGATGCCGATCTCCATCGCGATGGCCACGGCCTGCCGCTCGGGCAGGCGGGCGGCAAGCGGGACGCCGTAGCCCACCGCCATCGACAGCAGGTTGAACACCAGGCAGGCGCCGCCCACCACGGCGAAGTAGGCGGTGAGCGTCTTCCATTCCTGCACCACGGCGGCCACCACCAGCACGGCCAGCAGCAGCACCGAGAACAGGCGGATCGGCCTTTCCATGAGCGCGGCGAAACCCGGCCAGCGCTGGCGCAGGAACATGCCGACGGCCACCGGGCCGAGGATGATGACGCCCACCTCCACCACCTTGCGCACCGGCGGCGGCACGTACTGGTCGCTCGCCATGAAGTGCTGCAGCGCGAGGCTCACGATGAAGGGCAGCACCACGAGCGACAGCAGCGAGTTGATGGCGGTGAGCGTGATGTTGAGCGCCACGTCGCCGCGCGCGAGGTGGCTGTAGATGTTGGCGGTGGCGCCGCCCGGCGAGGCGGCGAGCAGCATCAGGCCCACCGCAAGCTCGGGCGGCAGGCCGAACAGCCAGGCCACGCCGAAGGCGACGCCGGTAAGCAGCAGCATCTGCACCAGCAGGCCGATGACCACCGCCTTGGGATAGCGCACCACCCGCGTGAAGTCGGCCGGCGTGAGCGACAGGCCCAGCCCCAGCATGATGGCGCCCAGCGCCAGCGGCAGGAAGACGTTGGTGAGGAGGGATCCGCTCATGCAGGCGCCGGTCGCGAGTCAGGGTGCCGAATCGTCGCTGCGAACGGCAGCGAGGGCAAGCGCGCCGGAACCCGGCGCCTGCTCAGAGCAGGCGAACGAGGGCGAAGCCGGCGATGGCTGCAGAGACGACCGACAGCGCGGTCTTGACGCCGCGGTTGCCGGCGAAGGCCGAGATGCCGCTGCACACGAGGATGGCGGCAAACAGGTAGATGGATTTCATGGCGCGCGATGCTAGCGGCACCGCTGTGAGGCGCACGCGACCGTGGAGGCCGCGTCACACCCTGCCGTGCATTCGTTCACGGCATCGCGCACCACCCGCGACGCGGCCCCGCGTGCAGGCCGGCCGCGCGGGCGTCACATCTTCAGGAGGGCCTTGGCTTCGCCGAGCGCTTTCATCGACTCGGCATGCTTGCCGGCCTTGTGATGCGCTTCGCCGTCGGCGCGCAGCTGCTTGACCTTGGCGGCATCGGCGTCGCTGAGCTTGGGGTTGCTGGCGAGCTTGGCGTCGATCGCCTTCATCTCGTTGGGGCAGTTGTGCGCGAACGCAGCTGCCGTGGCGCATAGGAGCGCTGCACCGAGCCAGAGTCGTTTCATCGCCGTCTCCTCGTGCAAAAGGAGATTCACTCTAGCGAGGCGACGATCCTCACGCAATGGGCAGCGCACCGGAGTGCGCAGGCTTGTGCGGCGCAGCCGTTCCGGCCGGCGCCTCCTGCAGCGCCGCGGCCAGCGGCACCTGGTCAGGCGCAACCGCCGGAGCGGCCCTGAGGCGCGGCGCGCTGAACTCGAGCCGCGACAGCAGCGCGTCCAGCAGCCACACCACCGCCGAGAACGCGCCGATCGCGAGCACCGCCATGGCCACCAGCAGCACGCCATGCTCCCAGGGGCTGGTGAAGCCGACGAAACCGATGGCTGCAGCGACGGCCAGCAGCCCCGCATGCAAGCGGCCGCGCGGGCCGGCGAAGGAGGTCAGCGCCAAGGGATAGCTCATCAGGAACAGCAAGGCCAGGAGGTATTGAACCAACCCCATGGTCTGCAAGCTGTTGTTGACTTCGCTGATCACGGCACCTCCGACTGCTTGTGCAACTGGTACGGAGAATGCGCCCCCCTCGGGCTTTTCTCAAGCCCGTCCGGCAGGCCGCGCCGGCGGGCATGACTCAAGTCACGTCGTGGGGTTGCGATGCGGCCACAGCCCCTGTCAAAGGCGGTGGCTTTTCACACGTGCGGCCGCCCGGGGGCTACTGCAGTGCGGCGCCGCCGCGCGAGCAGGCAGCGGCACGCGCGAGCAGCAGTTCACGCTCGCGCAGGTTGCGGGTGAGCCCGGCTGCGCGCTTGAACTCCTGGCCGGCCTCGTCATAGCGGCCGAGCTTGAACAGCAGGTCGCCGCGCACGCTGGGCAGGAGGTGGTAGTTCTTGAGCGACGGCTCGTCGCGCAGCCGGTCCACCACCGCGAGCGCATCGGCCGGGCCGAAGGCCATGCCCAGCGCCACCGCGCGGTTGAGCTCGATCACCGGCGAGGGCGTCAGCTGGGCCAGCGCGTCGTACAACGCGGCGATGCGCACCCAGTCGGTCTCTTCGGCGGTGCGCGCGCGCGCATGGCAGGCCGCGATGGCGGCCTGCAGCGCATAGGGCCCGTAGGCGCCGCCCAGCGCTTCGGCGCGTTCCAGCGCCGCCAGGCCGCGCCGGATCAGCAGCTGGTCCCAGCGTGCGCGGTTCTGCTCGAGCAGCAGCACCGGCTCGCCGCCCGGGCCGGTGCGCGCCGCCGAGCGCGAGGCCTGGATCTCCATCAGCGCCACCAGGCCTTGCACCTCCGGCTCGCCGGGCATCAGCTCGGCCACGATGCGGCCCAGCCGCAGCGCGTCATCGCACAGCGCCGGACGCATCCAGTGGTCGCCCGCGGTGGCCGAATAACCCTCGTTGAAGATGAGATAGATGACGGCGAGCACCGAGGCCAGCCGCTCGGCCAGCTCTTCCTTGCGCGGCACCTCGAACGGCACCCGTGCTTCCGACAGCGTGCGCTTGGCGCGCACGATGCGCTGCGCGATGGTCGACTCGGGCACCAGGAAGGCCCGCGCGATCTCGTCGGTGGTGAGGCCGCCGAGCAGGCGCAGCGTGAGCGCCACCCGCGCCTCGGTGGACAGCACCGGGTGGCATGAGGTGAACACCAGGCGCAGCAGGTCGTCGCCGATGTCGTCGTCGAGGCTGTCGCTGAAGTCGGGCGTCACCGCGTTCCCCAGCGCTTCGATCTCGTAGCCGATCTCCTCGTGCTTGGCATCGGCCAGCTTGTGGTGGCGCAGGTGGTCGATGGCGCGGCGCTTGGCGGTGGTCATGAGCCAGGCTCCGGGGTTGTCGGGCACGCCCTTGCTGGGCCACTGCTCCAGCGCGGTGACCAGCGCGTCCTGCGCCAGCTCTTCGGCCACGCCCACGTCGCGCACCATGCGCGCCACCGACGCAATGATCTTGGCCGACTCGATGCGCCAGACCGCGTCGATCGCACGATGGGTACCGTCAGGAGGGGTTGTCGTCTGTGCCGCCACGGTTCACCGGCGCCGGTTCTGCATGTCGGCAAAACCTTCGGCGACCTGCTGTACGTCCTGGGGATAGTCCGCCATCTCCTGCACCTGGCGCACCTCGATCACCTCGTTGTCGGCCCCCGGGCAGCGCCGGGCCCACTCGATGGCTTCCTCACGCGATCTCACGTCGATCATCCAGTAGCCTCCCAATACTTCCTTCGCTTCGGCAAACGGCCCGTCGGTGACCCGCGGCCTGCCGCCCTCGAACGATACCCGTGCGCCCATCGACGGCGGATGCAGCCCGTCGCAGGCAATCAGCACGCCGGCGCGCTGGAGCGCTTCGTTGTACTTCATCATCGCCGCGACCGCCTGGGGATCTTCCGGGACGGTGCCCGGTGCGGCGCTTTCGTAGCCCTTGGGGATCATCAGCATCATGAATCGCATCGTGTGCTCCTGTGAGTGGTGTTCGTTCGGATCATTTGCACGACGAACGGCGCGGGCGGGAATCGACACCGCTTCGGACGTCCGGCCTCGGTGATTACCCTGCGTCGCCCACCGGCGACAGCCGCAGCCGGCGGGCACAAGCGTTGCCGACTCCTCAGGCCAGGCGTCGGGCTCGCTGCCACGCCCGGGCAGTTGTGGCTCTGCACAGAGCAAGTCCTTTTCACACCGCTACAGGAGACCCCTCATGAGCAAGTACACCACCGGCCTAGGCGTCGCGATCGTTTCGTTGGCCGCCGCCATCGGCATCGCGTATGCACAGACCAGTACCACGCAGCCGTCGGGCGGCACGACCGACCCGGCTGCACAGCAGCCCCAGGGCGGCAGCACCACCGCACCATCGGCGGGCTCCACCACGGACTCGACGGCCACGTCGCCCAGCACGACCGACAGCAGCACGATGCAAGGCAGCGGCACGACCACGGCACCGAGCGCCACGACGGACCCGTCCACCAGCTCCAGCGCCACGGGCACGGCGCGCGCTCCGCGCAGCGACCGCAACTGACACTGCCCGCGCATGGAAAGGCCGGCCCGAGGGCCGGCCTTTTTACTGCACGGATGAGGCGCCGGTCAGCGCGCGCTGGCGGTCTGCACCGCGGCGGGCTTGCGCAGGGCGACGTCGTAGGAGCGGAACACCGAACGCACCGGCCGCGTCTCGGGCAGCACGTAGACGATGCCGCGCTGGCGGAAGGACGGGCTCACCACGTCGTCGAAGAACCGCACCGGCACGTTGATGCAGCCGTAGGAGATGCGGTTGTCGTCGGGGGTGGGCGAGGCGAGCCGCTCGAGGCGGCGCTCTTCGGGCTTGTTGGCGCGCACCCGGTGCATCGAGACGGCCGCGTCGTAGTCGACCCACACGATGTCTTCGCCCTGCAGGTTGCGGCCCGGCTCGGCCACGAAACGACCGGCCGGCGTGGTGCGCTCGTGCGGGCGGATCTCGGACATCTTGCGCTCGCCGATGCCCGGCACCGTGTGGTCGCCCGGCGCCGTGCCCAGCAGCACGGGTGACGCCCCGCGCAGCTGCGCGTTGGCATCGAACACGTAGACCTTGGCGTTGACCTTGTCCAGGATGGCGAACGGCAGCGCCTGGTTGTCGCGCGAATCGGCCACCCAGTCGGCGATGTGGCGCACGTCGCCCGGCGGGCGCTCGGCACCGAAGGCCGCAAGCCGCTTGCCGGACTGTGCCGCGACCGGGGCCTGCGGCCGGTCCAGCGGGCCGCAGCCGGCCAGCACCACGGCCCCGGCAGCCGCGGCGCACAGCGCCAGCGTCCTGCGGCGGCCCGTGTGAATGGCGGTGGTCTCCTCGAGTTTCTTCATGCAGCCTCCGTGACGAGGGGCGGCCACGCAGCGGCGCCGCCCCAGGCCATGGCAGGCAATCCGAATGCCCGACGCCTTACTGCGACACGAGCTCCAGGGTCGTCTGCGCCGAATCGTCGGACTTGGCCACCAGCACCCGGATGTCGTTCGGCGTCACGGCACCGATGCCGCCCGAAGGGATGGTGAGCAGCAGCCAGTCGGCGTTGTCCTCGAGGTTGACGCTCGCCACGTTGAAGATCACCGTCTTCGTGCCGGCAGTGGTGACGCGCAACTGGTACACGCCGCCTTCGAGCTCGACCGAGTCGTTGCCGGAAGCCGGGCTGGCGGTCTTGAAGCCGACGGCGCTCATGGTCGGGCCGACGGTGTTGATGTCGACCTGCGGTTGCGTGAGGTAGATGTCGACGTTCTGTGCGTTGAACGACGCATTGACCACGCGAACCCGGGCCTTGTCGCTCACCAGGCCCTTGTTGTAGGGGTCGTCGATCAGCAGCGCATCGGCAGCCGTCTGGCCGGGCAGCGCGATCAGGGTGTACTTGTTGCCGTGGTGGGCGTCGAAATTGGTCGTGCTCAAGGTGACGTCGCCGGTCTCGAGCTTGACCTTCCAGTCGGCCGCGCCGTTGTCGACGTCGAAGTACTTCGACGCGAACTTGTAGCCCACGTTGGTGGCGTCGGCCTGCTTGACGTCGTTGCGGTAGAGCGAGACGTTGGGACCGGCGGGTATGGCGTGCACGAACCGGACCTTCGGATCGGCGATGTCGAGCCGGTCGTCAGCATCGTCGTCGTTGCCTCCGCAGGCTGAAACCAGCGAGGCCGAAGCCAGCAGCAGGGCAAGCAGTCTGAACAACTTCATGGTGGCACCTAACGGAAGTGAAGGGGTGCCTCACCGTAAGGCGCGCGTGCCTGCGAAGCTGTCGGGACGGTGCGCGTCGCGCTGTCGGCTTGCGCCGACGCGCGCTCAACAACTGCTGCTGCGCGATTGCCGATGCAACCAGCGGTGAACCATGCTGCACGGGCGCACGGCAGTTGCCGCTCGTTTCATTCAGGCCCTCGGGAGAGGGCCTCGACGCTGGCGGCCAGCGCCCACGCATCGATCTGGTCGCGGCTCAAGGCGGGCAGCTCGCCGGCCTCCTGCGCAGCCTCCACCAGCCGCGACACGGTGGCGCCGTGCGGCAGCACCGTGCCGTAGAAGCAGGGCGCGCCGTCGCGCACGATCAGCAAGGTGGGAAAGCTCTCGATGTCCAGCGCCGCGTCACCCAGCGCGTCGCTTTCGTCCTCGATGTCGACCCAGGCGAACCGCGCCTGCGGATGCTCGCGCGCCGACTGCTCGAACACCGCACGGTAGGCCTCGCAGGTGGTGCACCAGCCCGCACACAGGCAGGTCACGAGCAGACGGGGAGCGGATGCAGCAACGTTCATGGCCGCGAGTGTGCGTCATGGCACCCAGGCGGCCAACAAAAAGGCCAAGGGCGTGCCCTTGGCCTTTTTTGTTTTCGCGCGGCCGCTGGCGCTACGGGGGTGGGAGTCAGAAGGGGATGTCGTCATCCATGTCGTCGAAGCCGGTGGACGACTTCTGCTGGGGGGCCGGGCGTTGCGGCGCCTGGCGCTGTGCCGGGCGCTCGCTGCGGCCGCCGCCGCCTTCGTCGCCACCGCCGCGGCTGTAGCCGCCGCCACCGCCTTCGCTGTCGCCGCCGCCGTAGCCTTCACGGCCGCCGAGCATCTGCATCTGGTCGGCAATGATCTCGGTGGTGTAGTTGTCCTTGCCTTCCTTGTCTTGCCACTTGCGGGTCTTCAGGCGGCCTTCGACGTACACCGAACGGCCCTTCTTGAGGTATTCGCCCGCGATTTCGGCCAGCTTGTCGTAGAAGACCACGCGGTGCCACTCGGTTTCTTCCTGGCGTTCGCCGCTGTCGCGGTTCTTCCAGTTGCGGGTGGTGGCGATCGAGACGTTGCAGATGGCCGAGCCGCTGGGTGCGTAGCGCACTTCGGGATCGCGGCCCAGGTTTCCGATGAGGATGACTTTGTTGATCGAGGCCATGATCCGGGCTCCATTGAACGAGGGGGGATTATGCCAAGGGGGCTCGCGGCACCCAGTCCCTAGGAGCCCGCGCGCAACAGGCCCTCGATGCGCTCGCCCAGCGAGGCGAGGTCGAGCGGCTTGGTCCAGTAGTCGTCGAAGCCGGCCTCGCGGGCGCGTGCCAGCTCCTCGGGCATGGCATCGGCAGACACCGCCACGCAGGGCGGGCGGCTGCTGTTCATCACGCTGTCGAGCTGGCGCAGCACTTCGTAGCCGCTGATGCCCGGCAGGTTGATGTCCAGCAGCACCAGGTCGGGCCGCAGCGTCGCCAGCCGGGCCAGCGCCTGCTCGCCGTCGGTGGCCACCTCCAGCCGGTACTGCGGGCCGAGCAGGTTGAGCGCGTGCTTGAGCAGCAGCACGTTGGTGGGGTTGTCCTCCACATAGAAGAGCAGCCTGCGCGGCGCAACGGTGGCCGCCGGCGCGGCAGGGGCGCCCGGCGTCAGCGGCAGGGCGAGCGGCGGCGGCGCCAGCGGCAGGCTCAGGCGGAACTGGGTGCCCATGCCTGGGGTGGAACTCACGTCGATCTGGCCGCCCATCGCTTCCATCAGCCGGCGGGTGATCGACAGGCCCAGCCCCGTGCCGCCGATGGTGGTGGCCTCGGCTCCCAGCCGGTTGAAGGGCTGGAACAGCTGCGCCAGCTCGTGCGGCTTGAGGCCCTGGCCTGTATCGCGCACCCGCAGGCAGCCCAGGTTGCCTTCCTGCTTCCAGCTCACCCGCACGCTGCCCTGCAGCCGGTTGTACTTGACGGCGTTGGACAGCAGGTTCACCAGCACCTGGCGCAGCCGGGTGCGGTCGGCCAGCACGCTCATCCCTGTGTCCGCCGGCGGCAGCAGCTGCAGGCCGATGCCGCGCTCGTCGGCCATCGTGCGCACCAGCGCCGCCGCGTCTTCGACCACGTCGCCCAGGATCACCGCCTCGGGCACGAGCCGCATGGCGCCGGCCTCGATCGACGCGAGGTCGAGCATGTCGTTGACGATCTGCAGCAGGTGTTCGCCGGCACGCTTGAGGTGGCCGATCTGTTCGCGCTGCGCAGCCGACAGCGACGAGACGTCGAGCGCCAGCAGCTGCGCAAAGCCCAGCACGCCGTTGAGCGGCGTGCGCAGCTCATGGCTCACCCGCGAGAGGAACTCGCTCTTCGCGCGGTTGGCCCGTTCGGCCGCCTCCTTTTCCATGCGCGCCTGCTCCGAGCGCCGGAGATCGGTGATGTCGATCACGGTGCCGATGAGCTTGGCCCGGCCCGCGGCCTCGAAGCGCCGCGACACCGACCGCAGGTGGCGCAGCTCGCCGTTGCCCAGCACGATGCGGTACTCGATCTCGTAGACGTTCTGCGTGCCGTCGCGCAGGCTCTGCAAGGTGGCAACCACCCGCGCCCGGTCCTCGGGGTGCAGCCGCTGCTCCCACCGCGTGGCGCCGGCGGGCGCCGATTCCGGCTCGATGTCGTAGAGGCGGAACATGTGCTGGTTCCAGGTCAGGTCGCCGTCGGGCAGGGCGCGCTCCCACACGCCGATGCCCGAGGCATCGGTGGCCAGGCGCAGGCGCTCGGCCAGCTCGGCGATCTGCTCGCGGGCCTGGTGGCGCTCGGTGACGTCCTGGAAGGTGCCGGCGATGCGCACCACACGGCCGCCGCGCAGCTCGGCATTGCCGATGGCCCGCGCCCAGCGCCGCTGGCCCCGCGCGGTGATGAACTCGACCTCCAGGTCATACGGCTCGCCGTCGGCCAGCGCCCGATCGACGGCCGCGCGGATGAGCGGCTGCGAGGCCGGCGTGTAGAAGGAGAACGCATATTCGGCGTCGACCGGCGTGCCGGCGTCCACCTCGTGGATGGCATAGGTGTGGTTGCTCCAGCGCAGCTCATGGGTGGTCGCGTCGAGGTCCCACGCGCCCACGTGCGCGATCTCCGCCGCCTCGTTGAGCAGCCGCTCGCTGCTGCGGAAGGAGCTCTGCGCGCGCTTCCATTCGGTGATGTCGTCCTGCAGGCCCACCCAGTGGGTGACGGCGCCGCCGGCATCGCGCAGCGGCAGCAGTTCGAGCTCGATCCAGTAGACGCTGCCGTCGCGCCGGTAGTGGGCGAGCTCCAGGCCGTGCACCGGCTGGATGGCGCGGTGGGCTTCGTCGAGCCGTGCCATCGCCAGCGGATCGGTTTGCGGGCCGTTCAGGAAGCTGCTGGGCCGGCGGCCGCGCACTTCGGCGAGGGTGTAGCCGGTGGTGCGCTCGAAGGCCGAGTTGACCCACTCGATGTGGCCCGACGGGTCGGTCACGACGATGAGGTGGGAGCAGCCGCGCAGGAACGCAGCCAGGATCGAGTCGTCCATCGGCCCCAATGAACACCATCGCGGTCTTGTGCCCCGCTGTTGGACTCCCCTGTTGCGGATTCTGCGGCGGAGCGCACGCCGTGCGGGTAGGACTTCTCCGAAGCGGCGGGCGGAGCCGGCCGCTCGCGTAGGATCGCGTCTCGCCGCCGACTGCGCCTTCCACTCGCCTCCAACGTGTCTTCCGCCCCGCTTTCCATCCTGCAAGAGGTCTTCGGCTACGGCGCCTTTCGCGGCCACCAGGCCGAGATCGTCGAACACGTGTGCGCCGGCGGCGATGCGCTGGTGCTCATGCCCACCGGCGGCGGCAAGAGCCTGTGCTACCAGGTGCCGGCCATCGCGCGCCAGCGGGCCGGCCACGGCGTGACGGTGGTGGTGAGTCCGCTGATCGCCCTGATGCACGACCAGGTCGGCGCGCTCGAGGAAGTGGGCGTGCATGCCGCCTTCCTGAATTCGACGCTGTCGTTCGAGGAGGCCCAGCAGATCGAGCGCGACCTGATGAACGGGCGGCTCACGCTGCTGTACGCCGCGCCCGAGCGGGTGACGACGCCGCGCTTCCTGGCGCAGATGGATTCGCTGCACCAGCGCGGCCTGCTCGGCCTGTTCGCCATCGACGAGGCGCATTGCGTGAGCCAGTGGGGCCACGACTTCCGCAGCGAATACCTGGGCCTGTCGGTGCTGCACGAGCGCTATGCCAGCGTGCCGCGCATCGCGCTCACCGCGACCGCCGACGAGCACACTCGCGCCGACATCATCGAGCGCCTGCAGCTGGGCGAGGCGCGGGTGTTCATCAGCAGCTTCGACCGCCCGAACATCCGATACACCATCGTCGAGAAGGACGAACCGCGCCGGCAGCTGCTGCGCTTCCTGCGCGACGAGCATGAAGGCGAGGCCGGTGTCGTGTACTGCCAGAGCCGCAAGAAGGTGGAGGAAACCGCCGCCTGGCTCAACGACGAAGGCATTGCCGCGCTGCCCTACCACGCCGGGCTGGACGCCGCCGTGCGCCAGAAGCACCAGGACCGCTTCCTGCGCGAGGAGGGGCTGGTGATGGTGGCCACCATCGCCTTCGGCATGGGCATCGACAAGCCCGACGTGCGCTTCGTCGCCCACCTGGACCTGCCGAAGAACATCGAGAGCTACTACCAGGAGACCGGCCGCGCCGGGCGCGACGGCGAGCCGGCCGAGGCCTGGATGACCTACGGCCTGGCCGACGTGGTGAACCAGCGCCGCATGATCGACGACAGCCCGGCCGGCGACGAGTTCAAGCGGGTGCAGCGCACCAAGCTCGATGCGCTGCTGGCGCTGGCCGAGGCGCACGACTGCCGGCGGGTGCGGCTGCTCGACTACTTCGGCGAAGCAAGCGCGCCCTGCGGCAACTGCGACAACTGCCTGAATCCGCCGGCCACCTGGGACGCCACCGAAGCCGCGCGCAAGGCGCTGTCGTGCATCTACCGCTTCCAGCAGGCCGGCCGCGAATGGGGCCCCCGCAGCTTCGGCGCGGTGCATCTGATCGACGTGCTGCGCGGCAAGCGCACCGACAAGGTGGCGCAGTACCAGCACGAGCGGCTGACCACCTTCGGCATCGGCGCCGACCTGTCCGAGCAGCAGTGGCGCTCGGTGCTGCGCCAGCTGATCGCGCTGGGCCATGTGGTGGCCGAGGGCGAATTCAGCACGCTGGCCCTCACCGAAAGCGCACGCAGCGTGCTTAAGGGTGGTGAGACGATGCTGCTGCGCGTGCCGGCCGAGGCGCCCAAGCGGGGCAGGCTGTCGCGCGGCAAGGCGGGCAGTGCCAAGGGCAAGACCGCGCCGGCCGATCTGGACGCCGCGGCCCAGCAGCGCTTTGCCGCGCTCAAGGCCTGGCGCGCCGAGGTGGCCCGCGAACACAACCTGCCGGCCTACGTGGTGTTCCACGATGCGACCCTGGCCGAGATGGCACGCCAGCAGCCCGGCTCGCTGGCGGCGCTGGGCGAGGTGAGCGGCGTGGGCGCCAAGAAGCTCGAAGCCTACGGGCAGGAGATCCTGCGGGTGCTGGCGGCCGAGGCGGTCTGAGGCCATGGAGCTGCGGCCTTTCACCGCCGCCGACGCCCGCTCGCTGGACGAGGTGTGCATCCGCACCGGCCAGCACGGTGGCGATGCGAGCCAGCTCTATGAAGAGCCGACCCTGCTGTGCGACCTCTACCTGCGCCCCTACCTCGCACTGGAACCGTCGCTGGCCTTCGTGGCGGTGCGGCATGGCCGTCCGCTCGGCTACATCGTCGGCACGGCTGACACGCTGGCTTTCGCCGCCCGCTGCGAAAACGAATGGTGGCCGGCCCTGCGCGCCCGGCACCCGCGGCCCGCCGACGGCGACAACAGTCCGGACGCCCAGCTTCTGCGGCGCCTGCACCAGGGGGTCGGCATGGAAACCCTGCCGTTCCTGAGCGATCACCCGGCGCACCTGCACATCGACCTGCTGCCCGAAGCCCAGGGGCACGGCATGGGCCGGCGGCTGATGGAACGGCTGTTCGCCGCCTTGCGCGAACGCGGCGCGGCGGGCGTGCACCTGGGCGTGTCGGCCCTCAATGAACGGGCCCTCGCGTTCTATCGGCGCATGGGCTTCGATACTCTGCAGCCGCAACCGTGGGGCGAGTGGATGGGGCGTCGGCTGTAGTCGCCGGCCGACGCGCGCTGCCGCCCTGCACTGACCCGTCGAGACCGCGGCGGCTCCTAGCATCGTGTGTGTGCCGCACGTCAGCCAGGAGTCCCCCATGGAAGTCGAATCCCAACGCAGCGAAGCGCTCGGCCGGGTGGCCGAGATGATCGAGGACATCCGCGTGGGCATGGTCACCACGGTGGACGAGCACCTGCGGCTGGTGAGCCGGCCGATGAGCGTGCTGCGCGTCGACGGCAGCGCCGACCTCTGGTTCTTCACCAATGCCACGTCGGCCCGGGCGCACCAGCTGTCGCAGGTGAACGTGAGCTTTGCCGATGCCGGCAAGTCGAGTTTCGTGTCGGTGTTCGGCCGCGGCGAGCTGGTCTACGACCGCGAGCTGGTGCACGAACTCTGGAGCCCCATGGCCAAGCCCTGGTTCCCGCTGGGCCCGGACGATCCGGACCTGGTGCTGCTGCACGTCATCACCGAAGGCGCCGAATACTGGGACGCCGCGTCCAGCAAGATCGTGCGCGCGCTCGCCACGGCGGCGTCCATCGTGAGCGGCCGCCCGGTCGGCATGGGCGACCACGGCAAGCTCAACGCCTGAGCCTGCGCGTCACGGCAGCACCGTCACCGTGACCGGCGCACTGTCGGCCACGTTGCCGGCGAAGTCGAAGGCCCGCGCGAAATAGCGCACGCTGCCGGTGGCGCTGGCCGGCACGGTGGTGGTCCATTCGTACGGCGAACAGCAGTCGGTGGCCAGCCGCGTGATGCCGCCGCCGCTTTCGATGCGGAAGAACATCACCACGTCGACGCCGCTGTCGGCGTCGCTGGCGGCCGCCACCAGCGCCACCTGCTGCCCCGGCGCGGCGCTGCCGGGGTTCACCGCGATCGAGACGTCGGGCGGCCAGTCGTCGTAGTCCCAGTAGCCGCCGACGTAGATGCCGCCGCCGCAGGCGCTCATGAACATCGCGAATGCCGCGATGCCGAAACGCCAGGAACCGGGTCGCCGGGGCTGCCACATGGTGGCGTGATGCTAGGCCCGCGACCGCGGGCTGCGCAAGCGGGACGGGCCCTGGATGAGGGGCCTCCTGCCGCCACGGTGTCAGGAGTGCCGGCTCCTCGAAGCGCCCGCTGGTTATCATGGCCGGTTGCCTTCCTGGCACCTTCTTTCCGGTCGATCCTTACGATCCCTTCCATGGCCCGCCGCCCTTCCAAGCCGCCCCAGGCACCTGCCGATGCCACCCTGGCCACCGCCGCGCCGCAGCGGCGCGAAAAGTCCATCGACGCGCCGGTGATCCGCGTGCGCGGTGCGCGCACGCACAACCTCAAGAACATCGACCTCGACATCCCGCGGCACCAGCTGGTGGTGATCACCGGGCTGTCGGGCTCGGGAAAGTCCAGTCTGGCCTTCGACACCCTGTACGCCGAAGGCCAGCGCAGGTATGTGGAGAGCCTGTCGGCCTATGCGCGGCAGTTCCTGCAGCTC
The DNA here is from genome assembly GCF_006386545.1 of Methylibium rhizosphaerae. Classification (GTDB taxonomy): domain Bacteria; phylum Pseudomonadota; class Gammaproteobacteria; order Burkholderiales; family Burkholderiaceae_C; genus Pseudorivibacter; species Pseudorivibacter rhizosphaerae. The sequence continues at coordinate 21,826 of NZ_SWAR01000012.1, read as the reverse complement.
ATGGACAAGCCCGACGTCGACGTGATCGAGGGCCTCTCGCCGGCCATCTCGATCGAGCAGAAGGCCACCAGCCACAACCCGCGCTCCACCGTGGGCACGGTGACCGAGATCCACGACTACCTGCGCCTGCTGTACGCGCGCGCCGGCACGCCGTTCTGCCCGGACCACCAGCTGCCGCTCGAGGCCAGCAGCGTGAGCCAGATGGTCGATGCGGTGCTGGCCCTGCCCGAGGACACGCGCCTCATGGTGCTGGCGCCGGTGCTGCGCGACCGCAAGGGCGAGCATGAGGAGCTGTTCGCCGACATGCAGGCGCGCGGCTATGTGCGCTTCCGCATCGACAGCACGGTGTACGAGGTGGCCGAGCTGCCCAAGCTCAAGAAGACCGAGAAACACGACATCGACGTGGTGGTCGACCGCCTGAAGGTGCGCCCCGACATGAAGCAGCGCCTTGCCGAGAGCTTCGAGGCCGCGCTGCGCATCGCCGACGGCCGCGCCATCGCGCTCGAGATGGACTCCGGCCGCGAGCACCTGTTTTCAAGCAAGTTCGCCTGCCCGGTCTGCAACTACTCGCTGGCCGAGCTGGAACCGCGCCTGTTCTCGTTCAACTCGCCGGTGGGCGCCTGCCCCAGCTGCGACGGCCTGGGCGAGGTGGTCGTGTTCGACCCGCAGCGGGTGGTAGCCTTCCCCTCGCTCAGCCTGGCCAGCGGCGCGGTGAAGGGCTGGGACAGGCGCAATGCCTACACCTTCTCGCTGCTCGAGAGCGTGGCGAAACATTACGGCTTCAAGATCGACACGCCGTTCGAGCAGTTGCCCTCCGAGCACCAGCAGGTGCTGCTGTACGGCTCGGGCAGCGATGAGATCCCGTTCGTCTACGAGGCCGAAGGCGCGAGCGGCAAGAAGCGGTCGGTGAAACGCTGGCACCCCTTCGAAGGGATCATCCCGAACTTCGAGCGGCGCTTCCGCGAAACCGATTCGGTCGCGGTGCGCGAGGAGCTGGCGCGCTACCAGAGCCACAAGGCCTGCCCCGACTGCGAAGGCACCCGGCTGCGCCGCGAAGCGCGCCACGTGAAGCTGGTCGACGCGAGCGACGGCAGCGCGCGGCCGATCTACGAGATCTCGCATGCCACCCTGCGCGAGGCCCACGGCATCTTCAGCCGCCTGCAGCTCAAGGGCGCCAAGGCCGAGATCGCCGACAAGGTGGTGCGCGAGATCGCCTCGCGCCTGACCTTCCTGAACGACGTGGGCCTCAACTACCTGAGCCTGGACCGCAGCGCCGACACGCTGTCGGGCGGCGAGGCGCAGCGCATCCGCCTGGCCAGCCAGATCGGCTCGGGCCTCACCGGCGTGATGTACGTGCTCGACGAGCCCAGCATCGGCCTGCACCAGCGCGACAACGACCGGCTCATCGGCACGCTCAAGCACCTGCGCGACCTGGGCAACAGCGTGCTGGTGGTGGAGCACGACGAGGACATGATCCGTGCCGCCGACCACGTGATCGACATGGGCCCCGGCGCCGGCGTGCATGGCGGCCGGGTGCTGGTGCAAGGCACCTGCGAGGAGGTGGCCGCCAGCGACGACTCGCTCACCGGCCAGTACCTCGCGCGCACGCTGCGCATCGCGGTGCCTGCGCGGCGCCGTTCGCTCGCCGACAGCGCCGAGCCGCTCGCGCTGAAGATCGTCAACGCCCGCGGCAACAACCTGAAGGGCGTGACCGCCGAGATTCCGGTCGGCCTGTTCACCTGCGTGACCGGCGTGTCGGGTTCCGGCAAGAGCACGCTGGTCAACGACACGCTGTATGCGGCGGTGGCGCGCAAGCTCTACCAGAGCCACCTCGACCCGGCCCCGCACGACGACATCGAAGGGCTGGACGCGTTCGACAAGGTGATCAACGTCGACCAGTCGCCGATCGGCCGCACGCCGCGCTCGAACCCGGCCACCTACACCGGCCTGTTCACGCCCATCCGCGAGCTGTTTGCCGAAGTGCCCACCGCCCGCGAGCGCGGCTACGGCCCGGGCCGCTTCAGCTTCAACGTGGCCGGCGGGCGCTGCGAGGCCTGCCAGGGCGACGGCGTGCTGAAGGTGGAGATGCACTTCCTGCCCGACGTCTACGTACCGTGCGACGTCTGCCACGGCAAGCGCTACAACCGCGAGACGCTCGAGATCCTCTACAAGGGCAGGAACATCAGCGAGGTGCTCGAGCTGACGGTGGAGGACGCGCACGAGTTCTTCAGCGCGGTGCCGTCCATCGCACGCAAGCTCCAGACCCTGCTCGACGTGGGCCTGGGCTACATCCGCCTGGGCCAGAGCGCCACCACGCTGTCGGGCGGCGAGGCGCAGCGGGTGAAGCTGGCGCTGGAGCTGTCGAAGCGCGACACCGGCCGCACGCTCTACATCCTGGACGAACCCACCACCGGCCTGCACTTCCACGACATCGCGCTGCTGCTGCAGGTGCTGCACCAGCTGCGCGACCACGGCAACACCATCGTCGTGATCGAGCACAACCTCGACGTCATCAAGACGGCCGACTGGCTGATCGACATGGGCCCCGAGGGCGGCGCCGGCGGCGGCACGGTGGTGGCGGTGGGCACGCCGGAAGACGTGGCGGCCAACCCGGCGAGCCACACCGGGCGCTACCTGAAGCCCCTGCTCTGACGAGGCGGCGGTGAGTGCATAGACTGCGGCCCCAATCGTCACACCCGAGGGGGCCGCAGTTGACTACCACCACCATCGACTACTACTTCGCGCCGCAGTCGCCCTGGAGCTACCTGGGCCACCAGCGGCTGAGCGACATCGCCGCGGCGCACGGCGCCAGCGTGCGGCTGCATGTCATGGACCTGGGCCAGGTCTTCCCCGTCTCCGGCGGCCTGCCGCTGGCCAAGCGGGCGCCGCAGCGCCAGGCCTACCGGCTGGTGGAACTCGAACGCTTCAGCCGCTGGCTGGGTGTGCCGCTGAATCCGCAGCCGAAGTTCTTCCCGGTGCCGGCCGACGACGCGGCGCGGCTCATCCTGGCGGTCGACCAGGCCGACGGCACCGGCGCGGCCATGAAGCTGGCCGGCGCGGTGATGCGCGCGGTGTGGGCCGACGAGCGCAACATCGCCGACCCGGCGACGCTGGGCGCGCTGCTTGCCGAGCAGGGCCTGGCCGCGGCACGGCTCGACGACGCGCGGTCGCCCGCGGTGCAGGCGCGTTATGAAGCCGACACCCGCCAGGCCATCGAGGCCGGCGTGTTCGGCGCCCCGAGCTACCTGATCGACGGCGAGATCTTCTGGGGCCAGGACCGGCTCGACTTCGTCGAGCGCCGCCTGAAGCCACTGCAGCAGCCAAGGGAGCAATGACACATGGGCACGATGATCGAACTCGAAGCCGCCGACGGCCACCGCTTCGGCGCCTACCTGGCGGCACCCGAAGGCGCGCCGCGCGGCGGGCTGGTGGTGGTGCAGGAGATCTTCGGCGTCAATTCCCACATCCGAGCGGTGGCCGACGGCTATGCCCGTGACGGCTACCTCGTCATCGCGCCGGCGCTGTTCGACCGCGCCGAGCGCGGCATCGAGCTCGGCTACGGCACAGCCGACATGGAGCGCGGCCGCGCGCTGAAGGCCGCCGCGGCGGGCCAGGACACCACCGAACCGCTGCTCGACATCACCGCGGCGATCGAGCAGATCGAGCCGGCCGGCCGCGTGGGCATCGTCGGCTACTGCTGGGGCGGCTACGTCGCCTGGCTGGCCGCTGCCCGGCTGCCGGGGCTGGCCGCCGCGGTGACCTACTACGGCGGCGGCATGCAGGAGGCGGCCCAGCTGCAGCCGCTGTGCCCGGTGCTGGCGCATTTCGGCGAGACCGACGCGCACATCCCGGTCGCGCGCGTGCGCCAGTTCGCCGCAGCCCGGCCCGAGGTGGCGGTGCACCTGTACGACGCCGGCCACGGCTTCAACTGCGACCAGCGCGGCTCCTACGACGAAGCCTCGGCGCGCCTGGCGCGCGAACGCACGCTGGCCTTCCTGCACGAGCACGTGGGGTGAGGCCGATGCGCAGCCTGGTCGCAGCGATCCTGTGCGCTGCGCTGAGCGTGCCGGCGGCGGCCGAACCCTACCGCGGCCCGCTGTTCGATGCGCACCTGCACTACAACGACGAAGCCTGGAACCAGCACGGCCTGCCCGATGCGCTGGGCCGCATGCAGCGCAGCGGCGTACGCGCCATCGTCGCCAACAGCCGCCCGAACGACGGCACCCGCACGCTCGCCGCAGCCCGCGCCGAAACGGCGGCCGCCGGCGTCACCGTCGTGCCCTTCGTGCGGCTGTACCGCAACCGCGCCGACTACACCGGCTGGTTCGCCGACCCGAGCATCGTGACGATGGTCGAGACCGAGCTCGCGCGAGGCACGCCGGCCGGGCCTTATCGCGGCCTGGGCGAGTTCCACCTCTACGACAGCGCCAACGCCGACGGCCCCACCGCGCGCCGGCTGATGCAGCTGGCGCAGCAGCGCGGGCTCGCCGTGCTGGCCCATGTGGACGACGTGGCCATCGACAAGCTGATGGCCCACGCCCCCAAGGCGCGGCTCATCTGGGCCCACACCGGCATCGGCGGCGTGCCGGTCGCGCGCGTGCGCGAGCTGCTGGCCCGGTACCCGCTGCTGCTGGGCGAGCTGTCCTACCGACCCGGCCTCACCGAAGGCGGGCGCCTGAGCGCCGAATGGCGCGACCTCTTCACCGAGCAGCCGCAGCGCTTCCTGGTGGGCTCGGACACCTGGATCAACGGGCGCTGGCAGGGCTACGAGGGCCTGATGCAGGAAGCGCGCGAATGGCTCGGCGAGCTGCCGCCGGAAGTGGCCCGCCGCATCGCATGGGACAACGGGGCCGAACTCTTCGGGCTGGCCGCGCCGCGCTGAACGCAGCATTGCGGGCGCTAGCGGTTTGCCCTGCTGCAGCGAGCCGGGGCCTCGCTGAGAATGCCCGGTCCTGCCTCTGACGTCGAAGCGATGCACCCGCCCGTCCCGGTCCCCGCCAACGAATCCTCACGACTGGACGTCCTGCACAGCCTTGACATCCTCGGCTCCGGATCCGAGCAGAGCTTCGACGGCCTGGCCGAATGCGCCGCACGGCTGCTCGGCTGCAGCGCCGCCTTCGTGACGCTGATCGATGCCGACCGGCAATGGATCAAGGCCGGCTTCGGCGGCCCCGGCCGTGGTGACTACCCGCGCGAGACCACCTTCTGCGCCCATGCGGTGGCGCAAGGCTCCCTGCTCGAGGTCCCCGATGCGCGCGACGACCCGCGTTTCGCGGACAACCCGCTGGTCACCGGCGCGCCCTTCGTGCGCTTCTATGCCGGCGAGCCGCTGCTGGTGGACGGCTGCGCCGTGGGCACCCTGTGCGTGATCGACCCGGCGCCGCGCCGGCTGAGCGACACGGACCGCCGCTCACTGCAGCTGCTGGCGCGCGCCGCGGGAGAGCTGCTGGTGAACCGGCGCCTGCTGCGGAGCCACCAGGCCGAGCAGCAGCGCCTGCTGGACTTTGCGCGTGCGTCGGGCGACTGGATGTGGGAGACCGATGCGCAGGGCCGCTACCAGTGGATCTCGGGCGCCTTCGAACCCATCACCGGCCTGCCGCCGGCCGCGCTGATCGGCGAGCCGATCGCCGACGCGCCGCTGCTCAATGCCGAGGGCCGGCCGGCGGGCGGCACCCTGCACGAGCTGCTCGCGCGCGGGCAGCCGTTTTCGCGGGCGCTCACCGAGAAGTCCACGCCGCGCGGGCGGCTCGTGGTGTCGCGCAGCGCAGTGCCGGTGTTCGATGCCCGGGGCCGGCTGACGGGCTGGCGCGGCACCGCACGCAACATGACCGCGCGCATCGCGGCAGCGGCCGGCCACCGCGCGCGCGACGAACTGCTGCATCGGCTGATGGCACAGGCGCCCGGCGTCATGTTCCAGTACCAGCGGCACCCCGACGGCCGCGAAAGCTTCCCGTTCGTCAGCGAACGCATCCATGAGCTGGTGGGCGTCGAGGCGGCCGAGGTGCTGGCCGACCCTGGCCGGGCCTTCGGCATGATCCACGAGGCCGACCTGCCCGCCGTGCTGGACGCCATTGCCGCCTCGGAGCGCGACCTGAGCCCGGCACGCTACGAGCAGCGCGTCTGCCTGGCGGGCGGGCAGCAGCGCTGGCTGGAGACACGCGCCACGCCGGAGCGTCTGGCCGACGGCGGCACCCTGTGGCACGGCTTCATCACCGACGTCACCGAGCGCAGGGAAACCGAAGAGGCGCTGCGCCAGTCGGAACAACGCTGGAACCTGGCGGCCGGGGCCGCCGGCATCGGCATCGGCATGCTCGATGTGGCTACGCAGGCGGTGCAGTTCGATGCGCAGGCCAACGCGAACCATGGGTTGCCGCATCCGCCGCCGCACTTCACGTTCGCCGACTGGCTCGCTCAGATCGACCCCGAGGACCGCGGCAACGCCGAGGCCGCGGTGCTTCGCGCGGTGCAGCAGTGCAGCACGCTGGAAGCGCGCTACCGCATCCGGCGCGCTGACGGCACGCCGCGCTGGCTCGAATTCCTCGCGCAGGTGCAGTGCAACGACGACGGCGAGCCGACCAGCCTGATCGGCACCTGCCGCGACGTGACGGAGCAGCTGCAGGCCGAGCAGCTGCGTCGCGACAAGCTCGAGGCAGAACGTGCCAGCCGCGCGAAGACTGCCTTCCTTTCGCGGGTGAGCCATGAGCTGCGCACGCCGCTCAACGGCATCCTGGGCTTCGCGCAGCTGATGGAGCTGGACGGCGAGCATCCGCTCGCGCCGGTGCAGCGGCAGCGGCTGTCGAGCGTGCAGCGCGCCGGCCGCCACCTGCTCGAGCTCATCAACGACGTGCTCGACCTGACCCGCATCGAACGCGAGGACTTCACCCTGCAAGCCGAGCCGGTGGCACTGGCTGCCTCGCTGCAGGGCTGCCTCGCGCTGGTGGCGCCGCTGGCGGCCACGCGCGGCATCGTGCTGGTACCGGCACCGCCCACCACGCTGTGGGTGCGGGCGGACACGCGAGCGCTCGAGCAGGTGCTGATGAACCTGCTGTCCAACGCCATCAAGTACAACCGCGACGGCGGCCGCGTGTGGGTCACGGTCGACTCCACGGCCCGCAAGGTGACCATCGCCGTGCACGACACTGGCCCCGGCCTCACCGACGAGCAGCGGGCCCGCCTGTTCCAGCCGTTCGCGCGCCTGGGTGCGGAGGCCCGCCGCATCGAAGGCAGCGGGCTGGGCCTCGTGATTGCGCGCCAGCTGGTGCAGGCCCAGGGCGGCTCGCTCGACGTCGAGGGCGAACCGGGGCAGGGCTGCGCGTTCCGCGTGGTGCTGCCGCGCTGCGCGCCTGCCAGCGCCAGCACGGATCCGCAGGCCGAAGCGCTGCCGCAGACCTCCCGCGAAGCCGCCGCACGGCAGCTGATCTACGTCGAGGACGAACCGCTCAACGTGGTCCTGATGCAGGAGCTGTTCCGCGCCCGGCCGCATTGGCAGCTGCAGGTGGCCTGCGACGGCCGCCAGGGGCTGGCGATGGCACGGCAGCGCGGCGCAGACCTGATGCTGGTCGACATGAACCTGCCCGACATGAACGGGCTGCAGCTGCTGCAGCGGCTGCGCGCCCACCCTGCCACTGCGGGGGTGCGCTGCATCGCCCTGTCGGCCGACGCGATGCCCGAGCAGGTATCGCGCGCCCTGGCGGCGGGCTTCGATGGCTACTGGACCAAGCCGATCGACGTGCAGCGCCTGCTGCAGGAGCTCGACCAGCTGCTCGCCTGAAAAAACAAAGGCCCGCCGAAGCGGGCCTCTGCAACCTTGGCAGGTTCAGCTCACCGGATCACTTCAGGTGGCTGTTCACCAGCTTGGTCATCTCGAACATCGAGGCCTGGGCCTTCTTGAAGATTTCCTTCAGCTTCGCGTCGGCATTGATCATGCGCTTGTTGACGGCGTCCTGAAGCTTGTTCTTCTTGATGTATTCCCACACCTTCTTGGTGACCTCGGTGCGCGGCAGCGGCTTGTCACCCACGATGGCGGCCAGCGCGGCGCTGGGCGTCAGGGCCTTCATGAAGGCCGCGTTGGGGGTGCGCTTCTTCGCCGGAGCGGCCTTCTTGGCGGCGGCCTTCTTGGCCGGTGCCTTCTTGGCCGGTGCCGCCTTCTTCGCCGGGGCTGCCTTCTTCGCAGGGGCCTTCTTGGCCGGTGCCGCCTTCTTGGCGGGGGCCTTCTTCGCCGCCGCTTTTTTCGCGGGGGCCTTCTTCGCAGTTGCCATGTTGAAACTCTCCATCAAATGGTTGGTTGATGTGCCGGGCCCGGGCGAAGCCACATGAGCTTTCGTTCTCTCAGCAACCCTGCGGGGCGAATGGTACTGCCTGAGTGCTGCATTGAGAAGCAGTTTTCACTCTGAAAGCACGTATTCACGCGGGTTTGCGGGCCGTTTTGTCGTGGCGTCACATCACTCTTCGCACTCGAAGCGGCGATGAGCCCTCGAGGCGGGCCTCCTCGATGGCGCGGTAGCGGGCTACTACCCGCTTGCATGAGCCCTTTCCACAATGCCCGAGCGGCCGATCAAGGCGCGACCGAAGGAGCAGCGATGAGCAAGACGATCCTGATGATCACCGGCGACTACACCGAGGACTACGAGACGATGGTGCCGTTCCAGGCGCTGCAGGCGGTGGGACACACCGTGCATGCGGTGTGCCCCGGCAAGAAGGCGGGCGAGTGGGTGGCCACCGCGGTGCACGACTTCGACGGCGCGCAGACCTACTCCAAGAAGCCCGGCCACCGCTTCACGCTGAACGCCACCTTCGACGAGGTGCGCGCCGACGCCTATGACGCGCTGCTGATACCGGGCGGGCGGGCGCCCGAGTACCTGCGCATGAACGCCCGGGTGGTCGAGCTGGTGCAGGCCTTCGCGCGCGCCGACAAGCCGATCGCGGCCATCTGCCATGGAGCGCAGCTGCTTGCCGGCGCCGGCGTGATCCGCGGCAAGCGGGTGTCGGCCTATCCGGCCTGTGCCGCAGAGGTGGAACTGGCCGGCGCCAGCTATGCGCAGGTGGCGATTGACGCGGCCGTCACCGATGGCAAGCTGGTGACCGCGCCGGCCTGGCCTGCGCATCCGGCGTGGATCGCGCAGTTTCTGGCGGTGCTGGGAACGCGCATCACGCATTGAGCATCGGCGACACCGCCGCAAGGAGCGATTCGATGTGCGAGATCTTCATCCGGGCCGACCCCGAGTCCTACGCGTCGCGCACGCGCTCCGTGCGGCTGCACGGCGTGGTCACGAGCCTGCGGCTCGAGAACCTCTACTGGGACGTGCTGGAGGAGATCGGCAGGCGCGACGGACTGAGCGTGGCCCAGCTGCTCGCGCGCCTGTACGACGAGCTGGTCGCCGCCCGCGGAGAGGTCGGCAACTTCGCATCGTTCCTGCGGGTCTGCGCGCTGCGCTACATGGCACTCGTGGCGCGCGGCCGCATCCCGGCCGACCTGGCGGTGCCGGTGCGATCCCTCGACCCTGATCGCGTGCTCGACCAGCTGCCGCAGGGCTGGGCCGCGCCGCGCGGCAGTCGAAGCGGCGCGCGCCACCACGCCTGAGCGCAGCCCCCGGTGGCCGAGACGGCGCCGCCGGGGTATCCTGCGCGCGCCATGAAGACCCTCATCCGATGGCTGCTGCTGGCAGCCGCCCTGCTGCTGGTGGCCCACGTTTACCCCGGCGTCGAGATCAAGAGCTTCGGCTCCGCGATGATCGCCGCGCTGGTGCTGGGCCTGTTCAACGCGGTGCTGCGCCCCCTGCTGGTGGTGCTGACGCTGCCGGTGACGGTGGTGACGCTCGGGCTGTTCCTGTTCGTCATCAATGCGCTGATGTTCTACAGCGCGGCCTACGTGCTCGACGGCTTTGCGGTGCGCAGCTTCGTCGCGGCACTGATCGGTTCGCTGCTGTACAGCGCCTGCGGCCTCGTGATCGACGCGGCGCTCGAGCGGCTGTTCAACCGCGACTGAGGCGAACGAGCCGCTACTGCTGCTGGTCAGGCGGCGGCTCGCGTTCGCCGCGCTCATCGACCAGCTCGCGGCGCCGCTGCGCCTGCACGTCGCGCAACCGGGCCTCGATGACCGACGCTTCCACCGAGTCGCGCGCCGGGCTCTGGCGCGCGAGCCGCTGGCCCGAACGCAGCCGGTCCACCGCGCCTTCGAGGTCGCCGATGGCCACCCGGGCCTCGGCCTGCGCCCGCACCGCACGCAGCGGCTGGCCCAGGCGGTCCCAGCTCTGCGCGGCGTAGTCCCACGCCAGCGCGTCCTGCGGGTACAGGGCCACCCAGGTCTGCAGCTCGTCGGCGCTGCGCTGCAGTTCGCTGCGCGGCACGCCGCTCATGAGGGCCTGGCGCGCCCGCAGCAGCCGCACCGGCCGTGAGCTGTCGCCCGCAAAGATGGCGAGCATTTCGCCGGCGCGTTGTGCATCGCCACGCTCGATGAACGACTCGGCGCGCAGCAGGTTCACCTGGCGCTGTGCACCGCCTTCGCCCTGCGCGAGGCCGGCCGCGGCCTTGATCGCGGCATCGGCGCGCGTCCAGTCGCGCTGGCGCACTGCGGCCAGCGCCACCGCGTATTGCGCGGCCAGGTGCTCGGCGGTGCTGTCCGGCGTGGGCTCGGCATCGCTGGCGCCGATGCGGGCAAGCGCCTCGGCACGCAGGTCCATCAGCACCCGAGCCCGCCCGCGCATCACTGCATGCTCCAGCGGGCCCTTGGTGAGCCTGGCTGCGGCCGCGACGGCTCCCACGCCCAGCCTCGAGCGGGCCTCGCCGATCCGCTCGGTGGTCAGCGGGTGGCTGCGCAGGTAGGGGAAGTTGTTGCTGTCGTTCAGCCGCGAGGCGCTGGCCATCTTCTCGAACATGGCCGCCATGCCGGCCGGCTGGAAGCCGGCGCCTGTCATCACGCCGTAGCCCACGCGGTCGGCTTCGCGCTCCATGTCGCGGGAGAAGTTGAGCTGACCCTGCGCGGTGACGGCCTGGCCGCCGGTGATGAGTGCATTGGCAGCCTCGGGGCTGCGGCTGGCGGCGAGGATGCCGAGGATGGCCGCGGCGATGCCGATCATCGATGTGCGCTGGCTGTTGCCGATCATGCGCGCGATGTGGCGCTGGGTGACATGCGACATCTCGTGCGCCAGCACCGAGGCCAGCTCGTCACGCGTGCCGGTCATCGCGATCAGGCCCAGGTGCACGCCGACGAAGCCGCCGGGCAACGCGAAGGCGTTGATCGAGCGGTCGCGCACGAGGAAGGCCTCCCACGAGAAGTGGTCAGCCAGCTCGGTCGGCAGGTCACCGCGCGACCGGGAAGCGCCGAGGAGCGGCTCCCACAGCGACTGCACGTAGGCGAGCAGCACCGGGTCGTCGACGTAGGCCGGGTCGCGCCGGATGTCTCGCATGATGCGGTCGCCCAGCCGTCTCTCCGACACCACCGACAGCTCGGCCGCAGTGGCATCGCCCAGCGCGGGCAGTCGGTTCTGGGCCATCGCCTGCGGCAGGCCGGGAGGGCCCGCCAGCGGGCTCAGCGCGACCAGACAGGCAGCCAACGCCGAGATGCGGCGCCAGCGAAAGCGAGGAGGTAGGGGCATGCGCAAGATCCGATGTTGCGAACGGTGGCGATGGGACCGCAAAAGACGACCCGCGGTTCGCACCGCGCAGGACTATCATGACCCGCATTTGTAAACCACTGCAAAGCCCGCCTGCGATGTCTTCGCCGCTCACTCACTTCGATGCACAAGGCCAGGCCCACATGGTCGACCTGGCGAACAAGGACGTCACCCACCGCGTGGCACGTGCTGCCGGGCAGATCCGCATGCAGGCCGCCACGCTGGCACTCATCGCGTCGGGCAGCGCGAAGAAGGGCGACGTGCTTGGCGTGGCGCGCATCGCGGCCATCCAGGCCGCCAAGCGCACGGCCGACCTCATACCGCTGTGCCACCCACTGCCGCTGACCCGCGTGGCAGTGGAGTTCGAGGTCGACCAGGCCCTGCCCGGCGTGCGCTGCACGGCGCAGGTCGAGACGCTGGGGCGCACCGGCGTCGAGATGGAGGCACTGACCGCCGTGCAGGTGGGCCTGCTCACCATCTACGACATGTGCAAGGCTGCCGACCGCGGCATGGTGATGGGCGAGGTGCGCGTGCTCGAGAAGCGCGGCGGCAAGTCAGGCGAGTGGGTCGCCGCGTCCTAGTTCGCGCCGTTCGCGCGCGGGCGGCGGAAGTCCTCGAAGGTCAGGTGGGTCGGCTCGGGGCCGCACTGGAAGTTCTCGTCCACCGACTGCTGCGAACCGTCGCACACCGCGAAGAGCTGGTCACCCAGCGGATGACGGAACTCGCGCAGGCGATGCGCCAGATAACGCGCGCGGTCGAGGTGGCCGAGCTGGGCCTCCGCTTCGGCCCAGCTGCGCAGCAGGCGCGCATCGATGAGGTTGTGCGCGGCACGCTCGAAGGCTTCGATCGCCTCGCCGGGTGAGCCGGCGGTGGTGGCCGCCGCGTAGTCGCCTTGATGGGAGAAGAACAGGCTGTGCTGTCCGCGGGCGATGCGCTCGGCGAGCGGGGCGGGGCTGGGAGGCGGCGCGTAGATGGCCACGACACGCTGGTAGTCCCACACGGCATACAGCGCGCCGAGCGCCAGGGCCACGCCGCATGCCGCCAGCAGGCCGAACCGGCGTGGGGCCGATGCTGCCGTGAGCCCACTCTCCTGCAGTGCCGGGGCGAGCGCCAGACCCCAGGCGAACATCACCGGCAGGAGGAAGTACGAGTACCACATCGGGTACTCGAGCATGCTGTGCACACCGGCCAGCAGCACCATGAAAAGGGCCGCGCGTTCAGTGGCCGGGTGCCCCGCGCCACCCTTGCGCACGCGCTCCACCAGACCCCACAGCGCCCAGCCGAGCAGCCCCATCACGAGCAGTGAGAGGGGGATGCCGAGTTCGACGACGAACTGCAGCGGCAGGTTGTGGGTGTGGTCGAAGAATGCGACGGGGCGACCGGGGAAGGGTGTCAGGGTCCAGGCGAAGTTGAACTCGCCGAAGCCCACCCCGGCCCACGGATGCATCCGGATCAAGGCCAGCGTGTTGGCCCAGATGCCGAACCGGGAGCTGGAGATGTCGCCGCCGCCATTGACCGTGCGGCCAAAGTTGTGGGCGCTTTCATTGGCCCACAGCTCCATCACGCCCCACCAGGCGAGATAGATCAGCGGAGCGGCCAGCAGGGTGATGCGCAACGGGCGTGACAGACGCCGGTCGATCAGGCCCCATGCCGAGAGCATGAAGACGCCGATGATCCCGGTGCGGCTGCCGGTGAGCACCACGCCCCACACCAGGGCCACCAGGATTGCGACGCAGGCCGCGTCGCGCCGCGGGCCTGCGCGGGATGCGCTTGCCAGCCACACGACGGACGCACACGCGAGGAGCAGCAGCGTGCTGAGGTGATTGGGCTGGCGCAGGTTGCCGACCGCCCGGCCGGGCAAGCCGGACTTCGCGAGCCAGGTGCCGTCGGCCCAGTCGGGCGCAAAGACCTGCACGAGCGCGATGGCCGTGCTCAGGAGGCCCGCGACCGCAAGCGACAGGCAGAACACGCCGAACGCCTCGTCTGCGCGCCCGCTCGCACCCACGCGCCACGCCACCCAGCCCACCAGTGCAGCCGCGACGACCACGGCGGCCGAGCCGAAGGCGAGGCTGGCAGGCAGGCGCGTCCACAGGGGCGAAACCAGCGCCGCCAGCGCGAGCACCGCCATCGCTGCCGCCAGCATGCAAAGGCGGCTGCTGCCCTTTGCAGGAACGACGGCTGGCAGCGACACGAGCAGCCAGGCGCACAACGCGCCCCATGCGCCCAGTGCGAGCGCCTGGTTGTAGAAGGTGGAAGACGGCGGTGCGTTGTAGGCCAGCAGCGTCGGCAGCACGACTGCCATGAACGCGAGCGGCATGTTCGGAGCGCCCTCGCGCGCATGGCGCTCGAGGGGCGGGAGGTCATTCGTCGGCATGCCGCGATTGTGGCGGCGAAGGGCGGCGCTCAGAAGAAGCCGTCGTAGGGCACGAAGCCGGCAATGTCGCCATCGGGCTCGAGCAGCACGCTCCAGCCTTGTGCGCGGGCCATCACGGGCAGGAAGCGGGCGCTGTCAGCCGCGAGGCCGTGAGCGGAGAGGCGTTGCTGCAGATCGGACTGCGCCTGCGGATACTGCTTGAGCAGCACGGATACCGGACGGGCCCGTTCGAGCGCGGCCGCCTTCGACTGTTCATACGGCTGCCAGTAGCTGGGGCGCTGGCCGACGTCATAGCCCTGAAGCGCCAGATCGATGGCCTGCAAGCGCTCGTCTCCTGCCTGGGACGTGCGCGTTCCGAGCAGCCAGCGGGTCGCCATCGGCAACTCGCGGTAGGCCGGCAGCGCCCGCGGCAGCTCCTGGACTCGCACATCGAATGCGGTGACGACCCGGAAGCGGTCGGTCTCGAACACCAGGGCGACCGGCCGTACCGCGTAGACCGTGTGCAGCCCGTAGGCCAGAGCGCCCAGCTGCATGGCACCGATGATGGCGAGGTCGCGCACCAGCTCCTTGCGTGGCTTCTTCTCGTTGAAGACCACGAAGGTCAGCAACGGACCCATCACGACGTCGACCGACACCACCAGCCAGAACAGGCCGCGGCCGCCGGCGAGCACGTCGTAGGGCGATGGATACCACAGCCACAGCACCAGCAAGGCGGTGAGCAGGGCCACGAGCAGGGACAGCAGGAAATGGACACCCGCCGCGAGGGCACGGCGCCGGAGGGCCGTCGACACGGGCCCCGGGGTCGTCGCATTCATTCGAGTCATCGAGCAGTCAGATGGACCGCCGATTGTCGTCGCACCGGGTTCAGCGGCAGTCCGCAGGCGCCAGGCGCGCCGGGACTCTGCCGAGCATCGCCGGCGTCATGCCGCGCTGCACCGCGACGCCTGCGCTCTCGGACGCGCAGGCCCACACCACCGAACCGGCCGTATTGGCCGCGTAGGCATCCGCCAGGGTGGCGGCGACCCCGCCTGCGAACACGAAGGGTGACAGGGTGATGGTGTTGGTGACAGCGGTGAGGCCGCCGACATTGCCCTCGTTCAGCGTGACGGTGATCACCCCGGTGGCGTTGTTGATCGCCACCTGGCGCACGTATTTGCTGCGCGCGGGATTGACGTTGTAGTCGTCGGCCGCGGCCTGCACATCGGCCATCGTGCGAGGCGCATCCGCCACCGCGAGCTTCGCGCCGGCGGCCAGCACCAGGCCTTCGCTGATGCGCCCGCGGGTCATGTAGTCGCTGTAGGCCGGCAGCGCGAACGCCGCCACGATGCCGATCACTGCCACCGCGATCAGCAGCTCCACCAGCGTGAAGCCACGGTCATTCAACCTGAAACGGACAACTGAAGCAGTCATAGCGATCTCGCCCGCCCATGCGGATTCAAGGCCTCAAAAGGAGAAAAGGGGCTGCAGCATGCAGCCCCTCTCTTGTCACTCAGGTGAGTGTCAGGTCTTGCTTAGCGGCACTCGCTCGGAGCGAAGCGGGCGGGCAGCGTGCCCGGGGTGGCGGGCGGCAGGCTGCGGCCGGTGGACACAGTGCTGGTGTCGGAAGCGCAGCCCCAGTCGATCGGACCTTGCTGGCCAGCGGCCTGAGCGGCGCTGATCAGGGCCACGTCGGTAGCAGCGGAGCCGTGACGAACGTAAGGCGTCAGCACGAGCGTGTTGGTCGCGGCGGTCAGGCCACCAATGTTGGTGGTGTTGTAGGTCACGGTGACCACGGCGTTGCCATCGGTGGTCATCAGGATGCTGTCGACGTACTTGCTGGCGGCGCCCCGGTCACCGACCTGGCCGTTCCAGGCAGTAACGGCAGCGGTCGTTTCAGCGGCCGTCGAAGCCGACGTGTTGATCATGGCCTTGGCGTCGCCCGCCAGAGCCAGACCTTCCGTCACGCGGGCACGGGTCTGGTAGTCGTTGTAAGCCGGCAGGGCGACGGCGGCCAGGATACCGATGATCGCAACCACGATCATCAGTTCGATCAGGGTGAAACCTTGTTGAACGCGCTTCATGTAACTACTCCGGGTAGTGAGTGGTGGTGGATTGCGATCTCTCTGTTGCAGAGGCCGTGCCAGCGGCCTGACGAGGGCATTTGTGATGGATTGCGCAGCAAACAGTGACGAAATGGCTGAACAAGGACACAGACAGTCACGCCCACCTACATCTGACGGTCTTTGCTGACGCTTTTTGTCAGATCGAGAGCTGCCAATTAGCGGCACCCATGGGACTTTCGCCCATGGGCGTCAGAGCGAAAAGCACTCGCCGCTGGCCAGCGGCACGATGCGATGCCGCGTCTCGATGGCGTGGATCTCGGCCAGCACCGCCTCGCGCTCGCCCGGCTTGGTGTGGGTGATGTGCACCGGCACGCTGCCGGCCAATTGCTGCAGTTCGGCCGCCAAGGAGCTGGGCGCCAGATGCTTGCTCAAGTCGGCCAGCGGACGCTCGTCGTCGCCGAAGGCGGTTTCGATGACCAGCTGCGCAATGCGACGACCCTGGAGCGCCGCCCAGAGCGCAGGGTTGGGACCTGTGTCGCCGGTGTAGACCCACCAGCCCGACGACGTATCCACCGCATAGCCAACCGCCGGCACGGTGTGCGCCGCCGGCAGCACCTCGATGCGCTTGCCGCCGAGCTGCAGTACTTGGCCGACCTCGATGGGCACCAGCTTCAGGATGGGGCGGCTGTCGGTCGGAAGCCGGGTGAAGTCGGGCCAGATCACGCCGTTGAAGACGTGCTGGCGCAGCGCTGAGAGCGTCTGCGGCAGCGCATGCACGTGGATCGGCCGGTAGTCGCTTTCGGTGATGCGCCGCCGCATCACGCTGTCGGCCAGCAGGGGAATCGACAGCACATGGTCCAGGTGCGAGTGGCTCAAGACGATGTGGTCGATCTTCGCCAGCTCGTCCAGGGTGAGGTCACCCACGCCGGTGCCCGCGTCCACCAGCACGTCGTCATCGAGCAGGAAGGCGGTGGTCTTGCAGCCGGCGGCGATGGCACCGGAGCATCCGAGGACACGAACGATCATTTGGCGGACAGAAGGTGAAGCCGGGGCTTCGAGGAGCGGTAACGGCCACCGCCGCAGTGTCGCGAGCGGCGGTCACGCGCGCGTCACCAATGCTGCCGAGGCCCACCCGGCAGCGCAATAGCAGCCGGGGCGAGTTCATCACGCTATTCGAGTAACGCGGTGATACGCGTCTGGGCCCTGTGAAATGCATCACGGCGCCCTTGGGCGCCGTGAATACGGGGAGACGCGGCTCGCAGCTCAGGGCTGCACGAACTGCATCTGCGTGCCGGCCAGCTCGATGACGTCGCCGTTCTTGAGCTGCACCGGCTCGGCGCTCACCGGGTTGCCGTTGACCGTGGGCCTTGCCGTGCCTTCGACATGTGCGAACACATAGCCGCCGGGCCGCTTGGTGATGGAAGCCACCTGCACGCCGGGCTTGCCGACGGTGGTGACCACCTTGGACAGGGCCACCTCACGACCGGCCGCGGCCCCGTTGAGCACCTTGATCGCCGCATTGGGGACGCCGGGGCCGCCCAGCGGGCCGAACCCTGAAGGCGTGCCCAGCGGCGCCGTGTTGGAGAAGCCGCCCTGGCCGACGGCACCCACCGCCTGGCCCGGCTTCATGACCATGGTCTTCTCGTAGTCGGAGGCTTCCTCGAGCAGGTACTTGATCTTGTACTTGCCGATCTCGACCGTGTCGTTGTGCTGCAGCAGCTGCTTCTTGACGGCCTTGCCGTTGATGTAGGTGCCGTTGGTGCTGTTGAGGTCTTCGATGAAGACGTCCTGGCCGACCATCTGCAACACCGCATGCTCACCGCTGACCGCGAGGTTGTCGATGACGATGTCGTTGTAGGGGCGCCGACCCAGCGTGGTCTTGTCCTTGGTGATCTGGACTTCCTTGATGACAACGCCGTCGAGCGAAACGACCAGTTTTCCCATGCGTGACCCCTGTATGTCTCCGAAGTGTTTTGTGATGCGGCCGGTAGCGGGACGAGAACTGACGGCTTGCGGGAGGCCCTCTGTGGCGTCGGCGATCAACGGTCAGCGCCGAAAAGGCCACCACGAGCGGGTCGGCGACGTGGTACCCAGCGCGCGCGCAAGGACCACGGCAATATTATCCTTTCCGCCCGCGTCATTGGCGGCGGCCACCAGCGCTGCGCCCGCTTCAGGCAATGAGTCGTGCAGACGCAACACGGAAGCGATGCGCTCGTCGTCCAGCATGTCGGACAGCCCGTCCGAGCACATGAGGAACATGTCGCCGGGCAGCACGTCGTGCAGGTGGGTCTCGAGCAGCACCGTGTCCTCGACGCCGACCGCTCGCGTCACGAGGTTCTTGTTGGCCGAGAACGCTGCCTGCTCGGGCGTGATGAGCCCGGCATCGATCTGCTCCTGCAGCAGCGAATGGTCGCGGGTGATCTGCTGCAGCTTGCCCTGTCGCCACCGGTAGCCGCGCGAGTCGCCGATGTGCCCCATGAGCAGCCGCCCCTCGCGGAACACGGCCGCCACCAGCGTGGTGCCCATGCCGGCGTACTGCGGGTTGGAGTTGGCCGCATTGAAGATCGCACGGTTGGCGTTGTCGACGCAGATGTCCATCGCCCGGCGCACGTCGGTGTCGGTGGCGTTGATGGAAGCTTCGGTGAGCCAGCGGCCGAGTTCGGACTTGATGAAGGCGGTGGCCATGCCGCTGGCCACTTCGCCGGCGTTGTAGCCGCCCATGCCGTCGGCCAGCACCGCCAGGCCTGCCTGCTCGTCCACGGCGACGGAGTCCTCGTTGTTGGTGCGCGCACGACCCGTGTCGGTCACGCTGAAGAACTCGAAACTCATGGGTGGCGACAAGGTAAGCAGGCGTTAGCGAGGGGCATTTTGCACTGGATCGGCCGAGGGCCCCCCCTCCAAATCGGTGCGCGTGGGCAGTTTCAAAGTGGGCTCCATTCCGCTAGGCGCGGGCGGCTGCGTGAGTTCTTCCACAGGTTTGGGCAGCGGCGCCGTGCGCTGCGCGTCGAGCGCCGCCGCCACCGCGCGCAAGTCGGCGGCGAACTGCCGGCCGTCGCCGTAGCGCATCTCGGGCCGCTTCTCGAGCGCCAGCGCCACGATGTTGGCCAGCGCCTCCGGCAGCTCGGGCTTGATGGTCCGGATGTCGGGTGCCGGCTCGTTGGCGATGGCGTACATCAGGGCGGCCATGGAGTCGCCGCGGAACGGCAGGCGGCCGCACAGCAGCTGGAACAGCGTGACGCCCAGCGAGTACAGGTCGCTGCGGCCGTCGACGCGCCGCCCGGACATCTGCTCGGGCGACATGAAGGACGGCGTGCCGAGCACGACGCCGGTCTTGGTCTTGCTCGAGTCGGTGATGCGCGCGATGCCGAAGTCGGTGACCTTCACCGTGTCGGCGGCGATGTCGACCATGATGTTCGATGGCTTGATGTCGCGGTGCGCCACACCCTGGCTGTGCGCGTAGGCCAGCGCATCGGCCACGCGCGCGATGATGCGCAGCGCCACCGGCACCGGCAGCAGCCGCGCCGGGTTGCTGTAGGCGGACAGGTCATGCCCCTTCAGGAACTCCATCGCGATGTAGGCGAGGTCGTGCTCCTCGCCGGCATCGAAGATCGTGACGATGTCCGGATGCTGGAGCCGGCCGGCGGTTTCGGCCTCGCGGAAGAAGCGCGCCCGCGCATCCTTCAGCTCGGCGCCTTCGAATTCCTGGCCGAGCGCCATGGTCTTGATGGCCACGAGGCGGCCGATCTTGGGGTCGCGGCCGAGGTACACCGCCCCCATGGCGCCACGGCCGATTTCCTTTTCGACGCGATAGCGCCCCAGCATTGGTTTTTCCACTTCGCCATCCGCCTTGAGCGTGGGAGGGACGGCCGGGCCGCCCGCACCCGCGCCGGTGATCATGCTCTCGGAGAGATTCTTGGCTCGCTTGAGCTTGGTCTTCAAGTCCTTGTAGCCGTCGTCGAAGCCGGCCATGTGTTCGTAGATGGCCTGCGCCTTGTTGAACTGACGCTTGCGCTCGAAGTCCAGCGCCAGGTTGTACAGGTTGTCCATCAGCTCGGGGCCGTGGCGAGCGTCCATCGGCACGCGGCGGAACTTGTCCCATGCCATGTCGAGCTGGCCCTGCCCCTGCAACGCGAGGCCCAGCATGCGGAACGACTCCGCCGATCGTGCGTCGGCCTCCTCCTTGCCGGCTTCGGTGACGAGGAAGCGCCGGGTCGTGAGGGCCAGGTGGCCGATCACCAGCACCACCACCGGCAGCACCGCCTGCACCCAGACCGAAGCCTGCGTCAGCAGCCCGTAGCCCAGCACGAGCAGGGTGGCGGCCACCAGCAGCGACATGGCAGCACCCACCGGTGCCGAAAGCCGCGGCAGCACCAGCAGCAGGTAGGCGGCCACCGCGACCACCGCGCCCACCGAAAAGCCCAGCGCCCAGGCCGGCTGGGTGATGAAATGCTGCGCGAGCAGGCTCGAACTCACATGGGCCAGCGCCTCGACGCTCGGCATGGCCGGCGACACCGGCGTCGACAGCAGCGACCCGACACCCGCGGCGGTGGCGCCGATGAGCACCAGCTTGCCCGCGTACTTGGCCGCCGGCACCGTCCCGGCCAGCACCGCATGGAAGGAGTCGGTGGTGAAGGGCGCCCGGCCTTCGCGGCTGGCGTAGAAATGCGGGCGCATCACCGCCGCACCGTCGGTGCCGATGTGCAGCCGCCCCAGCTGCACCGAATCGTCGCTCGCGTCCAGGCGCACCTCGGGCACCTTGAGATTCAGCTGCCGCGTCACCGCGGCCAGCGGCAGTGAAGGCAGCGCCCGGCCGTCGTGGCTGAGCAGCAGGGCCTGGCTGCGCACCGTGCCGTCGGCGTCAGGGATGAAATTCGAATGGCCGACGGCCGCGGCGCCGCGGGCCAGCGCCGGCAGGGGCCAGGCGGCCGCCGACGTGGCCGGCAGCACGCCGCCCGGGTCCTCGAGCGTGGAGGGCAGCACCTCGGCGGGCACGCTGCCGTCGGGACGGCCCAGCGGCAGGCCCGGCACCAGTTGCGCCGCCAGCACGGTACGGCCGCTGGCGGCCACGCTGCGGGCCAGCTGGCCGTCGGTGTCCAGCGCGGCTTCCGCGTCCTTGAAGGCCTGCGCCAGCGTTGCATTGGGCGCGAGCTCCGGGTCGGCCGCCACCGTCTGCGCAATGCGCCGCAGCTGCTCGAGCCCGCGATCGGTCTGCGGCTCGAAGAAGAACGCCGTGTGGACGATGGTCTTGGCGCCGCCGGCGGAGAGCTGGTCGATCAGCCGGGCATGCACGTCGCGCGACCAGGGCCAGCGGCCGATCTTCGCAATGCTGGCGTCGTCGATGGCGATGAGGGCCACGTCGGCCGAGGGCACGCGCGCGCTCGACGCCATGCTGAAGTCATAGAAGCGTCGCTCCAGCCCGGAGATGGCATCGGTAAGGGCATGCAACACCAGCACGAACACCACGACGGCGAGGCCGAGGAACCAGTCGCTTTTCCAGACCGCGGCGCGCATCCGTCCCATGTGCGATTCGTGCGTTTGAGTGAGCGTGGCACGTTATCACAGGGCTTGCGCCTGCACGCTCCCAAAGAGGCAGGGGCTGCCGAAGCAGCCCCTGTTGTGCGCGCGCGGCGGCGGCGCTCGCTCAGGCCTCGGCTTCGGCCGTCTTCTTGTTGCGTGCCGCCAGCTTGCCGATGGCCAGCACCAGCAGCGCGCCGGCGATGCCTGCGCCGTAGCGGATGGCGGCGATCACCTCGGGCGCCGCGCCGGCCTTCTCGGCCGGCACCGTGGGCAGGTAGGGC
>NZ_SWAR01000109.1 GCF_006386545.1 Methylibium rhizosphaerae | reverse complement strand
GAGCCGCAGGAGATTCGAGATGTTCCAGTACCGCCAAGTGCTCGCGCGGCTGCGCGCGGGCGACTCCGAGCGCGACATCGCGCGCTCCAAGCTCATGGGCCGGCAGAAGCTGGCGGCGCTGCGTGCGCTGGCTGCCGAGCACGGCTGGCTCGACCCCGCGCGCGAGCTGCCCGACGAAGCCGCCATTGCACAGGCTGTCGGCGCCGGCCGCCGCGCCAGCAGCAGCGTCTCCAGCGTCGAGCCGTGGCGTGAGCTGGTGGCGCAGTGGCAGGCCGCTGGCGTGCAGGGCAAGGCCATCCACGCGGCCTTGCGGCGCCAGCACGGCTACGGCGGCAGCTACTCGTCGGTGGCGCGCATGCTCGTGGCCCTGCGCGGCCAGCAGCCGGTGGCCACCACCGTGCGTCTGCACTTCGAGCCCGGCGAGGCCGCCCAGGTCGACTTCGGCGCCGGCCCCGTGCTCATGCACCCGGACGGGCGGCCGCGGCGCACCTGGGCCTTCGTGATGACGCTCGCGCACAGTCGCCACCAGTACGTGGAGTTCGTGTGGGACCAGACCGTGGCCACCTGGCTGGGCTGCCACCGCCGCGCCTTCGAGTGGTTCGCGGGCGTCCCCGCGCGGCTGATCATCGACAACGCCAAGTGCGCCATCACCAAGGCATGCGCCAAGGACCCGCTGGTGCAGCGCGCCTACGCCGAGTGCGCCGAAGGCTACGGCTTCAAGATCGACGCATGCCCGCCGCATGACCCGCAGAAGAAGGGCATCGTCGAGGCGGGCGTCAAGTACCTCAAGGGCAACTTCCTGCCCACGCGCAGCTTCCGCGACCTGGCCGACCTGAACGCGCAGGCACGCACGTGGGTGTTGGACGAAGCCGGCACTCGCGTGCACGGCACGACGCGCGTGAAGCCGCTGGCGCTGTTCGAGCTGGAGCGCGCACACCTGCGGCCGCTGCCGGCCGTGGCGCCGGATCTGGGCAGTTGGCACCGCGTGGCCGTGCACCGCGACTGCCATGTGCAGTTCGAGCGCGTGCTGTACTCGGCGCCCTTCGCGCTGGCGGGCAAGACGCTGTGGCTGCGCGCCACCGACGCGGCCGTGGCGCTGTACGACGAGCTGCGCCACGTGGCCACGCATCCGCGCGGGCAGCGGCCGGGTGAGCGCATCACGGTGCGCGACCACCTGCCGCCGCAGGCGCAGGCGTTCTTCGCGCACGACCGTAGCTGGTGCGTGGCCCAGGCCGCCCGTGTGGGACCAGCCTGCCAGCGGCTGATCGAGCAACTGCTCAGCGACCGCATCGTCGAGCGGCTGCGCGGGGCGCAAGGCGTCATCCAGTTGGCCAAGCAGTACAGCCCCGAACGCGTGGAAGCCGCCTGCCAGCGCGCGCTGGCGCACGAGTCGCCCTACTTCCGCACCGTCAAGACGATCCTCGCCAGCGGCGCCGATCTGCGCGCCGAGCCGATCGCCGAGACCCCGCAAGCCTACGCCCGCTCGCGCTTCGCGCGCGACGCGGCGAGCCTGTTCGCCCACCCGCAGCAAGAGCTGCTGCATTGACCCGCAAGGAGAAGACCAATGAACCCCGTTCCTGAACTGGCCCCGCAACTCAAGCAGCTGAGGCTGTCGGGCATCCTGGACTCGCTGGAGGCGCGCAACCGCCAGGCCATCGATGCGAAGCTGGCGTACACCGAGTTCCTG
>NZ_SWAR01000108.1 GCF_006386545.1 Methylibium rhizosphaerae | reverse complement strand
AGGATTCAGACATCGCTGTGAGGCCACGCACCGCGTGGTTCACGGCGTACGCAATGTCATCGTGGCGTTGCATCGGTTCAACTCGAGCGACGGCGCTCATTGATCAGCGCATCCTTAGGCCTCCATGAAGAACCAGCGTTGGCCGTCGCAAGTGAGCACAGTCTGGCTGATCGGCAATGCGCTCGTTGCAGCGGCATTCTTATTTGCGGCTTCGCACACCTGGATCGAACCCGAACTGGCCGATGTGCCTGGCGCGAGCGGCGGGGCGGGCGCGGTGTGGTTTATGACCGCGGTGCCCATATTCATTCTCGCCACGGTTGTCAATTTCGCGGTTCTCACTTGGTGTTGTGTCATGCGGCTCAAGCGTGGGGCATGGCCCGCTACGTGGTCCTCATGGCTTGTGGTATTTGTCTGGGTCGCTGTGCTCTTGCTCGACAATTCGCGTCATGGTGCCTAACCCCTCCATCGAGCGGACGTGCCACGGCAGGCTTCGCCTACCGCGTCACGCCGCTCATGTCGAACGTTGGGCGTCACACAACACAACCAAGGCCAATCCGCGTATATAACTCTCCGAGTGAAATGCCCACCACACACGAGTGCGCTTCTCTCTCACACCATGAAACTGAATCCAACCGAACTCAAAGTTCTTGCGTCACTGCGAAGACAACATGAGGGATGGAAATCCACTCGCGTCATTCTGTTGATCCTGCACTTTGCCGTTCTCGCGTTCGGTGTCTGGCTAGTGGCGGCTCGTAACGAGACAGCAGGAGTCGCCATTGTGGCAATTGGAGCGTACGGCCTGTCCTACGCACTCAGCGGCTGGCATGGACGCCCGGAGATCGCACTCCTGTTCAGGCTCGTTGAGCACGCCACCTCAAGCGATGATGCCTAACCCCTCCATCGAGCGGACGGCCCCAAGCAGCCTGCGGCTGCTTGCGTCCGCCGCTCATGTCGAACGTTAGGTGCCTCATGCTCGTAGTGCAGGTCGTGGAGATTCTGTGGACCAAGGCTACTCGTGGTGCGCCGAGGTCGAACGAGCGGGTCATGCTTCCAAGGGTGTTCCCCATCGTAAGTGGTCGCGGTGAATGCATGGTCCAGCGCCACCGCATAGCTGAGTGGGAAGAGTTCTCTCCCAAGCTAGTCAAGGCTGGCGAGTCGCTCCCCCTTCCAGGGAGCGTCGACGTGCTGCGAATCTCGCGTCACTCGAACGGATCCTTCACGCTTGGCGTTCTGGGTACACCAAACGCTGCTCAACCGAAACGTCGCCCCATCCAACGAGCGGTTGATGTGGCATCGGGTCAGTATGTGTGCATCACTATCAACGCCCGGCACACAACGTATTCTGGGCAGTACTACTCCGAAACGGTGTACAACGTCGCGTGCGGCGAAGAGGTGGAAGGCAATCGGTTCCTGCTTGGCCCGCCAGACCATGACGTCGATCTCAAAGAAAACCTCTTCTGAGCCGGCGACGGCGCCTAACCCCTCCATCGAGCGGACCCGCAACGGCGGGGCGCGGTGGTGCGCTTCGGCCACACTCGCGGCGCCGTTGCGGTCCGCTCATGTCGAACGTTAGAAGGCTGCAAATGCGTCTCGCCCCCATCATCGTTGCAGGCTCGTTTCTGTTGAGCGGCGCAATCATTGGCGCGGCTCTGTGGTCCACCCCAGCAATGCGTCACGAGTTTGCCAAC
>NZ_SWAR01000107.1 GCF_006386545.1 Methylibium rhizosphaerae | reverse complement strand
AGTACAACGAGCAGCGCCCTCACGACGCCCTGGGCGGCCTGCCTCCAAGGCTGTTCATGCCCAGGCTCACAACCGCCGCAGACTCCAGTTCCGGGATGTCTACTTGACGGGGGAGCTTACGGGGGCGCCATTTCTTTGCAACGAATTCACACAGGCGCAAGTTATAGGCGCGGCCAATACGTGGATACAGCGCGTCGTAGTTCCGTGGCACCAAGTCTGCCTTCAACTCGGAACCAGCATGCGCTCGGGCAAGTTCTAGGAGCGAGCGCTTTGGATCAGCGAGTTGGTCAGGACGCTTCGGTACATTGTTAGGCGCCGCACCGATGAAGCTCGCAACCCGCTTTTGATCAGCAAGCACCCACGCCTCAATCTCTCGCACAGCCACTCTCAAGAGAAATCCTGCCTGCGGAGGAAGTCGTCCCCAACCACCGAGCAGCGTCGGTGCACAGTCGTCGTTGTCTAGGTCCACGCCAACAAAGACCGGCATCACCTGCGCCAAAGCCGCGTAAGCCCTGAGTTCGCGCTGCACGTTGCCGCGACCACTCTTCACATCTGTCCGGGCCACGCTGTATGCGGGAAGCACCTCGCTGATGCACTTGTGAAGGACTGCTTGAGTCAGAAGATCCTCAGCTACCACAGCAATCTTTTTGACCATGACGACTCACATCGAGGCCAGTGAATCAATTGTCTGGGGCGTGGCGTGAGGGAGGATCGCTTCGCCAAGCCCAAGGCCACCGGACACCAGCTGCTCGACGTCCTCCAGCTTGTCCGCCGATCGGATCGTCGTGGCCTCCTGCGACGGTTCGAGCAGGATCACCTCATCTAAAGCGATTCCCCGGTCTGACAGCAGATCGCTGCTGTGCGTCGTGACGAGAACTTGCCCTTTTCCCTGAAGCTTGTAAATGAATGGAGCCAGCAGGCCGACTATTCTCTTGTTAAGCGACAGTTCAGGCTCTTCAAGTAGCAGGAGTCCCGGATCTTCTTGAAGAACCCAGAACAGCCCGATCAAGCGAAGCGTCCCGTCAGAGAACTGGTCCTCCCGCTGCCATGCACCATTGACGCGCCAGTGCGAGTACTTCGCCTTCAGGTGCGGCTTGCCGCTTATCTGGTCTCTCTCGAACTGAAGCTCCTCAAGTTGAGGAACCGCTTTCTGCAGCACGGCCTGGATGCGATTGAGCCGCCTCGCCCTCTTTTTCTCCCCGGTGGCGGCGATCCTCTCCAAGAACGCCTGACCAAACGGATCGTTCTCCAGGAACTTCCCTTGAATGCCTTCTGCATACTTGAGCAACTGAGGGACAAGGTGAAGGTAGACGACACCCGCGAAGAAATCGGAGATATCGCGGAAACTCACATTGCTATTGACCTGTTCTAAGCTTGTCTGCGTGAGCCGCTCTGCGTCGACTTGGTCATGTTTGTCGGGCCGCTTCAGCAGTTCCTCTTCGTCCTTGTAGACCTCTTCTCGCTTTACGAGAGGACGACGCTTGCCGGCCGATTCCTGGGTGATTTCGAGTAAGTACCGCCACTTGGAACCTCCGTCCGTCAAAGTGACGTCCACAAGAATGTTCGGATCCCTTCTAGTGTCCTGTCCCGCTGATAGCTGAGCAAAGTCGGTGCAGTTTTTCGAGAATCGAATCGGCAGTTGCAGTCCAGCGAAACGGCTCGCAGTTGCTGTTGTGGTGCGAGACGAAGTGATCGAT
>NZ_SWAR01000106.1 GCF_006386545.1 Methylibium rhizosphaerae | reverse complement strand
CATGAAGGGCAGGACGCCGCGGGTGACGGCGTCCATCTTCATGCGGCCCACGCCGGCCACCACGTTGAGCACGGTGCCCACCGGCGGCGTGATGAGGCCGATGGCGTTGTTCATGATGAACAGCACGCCGAAGTACACCGGATCGATCCCCGCGGCCTTGACCACCGGCATCAGCACCGGCGTCATGATCAGGATGGTGGGCGTCATGTCCATCGCCGTGCCCACCGCCATCACCAGCAGCATGATGGCGATGAGCAGCAGCGTGGGGTTGTCCATGAAGGGCTGCAGCAGCCCGATCATCTTGCTGGGCAGGTCGGCCACCGTGATGAGCCAGGCGCTCACCATGGCCGCGGCCACCAGGAACATGATCACCGCGCTGGTCCTGGCCGCGCTCACGAACACCGCATAGAGCTGCGACAGCTTCATCTCGCGGTACACCACGGTGGCGACGAACAGCGCGTAGACGGCCGCGACCACGGCCGCCTCGGTGGGCGTGAACACGCCCAGCTTCAGCCCCACCAGCACGATCACCGGCAGCATGAGCGCCCAGGTGGACTGCCTCAGCGCGGCCAGCCGCTCGGCCGCGCTGGCCTTGGCCGGCGGGCTGACGTTCTCGCGCTTGGCCACGAAGTACCAGGTGAGTGCGATGGCCGCGCCCATCAGCAGGCCGGGCACGATGCCGGCCAGGAACAGCTTGCCGATCGACACGTTGGCCGCCACGCCGAAGATGACGAAGCCGATGGACGGCGGGATGATGGGCGCGATGATGCCGGCCGAGGCGATGAGGCCGCCCGAGCGCGCCTTGTCGTGGCCGGCCTTGACCATCATCGGCAGCAGCAGCGCCGCCAGCGCCGCCGTGTCGGCCACCGCCGAGCCGGAGAGGGCCGCCAGCAGGCAGGCCGCCAGGATGGCCACGAAGCCGAGTCCGCCGCGCACGTGGCCCACCAGCGTGAGCGCGAGCTTGACGATGCGGCTGGACAGCCCGCCCACGTTCATGATCTCGCCGGCCAGCATGAAGAACGGCACCGCCAGCAGCGGGAAGCTGTCGGCGCCGTTGATGACGTTCTGCGCCAGGATCTGCGCATCGAACAGGTCGAGGTGCCACATCAGCGCCACGCCCGACATCAGCAGCGAGTAGGCGATGGGAATGCCCAGCGCCATGGCGCCCAGCAGCGAGCCGAGGAAGATGAAGACGGTCATTCTGGAGGCCTCGTTCGGGGCGATGGATCGATCAGCGCTTGGGGCCGAGGCCGGGGCCGGGGGCGGCTTCGGTGAGGTGCAGGGCCTGCACCTGGGCCAGGTCCTCGGACTCCTGCACCATCACCAGCTCGCTTTCGGCCGCGCGTCCGCTCAGCGTGCGCAGCAGCTCGCGCACCAGCAGCAGCGCGGCCGAGACGGCGAACACGACGCCGCTGCCATAGAAGATGCCCATCGAGGCGCCGCTCACCGGGGCCTGCACGTCCCAGTTGATGCGGGCCTGTTCGAGGCTGCCCTGGAAGAGCAGCCAGGTGACGTAGAGCATGGCGAGCTGCCCCACCACCAGGCAGGCCTTCTTGCCCCACAGCGGCAGGTGCGCCACCAGCATGTCGGTGCCCAGGTGGCTGTGCTCCTTGAGCGCCACGATGGCGCCCAGGAAGGTCATCCACACGAACAGCCAGCGCGACAGCTCCTCGCTCACCGTGATGCCCGAGCTGAAGGCGTAGCGCAGCACCACGTTGCCGAACACCAGCACCACCATCAGCGCCAGGCA
>NZ_SWAR01000105.1 GCF_006386545.1 Methylibium rhizosphaerae | reverse complement strand
CGATGCCGCCGGCCTGGCCATTTCCGAGCGCTTCACCTCGCAGATCCGCGGCCTGAACCAGGCAGCGCGCAACGCCAACGACGGCATCTCGCTGGCCCAGACCACCGAAGGCGCCATGCAGGCGGCCAGCAACATCCTGCAGCGGGTGCGCGAACTGGCCGTGCAGTCGGCCAACGCCTCCAACAGCGCCAGCGACCGCCAGGCCCTGCAGCAGGAAGTCTCGCAGCTGGTCTCCGAGCTGGACCGCATCGCCACCACCACCGAATTCAACGGCCAGAAGCTGCTCGACGGCACCTTCGGCACCCAGCAGTTCCAGGTCGGTGCCAATGCCAACCAGACCATCGTGGCGGCCACCGCCAACCTGCGCACCAGCGCCTACGGCAACCACCAGGTGAAGGCGGCCGGCATCGAGGTGGGGTGGGATACCGCGGACACCTGGGGTTCGAACGGCGTGGACGCCTCGACCGTCACGATCAACGGTGTGCTGGGAAGCCGCCAGGTGGCCATCGCCGCCAACCAGACGGCCAGCGACACCGCCGCCCGCATCAATGCCGTCGCCGGCAGCACCGGCGTCACCGCCACGGCCGTCACCAAGGCCGGGCTGCTCTTTCTGGGCCCCGGGTCCTACTCGCTGCAACTGCGCTCGGACAATTCGACGGCCCAGGGCATCTCGTTCACCTTGGCGTCCAACGCCACGGCGGGGCGCTTGTCGGTCGCCGTGGCTGCCATCAACGAGCAGGCCTCGAAGACCGGCGTGACGGCCGCATTGAGCGCCGACGAAGCCACCGTGGTGCTGACCAATGCCTCCGGCAACGACATCCAGGTGGCCACCAGCGGCCAGGCCTCGGCCGGCCTGCTGGCTCTGTACAAGCTCGACGCGGACGGCAACGAACTCAGCCCCATCGGGACCGCGATCGGGGGCAGCGGCTCCCCGGAATACCTGCAGGTCAGCGGCTCGGTGACGCTGGACTCCGCCCGGCCGTTCTCGATCGACAACGCCACGGCGAGCATGTACGACGCCTTCACCGACGCTTCGTCCACGCTGAACAAGGTGTCGGGCGTGGACGTGTCGACCCACGCCCGGGCCAGCGAGGCCCTGAAGACGGTGGACTCGGCGCTGACCTTCATCAACAGCGAACGCGCCAGGTTGGGCGCCCTGCAGTCGCGCTTCGAAACCACGATCGCCAACCTGCAGACCACCAGCGAGAACCTGTCCGCCTCGCGCAGCCGCATCCAGGATGCCGACTTCGCCAAGGAAACGGCTGCCCTGTCGCGTGCCCAGGTGCTGCAGCAGGCCGGCACGGCGATGATCGCCCAGGCCAACCAGCTGTCGCAGCAAGTACTGGCCCTCCTCCGCTGAGTTCCCCGTCGCCAGGCTTTGAATTGGCGGGATTTCGGCGCTCTTTTCATCGGCTTGCCGGGCTCAAGCCTGCCGAAAAATCTCGCTACCAATCCCCCGCAAGGAGTTGGGGTCCGGATCGAACTGGTGCATTGCTGAATCGAGCCGGAAGTTCATAGCTTCGACGGAGAGATTTCAATGAGCCAGACCATCAACACGAACCTCGCCTCGCTGACCGCGCAGCGCAACACCGCCAGGACGCAGGGAGACCTGAACACGGCGATCTCGCGCCTGTCTTCGGGCCTGCGCATCAACAGCGCCAAGGACGATGCCGCCGGCCTGGCCATTTCCGAGCGCTTCACCTCGCAGATCCGCGGCCTGAACCAGGCAGCGCGCAACGCCAACGACGGCATCTCGCTGGCCCAGACCACCGAAG
>NZ_SWAR01000104.1 GCF_006386545.1 Methylibium rhizosphaerae | reverse complement strand
CAGTCTGCAAAGTACATCGCCGTTGTTTGCGAGCGCTGTGCCTACACGGAGTTTTATCAAGGCAGGGTGTCGGCTGGTGAGCAGGCAATCGACTTCGTCTTCGGAAGCTAGCGACGGATATGTCGTCTAACCCGTCGCTCAAGCGGACGTGCTGTCGGCACGCCGCTTACCTTCAACGTTAGGCGTTGATAGATACGAAACGATCCCGATGAACCTGCCGAAACGCTTTGTCGTCGCATTCAGTGCAATGTCAGCGATGGTGGCTCTATTCCCCGTCGTAGCAATCGCGCTCACGGTCATTCTGATGCCTGTCGGAATTGGCATTGTTTTGGCCTTTGCTATCGGCCCAGCGTTTGCTCATCTCTACCCGTACTTCTTTGTTGGTGAGAGAAATCCCAACTATGAAATCGTTCGTCTCATCGAATGGTACTACGCCCTTCCATTGACGGTTCTTCATTGGTTTGTGCTTGCTGTACTCTTCGCCAAGATGGCCCAGCGCTTGCGTGGTGTCTTGCTAATTCTGGCCTCGTGTATCTTCCTTTTGGCAGTCGTCTTTGCAACCCACCTCTTTTGTTCAGCTGTAGGTATACAGCTACTTGTACAGCAGCCACGA
Source organism: Methylibium rhizosphaerae (assembly GCF_006386545.1). Taxonomy (GTDB): domain Bacteria; phylum Pseudomonadota; class Gammaproteobacteria; order Burkholderiales; family Burkholderiaceae_C; genus Pseudorivibacter; species Pseudorivibacter rhizosphaerae. The sequence goes on along the minus strand of NZ_SWAR01000104.1, from coordinate 1,189 downwards.
ATGTGAGCACGAGGCCAATGCCTAACCCCTCCGTCAAGGGGACCTGCCTTCGGCAGGCCCCTTACGTCGAACGTTAGGCCTCTTCAAATGAGATCCCTTGCCCTCGATAGTCTGCTTGGGGAAAGGCACAAGCATGCCACCTTCCATGATGCACAGTTGGAAGAGCTCAGTATCGACTTCTCCACTGGAACCGCGAAGCTGAAGTTCTCAATTCCGTGCGGCTTTTCGCCAAAGGATGAGCTCCTCTATCAAAGAGGCACACTGGAATTCAACGGGCTTCTCTTCTACTTTGTCGAGCCTGCAGCCTTCTCCCCAAAAGCGAACGATAGGCCCGGCCTGTGGATCACTTCGGACGGCCCTCTCCCAGATCAGGAAGCCGATCTGGCAATTGAGCTACCAAGCGATCTCCCTGATAAGGCCTTCGCTCACTACTTCTACTCAAGCACCAGCAACAGCTTCATAGTCATCGCCGCAATGCAGGAAGTCTTTCAATGGGAGTAGTTGCATCACTAACCAGCCGCCTAACCCGTCGTTCAAGCCGACTGGCTTCGCCAGCCGCTTAACTCCAACGTTAGCCGCCATGAACCTTCATCGTCGCCGTCTTGCTCAAGCAGCTGTGTTCTTTCTCATGCAGGGCTGGCTTGCTCATTTGGCCAATGGATCGGATGCAGTGTTCCGTCGCGTCACCATCGCAAAGGTCGCTGGCACATCGAAACAAGGTGAACTGCTCGTTGCGCCAAGCAAGCTTCTCCAAGTGTTCGGGCAGCCAACAGCGGAGTCTTGGGACTCGGAAAGCCTTGGGGCCTTCTACTTTCAGGGTCCGAACGACGAAGTGTTCACTGTCTACTATCGAGCCTATGACGTGCCAAACACGCAGAGGCTCAAGAAGGAGTTTTGGGCACGATCGGCAGCCGCGGCATTCAGCATCGGTGCGAAGGAGGAAGCAAATGTTGCGGAGTTCAAGGGCTGGCTTCTCAGGCAGTTGGCTTAGTGCGGCCGTGGCGGCTAACCCCTCCATCGAGCGGACCCACAACGGCGAGGCGCAGTGGCGCGCTTCGGCCACACCGAGCGCGCCGTTGCGGTCCGCTCATGTCGAACGTTAGGGAGACGCTGATCAATTGACCGCTCCGGCACGATGCATGCATGCCGCGCGGAACCCGGACACAGCCACGCCAACATGAGCCAACGC
>NZ_SWAR01000103.1 GCF_006386545.1 Methylibium rhizosphaerae | reverse complement strand
AGCTCGCGCGCCTGATCTTCACGATGCTCACCAGCGGCGAGGAATACACCGACCAGGGGCAGGACTACTACGAGGAGCGCTACCGCGAGCGGGTGCTGCGCGCGCTGTCGCAACGCGCCGCCAGGCTCGGCATGCAAGTCGTCCCTGTTCCTGCGCCACAACCGGCCTGAAAAACTCATTGCCGGTCAGTCACTTGGAAGGAGTTTCTTGAGAGGCACGCTACCCGATGGCAATGCCAGCCCCGCAATTCTTAAACGTGTTGCCACTCATGGTGACGCCACCAAGATTCGTTGCCTGAGGCCCGGCGTCAAGCAAGAAGCCGTTCGGGAGATACATGTGGACGTAAACATCAAGTTCGGCACCTTGCACGCCACGACGTTGGACGCGCGCAATGACACGGCCGCTTGATCGCTCAGTTACGGAGTACGCGTCGTGACTACCATCAATCTGGTAATTCGCCTGGTCACCTTGGACAACTACGCCTTTCGCGAAGGTGGCAACTCGTTGGCCCTTTGCGTCGAAGACGTCGAAGTCGATGCCCAGCATTCCGTCATCGTCGCTCCGGCGGATACGGAAGATTGGCGTGCCTTGGAAAACGACGAGGTTCGGTGTATTGATGTATGTGTTGCCGCCGAGACGGACCGCGAACTCAGTTTCAACTTTCCACAGCTGCCTCCGGTTGAGATGAAGTGCCTAACGTTTTACATGAGAGGCGCTTGGAGGCCGAAGGCCGGAAAGCGTCCTCTCGACGGAAGGGGTAGAGATCACTGCTCGCTACGCTTTGAGGTTGATCTTGAGTGCCCTGGCGCTAACCCGAGCATGAGCAGCGAGAGGCCAACAAGCACTGCTAGAAAGAACTGTGGCCACCGGATTGCCATGAGCACTGGGAGTGACTTGATACATGCCCATGGAGACTCTTTGGGATTCAAGATGCTCTCTCCGCCCTGACGGTCTAGCTCGGCGAGTCTTTCGTTGCGGCAAAGTCTTTCTTCTTCGGTGATGGTGATTGGCGGCCGACCCGGAACTGCGATTTGATAAACCTGCCAACTAGTGCCGACCGGGAGCACCCTGCGCACGAAGTAGCCCTGTCGTTCTTGGATGTACTCCATGGCCGTGACGACCAGGATGGCGCTGAGCCACAGTACTGCTGTAGCTACTAGCGAAAAGCGCAGGGCGTTCGGCATTGGACTTGTGATCTCTAACGTTTGACATGAGAGGCGCTTGGAGGCCGAAGGCCGGAATGAGCGTCCTCTCGATGGAAGGGTTAGGCCGCATTCTCCACCCAGTGCTTGAACGCATCTGCCCTGCGCTGCATGCTTCGGCCGTATAGCAGGGCGACTAGCGGCTCGATAAGCCACCGCAAGGCGGCGGGGCGAAGTTTGAAGTTGTAGATGAACTGAACTTCGGTTGTGGCTGGACCACATTGGCGAAACCTCCACGTGCCACCGAACTTCTGCAGTGGCCATGGGCCGCGAATCATTTCAACTGCGGCGTGCGTAGGCGGCGAGTACGAGATGTACCTTGAGACCATGACGCTGCCAGACCTGCTCTTGCAGTGTGACTCGGCACCGATTGAGGCCTGGCGTGCATTGCCTAGAAGGTACGCCTCCGAAAGGTAGGTGTCCCATTCTAGGCGGCGCGCGTAGTTCTGCGACAGATCAAAGAGAAGCTGCGCTGGTTTGCCAACGATTACTGACGAGATGACACGCATGCGGCCTAACGAATGAAAGGGACTTCCCCGTCCGGAGCTAGCCGCGTAGCGGCAAACGGCAACGAGTGCCACGATGGGGTTGCGAATCTCATCAACTCACTCCGAAGGGGAAGTCCATGGCCATT
>NZ_SWAR01000102.1 GCF_006386545.1 Methylibium rhizosphaerae | reverse complement strand
CGGCAACGCCGAGAAGACATCCTCTTCACCCTAATCAACGAAGGCGAGGCCTAACCCCTCCATCGAGGGGACGCCTTCCGGCAAGCTTCGCTTGCCTCCAGCCGCCCCTCATGTCAAACGTTAGCCAACTAGAGAACAATGAAATTCAAGCTCCCTGCCGAGAAGCTGTGTCTCTTTGCGCTTAGAGGCGTATGCAGTTCTGTGGCGGCCGTCACGATCATGATTGTCACGTCGTGGCCAAGCCTATGTCGTGCTGAAGAAGCGGCCTACGAAACAGTGACGGTGACAGACTGGGTTCGCTTCGACGTGCCAGTCAGTTGGAGGCTTGTGGAGGAAGGCATAGCTGCCCAGCTGTCTAGTTCGGTTGCAGAAGCAGCGGAGCGTGCCGGCGTCGTAGTCGACATGCGGGGATTTCAGAAACGGCAGATAACTTATGTGCCGAATACGCCCAGGCGGGATGCCAACCTGGTAGCCCTGCCTCGTCGGACAACCAGCTTTCCATTCCCGCCATCGGATTTGGTAGGGCCTCTAGATCGACCCGTTCCGGCCCGGATCACTGCCTACTACAACGTAGCGACGGAAAGCATAGAGAAGTTGATCGCAGCGCAAGGAGGCAAGGTGCAGGAACGTATGCAACCTCGCCTGATCGCTTTAGGAAATCATGTCGGAATCGAGTACGGCTGGACCTCTCAACATCCGCTTGGTCCAGTTGTGATGCGCCAAATCTTGATCTTTGTTCGCGACGGGACAGTGCATTTCACGTTCAGCCGACTTCAGGCAGACGAGGTCTACCTTCCAGCTTACGAGCGGCTGCGCGCGTCAATAAGAATCGAAACAACGTGATCGCCGCGCAGGCTAACCCGTGATTCCAGCGGACCGCCTACGGCCGCCGCTGAATTCAAACGTTAGGCCTCACAGGATGCGCCGCACGCTACTCCTCGCTGTTAGCCAGCTGATCCTCGCCGCACTTGCCGGTTTCTCGTCAGTCGTTAAGGCACAAGATCCACCCATGTTGACAGTCGTAAGTGTCATCGGCGTCTACTCGCCGAAGGCCAATCGCTCCGAATACGAGGCGTACCTTGCAAAGGAAGTAGCCGCTCGCAATCCGATCAATTTTTCCGACGAAACCAAGGCCTTTCTTGCCCGCGTCGGCCGCTCTGCCGAGATCGTCGACCTCTCCCCCGACGAGCTAGGCGAGATCCGGAAGGAACTCGATCGCGAACTATCAGGCGCGGTCCTCATTGAAGTGCTTGTCAGCAATCCGGACAGTTCGTTCTCCATCGGATCGTTTGTGCAACCCAACCCGGTCCTTCCATCGGGCCAATGGCAGGTAGCCTGGTGCGAAAAGTTCCTGACCCCAGACGGTGCAGCTCTTCTCGGCGACTTCGCTTTCAACAAGGTACCAACGGAGAAGCGCTACCGAGTTGCGTTCTATATTCACGACTGGAAGCAAGAGCGAGGCCTCAATGGACCGTACGGCCCTCTCCCTTTGCCTCCGATCGAACCAATGCCATCGCGGCTTTGGAAACTGGCTCCATACGAACAGGTGGATTAGCAGCGGTGAGGCCTAACCCTTCCATCGAGCGGACGTGGAGCTTGAATCGGTTTCGTTGACACGATGAGCTATCGGACGAACGGCTGCTCTGCAGCGGTTCGTTCGAAGGTGCAGACTTCCGCTTTGGGTCGCGGGCGGCCGACCAGGTCGGGCGCAAGGAGTCGTCCGAGAGCCATCGGTGGACCTGCGATGCCGAGCGACCGTTGACGAAGGCACAGCGGGCGTACAGTGATCTTGCGGTCGAATGTCAGGTGACCATCCCCCGCTGACTTTCAAGCCACCACGGCGAATGACCGTGCACAGTCTGAAGCGGAGCCGTAAGCTCCCCCTCACCGTAGACACCTAAATCTGGAGAATGCGGCCTCAAAGAGGAAGACGAGGACGCGATGAGGAAGAGCAAGTTCAGCGAGAGTCAGATCGTGGCGATCCTGAAGGAAGG
>NZ_SWAR01000101.1 GCF_006386545.1 Methylibium rhizosphaerae | reverse complement strand
AACGTTAGAAGGCTGCAAATGCGTCTCGCCCCCATCATCGTTGCAGGCTCGTTTCTGTTGAGCGGCGCAATCATTGGCGCGGCTCTGTGGTCCACCCCAGCAATGCGTCACGAGTTTGCCAACGACAGTTCCGGTCATTCGGCCAGGGCGGCCGGAGTGCTACTTTCAGTCGTCGCAATCTGCGGTTGGCCATGGCTTGCCTCATTTGTTCGCGCATTCGGTGAGCGCGGGCATCGCTCGGCAATCGTGTTTGCTGTCGCTGGGGTCGCGTTGTCTGCACTCTTCTATTCGCCCATCTCGAGCGCGCCCACCGAGGGCGTCGGTTACAGCGTGTATCCACTATCACTCATAGTAGAGAGTGGCGCTCAATGACACAGCCTTCTAACCCCTCCATCGAACGGACGCCCTCCGGCAAGCTGCGCTTGCCTACGGTCGCCGCTCATGTCGAACGTTAGGCACAGGCAATGAGGTCTACCGCTCCACACCCGTTGATTCGATATCGCTGGACCGTCCTCGTCCTGGCACTTCTGGCATTTGCCTTCGCCGCCGTCATCCTGGTTCTCTACAAAGGTGTAGCCGGCTTTCCGCTGGCAGCTACAGTAGCGCCCGCAGCAATTGCCTTCGTTTGGCTCAACGGGGCATTCTGGTGGCTGGAATTGCGGTACCCACACATTGAAGTGGCGCCTGGCCAGTTCTCAAGTCGGCATGAGCAGGCGTCCCAAGCCGGCCAAGCCTTTACAACAACTTTCTTTGTGGGCTACGGTTTGGCTGCACTGCTTATCACTCTCGCCTGCCTCAATGTCGCGGCCAGCGCCTAACCACTCCATCGAGCGGACATGCTCCGGCGGGCTTCGCCCACCTACGCGTGCCGCTCATGTCGAACGTTAGCCGCCAGCATGTGTGATCTGCCCGAGCAAGTTGTGCTTGCCCTCTTTTCGCTTGGCACGCCGATGCTCGTGTGGGCTGCGAAGCTTCAACGTGAGTTCTATCGGTCGCTACAACTCAGGCATCCATCTGTTTGGGCATCGTTCGGAGAGTCCGGGTACTTCAAGTACGACGAGAGTCCCAGGGAATCTGCCGTTGGGTGGTACTTGCTCGCAGGAAGCTTTGTCTACCTCAATGATGAAGTGCTGAACACCGCTGGCCGTAAGGCTCGCTGCATGTCGTTGGCAGCGCTAGCGCTTCTGTGCGGTGGGTGCTTGGCGATGTCACTGCCAACGTACGATTCTGTTTTCGCATGCCTTCCTCACTGAAGCTGCGCTCCGAATGCGTAGAAGTCTTTTCCCCCTTTCGCCGATGACGACTAACCCCTCCATCGAGCGGGCCCACAACGGCGGGGCGCAGTGGTGCGCTTCGGACGCACCGAGCGCGCCGCTGCGGTCCGCTCATGTCGAACGTTAGACCGCAATGTTTGCTATGGCAGACCTAGAAGTCATGGTTGATCGCCTTCTTCCTGACGGGCGCGCTGTGGTGATCAACAACTCCGATGAAGAAGTTCCCTTGGGTACCGTCTTTCGTTCGCTTCAGTCCCGCAGAACGCACCGCGAAGGCGATCGCTTCTGGCAGGAACCACTTGCAGCAGCGGAACTGGTCGAGCTTGAGGTTTCAGAAATTGAATCCTGGCGGCATCCAGTTGCATCGCTGGGCAGAGGCCACAATGCAGCATTTCGCTTCGTTGGCGTTGGAGGCGAATTGCTTCAATCGCATCTCGAGCATCGAGAGAAGTTCGTCTATGTCTTCCTCTGCTCACTTCCACCAGCGGTCTAACCCCTCCGTCAAGGGGACTGGCCTGCGGCCAGCCCTTACGTCGAACGTTAGACCGCAGAATATGAAGCCGCGGCTGTTGCTCGTCGGTAGCCGTGTAGCAATAGCTTTAGCCTCTTGGGCAGGTCAAATGGACGAAGACCGCAATCCAGATCCTCCACTTTCAACAGAGCAATTGCAGCTGGTCGCGAAGTTGAGCGCCGTCGAGGTGGAGCGGATTGACAGGGCGTTGCTTGAAAATAGCAGTCGCGGTTGGAGAAAGGTTGCCAGAGTGGTGGGCACAACAATGATGGACCTAAAGCCAAGGCCGCCGGGCATTCCTGATCTTTACTACTCTCAACGTATCACCAAGTTGGTTGAAGAGGGAAAGCTGGAGTCAGCAGGAAATCTCCAGTTCATGCGCTATAGCGAAGTGCGCCTCCGTGAGCAATGAAGCGTTCTCAAGTCCCTTGTCGCACAGCGCAGCTGCGGTCTAACCCCTCCGTCGAACGTTAGGCCTCGCAATCACCACCGTGACCCGCGATCAGTTTCTCTCGCTCATCAGAACGCACCAGCCGGACGACCTCGTTGCCCGGTACTTGGGCGCACGAGAAGTCAGCGCCTTCGCAACAGCAGCCGAGTACGACGGCTTCAAGCAGAGGGTCGTTGATGCCATAGGTCAGGATGCGGAGGTCTGCCTCGTCGGCAGCGGCAACTGGGGCTACAGCTTGAACCCAGAGAAGGGATTCAAGCCCTTCGACATGGCGTCGGACGTGGACGTCGCCATCGTTTCAGCAGACCTCTTCGTCCAGACATGGGATCAGATTCGGGACTACCATCGAAAGTCTTGGTATGCCATCGACTACGAGCAGCGCCAACGCCTCAGACGAAACGGCGAAAACATCTACAGTGGCTTTGTCTCGCCCGCTTGGATACCAGAGCGCACTTCCCCGACGCGGTTCAGCTTCCTGCGTCTACTCAACAGGCTGTCGGACGAGTCTGTCGCGTTCCGAAAGGTCACCGCACTCTACTTCAGGAACACCACCGAGGTAGCTGACTACTACCGCCGCGGCTTCATCCTGGCTAGGCAGAAGGCTCCCCCATGAAATACAACGTCACGATACAAACAATCGCCTGGCTCAACGCGCGAAGGACTGATGGTACGTTGGAGATTAGTCCGAAGTTCCAGCGCCGCGCCGTCTGGCTTGATGCTGAGCGCTCCCAACTAG
>NZ_SWAR01000011.1 GCF_006386545.1 Methylibium rhizosphaerae | reverse complement strand
GCGCTGCTCTTGGCTCAACTCGATCGTCGCGTCTTCACGCAGGTGCATCGTCGTTCTCCGGCCGTCAATGTACCGGAGGACATGCAAGATCAATGCAAGTTATTTCTGCGACAGGACACTAGTCCCTGCGGCGGAAGGCCAGCCAGCCCGCCACGGCGGTGAACACCGCCACCAGCAGCACGACGACCAGGAAGCCGTGGGCATATTCGGCGAACGGGATGCCGCCCACGTTCATGCCGAAGAAGCCGGTCGTGATGTTGATCGGCAGCGCCAGCACGGTGACCATCGTCAGGGTGAACAGGCTTCGGTTGGTCTGCTCGCTCACCTGCGCGGCGATCTCTTCCTGCAGGAGCTTGATGCGCTCCTGCAGGGCCCCGAGGTCGCGAATCACCAGCGAGAACTCCTCGGTGGCCTGGCGCAGTTCGTCCAGGTCGCCCTCGGCGACCCAGGGTGGCGGCTGTCGAAGCAGGCGGAACATCGCCGCGGGTTCCGGTGCCAGCAGCCGTTGCAGGCGCACCAGCACGCGCCGCAGCTTGCCCAGCTCGGTGCGCTGGTGCTTCAGGCGGCCGTGCAGCAGGCTGTCCTCGATGCCGTCGACCTTCAGCGTGGCCTCGCGCACGATGCGGGTGAGCACGTCGCCCTGGTCCTTGAGCAGATGGTTCAGCAGGTCCACCGACGAGCTGAACTGCGTGCCCTGCTTGACCGCCTCGCGCAGCCGGTCGATCGAGCGCAGCGGGTGGGCCCGCGCGCTCACCGCGATGCGCCGGTCCACGCTCATCCACAGCGTCGCGATCTCCGAAGGGTCGAAGGCGAACTCGTAGGCCACGTCGTTGATCACGGCGACGAGCTGGTCCTGCGCGTCCTCGATGCGCGTCGAGCGCGACCCCTGGCGCAGCGCCTCGAAGAATTCCTCCTGCAGCGGCAGGTGCTGTCGCATCCACGGCAGGGCAGAGGTGTCGGTGAGGTCGAAGTGCAGCCACAGGAAGCCATCGCCGGCACCCGGCTCGCCGGCGAGCCACTGCGTGGCGTCGGCCAGCTCCACCGGCGTGCCGCCCGCGCCGGGGACGAACCGGTAGCCGCACAGGAGTCCGTTCTGGCGCGTGCCGTATGAAAAGGCCATGACAGTGGTGTGTTGGGGTCGGGGTGAGCGCTCGGGTGGGCCCGCGCATCATGTCGATCCTGCCTGGCTCCCGCAAGGCGCAGAGAAAAGGGCCCCGCAGGGCCCTTTTCGTCTTGGTGGCCAGAGGCCTTGCGCTTACTTGCCGGCCTTCTTGGCCTTCTTGGCGGGAGCGGCCTTGGCCTTCTCGGCCTTGCGGGCAGCGGCCTTGGGGTCCACGGCGGCCTTGAAGGCAGCGCCTGCGGAGAACTTGGGCAGCTTGGCGGCGGCGATCTTGATCTTGTCGCCGGTGGCCGGGTTGCGGCCGGTGCGTGCGGCGCGCGAAGCCTGCTTGAAGGTGCCGAAGCCCGGCAGCGCAACGGTGCCGCCCTTCTTCACGGTGGTCACCACGGCGTCCAGCACGGTGCCGAGGATGCGGCCTGCTTCAGCCTTGCTCAGTTCATGTTTGCCGGCGATCAGCTCGACCAGTTCAGCCTTGTTCATTCGGTTTGTTTCTCAAACTTCACCCTGGATTGGGCGGCGCGCATTGTGCATCAGCCGGGAGGCCGTTTCGTTTTTGCCCTGTGCGGCAGGGGCCGTCCGGTGATCGGGGCTGCCTTGGCGTCAGCCCGGCAGGCTGCCCGCTGCGAGCAGGGTGGCCACTCCCAGCGCCGCGAAGATCAGCGCCGCGATGCCGTGCACCAGCTGCATCGGCACCTTGGCGGCAACGCGCTCGCCCAGGTAGACCGCCGGCACGTTGGCCAGCATCATGCCCAGCGTGGTGCCGGCCACCACGGCCAGCAGGTCGGGGTAGCGTGCGGCGAGCGCCACCGTGGCGACCTGCGTCTTGTCGCCCATCTCGGCGAGGAAAAAGGCCACCAGCGTGGTGCCGAACACGCCGAAGCGCGAGGCCGTTTCGGCACGGTCGTCGTCGATCCGGTCCGGCACCATCATCCAGGCGGCCATGGCGATGAAGGAGCAGCCGATGATCCAGCGCAGCGTGTCGGGCCCCAGCGCCTTGGCGACCCAGCCGCCCAGGAAGCCGGCGGCTGCATGGTTGGCCAGGGTGGCCACGAGGACGCCGGCGACGATGGGCAAGGGGCGCCGAAAGCGGACCGCCAGCAGCATGGCCAGCAGCTGCGTCTTGTCGCCCATTTCGCCGAGGGCGACCAGGCCGGTCGAAATGAAGAAAGCTTCCACGAGAGAGGGAGTCCAAGGGCCGCAGGAACACCATGACTGCACCGCTTCCCCGGCCCAACGAAGGAAGCTGTGCAGTCAAAGGTCTTGCCAGGCGGCGGGAAGGCACTCTGACGGGCCTTCCGGTCGGGCTGCTGCCGGCGCCATGGCTCCCCGGGCTGGGGCGCCAAGTGTGTTGACGCAGGCCCCTGCAAGCATGCAGGGCGGCTACTCCCCAATGACGAAGGCGCGAGTGTAGCGCCAGCCGGCGCGCGGCCCGCCGCAGGCGAATGGCGTGCCGTCCCCTCTTTGGGGGAAATTCCCTCCTTCCCAGGGTTGAATGGGTGCATCCGTCACGTGCCAGGCCTAAGATCGCCGCTTCACCAGACAAGTGTGTCCTCGCGTTCGTACCGTAGTTCCTGCGGCGCGGAGGTGTCAATCAGAGGAGGGCTCCATGCTTGCGACTGCCACACAACGTGCCGACGCCTCGTCGGCCGGTTCCGGATCGGGCCAGTCCCGCAAGGTGCTGCTGGTCGACGACCACGAGCTGGTGCGCTTCGGCGTCAAGACCCTCTACACCGAGCTGCAGGGCGTGCGGATCGACTGGCTCGAGGCCAGCTCGCTGCAGGAGGCGCTCGACATCTACACCCGCGAAGGCAACGTCGATGCGGTGCTGCTCGACCTCAACCTGGCCGACTGCAAGGGCCTTCAGGGCCTGCGGCAGTTCATCCAGGCGCATCCGACCGCGCGGGTCGCGGTGTTCAGCGGCACGCAGGACGAATTCGTGGTGCGCCAGGCCCGGGCGCTGGGAGCCGCGGGCTACGTGCCCAAGGGCGCCATGATGTCCGAGATGCGCACCACGCTGGCGGCGCTGCTGTGGCCGCAGGGCAGCCCCGAGGCGCGTGCACTGGCGCCCAACAGTGCGCTGTTCCCGCGGTTCCCGTCGTCGGCCATGTACGACCGCGTGGCTGAACTGGGCCCGCGCCATCTCGAGATCCTCGAACTCGTGCTGTCGGGCTGCACCAACCAGGAGATCAGCAACTCCATGGGGTTGTCGCTCGGCACGGTGAAGAACTACGTGTCGTCGCTGCTGCTGGCGCTGGACGTGAAGTCGCGCTCGCACATGATCAGCCTGTTCAGGTGACCACCCCACCGCCGCAGGTCCCGCCCGAAACGCTCGACACGCCTGCCCACGCGAGCAGCGAGCCGCGGGCCACCTTTGTGGCCGTCAATGGTGTCGCCGGCCGCGGCGACACCGATGCCTTCGATCCCCAGCGTTCCGAGCGGCGTGCCATCGAGCGCCGGCTGCGCGATGCGGCGGTGCATGCGGTGATCGACGCTTCCCCTGTGGTGCAGGCCATGGCGGCGATGGTGTGGATGGGTGCGGTGCTGGTGGCGCCGGCAAGCGCTGCGCGCACCGTCTGGGCCGTCTGCACCCTGGCCGCCGGCCTCGCCTGGGCTGCCATCCCCTGGGTGCTGCGGCGCCGGGCCCGCGTTGCCGGCGATACGCGCCGGCTGCGGCGCGCCTACCGCTGGCTGGGCGCGCACGGGCTGGCATGGCTGGCGCTGGCGCCCTGGCTGCCGGGCTTTGTGCAGCAGCCGCAGCAGGAGCTGCTCACGCTGCTGCTGGCCGGCCTCTCCCTCGTGGCGGCCGCCAGCCTTGCGCCGCTGCGGGTGCAGGCCGGCGTGGCGGCGGCGCTGCCGCTGTCTCCGGCGCTGGCGCTGTGGCTGGAGGAGGCGCAGTGGTGGCCCCGGCCGGTGGTCCTGGGACTGACGCTGCTGGCCCTGGCGGCGGCGGCCCTTTCGGTGTTGCGCAGGCGCGCCTGGCACAACATGGCCCGCGCGCTGATCGAACGCGACGACCGCATCCGGGCCGCCGAGGCCGAGCGCGACCAGGCCATCCGCGCCGACCAGGAGAAGAGCCGCTTCCTGGCCATCGCGAGCCACGACCTGCGCCAGCCGGTGCATGCGCTGGGGCTGTTCGCCGCCACGCTCGAGAAGCGGCTGCAGGGGTCGCCCGAGGAGCCGGTGGTGCGCAACGTGATGCGCTCGATCGACGGGCTGGACCGCTCGTTCAACGCGATGCTCGATGTCTCGCGGCTGGACGCCGGCACCATCGACCCGAACATCCAGCACTTCCCGCTGCGCGACCTGTTCCGGCGCCTGCACATGCACTTCGCCGGGCAGGCAGAACTGGCCGGGCTGGGGCTGCGCTTCTCGCCGGGCGGCAAGTCGGTCAGCAGCGACCCGCAGCTGCTCGAGCGCATCCTGGGCAACCTCATCCAGAACGCCATCAAGTACACCCGCGAGGGCGGCATCGTGGTGGTGGCGCGCACCACCAGCACGCATATCAATGTGGAGGTCTGGGACACCGGCGTCGGCATCGGGGCGGCCGACCTGCCCAGGGTGTTCGACGAGTTCTACCAGGCCGGCCGCGGCGAGCGATCGCGCGCGCAGGGCCTGGGCATGGGGCTGGCCATCGTCAAGCGGCTGGCGCGGCTGCTGGGCCACGGCCTCACCGTCGCTTCGCAGCCGGGGCGCGGCACCATGTTCCGCGTGGCCATCGCGCTCGGCGGGCTGGCCGAGATCCAGAACGTGACTGCCGCGGCCGACACCGTGCCGCTGCCGGCGCTGCAGCCGCGCACCGTGCTCGTCATCGACGACGAGGAGCCGATCCGCGAGGGCCTGTCCGTCCTGCTGCAGGAATGGGGCTACCAGGCCGTTGCCGCGGCGTCGCTCGAGGAGGCCGAAGCGGCGCTGCGCGCGCTGGAGCTGCCGCCCGACCTGGTGCTGTCGGACCTGCACCTGGGGCAGGGGCCCGACGGCATCGCGGTCATCGACGCGGTGCGCCGGCACTGCGGCTATGCCGTGCCGGCGGTGCTGATCACCGGCGACACCACCCACGAGGAGATGCGCCGCGCCACCGACAGCGGCCACCCGGTGCTGTTCAAGCCCGTGCAGCCGCGCAAGCTGCTCAACGTGCTGCGCGGGCTGGTGTCGTAGGGCAGCAGCTGTCGCGCGCCGCCGTCCCATCCCCCGGTTTGACGAGGCCCCCCGGCCGAAGTGACTTTCGACCACTGTGCCGGCGCCGCGGCACATCTAGAGTCCCCCAAGCCAACACAAACGCTCGGAAAAGCGCATGCCTGACTTCGATCTGGAGTCGCTACTGTCACCGCTGGGAGGCGATGCCCCGTGCGGTGCCGACCTCGAGTACGACGCTGCCTTCCTCGCCTTGCAGGAAGCTGGCACCGCCAAGCCCGAGCAGCAGTACGGCGACACGATCATTGCCGCGTCCGACCCCGACTGGCCGGCCGTGCGCGAGCAGGCCCTGGCGCTGGCGGCTCGCACGCGCGACCTGCGGGTGGCGGTGTGGCTGGCCCGCAGCGGCGCCCGCATCGAAGGGCTGGCGGGCGCGGTCGCCGGCCTCCGGCTGGTGCAGGGGCTGCTCGAGCAGCACTGGGAGCATGTGCATCCGCAGCTCGATGCCAGCGACAACAACGACCCCACTGCGCGCCTGAATGCGCTGGCCCCCCTGGTGCACCCGGGCGAGGGCCTGGCGGACCTGCGCATGGCCGGGCTTGGCGAGGCGCGTGGAAGCCTCACCGTGCGCGCGGTCGAGTTGACGCTCGGCCGTGCCGAGCCCGGTCCCGGCGAATCGGCGCCTTCCGAAGAAGCGGTGGTGCAGGGCGGCGTGGCCGCGCTGGCACAGGCGCCCGGCCTGACCGAGCTGCTGCGATCGGCCCATGCCGCGGCGGTGGGCATCGATGCGGCCATCACCGACCGCGTGGGCGGTGCGGCAGGGCCCGACTTCCGGCCCTTGCGCGCGTTGACGCAGGTACTGGCCGCGTTCGCCGACCGCCTGCAGGCCGAGACGGCCCCGCCACCCGGGGAAGCGGCGCCGGACGGCAGCGCTGCGCCGGGTGTGCCGGCGGCCGCGGGGCTCGGAGCCATCCGCACGCGCGAAGACGTGGTGCGCATGCTCGACAAGGTGTGCGAATGGGTCGAGCGCAACGAACCCAGCAACCCGGCGCCCCTGCTCATCCGCCGTGCGCGCCGCCTCATGACCAAGAACTTCATCGAGATCATGCGCGACCTCGCGCCAGACGGCGTGTCTCAGGTCGAGAACATCGCGGGCGTGGACCGCGAATAGACCGAGCCTTCATTCCAGCCGAGCGTTCTTCCAAGGAGCAGCAACCATGGCCACCAGCAGTCAGAAGTTCATCGCCCGCAACCGCGCGCCGCGCGTGCAGATCGAATACGACGTCGAGCTGTATGGCGCCGAGAAGAAGGTGCAGCTGCCCTTCGTGATGGGGGTGCTGGCCGACCTGTCGGGCAAGCCTGCCGAGCCGCTGCCGCCGGTGGCCGACCGCAAGTTCCTCGAGGTCGACGTCGACAACTTCGACTCGCGCATGAAGGCGATGAAGCCGCGGGTGGCCTTCCAGGTGCCCAACACGCTCACCGGCGAAGGCAACCTCAGCGTGGACATCACCTTCGAGAACATGGATGACTTCTCGCCGGCCGCCGTGGCGCGCAAGGTCGACGCGTTGAACAAGCTGCTCGAAGCGCGCCAGCAGCTGGCCAACCTCGTGACCTACATGGACGGCAAGACCGGTGCCGAAGAGCTGATCTCCAAGCTGCTGAGCGACCCGGCGCTCCTGCAGACGCTGGCGGCCAGCAAGAAGCCCGAAGAGGGCGCCGCCCCCGCCGCTTGACCGACCCCTCAGTGATCTAGCAGGAGAAAACCATGGCCGAGACCGAACAGCAGAAAGCCCTGGAGGGCGTATCGCTGGAGGGCAACGAGCTGGCGTCGTTGCTGCAGAAGGAGTTCAAGCCCAAGACCGACGAGGCCAAGAGCGCGGTCGAGCAGGCGGTGCAGACGCTGGCCGCCCAGGCGCTGTCGCAGACGCAGCTGATCGGCTCCGACGTGGTGAAGTCCATCGAGGCCATGATCGCCGCGATCGACAAGAAGCTGTCCGACCAGATCAACCAGATCCTGCACCACGCCGACTTCCAGAAGCTCGAAGGTGCCTGGCGCGGCCTGCACTACATGGTCAACAACACCGAGACCGACGAGTTCCTGAAGATCCGGGTGATGAACATCTCCAAGCAGGACCTCGGCAAGACGCTCAAGCGCTACAAGGGCACTGCCTGGGACCAGAGTCCTCTCTTCAAGAAGGTCTACGAAGAGGAATACGGCCAGTTCGGCGGCGAGCCCTTCGGCTGCATGGTGGGCGACTACTACTTCGACCAGAGCCCGCCCGACGTGGAGCTGCTGGGAGAGATGTCGAAGGTGTGCGCCGCCGCGCACATGCCGTTCATCACCGGCGCCTCGCCCACGGTGATGCAGATGGACTCCTGGCAGGAGCTCGCCAACCCGCGCGACCTGACCAAGATCTTCACCACGCCCGAGTACGCGGCCTGGCGCTCGCTGCGCGAGTCCGACGACGCCCGCTACATCGGCCTGGCCATGCCGCGCTACCTGTCGCGCCTGCCGTATGGCGCGCGCACCAACCCGGTCGAGGAGTTCGACTTCGAGGAAGAGACCGGCTCGGCGGACCACAACAAGTACACCTGGGCCAATGCCGCCTATGCGATGGCCACCAACATCAACCGCTCGTTCAAGATGTACGGCTGGTGCTCGCGCATCCGCGGCATCGAGTCGGGCGGTGCGGTCGAAGGCCTGCCGGCGCATACCTTCCCCACCGACGACGGCGGCGTGGACATGAAGTGCCCCACCGAGATCGCCATCAGCGACCGCCGCGAGGCCGAACTCGCCAAGAACGGCTTCATGCCGCTGGTGCACCGCAAGAACTCCGACTTCGCCGCCTTCATCGGGGCGCAGTCGCTGCAGAAGCCGTTCGAGTACGACGACCCGGACGCGACCGCCAACGCCAACCTGGCAGCGCGCCTGCCGTATCTCTTTGCGACCTGCCGCTTCGCGCACTACCTCAAGTGCATCGTGCGCGACAAGATCGGCTCGTTCAAGGAACGCGACGACATGCAGCGCTGGCTGCAGAACTGGATCATGAACTACGTCGACGGCGACCCGGCGCATTCGACCGAGCAGACCAAGGCACGCAAGCCGCTCGCGGCGGCGGAGGTGGTGGTCGAGGAGGTCGAAGGCAACCCGGGCTACTACACGTCGAAGTTCTTCCTGCGGCCGCACTACCAGCTCGAAGGGCTCACCGTATCCCTGCGCCTGGTGTCCAAGCTGCCGTCACTGAAGGCGGCTTGAACCGCGAGGCGCAAGGGCGCAACACAGAGTTTGTCTTGCAGATGTTGTGGGCAAGTCGGGGGCTGGTGTCGGGTCTGTCAACACCCCAAGCCGGCCAGCTTCCAGCAGCGGGGCTGGAATTCAAGGTAACCAGGAGGTTTGATCATGGCCGTAGACATGTTTCTGAAGCTGGGCGACGTCAAGGGCGAGTCCACCGACAGCAAGCACAAGGATGAAGTCGATGTGCTCGCCTGGAGCTGGGGCATGAGCCAGTCGGGCACCACCCACGTGGGCGGCGGCGGCGGCGCCGGCAAGGTGGCCGTGCAGGACATCTCGATCACCAAGTACGTCGACAAGGCGTCGGCGAACCTGATCCTCGGGTGCTGCAACGGCAAGCACTATGAAGAGGCGGTGCTCACCGTGCGCAAGGCCGGCGAGAAGCCGCTCGAGTACCTGAAGATCACGATGAAGGAAGTCATCGTGGCCAACGTCAGCACCGGCGGCAGCGGCGGCGAAGACCGGCTCACCGAGAACATCACGCTGAACTTCGCCGAGTTCAAGGTGGAGTACACGCCGCAGAAGAAGGACGGCACCGGCGACGCGGCCATCACCGCGGCATGGAACATCGCCGAGAACGTCGCCGCAGGCTGAGGCGGCCGTTTGTCGCGGCTGCGGCCCACCCGCCGCAGCTGCACGGCACATCCCGCGCTCCCGCAAGGGGCGCGGCATGTGCCGCCCCCGCATGAATGCACACACAGGCGGAAGCGACCATGGCCACGTCTTTCGGTGACATGTTCCTCAAGGTCGAGAGCGCGCGCTCGGGAGCGATCAAGGGCGAAGCCAACGACTCGGTGCACGCCGGCGAGATCGACGTGGTGGGCTGGTCGTGGGGCATGCGCTCGGCCAGCGCGATGGGCGGATCCGGCCCGGCAGCCAAGTCGTCGCTGGAGCTGCTCAACGTCGTCAAGCAGGTCGACAGCGCGTCCACCGGCCTGATGTCGGTGATGCGCAACAACGACCTCGTGAAGAAGGCGGTGCTGTCGGTGCGCAAGTCCGGCGGCTCGGCGCTCGACTACTTCGTCGTGACCATCGAGAACGGCCGCATCACCTCATACGACGTCGAAGCGGGCGGTGCAGAGAACCAGACCCTCATCGAGAAGGTGAGCTTCTCGTTCCAGAAGATCAACGTCGAATATGCCGGCCAGGACGAAAAGGGCCAGAAGAAGGGTGGCATGTCCTTCACTGCAGAGATCGAATGATGAGTGCCTTGTCTGAAGCCCAGGGCCTGCTGAAGGCCGGTGACCCCCAGGGGGCGTTGAAGCTGCTGCAGAACGAGGTGCGCTCGCGGGCGTCCGACCCGAAGCTGCGCATCTTCCTGTTCCAGCTGCTGTGCGTGCTCGGCCAGTGGGAGCGGGCCGCCACGCAGCTCGAGCTCTGCGGCGAGCTCGATGCCGGCACGCTGGCGATGGTGCAGACCTATCGCGAGGCGCTGCAGTGTGAGGCCCTGCGCAAGCAGGTGTTCGCCGGCAGCAAGGTGCCGATGATCTTCGGCGAACCCGAGGCCTGGCTGGCGCTGCTGCTGGAGGCGCTGCTGCGCGACGGCCGCGGCGAGACCGGCGAGGCCCGGCAGCTGCGTGAGCAGGCCTTCGAGCAGGCGCCCAGCAGCCGGGGCACGCTCGACGGCAAGCCGTTCGAATGGATCGCCGATGCCGACATGCGCCTGGGCCCGGTGCTCGAGGCGGTGGTCAACGGGCGCTACTACTGGGTGCCGTTCGACCGGCTGGCCCGCATCGACATCGAAGCGCCGGAAGACCTGCGCGACGCGGTGTGGATGCCCGCGCACCTGCAGTTCTCCAACGGCGGCGAGGCGGTGGCGCTGGTGCCCACCCGCTACCCGGGATCCGAGCTTTCGGAAGACGGCCTGCTGAACCTGGCGCGCAAGACCGAATGGCTGGAGCCGCTGCCGCAGTTCTACACGGGGCTGGGGCAGCGGGTGTTCACCACCGATGCCGGCGACTTCTCCCTGATGGACGTGCGCTCCGTCGAGCTGCAGGCCGGCGGGGCGGCAGAGGCCTGAGGCCATGGCCGAGCTCACACCCCAGGAACGCCTGCAGCCTGCCCTGCTCGACCGGCTGGCCGATGACGACCCGGCGCGTACCACCGAGCCGCGCGAGATGCGCGTCATGAGCAAGGCCCGCCTGCGCGAGGCGGTGCTGCGCGATCTGGCCTGGCTGTTCAACAGCACCCGCATGAGCGAAAGGATCGACTGGCCGCTGTTCCCGTTCGCCGAACGCTCGGTCATCAACTTCGGCCTGCCCGCGCTGTCGGGCACCACGGCGTCCACGCTCGACGTGCTCGACCTCGAACGCCAGGTGCGGCAGACCCTCGTCGACTACGAGCCGCGCATCATGCCCTCGACGCTGCAGGTCGAAGCCATCGTGAGCGACCTGCAGATGGACCATCACAACGTGGTGAGCCTGAAGATCAGCGGCCACCTGTGGGCCCAGCCGGTGCCCTTCGAGCTGCTGCTGCGCACAGAGGTCGACCTCGAGACCGGCCAGGTCGAGATCCACGACATCACCCGGTAGGCCCATGGACCCTCGGCTGCTTCGCTACTACAACCAGGAGCTCCAGCACCTGCGCGAGATGGGCGCGGAGTTCGCGCTGCAGTTCCCCAAGATCGCCGCACGGCTCGGCCTCGACGGCATCGAGGTGGCCGACCCCTACGTCGAGCGCCTGCTCGAGGGTTTTGCCTTTCTGGCCGCCCGGGTGCAGCTCAAGCTCGACGCCGAATTCCCGCGCTTCACGCAGCGGCTGCTCGAGATCGTCTACCCGAACTACCTGGCGCCCACGCCGTCGATGCTGATCGCGCAGTTCCAGACCGACCTGGGCGACGGCAACCTGGCGCGCGGCTTCACGCTGCCGCGCGGCAGCCTGATGCGCAGCTTCGCCGCCAAGGCGGACGGCACGGCCTGCCAGTTCCGCACCGGGCACGAGGTGACGATGTGGCCGCTCGAGGTGGCATCGGCCGAGTACTTCTCGTTCGCGCCCGACCTGCCGCTGGCGGCGCTGCCCATCGGCCGCAAGGTGAAGGCCGGCGTGCGCCTGAAGCTGCACGCCAGCGCCGGCCTGTCGTTCAACCAGATCGCGCTCGACCGGCTGAATGTCCACCTCTCCGGCGCCGACGACGTGGCCTACAAGCTGCATGAGCTGATCGTGGGTCGCACGCTCGGCGTGCTGGCGCTGCCGCCCGCCCGGCCGGTGGCGTGGCACCAGCTGCTGCCGGCTTCGGCCGTGCAGCCCGTCGGCTACGACGACGACGAGGCCCTGCTGC
Organism: Methylibium rhizosphaerae; assembly: GCF_006386545.1. Lineage (GTDB taxonomy): Bacteria > Pseudomonadota > Gammaproteobacteria > Burkholderiales > Burkholderiaceae_C > Pseudorivibacter > Pseudorivibacter rhizosphaerae. The sequence continues at coordinate 115,653 of NZ_SWAR01000011.1, read as the reverse complement.
CCGTGTCGCTGCGCGGCTTCCAGGGCTATCGCCTGCTGCAGGAGTACTTCGCCTTCCCGCAGCGCTTCCTGTTCTTCGACGTGGCCGGCCTGGCGCCGGTGCTGCGGCGCCACGCGGGCGACGAACTCGAGCTGGTGCTGCTGTTCGACCGGGCCGACGCGGCGCTCGAGAACGTGGTCAACGCCAGCCACTTCTCGCTGCACTGCGCGCCGGCCGTCAACCTGTTCGAGCGCCGCTGCGACCGCATCCACGTGACCGAAGGCACCTGGGACTACCACGTGGTGCCCGACCGCACGCGGCCGATGGACTACGAGATCCACAGCCTCACCGAAGTCAACGGCTATGGCGTGGGGGCGGACAGCGAACGCAGCTTCCTGCCGTTCTACGCGGCCTTCCACACCGAAGACGCGGCGCATGCCGCCTACTACTCCATGCAGCGCGAGCCGCGCCTGCCGTCGATGGCGCAGAAGCGCCACGGCTCCCGCACCTCGTACATCGGCAGCGAGGTGTTCATCTCGCTGGTCGATCCGAAGGAGGCGCCTTTCTCGGACGACCTGCGCCAGCTCGCGGTGAGCGCGCTGTGCACCAACCGCGACCTGCCGCTGCTCATGCCGCTCGGCGCCGAGAAGGGCGACTTCATGCTGGAGCGCGCGGCGCCGGTGCAGGCCGTGCGCTGCCTGAAGGGGCCCTCGAAGCCGGGCTCGGTGATGCGCGAGGCGCAGGTGGCCTGGCGCTTCGTGAACCACCTGTCGCTCAACTACCTGTCGCTGCTCGATGCCGACGCCCACGAAGGCGCGGCGGCGCTGCGGCAGCTGCTGGAGCTGTATGCCGGCGGCGGCGACGACGGCCAGCGCAAGCAGATCGAAGGCATGCGCTCGGTGCGCACGCGGCCCACCACGCGGCGGCTGCCGGCGGCCGGGCCGATCACCTTCGGCCGTGGCGTGGAGGTGGAGCTCGAGGTCGACGAGTTCGCCTTCCGCGGTGCGAGCCCCTTCCTCTTCGGCAGCGTGATGGACCACTTCCTGGCGCGCCACGTGTCGATCAACTCGTTCACCGAAACCGTGCTGCGCTCGCAGGAGCGCGGCGAGGTCATGCGATGGAGGCCGCGGTGCGGAAGCCGGCCGATCATCTGATGCCAGCGACGCCACCGTCGGCGCGCGACGTTTTCTCCTCGCTGGCCGCCGAGCCGTACAGGCACGACTTCTTCATGGCCCTGCGCCGCATCGAATGCGCGTTCGCGTCGCTGCCGCGCCTGGGTACCGCGCCGCGCCCGGCCGGCGAGGCGCTGCGGCTCGGGCAGGAGCCGGCGCTCGACTTCGCACCGGCCGCGCTGTCGTCGCTGCGTCCCGGCAAGGAGGGCCGGCCGCCCCACCTGGCGGTGCGCTTCTTCGGGCTCTTCGGGCCCCAGGGGCCGCTGCCGCTGCACCTGGCCGACTATGCCCGCGAACGGGTGCTGCATCACGGCGACGAAACCTTCGTGCGTTTTGCCGATGTGTTCCACCACCGGCTGCTGCTGCTCTTCTACCGGGCCTGGGCCCAGGCGCAGCCCACCGTCAGCCTCGACCGGCCGGGGACCGACCGCTTCGCCGACTACGTGGGATCGCTGTTCGGCATCGGCACGCCGGCGCATCGCCACCGCGACGCGGTGAGCGACCATGCCAAGCTGTTCTTTGCCGGCCGCCAGGTGCGCCAGGTGCGCAATGCCGACGGCCTGGCCGCGGTGCTGACCGGCTACTTCAAGGTGCCGGTGCGGATCGAGTCCTTCGTGGGTCACTGGATGGAACTCCCCAAGAGCGAGCGCACCCGCCTGCCTTCGCGCGCCGACCGGACGCTGGGGGCGACCGCGCAGCTCGGCGTGGGCGCAGTGGCCGGCCACAAGGTGTGGGACCGGCAGCACAAGTTCCGCATCCATGTCGGACCGCTGGGCCTGGCCCAGTACCTGAACTTCCTGCCCACGGGCAGCGCCGTGGGTGCGCTGGCTGACTGGGTGCGCCACTACCTGGGACGCGAACTCGAATGGGACCTGCGCCTGGTGCTCAGGCGTGCCGAGGTGCCGGCGGTCGCGCTGGGTGGCCGCAGCCGCCTCGGCTGGGGCACCTGGCTCGGCAGGCGGCGGGAGGAAAGCGATGCCGACTCATTGACCCTGTACCCCGAACGCGACCGGGCGCGGCGGCGGGGTTGGGCCGCGCCGCCGCGCCGCCTTCAGCAGCAGCAAACGGGCGAGACGGCCTCACCCTAGCGGAGGAAACCACCATGGCAGACATCAGCCGCGTCGCACTGTTCGGCAAGCTCAACGGCCCGACCTACAAGGCCATCGAAGGCGCCACGGTGTTCTGCAAGCTGCGGGGCAACCCCTACGTCGAGCTGGAGCACTGGGTGGCGCAGCTGGTGCAGGCGCAGGACGGCGACTGGCACCGCATCATCAAGCACTACGGGCTCGACGTGTCGGTGCTGGCACGGGACATCACCACCGCGCTCGACCGCCTGCCGCGCGGCGCCACGTCGATCTCCGACCTGTCGGACAACATCACCAATGCGGTGGAGCGAGGCTGGGTGTACGGCTCGCTGATGTACGGCGACAGCGCGGTGCGCAGCGGCTACGTGCTGCTGGGCGCCCTGAAGACGAGCTTCCTGCGCAATGCCCTGTTCGCGATCTCGCGGCAGTTCGAGCGCATCAAGCCTGACGACCTTTCCGAGATGCTGCCCAGGATCGTGGCCGGCTCACCCGAGGACGGGCAGGGCCCGAGCGACGGCTCCGGGCTGGCCGGCGGCGCGGCGCCCGGCGAGGCGAGCGGGGCCATCGCCCCGGCCCAGATGGGCAGGCAGGAGGCGCTCAAGCGCTTCACGGTGGACCTCACCGCCCAGGCGCGCACCGGCAAGATGGACCCGATCGTCGGGCGCGACGAGGAAATCCGCCAGGTCATCGACATCCTGATGCGCCGCCGCCAGAACAACCCCATCCTCACCGGCGAGGCGGGCGTGGGCAAGACGGCGGTGGTCGAAGGCTTTGCCCAGCGCATCGTGCGGGGCGACGTGCCGCCCTCGCTGAAGGACGTGGAGCTGCGCACGCTCGACATTGCGCTGCTGCAGGCCGGCGCCAGCATGAAGGGCGAGTTCGAGCAGCGGCTGCGCTCGGTGATCGAGGAGGTGCAGGCCTCGCCCAGGCCCATCATCCTGTTCATCGACGAGGCGCACACCCTGGTGGGCGCGGGCGGCGCGGCCGGCACGGGTGACGCGGCCAACCTGCTCAAGCCGGCGCTGGCCCGCGGCACGCTGCGCACGGTGGCGGCCACCACCTGGGCCGAATACAAGAAGTACTTCGAGAAGGACCCGGCGCTGACCCGCCGCTTCCAGGTGGTGCAGGTCGACGAGCCCGACGAGAAGAAGGGCATCCTCATGCTGCGCGGGGTGGCCACCATGATGGAGAAGCACCACAAGGTGCAGATCCTCGACGAGGCCATCGAAGCCGCGGTGAAGCTGTCGCACCGCTACATCCCGGCCCGCCAGTTGCCCGACAAGGCGGTGAGCCTGCTCGACACCGCATGCGCGCGGGTGGCGGTGAGCCTGCATGCCACGCCGGCCGAGGTGGAAGACTCGCTGCGCCGCATCGAGGCGCTGGAGACCGAGCAGCAGATCATCGGCCGCGAAGCCTCCATCGGCATCGACACGGCCGAGCGCGAGGCGCAATGCACTGCGCTGCTGGAAGCCGAACGCGAGCGGCAGGCCGCGTTGAAGAAGCGCTGGGACGATGAAAAGGCGCTGGTCGATGAACTGCTCGCCATCCGCGGCAGGCTGCGCGGCGGCACCCGGCCGGTCGAAGGCACCGGCAGCAAGCTCGAGGCGGCGACCGATGCGCAGGCGCCCGAAGCCGACCGGCTCTCCGACGGCGAACGCGCCGACCTGCTGGAGCAGCTCAAGGGCGTGCAGGCCCGCCTCAGCGGGCTGCAAGGCGAAAGCCCGCTGATCCTGCCCACGGCGGACTACCAGGCGGTGGCCAGCGTGGTGGCCGACTGGACCGGCATCCCGGTGGGCCGCATGCAGCGCAACGAGATCGAGACGGTGCTCAAGCTGCCAACGCTGCTGGGGCAACGCGTCATCGGCCAGGACCACGCGATGGAGATGATCGCCAAGCGCATCCAGACCACGCGTGCCGGGCTCGACAACCCCAACAAGCCGATCGGCGTCTTCATGCTGGCCGGCACCTCCGGCGTGGGCAAGACCGAAACCGCGCTGGCCCTGGCCGAGGCCCTGTACGGCGGCGAACAGAACCTCATCACCATCAACATGAGCGAGTTCCAGGAGGCGCACACCGTCTCGACGCTCAAGGGCGCGCCCCCGGGCTACGTGGGCTATGGCGAAGGCGGCGTGCTCACCGAGGCGGTGCGCCGCAAGCCCTACAGCGTGGTGCTGCTCGACGAGGTGGAAAAGGCCCACTCCGACGTGCACGAGATCTTCTTCCAGGTGTTCGACAAGGGCTTCATGGAAGACGGCGAAGGCCGCTTCATCGACTTCAAGAACACGCTGATCCTGCTCACCACCAATGCCGGCACCGAGGTGATCGCGCGCATGTGCAAGGACCCGGAGCTGATGCCCGACCCCGAAGGCCTGGGCAAGGCGCTGCGCGAGCCGCTGCTGAAGATCTTCCCGCCCGCGCTGCTGGGCCGGCTGGTGACCATTCCGTACTACCCGCTGACCGACGAGATGCTGGGGCGCATCGTGAAGCTGCAGCTCGGGCGCATCAAGAAGCGCATCGAGGAGCGGCACAAGGTGCCGTTCGAGTACAGCGACGAGGTGGTGAAGCTCGTCGTCTCGCGCTGCACCGAAAGCGAATCGGGCGGCCGGATGATCGATGCCATCCTCACCAACTCCATGCTGCCGGCGCTCAGCCGGGAATTCCTCACCCGCATGATGGAAGGCGGTGCGCCGCAGGCGGTGAGGGTGGGCGTGAAGGACGGCGACTTCGACTACGCCTTCGAGGCCGCGACGTGATGAAACGCAACCGCCGGGTCATCAGGGCCCCCGCCGAGCTGGGCGTGCTTGAGGCGCTGCAGCTCGCGGTGACCGTGCATCGCCGCGGCGGGCTCGACGACGCCCAGAAGCTGTACGAGCGCATCCTGAAGGCAGCACCCGGCAACGCCGATGCCCTGCATTTCCTCGGCGTGCTGCAACACCAGCGCGGCCGCAGCGAGCGCGCGCTGGAACTCATCCGCCGCTCGATCGGAGCCAATGCCACGGTGCCGGACTGGCACAACAACGCCGGCAACGTGCTGCTCGAGATGGGCCGTGTCGACGAGGCCGCGCAGGCCTACGAAGAAGCCGCGCGGCTGGCGCCGGACCGGGCCGACATCCACAACAACCTCGGCGCGCTGCGGCGCCACCAGCAGCGGCCAGCCGAAGCCGAGGCGGCCTACCGCCGCGCCATCGAGCTCGATCCGAAGTACGCCGACGCCTACACCAACCTGGGCAGCCTGCTCGATGCGCTGGGCCGCAAGAACGAGGCGCTGGCCGCCTACTGCGAGGCGCTGGTGCTGAGGCCGCGCCACTCGCAGGCGCGCAAGCTGCTCGGGGTGGCCTACTACACGCTGGGCCGGCTCGACGAAGCCGCGCAGGTCTACCGCGAATGGATGGCCGAGGAGCCGGACAACCCGGTGCCGCGCCACTACCTGGCCGCCTGCACCGGCGAGAACGTGCCGCGGCGCGCCGACGACGGCTATGTGGAGAACGTGTTCGACCGTTTCGCCGACAGTTTCGATGCCAAGCTGGCGAAGCTGCACTACCGGGCGCCCGAGCTGATCGCGCAGGCGGTGGCCGGGCTCTGCGGCGAGCCCCGTCGCGCACTCGAGGTGCTCGACGCCGGCTGCGGCACCGGCCTGTGCGGCCCGCTGCTGGCGCCCTATGCGCGCCGGCTCGACGGGGTGGACCTCTCTGCGCAGATGCTGGCCAAGGCGGAGCCGCGGCAGGTGTACGACCGGCTGGCCCGGGCCGAGCTCACCGCCTTCATCGAGGCCGCGCCGGCGCAGGGCTACGACCTCATCGTGTCGGCCGACACGCTGTGCTACTTCGGCGAGCTGCACGGCGTGGCGCGCGCCGCCACGCATGCACTGCGCCCGGGCGGCGGCTTCATCTTCACCGTGGAGGCGCTCGACGCCGACCCGCCGGGCGCGGGCTACCACCTCAATCCGCATGGCCGCTACAGCCATGCGCAGGCCTATGTGCGCGAGGCGCTGGAGGCGGCCGGCCTCGCGCCGGTCACGCTGCAGCGTGTGCACCTGCGCACCGAAGGCGGCAAGCCGGTCGAGGGCTGGCTGGCCACGGCACAGGCAGCGGCATCGCCGGCCACCGATGCCGCCGCGCGTGAAGACGCCGCGGCGCAGGGAGCCTGACCATGGCGGGCGGCGGCGCACCCGGAGTCACCTGCGTGCAGACGCGGCCGACCGCGCCGCTGCCCGACGGCAGCCTGTGCCTGCAGCCCAGCGCGATGCCGGGATCCGTAGGCTCGCCGGCGAGCCGGGTGCAGGAATTCGACGCGTTGCGGCAGGCGCTCGCGGCGATGGAGGCCACGGCGCTCAATTTCGGGCGGGCCTTCATCAACGATGCCGGCGTGCGCGAGAACTACGTGCGCAAGATCGGGCAGATGGCCCAGCAGGTGCTGGCCGATGTGCGTGCCGGCCGCGCCACCGCGCAGGAAGGCGCCCGTTTCGCGGTGGAAATGCGCAACGCCATCATGGAAGAGGCCAGGCTGCAGAGCAGCGTGATGGGACGTGCGCAGGCGGAGCGCCTCAAGGCGGCCGGCAAGCCGCTGGCTGCGCTGGTGGACGAAAAGGTGGCCAAGCTATTCCCCGGGCGCACCTTCGCCCAGCTCAGCGTGGTGGAGCGGCGCCAGGTGTTCGAAAGCATCATCGAGTCGGCCGGGCGCTCGCGAGCGAGCGTCACCTCGAGCATTCCGCGCTGGCGTCTGGTGGGCCGCGGCTGCCTGGTGTTCACCGTGGCCGTGTCGACCTACAACATCTGGACGGCCGAGAACAAGGTGCATGCCGGCCTGCGCGAGGGCCTGGTGCTGGGCGGCGGGGCGGCCGGCGGGGCGCTGGCCGGGGCCGCCACCGGGCTGGTGTGCGGACCGGGTGCGCCGGTGTGCAGCACGGCGCTGTTCATCGTGGGGGGCATCATGGGGGCGCTGGCCGGCAGCACGGCCGCAGACCTCTACGACGAACAGTTGCGCGAGTTCGCCGACTGGCTGGGAGAAGGCTTTTGAACGACACCAACGACGACACCCACGCCGGCGCGCGCCTGCGAGCAGCACGCGCGGCGTTGTCGGAGCTGTTCCTCGACACCGAGCTCGACGAGCGCGACCTGGCGCGCATCGCCCAGGTGGTGACGGGCACCGGCCTGCGCCGCGATGAGCTGGAGCACGTCTTCACCGAGGAGCTGGAGCCCCTGCTGGCAGGCAACCTGAACGTGCCGGCGGGCGAGTGGCAGGGCTTCGACATCGACTGGATCGAAGCGCAGATCCGCGAGCGCGCCGGGCAGGGCGCCGTGCGCAAGGCCATGGGCCGCGCGATGCGCGCGGTTCGCGGCGCGAGCGCCGCCCGGGCCGACTGGGTCAGGCTCAAGGCCCTGCTGGCCGCGAAGGAGGCCTGAGCATGCGAGCGCGAGACCATCACATCGAAGGAGGGAGCCCACCATGCCACGCGTGATGGAGATCGCCACCCCTCTGGGCGCCGACGTGCTGCTGTTCCGCTCGATGAGCGCGACCGAGGAGATGGGCCGCCTGTTCGAGTACCAGATCGAGGTGCTCTCGAAGAAGAACGACGTCAACCCCGACGAGATCCTCGGCAAGAACGTCACGGTGAAGCTGGAGCTGGCGGAAGGCGGCGGGCCGCGCTGCTTCGACGGCTACGTGACGCGCTTCGGCCTCGTGGGCGTGACCGGCCGCTACTTCCGCTATCGCTTCACCGCGCGGCCCTGGCTCTGGCTGCTCACCCGCACGAGCGACTGCCGCATCTTCCAGAAGAAGAAGGTGCCCGACATCGTGAAGGAGATCTTCGACAAGTACCCCGCGGCCGCCTTCGAGAACCGCCTGACCGGAAGCTACAGCGAGTGGGACTACTGCGTGCAGTACCGCGAGACCGACTTCAACTTCGTGAGCCGCCTGATGGAGCACGAGGGCATCTACTACTTCTTCGAGCACAAGGACGGCAAGCATACGCTGGTGCTGGCCGACAGCCCGAGCGCCCATTCTCCGTTCGAGGGCTATGGCAGCGTGCCGTTCATCCCGCACGACCGCGGCGGCCGGCTCGATCAGGAGTACGTGGGCGACTGGCTGTTCGACCGCGAGATCCAGACTGGCGCCTACATGCTCGAGGACTACGACTTCACCAAGCCGAGCACCGACCTGCGCGTGTCCACCAAGCACAAGCGCGAGCATGCCGAGGCGGCAGGCGAGTTCTACGACTACCCCGGCGAATACAACGTCAACGCCGACGGCGAGCATTACGTTCGCACGCGGCTCGAAGAACTGCAGTGCTGCCACGAGCGTGCCATGGGTGCGGGCAACGCACGCGGCATCGCGGCCGGCTGCCTGTTCAAGCTGACCGGCCAGACGCGTGAAGACCAGAACCGCGAATACCTGGTCGTCTCCGCCAGCACGGAGTTCGAGTTCGACGAATACGAGTCGCAGATGTCCAGCGGGCCGCGCTTTCGCTGCAACTTCACCGCGCTGCCCAGCCGCGAGCCTTTCCGCTCGCAACGCCTGACGCCCAAGCCCATCGTGCAGGGGCCGCAGACCGCCGTGGTGGTGGGACCCAAGGGCGACGAGATCTACACCGACGAGTACGGCCGCGTGAAGGTGCAGTTCCATTGGGACCGGCTGGGCAAGCAGGACGAGAACAGCTCCTGCTGGGTGCGCGTGTCGCAGCCCTGGGCCGGCAAGAACTGGGGCTTCATGCAGATCCCGCGCATCGGCCAGGAGGTCGTGGTCGACTTCCTGGAAGGCGACCCCGACCAGCCCATCATCACCGGACGCGTCTACAACGCCGAGCAGATGCCGCCGTGGGGCCTGCCCGACAACAAGACCCAAAGCGGCGTGCTCACACGTTCGACCACCGGCGGGGCTGCCGCCAACGCCAATGCGATCCGCTTCGAGGACAAGAAGGGCGCGGAGCAGCTGTGGATCCACGCCGAGAAGAACCAGGACATCGAAGTCGAAAACGACGAGACGCACTGGGTCGGGCATGACCGCACCAAGACGATCGACAACGACGAGACCGAACACGTCAAGCACGACCGCAAGAAGACGATCGACAACAACGAGACCGTCACCGTAGGCGTGGACCGCACCGAAAGCGTCGGCAACAACGAAAGCATCACGATCGGTGTGAACCGCACCGAAAGCGTGGGCGCCAATGAAGACATCACGATCGGCGCCAACCGCACGGAAAGCGTGGGCGCCAACGAAACCATCAACATCGCCAGCAACCGCTCCATCACGGTGGGTGCGAGCGAAACCGCCACCGTGGCGCTGCAGCGCACGCACAGCGTGGGGGTGAACGAAACCATCGCGATCGGCGCGGCGCAGGAAGTGGCCATCGGCGCAGCACAGACCATCGCGGTGGGTGCGGCTCAGAGCATCACCGTGGGCGCAAACCAGTCCACCAGCGTGGGGGCGAAGCAGAGCCTCGACGTGGGCGCGGATCGCAGCGTCAGCGTGGGCGGCGGGCAGACCACCAAGGTGGGCAAGGCGCGCAGTGCGGACGTGGGGCAGGACGACAGCCTGAAAGTCGGCAAGAACCTCGTCATCGATGCCGGCGACTCCGTGACCATCAAGACCGGCAGCGCCAGCATCACGATGAAGAAGGACGGGACGATAACGATCAAGGGCAAAGACATCACGATTGATGGCTCGGGAAAGATCAACGTGAAGGCGAGCAGCAACGTGGTGATCAAGGGTTCGAAGGTCTTGCAGAACTGAACGAGGGCAACTCATGGGTGGAAGACTCGAAGGTCCAGATGCCGGCGGTGCGCCGCAAGTCATCGAGGCGGCCGACGACAGCGTTGCCTTGCTGCGCCAACTCGTGCAAACCCCGCAGCGCGACAACGCTGCGTTTGGCGGCAGAGCCGGCAACGGCGTGGCGATGGGTGAACTGGTGGCTCTGGCCGACGACGGGCGTACGCCGCTGGTTGTCGATCCATCGGTGCCCGACGCGGCTGCCTGCCGTGCGCGGACGGTGATCGACCTGCACGCCGCCCACATCGGGCGGCAAGTCGTGCTGATGTTCGAACACGGTGATCCGGCCCGGCCCATCGTGATGGGTGTGCTGCAGGGCGAAGCCGCCTGGCCGCTGGCTGAAAGGCCGCCTCAGGTCGAAGTGACGGCCGACGGCGAACGCATGGTGGTGAGCGCAAAGGAGCAACTGGTACTGCGCTGTGGCAAGGCCAGCATCACGCTCACGAAGGCCGGCAAGGTGCTGCTCGAAGGTTCGTATGTGCTCAGCCGCTCGACTGGTGTGAACCGCATCAAGGGCGGCTCAATCCAGCTCAACTGATCGCGCCCGTCGGCCATGTGGCTCATTGCAAATCAAACACCGTTTGCAGCCGACTATGGCTGGCTGCGAGACGGGGCCGGCAACAAGCTCTGGCTGGTGGTCGTGAAGGCGACGTTCGACATCCAACCCGATGGCAGTTGCCGCCTCGCCGCAAAGAACGACCCGGTGCGGCAGATCGCCCAGCCGTACAGCGAGTTCGGGCAAAGCAGCTTGCAGTACGAGTCGGACCTGTTCGCGTTGAAGCCCGCCACTGACATCCTTGTGTGTGGCGATGCCATCGTTCCGCGCGGCAGGCTGGCCACGTCGGTCGACGTCGCGTTGCGCACCGGATCTATCCACAAGCGCTTGCGGGTCACCGGAGACCGCACCTGGAAACGGCATGTGCTCGGTTTGAAGATCTCCGACCCCGAGCCGTTCGAGCGTATGCCCATCACCTACGAACGCGCCTATGGTGGATGGGACCGCTCGTCTTCAGACCCCAAGGATCACCGCCTTGATGAACGCAACCCTGTGGGCACCGGATTCGCCGTCCGCGCAGAAAACTGCGAAGGCACGCGGCTACCCAACATTGAATACCCCGGCGACTTGATCGGCAACTGGAAAGACCGTCCGGCGCCGGCCGGCTTCAACGCCATCGATTGCGCCTGGTCGCCTCGACGCGAGCTTGCCGGCACATATGACGAGCAATGGCGCAAGACACGCTTCCCGCTGTGGGCCGCCGACTTCAACCCCCGCTACGGCAACTGCGCTCCCGCGGACCAACAGGCTGACGGCTACCTTGAGGGCGGAGAGCACGTCGAGGTGAACGGAATGTCGGAGTCGGGTGTCCTCGCCTTCGACATTCCCAAGGTGAAGTTCGGCTTTCGCACACGCTTCGGGAGCAAGCGTGTGGACCACGAAGGCCAGTTGTGCACCGTCATCATCGAGCCGAATGCCGCCCGCCTGGTGCTCGCCTGGCAGACCTCGCTCATCTGCAATCGGCGCGCCGACGAGCTCGACGAAACGCTGGTGGTCGAGAAGCGGGCCGCATGATGGAAGCGCAGCCATGAACCCGGCCATCAAGGTGTCCGCCTGGGCGTGCGACGGCTCGGAGCAGATCATGGTCGTCGGCATCGGGGCCCGCACCGCCATCGGTGCCAGCGCGCCTGCCACGGCGGCTGCGGTGCGCGGCGGCATCTCAGGCCTCGCGCTCAACCCCCTCTTCGTCGACAACTCCGGAGAGGTGGTGCAGTTTGCGGCAGACCCCTTCATCGACCCCGATGTCGCGATCAAGCAGCGCATGCTCGACATGCTGCGGGCGGCTGCCAGTGAAGCATTAGGCCCGACGAACTCGGGGGGGCGGATCGTTCCCGACTGTTGTGTGCTGGCCCTGCCGGAGCCACGAGCCGGCCTGCCTGTCGACCTCGAAGCGCAGCTGTCTGCCGCCGTGGCGGCCGACCTCGGTCTGCCGACGCAGGCGATACGTGTCCTGCCACGCGGGCATGCGGGCGGCCTCCTGGCGCTGCAGGCCGGCGCGCGGTGGCTGGCCCAGGCCCAGTACCAGGCCGTGCTGGTGATCGGTGTCGACTCCTACCACGACGAACAGACCATCCGATCGCTTGAGATCCATCACCGGCTCAAGACCCAAGACATCCGCGGCGGCTTCGCGCCCGGTGAAGCAGCCGGCGCCTGCCTGCTCGTGCGGCAAAGCGTTGTGCAACGCACCGGCCGGCCCGCACTTGCGCGCATTCACTCGGGTGCCACCGCCTTGGAGCCGAACCCTTTGCGCTCAAACGAGCCCAGCCTCGGTGAGGGCCTGACCGCCGTCATTGCCACTGTCACGCAAAACCTCAAGCTGCCTCAGGAACAGATCACCCTCACCTACTGCGACCTGAACGGCGAGCGCTTCCGCAATGAAGAGTTCGCTTTCGCAATGCTTCGCACCCAGGACGCATTCCGCGACGCCCACGACTACGTGTCGCCGGCCGACTGCTGGGGCGATGTGGGTGCGGCATCCGGGCCGCTGTTCGTGACGCTGGCCGTTGCATCCAAGTTGCGTGGGCATGCCAAGGGCCACCACCTGCTGCTGTGGGCCGGCTCAGACAGCGGCTACCGCTCGGCCATCGCGCTCGAAATCTAAGACCGCAGGGAGACATTCCAAATGATGAGCGTCGGGGTGAACCCGCCCAAGACACCGGTGACCGAGGGCAGCATGGGCATGGCGCCCGCAGACATCCCGAACATCTGCAAGATGCCAGGCCCGCCCGCGCCCTTCATTCCGACGCCGCTGCCAAACATCGGCCAATCTCGTGACCGACTCAGCGATGCCACATCGACGGTCAAGATCGAAGGCAAGAAGATCGCCATCAAGGGCTCGTACTTCATGAGCCAGCCTTCGCCCGACGTGGCGAGCCAGGGAACTGGCGGCGGAGTCGTGTCTGCCCAGACGCAGGGTAAGACCAAGTTCGTAGCACCGGGTTCGATGGATGTGAAGGCCGAAGGCAAGAACATCCAGCTTCTCGGCGATGCCATGACCAACAATGGCTGACAACACACTGACCTCGGCGGGTGAAAAGCAGACGCCCAACACCGGCCCGCTGAAATGCGGCGACGTCGCCACCTACCGCGAGCAAGGCAAGCAGAAGACCAACAAGCAGAACCGCGATCACGTGCCGGCCACCGCGTCGATGCTTGCGGCCTCGGAACCGCACGCCAAGGGCCTGACCAAGAAGCAGCGCAAGTGCTTCAGAAGGTTCGTCAAAATGGATGCGCTGACAGTGGCCATCCCAGGAGGCGTTCACAGAAAGCACAGCCGCACCTATGGCGGCAAGGGTGGCCAGACACGGATCAAGAACGACGTTGCGAATCTGGACAAGGCGGCCGATGACGACTTCGATGCCATCGAGCCTCACCTTTCCGAAGAGTGCAAGAAGAAGTACAAAGAAGCAAGAGAGAAGATCAAGGCCCAACTGCCGGACAAGCATTTCAAGGAATGCCGAGCCAAGGCGCTGGACCCCAAGCAGTGCAAGTGAGCCACGCCGCGCGCGGGCGCTAACGCCGTCGCCGCGAACCGTCATCATCATCGGGAGAACATCAAATGAGCATGGGAATGTGGATCGAACTCCTCGGCAAAAGCCAGGACGACCCGCAAGTCAAGGCTGCGTTGGCCGCAGCCGGCGTGAAGAAGCTTCCAAAGCGGGACAAGGACGATCCCAGCGTCATCTTCGAACTCAAGGGCCAGCACCTGTGGCTGGAGATGACCGACGAGGCCTATCAAAACGACTTAACGGATCAAGACATCGGCGAAGGTCCGCTGCTCTTGACCTCGGTTGAAGCGGCCCTCAGCCCTGGCAAGCCGAAGGGCGGCTACCAGGGAAGCCTTCCCCTCGGACTATCTGCAGGCATGACCCAGGCCGATGTGCGGCGTGTGCTGGGTGAACCATCGACCATCATCGACGACGTTCCGGCCGACATATGGCTGCGCGACGGCCTGGAGGTGAACGTGACCTACACCCAAGACCTGAAGTTCCAGACCTTGGCCCTCACCCTGCCGCGGGTGGGAAGCTGAGCCTGCACACCGCCGATGAACCCGAACGACCTGATTGCGCTGCTGGGGCGTCCAGCCACCGACCCTCTCGTCGAAGGTGCGCTGCAGCACCATGCCGTTCGCAATCGGCCGGAAGTCGAAATCGATGAGGAAGACGCCGACGGGCCCGTCGTCGAAACGCAGTCCTGGGTGAAGAATTCGCGCCGCGGCATCGAGTTCGGGTTCGATGACGAGGCCGCCTGGCTCGGCCTCGACGAAACAGAGTTCGGCAAGCGGCCCATGCTGCTGACGCAGCTCTACCTGTACGGGCAGCACCCCAATGTGCGCCCCTACCCCTGCCCGCTGCCATTCGGCCTCAAGCTCACTGACGACCGCGCCACGGTCCGCCGGAAGATGGATGCGATCGGGTCCAACCGCCATTCCTACGTGCGCGACACGTGGGACGTGCAGGGGAACCTAGTGATCGTGAGCTATGCCGCAGGGGGCAGCTGCATAGCCTGCGTTCTGTGCGAGTTGATGGAACCTCCATTGCCGCCGCTCGGCTATGCGCTGGCTGCGCCACCGTCCATCGACAGCCTCGTCGCCTTGCTGGGCCTCCCCTTGAGCGACCCTGCTGTGGACCAGACGCTCGGTCCCTTCGGGCTCCAAGACCACCTGGCGCAGATCCGCGAGACGAGCACCTGCGACCTGTGCGATCCGTACGGCCTCATGGTCGAGTTCACGGCACCGCAACCGGCACGCGGCGGCACGCTGCAAGAGGCCTTGCTCATCGGCATGACTTTCTGCCGAGAGCGCGAACTTGGTGCACGCGCTTGGCGGGGCGGCCTGCCATTCGACCTGAGCTTCGAGGATTCGCCAGAAACCGCCGAGCGCAAACTGGGCCGGGCCCCTGACGAGCGCCTCGACGATCCATACAGCGGCATTGCGCTGTGGCACGAACCGGACTTCTCGCTTCGCATCTTCTACAGCACGGTGGAAAACCGCTTGGCTCGCGTGAGCCTCATCGCGCCTGGGGTCTGGAAGAAGACGGCATGACGCTGTGATTTCCATCCGGAACTGACCCACGCAAGAACCCTAACCTGCTGCTTTGAGTGGCAGACAGCAAGAGGAGTGATTGACGTGGCGACACTGAGTGTCATCCGGCGGTGGGCACTGCGAGAGCAGCTGTCCATCCGCAAGATAGCCCAGCGCACCGGCCTGTCTCGGAACACCATCAAGAAGTACCTGCGCGCCGAAGTGGCCGGGCCACGCTACGCCAAGCGCGTGAGCCCGAGCAAGCTCGACGCGTATGCCGACAAGCTCTCGGGCTGTCTCAAGACTGAGGCGACGGAGTCGCGCAAGCAGCGGCGCACACTCAAGCAGATGCACGCCGACCTGGTGGCACTGGCTTTGACGCCTCCTACAACCGCGTGGCCGCGTTCGCGCGCGCGTGGACGGCAAAGCGCCACGAGGCCGAACAGACCAGCGGGCGCGGCACCTTCGTGCCGCTGGCGTTCAGCGCCGGAGAAGCCTTCCAGTTCGACTGGAGCGAGGACTGGGCGGTCATTGCTGGGGAGCGCACCAAGCTGCAGGTGGCGCACTTCAAGCTCAGCCACTGCCGGGCGTTCCTGCTGCGCGCCTACCTGCTGCAGACCCACGAGATGCTGTTCGACGCGCACAACCACGCCTTCTCGGTGCTCGGCGGTGTGCCGCGGCGAGGCATCTACGACAACATGCTCACCTCTCGAGTCGCCTGCTGGGCCTTTGAGCTAGATGCCGCCTACATGTTGTTGGATGATCATCCTCAGGAAGTCTTGGTAGACGGGCCGGTGTGCCTTGCGTTGACAACAGTGCTCAATGTGCTCTACGGGTTTGACGGAGGCAACGCGCAAAGCGACGCGGCGATAGCCGAACAGGTAGCTCTGCACGTCTTGCCTTCGCCCGATGCCTTCATGCGCTGGCGCGACGTAGTTGTGCAGCGGTTGGTCAGTGGGCTCGACAAGCAAGGCGCTTCCGCTCGGAGAACGACTGTCTATCGACGTGCTCGACCCCGAGGCGCCAGCACGGTCTCAGCCAGCAAAAGACCTGCAGCGACTTGCGCGGACCGACAACCCTTAACACGGCGAGTCGCAGACTTCGCCCCATGAGCAGGACGGTCGTGTCAGTCCTCAACACCCCACAATCTTGAACTCCACCCTCCGATCCAGCGCATCCGTCGCATCATCCGTCCCCGTCCCGATGATGTTCTCGCGGAAGCCCACGCCGCTGGCCTTCGTGCGCGTCACCAACTCCGGTGCCTCGGCGGCGAGCTTCTGACGGATCGCCGTCGCGCGTTGCTCCGACAAACGGTCGTTGTAGGGCTCGCTGCCCGTGCGGCTGGTGTGGCCCACCACGTTCATGCAGACCTTCTCGCTGGCGCTGTAGCGCGCGATCTGCCGCAACCAGATGGGGTACGGGCCGCTGATCTTCGGGTCGGGCCAGAAGTCGGTGCTGTTGGGCTTGAACAGGAACTTCACGCCCAGGTTGTTGTTGGCAATGCCATAGGCCACCACCTTGCCGAAGGCCTGCTCGGCCTCCGTGTTCTTGCCAAGCTTCATGCAGGTGAGGTAGATGCCGTTGAGCGTGCGCATCTGTTCGCCGCTGGGCGTGGCGAGCACGGTCTTGTAGAGGTCCAGCGCTTCCTGGTAGCGGTCGCCGTTGTACAGCTGCGTGGCTTCGTTGATGGTGGCCGCCGTGGTCACGCGCTGGAAGTACGCCGGGTCGGCCGGCTTGCCGGGTTGCGTGGCGCTGGTGCGGATGTAGCCATCGACCACGCCGTCCTTCACGAGGATGGGGCTGTCGCGGTAGTAGGGCGTGGGCGTGGTGTCGAGGTTGTCGTCGCGTGCGCGTGACGACGATTGCGCCACCACCATGCCGTTTTTCGTGTCGGTGAGCGCGAGGTCGATCTGGAACGGCGGGCGCCCGCCGGCTTTGGCGGCGGCCTGCACGCGTGTGAGCGTGCCCGTCAGCAGGTACTGGGCCTTGCCCAGGCTGGCCGGCTGGAACGGCAGCACCTCGAACTGGTTGCCGCGCAGGCGCATCGTCACGCGTTCTTCAAGCTGCCGCGTCAGCGCGGTCTGCTGGCCCGAGGGGCTTTCGAACATGGGGTCGATGACGACGGCACGCGTGCCGGTGAGCTTGGCCACGAAGGCCGGCAGCTTCTGGGTCTGCGCCATCAGGTTGTCGGTGGCCTGGGCGACCGCCTGCTCGAAGGCCACTTCGTCGGTGCTGGCCGCGGGCGGGGGCGGCGTGGCGCAGCCGGCAAGCAGCGCTCCGATGAGGAGCAGCGAGGCCCACAGTGCAAGGTCAGGCCGCGACATGGCGGCCGCACGCTGAAGAAGAGGGTTCGCTTTCATTGCCCGCACTCCTGTTTGAGGATGTCCTTCTCTTCGGTGGTGAGGGGCTCACCGAGCGAGACGCGCTGGATGATGTCGATGCAGCGGCGAGACTGGGACGCCCGTGCCGTGCTCGTGGTGACGGGGCGGCGATCTGCAGCCGTGCTGCGCGTGACCCGTGCGACCACCGGTGCAGGCTCTGCGGGGGCTGGCGTCGGTGTGGCTGCTGCCTGCACCGCCACGTCGGCCGGCGCCGGATCGTCAAGGGGGGCGGTGCTGGTGCCTGAGGAGCCGAGCGCTTCAGCGGCGCCGCCGGAAGCGGGCGGGGTCAGCCCGCCCACCTGGGTCTGCACCGCCGTCGGTGTGGAGGCCGACTCGATCGGAGCCGGCGCGGTTTCGGTGCTGACCGCCGCATTGTCTTCATCGTGGGTGCGGTAGCGCACCGTGGCGCTGCTTTCGGGCGGTGACGCGGTGAACTCGACCAGCAGGTAGACCAGCCCGACGGAGGCTGCCACGGCGGCGGCCACGGCGGCGCCGGCCAGCGCCAGGGTGCGGCGCCCGCGGCGGTCTTGCGATGACGCGGCGGGTCGCCCGGTGGCCGGGGCCTGCGTGGGCAGCGAAAGGTCGACGGGGGCCGCAACGGTTGCGGCCGCGCTGCCGCTGACGGTGAACATCGAGGTGGCGAACGAAGGCTCGCGCCGCGAAGCCGTGGCGGGCGAGGCATTGCCCAGCATCGGCTCGCGTGTCGACCTGGCCGCTGTGGCGGGTGCCGTGGCCGGCGGTGACCACGGGGCTGGGGCGGGGCCGGCGGCAGGGGCCGGCAGCGCCAGCAGCGCGCGCATCTCGGCCGCACTCTGCGGCCGGTCCTGGGGCTGCACCGCGAGCGAGCGGTCGATCGCCTGCAGGAACGCCTGGCTGTAGCGTGCGGCCGCCAGCTGCGCGAGCGGCACGTATTTGTCGGACAGGAAGCGCTGCACCGCCGGCGGCGGTGTCTGCCCGGTGATGGCGTAGTGCATCACCGAGCCCAGGGCATACAGGTCGGTCCACGCGCCCTGTTTCATCTCGGGCATCTCGCCGTACTGTTCCACCGGCGCGTAGCCGGTCTTCAGGATGACGGTGAGCGCGCGCTGCATGTCGCCGATGACACGCCGCGCCGCGCCGAAGTCGAGCAGCAGCGGGCGCCCGTCGGGCTGGATGAGGATGTTGTCGGGCGAGATGTCGCGGTGGTAGCAGCGCGCCTCGTGCATCTGCTCCAGCGCGTTGAGCAGGTGCTCCAGCAGGTGGCGCAGCCAGGCCTCGTCGGGCGGGCCCTTGCGTTGCTTGAGGGTGCGGCCCAGCGTCGTGCCGGCGTAGTAGGGCATCACCATGTAGGCGGTGCCGTGGGCTTCCCAGAAGCGGTAGACCTTCAGCAGCGACGGGTGGTCGAACTGCGCCAGCAGGCGCGCCTCGTTGATGAAGCTGCGCAGGCCTGCGGCGAAGGTTTCGGCATGGCGCTCCGAACGCACCGAGACGGTCAACGCCTGTGTGCGCGAGGCCAGCTCGGCGGGCATGTACTCCTTGATGGCGACCTGCCGGCTGAGCGAATGGTCGTAGGCGAGGTAGACGATGCCGAAGCCGCCCTCGCCGATCACGGACAGCACCTCGAACTCGGCCAGGCGAGTGCCCGCCGGCAAGGCGTTCGCGGGCCCGTCGAGCGCCCTGTTGCGCCCCGAGCTCGGCACCAAACCCTTGCTGATGGTCCGTTCGTTGTCGTCGGGTGTCGTCATGGTCTCGCTTCGGCCCCGATCAAAAGGTACTCCAACCAGAGCGTTTGTCACGATGACCTTCGACCTTTGGCGCCCTGATGTTCTAGGGGGTTTCCCCGCGTTTCGGGGGCGCCGGCCGCAGCTGCCCGGCGGGGCCGGTCAGTGACTTTCGGACATTGCACCGGCCTGTGCCGGCGTACAGCATCCGGTCTGGTTCGGCGGTGCCTGGCTTTTCCAGGGAGTAGGGCTCAACGCAATGTCACAACCACCAGGAAATTCCGGCGCCAAGGTCCCCGGCGGCGCCTCTGCCGGTGTTGCCACGCCGGTCCCACCCGCCGGCAACGACGACGACGATGAAGTCACCCGCATCGTGCCGGTGAGCGCGGTGCCCCAGGCCCCGGCCGGCCCGGCGGCCGACAGGGCCGGCAGCAGCGGCCCCGGCAGCAGCGGCCCGGTCACCCAGCCGCTCCATTCCACCGGCGCGCCGCCCGCCGCAGCGCCGCAGACGCCGGCGCGGCATTCCAGCGAAACCCTGCCGGGCGGCGCGCGCGCGGGCGGGCTCACGGTGCGGCAGGTCGGCCGCTACGTCATCCAGGACCGGCTCGGCCGCGGCGGCATGGCCACCGTGTTCAAGGCGCACGACCCCGGCATCGGCCGCGACGTGGCCATCAAGTTCCTGCATGCCACGCTCTGCGAAGACGGCGAGTACCGGGCGCGCTTCCTGCGCGAGGCGCGCGCCGCCGGCGGCCTTTCGCACCCCAACATCGTCACCGTGCACGACGTCGGCGAGATCGAGGGCCGGCCCTACATGGCCATGGAGCTGCTCGACGGCGACGCGCTGTCCGACGTGATGGAAAGCGGCAAGCCGCTGCCGGTTCGCGACGTGGTGGTCATGGGCATCCAGCTCGCGCGCGCACTCGACTACGCGCATGCCCACGGCATCGTCCATCGCGACATCAAGCCCGGCAACATCGTGCGGCTGAAGGGCACGCAGACCATCAAGGTCACCGACTTCGGCATCGCGCACATGGAGTCCACCAGCTCCGAGCAGCGCACCCGCGTGGGCGACGTGCTGGGCACGCCGCAGTACATGTCTCCCGAGCAGACGCAGGGCGACAAGCTCGACGGCCGCTCCGACCTCTTCTCGGTCGGCATCGTGCTCTACCAGATGCTGACCGGCCAGCGGCCATTCCTGGGCGACAGCCTCGTCGCGCTGGCGATGAAGATCGCCAAGGAAGACCCGCCGCCCATCGAGAAGCTGCGCCCCGACGTGCCCTCGGCCCTGCGGCGGGTGGTCGAGCGCTGCCTCGCCAAGTCGCCCGACCGGCGCTTCCAGACCGGCAAGGAGCTGTCCGATGCGCTCACGCGCGTGCTCGGCGATCTCGACGAGGCCGCGCGGCAGAAGGACAAGCCGCGCATCGTGCCGCTGCGGGTGAAGTGGGCCAGCATGATGGCGCTCATCGTCGCCGGCGTGATGGCGCTGGCGGCCGGCGTGATCCACCAGCGGCAGTACGCGGCGATGATCAACCAGGTCACCGACAACGGTGCCGCGCTGGCGCGCTTCATCGCCGCGCAGAACGCGGTGGCCGCGCTGGGCGAAGACTGGGTCACGGTCGAGGTGGCGGTGCAGGAGATCATGAAGACACGCGATTTCGAAAGCGTGACCGTGATCGATCGCTCAGGCATCGTGCGCGCGGCCAGCAACAGCACGCTGCTGGGGCAGGCCTACAAGCCACCGGCCGCCGAGGCCATCTCCAACAAGCGGGTCGACGGGGTGGCGATGTCGCGCTACGCCGTCGGCGCTGAAACCGTGCTCGGGTTCGAGGCGCCGATCACCTTCCAGGACAAGCAGGTCGGCCGCGTGGCTCTCGGCCTGCCGGAGCGGCCGCTCATCTATGTGGCGCGGCTGTCGATGGGCCTGATGGCGGTGCTGGTGGTGGTGACCGTGCTGGCGGTGGCCGTGGCCATGTACTTCGTGGCCAACTGGTTCGCGCAGCCGATCAAGCTGGTCATCGAGTCCATGGGCGAGATTGCCAAGGGCCGCTTCGACCACCGCATCCGCGAACAGCGCAAGGACGAATTCGGCCTGCTGTACGCAGCCTTCGACCAGATGGCGCAGGCGCTGCAGGACCGGGCCGCCGGGGCGGGCAGCAGCTCGCCGCCCACGCCGGTGCCGCCGGCACGCCTGAACGACCCGCCCACGGCGCCTGCGCACCGCCCCATGACCGCCGGGCGCCCGGCGCAGCCCAACCCAGGCAGCGCTTCCAAACCGACCACCTGAGGAGGGCACAGCAGATGGCCGACGCCGTATTCCACGGCTTGCTGCGTCGTGCGACAGCAGCGTCGGCATGGCTGGCCGGCGCCTGTGTGCTGGCCGGCTGTGCGGGCACGCCGGCCGAGGCGCCCCGCGACGCGCCGGCGCCGCGGGCCGCCGCCGCGCCGGCTGCTGCACCACCGGCCACCGGCGAGGTGCTCGGCAGGAGCGATCGCTTCGTCATCTACGTGCCCAGGTCCGATGAAACGCTGCGTTCGGTCGCCGCCCGGTTCCTGGGCAGCGAAGACCGCTACTGGGTGATCGGCGATTTCAACAACATCACCCGGCCCGAGGCCGGGCAGCCGCTGGTGGTGCCGCTCAAGCCGATCAATCCCGCGGGTGTGACGGCCGAGCAATACCAGACCGTGCCCATCCTCTGCTACCACCGCTTCGGCGGCAGCAGCTCGGGCGCCAACAAGATGGTGGTGTCGTCCGCCAACTTCGCTGCCCAGCTCGAATGGCTCAAGCGCAACGACTACCACGTGGTGCGCCTGTCGCAGCTGGTGGGCTACCTCGAAGGCAGGCAGCCGCTGCCCAAGCGGTCGGTCGTCATCACCATCGACGACGGCTACGAGTCCGTGTACCGCCACGCCCTGCCGCTGCTGCGCAAGTACAACTTCCCGGCCACGCTGTTCGCCTACACCGACTTCATCGGCGCGGGCGACGCGCTCACCTGGCCACAGATGCAGGAGCTGGCGGCCTCCGGCCTGGTGGACATCCAGTCGCATTCGAAGACCCACCGCAACCTCATCGAGCGCGCGCCGGGTGAAACCGACGACCGCTACCGGCAGCTGATCGACACCGAAGCCCGCGCTCCCCGAGAGCTGCTCGAGAGGCGACTGCCGGTGCAGGTGCGCCACTTTGCCTATCCCTATGGCGATGCCAACGAGGTCGTGCTCGACGCGCTGACGCGCAACCAGTACCAGCTGGCGGTGACGGTGAACCCGGGGGGCAACGCGTTCTTCTCGCAGCCGCTGATGTTGCGCCGGACCATGATCTTCGGGGACCACGACCTCGAAGCCTTCAAGGCCAAGCTGCAGATCAGCCGGGGGATCAGCCTGCCATGAGCAACAGCCCCATGACAGCAGCCCATCGGCGAGCGCGGCGCGGGCTGCTTGCTGTGGTGCCGCCCGCGTGTGCGCTGCTCGTGGCCTGCGCCTCGGCGCCGCCACCGGAGGCGCCCGCCGATGGGCCGCAGGACGAACCCTCGCCGCAGGCCGTCGTGACCCAGGCGCCGGCGCACGCGTTCGAGCAGCGCCAGCGTGAACGTGCCGCCGGCCTGGGCCGGCAGGGGCGGCTGGCTGACGCGGCGGTGGCCTGGGAGCTGCTCACCGTGCTGCGGCCCGAAAGCGCCGAATACCGCGAACGCCTGGCCGAGGTGCGCAGGCAGGCCGAAGCCGCGGCCGCCGAACGCATGCAGCGAGCCGCCGCGGTCCACAAGCGGGGCGAACTAGACAACGCCACGCTTCACTACCTTTCGGTGCTGGCGGTGCAGCCCGAGCATGCACAGGCTGCGGAAGCGCTGCGCAGCATCGAGCGCGATCGCAACAAGCGCTACTACCTCGGCAAGCTCTCGCGCATCACGCTCACTCGGCGCGCCACGCAGGAGAGCGAAGTGGCTGCCGCGCCCAGGCGGCTGCAACCCGCTGCCGCCGACCGCAACGACCTCGAGCACGCGACCATGCTGGCCACGCAGGGCGAGTTCGACACGGCCATCCAGCTGCTCGAACGCCACCTCGCCGCTGACCGGCGCGACGACGGCGCGCGGCTGCTGCTGGCCGAGGTCTACTACCAGAAGGGTGAGAAGCTCGCCGCGCGCGACAAGGCCTCCGCCATTGCCGCGCTCGAACGATGCGTGCGGCTCGACGCTGCGCATGCTCGCGCGACGGCCCTGCTGAAGGAGCTGCGCGGCGGCAACGGTGGCGGCGCCGCGGCGGCGGCCAGGCCTTCCGGCGCCACGGCTGCGCCCCGCCCGGCCACGCCGGACCCACGCTGAACAGCCTCGCTGTGCATACTTTTTGAAGGGCGAGATCAACGAACTTCATTTCCGAGGCCGGCCGCGCAGGGCAACATCCGGTCATTCCCAAGACCGGAAGAGATCACGGATGTCTGCAGTCGCGTTCCTCTCGACGGAGCCTGCTTCCGCCGCCGATGCCCAGCCTGGCGTGCGGGTGCGCACCGCCGTCGAAGTCCCGGTGGTGCTGGCCGATGGCCGCACGGTCACGGCGAGCTTCATCACCTTCCATGGCCTCGCCGATGGCCGTGAGCACTTCGCATTGCGCTTCGGCAAGCCGCAGGAACAGGCAACCCCGCTGGTGCGCCTGCATTCCGAATGTCTCACCGGCGACGTGTTCGGCTCAGCCCGATGCGACTGCGGCCCGCAGCTGCGCGAAGCCATGCTGCGGCTGCACGAGCAGGGCGGCTACCTGCTCTACCTGCGGCAGGAAGGGCGTGGCATCGGCCTGTTCGCCAAGCTCGATGCCTACCGCCTGCAGGACAGCGGGCTGGACACCTACGAAGCCAATCGCATGCTCGGCTTCGACGAGGACGCGCGCGACTACGGTGTCGCGGCCCGCATGCTGGAGGCGCTGAACGTGCCTCGGATCAAGCTGCTGTCGAACAACCCTGACAAGCGAACGCAACTCAGCGCGGCCGGTATCGAGGTATCAACCCAGGTGCCGACCGGCGTGTTCGCCGGCCCGGACAACCTGCGCTACCTGCATGCCAAGGTGAGGCACAGGCAACACACCCTCGAACTGCCCGCTTCGGCGTCGAGCGTTGCCTGAAGGGACGGGTTACTTCAGCCCCTTCAGGCGCTCGCGCAGCTCCACGGCCTTCTGACGCTCCAGCTTGGCCGTTCCGTTGTTCGGGTCGAGTTCGAGCACGCGGTCCCAGGCTGCAATGGCGACGTCGAGGTCCTGCTTCGCAAAGGCGCTGCGAGCGCGCAAGGTGTGGCGCGACACCAGCGACTTGCGCACCTGCTCCACCTTGGCAGGGGCGGCGGCCTGATCGAGGCTGGCTGCCCGGCGGTACTCGCCATAGGCGCGGTCCAGGTCACCGGCCTTTTCTGCGGCCTCGCCGGCACGCATGGCCCTTTCACCGGGCGTCGGCTCGGGGGGCGGCGTCGGCGCAGGCGGCGGCGTGGGCGCCGGGGGCTGTGGTGCCGGCGCGGCTACCGGCGGCGGCGGTGTGGGAGCCGGCGGGGGCCTGACTTCGGGCCGCGGCTTGCCGGGAATGCGGATGGTCTGGCCGCCCGCCACCTGGCGCGGCACCAGGATGCCGTTGTAGCGGGCCAGGATGTAGAAGGAATAGATGTCGCCGAGGAAGCGCCCGGCAATGCCGGACAGCGTGTCATTCGGCCGCACCTGGTACGGGAAGGACTCGCGGCCCAGCGTGGCGATCGGGTCTGCGGTGATCTGGCGCATCAGGTTCTGCGCCAGCTTGTTGTTCGGATCGGTATTGAGCGCCTGCTGCAGTTCGGCCTTGGCCTGCTCTTCGTTGCCCGCTTCGAGCAGGCCCACGGCCGTCTGCGCATGCCGTTGCGCCTGCTGCTGCGCCACCGCAGAAACCGGCCCGCTGGGCACCGGTGCAGTGGTGGGCGTCGGATCGGGGCTGGCGATGGTTCCGCCCGATTCACCCGCTATGGGCGAAGGGGGCGGCGCGGGCGCCTTGGTTTCGCAAGCTGCCAACAGGCCGGCGGCACAGAGGAGCAGGGCAAGGCGCGTCTTCGTCATGAGCTTGGCTGGTTTGTCTTCTCGCATCACGGATGTCGCTGCATTCGGTGCAGCGTCACATACGAAGGGCCGACGAGGTTGACACGCTGCATGACGTCGGACTCTGAAGCCCCGCAGGGGCGGACGATTATTGATCGGACGATGAATCGGGCACAAGCACGGGCAGCGGACCGCCGCATGCTGCGTGGCCTGGGGTTCACACGGCTGCACAGGGGCCGGGGCCAGGTGACTTTCGTTCATTGCCGTGCTGTCAACCTGCGACCAGCATGAGCCCATGACCGAGCACTCGACGACGCAGGTGTTCTCGCGGCCGCCCATTGCCGTGGTAGTGCAGCAGCATGCAGAAGAAAGCGCCGTGCTGCGCCACGTGCGCTCGGTGCTCGTGCGCGCCCCGCACGTGAAGCTGCACCACCTGCGCCGGCTCGACGACCGCATTGCCGCACACCTCGACGGTCTGGCCGTGGCCGGCACCTATGGCACGCAGTGCTGTGCGGCGGGGTTGGCCAGCCCCGGCGCCGGCGAAGTGTTTGCATGCACCGTGCGGGCCATCGAGGAGCGCGACAGCCGGGCGCTCGACCGTCTGCTCGCCGTCACGGCCGAGCTGCCCGATGTCAAGCGTGGCCTCCTGTCAGCCTTCGGCTGGGTTTCGGCACGGCAACTGCAGGGCATTGCAAGAGCGCTGCTGGGTGCGCCGGATGCACTGCGGCGCGAAGTCGGCCTCGCAGCCTGCCGGCTGCACCGGGCCGACCCGGGGCCTGTGCTCGCCGCGGCCTTGCGTGATGCCGACCCATCGGTGCGCCGTGGCGCCCTGCGCGCAGCGGCCGAGCTGGGCCGCACCGATCTGCTGGAGCACGCACTCGTCATGCTGGCCGGTGAAGACGAGGACCTCGTGTTCCGCGCGGCCTGTTCCGCCTGCCTGCTGGGCGACCGTGATGCGTCCTTGCGCGTGCTGGCGCTCTTTGCGCAGCGCAAGGGCGAACGTTCCTGGCAGGCGGTCTCCCTGCTGTTGCTGGCCGGAGAGTTCGGCCAGGCGCGGCAGCTGGTGCGCGACATGGCCAGGGAGGCACCTGCTTCGCTCGAACACAAGCGCCGGCTGGTGCAGGCCTGCGGGCTGCTGGGCGATGTGCAGTTCGTGCCGTGGCTCATCGACCTGATGACCGAAGACACGCTGGCGCGCGTGGCCGGCGAGTCCTTTTCACTGATCACCGGTGCGGACCTCGCAGCACTGGACCTCGAGCGCAAGACCGCGCCCGAGGGCGTGCAAAACGGCCCGAACGACGACCCCGAAGACAGCGACGTGGCGCTCGACGAAGACGAAAGCCTGCCGTGGCCGGACCGCGATCTGGTCCAGAAGTGGTGGCAGGCCCATGCCGGCGACCTGCCGGCCGAGCGGCGGGTGTTCATGGGGGCGGTACCGGGTGCCGAACACTGCGCGAAAGTGCTGCGGGAAGGTTTCCAGCGCCAGCGGGCCGTGGCCGTCCAGCACTTGTGCCTGGCACGTCCAGGTACGCCGATGTTTCCCATTGCCGCGCCGGCCTGGCGCCAGCAGCGGCAACTCGCACCCGGCAACTGACCCGGGGCGCAACCTTGGACCCGCGCTGGCTGTTTCCGGTGCTGTCTGCCGCCTTCGCGGTGGCGGCCGGCATGCGCTGGTTGCGGGTGCGCCGTGCGGACCCGGCCGCGCGCACCTGGGGCACGCTGGCGGTGCTGTTCGGGCTGGTCTCGGCCTGGCTGCACTGGGCCGCATAGCGGCAGGTTTTCGCCCGGGCCAGCCCGGCGTGCGCCAAATGACTTTCGGTCATTGAAGGGGCCTGCGCGGCAGACCACCATGGTTGCGCTACCGGATCACGTTGCCGGACAAAACCATCATGACCCTGACCCTGCGCGCGGTATCGCTCAACGACCAGCCGTTGACACAGCCGATCACGGCGCATTTCGACGCGAAGGGCGGCACCATCGGGCGTTCCGACCACAACACCATGGCGTTGCCCGATCCCGAGCGCCACATCTCGCGCCAGCAGGCGCAGATCAGCATCGGCGGCGAAGGCGGCTACCTCATCAAGAACGTCGGCAGCGCCAACCCCATCATCGTGCGGGGGCAGCCGTTGTCGCAGGGCGAGACCACGCCGCTTGTGCATAGCGACCAGGTGCGCATCGGCGGTTACCTGCTCGAAGTCATCGAGGAGCGTGATCAGGACAGCGAAGCCTCGACGATCACCCGCGGCAGGGCTGTGGTCGATGCGCACACGCCGCCGCCGCAGCGGGGAGGCGCACCGGCACACGGCAGCGGCAGCATGCCTCGCACGCCGGTCGCCTCGGGCAGCCCCTTCGCCGAACTCGGGGCGCCGTTGTCGAGCAGCAACCCGTTCGCCGACCTGCTGGGCACACCGGCGCCGCTGCCTCGACAGGCGGCCAGAGGTTCACCGGTGCCTCCATCGGACCCGTTCGCTGACCTGGGCTTCGGCGCACCGGCGGGCATTCCGGCGGACTCGACGGCCTGGGCGCCGCCACCGCAGCGGGAGGTCATGCCGCGCCTGCCGGACGACTTCGACCCCTTTGCAGCGCCGCCCGCCGGCGCGCCGGTGCTGCCGCCCGCGTCGTCGGCCCCCGCGGGCGCCGGCGCGTTCGACGACCTCATTCCGAGCGCGGCGCCGGCGTCGATCGACGAGATGTTCGGACTGGGCGGTGCGGCGCCGACGCAGCAGGGCGATCCCCTGGCCGGTTTCCTGGCCGACTCGCCGCCGCAGGGCAGGGCCGGCGATGCCGCTCACAACGAGATCGGCGGATCGGTGCTGCCCACCGATCCGCTCGCGCTGTTTGGCGGTGCGCCTGCACCCATCGCGGCCGGCGCTTCGCAGGCGGCCGCCGACCATACGCCGGAGCTGCGGGGGGCCTTCCGCCCGCCGGGATTCATGCCGGCGCGCTCGGCGCCGTTGCCGGAGCCGCCGGGCGCCTCGCCGGTGTTGCCCACGGGCATCGACTGGATGGCCGCACCCGCACCTGCACCCGCACCGGCACCGGTGCCAGCGCCCAGTGCCGATCCACCGCCGCCCGCCGCATTCGCCAAGCCCATGCCCCAGCCGGTGACGCCGCCGCCCCGCGAGCCGGTGCCCGCCAGCGCCGGGGCCGAGGCCGGAACCTGGGCAGGCGACACACAGGATCTGTGGCGGGCCTTTTGCGAAGGCGCCGGCCTGCGCTTCGAACCGCCGCAGGGACTCAACCCCGAGCTGATGCGCGTGATGGGCACGCTCATGCGCACCGCGGTCGAGGGCGCGCTGCAGCTGATGGCGGTGCGTGCGGCCACCAAGCACGAGCTGCGCGCACAGGTCACGATCATCCAGGCGCGCAACAACAACCCGCTGAAGTTCTCGCCCGATGCCCAGTCGGCCCTGGAGCAGATGCTGCAGCCGCCGGTGCGCGGCTTCATGAGCGGGCCGGCCGCCATGACCGACGCGATGAACGACCTGGTGGGCCACGCCATCGGCACCATGGCCGGCACGCGTGCCGCTCTGGAAGGCGTGCTCGGCCGCTTCCGCCCCACGGAGCTCGAAGCCAAGCTGGTGGGCAAGAGCGTGCTCGACAGCCTGCTGCCGATGAACCGCAAGGCCAAGCTGTGGGAGCTGTACCTCACGCATTTCGAAGCCATACGAGAAGAAGCCCAGGAGGACTTCCACACGCTGTTCGGCAAGGCCTTCCTGGCTGCCTACGAGCAGCAACTGGAGCGGTTGCAGCGCGAGAAGGCGGGCCGCGCCTCGCCCGCGGCGTGAAGCGGCAGAGGAGGGAGGGGCGGCCATCATGCTCGACATCGCCATCGCCACACGCAGCGAACGCGGCAAGCGCGAGAACAACGAAGACGATCTGAGTGCCGGTCGCGTGGGCAGCGGCTGGTATGCGGTGCTGGCTGACGGCGCCGGCGGGCATGCGCATGGCGCCGAGGCTTCCCAGATCGCGGTGGACTGTGTCGAGGAGGTGATGCACCGCGAGGAGCCGCAGTTTTCTCCCGAGCATCTGCACCACACGGTGCTCGCGGCGCATGCCGAAGTGCAGCGCCACCAGCAGCCCGGCGACGGCGCGAGCCGCATGCATTCCACCATCGTGGTGCTGTGGGTCGACGGCAGCAGCGACCGCGCGCTGTGGTCGCATGTGGGCGACTCGCGGCTCTACCGGCTGCGCAACGGCGCGATCGACCTCGTGACCAGCGACGACAGCGTGGTGCAGCGCATGGTGGACGCCGGCCTCCTCACCGCGCAGCAGGCGCAGCACCACCCCAAGAAGAACCAGCTGATCGCCGCGCTGGGCATCCAGGATGCGGTGGAGCCTCACACGCTGGCGCAGCCGGTGGCCATCGAGGAGGGGGATGCCTTCCTGCTGTGCAGCGACGGCTGGTGGGACTCCCTCGAGGAGTCCGTGATCACTGACACGCTGAACGACGCATCCAGCCCTGACGAGTGGCTGACCGCGATGCAGCGTCACATCGAAGCGCTCGACCACCCCAGGCAGGACAACTTCAGCGCGGTGGCGGTGTGGGTGGGCGACCCGGGCGCCACGACCCGGATCATGGGCGACGTCACGCTGCCCTGAGGGCGCCACCGAGGTTTCCGCATCGAGGGCGGACGCGCCGGCCGTGAATTCCTGCGGCGGCGCCAGCGTGCCGTCATGGGGTCGTTAGAAGTCCGTCATGACTGCCAGAGGCAGGCTTCCTAGCATCGAAACAACGCGTTTTCGGGTCATCGGAAACGCGCACCAACCGGAAGTCCCCCACGTGCAGAACGTCAACGACCGCTCGAATCAGCCGCGGCATGCAGCCGCCTTTGCCCACATGCATCGGCCAGCCAAGTGGCGCCGGCGCGCCGCCGGCGGCTTCACGCTGATCGAACTCATGATCGCGGTGGCCGTCGTTGCCATCCTCGCAGGCATTGCCTATCCGAGCTATGCCGACTACGTGCTGCGCGGCCGGCTCGTCGATGCGACGAACCTGCTGGGCTCCACCCGCGCACGCATGGAGCAGTACTACCAGGACAACCGCACCTATGCGAACGTCAGCGGCACCATGACCGCCCCGTGCACGGCCACGCAGACGGTGCGCAGCTTCTCTGTGGTTTGTGAGGAAGCGCCCACTGCCACCGGCTACACGATCACGGCGCGCGGCGCCGACAGCGCCGACGGCTTCGTGTTCACAGTGGACCAGGCTGGCCGCCAGCGCACTCTGGGCCTGCCTTCTCGGTGGGGCACCGTC
This sequence comes from Methylibium rhizosphaerae, assembly GCF_006386545.1. Taxonomy (GTDB): domain Bacteria; phylum Pseudomonadota; class Gammaproteobacteria; order Burkholderiales; family Burkholderiaceae_C; genus Pseudorivibacter; species Pseudorivibacter rhizosphaerae. The sequence continues at coordinate 85,204 of NZ_SWAR01000011.1, read as the reverse complement.
CCCGCCGGCGGCCTGGGCTGCTGGATCACGAAGAAGGGCGGCACATGCTGATCGCAAGAGCCTTCCGCCAGGCCGGCTTCTCGCTGGTGGAACTGATGATCACGTTGGCCGTGTTCGCCCTGCTGATGATGGCGGCCGTGCCGAGCTTTCAGGCGTGGGTTGCCGGCGCCAGGGTGCGCAGCGTGGCCGAGTCCCTGCAGAACAGTCTGCGCATGAGCCAGACCGAAGCCGTGCGGCGCAGCCGGCAGACGAGCTTCGTCCTGACCAACTCGCAGCCGGAGGTCGAGGCCGCGCCCGCGGAAAACGGCCGCAACTGGTACGCCCGCGTGCTGCCTCAGACCGCTGGCGAGGCAGCGAGCGAAAGCGACTACATCGTCGGCGAAACCTTTGCCAGCCAGTCGAGCGTCACCGTCACCGGCCCCGCACTGCTGTGCTTCAACTCCATGGGCCGCCTGGTCAGCAACGCAGCCACAGGCCTGGGACAGGAGTGCGTCGCGCCGGCCTCTGCGATCGAGCCGATGGTCTACGCCATCAGCACGCCGGGCGCAGACCGCGAGCTGCGCGTGCAGGCCTACTTGGGCGGAAAGATCCGCATGTGCGATGCCGCCAAGAAACTGTCCGATGGGAACCCCGATGGTTGCTGAACCGCAAGTGCCGTCCTCGATTCGGCGGCGTGGCGCACAGCAGGGCATGAGCCTGATCGAGGTGCTGGTGTCGCTGGTGATCTTCTCGATCGGCGTGCTGGGCATGGTGGGGCTGCAGGCGCGCGCGACGCAGCTGTCCATCGATGCCGAAGACCGCACGCGCGCCACGTTGCTCGCCAACGAACTGGTGTCGCAGATGTGGGCGGCCGGTACGACAGAAGTGAACCAGGACGTTGTCGCAGCGTGGCAGCGTCGCCTGGCGGACACTGCCGCCGGGGGCCTGCCCAACGCCCAGGGCGTGGTGAGCGGGCCCGATGGCGAAGGGATGGTCGCCATTCGCATCACCTGGCGCTCGCCGGCCAAGCTGCCGTCCGACCCTGTCAGCTCGTACGTCACGAAGGTGGTGCAGCCGTGAAGCGCTCAGGTGCAAAGGTCCGCGCGAATCAGCGCGGCATGACGCTGGTCGAGCTGATGGTTGGCGTGGTGCTGTCGATGGTGCTGGCGCTGGCGGTCTTCACCGTCATGGCCCAGTCCGAAGGGCGCAAGCGCACGACGACCGCGGGCAACGACATCAACCAGACCGGCAACTACACGCTCTACCTGCTCGACAAGCTGGTGCGCGGCGCCGGCTCCGGCCTGGCCGAGGCGGCCGACTATGCGCTGGGCTGCAAGCTGCTGGCTGCCAAGGACAACAGCGTCCTGCTGCCCCGGACGCAGCCGCTGCCGGATCCGTTTGCCGATGTGGACACCGGCGCCGCCAACACCTTCAGGCTCGCGCCGGTGCTGATCGGGCAGGGGCAGACGAAGCCTGCCGTGAGCAACAAGGCCTCCGACGTGCTCATCGTGATGGCCAGCACCTCCGGCCTCGCTTCGGTGCCGGTGAAGTTCGCGGGCAAGGCCGAAGGCAGCGAGCTCAAGCTTGACAACACGATGAGCGTCGCGGCTGGCGACCTGGTGCTGCTGGTCGACGAGCAGCCGCTGGAGGCGACGGGTGGTCCGGTGGACTGCCTGGTGCAGCAAGTGGGATCCACGGCTGCGGTCGGTGCGTCGAGCAAGCTCGCGCTCAGCGGCCCTTTCAACGCGTCCGCGGTCAACGGCACCGGCGCCGAGAGCTACCGCGAGGGCAGTGCGCGCGCCTTGCCGCTGGGCAGCGCCGCCGGCGGCGCGCCGGCGTTCCAGGTCATCGGCGTGGGCGAGCACAACACGCTCTACAGCTACGACCTGATGCATACCACGGCCAGTCCATTGGCGCCCATCGCCGATGGCGTGTTCGAGATGCATGCGCTGTACGGCGTGGACACCGACGGGGACCTCGTCGTGGACCGATGGGTCTCTCCCGATGAAGGCAGCGGCTACCGGCTCGCCAGGCTGATGGACGGCTCGCCCACCGCCACGGGCCTGCTCAAGCAGATCCGCGCGGTGCGGGTGGGGCTGATCATGCGCACGTCGCTGCCCGAGAAGGACGTCGTGACGGAAAGCATTCCCGCGCTGTTCGCCGACCTCGATGCCTCGCTGCAGTACCAGCGCACGCTGGAATCCGACGACGAGAAGCGCTACCGCTATCGCACCTTCGAAACCACCATCCCGGTGCGCAACACGCTCCTCAAATGAATGCGGCAACCTGTTCGGCGCGGCACGGCGCCTCATCCATGAGCGCGCCTGCGGGCGCCCTGCGGCGTCCGCAGGCCGGGGTGGCGCTGATCATCGTGCTCATTGCGCTCACCATCCTGCTGATCTCGGCGGTGGCGCTGGTGCGCTCGCTCGACACGTCGATGCTGCAGGCCGGCAACCTGGCCTTCAAGCGCGACCTCAAGAACGAAGCCGAGCGCGGCGTGCAGGTCGCGGTGAAGCTGCTGTCCACCGGTGAACTGGCCGCCGAAAGCGCCCGCAACTCGGACGCGCGGACCCACAACTACTCGGCGTCGCGACTGCCTTCCAGCGATCAGGGCATTCCGATGGTGCTGCTGGACGACGCGTTGTTCGACACCGCCGGCATGCGCGCCGCCGACATCTCCGACGAGGACACAGGCGTGACGGTGCGCTACGTGATCGACAGGCAATGCCTGGGTGCCGGCGACATGAGCACCACGGCCTGCGCCACGGTGAGCGGCAAGTCCGACGAGGCGCATGACTCCCGCTTCCGGCAGGTCAAGGCCCAGGTGCGCCCCGTCTACCGCATCAGCGTGAGAGCGGTCGGGCCGCGCAATACGCAAGTCTTCATACAAACCACGGTCGTTCGATGAAAACGAGAGCCGCTTTCCTGGCCGCCCTGACGGCGGCCGCCATTGAGCTGCCGGTGGCAGGTGCCGTCAACATCGACCTGGCCGACCAGCCGCTGTTCTCGGCGACCATGGTGCCGGGCAACCTGGCGCTGGCCCTGTCGGTCGAGTGGCCGACCGCGACCACCCCGGCCTACCCGAGCACCACGGTCTATTCGGCGCAGAGCACCTTCCTGGGCTACTTCGACCCGGAGAAGTGCTACAGCTACGTCTACGACAAGGCGACGCCGGCCAGCAGCTACTTCAAGCCCCACAGCGAGGCGCGCAAGCATGCCTGCTCCAGCTCGTGGAGCACCCCGCTGTGGAGCGGCAACTACCTGAACTGGGCGTCGATGCAGACGCTCGATGCGTTTCGCTGGGTGCTCACCGGCGGCTACCGCAGCACGGATACCAAGGACAGCACCATCCTGACCAAGACCTATGCGGCCATGGATGTGCCGAGCGTGATTCCGGACAAGACCGCGACCCATGACATCGCGGGCGCCACCCCCTTCACCTGGAACTCGGCCACGACCCGCATCCGCAACCTCGGCACGCGCATGTACATCACCGGGACCGGCACGATGGGCAGCGTGGTTCCTTACACGAGCCAGACGTCGCACGTCCAAGCCAAGGATGACCGGTTCGCCCAGGACTCGACCACCTACGAGCTCTACATCAACGTGAAGGTGTGCGACGCGGCGGTCGGCGTCGAGAGCAACTGCGTGCAGTACGGCACCAACTACAAGCCCGAGGGCCTCATGCAGCAGTACGCCGACAAGCTGCGCTACTCGGCCTTTGGCTACTACAACCACAGCGGCACCCAAACGCAGCAGCGCGACGGTGGCGTGATGCGCGCGCGAATGAAGTTCATCGGCCCGACCAAGGCGGTACCGGGCTCGGCAGGCGTGCCCAACGGCGGGGCGGAATGGAGCAGTTCCACCGGCGTGATGCTCACCAACCCCGACGCCGATGACGCCAAGGCCACCGTGGGCAGCGCGGCGGAAGATGGCTGGACCGTCGCCATCGCAAACAGCGGAGTGATGAACTATCTGAACAAGTTCGGCTACGAGGCGAAGTCTTACAAGGAGAAAGATCCGGTCAGCGAGATGTACAACGCGGCGCTGCGCTACTTCAAGAACCTGGGCAACGTCAGGGCCTACACCGACCTCAAAGGGGCCGGCAATTCCGCCACCGCAGCACAATGGCTCGACGGCTTTCCGGCCATCCGGAAGTGGGACGACCCGATCCTCTACTCGTGCCAGAAGAACTTCATTCTCGGCATCGGCGACGTGAACACGCACCGAGACGCCAACCTGCAGGGCAGCGTCCTTCTGAGCGGGCTCGAGCCCAAGCCCATGCCGGCGGAGATCGAGGCCGATACTTCGGTGAATGTGAAGACCGCCACCGACATGGTGGGCAGGCTCGAGGGCTTGAGCACCGGTACGCTGAGCAGCATCTACGGCGACGTCAGCAGCACCACCTGCCCCAACGAGTGGTTCCAGTGCAACAGCTACTACGTTGCCGGCCTGGCCTACGACGCGCACACCACCGACATCCGCAAGGACGTCAGCGGCACCCAGACGGTGAACACCTACTGGATGGACGTGCTGGAGAACCAGGTCTACAAGCACAAGAACCAGTACTGGCTGGCCACCAAGTACGGCGGCTTCACCGTGCCCAAGGGCTTCCAGCCGTATGCGAAATCGAACGACGAGAAGACGCTGACCGACGAGCTCTGGCATACCAGCTCGGACACGATCCCCATCGGTACCAATTCGCTGAAGTACGCCACCGATGGCACGACGGGTACTGACAAGCGGCCGGACAACTACTTCCCCGCCAACCGGCCGGAGCGCATGCGCGAGGGGTTGAGCCGTGCCTTCGCGAAGATGTCGTCCGAGCTCGCGCAGGCCACGAGCACCGCGTTCGTCACCGCGTCGCCGAACGAAGAAAACAGCGGCACCAGCTTCGCGGCCGGCTATGACCCGCAAAGCTGGACGGGCGACGTGACGGGCTTTTCGGTGACCTTCGGGGATGACGGCACACCCAACCTGCGCAAGCAATGGAGCGCCGCCGCCAAGCTCGACGAAACCAAGCCGGCGCAGCGCAAGATCGTGACCTGTTGCACCAAGAAGGGCGAGGCGCTGCCCTTCACGGCGGAGGGCATGGGGTCGGCGGGCCTTCTCGAGCGCACGCTCTACGCGTCGTTCTCCCAGGTCCCGGGTGTCGCAAGCGAACAGCAGTCGGCGGCCAACTTCCTGAACTACCTGCGTGGCGATCGCAGCCGCGAGGCCAGCCAGGAAGGCGGCGTCTACCGCAGCCGCACTCACCTGCTGGGCGACATCGTGAATTCCAAGGTTCTCGCCGTGTCGAGTCCGTCCGCCCGCTATTTCGACATCACCAACCCTGGCTACAGCAAGTTCAAGCGCGACAACGCTTCGCGCAAGACGGTTGTGTATGTCGGTGCCAACGACGGCATGCTGCACGCCTTCGACGGCACGGATTCTGCCGCGGCGGGTGGGGACGAGCTGTTCGCCTACGTGCCGAGCTTCACCTACGGCACCGCCAAGACGGCCGGGACCTCGGGCCTGGCCTCCCTCGGCAATCCTGACTACACGCACCACTATTTCGTCGATGCCAGCCCGCAGGTCTATGACATCGACCTCGATCGCACCGGCGGCAGCAAGGCGTCGGGCGACTGGCGCAGCGTGCTGATCAGCGGCCTGGGCAAGGGCGGCAAGGGCTACTTCGCGATCGACGTGACCAAGCCGGCCGAGTGGACCACCGAAAGGGCGGTGGCCGAGAAGGTGCTGTGGGAGTTCACCGACGAACGCCTGGGCTACAGCTGGGGCGACGCGCAGGTCTTCAAGACCCGCAAGTACGGCTGGGTGGTGGCCATTGCCTCGGGCTACAACAACAGCGACGGCAAGGGCTACGTGTTCTTCATCAACCCCAGGACGGGCAAGCTGCTCGAGGCCGTGGCCACGCCCGAGGGCAGCTCGGGCGAGCCCATCAACATGGACCACCTGACCGCCTTCATTCCCGACGAAACCGACTACACCGCGGATGCGCTGTACGTGGGGGACCTGCAGGGCAACGTGTGGCGCTACGACCTGACGAGCACCACCGGCAGCGCCTACGATGCGCCGATCAAGCTGGCCAAGCTCACCGACCCGAGCGGCGCGCCCCAGCCGGTGACCACCGCGGTGCGCATCGCCATCGAGCCGAACTCGAAGAAGCGCTATGTCTTCGTCGGCACCGGGCGTCTGCTGGCCGACTCGGACATCAACAACAGCCAGGTGCAGAGCCTGTACGCCATCATCGACGGCACCAAGACCGCCTTCCATACGAACGCGACGCTGCCGAAGGAGGCCGACTTCCCGATCACCCGCAGCGAGGCCGGCGAACTCGAGCCCAACACCCAGCTCGATCAGGGCATTGGCAGCGCACCAAAGGCCTCGATGGGCTGGTACCACGATTTCGGCCGCGCCGCGACCTCCAGCGTGACCGAACGGGTGACGGTGCATCCGGTGTACCTCAACGGCATCGTGGCGGTGGCTGTCAACCTGCCCAGCGGCGACGCCTGCGATCCCGCGGGCACCAGCCGCGCCATCGCGGTGAACATGGCGACCGGCAAGTCGGTGCTGCAGAACGCCGACGGCAGCATCGCGGCTTCGACGAGCGCAGTGAAAGGCACCGCGACCGACATCGTGTTCAAGAACGTCGGCGGCAAGGTCCGCCTCATCGCGGGCGGCAGCAAGGGCGACGTCTCCGGGCTCAAGGGCAACTTCAGCGGGGCCTCCGGCCTGCGACGCCTGAGCTGGCGCGAAGTGCTCACCGCCGATTGACGACAGGCACGGAGGCGATGGTCATGCGCCCGGCGATATGGGGCTCGCTGTGCCTGGCACTGGCCGGCCATGCCGCACTGTGGGCAGCCATGGCGGCTCCTGCGCGGCAGGCGCCGCATGCGGGCAGCACGCCGACGCTGCAGGTGCGGCTGCAGCCGGCGCCTGCGGGTCAAGCCCTGACGCCGGCGGCGGCACCAGCGAACCGCGCTGACCGGCCCCCCGTACCGCAGCATGAAGCCCGGTTGGTCGCCACGGCGGAGGAAGCGCCGGCAACCGGGCCCAGGTACTACGCCGCCACGGAGGTCGATCGACCGGCGCTTCCGCGTTCGAGCCCGGATCCGGCGATGCTCGACGGCACCGCCCCGAGCGGGCTGCCGATCCGCCTGCGCCTGTACATATCGCCCGACGGGGCGGTGACGCAGGTCGTGGCGCTGTTTGCTGCCGAGCAGGACGAGCCCGTCGTGGAGCGCCTGCGCGAGATGTTCCAGGCAACGGGTTTCATGCCTGCTAGCCGGCACGGCCGGGAAGTCGCCAGCTACCAGGACATCGACGTGGATCTAGCCGACGTCACAGGGGCCTTGAACTGAACTGCCGCGCCCGGCCCTGTGCAGGGCCGGGCGGTTGTGCTCAGTTGCGCGGCAGGTCGAAGCGGTCGAGGTTCATCACCTTGACCCAGGCCGCCACGAAGTCGCGCACGAAGGCCGGTTGCGCATCGCTGCTGGCATAGACCTCCGCCAGCGCGCGCAGCTGCGAGTTCGAGCCGAAGATCAGGTCGACCACGGTGCCCGTCCACCTCGGCTCCCCGGTGGTCCGGTCGCGGCCTTCCAGCACGCTTTCGTCGGCTGCCGACCGCTGCCACTTCGTGCGCATGTCCAGCAGGTTCACGAAGAAGTCGTTGGTGAGCGCCTCAGGACGCTGCGTGAAGGCGCCGTGCGCCGACCTGCCGTGGTTCGCACCCAGCACGCGAAGGCCGCCGACCAGCACCGTCATCTCGGGCGCCGAGAGCGTGAGCTGATGGGCCTTGTCGAGCATCAGCTCCGCGGCCGCACCTTCCAGGCCCTTGCGCAGGTAGTTGCGGAACCCGTCGGCCCTCGGTTCGAGCGGTGCGAACGACTCGGCGTCGGTCTGGTCCTGCGTGGCATCGGTGCGGCCCGCGGCGAACGGCACCTGCACCGCATGGCCCGCCTTGCCGGCCGCCGCCTCGATGGCCGCGCCGCCCGCCAGCACGATCAGGTCGGCCAGCGAGATCTGCTTGCCGCCGGTCTGCGCGGCATTGAACTCCTTCCGGATCGCTTCCAGTTTCGGCAGCACCCTGGACAGGTCGGCCGGCTGGTTGACGTCCCATTCCTTCTGCGGTGCCAGGCGGATGCGTGCGCCGTTGGCGCCGCCGCGCTTGTCGCCGCCGCGGAAGGTCGAGGCAGAGGCCCAGGCGGTGCTCACCAGCTGCGAGATCGACAGGCCGCTGGCCAGCACCTTGGCCTTCAGCACGGCGATGTCCTGCTCGTCGACGAGCGGATGGTCCACCGCCGGCACCGGGTCCTGCCAGAGCAGCGCTTCCTTGGGCACCAGCTTGCCGAGGTAGCGCGCACGCGGGCCCATGTCGCGGTGGGTCAGCTTGAACCAGGCCCGTGCGAAGGCATCGGCGAACTGGTCCGGGTTCTCCATGAAGCGGCGCGAGATCTTCTCGTAGGCCGGGTCGAAGCGCAGCGACAGGTCGGTGGTGAGCATCATCGGCGGGCGGCGCTTCGAGGGGTCGTGCGCATCCGGAATGATGTCGGCGCCGCCCTTGGCCACCCACTGGTGCGCGCCGGCCGGGCTCCGGGTGAGCTCCCACTCGTAGCCGAACAGGTTCTCGAAGAAGTTGTTGCTCCACTTCGTGGGCGTGGTGGTCCAGGTGACTTCGAGGCCGCTGGTGATCGCGTGCGCGCCCACGCCCGACTCGAACCTGCTGGTCCAGCCCAGGCCCTGCTCGGTGACGTCGGCGCCCTCGGGCTCGACTCCCACCAGCGACGCGTCGCCGGCCCCGTGGGTCTTGCCGAAGGTGTGGCCACCGGCGATGAGGGCGACCGTCTCCTCGTCGTTCATCGCCATGCGGGCGAAGGTGTCGCGGATGTCGCGGGCCGCGGCCAGCGGGTCGGGGTTGCCGTTCGGGCCTTCCGGGTTCACATAGATGAGGCCCATCTGCACCGCGGCCAGCGGGTGGGCGAGCTCACGATCGCCGCTGTAGCGTTCGTCGGCGAGCCAGGTGCCTTCGCTGCCCCAGTCGATCTCGGCCTCGGGCTCCCAGATGTCGGGGCGGCCGCCGCCGAAGCCGAAGGTCTTGAAGCCCATCGACTCGAGCGCGACGTTGCCGGCGAGGATCATCAGGTCGGCCCACGAGAGCTTGCGGCCGTACTTCTGCTTGATCGGCCACAGCAGCCGGCGCGCCTTGTCGAGGTTGCCGTTGTCGGGCCAGCTGTTCAACGGCGCGAAACGCTGCGAGCCGTTGCCGCCGCCGCCGCGGCCGTCTGCGGTGCGGTAGGTGCCCGCCGAGTGCCAGGCCATGCGCACGAACAGCGGGCCGTAGTGGCCGAAGTCGGCGGGCCACCAGTCCTGCGAATCGGTCATCAGGGCATGCAGGTCCTTCACGACCGCATCGAGGTCGAGGCTCTTGAACTCCTCGGCATAGTCGAATGCCGGTCCCATCGGATTCGACTGCGGGGAATGCTGATGCAGGATGGAGAGGTTCAGTGCGTTGGGCCACCAGTCACGGTTGCCCCGGGTGCGCGACGGCGCGGGCTTGTTCTTGTCGCCCGAGAACGGGCATTTCGGTTCGGCGGACATGAGCTTCTCCTCTGGCTGCGGGGGTCACGCGGTTGTGAGCGTGCGAGGCAGTCTAGGAGCGCGATATCGGCCGGGCAATAAAGGCGCGGCAATGGTGGCGATAGCGACGAAGTTCAATGCGCCCGGCGGACCACGAGGCAGGCGAGCATTGCCATCACGGCCATGGCGACGAGCATCGCCGCCATGTGCACGCCGACCGCCGCGAGCCCGGTGGCCAGCGAACCGCCCGCGGTGATCTCGCGTGCCGGTCCGTCGCCGAGGCACAGCGGCACCAGTGCGGGCACCAGCATGAGCCCGGCGCCATGGGAAGTCGAAACGATGAACGACCACAGCGCGAGGCCGGTACCGGGCGCCGGTGCATGACTTGCGGGTTGCGTGCGCCGCCGCCAATGGACGATCACATGCACGAGCAGCAGGGCGCCTGCCAGCCACTGCAGCAGCGTGGACGACAGGCCCGGACCGAGCGCGAGCGTGCCGGCCACGAGCGCCACCGAGACCAGGTGGCCCGCAGCGATGGGCCACAGCGCGCGCAGCGCCGCGGCGACGCTGTGCGCGCGCACGCCGCGGACCGCGGCCATGGGCCAGCCGCCGGCCGGGTTGATGCCGTGCAGCGCGCCGGCTGCGGCCAGTGCGATCCAGGGCCAGAGGCTGTCCATCGCGGCGGCCTTGAGCGCGGCGTTCAGGCGTGCGCCGTGGAGCAGCACGACGCGGCCGTTGCCGATGCCGTGGCCCGGGCGGCGGCCGGCTGTTCGTAGCGGTCGTGGTGGCGCACCCATTCCATGCCGTAGGCCAGCGTTTCCTCGTCGCGTCCCTTGGGCGTGAGGTCGAGCAGGTGGTAGGTGCCCATCATCACTTCGACACCACGGCCGAAGCGCGAGTAGGTGTGGAACACCGTGCCGTCGTCGTCGCGCCAGAACACGCTGATGCCGGGCGCCTCCTCGAGGGGGAAGGGCTGCCGGGTGTAGTTGTAGGCGACCTCGCCGCGCGCCAGTTCGTCGGCCGTGAAGTGCACGCCGAAGTCGCGGTTGAAGTCGCTGCCGTGGGACGACACCCAGGCGAACTGCCAGCCCATGCGGCGGCGGAACCGTTCGATGTCGGCCAGCGGCGCACGCGAGACCACCAGCAGCGTCACGTCGCGCTGCGCCAGGTGCAGCCGGGCGCCTTCATGGTGGTCGGCCATGAAGGAGCAGCTCTTGCAGCCCTGCTCCCACCCCGGCGCGAACATGAAGTGCTGCACCAGCAGCTGGCGGCGGCCGTCGAACAGCTCGGCCAGTGCGCGCGGCCCCTGCGGCGTGTCGAACACATAGGGCTTGTCGATGCGCACCCAGGGCAGCGCGCGGCGTTCACGTGCGAGCTGGTCGCCCAGGCGGGTGAGTTCCTTTTCGCGCGCCAGCAGCGCCTGGCGCTCGGCCAGCCAGCGTTCGCGCGAGACGACGCGGTGGTCGCTGGTGCTGGTGTGCGGACGGTCCATCGTGGTGGTGTTCATGGTCTGCTCCTGGGCCTTGCCGGCCGGTGGTTGACGTGCGAAAGCACAAGGGCGCACCGGGGCCTGCCGCGATGCAGTCATGCGGCCGGTGCGAAGGGATACGGCCCGCGGGGCCGAGGGATCAGGATGAAGCGCGCGGGCGCCGTACGGCGCGGACCTTGCCGCTCGGGCCGCCGCCGCAGTAGAAGAGCGCTTCGCCGTCGGACTCGAGGCCGCTCACGCCCACGCCTTGCGGCAGGGCCAGCCGCTCCAGCACGGTGCCGTCGGCGGGGTCGATGTGGCGCAGCTCGCTTTCGTCGCCTTCCCAGGTGGCGTGCCACAGCTCGCCGTCGACCCAGGTCACGCCGGTGACGAAGCGGTTGGACTCGATGGTGCGCAGCACGCGGCCGGTGTCCGGGTCGATCTGGTGGATCCTGCGGTCGCGGTACTGGCCGACCCACAGGCTGCCTTCGGCCCAGGCGAGGCCCGAGTCGGCGCCGTGCCCCGGGGCCGGAATCGAGGCCAGCACCGCGCCGGTGGCCGGATCGATCTTGTCGATGCGTGCCTCGGCGATCTGGTAGAGGTGGCGGCCGTCGAAGGCGGTGCCGGCATCGCAGGCATGTTCGAGCGTGCGGGTGGTCTCGCCGCTGGCGGGGTCGAAGGCGACCAGCTGCGCGCCGGTGGCCGCCCAGACCCGTTGTCCGTCATGGGTCACCCCGTGCACGCGCTGCGCGTCGTTGAACGGGCCGTATTCGCGCACGATCTCGGCGGCCTGCACCGGTGCTTCGGTCGTCGGGTTGCTGCGGGTCTTGCGGTTCATTTCGGCCTCCTGTGCCGGCGCAGGTCGTGGCGCCGTTGGAAGGACTCTACTCAGGCGGCAGCGCGGCCGGGAGTAACAAGATCGTCGTGAATCCGGCCAGCGGCTTCGCCAGCCAGCGCTGCGCCCGTGCCCGGCCCACCGAGCGCACGCGGCCGGCGGCCTCCAGTTCGGCGAGTGCCCGTTGCACGGTGCGCTGGCTGTCGCCGAGTGCCAGGGCCAGCGCCGAGGTGGACCAGGCCGCGCCGTCGGCCAGCAGCGCCAGCAGCGAGGCCTGTTCGCCGTCGACCGGCGGCGCGAGGACAACCACGCTGCGCCCGTCATGCGGCTTGAGCGCGAAGCCGCGTGCCGTCGCCTCGATGCCGGCCCAGCCGGCAACGAGGCGGCGCAAGCGACCGATCTCCACCCGCAGGCGCGCGCGATGTGTCTCGTCCGGCTGGCGGGTGCGAAAGGCCTTCTCGATCAGCGCTTCGCGGCCGGCATCGGCGGGCCAGGCCTCGGCGAGCGCACGTGCCAGTGCGAACAGGATGGGGCGGCGCGCCAGCGGCAGCCAGGCGGTGCCGGTACCCAGCCCATGCCGGCACGCATCGATGACCAGCGTGCCCGAGGCGCGCAGCGCCGCCACCTGCGGCAGCCGCAGCGCCTCTTCGCTGCCGTTGGCGAGGCGGCGGGCGGCCGGGCTTTCGAGCGCGGTGTGCGCCTGCAGCACTTCGGCCAGCAGCGCGGGCAGGCCGGCACGCTCGGCAGCCGTACGGGCCCGCCCGAGGGCGGCCTGCGCCGCATCCACGTCCAGCGAGCGCAGGGCCAGTTCTGCGGCCGCCAGCTCGGCCACCGCCAGCAAGGCCGGCGGGCCGCCGCGCGCATCGACCTGCGCCAGCACGGCCGACGCTTCGTCGAGCCGCCCGAGCAGCAGCAGCCGGCGCGCCACGATGAGGGGGGCCTGCAGTGCGTTGGCCCGGTCGGCACGCGCCTCCAGTGCCGCCGCCGCGGCGGTGAGTGCACGTGTGGCGTGGCCGAGCTCGCGCATCGCGAGTGCCACCTCGGCCTCGGCGACCACGCAGCGGGCACGCGCCAGTTCCTCGTGGGCGCCGAAGCCGCGCGCGGCGCGGCGCAGCAGCTCGCGGGCGCGCACCAGCTCGCCCAGCCGCGCCATCGCGATGCCGCGCAGCGCCAGCGCCGGCGGGTCGTTTCGCAACGCCACCCGCTTGAGTGCGCCCAGCGTGTCGCCTGCCGCCAGGGCGCGTCCGGCGGCGGCGATGAGGGAATCCATGGCGGCGAGGGTAGCAGCCGCCGACATGAGGGAAACGTCCTGTTCCCGGCGCCCCGATCGAGAGCAAGATACGGCGCAGGGAGCCGTCGCGGCCTCGCCCTCGCCGGCGGGGCGCAGCACGCGAGAGGAGGCCTGCCATGACTGCCTGTTCGACGACCCGGCGTGGCGCGCTGCTGGTGCTGGGGCATCTGGGCATGGCCGTGGCGGTGTCCGCCGCGGGGCCCGACCTCGCCGGCAAGCGCGTGCTGTGGGTGGACTCCTACCACGCGGGCAACCCCTGGAACGACGGTATCGGCCGCGGTATCAACGCCGTGCTGGCCGGCAGCGGCGTCGAGCTGCGCATCGTGCGCATGGACACGGCCCGCAACACCGACGAGGCGCATGCCCGCCAGGCGGGCGAGCGCGCGAAGGCCGAGCTCGACCGCTTCCGGCCCGACATGGTGATTGCCACCGACGACAACGCGGCCCGCTACTTCGTCGTGCCCTTCGTCAAGGAGACGTCGCTGCCGGTGGTGTTTGCCGGCATCAACTGGGATGCTTCGGCCTACGGCTTTCCGACCCGCACCATCACCGGCATGCTCGAGGTGGACCTGGTGGGACCGCTGGTGCGGGCGATGCGCGACTATGCGCGCGGCGACCAGGTGGCCTACCTGAGCGGCGACACGCAGACGCAGGCCAAGGTGGTGGCGACCTACAACCGCCGCTTCTTCGACGGTCGCATGGCCTCGCGGCTGGTGCGCAGCTTCGACGAGTTCAAGCGTGCCTATGTCGAGCTGCAGCGCCAGGCGCACATGCTCATCACCGGCAACTACGCCGGCATCGCGGGCTGGGACGAGGAAGCGGCGCGGGTCTTCATCCTGGAGAACACCCGCATCCCCACCGGCTATGTGGACGGCTACATGACGCCGCTGGTGCTGCTCACCATGGGCAAGCTGCCCGAGGAGCAGGGTGAATACGCCGCCGAGGTGGCCCTGAAGATCCTGCGCGGGGCGAAGCCGGCGGAGTTTCCGCTGGTCGAGAACCGCAAGGCGGTGCTGGGGCTCAACCTCGCGCTGGCCGAGCGCCTGGGCGTGGTCTTCAGCCCGGCCCTGCTGAAGAACGCCGGCATCGTGCACCGGGGCGCCTGACGATGAAGATGCCCGCCCTGGTGGCAGCGTCGGTGCAGCGCAAGATCCTCTGCGGCTTTGCTGTCGTGCTGGCGCTGGTGCTGCTGGTGATGGGCGCGGGGCTCTACCAGCTGGGCCAGGTGCGGGCCGCTGCCGACCAGGTGGCGCCCAACGGCACTCGCCTGTCGCGGCTGCAGGAGGTGGCGGTGGCGCTGTCGGTGCTGGAGGCCGACGTGGAGCGCTTCGCCATCGTGGGCGGGCCCGAGCAGCGCGATGCGATGGAGCAGGCCCTGCAGCACCTGCGCTCGGCCGCCGACCGCCTGGACGCGCACGAAGGCCGCGCGCCGCTGGAGCGTGCGTTGTCGGTGCTGTCGACCGCGGTGACGCGTCTGGCCGACGGCGAACTGGGGGTGCGCAGCACGCGCGAGCGCAACGAGCGCCTGCTGGCGCTGTATGACGCGCTCAAGGGCGCCAAGGATGCGCAGCAGGCGCTGGGCGTGCAGACGCAGGCGCTGCTGCAGCAGACCATGGAGCAGCAGAAGCAGACCATCGCAGCCATCGTCGTGCAGCTCACCGTCATCGGCGCCCTGCTGGTGCTGGTGGCCGCGGCGATCGCCGCCATGGTGGCGCGCAGCATTGCCGGGCCGGTGGCCGAACTCACCCGCGCCGCACAACAGGTGGCCGAGGGCGACCTGTCGCGGCGCGTGCGCGTCGACTCCCGCGACGAGATCGGCGAGCTGGCGCAGCGCTTCAATGCCATGACCGGCAAGCTGCAGCAGTCGCTGGAGGAGTCGCGCCGCAGCGAAGCCGACTACCGCAGCATCTACGCCAATGCGGTGGAGGCGATCTGGCGCGCCACGCTCGACGGCCGCCTGCTGTCGGCCAACCCGGCAGCCGCAGCGATGCTGGGCTACGGGTCTCCCGAGGAACTGGTGAACTCGGTCAAGAGCATCCGCCAGCAGCTGTACGTGCACCCCGAGGAGCGCGACGAGTTCCTTCAGCGCCTGCTCGAGCGCGGCGCACTGCGGGGCTACGAGCTGAACCTGCGGCACCGCGACGGTCGGCCGCTGTGGGTGTCGGCCAGCATGCGGGTGGTGCGCGGCGACGACGGCCAGCCGCTGTACATCGAGTCCTTCGGCGCCGACGTGACCGAGCGACGCCTGGCGCAGGAAGAGCTGCGCCGCCACCGCGACCAGCTCGAGGAACTGGTGCGGGCCCGCACGAAGGAGCTGGAGCAGGCCAAGGAGCGCGCCGAGGTGGCCAGCCATGCGAAGAGCGCCTTCCTGGCCAACATGAGCCACGAGCTGCGCACGCCGCTCAACGCGATCCTCGGCTTCGCGCAGATCCTGGAGCGCGACGGCTCCCTCACGCCGGCGCAGCGCGGGCGCGCCCGCACCATCCACCAGAGCGGCGAGCACCTGCTCACGCTCATCAACGACGTGCTGGACCTGGCGAAGATCGAAGCCGGGCGCCTGGAGCTGCTGCCCACCGAGATCGCGCTGCAGCCCCTGCTGCGCATGCTCTGCGACGTGATGCAGGTGCGTGTGCAGCAGAAGGGCCTGCACTTCGAATGCCGGGCCGCCGCCGACCTGCCGGCGGCGCTGTTCGCCGACGAAAAGCGCCTGCGCCAGGTGCTGCTGAACCTGCTGGACAACGCGGTCAAGTTCACCAGTCACGGCCATGTGCTGCTGGTGGTGGGCCGGCACGACGCGCGGCATGTGCGCATGGAGGTCATCGACAGCGGCTCGGGCATCTCGCTGCAGGACCAGCAGCGGCTGTTCCGGCCGTTCGAACAGGTCGGCGATGCCGAGTACCGCCCGCAGGGAACGGGCCTGGGCCTCGCCATCTGCCGCGAACTGCTGCACCGCATGGGCAGCGAGATCCACTTGATCAGCGACACCGGCAAGGGCTGCCACTTCTGGTTCGACCTGCCGATCCGCATGCCGGCGGCTGCGGATGCCACGGCGGTCCCGGCGCAGAAGGCGGCGCCTGCCGCGGTGTCGCAGGCCACCGGCTACGAGGGAGCCAGAAGGCACCTGCTGGTGGTCGACGACGTGCCGGCGAACCGCAGGATGCTGTTCGATCTGCTCGCCCCGCTGGGTTTCGAGCTGCACGAAGCCTGCGACGGCGAACAGGCGCTGGAGCAGGCCAGGCGCCTGCCGGTGGACCTGGTGCTCATGGACAACGTGATGCCGGTGCTCGATGGCCTGGAGGCCACGCGGCGGCTGCGCCGCACGCCCGGCGTGGCAGCGGTGCCCATCATCGCCATCTCGGCCAGCGCACAGTCCAGCGACCGGGCCGCCAGCCTGGACGCGGGGGCCGATGCCTTCCTCACCAAGCCGGTCGATGCCGACGAACTGCTCGAGCGGATCGGCGCGCTGCTGCGGCTGCGCTGGACGACCGCGGCGGCGACCCAGGCGCCACCATGAGTGCCGCCGTCAGCAAGGCCGTGCGGCAGCGGCCGGGCCCGCGCTCCTTCGTCTCGTGCAGAACAGCGCAAACAGGCCGGCGAGCATGAGTCCCAGCATGCCCGGCTCGGGTACCGGCGAGAGCAGCAGCGGCCCCAGTTCTGCGCCAGCGCTGCTGAACAGCACCTGCCCGGCATCGTTGAGCCAGACGCCGCCGATCCCGTAGAGTGCGGCCGCGTCCCCTGCCTCGCGGTACAGCACCTCGGTCAGGTTGGTGACGGTGCCGTTGTCCCAGAAATACAGATAACGGCGCGCGCCCCAGTCGAGCTCGCCGGTGAACAGCACCTGGCCGGCGTTGTTGGCGGACACGCCGTGAACAGCCGTCAGCCCTGCGATGCCCACACCAAGGTCGGTCAACACGCCGTCTCGATAGAGGAAGGCGGTGCGGGGGTGGTCCCAGAGTTTCATCAGGACATCGCCGCGGTCGTTGACATCGCCGACGGAGCCACGCGGATTGCCCGGCAGCGGCGTGGCGACACCGCCGACGAAGCTGCTGATCACGCCTGCGAGCACGCTGTCCATCGTGCCCCAGACCTCGTCCCGGTCGCTCAGGCGCCACACGTGGACTGTGCGGTCCGCCGGCCCCAGGCGGGTCACCGTGCCGTGGTCATCGAGATGGGGCGGGCTGTCTTGCGAGAAGCCGTTGCGATAGAGCACCACGCCGTTGTTGTTGAGGTCGAGCGCCTCGATGCCGGTGGCCGCCAGGTAGCGCGTGCCGGACGGGCCCGTCACGGCGCTCACGTAGCCGTTGCTCATGTTGCCGCTCATCAGCACCTCGCCGCGGTTGTTGAGGTCCACCGCCCTCGCATCGCGCATGCCCGTCGGCATGATTTCGGTCATCACGCCGCCGCTGTGCAGCGTGATGGACGAGCGCGATCCGCTGGCATAGGGCGGGCCTTCTTCCACCGCGCGGTTTTCCACGAGGATCTGGCCGGCGTCGTTGATGGCCACCGCCTGGGTGGTCCGGGTGTCGACAGGCGTCGGCAGCGTGCGCGACGTGATGCCGTCGTAGAACACCGGCGCCATCTCGGGAGGGCCGTACTGCGTGAAGCCGACGCCAATGACCTGGCCGAGGTTGTTCATTCCGCTGGCGCTCCATCGGACGATGCCGGCGGGGGCCGGCAACATGAGGCTCGTCCAGTCGGTGACGGGCGGCTGGGCCTGGGCCCAGGCTCCGCCGAGGAAGGCCGCGAAGGCCACGCCGAGGGCCGCATGGCCAGCGCGCCTGTACAGCAGCTGCGTGTGCATGAGAGCTCCCTGTTCGCTTGCTGCGAAGAAGCCCGTATGTTCTCGCCGGCGCCGTGCGCTGCCCAAGGTCGCATGACAAACGCTTACCGCTGCAACGCAACGCACTGACGCGGTGAATTGGCAGCGATCAAAGCCGCGAGCGCAGCGCCCCGGCATTGGGCGGAATGTCGCCGGGGTAAGAGAACGGCGTGAACGGCACGCCCCAGTTGGCGGCCATGTCCATCACCTCATGGAAGCGGTGCACCCAGGTCGACGAGGTGGGGTAGCACTGGTTCCAGAAGGCGAAGATGGCCCAGGCCAGGGCTTCGTATTCCTGCGCGGTGGCGCCGGCCCATTCGGCCATGCGCATGAGGCGACCGGTGGTGAACGACGGGCCGGCCCAGATGGGGATGCCCTGCACGCGCGCCGCCATGACGTAGCCGCTGTTCTCCTTCAGGGTGTAGCGGTCCGGCTCGTCGGCGCCCGGTTTGTAGCGAAAGTCGGCCGTGCCGCGGATGATGCGACGGCTGTATTCGGGCACACCGAACTCATTGATGCGGAAGTAGGTGCCGGTGCTCTTTTCCGGCGGCACCTCGACCGCGGAGGCGAGGTTCTTCTTGAGGTATTCGGTCACGTCGTGCAGCGTGACGACGCGGTCTTCGAAGTAGTAGGCATCGGGCTGCTTCAGCACGCGGGCGATGCTGGCGCCCGCCTTCCTGTACAGCGGCTGGTAGGGCAGCTTGTGCACCACCTGTTCGTCGAGCAGCGGGGCCAGCACCTTCGGGGCGGACGGGTGGGCGACCTTCATGCGCACCTTG
The DNA here is from genome assembly GCF_006386545.1 of Methylibium rhizosphaerae. Lineage (GTDB taxonomy): Bacteria > Pseudomonadota > Gammaproteobacteria > Burkholderiales > Burkholderiaceae_C > Pseudorivibacter > Pseudorivibacter rhizosphaerae. The sequence continues at coordinate 66,457 of NZ_SWAR01000011.1, read as the reverse complement.
TCGAGCAGTGCCGCGAGGTGCGTGGCGACGTAGCGCGACTGCACGGTTGCACGGGCCAGGCGGGTCTCGGTGTCGTCGAGCGCCTCGCGGGCGAGGAACTCGCCCATCACCGCGCGGGCCATGTTGGTGTAGTCGCCGAACTCGAGGATGTGGCGTTGCTGCCCCAGCTCCTTGCGTACGCGCCAGGCGTTCGGGTCGTCGCCGCCTTGCGCGCTGATCCACTCCTCCAGGATCGGGATGATGTCGCGCTTCACATGCACGAAGAAGGTGTGGAAGCCGCCGTTCACGTGCGCGAGGATCTCGCGATACGCCTCTTCGGCGCTGCGGAACTCGCGCACCTGGCCATCGGGGTCCCTGAACTTGAGCGTCATGCGCGACCTCCCAGCAGTTCGACGAATCCCGCCGCCTCCGGCAAGCCCCGCAGCACGCAAACCGACTCCGAGGAGCTGCCGTCTTCGCCCCGGCGCCACCACAGGGTGCAACCCGCCAGACGGGCCTGCAGGTCCGCGGCGGCGAGTGTGTGCAGCCATTGCGCCAGCGAGGCGGCGGGCGCCAGCGGGTAGCGCTGGAGATGCGGGCTGCCTTGCGGGTTGAGGGCGGCACCGGGGCCCGGCGTAGGCCAGGGGGGCGACTGGCGAAGCGCTTCTTCGAACACGTCAACCGAAGCGCTTTCGCCCAGCGTCTGCATCGCCGCTTGAGCGACGTCGTCGTACCAGAGCTCCAGGTGGTCGAGTGCGATGCGGTCCACGGGCGGGCGGGTGCGCGGGTGCGCGACCACCAGCGGGAAGTAGCGCCCCACGTTGTCGCAGCTGGGCATCAGCACGCCGAACCACCACTGCGCGTCCACGACGCCGGGCGCCCACGCGAAGCGCAGCACCGGCGCGGTGAGGTAGACGTCGAGCCAGTGCGCGCCGAGCTGGGCCTGGCTGCCCTGCATCGCCCGCGACAGCCAGGCGTCGCAGGCGCTGATCCAGGCCGGCGGCAGGCGTCGCTGCGCGAAGTCGCCCAGCGACGAGAGCTTGCCGTACCAGCCGGGCGCGTCGCGCGTGTCGGTGGTCGAAGTGCCGGTGAGCATGGGGTCAGCGAGCGCAGCGGGTGGCCGGTCACAGGCCCGAAGGGCATGCGAACTCGTAGAGGTCAGGCAGGCGGAACGGGTTGCGCACGCTGCTGGTGGTGACTTCGAACACCGCCTTGCGGCCGCCCACATCGAAGGTGGCGCGGAAGCGCTCGGGTGCGCCGGTGGGGTCGATGCGCACGCGATCGAACAGGCGGAACAGCGCCCAGGGCCCGTCTTCGACGATGCCTGAGGGCTGCCCGTTGTTGCTGGGCGGGCTCACCTGCACCCGCACCTGCTGGCTGCCGCGCGGGCCGGGCCATTGCACGCTGGCGGGGATCTGCGGGCCGTGCGCATAACGCACCACCTGGCCATCCACGTCGAGGATGAACTGGGTGAGGGTGCTGTCCATCTCGAGCGGCTTGAAGTCCAGCCGCAGTGAAGGCGTGTTGCCCCCGGGGAAGAAGGTCTCGCGAATGGCCTGCGCCCGCTGGAACTGCGGCAGCTGGCCGCGGTCGGTGCCCAGCGGCGTGCCTTCCACCGCGCGGAAGCTCCAAGGCCGGGTGGTGGTGTCCACGTACTGGGCGAGCTTCTGCTGGAACAGCTGGTCGATCTTGCCGCCGGGAGCGAACAGCATGGCGAAGTCGGCCTGCGTCACGTCGCGCCTGGACGCGCGGTTGAGCGGGTAGCGGCCGGCCACCGCCTGCTGGCAGAACTCGCCGACCTGCGACTTCACCTCCTGGCCGAGGTTCTGCCGCACCAGGATCTGCGAGACCTGCGCGCTGCTCGACGAGAGGTTGTCGAGCATGGACCGCACCGGCTCGGGCATGCGCGCCGCCTCAGCCTTCACCCGGTTGGGCAGCGGCGAGGGCGGTGGGGCCGAGCCGCCCTTGATGGCGGTGTCCACCGCATTGAGCAGCACGTGCACTTCGCCGATCAGGGCCACCGTGTCGTCCATCGGCGCCTTGCCGCCTTCGGGCTTGAAGACGAACTGGCGCAGTCCGGCGAAGCGGTCGTCGACGATGCTCTCGATGCGCGGGCCGCCAGCCACCGGCTTCTTGCTCAGCAGGCCGGCCAGCGCCTCGCGTGACTTGCCCAGCACTTCGCCGGCCTTCTTCTCGGCGGTGCCGACCACGCTGCCGTCGCCGGCCAGCAGGGTCGTCTCGCGCGACATGGCCTTCATGAGCGGCACCATCGGCGTGTCGGGCCCCGACAGCAGCCGTGCCATCTGCACCGACTGAGGCAGGCTGGTCATCGGCAGCAGCCGCACGTCGGCGATGAAGGCTTCCCAGATGGTGGCGTACTCGGTGAGGTAGATGCGCCGCACGTCATCGACCAGCGGGTCGGTGCCCCGTACCACGGCGGCCGCGTTCTTTGCCGGGTCCGTGATGCCCAGCACCCAGCCCTGCTCGTCGGCCAGCTGTTGCGACACGCGCGGCACCTCGCGCTGGAAGCCGCGGTGGTAGCCGTCGTACGAGAACAGCCCCGGCACGCCCTTGGTGAGCGGCGCGCCGCTGCGCCGTGTGAACACCAGCGCCGCGTTGTTGCCGGCCGCGCGCACCACGGTGAACTCGGGGAACTCGCCGCCCAGCCCCTGGTGGCGCATGCGGTTGTAGATGCGCTGCGGCAGCGTGAGCGTGGCCAGCCGGGTGCGGTGCTGCTCGACCAGCGCCTTGTCTTCGGGCAGCGGCGACACGGCGGCGCCTTGCGAGAGCAGGGCGTCGAGATGGCGCGACAGCTGCTCGCGGTCTTCGAGGGCCAGCTCGCGGCCGAACTGGGCGTCCCAGTCGGCTTCGACATAGGTCTTGAGCGACTCGGCCTCGAAGTGGTCGGGGTCGTGCAGCATCAGGTAGGCCTTGAGCGCCTCGTACTGCATCTCGGGCGCATCGCCGCCCTGGCGCAGCTGCTCCTCGATGCGCAGCGCCAGCCGCGGCAGCACCGCGTCGACCAGCATGCGTTCATAGGCCGTGTTCGCGGCGCCGTCGAGCTTGCGGCCCTGGTAGAGGCCGAAGCCCAGGGACCAGGGCACCTCGTCGCTGTTGCGGCCGGTGACGGCCAAGGTGCGGGTGGCGTCGAGCGCCGGCACGATGGGCTGCAGGTCGGGCGAGGCCCGGTTGGGCGTGGCCTGCACCAGCTTGCGCACCTCTTCGACGCGCTCGGACACTTCGCTGATGTAGCGCCGGTTGTTGATGTAGCTGGTGCTCCATGCCACCAGCGTGCCCGCGGTGAGCAGGCCCACTGCGGCATAGCCGGCCAGCGCGATTGCGGTGCGACGGCGCTCCCACTTGAGGTTGGTGCCGGCAATCCCGCTTTCGGCGAACACCACTTCACCGAGCAGCCGGTTCAGGAAGTAGCTCTTGCCGCTGGACTGGTTGGGCGCCACGATGGCGCGCTCGAGCCGGTAGGCCCGGGCCACGGCGCCGAGCACGCGGTCGATGGGCGTGCCCTCCTGCGTGCCGCTCACGAAGTAGACGCCGCGCAGCAGCGGGTTGGCTTCGTACGGGGAGGGCGAGAACACGGTGTCCACGAACTCCTGCAGCATGCCGCGCAGCCCGGCGAACTGCCCCGGGAAGCCGTAGATGCGGGCGCGGCGCTGCGCGTCGCGGTCGGCCTGCAGGCGGTCGATGAGGCCGTCGTTCAGGCGCTGGTGCAGTGCATCGAACTCGGGTCCGAAGCGCGACAGCGGGGCGGACTCGCCCTTCAGCGCTGCAGGGTCGAGCGGGAAGGTGAAGCCCCAGGGCGAGGCGCGCAGGTCCTTGTCGAGCGTCGCGAAGTAGTCCATGAACCCGGCCAGCAGGTCGCACTTGGTGACCAGCAGGTAGATCGGGAAGCGGATGCCCAGGTCCTGGTGCAGCTCCTGCACCCGCTGGCGCACGGTGGCCGCGTGCTGCGCGCGTTCGGCGGGGCCGCGGGTCAGCAGGTCGGCCACCGACACGGTGACCAGCACGCCGTTGACCGGCTGGCGCGGCCTCGACTTCTTGAGCATGCCGAGGAAGCCGCTCCAGGTGGCACGGTCGTTCTCGCGGTCGCTGTCCTGGGTGGTGAACCGGCCGGCGGTGTCGATGAGGACGGCGCGGTCGGTGAACCACCAGTCGCAGTTGCGCGTGCCGCCCACGCCCTTCACCGCATGGTCGCCCACCGCTTCGGCCAGCGGGAACTTCAGGCCGCAGTTGTGCAGGGCCGTGGTCTTGCCCGAGCCGGGCGCGCCGATGATCAGGTACCACGGCAGCTCGTAGAGGTACTGCCCGCCCAGCCTCGCCGACCAGCCGGACAGCACGCCACCCGCGCCGAAGCGGGCGCGCCTGAGCGTGAGCAGCGCCTTCTCGAAGCGCTGGCGCACGGCCTGCATGTCCGCGCTTTCGGCCTCCTTGGCCGCGGGCGGCGCGGTCATCAGCTGGTTCACCACCTTGGCGTTGCCGCGGCTTGCCCGCCAGGCCTTCCACGCCATCGCCAGCACGGCGATCAGCACGACCACGCCGATGGTGATCCAGCGCGACCCGGTGGTTTCGAGCGGCCGCACGTCGGCGACCGCCACCAGCGGACCCACGATCCAGATCACCAGGGCCAGCGCCAGCAGCAGCACCGCGAGCAGCACCCAGCGGTTGAAGACGAGGCCGAGCAGCTTCTTGACCATGGCGCTCATGACTGCCCCTCGTCCGGCGGGGATGCCTGCCCCTCGTCCGTCGGGGATGCCTGCCCCTCGTCCGTCGGGGATGCCTGCCCCTCGTCCGGCGAGTACGCCGGCCGATCCCCCGGGGGGATGCGGGCCGGCTTGGGAGCGGCCCGGCGCTCGGCCCGCGGGGATGCCTGCCCCTCGGCCGTCGGGTACGCCGGCCGATCCCCCGGGGGCTCGGCCCTCGAAATCCAGGTTGACACAGGGTGTCTCATGACTTGGCCTTGGGCGCGGCGCTGGCGCGGCCCACGAAGAGGGTGACCTCGACCCGGCGGTTCAGCGCACGGTTGCCGACGGTGTCGTTGGGCACCACCGGCTCGCCGTCGGCGCGGCCTTCGGACGCAATGCGGTCGGCCGCGACCTTGCGCGCCACGAGCAGGTCGCGCACCGTGCGGGCCCGCTCTTCGGAGAGGTGCCAGTTCGACGGGAAGCGGGCCGAGCGGATGGGCTGGCTGTCGGTGTGGCCGGTCACGAGCACCGCGCCGCTGACCTGCGCCAGGGCGTCGGCGATGCGCTGCATCAGGGCCTCGCGCTCGGGCAGCAGGGTGGCGCTGCCGGGCGCGAACGAGCCGTCGCCGCGGATGGTCACCACGCTGCGGTCGATCTCGTCGCGCACCGCCACCAGGCCGGCCTTGATGTCGGGCTGCAGGTATTGCGCGAGCCGCGGCTTGGGTGCCGGCTGGGGCTGCGCCACCACCGGCGGTGACAGGCGCAGGCTCTGGATCTGCCCGTACACCGGGTCGGAATGGCCGCCCAGCGAAAGCGCCAGCCCCAGGTACACGCCGGTGAGCAGCAGGGCCGCCACCGCGGCGGTGGCCGCCAGCGGCAGCCAGCTGTAGGCGCGCTTGCGGGTGACCGGCTGGCCCTGCCAGTGCTGCGCCAGCGCATGCGGGTAGTCGCCGCGCTGCTGCTTGAGGATCTGCGCCAGCTTGTCGCGCACCGCCTCGAGTTGTGCACGGCCGTTGTCGATGACGCGGTAGCGGCCCTCGAAACCGAGAGTGAGCGCGCAATAGATGAGCTCGAGCAGGTCGCGGTTGGCCTCGGGCTTTTCGGCCAGCCGCGCCATCAGCTGGAAGACCTTTTCGCCGCCCCAGGTCTCGTTGTGGAACATGGCCAGCAGGCTGTGCCGCGCCCAGGTGCCGGAGCCGCCCCACGGTGTGTCGGCGGCGGCCTCGTCGAGCATGGTGCACAGCACGTAGCGCGCGGCCATCACGCGTTCGGGCGCGATGCCTTGCTGCGCCGCCTGGGCGGCGAAGTCGCGAATGCCCTGCGCCAGCGCGTTGCGCAGCGCGGCCGGGTCGTCCACATGGCGTGTGCTGCGCAGCTGGGGCACGGCCAGCAGCAGCCGGTTGGCAAGCGCCACCAGCGGATTGAGGCCCTGGTCGGGCGCCGCCCCCAGCTCGGGCGCGGTGGTGAACTCGCCGCTGCCGGTGCCGCCTTCGACGCTGCGCGTGCCCGAGCGGCCGCCCGGGTTGGGCTTGATGAAGGTGCGCTGCTGTTCGTCGAACTGCGCGAACGGGTCGTTGATGGCGGAGGGTTCCATGCAGCCGTGCCCTCACGTCATTGGCGGATCGCCCAGAGTTCCAGCTCGATGCCGGGGAAGTCGCCCGCCACGTGCAGGGCGAGGCTGCCATTGCGTTCGAGCTGCTTCCACAGATCTCCGTTGCGGTCGAGCTCGAAGTAGTGGAAGCCGGCATGGAAGGGCAGCTGCCGCGGCGCCACCGGCAGCGAGCGCAGCGTGACGCCCGGCAGCTGCAGGTTCACCAGGTCGCGGATGCGGTCCACCGGGCCGAGCTTGGACTGCAGGGGGAAACGCTGGCGCAACTGCTCGGCCGGCATCTGGGCGTTGACCGCCAGCACGAAACTGGCGCTGCGCGCGAGTTCCGGGTCGGGGATCACCGCGGTGCGCACGCCGTGGCTGCGGTCCACCAGGTCGATCTGCAGCGCGTTGCGTTCCAGCACGGTGGACAGCATGCGGCGCAGGTCCTCGACCACCGGCGAGAAGGTGCCCTGCAGGTCGTCGTGCCTGTAGACCGGGTAGTCCGGCGGATGGCGCTGCTCGCTCGTGAAGGTGGCAAGGTCGCCCGCCAGCTGCAGGCAGGCGAAATAGAAGTCCTGCGGGTGGCCGTGCGGCGCGGCGGCATGCTGGCGGAACAGCGGCTCGGCCCGGTTGAGCGACTGCAGCATGAGGAAGTCGGCCATCTCGGACACGCCGTGGCTCAGCTGCCCCATCCGCGAAGCCAGCAGGCGCGCACGCTGCTGCATCAGGCCGTGCAGAAGAGAGGCGGTGGCCGACAGCTGGGCGGTGGCTTCGATGCGCGTCTGCGGCGCAATGTAGGTGCGGTCGAGCACGACCTGATGGTCGGGGCGGCGCTCCACCACGCGGGCCACGCCCAGCAGCGCGTAGGCGTCGCTGGCGTCGCGGCCGCGCAGCAGGCGCAGCTGCAGCGCACCGGTCTGCACGGCTTCGGGATCGTCGCTGGCGCTGGTGTGGTCGCGGATCTCGTTGTCGGCCGCGCGATAGCGGTACATCTCCTGCGCCTCTGCGTCGAACGCGACTTCGGTGACGCCTTCGCGCTTGAGAGGAATCGCGAGGCAGACCAGCTCGCCTTTCATGTCGGCCGGAACGTCCAGCGGCACCGGTACGGCATCGTTGTCCGGGATCGAGAACGGCGTGCCGTCGGGCAGCACGCCGCTGGCTCTCAGCAGGTTGACACGGCCGAGCGCCAGCTGGCCTTCGTCGAGCGCCAGTTCGAAGAAGCCCCAGGCGTAGGGGCCGGCTGCACGCAGCCGCATGTCGATCTGGTATTCGACGTGCCGTGCCTCCTGCTGGAAGTGATGCGGCAGCAGGAACATGCCCTGCGACCACACGACTCGGCTTTGCAAGCTCATGTGCGTTGGCGGCTGTTTCGTTGTGGCGGCTTATTTCGTGGCGGCGGCGGAGACCGACAGTTCCTCGGCCCGGATCACGATCCGGTGCTTCTTGCCGGGCTGCACAGGCAGCACCGCGCGCCATCTCGCGCGTTCAAGGTCGCGGTAGGCGGCGAACACGCCGATGAAGCGTGTGTCGGGCGACAGGGTCTTGTTGTAGGGCCTGGACTCACCCGGGGCGAGGCTGAACTCCTCGCGGCCCAGCAGGTCGGCGCCGAGCTCGGCCTGGTCGCGCTGGTACAGCGACACGAAGTCGGCGCTGTTGAAGGCGGTGGCCGTCTTGAGTTCGTACACGCGCACCGTCACCGGCGAAGGCCGCCTGCTGACGCTGGGGTTCACGCTGGTGGAAGCCTCGATCGTGCCGCTCACCTGAGCCGGCTTGGGCGGGCCGCCGCATGCGCTCAAGAACAGCATCGCCGCTGCAGCCAGCACTGCGGTGCAGCGCGCAGGCCGCATCGGGAAGTTGCTCACGGGGTCTACTCCTTGGCTCGGTCCAAAGAATAGCCAGACGGGGGGCTTCTCCCGCGTGACTTAGGTAATCCGCGTGTCGTGCCTACACTGGCCCGCCATGGCTTCCGACGTGTTTCGACCTTTGCTGCTGCGCCGCTGGTCCGCGGCCTGCGCGGCCGCGTCGATGCTCGCGCTGCCCGCGCCGGTGCTGCCGCAGCCGGCGGGCGATTTCGGCCGTTGCGTGAGCGCCCTGCGCGCCGAGCTGAAGCGCCACCCCGAGGTGCGCAGCGAGACTTTCGACACTTACACCCGCACTGCGCAGGACCTGCGCGCGGACGTCGAGCGGTTCACCGCCACGCAGCCCGAGTTCAAGCTGTTCATCTGGGACTACCTGATGCGCCGCGTGGATGGTCAGCGCATCGCCGAAGGCCGCGAGATGCTGGCGCGCGAGTCGGCGGCACTGGCCTCCATCCACGCCAGGCATGGTGTCGACGGGGCCACTGCGGTGGCCGTGTTCGGCATCGAGACCGACTACGGCCGCGTCCGCGGGCGCTACCCGGTGGTCGACGCCACCTTGAGCCGCGCCTGCCTGAACCTCGCCAGCAACGAACGCAAGAACCATTTCTTCGCGGCGCTGTGGCTGTTGCAGGAAGGGCTGGTGAAGCCCGACGAGTTCCGCGGTTCCTGGGCAGGCGCCTTCGGCAAGACGCAGTTCATGCCCGGCACCTTTACCCGCTACATGGACGACGGCGACGGTTCGGGAGCGCCCGACATCGTCAACAGCGTGCCCGATGCGCTGGCAACGACGGCGCGCTACTTGAACGGCCTGGGCTGGCTGGACGGCCTGCCGTGGGGAGTGGAAGTGCGCGCGCCAAGAACGGTGGTCGAGGCCCTGAACGCGCCGGAGGGCGAACATGGCTGCCTGGCGGTGGCGCCCGCCGCGGCCCGGTGCCGCACGGTGGAGCAATGGGCGACGTTCGGCGTGCAGGGCGTCGACGGCCAGGCGCTGGCGGACTACACCGCGGCGTGGCCGCGCTGGAACGGCGGCACCACCGCCGCGCTGCTGGCGCCGGCCGGTCCGGACGGCCCTGCCTGGCTGGTGACGCCCAACTACCAGGCGATCTGGCGCTACAACCGGGCCGATGCCTACGGCCTCGCGATCGGCCTGCTGGCCGACGCGCTGCGAGGCGCGCCTCCGCAGCGGGTGGCATGGCCGACCGACGATGCCGGCATCTCCCGGGCCGAGTTCCGCGAGCTGCAATCGCTGCTGCTGCAGCGAGGGCATTGCGGCGTGAGCGTCGATGGTTCGGAAGGGCCGCTCACCAGTGCCGCGATCAAGGTCGAGGAAGCTCGGCTGGGGCTGGCGGAGACAGGCCGGGCCGGCGCGCGCATCCTGCGGCTGCTGAAGGGCGAGGCGCCGGCGAGTGGCGGGGCTTGCGGGCCGGCGGCCTCCACGCCAGCGGCCTCTGCGCCTGAGCCAGCCGCGCCCGCTTCGGCGCCTCAGGCGCCGCCGGAGCCCGCCTCGGCGCCGGCTTCCGCGCCCGAGCCTTCCCTGCCGGCGTCGAGCGCCCGTTCCGAGTAGCGGTTGAACCGCCAGGCGGTGTCTTCCATGACGATGCGCCGCCAGGTGGCGCGCTTCTCGACCGGCGTCATCTGGGGCCAGTGCTGCACTTCTTCGAAGGTGCGGCCGCAGCCCTTGCAGACGTCGTCGCCCTGGCTGGTGGAGCAGATGGCGATGCAGGGCGTGTCCGGCGTGGAGTCGTACCAGGCGAGCCAGGCGGCCTTGGCCTTGGCCGGCATCGAAGCCTCGTCGCAATACTGCTCGCGGTAATAGACCATCAGCGCGTACACCTCCGCGAGCGACAGCACTTCCTTGCAGGCGGTGATGCCGTCGGGCGAGGGCGAACGCTCGCGCCACCAGTTGATGGCGGACTCGATGTCGGTGATGTGGATGCCGGGCATTCTTTCTGGAGTCGACGGGTGACCGGGACTAGTACACCAGGCCCATGGCCGAGCGCACTTCCTTCATCGTCTCGCGGGCCACGCGGCGGGCTCGTTCGGTGCCGACCTCGACGATCCAGTGCACCTGCTTCGGATTGCCGAGGTAGGCCTCGGCGCGTTCGCGCCAAGGTTTCTGCTCCTTCAGGATGGCATCGATGACCGGCTGCTTGCAGTCCAGGCAGCCGATGCCGGCGCTGGTGCAGCCCTTGACCGCCCAGTCCTTCACCGCGGCATCCGAATAGACCTGGTGCAGCTTCCACACCGGGCAGCGCTCGGGGTCGCCAGGGTCGCTGCGGCGCACGCGCTGCGGGTCGGTGGGCATGCGCCGCACTTTCTCTTCGACCACGGCCGGCTCGTCGCGCATGGCGATCGCATTGCCGGCGCTCTTGCTCATGCGCGCGCCGTCGAGGCCCGGCATGCGGCCCACCTCGGTGAACAGGGCCCGCGGCTCGGGGAGCACCGTCTGCCCGCCGGCATGGAGGTGGTTGAAGCGGCGCGCCACTTCGCGGGTGACTTCCACGTGCGGCGCCTGGTCTTCGCCCACCGGCACGAAGGCGGCCTTGTAGATGAGGATGTCGGCCGCCTGCAGCAGCGGGTAGCCGAGGAAGCCGAAGGTTGCGAGGTGGCGGTCCGTCGCCTGGACCATCTGGTCGCGATAGGTGGGCAGGCGCTGCAGCCACGACAGCGGCGTGCCCATGGCCAGCAGCGTGAACAGCTCGGCATGCTCCGGCATGCGGCTCTGGATGAACAGCGTGGCGCGATCGGGTTCGATGCCGGCGGCCAGCCAGTCGACCACCATGTCGTAGACGTTGCGTTCGAGGTCGGCATGGTCCTCGTAGTGCGTCGTCATCGCATGCCAGTCGGCCACGAAGTAGTAGCAGTCGTAGTCGTGCTGCAGGCGCACCCAGTTCTTCAGGGCGCCGTGGTAGTGACCCAGGTGCAGCGCGCCGGTAGGGCGCATGCCCGACAGCACACGAGGTTTCATTGCAGGCCGATGAGGGTGGGCAGCGAGGGCAGCGCCGCACTCAGCATCTGCAGCAGCGCGGCCATGATCGGCAGCATCCAGTAAGTGCTCACGACGCCCACCAGCACCAGTCCCATGACGATGAAGAAGCCGTAGGGCTCCAGCCTTGCCACCGGCAGCGCAAGGCGCACCGGCAGCAGGCCCACGAGGATACGCCCGCCGTCCAGCGGCGGCACCGGCACCAGGTTGAAGGCGAACATCACCAGGTTCACCAGCACGCCGGCGCGGGCCATCAGCAGGAAGAATTCCTCGTCGATGCCCAGGCCCAGCAGCACGGCGCCGAACACCGCCCAGCCGACCGCCTGCAGGAGGTTGGCGCACGGGCCGGCAAAGGCCACCCACACCATGTCGCGTTTCGGGTGGCGCAGCTGGCGCCAGTCCACCGGCACCGGCTTCGCATAACCGAACACGAAGGCACCCGACGTCGCCACGTACAGCAGCAGCGGCATCAGCACCGTGCCGATCGGGTCGATGTGACGTATGGGGTTGAGCGAGATGCGGCCGGCCTGCTCGGCCGTCGGGTCGCCGTAGTGGCGCGCCACATAACCGTGGGCCGCCTCGTGCAGCGTGATCGCGAACAGCACGGGCAGGGCGTACACCAGGAGGGTGCGGATGACGTCGGATTCCATGTGGGGGCGGATTCTAGGAGGCCGGGACGCCTGGCCGGGCACCCCCGGCGACTAAACTGCCGGCCGATGAAGAACATCGTGATCCTGATCTCGGGGCGGGGCTCCAACATGGAAGCCATCGTCCACGCGAATGCGCGTGAGAAGTGGCCGGCGCGCGTGGCCGCTGTCATCAGCAACAAGGCCGACGCCGCCGGCCTCGCCTTCGCGGCTTCGCACGGCATTGCCACCGCCGTGGTGAGCCATCGCGACTACGCCTCCCGCGAGGACTTCGATGCCGCGCTGGCGCGCTGCATCGATGGGTTTGCGCCCGACGTCGTGGTGCTCGCCGGATTCATGCGCATCCTCACCCCCGGTTTCGTGCAGCGTTACGAGGGGCGGCTGGTGAACATCCACCCGTCGCTGCTGCCGGCGTTCCCGGGCCTGCACACGCACGAACGCGCGCTCGAGGCAGGTTGCAAGGTGCACGGCGCCACTGTCCACCTCGTGACGCCCGAGCTCGACCATGGCCCGGTCATCGCCCAGGCGGCGGTGCCGGTGCTGGCCGACGACACGCCGCAGTCGCTGGCCGCCCGCGTGCTAGCCAAGGAGCATGTGATCTACCCGCGCGCCGTGCGGTGGATGGTCGAAGGCCAGCTGCAGGTCGATGCGGCCGGCATCGTGCGCCACAAGGCCGCCGCGGCCCAGCTCGAACTCTGATCGGTCATCGCCATGCGTCCTGCTCACCTGCTCGATCTCGCCACCGAACTGCTGCGCAACGTGCTGCGGCTCGATTCGCCGGCCGACGCCGTGGTGTCGGCCTTCTTCCGCCAGCACAAGGATCTGGGGCCTCGGGAACGCCACACGCTCGCCGAGACCGCCTACAACGTGCTGCGGCATCGCCTGCTGTACCAGCACCTGGCCCAGTCGGGCAGCGGCGCCATGGAGCGGCGCCTGGCCATCCTCGGCTGGCAGGGCAGCGACAGCTACCTGCGCGGCGGGATGGGCCCGCACGAAGCCGAGTGGGTCGGCCGCGCGCGTGGCGTCGATGTGAAGACGCTGCCCACAAAGCTGCGTCATAACCTGCCGGACTGGCTGGCGACGCCTTTGCAGGACACGCTCGGCGACGAGTTCTGGCCGCTGGTGGACAGCCTCAACCAGAGTGCGCCGCTCGACCTGCGGGTCAACGCGCTGAAGGCCAAGCGGGAAGACGTGCTGCCTGTGCTGGCGCAGGCCGGCATTGCCGCAGCGGCCACGCCGCATTCGCCCTGGGGCGTGCGGGTCGAAGGCAAGCCGGCACTCAGCCGGCTGGAGCTGTTCACCCGCGGCGACGTGGAAGTGCAGGACGAAGGCAGCCAGCTGCTGGCCCTGCTCACCGAGGCCCGGCGCGGCGAGATGGTGGTGGACTTCTGCGCAGGTGCCGGCGGCAAGACGCTGGCGCTGGGGGCGATGATGCGCAACACCGGCCGCCTCTACGCGTTCGACGTGTCCGGGCACCGGCTCGACGCGCTGAAGCCGCGGCTGGCGCGCAGCGGCCTGTCCAACGTGTACCCGGCCCAGATCGCGCATGAGCGCGACGAGCGCATCAAGCGGCTGGCCGGCAAGATCGACCGCGTGCTGGTGGACGCGCCCTGTTCGGGCCTGGGCACCCTGCGGCGAAATCCCGACCTGAAGTGGCGCCAGTCGCCGCAGGCACTCGATGAACTCAAGGCCAAGCAGGCCGCCATCCTCGCCAGCGCAGCCCGGCTGCTGAAGCCCGGCGGCCGGCTCGTCTACGCCACCTGCAGCCTGTTGCAGGCGGAGAACGAGGACATCGCCGGAGCCTTCAGCGCAGAGCACAAGGATTTCGTTCCGCTTCAGGCACGCGAGGTGCTGGAGCGGGCCAAGGTTTCCAAGGCCGACGGGCTGGTGGCGGGCGAATACCTGCGGTTGTGGCCGCACCGGCACCAGACCGACGGTTTTTTCGCCGCCGTCTGGGAACGAAAATAGCCGCTGGCTATGGCATGTGTGCAGAGGATGGTTTGAGCTGGCGCAACCCGGCCCCACTCTTCACAACTGCGTCGCCAAAAGTGCGTAGTTCCACGCGCCGCTTGGAGACCCCGGCACCTACAATTCCGCACTCTTCGGAAAAGGCTCTACAGAATGGACGTTTTGATGTCGTTGTTCGACGGCACCGTGAACTGGCTGGCCTACGGGCTGCTGGACGCCGCGTGGTGGCAGATCGTGCTGTACACGCTGGCCTTCACGCACGTGACCATCGCTTCGGTCACGATCTTCCTGCACCGCTCACAGGCTCACCGCGCGCTCGACCTGCATCCCGCGGTGATGCATTTCTTCCGCCTCTGGCTGTGGCTGGGCACCGGCATGGTGACCAAGGAATGGGTGGCCATCCACCGCAAGCACCACGCCAAGTGCGAAACGGTCGATGACCCGCACAGCCCGCAGACCCACGGCATCAAGAAGGTGCTGCTCGAAGGCAGCGAGCTGTACCGCGCCGAAGCCAAGAACCAGGAAACCCTGGCCAAGTTCGGCCACGGCACGCCTGACGACTGGATGGAGCGCAACGTCTACAGCCGCTACAGCTGGCAGGGCGTCGGCCTCACGCTGATCCTCGACCTGCTGCTGTTCGGCGCCGCGGGCGCCGCGGTGTGGGCCGTGCAGATGCTGTGGATCCCGGTCACCGCGGCCGGCATCATCAACGGCCTGGGCCACTGGTGGGGCTACCGCAACTTCGAGGCGGCCGACGCTTCGACCAACATCTCGCCGTGGGGCATCATCATCGGCGGCGAGGAACTGCACAACAACCACCACACCTATCCGACCAGCGCCAAGCTGTCGGTGAAGAAGGGCGAGTTCGACATCGGATGGGTCTACATCCGCGGACTCGAGATGCTGGGGCTGGCCAAGGTCCGCAAGACGCCTCCCGAGCTCAAGCTGGGCGTGGTGAAGCCGGTGGCCGATTCCAAGACGCTCGAGGCCATCATTGCCAACCGCTACGAGGTGATGGCCAAGTACGCCAAGGAGCTCAAGCGCGCCTGCGGGGCCGAGCTCGACCGCCTGAAGGCGCAGGGCGCCAAGAACGGCGCCAAGTGGACGCAGATGCGCCTGGCGCGCCGCTGGCTGCACCGCGACGACGACAAGATCCCGCAGGAACTGCGGGCCCAGATCGCCGCGACCCGTGCCGAGCATCCGGTGCTCGACAAGCTGGTCACGATGCGTGAGGAGCTGCGCCAGCTGTGGACCCGCACGAACGTGTCGGCCGAGCAACTGGTGAGCGACCTGCAGGCCTGGTGCAAGAAGGCCGAGGAAAGCGGCATCGCCGCCCTGCAGGAATTCGCGTTGAAGCTGCGCGCGGCCCACGCCTGAGGCAGGCCGCTCCCGGTAGCAAAGCGCCTCGATCGAGGCGCTTTTTCTTTTGGTGCTCTCTTCTTCGCCCCCCTCAGCAACCGACAAACAAAAAACCCGCCGGGCGCGAACCGGGCGGGTTTCTCGGTGAAAGAGGGCCGAATTACTTCAGCTTCACTTCCTTGTAAGCCACATGCTTGCGTGCCTTCGGATCGAACTTCATCAGTTCCATCTTTTCGGGCGTGGTCTTCTTGTTCTTGGTGGTCGTGTAGAAGTGACCGGTGCCGGCAGTGGATTCCAGCTTGATCTTCTCGCGTGCGCCTTTGGCCATGATGTGCTCCTAGATCAGCGGTGAATCAGAGTTCGCCCTTGGCGCGCAGGTCAGCGACCACCTGGTCGATGCCCACCTTGTCGATCAGGCGCAGCGCGGCGTTGCTCACGCGCAGGCGCACCCAGCGGTTTTCGGTCTCGAGCCAGAAACGGCGGTACTGCAGGTTGGGCAGGAAACGACGCTTGGTCTTGTTGTTGGCGTGGGAAACGTTGTTCCCCACCATCGGGCCCTTGCCCGTGACTTGACAGACGCGTGCCATGACGCTTCTCCGTACGATGTGTTTCGATGCGGCTGCCAGAGCAGGCCGGGCTTCAGGTTTGTGCTGACCCCGGCTTGGTGGCGGCCCTTCCAGCGCGCGAAGGCGCACTGGGGCTGGTTCGGCAAAGACGACGATTATAGCCGGATTTGCCGGCAATGCGAAAGCACGGCCCCGCCGTGGCGTTTTACTGCTCCAGGAAGCGCTGCGCGTCCAGCGCGGCCATGCAGCCGGTGCCCGCGCTGGTGATGGCCTGGCGGTACACGTGGTCCTGTACGTCGCCGGCGGCAAAGACGCCGGGCACGCTGGTCATCGTCGCGAAGCCGTTCAGGCCGGAGCGGGTGAGGATGTAGCCATCCTTCATCTCCAGCTGGCCCTGGAAGATGTCGGTGTTGGGCTGGTGGCCGATGGCGATGAAGCAGCCCTGCAGCTTGAGCTCGGTGGTGCTGCCGTCCTCGGTGGACTTGAGGCGCACGCCGGTCACGCCGCTGGCGTCGCCCAGCACTTCGTCAAGCGTGTTGAACAGGTGCAGCTCGATCTTGCCGGCCTTGACCTTGTCCATCAGCTTGTCGACCAGGATGGCCTCCGCCTTGAACTTGTCGCGGCGATGGATCAGGTGCACCTTGGCGGCGATGTTCGACAAGTACAGCGCTTCCTCGACGGCCGTGTTGCCGCCGCCGACCACGCATACCGTCTGCTCGCGATAGAAGAAGCCGTCACAGGTGGCGCAGCCGCTGACGCCTCGACCCATGAAGGCTTCCTCCGAAGGCAGGCCCAGGTACTTGGCCGATGCGCCGGTCGCGATGATCAGCGAGTCGCAGGTGTAGGTGCCTGCGTCGCCCTTGAGGGTGAAGGGGCGCTTGGAAAGGTCGACCTGGTTGATGTGGTCGAACACGATCTGCGTGTTGAACCGCTCGGCATGCTGCTGGAAGCGCTGCATCAGGTCGGGGCCCTGCACGCCCATCACGTCGGCCGGCCAGTTGTCCACGTCGGTGGTGGTCATCAGCTGGCCGCCCTGGTGGAGGCCGGTCACCAGCAGCGGCTTCAAGTTTGCCCGGGCCGCATAGATGGCCGCGGTGTAGCCGGCGGGGCCGGAGCCAAGAATCAGGACCTGGGCATGCTGGTGATTGGTGCTCATGTGTTGCTCGTTGCTGCAGAAAGCGGGTTGGCACGGGACTCGCCTGATGCCAACACGCACGTGCTTCGGTTAGAGTTCGGCGCGTGAAGGATGTCACGATCCGCTGGCAGGGCACCGTTGCTTTCAGGGCAACTGGCCGCGCCGGCCGGGGAATCAAGGCCTCACATTGTAGGAACGGCGCCTGCGCCTCATTCTTGACGCAGGCAATCGCATCAATAGAGAAGAGAACGCATTCAGAGGAGCGTGCCCATGGCGATGTTGTCCAACCTTGACCTGATCCGTCGCGTGCCGCTGTTCTCCATGCTCACGAGCGACCAGGCCGAGGCCGTTGCCGAGGGTGTGGTGAAGCGCCGCTTCCGCCGTGGCGAAATCATCGTCGAGCAGGGGCGCAAGTCGAATGCGTTGTTCATCCTGCTGACCGGCCGCGCACGCGTCCTGACGGCCGACTCGCGCGGCCGCGAGGTGATCCTGGCGGTGCTGCAGCCGGGCGACTACGTCGGCGAGATGAGCCTCATCGACAACGAGCCGCACTCCGCCACGGTGCGTGCCGAGGTGCAGACGGACGTGCTGGTGCTCGGCCGCACCGAATTCGCGCGCTGCCTGCCCGAGAACTCCAGCCTGTCCTACGCGATCATGCGCGGGCTGGTGGCGCGGCTGCGCAACGCCGACCGCCAGATCGAGTCGCTGGCGCTGCTCGACGTGTACGGTCGGGTGGCCCGCACGCTGCTCGACATGTCCGAGCAGGACGGCGAGATCAAGATCATCCGCAACAAGGTCTCGCGGCAGGACCTGGCCAAGATCGTGGGTGCTTCGCGCGAGATGGTCAGCCGCGTGATGAAGGACCTCGAAGAGCGCGGCTACGTCGAGACTCAGGAAAACGGTTCCGTGGTGTTGAAGGAACGCTTGACCGCCCAGTGAGCGTGAAAGCGAAACGAGCGGTGACAAGCGCGCCGCTCGCAAGAGTGGCCGCCCGGGCCGTTCGGCCACAATCGCGGCATGACATTTCCGTTGGGTTCCTTGCGCTCGGAAGGCTCGACCTCCGGCGCTACCGTTGAACGGGGCCGGGGGCGTGCTGCTGCAGCTGCTGCTGCAGCGTCGGCGCCAGCCGACCCCGCGCCGCGCTGGAAGCTGCAGTTGGCCGTCGTGCTCGGCGGCGTGGGCTGGCTGCTGGCGGCGCTGGCTTTCGTGACGCACAGCGGCAGTGACGCCGCGTTTTCCACTTCCGGCCTCGGCCCGGAAATCCACAACAAGGCGGGTGTGCTCGGCGCCTGGCTTTCGGACCTGGCGTTCTTCCTGCTCGGCTATTCGGCGTGGTGGCTGCTCGCCCTGGGGGCCCGCGGCTGGCTGGGGGCGCTGGCGCGCCTGCTCCGCGCCGATGCGCCGCATGAGCCGGCTTCGAACCTCGGCACTTCGCACCGGCCGGTGTGGGTGTTCTGGCTCGGTATGGCCCTGCTGCTCGTGTCGAGCACGTCGCTCGAATGGAGCCGGCTCTACCAATGGGAGGCCGCCGTTCCCGGCGGTCATGCCGGCGGCGTGCTGGGCTACACGCTCGGGCCCCTGAGCCAGCGATTGCTGGGTTTCGTGGGGTCGGGTGTGTTCTGGATCGCCACCCTCGTGGTGGGCCTCTCGCTCGCCTTCCGCTTTTCGTGGGTGGCAGTGGCCGAGCGCCTGGGCGGGGCGATCGAGGGCCTGCGTGAGCGTCGCCAGGAGCGCATCGAGCGGGCCGAGGACATCCGCATCGGCGAGCAGGCCATCAAGGAGCGCGAGCAGGTGGTCGAGATCGAGCGCCACGTGATCGAGGACCACGTGCCCATCGTGATCGAGAAGCCGGTGGTCGAGGTGCCCAAGAGCGAGCGGGTGGTGAAGGAAAAGCAGAAGCCGCTGTTCAGCGAGTTGGCCGACACCAAGCTGCCGCAGGTGGACCTGCTCGACGCCGCCCCCGGCCGCCTGGAGACGGTGACGCCCGAGTCGCTCGAGATGACCTCGCGGCTCATCGAGAAGAAGCTCAAGGACTTCGGCGTCGAGGTGCGTGTGGTGGCGGCCTCGCCCGGCCCGGTGATCACACGCTACGAGATCGAGCCGGCCACCGGCGTGAAGGGCTCGCAGATCGTCAACCTCGCGAAGGACCTGGCGCGTTCGCTGAGCCTCGTGAGCATCCGCGTGGTCGAGACCATCCCGGGCAAGAACTACATGGCGCTCGAGCTGCCGAACGCCAAGCGCCAGATGATCCGCCTGTCCGAGATCCTGGGCTCGCAGGCCTACAACGATGCGCAGTCCATGCTCACCATGGGGCTGGGCAAGGACATCGTCGGCGGCCCGGTGGTGGCCGACCTCGCGAAGATGCCGCACTGCCTGATCGCCGGCACCACCGGCTCGGGCAAGTCGGTTGGCATCAACGCCACCATCCTGAGCCTGCTGTACAAGGCCGAGGCCAAGGACGTGCGCCTCATCCTCATCGACCCGAAGATGCTCGAGATGAGCGTCTACGAGGGCATTCCGCACCTGCTGTGCCCGGTGGTCACCGACATGAAGCAGGCCGGCAATGCGCTCAACTGGGGCGTGGGCGAGATGGAGCGGCGCTACAAGCTGATGAGCAAGCTGGGCGTTCGCAACCTGGCCGGCTACAACAAGAAGATCGAAGAGGCGAACGCCCGCGGCGAGAAGCTGCCCAATCCGTTCAGCCTGACGCCCGAGGCGCCGGAGCCGCTCGAGCGGCTGCCCTACATCGTGGTCGTGATCGACGAGCTCGCCGACCTGATGATGGTGGTGGGCAAGAAGATCGAGGAGCTGATCGCCCGGCTGGCCCAGAAGGCGCGAGCCGCCGGCATTCACCTCATCCTGGCCACCCAGCGTCCCAGCGTCGACGTGATCACCGGCCTCATCAAGGCCAACATCCCCACCCGCGTCGCCTTCCAGGTGAGCAGCAAGATCGACAGCCGCACCATCCTCGACCAGATGGGTGCCGAGGCGCTGCTGGGGCAGGGCGACATGCTCTATCTCGCGCCGGGCACCGGCCTGCCGGTGCGGGTGCACGGCGCCTTCGTGAGCGACGACGAGGTGCACCGCGTCGTCGAATACCTCAAGAGCCAGGGCGAGCCCAACTACATCGAAGGCATTCTCGAGGGCGGCAACCTCGACGATGAAGGTAGCAACCTCGACGGCTCGCCCGCCGGCGGCGGCGAGGGCGAGGCCGACCCGATGTACGACCAGGCGGTGGCGGTGGTGCTGCAGCATCGCCGCGCGTCGATCTCGCTGGTTCAAAGACATTTACGCATCGGCTACAACCGGGCAGCACGCCTGCTGGAACAAATGGAAAAGTCGGGGCTCGTATCCGGCATGTCCACCAACGGCAACCGGGACATCCTCGCCCCGGCCCGCCCCTCCGAATGATCCCGTCCATGAAACGAGTGCTTCTTGCCGGTGCGCTGCTGTTCGCAGGCGCTGCGGCCCATGCCGATGCGATCGACACGCTCAAGGCCTTCGTCAGCGACGTGAAGACCGGCCGCGCCAGCTTCACGCAGGTGGTCACCTCGCCCGACGGTGCCAAGAAGAAGTCGTCCAACGGCAGCTTCGAGTTCGCGCGTCCCAACCGTTTCCGGTTCGCCTATGCCAAGCCCTACGAGCAGCTCATCGTGGGCGACGGCCAGAAGATCTGGCTGCACGACCCCGACCTGAACCAGGTGACCGTGCGGCCCATGGGCGAGGCCCTCGGCTCCACGCCTGCCGCCCTGCTCGCCGGCAGCAACCTCGACAAGGACTTCACCCTGAAGGCGCTGCCGGACGAGGGCGGGCTGCAGTGGGTGCTGGCCACGCCCAGGCAGAAGGACAGCGGCTTCCAGTCGGTGAAGGTGGCCTTCAGGGCGAAGCAGCTGGCGGCGGTCGAGATCGTCGACAGCTTCGGCCAGCGTTCGCGGCTCGACTTCACCCAGGTGGAGGCCAACGCGTCGCTGCCGGCCGACCGCTTCCGCTTCACGCCGCCGCCCGGCGCGGACGTGCTTTCCCAGTAGCGTTTCCATGAAGCCGGCCGACGCGCTGGAGGCTCCGCTCGCCGAACGGCTGCGCCCCAGGACCCTCGATGAAGTGATCGGCCAGCAGCACCTGCTGGGGCCCGGCAAGCCACTGCGGGCGGCGTTCGAGTCTGGCCAGCCCCATTCGATGATCCTGTGGGGCCCGCCCGGCGTCGGCAAGACCACGCTGGCGCGGCTGATGGCCGACGCCTTCGACGCGCTGTTCATTCCCATCTCCGCGGTGCTGGGCGGCGTGAAGGACATCCGAGACGCGGTCGAGCAGGCGCAGCAGGCGCGCCATCGCGGAGGGCTGCTGGGTGGTGCGCAGCGCACCATCGTGTTCGTCGACGAGGTGCATCGCTTCAACAAGGCCCAGCAGGACGCCTTCCTGCCCCACGTCGAGTCCGGGCTGTTCACCTTCATCGGCGCCACCACGGAGAACCCGTCGTTCGAGGTCAATTCGGCGCTGCTGTCGCGGGCCACGGTGCACGTGCTGCAGTCGCTGTCCGACGAGGACCTGCGGGTCATGCTCGAGCGCGGCCGCAAGCTGCTCGAAGCGCCGCCGCTTTCGGAGGCGGCCACCGTGCGGCTCATCGCCTACGCCGACGGCGACGCGCGCCGGCTGCTCAACACCTTCGAGAACGTCGCCCGCATGGTGGGCGAGGTGACCGAGATCGACGAGCCGCTGCTCGAGCGGTCGCTCGGCGAGCAGCTGCGCCGCTACGACAAGGGCGGCGAGCAGTTCTACGACACCATCTCTGCGCTGCACAAGAGCGTGCGCGGGTCCGACCCCGATGCCGCGCTGTACTGGTTCGTGCGCATGGTCGACGGCGGCGTGGACCCGCGCTACATCGCGCGGCGCATGGTGCGCATGGCCAACGAGGACATCGGCCTGGCCGATCCGCGCGCCCTGCGCCTGGCGCTCGACGCCGCCGAGACCTACGAGCGCCTCGGCTCGCCCGAAGGCGAGCTGGCGCTGGCCCAGGCCATCGTCTACCTCGCGGTGGCGCCCAAGAGCAATGCGGTCTATGCGGCCTACAACGCCGTGCGCGCCTTCGTGAAGCAGGACGTCACCCGGCCGGTGCCGCTGCGCCTGCGCAATGCGCCCACCAGGCTGATGAAGCAGCTCGACTACGGCAAGGGCTATCGCTACGCGCACGACGAGGCGGGCGGCTTTGCGGCGGGTGAGAACTACTTCCCCGACGGCATGGCGGCACAGCGGTTCTACGAGCCGGTACCCAGGGGGCTGGAGATCCGCATAGGCGAGCGCCTTCAAGAGCTCCGCCGTTTGAACGAAGAATCGAACAAAACCTGAAGAAACGCATAACCCGTGGCGAAAAATTCATGGGTTGATCCGAAAACTCAGTGTCTTGTGCGGAAGGCGCCGCCGTTACAATGCGCGCCGTTTGGTGCCCGACCTGCCCAAAAGCAAAGCCCGCCACATTCGCGGCGGGCTTTTTGCTACCCGCACAAGCCATAGGCCTGGGCAGGGTGGGGCGTAGGTAGAGTGCCGGCACGATTCCCCACCAGCCCTTCTTTCGTCTGAGGCCGGACGGGATCGTCGGCGGCGGGACTCGCAAGAGCCCGCCGTTTGTCGTCAACACAGGAGACAGCAGGATGGACATCCTCATACAGCAGATCATCAATGGTCTGGTGCTGGGCAGCGTGTATGCGCTCGTGGCACTGGGCTACACGATGGTCTACGGCATCATCAACCTCATCAACTTTGCCCACGGCGAAGTGCTGATGGTGGGCGCTTTGACGAGCTGGACGGTCGTCACGGTGCTGGCCGGCAGCGGACTCCCGGGCTGGCTCCTGTTGCTGATCTCGCTCATCGCCGCGATCGTGGTGTGCGCGGCGCTCAACTTCACCATCGAGAAGATCGCCTACCGGCCGCTGCGCAACGCGCCGCGCCTGGCGCCGCTGATCACCGCCATGGGCATGTCGCTGCTGCTGCAGACGCTGGCCATGATCATCTGGAAGCCGGGCTACAAGCCGTACCCGATCCTGCTGCCCAGCGAGCCGTTCTTCATCGGCGGCGCGGTCATCAACACCACCCAGATCCTGATCCTCATCGCCACCGCGGTGACGCTGGCGGGCCTGATGTACGTGGTGAACTACACCAAGCTCGGCCGCGCGATGCGCGCCACCGCCGAGAACCCGCGCGTGGCGGGCCTCATGGGCGTGCGCCCCGACATGGTGATCTCGGCCACCTTCATCATCGGTGCCGCGCTGGCCGCGCTGGCCGGCGTGATGTACGCCGCCAACTACGGCTCGGTGCAGCACACCATGGGCTTCCTGCCGGGCCTCAAGGCCTTCACCGCAGCGGTCTTCGGCGGCATCGGCAACCTGCCGGGCGCCATGGTGGGCGGCGTGCTGCTGGGGCTCATCGAGTCGCTGGGTGCCGGCTACATCGGCGCCCTCACCGGCGGCGTGCTGGGCAGCCACTACCAGGACATCTTCGCCTTCGTCGTGCTGATCCTCGTGCTGACGCTGCGTCCGCAGGGCCTGCTGGGCGAGCGTGTGGCCGACCGTGCCTGACCGACGAGGACCCGAGACATCATGAAAAACAAGCTTGTCGTTTTCGTCGTCTGCGGCCTGCTGCTGCTGCTGACGCCGCTGGTGGCGCAGTACTTCGGCAACGCCTGGGTGCGCATCATCGACCTGGCCCTGCTGTACGTGCTGCTCGCGCTCGGCCTGAACATCGTGGTGGGCTACGCCGGCCTGCTCGACCTGGGCTACATCGCGTTCTACGCGGTGGGCGCCTACATGTTCGCGCTGCTGGCATCGCCGCACCTGACCGACACCTTCCCGGCCGTCAAGGCGATGTTCCCGAACGGCCTGCACACGCCGATCTGGATCGCCATTCCGCTGGCCGCGGCGCTGGCCGGCATTGCCGGCGTGCTGCTGGGCGCTCCCACGCTCAAGCTGCGCGGCGACTACCTCGCCATCGTGACGCTGGGCTTCGGCGAAATCATCCGCGTGTTCATGAACAACCTGGACGCGCCGGTGAACATCACGAACGGCCCGAAGGGCATCGCCGGCATCGACCCCATGCACCTGGGCCCGGTCAACCTGGGCCGGCCCACCGAGATCTTCGGCTTCGAGATCGCCTCGGTGACGCTGTACTACTACCTGTTCCTCGCGCTCGTGGTGGCCAGCGTGGTGATCTGCTATCGCCTGGAGCAGTCGCGCATCGGCCGCGCCTGGATGGCCATCCGCGAAGACGAGATCGCTGCCAAGGCGATGGGCATCAACACCCGCAACATGAAGCTGCTGGCCTTCGGCATGGGCGCCACCTTCGGCGGCGTGGCGGGCTCCATGTTCGCGGCCTTCCAGAACTTCGTCTCGCCCGAGTCGTTCAGCCTGCAGGAGTCCGTCATGGTCGTGGCCATGGTGGTGCTCGGCGGCCTGGGCCACATCCCGGGTGTGATCCTGGGCGGCTTCGTGCTCGCGGCGCTGCCCGAAGTGCTGCGCTACGTGGCCGACCCGCTGCAGCACGCCACCGGCGGTCGCCTGGACGCTGCCATCCTGCGCCAGCTGCTCATTGCGCTGGCGATGATCATCATCATGCTGATGCGCCCGCGCGGCCTGTGGCCCTCGCCCGAACACGGCAAGGCAGCTCCGACCCCCGTGCCCAGCAAGTGAGGAAGATGCCATGACCGACACCATCCTCAAGGTTGCCAACGTCTCCAAGCGCTTCGGCGGGCTGCAGGCACTGTCCGACGTGGGCATCACCATCGAAAAGGGCCAGGTCTACGGACTCATCGGCCCCAACGGCGCCGGCAAGACCACGTTCTTCAACGTGATCACCGGCCTGTACACGCCCGACTCGGGCCTCTTCGAGCTCGGCGGGGCGCCCTACAAGCCCACCGCGGTGCACGAAGTCGCCATCGCGGGCATCGCGCGCACCTTCCAGAACATCCGCCTGTTCGCCGAGATGACGGCGCTCGAGAACGTGATGGTGGGTCGCCACATCCGCACCCACTCGGGGCTGTTCGGCGCGGTGTTCCGCTCGGCCGGCTTCAAGCAGGAAGAGGCCGAGATCGCCAAGCGTGCCCAGGAGCTGCTCGACTACGTGGGCATCGGCAAGTACGCCGAATACAAGGCCCGCACGCTCAGCTACGGCGACCAGCGCCGCCTCGAGATCGCCCGCGCCCTGGCCACCGACCCCAAGCTCATCGCGCTCGACGAGCCGGCTGCCGGCATGAACGCCACCGAGAAGGTGGTGCTGCGCGAGCTGATCGACCGCATCCGCAAGGACGGCCGCACCATCCTGCTGATCGAGCACGACGTGAAGCTGGTGATGGGCCTGTGCGACCGCGTGACCGTGCTCGACTACGGCAAGCAGATCGCCGAAGGCACGCCGGCCGACGTGCAGCGCAACGAGAAGGTGATCGAGGCCTACCTGGGCGCCGGTCACACCGCCCATTGATGACGGGCACAGCAGGAGAACAACGCATGTCCGACATCATGCTCAAGGTCAGCGGGCTGAAGGTTGCCTACGGCGGCATCCAGGCCGTCAAGGGCGTCTCGCTCGAGGTCCGCAAGGGCGAACTGGTCAGCCTCATCGGCGCCAACGGCGCCGGCAAGACCACCACGCTGAAGGCCGTCACCGGCACCCAGCCGGCGGCCGACGGCGACATCGAGTACCTGGGCCGCTCCGTCAAGGGGCAGGGCTCGTGGGACCTGGTGAAGCAGGGGCTGGTGATGGTGCCCGAAGGCCGGGGCACGTTCACCCGCATGACCATCACCGAGAACCTGCAGATGGGCGCCTTCGTGCGCAACGACAAGGCCGAGATCGACGCGGACATGGAGAAGGTCTTCGCGACCTTTCCGCGCCTGAAGGAACGCCGCAACCAGCTGGCCGGCACCATGTCGGGCGGCGAACAGCAGATGCTCGCGATGGGCCGCGCGCTGATGGCGCGCCCCAAGGTGCTGCTGCTCGACGAGCCGTCGATGGGCCTGTCGCCCATCATGGTCGACAAGATCTTCGAGGTGGTGAACGACATCCACCAGCAGGGCGTGACGGTGCTGCTCGTCGAGCAGAACGCCAGCCGGGCGCTGCAGCTGGCGGCGCGCGGCTACGTCATGGACTCCGGCGAAATCACCATGAGCGGCGATGCCAAGATGCTGCTCAACGACCCGAAGGTGCGTGCCGCCTACCTGGGCGAGTGACGCTTTCGCGGCGGCCACACGGCGCCTCATGAAGAACGCGGCTCCGGCCGCGTTCGTTCTTTATGGGTAGCACGATCCGTGTGCAATGCACGGAAGCCTGCTTGGGACCAACCCTAGGCTTTAGGCCGCCTTTAAGCCTCGCCGTGCGACCGACTCCTACGCTTGCCGCCTCATCGCGAGCGAAGGAGATGCTGATGTTCAGGCGTGTACTCCGGGCGGCCGTCGCCGCCACCGTCCCCTGGCTGGCCGTGCACGGGCCGGCGCTGGCCCAGGCCTCGGCGCCGCCCTTGAAGGTGGGTTTCATCTGCCCGTTTTCGGGCGGCTCGGCGGACTTCGGCAACAGCGCCCGCCTGGGTGCCGAACTGGCCACCAAGGAGATCAACGAGGTGGGCGGCTTCATGGGCCGCTCGATCGAACTGGTGTCCCGCGACGACAAGGCCAGTCCGGACGAAGGCCGCCAGGTCTCCGAAGAACTGGTGCTGAAGCAGAGGGTGGCCTTCACCGTCGGCTTCTGCAACACCGGCGTCGCCCTGAAATCGCTCGACGTCTTCCAGGACAACAAGCACCTGCTGGTGGTGCCCGTTGCCACCGGCTCGGCGGTCACCGCCAAGTACCCGCCGGCCGACAGCTACATCTTCCGCATGTCGGCACGCGACACGCTGCAGGCCGCCTTCCTGGTCGACGAAGTGGCCAAGCGAGGGTTCACCCGGGTGGCCGTGTTCGCCGACAAGACCGGTTATGGCGAAGGCGGCTACAAGGACGTCGAGCGCTTCCTGGCCGACAAGCGGCTCAAGCTGGTCTACGCGGCGCGTTTCGACCTGGGCGTGAAGACGCTCGCTGCCGAGGTGCAGGAGGCCAGGGCGGCAGGCGCCGAGGCGATCATCGGCTACACCGTGGGGCCGGAGTTCGCCGTGCTGACCCAGGCGCGTGCCGAGGCGGGGTTCAAGGGGCCGATGTACGGTCCCTGGCCGCTGTCGTTTCGCACCGTCTGGGACAAGGCGGGCGCCGCGGCCGAGGGCGTGATGATGGTGCAGACCATCATCCAGGACCTCTCCAACGAGCGCCGCATGTCGTTCATTGCGAGGCTGAAGCGCCATGCCGGCGCGCAGCCGATCGGCTCGCTCATGGCCGCCGCGCAGACCTACGACGCCGTCCACCTGATGCTGCGCGTGCTGTTCCAGACCAACGGCGACACCTCCGGCGACGCTCTCAAGCGCGCCCTCGAGGACCTGCGCAAGCCTTACGTCGGCGTGGTCACCACCCATGACAAGCCGTTTTCGCCGTCGGACCACGATGCCTTCTCGCGCAACATGATCTGGCTGGGTGTCTGGCGCCGCGGCGAAGTGCAGTTCTATTACCCCGAAGACGCCAAACGTGTTGGTTTTGTACGGCGGAAAGAGCTGTAACAGCGCTTCCTGGTGCGCCCAATCTAGGGGGCGTGCCAAATTTGCAGCAGGAACGGAAGTGCTTCCTTCATAAAATCGCGCTCTACGGGAGACCAAGCGAGGTGTCCTCGGCTTCTGAGGGGGAGGCTGTCGCCTCGCTCGGCAAAGTGCTCAGACCACATGCCGAACCCGCATCAGAGCAGTGAACCTCGACTTCGTCATCAAAGATTGGGCGGCCTATGCGGCTGGCCTCCATGCGCCGGCTGACTGGCAGGCCTGGGCTGCCGCCCCGTACCTGCCCACGGGAGACGAGCAGCCGGACCTGCGTGAAATGCCCGCCATGGCCCGACGCCGCCTGGGCGCACTCGGCCGTGCCGCCGTGCAGGTGGCCTGGTGGTGCCAGGGCGCAGCCGCCGGTGGCATGCCGGTGGTGCTGGCCTCGCGGTACGGCGACGCCACGCGCTCCCTCGAACTGCTGGCCGAACTCGCCCGCGGGCAGGCCCTCTCGCCCACCGCCTTCGGGCTGTCGGTGCACAACGCCATCGGCGCGCAGTACTCCATTGCGCGCGGCGACCGCTCCAACTACCTGTCCATCGCCGCCGGTGCGGCCGGCGCTGCCGAGGCGATGGTCGAGGCCGCGGGCCTGCTGGCCGACGGGGCCGGCGAAGTGCTGGTCGTCAACTACGAAGCCCCCCTGCCGGGCGACTACGCCCGCTTCGAGGACGAACCTTCCACTTGCTACGCCTGGGCCTGGAAGGTGGCGCGACCCGCTGGCGACGCGGCGCAGCCGGCGCAGCTGCAGCTGCACGCAGCGCAGGCGCCCGAGCCGGGCCCGGTGAGCGACCACGCCGGCCTGCCGTTCGGCCTCGACGTGCTGCGCTTTTTCGTCAGCGGCGACGCGCAGCTGCAGCGCAGCGCCGCCGGTCGCCTGTGGACCTGGCAGCGGCCCCACCACCATGGCTGAGCGCATCGACCAGTACTGGCGCATCTGCGCCACCGGCTTCTGCTTCTCGACCTTCGGGCTGGGCGGCCTGCTCATGCGCGTGGTGATCTTCCCGTTGCTGTCGCTGGTGGTCTGGCACGAGCAGCGCCGGGCCGACCTCGCCAAGTGGGTGATCCACCAGTCGTTCCGCATGTTCGTCGGCCTGATGGCGCTGGTGGGTGTGATCAGCTACGAGGTGCGCGGCATCGAGAAGCTGCGACGCCGCGGCCTGCTGATCCTGGCCAACCATCCGTCGCTGATCGACGTGGTGTTCCTCATCTCCTTCGTGCGGCATGCCGACTGCATCGTCAAGGGCGCGCTGGCGCGCAATCCGTTCACCCGCGGGCCCATCCGCGCGGCGGGCTTCGTCTGCAACGACTCGGGCGCCGGCCTGGTTGAAGACTGCATCGCCTCGGTCCGCGGCGGCAACAACCTGGTGATCTTTCCGGAGGGCACGCGCACGCCGCTGTCCGGCGAGGCGCGCCTGCAGCGCGGCGCGGCCAACATTGCCGTGCGCGGAGGCATCGACATCACGCCGGTGCGCATCCGCTGCGCACCGCCCATGCTGACCAAGGGCGTGGCCTGGTACCGGGTGCCGGAGCGGCGCGCGCATTTCATCATCGAGGTGTGCGACGACATCCCCGTGCGCGACTTCACCGCCGGCTGCGCCGGCGAAGCGCTGGCGGCGCGCCGCCTCACCGATTTCCTCACCGAATATTTTTCTTTGGAGACACGTCGTGCAGAGTCTTGAGCTCGAGATCAAGGAACTGATCATTTCGTCGCTGGCGCTCGAGGACATCAAGCCCGAGGACATCGACGCCGAAGCGCCGCTGTTCGTCGAGGGCCTGGGCCTCGACTCGATCGATGCGCTCGAGCTGGGCCTCGCGCTCCAGAAGCGCTACGGCGTGAGCCTGTCGGCCGATTCCGAAGAAACCCGCCGCCATTTCAAGAGCGTGCAGGCGCTGGCTGCCTTCGTGGCGGCCGGGCGCAAGTCCTGAGGCGGCTGCCTGCCGAGCCGCCACCTCACTGCCACATCACCACACGATAGGCCGCACCATGACAAAGGACGACATCTTTGCCCGGATCGTCGCGATCCTGCAGGAGACATTCGACATCGAGGCTTCGCGCATCACGCCCGAAGCCAAGCTCTACGACGACCTCGACATCGACAGCATCGACGCGGTCGACCTGATCGTGCAGCTCAAGCCCCTGGTGGGCAAGCGCCTGCAGCCCGAGGCCTTCAAGTCCGTGCGCACCGTGCAGGACGTGGTGGACGCGCTGTTCGGCCTCGTCAACGACACGGCCGCCCACGCCTGAGTTCCGCGTCTTGTCGTCCCGGTTCCTGACCGTCGTGGTCGCGCTCGCGACCGTGGCCTATCCGCTGGTCATCTATCTCGCGCTCGGCCGGGTGGAGCCGCGCTGGATGGCCCTGCTGCTGGTGCTCCTGGGGCTCGCCCGTGCATGGGTCACGCGCGAGCCGTTCTGGCTGGTGGCGGCGGCAGGCGCGGCCGTGCTGGGCGGCGTCACGCTGCTGGGCAACAGCGTGCTGCCGCTGAAGCTGTATCCGGTGCTGGTGAGCACGGTGCTGTTTGCGGTATTTGCCGCGAGCCTGGCAAGGCCGCCCTCGGCGATCGAGCGGCTGGCCCGGCTCACCGACCCCGACCTGCCGCCTGCGGCAGTGGCCTACACGCGCCGGGTCACGCAGGTGTGGTGCGGCTTCTTCGTGTTCAACGGTACGGTGTCGCTGGGCACCGCGTTGTGGGGCTCGCCCGCCACCTGGGCGCTCTACAACGGGTTGCTGGCCTATGTGCTGATGGGTGTGCTGTTTGGTGGTGAATGGTTGATGAGGCGGCGGGTGAAGGCGCGTATCGCGGCCGGAGAAGCGCATGTCTGAATGGCTGGCCCTGACCGAAGTGGCCGCGCGGCTCGGGCTGGACGAACGTCCGGTGGCATGGCGCCGCGGCGAACTCGTGCAGCGCGCGCGGTTCCTGGCCGACGTGGCCCGCTGGCAGGCGGCGTTCGCGGCCCGGCCCGGCGAGCGGGTCGCGCTGCATTTCGACGACGGCTATGAATTCGCCGCGGCGCTGTATGGCGCCTGGCATGCCGGCAAGCAGGTCTTCCTGCCCGGCGACACGCAACCGGCCACGCTGCAACGCCTGGTGCCCGAGGTCGATGCCTGCGCCGGTTCGCTGCCGGGCGCGCTGCAGCCGGCCGCCTCGGTGCAGGAGCCCCTGGCCGGCCGGCCCCCGCTCGACCCGCACACGACGCGGCTCGTGGTCTACACCTCCGGCTCCAGCGGTGAGCCGGTGGCCATCCACAAACTGCTGGCCCAGCTCGACGCGGAGATCCACACGCAGCAGGCCACCTTCGGCCCGCGTGTCGACGCCGACGGCCCGGCCTGCGTTTATGCCACCGTGTCGCACCAGCACATCTACGGGCTGCTGTTCCATACCTTGTGGCCGCTGGCCGCGGGCCGGCCCTTCGTGGCCGAGCGGATCGTCTACCCCGAAGAAATGGCGGCCCGTCTGGGTGGGCGCCCGACCGTCCTGATCACCAGCCCGGCGCACCTGAAGCGCCTGCCCGACACGCTCGACTGGCGCGCCGCGCGGGAAGGCTTGCGCGCGGTGTTCTCGTCCGGCGGTCCGCTGCCGCCCGAGGCTTCGGCAGAGGCGCTGGCGCTGATGGGGCAGTCGCCCATCGAGGTGTTCGGCAGCTCCGAAACCGGCGGCATCGCCTGGCGGCAGAGGGCGGTGCACGGCGACGCCTGGAACCCGCTGCCCGGCGTCGAATGGCGTATCGAGGACGAGCTGCTCGAAGTGCGCTCGCCTCACATGGCAGACGACCAGTGGTGGCGCACGGCCGACCGCGTGCGCCGGCTCGAGTCCGGCGGCTTCGTCCTGCTCGGCCGCTCTGACCGCATCGTCAAGATCGAGGAAAAGCGCGTCTCCCTGACCGCGATGGAAGCTGCGCTCGCCGCCTGCGACGAGGTCACCGAAGCGCGCGCCGTGCTGCTTGCCAGCCAGGGCCACCAGCGCCTGGGCATGGTGGTGGTGCCCAGCGCGAGCGGCTGGCAGCTGCTGCGCGAGCACGGCAAGCGCGCCCTCAACGAGCGCCTGCGTTCCGCGCTGCTGCGCAGCGTCGAGCGCATCGCGCTGCCGCGCCACTGGCGCTACGTGCCCGCGTTGCCGGTCAACCCGCAGGGCAAGAGCACCGAGGCCCTGCTGTCGGTGCTGTTCCGCCCGGCGATGCCGGCGGTGGCATGGCAGCGGCGCGAGCCGGACCAGGCCGAGGCGGTGCTCGACATCACGCCGGACCTCATGGTGTTCGACGGGCACTTCGAACAGGCGGCCATCCTGCCGGGCGTCGCCCAGCTCGACTGGGCCATCGAGTTCGCGCGAGGCTGCTTCGCGCTGCCGGCGAACTTCCTGCGCGCCGATGCGCTCAAGTTCCAGAAGCCGGTGCTGCCCGGCACCGCGTTGCGCCTCGCACTGCAGTGGAACGCCGGCGCCGGCGTCCTGGGTTTCCAGTACACGTCCGACGCCGGTGCGCACGCGAGCGGGCGCATCGTCTTCGCCGGCGAATGAACGGTCCGTGCCGATGCAGTTCAAGCCCGTCGTCGTGATCCCGGTCTACAACCACCCCGACACCATCGGTGCGATGGTGCGCGGCGTGATGGAACACGGGCTGCACTGCCTGCTGGTGGACGACGGCAGCGAGCCGCGTTGCGCCGCCGTGCTCGAGCTGCTGGTGCGCGCGCATGCGGGCCATGTGTCGCTGGTGAAACTGCCGCACAACGAAGGCAAGGGCGGCGCGCTGATGGCCGGCCTGCGTGAGGTGCATCGCCGCGGCTACACCCATGCGGTGCAGATCGACGCCGACGGCCAGCACGACACCCGCGACATCCCCCGCTTCCTGGCGCAGGCCGAAGCCCATCCGCAGGCGGTGGTCTGCGGCTGCCCGCTGTACGACGCCTCGGTGCCGAAGGGCCGGCTCTACGGACGCTACGCCACGCACGTGTGGGTCTGGATCAACACGCTGTCGCTCGCGATCCGCGACTCGATGTGCGGATTCCGCGTCTACCCGCTGCAAAGCGTGGTCGAGCTCATCGACCAGGTGAAGATCGGCAAGCGCATGGACTTCGACACCGAAGTCATGGTGCGGCTGTTCTGGCGCGGCGTACCGGTGATCAACCAGCCCACCCGGGTGACCTATCCGCAAGACGGCATCTCGCACTTCAGGCTCGGGCGGGACAACCTGCTGATCTCGCGCATGCATGCGGTGCTGTTCGCCGGCATGCTGCTGCGCGCGCCGCTGCTGTTGTGGCGCAAGGTGGGTGCGGCATGAGACACCCTGTGTCAACGCCGCGCGAGCGAGGGGCCAGCCCGCATTGGGCCGAGATCGGCGAATCGACCTTCGTCGCCGGCATGTGGTTCCTCTACTGGGTGCACAAGCTGTTCGGCCGGCTGCCGTTCCGGCTGTGCGTGTACCCGGTGGTGCTGTACTACTGGGCCACGCAAGGCCGGGCGCGCCGCGCCTCGCTCGACTACCTGCAGCGCATCGAAACCCGGTTTGGCGTGATCGGCCAGCCGCCGGGCTGGCGCCACACGCTGCGCCACTTCTTCTCGTTCGCAGAGACCATCCTCGACAAGACGCTCGCGCTCAGCGGGCGCTACCGATTCGAACAGGTGCAGATGGTGGGGGCCGAGCCCATCGCACGGCACATCGAGCGGGGCGAGGGGGCCGTGTTCATCACCGCCCACGTGGGCTGCCTTGAACTCTGCCGGGCCACCGCCGAGCGCCAGCCCGGCCTGCGGCTCAACGTGCTGGTGCACACTGCCCACGCGGAACAATTCAACCGCATGCTGCGTCGGCTCGATCCCGGCAGTGGCGTGCACCTGATGCAGGTCACCGAGGTCAACGCCGCCACCGCGGTCGTGCTGGCCGAGAAGGTGGCCCAGGGTGAGTTCGTCGCCATCGCCGGCGACCGCGTGCCGGTGGTGGCGAGCAAGACCACCAGCGCGCAGTTCCTCGGTGCCCAGGCGGCGTTTCCCGTCGGACCCTACGTGCTGGCTGCCCTGCTCAAATGCCCCGTCTACCTGATGGGCTGCGTGCGCGAGGGCGCCGGGCATGCGGTGTATTTCGACCGCCTGTGCGACCGCGTGGAGCTGCCGCGAGGCCGGCGCGAGGCGGCGCTGCGGCAGTACACCGCGGTGTTCGTGCAGCGGCTCGAGGAGCTGCTGCGCCGAGCGCCATACGAATGGTTCAACTTCTTTTCGTTCTGGGAACAGCCGGCCGAGGCTGACCGGAGCCCGAATGCGATTGCCCACCATGAGACAACCACACACTGACCTGCCGCGCGTGCGATTCGACGGCAGCCCGCTGTCGATCGAAGACGTGGCCGCGCTGGCCGAGCGCCGCGCCGTGGCCGAGCTCTCGCCCGAGCCTGCCTTCCGCGAGCGGATCGCGCGCGGCGCCGACTTCCTCGACCGGCTGCTGCGCGAAGACGGCGTGGTCTATGGCGTCACCACCGGCTATGGCGACTCCTGCACCGTGGTCATCCCGCCCGACCTGGTGACCGAGCTGCCGCACCACCTCTACACCTACCACGGCTGCGGTGCCGGCCGCTTCCTCACGCCGGAGGAAACCCGCGCCGTGCTGGCCGCGCGGCTGGCTTCGCTGTCGCAGGGCGTGTCGGGCGTCAGCGTGGCGCTGCTGCAGCAGCTGGAGCAGCTGCTGGTGCATGACGTGCTGCCGCTCATTCCGGCCGAAGGTTCGGTGGGCGCGAGCGGCGACCTCACGCCGTTGTCCTACGTGGCCGCGGTGCTGTGCGGCGAGCGCGACGTGTGGTTCGGCGGCGAGCGCCGCCCGGCGCGCGAGGTGCTGGCGCAGCTGGGCATCGAGCCGCTGAAGCTGCGGCCCAAGGAGGGCCTGGCCATCATGAACGGCACCGCGGTGATGACGGCCCTGGCCTGCCTGGCCTGGCAGCGCGCCGAATACGTGTCGCGCCTGGCCACCCGGCTCACCGCCTGCAACGTGCTGGCCAGCGCCGGCAACGCCCACCACTTCGACGAGGCGCTGTTCGCGGTGAAGCCCCATGCCGGCCAGCAGCGGGTGGCCCGGCGCCTGCGCGCCGACCTCGCCAGCGAACGCCCGGCCCGCAACGAACAGCGCCTGCAGGACCGCTATTCGCTGCGCTGCGCGCCGCACGTGATCGGCGTGCTCGAGGACACGCTGCCCTTCTTCCGCACCCTCATCGAGAACGAGCTCAACAGCGCCAACGACAACCCCATCATCGACGGCGAGCGCGAGCAGGTGCTGCACGGCGGCCACTTCTACGGCGGCCACATCGCCTTCGCGATGGACGGTCTCAAGAACGCGGTGGCCAACGTGGCCGACCTGCTCGACCGCCAGCTCGCGCTGCTGGTGGACACCCGCTACAACCACGGCCTGCCGTCCAACCTGTCGGGAGCCACCGGCCCGCGCGGTGCCATCAACCACGGCCTGAAGGCGCTGCAGATCAGCGTGTCGGCCTGGACCGCCGAGGCCCTCAAGCTCACCATGCCGGCCTCGGTGTTCTCGCGTTCCACCGAGTGCCACAACCAGGACAAGGTGAGCATGGGCACCATCGCCGCGCGCGACTGCCTGCGGGTGCTCGAACTCACCGAGCAGGTGGTGGCCGCCATGCTCATCGCCGCACGCCAGGGCCTGTCGCTGCGCCGCCGCCTCGATGCGCAGCTGGCGCTGAGCCCGGCGCTCACCGCCTTCTGTGCCGACCTCGAAGACCGCATCGCCCTGGTGGTCGAGGATCGCGCTCTCGACGCCGACCTGCAGTCGCTGCTGGCGGCGCTGCGCGAGCGCGCCTGGAGCGTGCATGAAGCCTGATCTCAGCCACGAGATCGACGTCACGCCGGCGTTCTTCGACGTCGACGTGATGGAAATCGTCTGGCACGGCCACTACGTCAAGTACCTCGAGCTGGCGCGTTCGGCGCTGCTCGCCAAATACGACTACGACTACCCGCGCATGCGCGAGTCCGGGTATGCCTGGCCCATCGTCGACATGCGGCTCAAGTACGTGAAGCCGGCCGCCTATGGCCAGGCGCTGAAGGTGCGTGCGCAGATCGTCGAGTGGGAGAACCGGCTGCGCATCGAATACCTGATCCGCGATGCGAAGACGGGTGCGAGGCTCAACAGCGCCTACACCATCCAGGTGGCGGTGGACATGGCGACCCGCGAAATGTGTTTCGTCTGCCCCGAGGTGCTGTGGCAGCGCCTGGGCGTCACGCCATGAAGCCGATGCTGTCGCGCCGTCGCCTTGCCGCCGCTTGCATGCTGGCCGTCGCCTTGCCGCTGACGGCTGCAGAGCCGGTGTCGCCGCTGGTGCAGCAGGTGCGCGAGCGCCTGGCAGACGCGCCGGTGCTGCGCGGCCGCTTCGAGCAGCGCAAGACGCTCAAGGGCTTCAAGAGCCCGCTCGTGTCGCGAGGCGACTTCCTGGTGGCCAAGGAACGCGGCGTGGTCTGGCACACGCGCGAGCCGTTCGAGTCGTCGCTCGTCGTCACCCGCGAGCGGCTGCTGTCGCGCCAGGCCGATGGCCGGGTCGACACCAAGGTCGAGGCGCGCGACGAACCCGGCCTGCGTGCCGTCAACGAGATGCTGTTCGCCCTCATGGCGGCCGACCTGCAGACGCTGGCGGCGCGCTTTCGCATCGATGGCGAGCTGCAGGGGGCGGCAGGCTGGCGGCTCGTGCTGACGCCGCGCGAGGCGGCGCTCGCCCAATGGCTCGCGCGAGTCGAACTCGAAGGCGAGCGTTTCGTGCGCAGCGTGAAGCTCGCCGAAGCGCAGGGCGACGCCAGCGTGATCCGCTTCAGTGAACACGCGATCGCCCAGTCCCTCAGCCGCGAAGAGGCCGCCCGCTTTGACTGACGCCGTGACGCCCGGACTGCCAGCGCCTCGAGACGGCGCGACGAACCACGCAGGCCGAAGCCGGCTGTGGGCGTTCGCGGCCGTGGCATGGCTGCTGTTCGTGCTGGGCGTGGCCGTGCACCAGTGGCGCTTCTGGCAGGCCGGCCGGCTCGACGCCGACGTGATGGCGCTGCTGCCGGCCGACGAGCAGGCGCCCGAGGTGGCGCTGGCCACGCGGGCGCTGGCCGACGGCGCCTCGCGCCAGATCGTGGTGATGCTCGGAGCGCCGCAGTGGGCACAGGCCCAGGGCGCGGCCCGGGCCTGGCGCGAAGCGATGGCGCAGCAGCAGGCACCGCTGTCAGAAGTGCACTGGGGTGCCGGCGAGACCGGCCTGGCCGAGTCGCTCGCCTTCTACCGCCCGTGGCGCGATCGCCTGCTCACCCCGGCGCAGCGCGAGCAGCTGCAGGCCACGCCGCTGCCGCAACTGGCGCAGGCGGCGCTGGCGGCCCTCTACCAGCCGGCTGCGCAGGCGCGGCTGTCCGAATGGGTGGCAGACCCGCTGGGGCTGGCGCCGGCCTGGTGGAGCGCCCGTGCCGGCGACACGCGTGCACGCCCGCGCGATGGCGAGCTGTGGCTCGCAGGCGATGGCGTGGAGTGGGTGGTGCTGCGTTACGACATCGCCGGCTCGGCCTTCAGCCTCGACGGCCGGGCCGTCTACGGCGAGGCCCTGCAAGCTGCGGAAACTGCCGCCCGTGCCGCCCTCCCGGGCGTGAAGACGCTGCGAGCCGGCGTGCCGCTGCATGCCGAGGCTGCAGCTGTGCAGGCCAGCCGCGAGATCAACACCATCGGCTGGGGCTCCCTGGCCGCAGTGCTGCTGCTGGTGTGGCTCGCCTTCCGCTCACCGCGGCCCATCGTGCTGGTGGGGCTGTCGCTGCTGATTGGCTGTGCCGCCGCGTTGTCGATCACGGCCTGGGTGTTCGGGCAGGTCCACCTCATCACGCTGGTGTTCGGTGCCAGCCTGGTGGGCGTGGCCGAGGACTACGGCATCCACTATTTCGCCAGCCGCCAGGGCCAGCCGTGGGCCGAGCCGCGCAGCCTCATGCGCCAGCTGCTGCCGGGCCTGCTGCTGGCGCTGGTGACCAGCGTGCTGGCCTACCTGGCAATGGGCGCCGCGCCGTTCCCGGGGCTGCGGCAGATGGCCGTGTTCTCGTCCGCAGGCCTGGTCGCCGCCATGCTGACGGTCGTGTGCTGGTTCCCATGGCTCGACCGCGGGACGGTGGGCAGCAGCCGCTTCGCGGTGTCGGTGGCCGGCAGCCTGCAGCGCTGGCCGCGCCTCACGGCGTCGGGCAGGGCATGGGCCGTCTATGCCGTGCTGGCCGGCTTGTGCGCGGCCGGCCTGCTGCAGCTGCGTCCCAACGACGACGTGCGCCAGCTGCAGAATTCGCCCCCCGAGCTGCTGGCTTCGCAGCGCCAGCTGAGCAGCCTGCTCGGCGTGGCGAGCCCGGCGCAGTTCTACCTCGTGCGCGGCGCCGGCGACGAGGAGCTGCTGCAGCGCGAGGAGGCACTCAAGGCGCGCCTCGACGTGCTGGTGCGCGAAGGCCGGCTGGCCGGCTACAGCGCCGTGTCCGACTGGGTGCCCTCGGCGGCACGCCAGCGCGCCGATGCGCAGCTCACCGCCCGGGTCGAATCCGAAGTGCTGGCCCGGGTGAACGCGGCGCTGGGCGAAACGCTGGCGCGTCCCGTTTTTGCGGCTGGACCGTTGTCGGTGCAGCGCTGGCTGCAACACCCGGCGTCGGCCGGCGCACGGCTGCTGTGGCTGGGCGAGATCCATGGCGCGCAGACCAGCGTCGTGATGCTGCGCGGCCTGCAAGACGCGGCGCTGCTGCCCGTCCTCGCGGCGGCGGCCGAGGGCCTCGAAGGCGTGCGCTGGGTCGACAAGCCGGCCGAGGTCTCGTCGCTGCTGGGCCGCTATCGCGTGTCGATGAGCTGGCTGCTGCTGCTGGGCCATGCGGTGGTGCTGGCTGCGCTGTTGTGGCGTTTCGGCCGCGCAGCCTGGCGGGCCTGGCTGCCCACGGCGCTGGCCTCTGTCGGTGCCCTGGCCGTGCTGGGCGCCGCCGGCCAGCCCTTGCAGCTGTTCACCGTGCTCGCGCTGCTGCTGCTGCTGGGCGTGGGCTCCGACTACGGCATCTTCCTGCTCGAACACGAAGGCGATGGCTCGGCCTGGCTGGCGGTGGCGCTGGGCGCCGGCAGCACCTGGCTGGCCTTCGGGCTGTTGGGGCTGTCCAGCACGCCCGCGCTGCGCGCCTTCGGGCTCACGCTGCTTTTCGGCCTGGCCCTGGTGGCCGTGCTGGCACCCATGTTGCGGCCCGCGGGGGCCGTGGATGCAACCTCATGACGCTCATGCTCGAAAAAACCTTCTCTCCCGACGGACAGTCCGTCTTCGAGGCCCGCTTCGAAGCCCAGAAGATCGCTTTCGGGCCGGCAGTCTTCCAGTGCGTGCGCTACGCCTGGAAGCGCGGCGTCCTGCAGGCGCTGGCCGAAGCGGGCGAGGGCGGCGCCGGCCTGGACGCGCTGGCCTCCACCGGCCGCTGGACACGTTATGCGCTCAAGGTGGTGCTCGAAACCTGCCTCAGCTGCGGCGTGGTCAGCCTGCGCGACGGGCGCTACGTGCTCGACAAGGCCGGCTATTGCGTGCTGAGCGATCCGATCACGCAGGTCAACATGAACTTCATGCACGACGTGTGCTACCAGGGGCTCTTCGACCTCGGCCCGTCGCTCGACGAAGAACGGCCGCTCGGCCTCAAGGCGCTGGGCGACTGGCCGACCATCTACCAGGGCCTGGCGTCGCTGCCCGAGCCGGCGAAGTCGAGCTGGTTCGCCTTCGACCACCACTATTCGGACACCTCGTTCCCGAGCATCCTGCCCGACGTGTTTGCCACGGCGCCGCGGCGTGTCATGGACATCGGCGCCAACACCGGAAAGTTCAGCTGCGCGGCGCTGACGCACAACGACGCGGTCGAGCTGCACCTGGTGGACCTGCCGCAGCAGCTGGCGCTGGCCCAGGCCACGCTCGAACGCGCCGGCCTGGCGCACCGCGCCCACCTGCATGCAGCCGACATGCTCGACCCTGCAGCCGCCTTTCCCGGCGGCATGGACCTGGTGTGGATGAGCCAGTTCCTCAGCTGCTTCAGCGAAAGTGTCATCGCCAGCATCCTCGCGCGTGCGGCGGCCGCGCTGGCGCCGGGCGGCCAGGTGCTCATCATGGACACCTTCTGGGACCGGCAGCGCTACGACATCGCGGCCTATTGCCTCATCAACACCTCGCCGTACTTCACCGCCATGGCCAGCGGCAACAGCAAGGTGTACGAAAGCGCCGACTACATCCGCCTGTGCGAGGCGGCCGGTTTGCGGCTGGTGACCGCGCGCGACGGCATCGGCTACTGCCACTCGCTGCTGCGCTTCGCGAAGGACTGAGGCGACATGGGCAAGTTCACCCGCTTCCTGTGCCGCGGCGGCACCTGGCTCTCGGCGCTGCTGGCGCTGCTGCTGGCCGCCGGCTGCGCGTCGGCCCCCACCCCGACCGCCAACGAACCCGACTCGCCGCTGCTGCGGCTGGCGCCTGCATCGCTCGGCCGCACGCTGGCGCTGCATCAGCAGCTCACGGTGGCTGCGCGCGGGCAGACCCACCGGCTCGACGTGATCCTGGAAGCCGACGCCGACAGCGTTCGGCTTGCCATGATGAACCTCGGCCAGACCGTGGCGCGGCTCCAGTGGGACGGCCGCGAGCTCACCGAAACCCGTGCATCGTGGTGGCCCGCGGCGGTGAAGGGTGAACGCATCCTGTCGGACCTGCAGCTGGTGCTGTGGCCGGCCCAGGCCATCAGCGCGGCGCTGCCCGGCGGCTGGACGCTCGATGCGCATGACACCGAACGCGTGCTGCGTCGCCAGGGCACCGTCGTGGCCACCGTCAGCTACCCGAGCGCTGCCCATGCCGAGCTGGTGAACCTGCAGCATGGCTACCGGCTCAGCATCGAATCGCGCCCGCTCGGAGGTCTCACTTGACGCCGGCGGTCTACCTCAATGCGATGGGCGTGCTGTGCGCGCTGGGGCATGGCGCGGCTGCGGTGCGCGAGCAGCTGTTCGCATCGGCGCAGCCTCTGGGCGTGGCCCCCACCGACCGCTACACGCCGGGCCGTGTGCTGCACCTGGGCTGCCTGCCCCCGGACCGTGAACTGCCTTCGCTCCCGCATGCGCCGCTCAAGCAGCGCAGCCGCAACAACGCCCTGCTGGCGGCCGCATTGGCCGAGATCCGCCCGCAGGTGGATGCGGCGATCGGGCGCTACGGCCCGCAGCGGGTGGCCGTGGTGCTGGGCACCAGCACCAGCGGCGTCGAAGAAGGCGAGCACGCCGCGCGCCGCCTGCTGGCCCAAGGTGACTTCCCGCCGGAATACGACTATGCGCAGCAGGAGATGGGCAACTGCGCGGCCTTCGTGGCCGCCGAGCTGGGCGTCTTCGGGCCGGCCCATGTCATCTCGACCGCCTGCTCGTCGGGCGCCAAGGCCATGGCCTCGGGGGCGCGGCTGCTGCGCGCCGGCTTCGTCGATGCGGTGGTGGCCGGAGGCGTCGACGCGCTGTGCGCCTTCACGATCGCCGGCTTCTCGGCGCTCGAGTCCGTGACGGCCTCGCGCTGCAATCCGCTGTCGGCCCATCGCGATGGCATCAACATCGGCGAGGGCGCTGCGCTGTTCCTGATGACGCGCGAAGGCGGCCCGGTGCGGCTCGCGGGCTGGGGCGAAACCTCCGATGCCCACCACATGTCGGCGCCGGAGCCCAGCGGCCGCGGTGCCATTGACGCGATGCGGCAGGCGCTGCAGCGCGCCGGCGTTGCGCCGGGCGCTGTCGACTACCTGAACCTGCACGGGACGGCCACGCCGCACAACGACGCGATGGAAAGCCTGGCGATCGCCGAGGTGTTCGGGCTCGACCTGCCGGTCAGTTCGACCAAGCCGCTCACCGGCCATGCGCTGGCGGCAGCGGGTGCGGTGGAAGCGGCCATCGCGTGGTGCACCCTGGTGGACAACCCGCAGGGCCGGCTGCCGCCGCACTGGTGGGACGGCGTGCGCGATGTGGCGCTGCCCGATCTGCGGGTGGTGCCGCCGGGTGAGTCGCTGGGCCGCTCGCCCGAGCATGTGCTGAGCAACTCGTTCGCCTTCGGCGGCAGCAATGCGTCGCTGCTGTTCGCGCGCGGCTGAGGAGACGATCGCCATGACGAACAAGGCTCCGTCCGCCCCGCTGCAGGTCGAGCAGTTCGTGCCGCACCGCGGCACGATGAGCCTGCTCAGCCGCCTCGTCGAGGTGGACGCCAACGAGGCCACGGCCGAGGTCGACATCACGCCCGCGACGCTGTTCGCCCGGGACCATGGCGTGCCGGCCTGGGTCGGCATCGAGTACATGGCCCAGACCATTGCCGCCTGGGCCGGCGCGCGTGCCCGCAGCGCCGGCCGCGAGCCCGGCATCGGCTACCTGCTCGGCAGCCGGCGCTACGGCAGCAGCCAGCCGGCATTCACCTTCGGCCAGACCTTGCGCGTCAGCGCGCGCTGCGAGCTGATCGGCGACAACGGCCTGGGCCAATTCGCCTGCCGCATCGCCGACGCGGCCACCGGCCACAACATCGCCGAGGCGATGGTGTCGGTGTTCGAGCCCCCGGCCACGGAAGGCGGCAACACCCCTCTCTAGAAGCTGCAGGACCCATGAGAAGAATGTTTCGCTCCCTCTTGTTGACCGGCCTCGGCCTGGCTGCCACAGCGCTGCATGCGCGTGAGCCCGTGCCGGTCATGAATTTCGAAGACATCCCGGTGGCCGGATCGAGCGGCCGGCAACTGGGCGCCGAAGAGGTTCGGCAGGCCATCGAGGCGGCGGGCGCCGCAAAGTCCTGGCAGATGACGCTCAGGGCGCCGGGCATGCTCGAGGCCACGTACTGGAAGGCCGAGAAGCACGTCGTCAGCGTGGTGATCGCCTATGACGCCACCAAGTACTCGGTGCGCTACCTGCGCAGTGTGAACATGAACTACGCTCAGGCGAGCCGGGCCGACTTCGATCCCAAGGTGCGGGACGGCCGGGAGGCCGCGCCGCCGCAAAGGGACATCGAAGTGCAGAGGCAGCGCGAGGCCTTTGCCGGGCGGCCCGAGTCGGTCTATGCCAGGCCCGCCCCCATCGGCGTGATCCATCCCGCCTACGAGCAGTGGGTTCGCCAGCTGATTGTCGGCGTGCAGGGACAGCTGGCACTGGCCCGCACGGCAGATCGATGAGCAGCAACGACATGACAACGCTTCAAACCCAAGGGACCGTCCTGGTCACCGGATCCACACGCGGCATCGGCCGCGCCATCGCCTTGCGCCTGGCCCAGGGCGGCCACGACATCGTCGTGCACGGCCGCCGCGGCGCTGCCGAAGCCGAGGCGGTGGCTGCCGAGATCCGTGCGCTCGGCCGCACGGCGCGCGTGCTGATGTTCGACGTGGCCGACCGCGCCGCAGCCAGCGAGGTGCTGCTGGCCGACGTGGAAACGCACGGTGCCTACTACGGTGTGGTCTGCAACGCCGGCATCGCCCGCGACAACGCCTTCCCGGCCATGACCGGCGAGGAATGGGACAGCGTCATCCACACCAACCTCGATGCGTTCTACAACGTGCTGAACCCGCTGGTGATGCCGATGGTGCGGCGTCGCAAGCCGGGCCGCATCGTCACGCTGGCGTCGGTCTCGGGGCTGATGGGCAACCGCGGCCAGACGAACTACAGCGCCGCCAAGGCTGGCATCATTGGCGCCACCAAGGCGCTTGCCATCGAGCTGGCCAAGCGCGAAATCACCGTCAATTGCGTGGCACCGGGCCTCATCGACACCGAGATGGTGGCACCCGAAGTGCTGGAGGAGGCCATGAAGATCATTCCGTTGCGCCGCATGGGCAAGCCCGAGGAAGTGGCGGCGCTGGTGGCTTTCCTGATGGGGCCGGACGCCGGCTACATCACGCGCCAGGTCATCTCCGTCAACGGGGGGATGGTCGGATGAAGGCCTTGAAGAGGGTGGTCGTCACCGGCTTCGGCGCCATCAGCCCGCTGGGGCACGACTGGCCGACGGCGCGCGAGCAGCTCAGGAGCTGCCGCAACGTCGTGCAGGTGATCGACGAGTGGAAGGACTACGAAGGCCTCAACACGCAGCTCGGCGCGCCGGCGCGGCCCTTCGACCTGCCTGCGCACTACAACCGCAAGACCATGCGCAGCATGGGCCGCGTCGCACTGATGGGCACCCGCGCCAGCGAACTGGCGCTCATCGACGCAGGCCTGCTGGGTGATCCGCTGGTGAAGAGCGGCAGGATGGGCATCTCCTACGGCTCGTCGGCCGGCACGCCGGCGGCCATTGGCGACTTCGGCCGCATGATCACCGAGAAGACCACCGAAGGCATCAACGCCAACACCTACATCAAGATGATGTCGCACACGGCGGCGGTCAACATCGGCGTGTTCTTCGGGCTCACCGGCCGCATCGTCACCACGTCGAGCGCCTGCACCTCGGGCAGCCAGGGCATCGGCTATGCGTTCGAGGCCATCCAGAGCGGCAGGCAGGTCGCCATGCTGGCCGGCGGCGCCGAGGAGCTCGATGCCACCGAGGCGGCGGTGTTCGACACGTTGTTCGCCACCAGCGTCAAGAACGACCAGCCCGGGCTCACGCCGCGCCCCTTCGATGCCGCACGCGACGGCCTGGTGCTCGGCGAGGGCGCCTGCACGCTCGTGCTCGAGGAGCTGGAGCATGCCAAGGCCCGCGGCGCGCGCATCCATGCCGAGCTGCTGGGCTACGGCACCAACAGCGACGGCTCGCATGTCACCCACCCCAACCCCGACACCATGGCGCAGGCGATGCGGCTGGCGCTGGCCGACGCAGGCCTCGCGCCCGAGGCAGTGGGGTACGTCAATGCGCACGGCACCGCCACCGACCAGGGCGACGTCGCCGAGTCGGCCGCCACCCTGGCCGTGCTGGGCGATCGCGTGCCGATCTCGTCGCTCAAGAGCTACATGGGTCACACGCTAGGGGCTTGCGGCGCACTGGAGGCCTGGCTCACCATCGAGATGATGCGCGAGGGCTGGTTCGCACCCAACGTCAACCTGCTGTCGCCCGACCCGAAGTGCGCGGCGCTCGACTACGTCATGGGCAGCGGCCGCGAGCTGCAGACCGACATCGTGATGAGCAACAACTTCGCCTTCGGCGGCATCAACACCTCGTTGATCTTCCGCCGCTGGAATGCCTGATCCAACTTTCACAACCACCGGAGGGAAACCCGTGATCCGCCAACTACTTGCCGCCGTCGTCTTCACTCTTGCGCTGAGCGTTGCTCATGCCCGCAGCACGGAGATGGTGGAAACCGGCCG
Organism: Methylibium rhizosphaerae; assembly: GCF_006386545.1. Taxonomy (GTDB): domain Bacteria; phylum Pseudomonadota; class Gammaproteobacteria; order Burkholderiales; family Burkholderiaceae_C; genus Pseudorivibacter; species Pseudorivibacter rhizosphaerae. The sequence goes on along the minus strand of NZ_SWAR01000011.1, from coordinate 21,780 downwards.
TGTTCTGCTGCCTCAAGTCGAGGGAGCGCCGAGCGCCCAGCGCACGCACTCGAGCATCGTGCGTGCCGTGCTTGAGCTCGGCTGGACGATCGTGAAGGACGAACCCGGACGGCTCGAGATCAAGTACAGCAAGGGGGGCGGAAAGCACGTGGCCGTGGTGGCGCTGCTGTACGACGCCAACGGCTTCGAAGTGAAGTACGTCGACAGCACCAACCTCAACTACGATGCGGCCGCTGCAAGGATTCATCCGACCTACAACATGTGGGTCAACAACATCGTCAGGAAGGTGAGCCTGGCCCATACCTCCCCTCGCAACTGAGCTGTTTGGTCCCAGGACAGGAGAACACAAGATGAAGAACATTCTGATGTTTGCGCTGCTTGCCGGGGCCATCGGCACGCCTGCGATGGCACGCGACACCGAGCTGCACCTGCCGTTCGCCGACGTTCTTGCAATGCCCGAGGCGCAAAGCAAGCTCGACGGCTCCATCAAGTTCTATTTGTCCGGTCAGAAGACGCCCAAGGTGCTCGAAAAGAAGGGCGAGGAGTCCGTCTCGAAGAAGACGAATGGGGCCAACAAGGACGACGTGACCGCCTGCAAGTGGGCCGCCTTGTCGGTGTTGCTCACCATGCAGGAACAGGCTCGCCGGGTGGGCGCCAATGCCGTGGTGAACATCGTCAGCAACTACAAGCACCAGCCTTCGAAGAGCCCCAAGGACTACGAATGCCACGCGGGGGCCATCATTGTCGGCGTTGCGCTCAAGGGCACCTACGCCAAGGTTGCCGCCAAGTGACGTGACGACGGCCGCCGTCGTCTCGCTGCGGCTGGCCCGCGTGGCCGGTGCGGCCGCCGTGGCAGAAGCCGCAGGGCGACAGTGGCTGTCCGATGCAGAGCGCGCCAGGCTCGACGCCATCACGGCGCCTGGCCGGCGCGCTCAATTCGTGGCAGGCCGCTGGACCTTGCGCCAGCTGCTGGCCGGCGAGATGGGCGGCGATGCCTTGCGCGACTGGCCGCTGACCGCCGGCAATGACGGGCCTCCGCGGTTGCAGGCGGCGGGCCCCCCAGACGTTCACCTCGCGATCAGCCACAGCGGCGACTGGCTGGCTTGCGCCTTGGCCACGGTGCCGATCGGGCTCGACATCGAGGTGCCGAAGCCCCGGCGCCATCTCGACGGGCTGGTGGCTGCGGTGTTCACCGCATCGGAGCAGGCCGCTGTCGCAGCCGCAGAGCCCTCGGCCCGGGCAGACCTGTTCCACGCCATCTGGACACTGAAGGAAGCGTGGCTCAAGCGGCATGCCGAAGGCGTGAGCCCCGGGCGGCTGGCGCAGGTGCACACGCGCCCGGCGACACCGGCCGAGGCGAACGCCCGCGTGTGGTCGGGCGGCGGGCTGACGCTCGCGCTTGTGGCGCCGGGCGATGTGGAGCTGAAGTGCAGCGGCGAAGCACCGCAATGGGCTTCGCCGCAGTGGTGGCAGGTCGGCGGTTAGCCGAGCCTCGACGTCAGTCGCCGTGCTTGTCCGCCTCGGACGTGAACGAGTCGGCGTAGAACTCCTCGTCCGGCAACCCGCACTTCGCCACGAAGTCCTTGTGGGCCGACTCCACCATGATCGGTGCGCCGCAGGCATACACCTGGTGACCCGACAGGTCGGGCAGGTCGGCCATGACCGCCTGGTGCACCAAGCCGGTACGGCCCTGCCAGCCGTCTTCCGGCCTGGGTTCGGACAGCACCGGCACATAAGTGAGGTTGGGCATCTCGGCCGCGGCCTTCTCGGCCCAGGCGTGCAGGTACAGATCGGCCTGGCTGCGGCAGCCCCAGTACAGCACCGCCGGCCGGCTGATGGCCTTGTGCTGCATGTGCTCGATGAGCGCCTTGATCGGGGCGAAGCCGGTGCCTGAGGCCAGCAGCACGAGCGGCTTGTCCGACTCGTCGCGCAGATAGAAGCTGCCGAACGGCCCTTCCATGCGCAGGATTTCCTTTTCCTTCATCGCGCCGAACACGTGGTCGGTGAACTTGCCGCCCGGCATGTGGCGGATGTGAAGCTCCAGCCCGCCTTGCGCCAGGTGTGGCGCGTTGGCCATCGAATAGCTGCGGCGGCTGCCGTCGCGCAGGATGAACTCGATGTACTGGCCGGCGTAGTACTGCAGCACCACGTTGGCCGGCAGCTGCAGCTTCACCACCGCCACGTCCGGCGCGACCTTCTCGATGCCGGCCACCCGGCAGGGCATCTTCTGCACCGGGAACTGGCCGAGAGCGCTGACCTGTCGTGACTCGATCACGACGTCGGTCTGCGGCGTGGCGCAGCAGGTGAGGATGAAGCCGGCGTCCTCTTCCTCGACGCTCAGCGCCTTGTGCTGGTGTGCCCCATGGATCACACGGCCTTCGAGCAGGCGGCTCTTGCAGGTGCCGCAGGCGCCGTCCTTGCAGCCGTAGGGCAGGCCGATGCCCTGGCGGATGGCGGCCGGCAGGATGGCTTCGTCGCGCGCGACGTCGAAGCTGCGTTCGGCCGGCTGCACCGTCACCTTGAAAGTCATTTGGGTATCCTCGAGCGGCAAGAAAAGAAACGAAGGCGATTTTGCCCGCTCGGGTGTGCCCCTTTGCGGTGCTGCCCCAAACCACCGTCACCAATTCACACATGGCCTGCCTGCCCGCCGTCTTCCGCCGTCCCCGCCTGCTGATCGTCGGTTGCGGCGACGTCGGCCTGCGGGTGGTGCGGCAGTTGCAGGGCCGCTTTCGCGTGCAGGCGCTCACGTCGCAGCCCGAACGCCGCGACGGCTTGCGGCAAGCGGGTGTGCGGCCCTTGCTGGGCAACCTCGACGCCCCGCCCACGCTCGGCCGCCTGGCCGCGCTGGCGCCGGCGGTGCTGCACCTCGCGCCGCCGCCGGGTGAGGGCGAAGGCGACCCGCGCACCGCCGCGCTGCTGCGTGCGCTGATGTGCGGCGGCGTGGTGCGCCGGCTCGTGTATGCCAGCACCACCGGCGTGTACGGCGATGCCGGCGGCGCTCGCTTCGACGAGACCCGCCGCGTCGCGCCGGCCAGCGCGCGCGGGCGCCGGCGGGTGTCGGCCGAGCAGCGGCTGCGCTGGTTCGGCCGTGCCGGCGGCGCGCGGGTGAGCCTGCTGCGCATTCCGGGCATCTACGCGGCCGACCGCCCCGGCGGCCACCCCCGGGAGCGCCTGGAGCGCGGCACGCCGGTGCTGGCGGCGCACGACGACGTGTACACCAACCACATCCATGCCGACGACTTGGCGCGCGCCTGCATCGCCGCGCTGTTCCGCGGCGCACCCCAGCGCGCGTACCACGCGAGCGACGACACCGAGCTGAAGATGGGCGACTACTTCGATCTGGCGGCCGACCTGTGCGGGCTGCCGAGGCCGCCGCGCATCGCGCGGGCCCAGGCGGCGCAGCAGCTGAACCCGGTGCTGCTGTCGTTCATGAGCGAGTCCCGCCGCCTCGACAACACCAGGCTCAAGCGGGAGTTGCGGGTGCGCCTGCGCTATCCGACGGTGCGCGAGGGGCTGGTCTGACCGGGCAGTCAGGCCCTAGATGCCCTTGGCCTTGCGCAAGGTCTTCATGCGGTCCACCGCGCGCACGTTGACCGTGCGGAAGTCGGTGCCGCGCGAGATCTCGATGGTCACGTCGCGCTCGGGCGTCTCGTTCGACCACAAGGTCTTGTAGAGATGCTCGAGCGACTGCACGGCCACCCCGTCGATCTTGAGGATGAGGTCACCCGGTTCGAGGCCGGCTTCCTCGGCAGGGCTTTCCTTGCTGACGCGGATCACGCGCACCGCGCCTTCGGCCTCCTGGCAGTTGAGCCCCAGCCAGGCGCGCATGCTGGCACGCGAGCTGCCGCGTTCGCGCAGCTCCGACAGGATGGGTTTCAGCAGGTCCACCGGCACGAACATGTTGCCCGGATAGCGGGCTTCGTTCTTGCCGAGCACGTCGGTCACCAGCAGCGAGCCGATGCCCACCAGCTCGCCGCGTGAATTGAACAGCCCCGCACCGCTGTGGTCCGGCCGCGCCGGCACGGTGAACAGTGCGCCTTCGATGTGGTACTCCCAGTAGCCTGAAAAGGCCCGGCGCGATGCCAGCCGCGCCACGCTCAGCGAGCCGGCCGTGCCCTGGCCGTCGGCGCCGCTGGCGAACATCAGCGGCTCGTTTTCAGCCACGTCCAGCGCATTGCCCAGCGGCACGGGTGCGAGCCGCAGCGGCAGCAGCGCTTGAAGCAGTCCGAACCCGGTGGCCACGTCATAGGCCACCATGCGGGCCGGCACGCTGCCGCCGTCGTCGGGGTGCAGGTCGATGTCTTCCGCCTCGAGAATGAGATAGCCGATGGTGAGTACCAGGCCGTCGTCGATGACGACGCCGGAGCCATTGCGCTCGCGGCCCAGGGTGTCGCTCGAAAGCGCGCCGTCGGTGGCGCGCACGCTCACGCCGATCACTGCATTGCTGGCACGGGCGAGGGCCTGGACCTGCGCGTCGCCTGTCGGTGCGCCGGGCTGCGGGGCGGGCGCGGCGAGGGTGGCTGAGGCAAGCCCCAGCAGCACGGCGGTCAGCAGGGCGATGACCAGATGGCGAGACGGGTGGGGGGCATGCATGGCGTCCTCCAGCGCAAGACGCGATGCATGCAAGCATGGAGCGATGTGCGAGGCCCTTCCTTGCGCACGGGCATTCGCGGTGCGGACCGGGCATGCCCCGGCCGGCGCGTCAGCGGTGACGGCCGAAGGGCGGCTGCCCCCGCCAGTAGCGCATCATGAGCCAGCCGCCGAGCATGCCGCCCAGGTGGGCGAAGTGCGCGACGCCGCGCATCGTGTTGCTCACCCCCAGCACCAGTGCCAGCACGCCGAACACGATGGCGAAGGTGCGCGCCTTCATCGGGATGGGCGGGATCAGCAGCATGATGGTGCGGTTGGGGAACAGCAGCGCATAGCCCAGCAGCAGTCCGAACAACGCGCCCGAGGCGCCGACCACCGGTGCCTGCGAGCCCAGCAGCGGCGCCACCAGCAGTTGCACCACCGCGCCGGCCAGCAGGCTGGCCGTATAGAACTGGATGAAGCGCTTGCGGCCCCACACTTGCTCGAGCTCGGAGCCGAACATCCACAAGCCGAGCATGTTGAAGAACAGGTGGCCGAAGTCGCCGTGCAGGAAGGCATAGCTCACCACCTGCCAGGGCAGGAAGCCGGTCCCGAGCGGCCACAGTGCAAACAGGCGGTCCATCCAGAAGCCGAACAGGAACTGCAGGCAGAACACGCCCGTGTTGATAAGGAGCAGCGCCTGGGTCACGGGGGGCAGTTGAGGCATGCGCAGAGCCTGCTTGCGGCTGGAGTGGAGGGCGGAGTGGGGCGAATCATAGCCGCGTGCATTTGGTGCGGCGTGCGCTTCAGCACGCCCACCCATGCACGACTCCGGGTAAGTGCTGGCACGCAACTCGCTTCAGCGGCAGAAACTTGACCGATCGGTCAGGTTCCGGAGGTCTCCATGTCCGAGCACATCGTCCTCACCTCGCACCCGCGCGGCCGCAAGGCAGGGGGCTTCCTCGACCTGCACTGGGGCGCGGCCAGCGCGGCGGAGCGCGGTCCGGTGGTGGCCAGCCTCACCAACCCGGCGATGCGCAATGCCATCGGCACGCATTCGGGCGCCTACGCCGTGTACCGCGCCCTGGCGGTGGCCTCCGGCGCGCTGCAGCGCGACCACCGGCCCGACCTCACCAACACCGCGCCGGCCGAAAGCATCGGCCCGCACCCGCAATGGGCGGACCCGACGAAGATCGTCTCGCTCGACCCCTGGGGCCACCTCGTGTCGAGCGCGTTCGGCGAGGCGATTGCCGCCGGGGTGGACGTGCGGCCCACCATCGCAGTCACCAAGGCGCACATCAACATGCCCGAGCTGCTGGGCGCCATTGCGGCGGGGCGGCTCGAGCCCGACGGCGAGATCCTGTCCGCCAACGGCGACGTGCGGGTCACCAAGGCGGCCATCGACCCGGTGTGGTACCTGCCCGGGCTGGCCGCGCGATTCGGCATCAAGGAAAGCACGCTGCGGCGCAGCCTGTTCGAGCAGACCGGCGGCATGTTCCCGGAGCTCGTGACGCGCTCGGACCTCAAGGTGTTCCTGCCGCCCATCGGCGGCATGACGCTGTATTTCTTCGGCGACGTGGCAAAGCTGGGGCGGCCCGAGACCCGGGTGGCCTGCCGCCTGCACGACGAGTGCAACGGCTCCGACGTCTTCGGCTCCGACATCTGCACCTGCCGGCCCTACCTGGCCCACGGCATCGAGGTGTGCATCGAGATGGCGCAGCAGGGCGGCGTGGGCCTCGTGGTCTACAACCGCAAGGAGGGCCGGGCGCTCGGCGAGGTGACCAAGTTCCTCGTCTACAACGCCCGCAAGCGCCAGGCCGGCGGAGACCGCGCCGAAACCTACTTCGAGCGCACGGAATGCGTGGCCGGCGTGCAGGACATGCGTTTCCAGGAGCTGATGCCCGATGTCTTCCACTGGCTCGGCATCACCCGCATCGACCGCTGGGCCTCGATGAGCAACATGAAGCACGGCGCGCTCACCGCGCAGGGCATCGAGGTGGTTGAGCGGGTGCCGATTCCCGATGCGCTGATCCCGGCCGATGCGCGCGTGGAAATGGACGCGAAGAAGGCTGCCGGCTACTTCTCGCAATACACACCCGACGCTGCCGAGCTCGCGCTCGCCAAGGGCAGGGGGCTGCAGGAATGAGGCTGCCGTATTCGCATGCGCCGGGGTGGCACACGCCGGTGCCGGAAGACCACCCGGCCTCCGCGCTGCTCACCGCCGAGGCGGTGCGGGAGCGTTGCGCGCAGGTCATGGCGCGCGTGGAGCGCGGCGAGTCGCCGCACTTCGCCTGGCTGCCGCAGCAACTGGAGCCGACCGCCGCCTACGTGGTCGAGACGCTGCGCGAGCACTACCCGGACCTGCGGGTGCCGTATCACAGCCGCTGGCGCCATTTCGAGGCGGGCGGCATCGACCGGTGGTCCGAGCTGGTGGCCCGCACGCCGTCGTGCAGCCTCGATGCGCAGGAGCGCGCCCGGACCCGCATCGACCTGGTGATCCCCAGCGTGCTGCTCGATGCCGGCGCCGGCGCTGCCTGGCGCTATGCCGATGCACCGCACGGCATGACGCTGGCCCGCTCAGAAGGCCTGGGCGTGGCGAGCCTGGCGCTGTTCGAGTCGGGCGCGTTCTCGTCCCACGCCGGCCAGCCGCTGCGCAGCGATGCGACCGCGCTGGCGCACCTGCAGACGCATCGGGTGGCCGAGGCCTTCCAGGTGGGGGCGGACAACCCGCTGGTCGGCCTCGAGGGCCGGGCCGCGCTGCTGCGGCGGCTGGGCGAGGTGGCGTTTGCCACGCCGGTGGTCTTCGGCTCGCCGGGCCGGCTCGGGCACCTGCTCGACTTCATCCGGCTGCATGCGCAGGACGGGCGCATCGAAGCCGGCTTCGTGCTCGCCACCCTGCTGCGCGCGCTCGGCCCGGTGTGGCCGGGGCGCATCGAGCTGGGCGGGGTGTCGCTGGGCGATTGCTGGCGCCATCCGGCAGCACGCGACAGCCTGGTCCCATTCCACAAGCTCACCCAGTGGCTCACCTACTCGCTGCTCGAACCGCTGGAAGAAGCCGGCCTCGAGGTGACCGGGCTCGATGCCCTGACCGGCCTGCCCGAATACCGCAACGGCGGCCTGCTGCTCGACCTCGGCCTGCTGCGTCCGCGCGACGCGGGTTTCTTCGCCCGGCGCTGGACGGTGGCCGACGAGCCCATCGTCGAATGGCGCGCCGTCACCGTGGTCGCGCTCGACCGCATCGCGGCGGCCGTGCGCGCACAGCTCGGCAGGAGCGAGGCCGAGTTCCCGCTGGCGCGCGTGCTCGAGGGCGGCACCTGGGCGGCCGGCCGGCGCATCGCCGCGCAACGGCGCGAGGGCGGGCCGCCGCCGGTCGCGATCGACAGCGACGGCACCGTGTTCTGAGGAGGAGACCATGACCGTCACCGTCGTCAACCACCCGCTGCTGCAGCACAAGCTCACCTATGTGCGCAGCGCCGACACCACCACCGACAACTTTCGCCGCCTGGTGCGCGAGATCGCCGCGATGCTGGCCTACGAGGTGACGCGCGACCTGCCCACCGAGATGATCACCGTGACCACGCCGGTGGCGACCTGCGAGTCGCCGGTCATCAGCGGCAAGAAGCTGTGCCTCGTGTCCATCCTGCGCGCCGGCAACGGCATGCTCGACGGCATGATCGACCTGCTGCCGGGGGCACGCGTGGGGCACATCGGGCTGTACCGCGACCCTGAAACGCTGGAGCCGGTGGAGTACTACTTCAAGGTGCCCGAAGACATCCACGATCGGCTGGTCATCGTGGTCGATCCGATGCTGGCCACCGGCAACTCGGCGATCGCCGCGCTGCACCGGCTCAAGGAAGTGGGCGTGAGCTCGCTGAAGCTGGTGAACCTGCTCGGCTCCCCCGAGGGCGTGCGTGCGGTGCAGGCGGCGCACCCCGACGTCCCGATCACGCTGGCGGCCATCGACGAGCGGCTCAACGAGCACGGCTACATCGTGCCGGGGCTGGGCGACGCGGGCGACCGCATCTTCGGCACCAAATGACCCACGCCGCTGCCGCTGCGGTTGCCGTTGCGGCCGACACCTCCGCACGCAAGGGCCGCATCCGCCAGGCCAACGAGGCGGAGATCCTGCGCGCTGCCGAATCGGTGTTCGCGCGCAAGGGCTTCACCGGCGCCACGATGGCCGCGATCGCCGAAGCCGCCGGCCTGCCGAAGGCAAACCTGCACTACTACTTCCGCACCAAGCAGGAGATCTACCGCGCGGTGCTGGGCAACATCCTCACGCTGTGGCTGGCCGGCACCGACGCCATAGAACCCCGAGCCGAGCCGGGCGAGGCCCTGGCGCGCTACATCCGCGCCAAGATGACCCTGACCGCCGAGCGGCCCGACGCGTCGCGCGTGTTCGCCAACGAGCTGCTGCATGGGGCGCACGAGGTGGGTGCCCTGCTGCGCCGCGAGCTGCGCACGCTGGTGCGCGCCAAGGCCTCGGTGATCGACGCCTGGGTGGCCCAGGGCCGCATGGCGCCGGTGGACGCGACGCACCTGTTCTTCACCATCTGGGCGGCGACGCAGACCTATGCGGACTTCGAGCCGCAGGTGTGCGCGGTGCTCGGCAGGCGCAGGCTGACCCAGGCCGACCTGGAGAGGGCGACACGGCACGTGGTGGAGCTGATCCTGCGAGGATGCGGGCTCGACACCGAAGGAGCTTGAGATGCTCGATCTCATCTTGCGAGGCTGCACGCTGCCCGACGGGCGGCGCGACATCGACATCGGCATCGAGTCCGGCCGCATCGTGGCCTTGCAGCCGGCCCTGCAGGCGCAGTCCGCGCACACCCTGGACGCCGGCGGGCAGCTGGTGTCGCCGCCGTTCGTGGACGCGCATTTCCACATGGACTCCACGCTGAGCTACGGCCTGCCGCGGGTGAACGAGAGCGGCACCCTGCTCGAAGGCATTGCGCTGTGGGGCGAATTGAAGCCGCAGCTCACCCAGGACGCGATCGTGGAGCGCGCGCTCGCCTATTGCGACTGGGCAGTCGCCAAAGGGCTGCTGGCGATCCGTTCGCATGTGGACGTGTGCGACCCCAGGCTGCTCGCGGTGGAGGCGCTGCTGCATGTGCGCGAACGGGTGAAGCCCTACCTGGAGCTGCAGCTGGTCGCCTTTCCGCAAGACGGCGTGTTGCGTTCGCCTGGTGCGAAGGAGCACCTGAAGCGCGCCCTCGACATGGGCGTCGACGTGGTGGGCGGCATTCCGCATTTCGAGCGCACGGCCGGCGAAGGCGCCGAGAGCGTGAAGTGGCTGTGCGAGCTGGCGGCCGAACGCGGGTTGCGGGTGGACATGCACTGCGATGAAAGCGATGACCCGCAGAGCCGGCACATCGAGACGCTTGCCTTCCACGCGCAGCGCCTGGGCCTGCAGGGCCGCGTGGCCGGCTCCCACCTCACGTCCATGCATTCGATGGACAACTACTACGTGTCGAAGCTGCTGCCGCTCATCAGGGAGGCGGGCGTCGCGGCGATCGCCAACCCGCTCATCAACATCACCCTGCAGGGCCGGCACGACAGCTACCCCCGGCGCCGCGGCATGACCCGCGTGCCCGAGCTGCTGGCCGCCGGCGTGGAGGTGGCCTTCGGTCACGACTGCGTGATGGACCCGTGGTACGGCCTGGGCAGCGCCGACATGCTGGAGGTGGCGCACATGGGCCTGCACGTGGCCCAGATGACCGGCCAGGCCGCGATGCGCCGGTGCTTCGAGGCGGTGACCAGCGCGCCGGCGCGCATCCTGGGCCTGCAGGGCTACGGCCTCGAAGCGGGTGCCCGGGCCGACCTGGTGCTGCTGCAGGCGCGTGACCCGGTGGAGGCGATCCGGCTGCGCGCGACACGGCTCATGGTGGTGAAGGCGGGGCAGGTGGTGGCCCGCACCCCGGCTGCGACCGCCGTGCTGAACCTTCCGGGGCGCAGGCCGAACGAGGAAATCTCGTTCCAGCGCTGATCGCCTGGTGCGGGGGCGGGGCGGGGCAGTGTGCGGGCGTGACATGCCCGACCCGGCCGACTATGCTTTGAGCTCGCCGGCGGCCATGCCGCGGGCGATGCTTCAACGAAGGCGAGGGGAGGCTCGACCGATGGCGAAGGCTGGCGCTCCCGTCGGCGACCTGATCCGCACCAAGGACTGGAGCGCCACGCCGCTCGGTCCGCGCGACGGCTGGCCGGTCACCCTGCATCACTGCCTCGGCATGCTGGTCGATCTGCCCGCAGCCGCCGCCATCTTGTGGGGTCAGCAGCATCTGCAGCTCTACAACGAGGGCTACTCGGTCCTTCTGGGCCCGCGCCACCCGCAGCACCTGGGGTCGCCCTTGCAGGACGTCTGGCCGCAGGCGCATGCGGTGATTCATCCATCGGTGTTGCGGGTGCTCGAAACGGGAGAAGCCGTCCGGCTCGATCGCAGGCAGGTGCCGGTGGACCGCTCCGGCTTCACCGAGGACGCCTGGTTCAACATTTCGCTCAGCGCCTTGCGCGACGACCACGGGCGGGTCGCAGCCGTGCTTGTGCTCATGACCGAGGTCTCCGAGGCCGTGCTGGGCGAGCGCCGAACCGGCGTGCTGCATGCGTTGTCGAGCCTGGCCGCGCATGCCGCCCAGCCCCATGAGGTGATGCGCCGGGCCGCCGAAGTGCTCGGCCAGCATGCCGCGGACCTTCCGTTCTGCCGCCTCTACGCCGTGGATCCTGCTGACGGCCGGTGGCAACCGGCTGCCGATGAGCGAGCGCCGGTCCTCGTCGGCGACCGGCCGGTGCGTACGCTCACCTTGCCTATCGTCACCGGCGACGGGCAGGGCACCGTCGCGGTGCTCGTCGTGGGCCTCAGCCCGAGCCTCGCTTACGACGACGCGTACCAACGCTTCATCGAACGGGTGGCCATGGAAGTTTCCACGCTGATTTCTGCAGCCCGCGCGCGCGAAGAGCTGAGCGCCCAGGTGGCGCGCGCGAACGAGGAGCTGGAGTCGTTTGGCCACGCGCTGGCGCACGACCTGCGCTCACCCCTGTTCCAGATCAGCGGATACAGCGATGTGCTGCTGCAAGACCATGGCGACTCGCTCACCGGCGGGGCCCGCGAATGCCTCGATCGCGTGCAGCAGGCCACCCGCAGGATGGGCCAGAGCATCGAAGACCTGCTGGTGTTTTCGCGCGTGGCGCGTGCCGAGTTGAAGTGCCGGCCGGTCGACCTGAGCGTGCTGGCACAGGAGATCATCGATTCGATGCGCCAGCGCGAGCCGCAGCGGGAGGTCCGGTTCGAGGCGATGCCGGAGCTGGTGACCTCCTGTGATGCAGGGCTCCTGCGGGTGGTCCTTGCCAACCTGCTGGGTAACGCATGGAAGTACACCAGCCGCCAGGCCCAGGCGTATATCGCGTTTGGAGCTGCCACGCAGCCCGATGGCCGGACCTACTTCGTACGCGACAACGGCGTTGGCTTCGACATGGAGCACGCCGGCAGGCTGTTCAAGCCGTTTCAGCGGCTGCATGCGGCGGCCGAGTTTCCGGGCAGCGGAATCGGTCTTTCCACCGCGGCCCGCATCGTGCGCCGGCACGGAGGGCGGATCTGGGCCCTGGCCGCTGCGGGCGAAGGCGCCACCTTCCACTTCACGATCCCCGGGGACTGACGATCAAGCATAGGCAGGAGGGCATCAAGATGGTTGCTTCACCTTACTCCGCACGGACACCCGAGGCCTACCTTCAAACGCGGGTTGATTACAAGACGGAGGCCTATGCACGCAAGGGCGATCGCTATCGATGGAGCTATCTCTGCGTGGCGTCGGTCGCTGCCGTCGCGGCTGCGGCCGTGCCTGTGCTGATCAACGTGAAGGACGTGCCGTCCATCATTCCAACTCTGCTGAGCCTTCTCGTCACCGTGCTCGTGACGCTCGAAGGAGTCTTCCATCTCAGGGAGCATTGGAAGAACTACGACCTGATGAAGTCCTTCTTGCGCCAGGAGGCTTGCCTTTTCCAGGCCAACGCAGGCCCCTATCGCCGCAAGTCGTCCGACGAAGCCTTCGTGCTCCTCGTCGAACGCGTCGAAGACGCGATCGCGAAGGAGCGCGCGCAAACCATAGAAATGCGCACGTCGAGGGCGAATGACGATCCAGGGAAGGAGAAGAGCGAAACGCCCGACCACGCCGGACCGGCTGCCGAGCCCAAGGAGGGGCCGGCACGATGAGCTCCTCCGCGCAGCGATGTCGATGGCATGCGACCGAGGCCGACGGACCAACCGCCGCAGCCGGTGCGCGACCTCGCGCACCGCCGATCGCGCACCGCACCGCACCGCACCGTTGGTGAAGTAGGAGCCGGCTTCGCCAATCGGGACAGCGTTGCGCCGTCTTGCAGCCGCCCATCTCCCTGCAAGGCATGCTTGGCGGCGAGGAGCATCCATGACACATCGCATCAGCGGCGGATCTTCATCGCCGGCGATCAGCAGCGGATCGTCATCGTCGGCGGAATGGAACCCCCAAACGCCGGCCTCTGCATCACGGCAGACACCCGCGCTTACCCGCGCGGACAGGGCCGCACCTGCGGGCGCCCATGAGCTCCAGGCGCGCGCACCGGCGCGCGACGCTGCATCGTCGGACCTCGCGCCGAGGGTCGCGCTCGGCCGGCTGGACCAGGTCTGCGCCCGCCCCCACACCGCCTCCGTGGCGGCCGCCAAGCCTCAGCCGGCCCGGGGGAAGGGCAGGCGCCGGACGTTCGATGCGAAGGCTCTGACGGAAACGCTGCAGGCCGTCCTTGCCGCCAAGGGCCGTGCGGGGGCCGGCGCCGGAGCCGATCCGCTGGCCGACATGGCACGCTCGATGAACCATTCGCGGGAGTTCATCGCGAGCTGGGTGAGCGAAGAGGGCGTCATCCAGAAACGCGCGTTTGAAATTGGCGCGCTGAACGGCTATGAGGCCCATCGTTCCGAGCTGCAGGCCGCGCTGCGCGGCCTGGGCCAGCAGGGCGCCGCGGACGCCCTGCCTGAGCAGGCGGTGCGAAGACAGGAGATCAAGAAGGCCGTCATGGCGCCCCGCGGCCCCGGGCCTCGCAAGCGGTTCACGGCGGAGGACGTGCACGCGATCCTGAGCGATTTCGCGGGCAGGAAGGCGCCCCTCGAGATCGCGGCGGAACGCGGGTTTACAGTGCAGCGAGTGCGTGAATGGGTGGGGAAGAGCCGATGGGAGAAGGCGGGCCTGGCGAAGAGCCTGGCTCGCATGCCGGAGTACGAGCGTCTGCGCGCGCCATTGCAGGAACTGGCCCGGAAGCTCGATCTGCACCAGGGCGATCTGCCACCGCCGGCGGAGGTGAAGCAGCATGTGGACGCCGACCTGCTGGTGCGGGCACTGCAGGCGATGCGCGATCGCATCGAGCGGCCGGACCTGGTTCGCAATCCGGATACGCTGGCAGACGTTGCGCAGAAGATCGGCACCAAGGGAAGCACCATCACCCGCTGGCTGAAGGCGAATGGCGCGCCGCGGAGCGGCGTGTCGAGTCTTACCCGCCTCGACGGATATGCCGAGCGGCTGCCCGAGCTGCGGGAGCTCCTGGTGCGCCTGGGGCACGCGGAGCATGCCGAAGCGCTGCCCGATGCCCCGCAAGCCCCCGCCGAGAACGTCGTCTCCGCGCGCCTGTTGGTGCGTACCCTGCGGGCAGCTAAGGGCTGGGAACAGAAGTCGGACGGGCCACTTTCCGCGAGAGGCCTGTCCCGTCAACTCGACACCTCCGACACCCTTCTGCTCAAGCTGATCACCGTCCAGGACGGCAAGGTGCGGCTGGCCGATCCGAAGGCCGTGGCGACGTATCCCGACTACCGGGACCAGCGTGAGCCGCTGCGCAAGGCGCTCGCGGGCGTGGGTCTGGCCCGGGAAGCCGCTGCCTTGCCGGTCGCCCCTGTCCGTGCCGCCGAGGTCTTGCAGACGTTGCGGGGCCGCCTGCCCGAGGCGGGCAAGGCGCTCGCGGACCTGCGGCGCGACGCCACCCTCTCGCCCGAGGAGGCCGCGCGCCGGCGGGGCGTGTTGCCCGATGTCTTCGCGCTCGTGGCAGCTCCCGGTGGCCGGGTGCGCCCTCGCGCGGAGATCGAACCGCACCTCACCCATCTCGAGCCCCATCTCTCGAAGGGCCTCGACGAGCTGCTCGCCACACTGGGCACGCTGGCACAGGGCGGGACGGCGCCGCGTCCCTCGGAGCGTTCGACCATGAAGCGCGTCGAATTCGCGCCTGCGTTCAACGAGCCGGTGAAACTCTTCGTGGTACCTGCCGGCGACCCGGCCGACGGCAAGGGCAGGCAGCTCGACAATCTCTATGCGGCCAATCCGGAACTCGTGCGCGATCCACGCTCCTACGAGGGCGAGCGATCCCGGCAGGTGCTGCGCTGGCTGTCGACGGCCCTGCGCGAGGCCTTGCCGGGGACCTTGGAAGTGCAGTGCCAGTTCGACCCGGACTCGGGCTCCATCGCCATCGCGACGGGGCGCAACGCGGATGCGCGCCGGATCCGCGATCTGCTTGACAGCGGGGGGCTGGCCGATGCGGCGCGTCAGGCGCTCGACACCGGGCAGCTGGCACCGCGCCAGGCACGCCACGCCCGAAAGCTGCTTCAAGGGCTGGCCGAGGACACCCCGGGCGCGGCGGTCGACCCGGCCGCCCGCCAGGTGCTCGATGCGATCCGCGCCAAGTCCTTCGTGGTGCCTATCGAGGCGTTCGCGCTCGACGGCAAGGAGCTGAGGCTGCATGCCGAGCGCCGTCTCGATCAATGGTCGAAGGAGGCCCGCGGACGACCGCTCGACCCGAGCCAGCTGGCCGGCACCATGCGCCCGTGCGGCACCTGTGCCGACGAGATCGGCCTCGACGACCAAGCGCGGCGCGGGCCCTTCTGGCTCGGCCGGACGGCGCAAGCTTTCTCGGACACCGAGGGCGTGATCGACCGCAATGTCCGGCAGGGGATCCCGACCTATGTCACGCGCAGCCGCGAAGGCCGGCTGACGGTCGACCACGACACTGACAGCGACTCCGACGCTCCAGGGACGCCGCCGCGTGCTGCCTCGCGTGCCGAGCCACCGCGCACCGATTCCCGCGTTGCCCTGCGCATGCCGGCCAAGCGCGGCGCGCCGGCACCGCAGCAACCCGTCAAGCGGCGTGCGCTGGATGTGCCGTCGCGCAAGGACGATGCGTCGGTGGCGGCCCCGCTGCGGCCGCGGGCTTCCTCCGTCGCTGCGGCCGATGTGCCCCTGAGCCCGGGCGATGCACAGATCGTCGCCTTGCACCAGGCCGCGGAGACAGGCGTGGCCGTGCTGCGCCGGCTCGGTGCGGCGCCGGCCTTCGATGTGCCGGTGGGACGGGAGCAGGTGCAGCAGGTGCTGCACGGCCTGCTGGAGGCGGGGCGGCGGAGCTTTCGCGGTGTCGTGCGGCAGCTGGAGCGCGAGACCGACTTCCGGCCGTCACCCACCGTGGCGAACGATGTGCGGGAGATCGCCGCGCAGGCCGGCGTGCTGCGCCGCTCCCTTGCACAGACAGGCTGGCTGCAGGAACAGGGACGACCTGCCCACGGGCTGCCGGCCGCGGCGGTTCCTCCCGGGGAGGTCTGGACGGCGTCGCAGGCGCAGCGCCTGTTCAAGCGCGGCGAGGCGAGCGGGAGAGGGAATGCCTGCTGGTTCGACTCAATGGCCCAGCTCAAGCTGCAGCGCCCGCGCGGTGCGGATGGCGGGCAGCCCCTGGTCGACCACCTTGCACAGCGCCTGCGCCAGGCGGCCGACCGGCTCGGGCTGAGCCGCGACGGGGAGATGTTCGAGGACGACAACGGCGCCATGCACGTGATCGCACGCGCCCTCGAGCTGCAGGTGCATACCTTCCGGCAGCAGGGCGAGGGGCTCGGCCTCAGCGCGCTGCAGTCGGTCGGCTCGCCGGACGACCCGGCGGTCTACCTGCATTGCGACGACACGCATTTCGTGCCGATGTGGCGGCGTCCGGACGAGCCCGGCGCCGGTGCGCCCGCCTGAGCGGCGGCTTGGATGGTGGACGACGGCGTCAAGCGCGCGATGAACGCCGGCTCAGGGTCCGCGAGCTGGGCGGTCGTTGACTGGCGGGGCTTTGGGAGAGCTTCGCGGACTCTGCGGACGTCGGCGAATTTATAGCTGGTGCTCGGGCCTCTCCCGAATGATCATCGGCAATGCGCATGCATGCATTGTTTCTAGCTTAACCATACTTGCTGGTACCCCGACCCGTACCCCCGGGACAACGCAACGCTTGATCGCGGCACCCGGGCAGGTGTCCGATAACCCTAAACAGCTGCGTACGTCAGTCAACAGCGCGACCAGATAGCTGACCTTGGTCCTCACCCCTTCGCCCGCGAGGGTCGGCTGTCGGGGCGTGGGCCCGAACTCACGGACCCGGCCAACACCCGACATACGCGGACGACCGCTACCGCAAGGACCAAGCAATTTTCAGAGCACCGAGCGCACCGCCAACAGCGCTTGCATCGTTTCTCGGCGCTTGCAGCTGAACGCGAGCAGCTTGTCGTGGCCGCATTGCGCGCAGCGCAGCCTCAGTGCACCAGGATGCCGAACTGGCACATCCTGACAGGCCTCGGCAAGCGCCACCGCAGCATTTGGCCGATGGGCCGGAGAGGGCGCGGCGCAAGCCTGAACAATACGTACCCGAACTAGTAGATAAGGAGACCGCCTAGGTATCTTCCCCATTCGCATCCCGCTGCGATGTAATCTCTCATATCGGCTGCAGGGGGTCAGGAGCACAGCGTGCAGAGGATCGGGATTCCCCGGCGCAATGTGTTGCGTTTGGGCAGGCAGGCGGCAGTCTTGGCAGCGGCGCCGGCACTTCGTGGCCAGCAGGCAGTGTCCCAGCTGGCACTCTTCAACCCCGGCGAGTCGGTAGGGCGCGGCGCCGGGCCGTTGTGGCGCATAGTCAGCGCTTTCATGCAGTCCGCGGTCGACGCGTTGGGGCTGGAGGTCCAGTATGGCGAGGGCCACCATCTGCTGATGCGGCGCCAGGCACAACTCCGGGCCCGGGCGGTGCCCGCGTCCGACTACGTGATCCCGGCTCCGGGCGCGCTGCCCGGCGTGGGTTTCTCCGGCCAGGCCCTGAATCCGCGGCTCGGCGGCTTCGACTTCAGGTTGGAGCGTCTGGCCGAGCGCAGCCGCACAAGCTGACCCCATGCCGGCCTTCACACTGGCAGCCGGCCTGCAGACCAAGCTGATGCTGGTCATCGGGCTGCTGGTTGCGCTGTTCGCCGCGGGCATCGCCTTCGTGTTCGTCGAACGCGAGCGGGATCGCCGCCTGCAGGAACTCGAAGCGCGGGCCACGCACGTCTCGGCGCTGCTCAGTGAGTCGCTCGCGCTGCCGCTGTGGAACGTGGACCGGGATTCCGTCGCGCGCCAGCTCGCCGCGCTGTCGCCCAATTCCGAGGTCGCGCTGCTGCATGTCACCGCCGTCAGTTACGGCACCGTGGCCGAAGTGGTCAAGGGCAGCCCTGAAGAGCTGGCCCACGGCGTGGAGCGTGTGGTCGTCATCCGCCACGCGGCCCCGGGCGGCCCGCTGCGCGAGATCGGGCAGGTGCGCATGGTGCTAAGCCGCTCGGTGGCCGAACAGGCGATCGCGCACGCGCGCAACACCATCGCGGCGCTGCTGGCCGGCATGGTGGCCCTGGTGTATGTCCTCACCTTCGTACTGCTGCGGCGCATAGTGCAGGCACCGATTGCGAGGCTGGAGGAAATGGTGGACCGCGTGGCCGGCGGCGACCTGGACGCGCGCTGCACCGTCCGGTCCGGCGACGAGCTGGGCCGGCTGGCGACCCGCGTCAACACCATGGCTGACCGCCTGCGCGATTTCACCCAGCGGCTGGAGCAGACAGTGCACGAGCGCACGGCGCAGCTGGAGCAAGCCAAGCGGTGTGCCGAGGAGGCCAGCGAGGCCAAAAGCGCCTTCCTGGCCAACATGAGCCACGAAATCCGCACGCCCATGAATGCCATCATCGGCTTGTCGCAACTGGTACTCAAGACCGGGCTGACGCCGCCCCAGCGTGACCACATCATCAAGGTCCTGACCTCTGGCCAGCACCTGCTGGGCGTGATCAACGACATCCTCGACTTTTCCAAGGTCGAGGCCGGCAAGCTGGACCTGGAGCACGCCGATTTCAAGCTGGAACCTCTGCTGGACAACCTCGCCTGCGTAATCGGCGAGCAAGCCCGCGAGAAGGGTCTGGAGTTGGTGTTTGACGTGGCTCCTGGCGTACCGTCGTACCTGGTCGGCGACTCTCTGCGGCTGGGACAGATCCTGCTGAACTACGCCAACAACGCGGTGAAGTTCACCGAGAAAGGCGAGATCGTCATTTCGGTGCGGGCCAGCGAGCGCACCGAAGACCATGTGATGCTCAATTTCCGGGTGCGCGACAGCGGCATCGGCCTCAGGCTCGAGCAGCTGGACCGGCTGTTCCAAAGCTTCTCGCAGGCTGACACTTCCATCACGCGCAAATTCGGAGGGAGCGGCCTGGGCCTGGCGATTTCCAAGAGGCTGGCCCAGCTGATGGGCGGCGAGGTTGGCGTGGAGAGCGAATACGGCAAGGGCAGCACCTTCTGGTTTTCGGCGCGGCTGGGGATCAGCACCGCACGCGAACGCACTCTCATGCCGAACCCCGAGCTGCGGGGACGGCGCGCCCTGGTAGTGGACGACAACGCGTACGCCCGGGCCGCCATGGTCACTATGCTCGAAGGCATGACCTTCACCGCGATGCAAGTATCCTCTGGAGCAGCCGCAGTGGACGAAGTTCGGTGGGCCGCGGCCCAGGCCACGCCCTACGACGTCATCTATCTGGACTGGCGCATGCCGGGCATGGATGGAATGGAGACGGCGCGCCGCATCAAGGCACTCGGACTGGAGGGGCCGTCGCTGCTTCTGATGGTGACAGCTTACGGTAGTGAGGAACTGCTACAGCAAGCGAACGCAATCGGCATCGACAACGTGCTGATCAAACCAGTCACCGCCTCGCCCCTGTTCGACATCACCATGAGCGCGCTGGGCGAACGGCAGGGCGTCAGGGCAATGGCGGGTGACGAGGCTGACCAAGCCGACGGGCGCCTCGTGGCGCTGCACGGCGCGCGCGTGCTGCTGGTGGAGGACAACGACATAAACCAACTGGTGGCCACCGAACTGCTGGAAGACTTCGGCCTGGTCGTGGATGTTGCCGGCAACGGCCAGATCGCGCTGCACATGGTGCAGCAAGCGTCCTACGACCTGGTCTTCATGGATATGCAGATGCCGGTCATGGACGGTGTCACGGCGACGCGGGAAATCCGCAAGATCAGGGCACTGCAGAAGCTGCCGATCGCCGCAATGACAGCCAACGCAATGCAGCAGGATCGTCAGAAGTGCCTGGATGCGGGCATGAACGACGTCGTGGTCAAGCCCATCAACGAGCAGGATCTGCGCGCCGTGCTGCTGCGGTGGGTGCATCCAGCCGCCGAGTAAATGGCTGCGGCCGCCGCGGGATATTCCTGGGCGTGAAGCTCCAAATAGCGTTCGCAGACCCTAGACCGCTGGTCGAACAGGCGTTCGCTCGCCTGCGCAAAGACGTCCTGATGGGTTCCAAGTGGAGCGCGCTGCTACCCGCGGCCGTTCACCAGGTCTGTCAGGCTGAACCGATAAGGACCGGGCGCCGGGTTCAGGAACTTGGAATAGCGTGCGACGTCGAGCATGTTCAACCCCTTCATGACGACCTGATCGAACCGATCGAGGTTCTGACGGTGGACGATGACTTGATCGAATGACTGATTCAGTCCTCCATGTCCCGCGAAATCGCGCCCGCGGTAATAGTCGTGGAGGAGCACCGTCGCCCATGCGCCGATGAGAGAGCCGCCGGCAGCGGTTGCCGTAAGACCGCCCTCGCGCACGCTGACCAATGCGTTGGGCCAGCCGCCCATTCCGCCGACGAGGACCGGGGCGCCCTTCGCCTTCACGGCACGCAGCGCGCCGAGCGCCATTGCATCGTTGGCGGCCCAAATGATGTTCGTGTCCGGATAGCGTGCGAGCAGAACGGATGCCTTCTGCTCGGCGTCGTTATAGGTCCAGTCTCCGAACATGAGCTGATGAATGGTGCCGCGTTTGGCATGAACGACATAGTCTTCCATGCCGTCGGCTCGCTCGCGTGAGACTGGGGTCCGTGGATCGCCGGTGATGGCGATGATGCGTGGCTCGCGATCGCCAAGCCGGCCGTACAGGTATTCAATGAGCGTGTAGCCGCTGCTTCTCCCGTTCGACGTTATCGTGCCGATCCAGTTGCTGATCTTCTGGCGCTCGTTGCCGATCTCGCGCCGTTGCTCGGGCGTGAGGTCGTTGTGGATCAGAAGTACCTTTGCAGAGGATCGGGCGAACATCTGCAGAATCGTCGGCGCCGTGAGCTTCTCGTTGACGATCACAACATAGTCCGGCGGGTCGGCGCGCTGAGCCAACTGCTCGGCCTGGCGCAGCGTCACCAGGTGGTCTCTCTCGCCGTAGAGCACTTCCAGGTTCATACCCAGGCTCGCCGCGGCATGTGACATCGCCTGGGCCACGAGTTGCCAATACGGACCGGCTCCGCGTTCGACGGACTCGCCTGGGTTTAGAAAAACGATCCGCGGTTGCTGCTGCGCTCGCACCGGACGAGCCATGCTGAATAAGCCCACATGCGCTGAGGCGAGCAGAAGCGTTCGGCGATTCACAGATCACCCCCTTCGAAACCATTGGGAGCCGTGTGAATTCGCGTCCGCTTCATTCGAACGAGAAGGGTGCAGCACCCGCACAGCCGCGTAAGCAGACTTAACTTTTAGGTCTCATCAGACACATTGTCAAGCTCGACGCGGCCACGGTCCAGAGGGCCCGCGCTGATGATGTCAAGTTGCTCTGCGTACATGTATACGGCTTGCTTGGTGGGCAAGTTTGTCGCATGCCCGCAGCCTCGATGAGATTCGCGCATCCCGTCCTCAGCAGCAGTTCGGCTTGAGGCGTACGCCCCAACCGGAAGGTAGTTCAGGGTCTCAGTATGCTGGTCCGACCCTGCGTTGGTGTCTTTCCTTGTGGACGTCGTTGGGCGCTCCCTTCCCGCTGGTGGGAAGGGCGGGGGGATGGGTGGTGGTTGCTGCTCGTCAAGCAGTCACTGGCCGACGGTATGTCGTCTCGCTGCTAAGCAACGCCTGGATGACGCGCGCATTTCTGTTA
>NZ_SWAR01000002.1 GCF_006386545.1 Methylibium rhizosphaerae | reverse complement strand
CCCGAACAGGACAGTGAAACGCCTCAGCGCCGATGATAGTGCGGATTCCCGTGTGAAAGTAGGACATCGTCAGGCTATTAACTCGCAAAACGCCCGACCAGCTGGTCGGGCGTTTTTGCTTTGGGGGCGCATCTTATTTGCCGCCGATCGAAAAGGCAGCCGCCCGGCTGCCTCGCCGCCAGCCTTATCGAGTTCTAACTACCGGCCCGCAATTCCCGACGAAGAATCTTCCCGACATTGGTCTTCGGCAGATCGTCGCGGAACTCGATGTACTTCGGCCGCTTGTAGCCGGTGAAGTTCTCCCGGCAGTAGTCGGAAAGATCCTCCTCGGCGAGCGTCGGATCCTTCTTTACGACGAACAGTTTGACCGCTTCGCCTGATTTTTCATCAGGCACTCCCACCGCCGCGCACTCCAGCACGCCCGGGTGCATGTTGACCACCTGCTCGATCTCGTTCGGATAGACGTTGAAGCCCGACACGAGAATCATGTCCTTCTTGCGGTCGACGATCCTGATGTAGCCCCGCTCGTCCATCACGCCGACGTCGCCCGACTTGAAGTAGCCGTCGGGCGTCATGACCTTCGCTGTCTCGTCGGGGCGGTTCCAGTAGCCAGCCATGACCTGCGGTCCCCTGATGCAGATCTCGCCAGGCTCACCGAACGGCAGGTCCCTGCCGTCGTCGTCACGTATCGCGATCTCCGTCGACGGGATCGGCACACCGATCGTGCCGCTGAACTCCCGCAGATCGAGTCGGTTGCTCGTGGCCACCGGTGACGTTTCCGAGAGGCCATAGCCCTCGACCACCGGGCAGCCCGTGATCCTGAGCCACTTCTCGGCTGTGGCTTGCTGGCAGGCCATGCCACCGCCGTTGGACACCACGAGTTCGGAGAAGTCGAGTCGCGCGAACTCGGGGTCGTTCGCCAGTGCGTTGAACAAGGTGTTGACCGCCGGGAACATGTTGATGCGGTACTTCTGGAGCGTCTTGATGAACCCGGGGATGTCGCGCGGATTCGGAATCAGCAGGTTCATCATCCCCAACCGCGCGCCCATCATGTAGCAGATGGTGAGCGCGAAGATGTGATACAGCGGCAGTGCGCACACCACGGTCAACGGCTTGTCGCCCAGTTGATCGAGCATGGGCTTGAACCAGGCCTCGGTCTGCAGGATGTTGGCCATCACGTTCCTGTGCAGCAGCGTCGCGCCCTTCGACACGCCGGTGGTGCCACCCGTGTACTGCAGGAAGGCCACGTCATCCGGGCCGATGTTGGGTCGCGAAAGGCTCATGCGCGAGCCCTCGGCCAGGGCCATGTTGAAGCGCGTGACGGTGCGGCCGTCGGCCAGCGGCAGCTTGTACTCGGGCACCATCTTGCGAACGTGCCGCACGACGAAGTTCACCAGCTGCCCTTTCCAGAACCCGAGCAGATCACCCATCGCCGCCAGCACCACGTGCTTCACCTGCGTCCTGTCGACGACTTCCTCGAGCGTGGTCGCGAAGTTCTCCAGGATGATGATGGCCGAGGCACCAGAGTCCTTCAGCTGATGCTCGAGCTCGCGAGGCGTGTACAGCGGGTTCACGTTCACGACCACCAACCCCGCCCGAAGGATGGCCGCGATGACCACCATGTACTGCAGCACGTTCGGCATCATCACCGCCACGCGGTCGCCCTTCTTCAGCCCCTTCGACTGAAGCCAGGCGCCAAACGCGACCGACATGTCGTCGACGTCACGGAACTTGATGCGTTGGTCCAGAAAGGCTGCAGCATCGCGTGCCGCATGCTTGCGAAATGCCTCTTCCAGCAGCGCGGTCAGCGAGGGATAGGCCGCCGAGTCGATCTCCGCTGCAACGTTGGGCGGGTAGTTCTTGAGCCAAGGTTTCTTGACGGCCATGTCCACGTTCAACTCCTCGTCGGAAAACTGAGTCCATTGTTCGTGTCGGCTTCCCGCAGCGGCTACGGTAATTGTCCTAACGGGTCGGTGTCGCCTACGTTGCTGCCTGTCGCCCGTGCGACAGATGTCTCAGCGAACAGCGCAGTGGCCAGCGCTCGTTCGCGCGTGGCAATGCATCGAAGGAAGTGCTCCGCCCCTCGCATGGCCTTGAAGGTGTCGAAGCCTGTCTCGAGAAACCGCTGCAGTTCGCTCATGCCCGCGGCGCGTGCCGGGCCGCGCATCATGCGCAGCGTGGTGCGGATCATCGGCACGCGCGTGTAGCGGTCGAGCGACTCGCCCACCGCAAGCGTCAGCGCAATCTGCTGCTCCCGCGCCTGTGGCCGCCCGGTCGCGCGCCACGCCGCTGCATAGTCGACTGCCGTCACCACGTCGCCCGGCAACCGGCGACCCATCTCGGTGTCGAGCGTCTCGGACAGGGCATGCAGCGAGGCCAGGTTCGCCACCGTGTGGACGATCTCCTGTGGGAACATCCGGCGCACCGCAGGCACGATGCGCATGAACTGCGCGTCACGCTCCTCGAAGTCCTTCGGCCCGTACAGCTCCTCGAGGAAGAACTGCGCCGCATCGCGGTGTCTCGCGTCGTTCAGTAGGTCCGCATACGTCCGGCGGAACCTCTTCTGCTGGTAGTGCTTGAGCGCCTGCACGCGCACCGCGAGGCCGGGCTCTGCCATGCGGACTGCACGCTCCGCGGAAACGATCCGCAGTTCCTGCACGATCGCGTCGGCTTCGTCGCTCTTCGGGTTCGTTGCCATCAGGGTTCACTCGGGTAAGTCAGGACGGGAAATAGGACCGCGTCCCTAGGGCGCCTGGCGCGAATGATGCAACACTGCCCGCCGATGATGACTCTGCGCGACAAGCTTCCCTCCCTCGAAAGGCGCACGCTGCTGCGCGTCGGCGCTGGCGCCGCCGTCGTGCTGGCGGTGGCCGGCGGCGGTATTGCCTACTGGCGCCCCGGCGTCAGCAAGGGGCGCCTGTCCGACAGCGGCCGCCGCATCTTCCGGGCCGTGGGCAATGCGTTGCTCGACGGCAGCCTTCCCGCGGAAGCCGCCGCCCGAGAGGCGGCACTCGCGCAGTGGCTGCAGCGGCTGGACGACACCATTGCGGCGCTTCCGAAGGCCCTCCGCGACGAACTCGCGCAACTCCTGGCGCTGCTCAACACCACGCCGGGGCGGCAATGGCTCACCGGCCTCGCCGACGACTGGTCCACCGCCAGCGTGCCGCGGATCCAGGCCGCGCTGCAGCTGATGCGCGTGGCGCCTTCGCAGGTCCGGCAGCAGGCCTATCACGCGTTGCACGAGCTTGCGAGCGCCAGCTACTTCGCGGCGCCGTCCACCTGGCACCTGATGGGATATCCCGGCCCCACCGACATCTGATGAGCAAACAACCCGACCCGATCCGCGAGGGCCTCGCCCGCGGCTGGAAAGTGCTGGGCGGCCAGCACGGTGCGCTGCCCGAGCGCATCGATTGCGACGTCGCCATCGTCGGCAGCGGCGCGGGCGCGGGCATCACCGCCGAGCTGCTCACCCAGGCGGGCCTCGACGTCGTGATCGTCGAGGAAGGCCCGCTCAAGACCAGCAGCGACTTCCGCCAGCTCGAGTCCGAGGCCTACCCGTCGCTCTACCAGGAGAGCCTGGGCCGCAAGACGGCCGACAAGGCCATCACCATCCTGCAAGGGCGATGCGTGGGCGGCTCCACCACCGTCAACTGGACCAGCTCCTTCCGCACGCCCTCGGCCACGCTGGCCTACTGGCAGCAGCATTTCGGACTCAAGGACTACACCGACGCGGCGCTGTCGCCCTGGTTCGCCCAGGCCGAGCGCCGCCTGAACATCGGCCCGTGGCTCGCCCCGCCCAACGAAAACAACGACCTCCTGAGGCGCGGTGCAATGCAGCTCGGCATCTCTGCCGCCTCCATCGCGCGCAACGTCAAGGGCTGCTGGAACCTGGGTTCGTGCGGCATGGGCTGTCCCACCAACGCCAAGCAGTCGATGCTGGTCACCACCATCCCGGCGGCGCTGGAACGCGGCGCGCTGCTGCTGGTCGAGACGCGCGCCCAGGAATTCGAGCGCACCGGGTCGCGAGTCAGCGCCCTCGTGTGCGTGCCGGTGGCCGCCGACGGCAGCGCGACATCACGCAAGACGGTGCGCATCAAGGCCCGGCACTATGTCCTGTCCGGCGGGGCCATCAATTCGCCGGCCCTGCTGCTGCGCTCCGACATCCCCGACCCGCACGACCGCCTGGGCCAGCGCACCTTCCTGCACCCGACGATCGCATCCGCTTCCCTGTTCGACCAGCCGGTCGAAGGCTGGAGCGGCGCGCCGCAAACCATCTACAGCGATCACTTCCTCGATACGCAGCCCATCGACGGCCCCATCGGCTACAAGCTCGAAGCCCCGCCACTGCACCCGGTGATCTTCGCGTCCACCGTGCCCGGTTTCGGCACCGAGCAGGCCGAGCTGCTGAGGCAGTTCCCGCGCACGCACGTGCAACTCGCGCTCTTGCGTGACGGCTTCCACCCGCAGTCACCTGGCGGGCGCGTGCAGCTGCGCAGCGACGAGACGCCGCAGCTCGACTATCCGCTCACCGACTTCGTGATGGACGGCGCCCGCCGCGCGCTCCTCAGCATGGCCGAGATCCAGTTCGCCGCCGGCGCGCGGCAAGTGCTGCCGGTGCATGAGCAGGCCGCCGTCTACAGCACCTGGTCGCAGGCCCGGGAGGGCATCGCCAGGCTGACGATGAAGCCGCTGCTCACCCGCGTGATGAGCGCGCACGTCATGGGGGGCTGCAGCATGGCTGCCGACGAGCGCAGCGGCGTGGTGCGGCCCGACGGCGTGCACTGGCAGATCGAGAACCTGTCGGTGCATGACGGCTCGATCTTCCCCACCAGCATCGGCGCCAACCCGCAGCTGTCGATCTACGGCATCGTCAACCGCCTGGCCACCGGCCTGGCCAGGCGTCTTGCCCAGCGCGATGTGGCACTGGCCTAACATCGCCCGATGCTCGCAAGACTGCAACGATTCACCACCCTCGGCCTGCTGCTGGCCGCCACCGTCTGGGCCTGGGCTTTCGCGCGCGCCGGTCATCCGGTGTGGGCCTTCGGCGGCGCTGCGCTCATCGTGTTCGGCTATGCGCTCGTGCTCGGCATCGAGTTCGTGCTGCTCGCGCACGTGAACCGCGGTGATCCGGCGGTGCCGCCGGCCAGCGCCGGCCGGCTCATCCGGGCCTGGGCCGGAGAGGCCCTCTCCGCGCCAAGCGTGTTCTGCTGGCGCCAGCCGTTTCGCACCTGGGCCGTTGCCGACCAGCCCGCAGCTGCCACCGCCGGTCGCCGCGGCGTGGTGCTCATTCACGGCTTCGTGTGCAACCGGGCCCTGTGGACCCCGGTGATGCGGCGCCTGCAGCGTGAAGGCGTGCCCTTCATCGCGGTGAGCATGGAGCCGGTGTTCGGCAGCATCGATCGTTATGCGCCCCAGATCGAAGCGGCCGTACGTGCGCTCGAGGCAGGCACCGGCCTGCCGCCGGTGCTGCTGTGCCACAGCATGGGCGGCCTGGCCGCGCGTGCCTGGCTGCGTGCCAACCAGCAGGCTGGCGGCAGCGACGACCGCGTGCACCGGGTCATCACCATCGGTTCGCCCCACCATGGCACCTGGCTGGCGCGCTGGGGCTTTGCTTCGAACACACGCCAGATGCGCCAGGGCAACCCATGGCTCGCCGAACTGGCGGCCAGCGAGACGCCGTCACGTTACGCGCGCTTCACCTGCTTCTGGGGCCATTGCGACAACATCGTCTTCCCGGCCTCGACCGCGGTGCTGCCCGGCTCCCACGCAGTGCACCTGAGCGACATCGCCCACGTCCACATGGCGTTTCACGACGAGGTGTTCAACGAGGTGCTGCGCTGGGTCGACAAGGCGGTGGCGCCTTCCGGCTCGGCGCCAGCCGGCGCCGGTGCCGCCGCGCGGACGGGAGCGTCGGCGCAGTAGGCCAGCCAGCCGATGCAGCCGGCCAGGGCCAGGTGATGCAGCGCGTGGCCGCTCGCTGCACCGTCGAGCGCGAGCATCACCGCCACGTCGGCCCATTGCAGCAGGTGCGCCACGGCAAACAGCAGCAGCACGACGAGCCAATGGGCTCCCGACATCCGTGACCCCGGCAGGCGCCAGATGCCTGCAGGCACCAGCAGCAGCGGCGAAAGGCCGATCCACAGCAAAGGTCGCAGGTCGCCGGCGCCTTCGATGTGGCGCGTGCCGGCCCACCACAGGCCGCCGAGCAGCGTGGCAGCCAGCCAGCCCAGCAGCACCGGCCGCGAGCCCCAGCGGCGGTCCACCCGTTCGGCGAGAAACACGCACAGCAGCAGCACCGAAGTGAAGCTGCGCGTCATCTGCGACAGCACGAAGCGGGTGTCGTCCGGGGCCCAGTGGTACAGGCCGCCCAGCAGGCCGGCCGGCACCGCCGCCACGAAGAACCAGCTCCACGGCCGCTTCAGGTCGGCAGGCGCGTCGAGCGCCCGCATGCGGCGCCAGCCCCACCAGCCCACCGCGAACAGCGGCAGGTGCGTCAGCACGTTCGAAGCGTTGGGCACCCAGCCCAGGGGCCGCTCGTCGGCGAACAGGTGCGCGCCCACCTGCAGCGTCACCGGCCCGAGCGCGACCAGCCCCACCAGCGTGGCCAATGCCAGCGAAGAAAGCAGTGCCATCGTGCACCGCCGCGTCAGTTCAGCAGTCATCCGCAACACTCCTGGGGCAGGGGCTCTCGCCGGCACGGAGCAAAAGCGCTGCGCGCGGCGGCATCACTGTCATCGAGTGTGGTCGGGGCCAGGCGGCGGTTCAATCACCCCGGCAGGTGCGCTCCGTTGGGGGAGCGACTCCTCCCCCATCCTGTGGAGGAGCTCCGCCCCGCCTCAGGCTGCGCTGAAGGTCCGCTCGCCCGGCAGCGTGATGCCGGCTTCGATCTGCTGCTGGCCGGACACGCGCTCGTAGATCGGCGTGAAGTCCGGGGCGGTCGCCTTGAACAGCTGCTCGAAGCTGTCGATCACGAAGTAGGTCGCCTGGTAGGTGTCGATCTTGTACTTCGTGCGCATGATGCGTTCGAGGTCGAAGCCCACCCGCTGCGGCTCGCCCGAGGTGACGCTGTAGCGCAGCTCGCCGGCACTCGACAGGATGCCGGCACCATAGGCGCGCAGGCCCTGCGGCGTGTTGATGAGGCCGAACTCCACCGTGTACCAGTACAGCCGCGCGAGGTTCTCGCAGGCATGCAGCCGGCTCGCCTTGAGACCGCCTTCGCCATAGGCCTGCATGTAGTCGGCGAACACCGGGTTGAACAGCAGCGGCACGTGGCCGAACAGATCGTGGAAGACGTCGGGCTCGACCACGTAGTCGAACTCGGCCGGCGTGCGGATCCAGTCGGTCACCGGGAACTGGCGCTTGGCCAGCAGCGCAAAGAAGGCTTCCTCCGGAATGAGCCCCGGCACGCCCACCACCTGCCAGCCGGTGGCCTTCATCAGCCGCTCGGAGATGTCGTCGAAGCGCGGAATGCGGTCAGGCGCGCCCAGCTTGCCGACGGCGTCGATGAATTCGCGGCAGGCCAGACCCTCGAGCTGCGCCGACTGCCGCGCATACAGCCGCCGGTAGGTGTCGTGGTCGGCCTCGCTGTAGCTGGCATAGCCCTGCTCGCAGGTGTAGTCGGCGCGCGCGCGGCTGTAGTCGCCGCGCGGCGGGCGATCGCCCTGCCCGTAGGTCACCGGGGCGACGCCCTGGTTGATGCCCGAATGAAAGTCCAGTTTCGTGTCCATGGTGGTCGTCGCCTTCCGGCCGTTTCAGGCCGGGTGCCGGCTCTCCAGCACGCCGCGGCGCATCTGATCGAGCTCGATGCTCTCGAACAGCGCCTTGAAGTTGCCTTCGCCGAAGCCCTGGTCGCCCTTGCGCTGGATGAACTCGAAAAAGATCGGCCCCAGCTGGTTCTCGGAAAAGATCTGCAGTAGCAGCTCGCCGGCCTTGCCGTCGATGAGGATCTTGCGCTCCTTGAGTGCCGCGACATTCTCGCCGTGGCCGGGGATGCGCTTGTCCACCAGTTCGTAGTAGGTGTCGATGGTGTCCAGCAGCTTGATGCCGCCGCCGCGCAGCGCGTCCACGGTCTTGAACAGGTCGGTCGAGCCCAGGGCGATGTGCTGGATGCCTTCGCCGTGGTACTTGTCCAGGTACTCCTGGATCTGCCCGGCCTTCTCGTTGCCCTCTTCGTTGATGGGGATGCGGATCTTGCCGCAAGGGCTCGTCATCGCCTTGCTCTTCACGCCGGTGACCTGGCCTTCGATGTCGAAGTAGCGGATCTCGCGGAAGTTGAACAGGCGCTCGTAGAAGTCGGCCCATTCGGCCATGCGGCCGCGGTGCACGTTGTGGGTCAGGTGGTCGATGTAGGTGAGGCCGTAGCCGGGCGGGTTCAGGCTGGCGCCCGGCAGCGGTTCGAAGTCGACGTCGAAGAAGCCGATGTTGCCGATCTCGCCTTCCTTCGCGCCGTTCTTGCCGCGCCAGCGGTCGACGAAGTAGATCAACGAGTCGCCGATGCCCTTGATGGCAGGGATGTTGAGTTCGCCCGGGCCGGCCTGCCCGGCATAACCCCAGGCGCCCAGGCCGACCGCGCGCTCATAGGCGGCCTTGGCGTCCTTCACCCGGAACGCGATGGCACAGATGCTGGGGCCGTGCAGGCGGGCGAAACGCTGGGCAAACGAATCGGGCTCGGCATTGACGATGAAGTTGATCTCGCCCTGGCGATAGAGCGTCACGTCCTTGTGACGGTGCCGGGCGATCGGCTTGAAGCCCATGCGCTCGAACAGCGCGCCCATGGCTACCGGGTCCGGCGCCGCGTACTCGATGAACTCGAAGCCGTCGGTGCCCATCGGGTTGTCCCAGGGGGTGAATTGCATCTGTGTCTCCGTCGTGTCCGGTGAAGAGGGGGCGGGGCCATCCCGGCGCCGCGAGAGCTTCACTTTAGGTGCTTGGATGCGCAGTTTTTCTGCAAGTTCGAGCGTGCCCCTCGCGTGTCAAGCAGGATTCCTGCAACAATTGCCCTATGTCAACACCCATCGAGCTCGACGCGGTCGATCGGCGCATCCTCCGCGCGCTCCAGGCCGACGGCCGCGCCACCTACGACCAGCTGGCCGCCACGGTGCAGCTGTCGGCCTCAGCCACCCTGCGCCGCGTCAAGCGCCTGGAAGAAGCCGGCGTCATTTCCGGCTACGTAGCCGTGGTGCCGCCCGAACGGGTGGGCTTCGGCCTCACCGCCTACCTCAACGTGCGCCTCGAAAAGCACACCGAAAGCCACAAGCGCAATCCGATGGACCTGTTCCGCGCGGCGGTGCAGACCTGGCCCGAGGTGGTGGAGTGCGTGGCCCTCACCGGCGAGATGGACTACCTGCTGCGGGTGGTCGTCGAAGACATGGGTCACTACTCGCGCTTCGTGATGGACACGCTGCTCAAGCACCCCAGCGTCGAAGACTGCAAGACCAGCTTCGTGCTCGACCGGGTGAAGGCCACCACCGTCGTCCCCGTGTAAGCCGCCGATGCGCTGGCGCTGGCGCTGGCCCCGGGTCTAGTCGCGTTTCGGGATCTGCAGCCCGCGCTGCACCGCAGGGCGGGCGAGGAAGGCAGCGAGCGCTCGCCGGACCTGCCCGAACTCGGCGAAGCCGACGAGGTCGCCAGCGCCGTAGAAGCCGATCAGGTTGTTGATCCACGGGAAGGTGGCGATGTCGGCAATGCCGTACTCGCTGCCCATGATCCATTCGCGCTGCGCGAGCCGCTGCTCCAGCACCCCGAGCAGGCGCTTGGACTCGGCCACGTAGCGGTCGCGCGGGCGCTTGTCCTCGAAGTCCTTGCCGGCGAACTTGTGGAAGAAACCCAGCTGGCCGAACATCGGCCCGATGCCGCCCATCTGGAACATCACCCACTGGATGGTCTCGTAGCGGCGGGCCGGTTCCTGCGAGATGAGCTGGCCGGTCTTGTCCGCCAGGTACAGCAGGATCGCGCCCGACTCGAACAGCGGCAGCGGCTTGCCGCCGGGCCCATTGGGGTCGAGGATGGCCGGGATCTTGTTGTTCGGGTTGAGCGACAGGAACTCCGGCGACATCTGGTCGTTGGTGTCGAAGCGCACCAGGTGCGGCTCATAGGGCAGCCCGATCTCCTCGAGGCAGATCGACACCTTCACGCCGTTGGGCGTGGGCAGCGAGTACAGCTGCAGTCGATCGGGGTGCTGGGCGGGCCATTTCCGGGTGATCGGAAAGGCGGAGAGATCGGCGCTCATCGTTTGCGGACCTTGAGTGTTGGAGGCCGCGCGATTCTCGAGGGGTGTCGGCGGCCGCGCGCCGCAGCCTCGAAAGTCCGTGTCAGGCGAGGGGCGTCGAGGCCGGCGCCTTGCAGCGTTCCAGCTGCACTGCCAGCTCGACCCAGCCCTGGCGATGCGGCACGCCGGGGTAGGGCGGCGCGGGCCAGCGCCACAGCGGCTCGGGGAACAGCGCGCGCACGGCGTGGATGTCCAGGTGATAGGGCGGCCCCTCGATGCGCCCTTGCGACGCACCTTCGCGCGGCACCTGCATGAGCAGGGCGAACAGCGAACCGCCCGGGCGCAGCCAGCGGTGCAGCTGCTGCGCATAGGCGACCCACTGGTCCGGGTGCAGGGCGCACAGGCAGGTCTGCTCGTACACCGAGTCCAGCGGCGCGGCCGGCTGCCACTGCAGCACGTCGGCCTGCACCACCTCGGCTGCGAGGCACCGGGCGGCCAGCTGCTCGCGGGCCATCGACACCGCGCCCGGGGCGTAGTCGAGGCCGGTCACGTCGAAGCCGGCCCGCGCCAGCGCCACCACCTCATGGCCGGCACCGCAGCCCGGTACGGCGATGCGCCTGCCGGCCGCGCCCAGGCTGCCGTCGGCCAGCCAAGCCAGCAGTTGAGGGCTGGGCTCGCCGCGGTCCCACGGCAGGCTGCCGCTGGCGAATCGTTGCTCCCAGAAATCGACGGTCGGGCCGGCCATGGCGACATCTCCACCCGCGCAGAGCCGCTGCGCGCTGGGCCCGAAGTCTATGCGTCCAGCGCGAGCGCCTTGGCCTGCGCCACGTGCGGCGCCACATTGAGCAGTTCGGCAATGTCGGCGAAGTCGTCGGGCAGCGCGGCGTTGTCCCAACCGTGCTGCGTGTGCCGCGCCAGCCGGATGGCCAGCATCACCGTGCGCACCTGCGGGTGCGAGGCATGCCGGTCGTCGGTGATGTGGATCAGCAGCTCGGGCAGGCGCCACACGCGCATCAGCGCCTGCTCCAGCT
This sequence comes from Methylibium rhizosphaerae, assembly GCF_006386545.1. Taxonomy (GTDB): domain Bacteria; phylum Pseudomonadota; class Gammaproteobacteria; order Burkholderiales; family Burkholderiaceae_C; genus Pseudorivibacter; species Pseudorivibacter rhizosphaerae. Next base: position 278,603 of record NZ_SWAR01000002.1, on the reverse strand, counting down.
CGCCCAGCTCCACGTTGAGCACGCTGCGCTGCACGACGGCCGACCGCAGCGTCGGGTCGGCATGCTGGCGCTTGGCGATCTCCACCGCCAGCGACGGCGCATGGCACCACAGCAGCATCTCGGCGAAGTCGTGCAGCAGCGCCGCCTCCTGGATGATGGCCGCGTCGTTGTCCATGCGGTGCACGGCAAAGCCGAGCGCGAAGTTGGCCGCACGGTAGGCCCGCTTGAGCACGCGCTGCAGGCCGCGCAGTGCCACCGGCTGGTCCTGCAGATGCTCGTCGATGGTCTTGAGCCGGTCGAAGGCCCGGAAGAACGGGCCGATGCCCATCAGCACGATGGCTGCGGTGACGGTCTCCGCGTCGGTCACCAGCCGCGACGGGCGGTGCTTCGCCACATGCGACAGCACCTTCAGCGTCATCAGCGGGTCGCCCGCGATCGACTGGGCCAGCTGGTGCGCATCCACCGAGTCGCTCGCGTCGTTGATCTGCCGCAGCGCTTCTATCTCCTGCGCAGTGCCGGGCAGCACCGGGATCTCCGCTTCGCTGAAGCGGCGGGTCCAGGCGTTCAGGTCGGGCAGGGCTTGGGTGAGCATCGTGCGAGGAATCCTTGTCCTCGGGTTATCGGCGCGGGCCGTGGGGACTTGAGCGGCATCGCTTCACTGTGCGCCGGCGCCTGGTGGCCTGCAACCCGGTGCAAAAAAATGGGCCTGCCGCATCAGCGGCAGGCCCCGAGGTCTGGACGGCCGGCCATCGGGCCGCCGCCTTGGATCGGCTTCACAGCCGGCTCACGCCGCTGATCCACCCGGCCAGTTGGCCATTCACGTACAAGGCGCCTTCCGGTGCACCGGACTCGGCGTGGTACTCCAGTTGCGGTGCGACCGAAGGTTCGGCGGCCTGCGGTGCCGTCCTGGCGGCGGCCTGCGTCTGCTGCAGGCGCACGGCCAGGTGCAGCAGCGCTGCACTCATGCTCAACAGCGCGCTCACCAGCTGGATGCGCAGCCCTTCGGCCGGCGGGATGGCCCAGCCGGATCGTGCGGCGGGCCTGGGGGTCTGATAACTCGACAACATGATCGATAGCTCCTCTGTGGCGGCGCTCGACCTCTCGTGTGTGGGTTCGGTCGAGTCGCCCGCCGCGGTTCACGGACTGGGCGGATGCAGGCTCTTCAGTTCGCCGCGCAGCGATCGCTGGGCCTGCTGGCGCAAGGCGGATGGACTTCGCATCCCATGGCTGCCGGCCTGGCGGAATCGCGCCGGCGTGACCAGTGGATTGCGTGGCTTCTTGCCCGCGACGGTGAGGGTGGTGGTGATCTTCTTCATGTCTCGACTCCTTGATGACAGCGGCAAACACAAACGAAACGGCCCGGGCGGTGGGGAACCGTCCGGGCCGTGCCCAAAAGCAAACGGCCCGGAAAACCGGGCCGTCTGGAGATGAATGACGCAGTGTGTTCTGCGGCTCAAACTCCGGGCGCCCCGGGTGGGGTCAGGTTCTCGATCAGTGCAGACATGCCAGCCTTGGCACCAGCGGCTCCACGTCGCACGCATCGTTGCTGCAGCTTCGCGGCAGCAACGCAGGCACCGGCCGGCAGGGCCAGATGCAGCGTGTGGGTGGACGGGGCAAAGGTCGACAAAGTGAGCTCCTGATCGGCTAGGGGGTTGCGTGGCGGGTGTCGCCGCTGCGGGGACTTCTTGAAGGGGTGGTGCGGTTGGGGCACCGGGTGCAGCAGCTTGGGCGCAATGATAAACAACTCATTATCTTGCGCAAGCGTTTTTTATCCCTAGATCAAGGGTTCAGCGTTTGCGTTTCAACGGCGCCACACCCTTTTGCGTACTCGCCCAGAGATCGCGGCCGTCGTCGGCGGGTTTGGCGGGCGCCTTTTCAGCGGGCCCGGGCGGCTGTTGTGCCAGCGCGGCGGGGCTCAGCACCTCGCCCAGCAGGTCGAGCAGGCGCGCTCGCGCGCGCTCCGGGTGGCGGCGATAGAAGGTGAGCACGAGGCCCACGATGAAGCGCTCGTCGTCGTCCTGCGGCTGCGCCGGTGCGGCCGCGGCCGCTGCCACGGCCACCGAGGTGGGCGCGATGGGGGCCTTGCCAGCCGGGGCCGCGGGCCCATGCGGCTGGTCCATCCAGCCGGCGGGCTTGTGGCTCAGCTGCTCGAACTGGCGAGCCAGCCGCTCGCCGATCTGGCGTGAGCGGCTCTTGATCTGGCTCCAGTAGCTGGGCTGGATCTGCAGCCGTTCGGCAAAGCGGCGCTCGAGCCCCCGCAGCGCGGCGGCATCCGGATGCTTGACGGTGGAAGCGACGAATTCCTCGAACAGGGCGAGGGCGTTGTCGAGGCGGATGCTGGCGAGGTCCTGGGGCATGGCAAACGGCAAAAGGCCGGGCAGGGCCCGGCACTGGCCTCGATGATAAAGGCTGCTTGATCAAGCGCCGCGGCGCATACTGCGCTACCCCCAATCCAGCGAAAGAAACCAGCATGCGCCTGCGAGCCTGGATCGTCCTTGCGGTGTGCAGCCTGTCGGCCCTGGCGGCGGTCGCGGCCGAGCGCGCCATCACCAAGCAGGTGGAGCTGAATGCCAGCCTCGACCAGGCCTGGGAGGCCTGGACCACCCGCGAAGGCATCACCAGCTTCCTTGCGCCCGACGCGAAGGTCGAGGCCCGCCCGGGCGGCACCTTCAGCATCCACTTCAATCCCTATGCGCCCTCCGGCCTGAAGGGCGCCGACGACATGCGCTTCATGGCACTGCAGCCGAAGAAGATGCTGTCGTTCGACTGGAACGCGCCGCCGCACCTGCCGGAAGCCCGTGCGCAGCGCACGCTGGTGGTGCTGCGCTTCGAGCCGGTGTCCGACCGGCTCACCCGCCTGTCGCTGCATCACACCGGCTGGGGCGACGGCGGCGAGTGGGACAAGGCCTATCACTACTTCGATGCGGCCTGGGGCAACGTGCTGGCCAACCTGAAGAAGCGCTTCGACAGCGGCCCCATCGACTGGAGCGACTGGATGGCCCGGATGAAGACGCTGCAGGAGGCGGCCGATCGCAAGGCTGCCGCTGCTGCCGCGCCCGCCGCTTCGCGGCCCTGACGGCCGACCCTCTATTCCTCGTCGCGCAGCTTGTACTGCCCGGCCAGCTGCTGCTGCACGTTGGGCGGCACCTGGTCGTAGTGGCTGAGCTCCAGCGTGTAGCTGCCCTGTCCGCTGGTCATCGAATTCAGCCGTGACTGGTAGCCGGAGAGCTCCGACAGCGGCACCTGCGCCCGCACCGCCAGCGAGCCCAGCCCCAGCGCCTGCGTGCCGTTGACCTGGGCCCGCTTCGACGACAGGTCGCCGGTGATGTCGCCGGTGGCGTAGTCGGGCGCGGTGATCTCGACGTTGACGATCGGCTCCAGCACGATCGGGCCGGCCTTCAGCACCGCGTCGATGAAGGCCTTGCGCCCGGCGGTGATGAAGGCGATCTCCTTGCTGTCCACGCTGTGGTGCTTGCCGTCGTAGACGATCACCCGCACGTCCTTCACCGGGTAGCCGGCGATCACCCCGCTGTCCATGGCCTGGCGCACGCCCTTTTCGACGGCGGGCAAAAACTGCCCGGGGATGGTGCCGCCCTTGACCTTGTCGACGAACTCGAAGCCCGCGCCGCGCGGCAGCGGCTCCACCTTCAGGAACACCTCACCGAACTGGCCGGCCCCGCCGGTCTGCTTCTTGTGACGGTGGTGGCCTTCGGCCGGCAGGGTGATGGTTTCGCGGTAGGCGATGCGCGGCGGGCGGGTGTTGACCTCGCACTTGTAGACGTCGGTCAGGCGCTCGAGCAGCGTGCGCAGGTGCAGCTCGCCCAGGCCGTAGACCACCGTCTCGTTGGTGGTGGCCACATGCTCCACCTTCAGGCACGGGTCTTCGTCCACCAGCTTCTGCAGGATGTCCCACATGCGCTGCTCGTCGCCGCGGCGCTTGGGCTCGATGGCCAGGCCGTGCACCGGCACCGGGAAGTCCAGCGGCTTCAGGTGGATGTGGTCGTCCTCGGCCGCATCGTGCAGCACCGCATCGAAATGCAGGTCGTCCACCTTGGCCACCGCGCACAGCTCGCCGGGGCCTGCCCGCGGCACCTCGACATGGTCCTTGCCCTGCAGCATGAACAGGTGGCCCACCTTGAACGGCTTGCGCCCGTCGCCGATGTAGAGCTGGCTGTCGCGCGTGACCGTGCCCTGATGGATGCGGAAGACGCCCATCTTGCCGACGTAGGGGTCCACCGTGACCTTGAACACATGCGCCAGCACGTGCGCCGCCGGGTCGGGCCGGGCCTCGATCGGCCGCGCCTCTTCGCCTTCGCCCTTGAGGAACTGCGGCGGGTTGCCCTCGGTCGGGTTGGGCATCAGCTTGACCAGCACGTCCAGCAGTTCCGCGATGCCGGCGCCGTTGCGTGCCGACACGAAGCAGATCGGGATCAGGTGGCCCTCGCGCAGCGCCTGCTCCAGCGGCGCATGCAGCTCGCTCGGGTCCACGTCGCCGTCGTTGAGGTAGCGCTCGACGAAGGCCGCGTCCACCTCCACCACCTGCTCCACCAGGGCCCGGTGGGCCGCTTCCACGGAGGAGAAATCGGCTTCGCCCGAGGGGTTGAAGAAGCAGTCGACGACGCCGGCGCCGCCTCGAGCCGGCAGGTTGAGCGGCAGGCATTCCTTGCCGAAGGCAGCCTGGATCTGCGTCACGAGCCCCGGCAGGTCCACCCGCTCGGCGTCGATCTTGTTGACGATGATCATGCGGCACAGGTTGCGCTTCGCCGCCCACGCCATCATGCGGGTGCTCATCATCTCGACGCCGGCCTGCGCGCTGATCACCAGCGCCGCGGTGTCCACCGCTTCGAGCGCGGGCAGCGACTGGCCCAGGAAGTCGGGCGACCCGGGCGTGTCGATCAGGTGGATGCGCGTGCCCTGGTGGTGCAGGTGCACCAGCGAGGCATTGATCGAATGCTGGGCCCGCCGCTCCAGCGGGTCGTAGTCGCTCACGGTGGTGCCGCGCTCCAGGCTGCCGGGCGCGCCGATGGCGCCGGACTTGTGCAGCAGGGCTTCGACGAGGCTGGTCTTTCCCGCAGCGGTCTGGCCCACCAGGGCCAGCGTGCGGAGGGCTGCGGTATCGCAGAACGGGGTGTCGGACATGGCGCTCTCCTCGTTGCCGAGCGCCAAGCGTCCGCGCCCGTGGGTGGTGTCGTGGGGGCCTTTGCTGGGGCCAGCGTAAGGGATCGGCTCGCCGCGCACAAGCGGGTCGGCCAGGGCCGGCAAGCTGCTGTTACCACTTGGGGGTTCGACGGCAAGCGCCGGCCGGCATAGCCTTCGGGGCGGCCGCAGGCCGTGCTGTCAAACCGACGTCACGCCGCCCGCGTAGCGTCGCCTTCCCACCAAGAAGAGGAGGTTTCATGAGACTGTTGCGCAACCGCACGGCCCGCATGCTGGCCGCAGCCGCCGCCACGCTGCTGGCGCTTTCCGCAGGCGCTGCCCGGGCCCACGGCGACGACGGCCGCGGCTTTGGCCACCGGGCTGAACCAAGTCCGCTGGTGATCGGCCACCGGGGTGCCAGCGGCTACCTGCCCGAGCACACCCTGGAAAGCTACGCGCTGGCCATCGAGCTGGGGGCCGACTATGTGGAGCCCGACCTGGTGGCCACCAAGGACGGCCATCTCATCGCCCGCCACGAGCCGAACCTGATCGCCACCACCAACGTGAGCGCGCTGCCGCAGTTCGCGGCGCGCAAGCGCACGGTGATGGTCGACGGGGTGCCCGACACCGGCTTCTTCGCCAGCGACTTCACACTGGCCGAGATCCGGCAACTGCGCGCCGTGCAGGCCTTCGGCGATCGCGAGCAGGGCCTGAACGGACAGTTCGGCATTCCCACGCTCGAGGAGGTGATCGCGCTGGTCAAGCGCAAGAGCGACGAAAAGGGCCGGCGCATCGGCATCTATCCCGAGACCAAGCATCCGACGTATCACCAGGGCATCGGCCTGGCGCTGGAAGACCGGCTGCTCGCGGTGCTGCAGAAGGCGGGCTGGAACCACCGCCATGCGCCGGTGTTCATCCAGTCCTTCGAGACCGCCAACCTGCGCTACCTGCGTTCGCGCACCAGCGTGCGGCTGGTGCAGCTGGTGGACGCCAACGACCTCAACCCGGATGGTTCGCTCGACTTCACCAAGCCCTATGACAAGCCGTACGACTGGGTGGTCTCCGGCCGCGCCGGGCTGTTCAAGGACCTGCTCACCCCCGCCGGCCTGGCCGAGGTGCGCACCTATGCCGACGGCGTCGGACCCTGGAAGTACTACCTGATCCCGAGCGCCTGCACGCTGGTCAACGGCGCCTGCAGCGACGTGAACGGCGACGGGGCGGTGAACGAGGCCGACCGCAAGCTGCTGCCGGCCACCGACGTCATTGCCAACGCCCACAAGCTGGGCCTGGTGGTGCATCCGTACACCTTCCGCAACGAACAGCGGCGGCTGGCCACCGACCATGCCGGCAACCCGGTGAACGAATACCTGAGGTTCTTCGAGGCCGGCGTGGATGGCGTGTTCTCGGACTTCGCCGACACCGCGGTGGCAGCCCGGGTCACCTGGAAGCTCAAGCAGGATCCGTCCTATGCGCGCTGCCTGGTGAGCGGGCGCAGGTGCGATCGGGACGATTGAGTCCCGGGGAACCGGCGCTGGTTCAAGGTCAAGGGGCCCGTTTCCGGGCCCCTTTGCGCTTGCGAGGGCAACCTACTGGAACGCCACCTCGGCAAAGCTGCGCAGCTTGCGGCTGTGCAGCTGGTCGAGCCGCTGCTGCCGCAGGATCTCCACCGCCCGGATGCCGATGCGCAGGTGCTGGTCCACCCGCTCGCGGTAGAACTGGTTGGCCATGCCCGGCAGCTTGATCTCGCCGTGCAGCGGCTTGTCGCTCACGCACAGCAAGGTGCCGTAGGGCACGCGGAAGCGGAAGCCGTTGGCGGCGATGGTCGCGCTTTCCATGTCGAGCGCCACCGCCCGGCTCTGGCTGAAGCGCCGCTCCGGCGTGCGCTGGGGCAGCAGCTCCCAGTTGCGGTTGTCGGTCGAGGCCACGGTGCCGGTGCGCATGATGCGCTTGAGCTCGTAGCCGGTGAGCTGGGTGATGTCGGCCACCGCGGTCTGCAGCGCCACCTGCACCTCGGCCAGCGGCGGGATCGGCACCCACAGCGGCAGGTCTTCGTCGAGCACGTGGTCCTCGCGCACATAGCCGTGCGCCAGCACGTAGTCGCCCAGCTGCTGCGTGTTGCGCAGGCCGGCGCAGTGGCCCAGCATGATCCAGGCATGCGGGCGCAGCACCGCGATGTGGTCGGTGATGGTCTTGGCGTTGGCCGGGCCGACGCCGATGTTGACCATCGTGATGCCGGCACGGTCGCGGCGCACCAGGTGGTAGGCCGGCATCTGCGGCATGCGCGGCGGCGGCATGCCCAGGGCGTCGGTGTCCTCGGCAGGCATGCCGGCACGGCGCGTCACCACGTTGCCCGGCTCCACGAAGGCGACGTAGTCGTCGCTGGTGGTGCCGGTGAACAGCGGCGCCTGGCCGGGCTCGCGTGCCATCAGCTCGCGGCCCAGGCGCACGAACTCGTCGATGTAGAACTGGTAGTTCGTGAACAGCACGAAGTTCTGGAAGTGCTCGGGCGCGGTGCCGGTGTAGTGCCGCAGCCGGTGCAGCGAATAGTCGACCCGCGGGCCGGTGAACAGCGCCAGCGGCTGCGGTTCGCCGGGCGCCGGCTCGTAGGTGCCGTTGGCGATGCCGTCGTCCATGGCGCCCAGGTCGGGCAGGTCGAACACGTCGCGCATCAGCAGGCGCCGCTCGACGCTCAGGCTGCCCTCGATGTGGTCGTGCTCGGCGAGCGAAAAATGCACCGGGATGGGCTGCACGCTCGTGCCCACTTCCAGTGCGACGCCATGGTTCTTCAGCAGCAGGCGGAATTGCTCGAGGTAGTAGTCGCCGAACAGGTCGGGCCGCGTGAGGGTGGTTTCGTAGGTGCCGGGGCCGGCGACGAAGCCGTAGGAGAGGCGCGAGTCGGCCCGTGCCACGGTGTCGGTGTGCACGCGCACGAAGGGGTAGCAGGCCCGCACGTGCTGCGAGAAGCTGTCGCCGGTGACGAAGCGCTGCAGCATGTCGCGCAGGTGGCCCACGTTGTGCTCGTAGATGGCGCTGACGCGTTCCAGCGCGGCGGACGGGTCGTCGAAGCGAGCCGTTTCGAAACCGGTGGGGGCAAGGAAGGAGACAGGCATGCCCTATTGTGACGGCATCGGGCACCCGGGGTGGCCGTTGCCGGCCCGCAGCCGCGGCGTTGCACCCCCGCTTGCCTATACAAGCGTTATCACCATTGCATGCGAATCCGGTTGCCCTAGACTCGCGCGACTTCTCCAGGCCCTCGTCATCCACAAGGTGACCCCCTCATGAAGAGACGACATCTCGCTGCGGCCCGCCATATCCTGGCGGCCGGCCTCGCGGTCTGCGGGCTTGCTGCCCAGGCAGCCGGCACGCTGATCTACTGCTCCGAAGGCAGCCCCGAGGGGTTCGACCCTGCGCGCTACACCGCGGGCACCACCTTCGACGCCGCCTCGCAGCCCATCTTCAACCGGCTGGTCGAGTTCGAGCGCGGCGGCACGACGATCGAGCCTGGGCTGGCCGAGAAGTGGGAGGTCAGCGCCGACGGCCTGACCTACACCTTCCACCTGCGCCGCGGCGTCAGGTTCCACACCACCGACTGGTTCAAGCCGGGCCGCGACTTCAACGCCGACGACGTCGTCTTCACCTTCGACCGCATGGTCAACAAGGACAACGCCTTCCAGAAGGCGGCGCCGGTGGCCTTCGAGTACGCCGCCGACATGGGGCTGCCCGACAACCTCGCGAAGATCGAGAAGCCCGACAGCCACACGGTGCGCTTCACCCTCAAGCAGGTGGACGCCGCCTTCCTGGCCAACCTGGCGATGGATTTCGCCTCCATCCACTCGGCCGAATACGCGGACCAGCTGCTCAGGAACGGCACCCCGCAGGACTTCAACACCCGGCCGGTGGGCACCGGGCCTTTCGTCTTCAGGCGCTACGAAAAGGACGCGCAGATCCGCTATGCCGCCAACCCGACCTACTTCCGCGGCAAGGCCGCCATCGACCAGCTGATCTTCGCGATCACCAAGGACTCGGCGGTGCGGCTGCAGAAGCTCAAGGCCGGCGAGTGCCACGTCTCGTCGTACCCGAAGCCGGCCGAGGTGGAGGTGCTCAGGAAGGACCCGAAGATCAAGCTGCTCACCCAGCCGGGGCTCAACGTCGGCTACCTGTCGCTCAACGTGACGCACAAGCCGTTCGACAGCGTCGACGTGCGGCGTGCCGTCAACATGGCGATCGACAAGAAGGCGCTGCTCGACGCGGTGTACCAGGGCGCAGGCACGGTGGCGGTCAACCCCATCCCGCCGGCGATGTGGTCCTACAACAGGCAGGTGAAGGACTACGAGTACAGCCCGCAGAACGCACGTGCCCTGCTGGCCAAGGCGGGCTACCCCAACGGCTTCGAGACCACGCTGTGGGCGCTGCCGGTGCAGCGGCCCTACAACCCCAACGGCGCGCAGGCGGCCGAGCTGATCCAGGCCGACCTCGCCAAGGTCGGCATCCGGACCCGCATCGTCAAGTACGAGTGGGCCGAATACCTGAAGCGCGCCAAGGCCGGTGAAAGCGACATCGGCATGTTCGGCTGGAACGGCGACAACGGCGACCCCGACAACTTCCTGGCCACGCTGCTGAGCTGCGCCGCGGTGGGCAGCTCGAACTACAGCCAGTGGTGCCACAAGGAATACGACGATCTCATCAACAAGGCCAGGCAGACCACGCGGCTGGCCGAGCGCACGAAGCTCTACGAAAGAGCCCAGGAGGTCTTCAAGCGCGAGGCGCCCTGGGTCCCGATGGCGCACTCGGTGGTGGTGCAGCCGATGCTGAAGAACGTCGAGGGCTTCAGGATGAGCCCCTTTGCCATTGCACAGTTCTACGGAGTGAGCCTGAAGTGAAGACGATGCAACAAGAAGAGGGCGCGCGCCGCCCCGGCCGCCTCGCGCTGGCCTGGGTGGCGGCACTGCCGGCGGCGCTGCTGGCGGGCTGCGCCGCCCATCAGCAGCCGGCGGGATCCGCGGCAGCGGGAGGCACGGCGGCGCAGCCGCCGATCGTGATGGTGGCGCAGCCGCATTCCGGCCTCGATCGCAACGGCTTCGATGCGGCCGTACGGCCGCAGGACGACCTGTTCCGCGCCGCCAACGGACGCTGGCTCAAGGAGTCGCCCATCCCGCCGGACAAGGCCGATCACGGTCTGGCCATCCAGTTGCGCGACCGCTCCGACGAACGCGTGCGCAAGATCGTCGAGGAACTCGCCGCCGGTTCGCAGGCGCCCGGCAGCGACGCGCAGAAGATCGGCGACTACTACCGCAGCTACCTCGACGAAGCCGCCATCGAAAGCGCCGGGCTGGCACCGCTGGCCCCCTGGCTGGCCGAGATCGACGGCCTGAAGGACAAGGCCGGGCTGGCCGCGCTGATGGGCCGGCTGCAGGGGGTGGTGCCGGTACCGCTGGTGATGTGGATCGATGCCGATGCCAAGGACCCGGGCATCTACCGGGCGGTCACCTGGCAGGACGGCCTGGGCCTGCCCAACCGCGACTACTACCTGAAGAGCGAAGAGCGGTTCGCCAAGGCGCGCGAGGCCTACCTGGGCTATCTCGAGTCGCTGTTGTCGCTGGGCGGCAGCGGCGATGCGCAGCGCCAAGCCAAGGTCGTGTTCGCCCTCGAGGAAAGGCTCGCCCGGGTGCAATGGTCGCCGGTGGACAACCGCAACCCGCTGAAGACCTACAACCCCATGACGCCGGCCGCGCTCAGGCGGGCCGCGCCCGGGTTCGACTGGCCCGGCTTCCTGAAGGGAGCCATGCTGGCCGACGTCGACAAGCTCACCGTGGCGCAGCCGAGCTATGTGCGCGGCTTCTCGGCCCTGGTGCAGACCACGTCGCTGGCCGCCTGGAAGCAGTACCTGCGCGTGCGGCTGCTCGACTCACGCGCCGAGGTGCTGCCCGCGGCATTCCGCGACGCGCACTTCGCCTTCCACGGCAAGGCCATCCGCGGCCAGCAGCAGGACCGCCCGCGCTGGCAGAAGGCCACCGAGTCGCTCGACGGCGCGCTGGGCGAGGCGGTGGGCCGCATCTACGTGAGCCGGCATTTCCCGCCGGCGCACAAGGCGCGCATGCAGGAGCTGGTGGCCAACCTGCTGGCCGCCTATGGCGAGTCGATCGACGGCCTCACCTGGATGAGCGACACCACCAAGCAGCGAGCCCGGCAGAAGCTCGCGAAGTACGTCGCCAAGATCGGCTACCCCGACCAGTGGCGCGACTACTCGAAGCTCGACGTGCGTGCCGGCGACGCCTTCGGCAACGTGGTGCGCGCCGGCCGCTTCGAGTACGAGCGCACCGCGGCGCGCGCCGGCAAGCCGGTGGATCGCGGCGAATGGGGCATGACGCCGCAGAAGGTCAATGCCTACTACAACCCGAGCTTCAACGAGATCGTGTTCCCCGCGGCCATCCTGGAGCCGCCGTTCTTCGACATGGGGGCCGACGACGCGGTGAACTACGGCGCCATCGGCGCCATCATCGGCCACGAGATCAGCCACGGCTTCGACGACCAGGGCAGCCAGTTCGACGGCGACGGCCGTCTGAACAACTGGTGGACGGCCGCCGACCGCAAGGCCTTCGAGGCACTGGGCGCCAGGCTGGTGGCGCAGTACGGCGCCTACGAGCCCCTTCCCGGACACAAGGTCAACGGCCGCCTCACGCTCGGCGAGAACATCGCCGACCTTTCCGGCCTGCAGATCGCCTTCAAGGCCTATCAGATCTCGCAGCGCGGCAAGCCGGTGCCGGTGATCGACGGGCTCACCGGCGACCAGCGCTTCTTCCTGGGCTGGGCCCAGGCGTGGCGTTCGCAGCGGCGCGAGGCACGCACCTTGCAACTGCTGACCATCGACTCGCACTCGCCGGCGGAATTCCGCGCCAACGGTCCCGCAGTCAACACCGACGGCTTCCACCAGAGCTTCGGCACGCAGCCCGGCGACGGCATGTACAAGCCGGCCGAAACGCGCATCCGCATCTGGTGAAGGCCGCGATCACCACCACAGGGGAAACAAGCAACATGCAGCACGACATCCGACACCGCGACACCCGACGCTGCCTCCTGGCCGCGTCCCTGGCGCTGGGCGCCGCCGCGACCGCTCATGCCGCCGGCACGCTGACCGTGTGCACCGAAGCCTCGCCCGACGGCTTCGACATCGCGCAGTACGAGTCGGCCGTGACCAACGACGCCGCCGGCCGCACGATCTACGACCAGCTGCTGAGCTTCAAGCCCGGCACTACCGAGATCCGCCCGGGGCTGGCCGAGAAGTGGGACATCAGCGCCGACGGCCTCGTCTACACCTTCCAGCTGCGCAAGGGCGTGAAGTTCCACACCACCCCGTGGTTCAAGCCGACGCGCGACTTCAACGCAGACGACGTGGTCTGGTCGATCAACCGCGTGAACGACAAGAAGCATCCGGCGCACGGCGTGGCCAAGAACGGCTACGTCTACTGGGAGGGCATGGGCATGTCCTCGCTCATCAAGTCGGTCGAGAAGGTGAACGACCACACGGTGCGCATCACGCTCACCCGGCCCGAGGCTCCGTTCCTCGCCGACATGGCGATGGAAGCCATCGGCTCCATCTACTCGGCCGAGTACGGCGAGCAGCTGCAGAAGGCCGGCAAGCTGGGCGACATCAACACCCAGCCGGTGGGCAGCGGCCCCTTCGTGTTCCAGAGCTACCAGAAGGACGCGGTGATCCGCTACAACGCCAACCCCGCCTACTGGGGCGGCGTGCCCAAGATCGACAAGCTCATCTTCGCGATCACGCTCGACCCCAACGTGCGGGTGCAGCGGCTGAAGGCCGGCGAGTGCCTGGTGGGCACCAACATGAAGGCCGAGACCGCCGGCACGTTCGACAAGGACCCGAACGTGCAGATCGTGCGCAACAACCCGCTGCTCACCGAATACATCGCGCCCAACACCAAGCGCAAGTTCCTGTCCGACAAGCGCTTCCGCGAGGCGCTGTGGCTCGCGCTCGACAAGAAGACCTACATCCAGGCGGTGTACGGCGGCCATGCCTCGCCGGCTGCCAGCTTCCTGCCGCCCAGCATGTGGGGTCACGACAAGACCCTGCTCAACCGCCACGACCCGAAGAAGGCGGAGCAGCTGGTCAAGGCCAGCGGCTACGACGGCACCGAGCTCGCGATCTTCACCCGCATCGGCGGCAGCATCGACGCCAAGCGGGCCGCCGAGCTGATGCAGGCCGACTGGGCCAAGGTCGGCATCAAGGCCAGGGTTCAGATGATCGAATGGGGCGAGATGCTCAAGCGCACCGGCAAGGGCGAGCACGACATCACCTTCCTGCGCTGGGCCGGCGACAACGGCGACCCCGACAACTTCTTCTCGACCAACCTCGCCTGTGCCGCGGTGGAAGGCGGCGGCAACAAGAGCCAGTGGTGCAACAAGCAGTTCGACGAGCTCATCGACCTGGCGCGCAAGACCACCGACCCGAAGAAGCGCAACGACCTCTACATGAAGGCCCAGCGCGTGCTGTACGACGACGTGGGCACCATCCCGCTGGTCTACCCGGTCTACATGACGGCGGTGAACAAGCGGGTGTCGGGCTACATCCCGAGTCCCTTCACCCACAACGACTTCCGCCACGTGAGCCTGAAGTGACCGCCATGCGCAGCGCACGCCATGGCTGTGTCGCAGCCGCCTTGCTCGGCATGGCCGGCGCACACGCCGCCGGCACGCTGACCTTCTGCGCCGACAGCGCGCCGGAAGGCTTCGACATCGCCCAGTACGAGACCGTGGACACCAACGATGCCGCCGGCCTCACGCTGTACGACCAGCTGCTGCAGATGAAGCCCGGCACCACCGAGGTGGTGCCCGGGTTGGCCGAGCGCTGGCAGATCAGCCCCGATGGCCTGGCCTACACGCTGCATCTGCGCCGCGGCGTCAAGTTCCACACCACGCCGTGGTTCAAGCCCGGCCGCGACATGAATGCCGACGACGTGGTGTGGTCCATCCAGCGCATCAACGACAGGAACCACCCCGCGCACGCCGCCGCTCGCAACGGATTCCCGTACTGGGCCGGCATGAGCATGCGCGAGCTCGTCAAGTCGGTCGAGAAGATCGACTCGCACACGGTGCGCATCACGCTCACCCGTCCCGAGGCGCCCTTCATCGCCAACCTGACCATGGCCTCGATCGCCTCGGTGTATTCGGCCGAATACGGCGAGCAGCTGCGCAAGGCCGGCACGCTCGAGCAGATCAACACCCAGCCCGTCGGCACCGGCCCGTTCGTCTTCAAGAGCTACCAGAAGGACGCGGTGATCCGCTACGAAGCCAACAAGGCCTACTGGGGCGGTGTGCCGAAGATCGACCAGCTCGTGTTCGCGATCACGCCCGACCCGGCCGTGCGGGTGCAGCGGGTGAAGGCCGGTGAATGCCTGGTGACCGGCGAGCTGCCGGGCGACAACGCGCGCGCCTTCGACGGCGATGCCCGCATCAACGTCGTGCGCGGCCAGCCGCTCACCACCGCCTACCTCGCGCCCAATTCGCAGCGCAAGTTCCTTTCGGACAAGCGCTTTCGCGAGGCGCTGTCGCTGGCCATCGACCGCGCCACCTATGTGAAGTCGGTCTACGGCGGCAACGCCACCGTGGCGGGCAGCTTCCTGCCACCGGGCATCTGGAGCCACGATGGGTCGATCCGTCGGCCCTACGACCCCGAGCGCGCACGGGCGCTGGTCCAGGCCTCAGGCTACGACGGCAGCGAGCTCACCCTCTTTGCCACCGCCCGCAACAGCGACATCAAGCGCGGCGTCGAGCTGCTGCAGGCCGACTGGGCCAAGGTCGGCGTGAAGGTGCGGCCGCAGCTCATGGAGCTGGGCGAGCTCTACAAGCGCACCGGCAAGGGCGAGCACGACATCGCGCTGCTCAGCTGGTTCAGCGACAACGGGGACCCGGACAACTTCCTCACGCCCAACCTCAGTTGCGCTGCGGTCGAAGGCGGCGGCAACAAGAGCCGCTGGTGCCACAAGGCCTTCGACGAGCTGCTCGCCGCCGCCCGCGCGACGGCCGACGTGAAGAAGCGCGCCGGGCTGTACCTGAAGGCCCAGCGCCTGCTGCACGAGGAGACCGGCCTCATCCCGCTGGCCAACCGGCAGCTGGTCGCGGCCGCCCACAAGCGGGTGTCGGGCTATGTGGCCACGCCCTTCGGCGGCAATGACTTCCGCGCCGCCCGCGTTGATTGACGGCTGCCCACCATGATCGGATTCCTGCTGCGCCGCCTCGCGCTCGTCATTCCCACCTTCCTCGGCATCACGCTGCTGGCGTTTTCGCTGATCCACCTCATCCCCGGCGACCCGGTGCAGGTGATGGCCGGCGAACGCCGGCTCGACCCGGCCTTCCACGCCGAGGTGCTGCACCGCCTGGGCCTCGACCGGCCGCTGTGGGAGCAATACCTCGCCTACCTCTGGAAGGCGCTGCATCTCGACCTGGGCGAGTCGTTCGTCACCCATGAGGCGGTGTGGAGCGAGTTCCTGAAGCTCTTCCCGGCCACGCTGGAGCTGTCGATCTGCGCCATGCTGTTCGCCGTGGTGGCGGGGCTGCTCGCCGGCGTGCTGGCTGCCATCAAGCGCGGCTCGGTGCTCGACCATGGCGTGATGGGCCTGTCGCTCACCGGCTTCTCGATGCCGATCTTCTGGTGGGGCCTGCTGCTCATCATGTTCTTCTCGGTCTACATGCGCGACTGGGCGCCGGAGTTCGCGCTGCCGGTGTCCGGCCGCATGGCGCTGGAGTTCGACATCGCGCCTCGCACCGGCTTCATGCTGATCGACGCCTGGCTGTCGGGCGAGCCGGGCGCCTTCAAGTCGGCGGTGGCCCACCTGGTGCTGCCGTCCATCGTGCTGGGCACGGTGCCGCTGGCGGTCATCGCGCGGATGACGCGTTCATCGATGCTCGAGGTGCTGCGCGAGGACTATGTGCGCACCGCCCGGGCGAAGGGCCTGTCGCCGGTGCGGGTGGTGTTCGTGCATGCGCTGCGCAATGCGCTGGTGCCGGTGGTCACGGTGATCGGGCTGCTGGTGGGCACGCTGCTGGGCGGGGCGGTGCTGACCGAGACGATCTTTTCCTGGCCGGGCGTGGGCAAGTGGCTCATCGATGCGATCAGCCGGCGGGACTACCCGGTGGTGCAGGGCGGCATCCTGATCACGGCGACGCTGGTGATCGGGGTGAACCTCCTGGTCGATGTGCTGTATGGGTTGATCAATCCGCGGATCCGGCATGCGAAGTGACTGCTGCTTGGCTTTGGACGCGTTCAACGACCCTCCGTTCGGGCTGAGGTATCGAAGCCCTGCGCAGACCGCTGTGGCCCTTCGATACCTCAGGGCGAACGGAATGCGTGGGTTCACAGCAGCACAAGACATTCCCACACCAGAGCAACCAAGGCAATGAGCGCCGTCCTCTCCACCGAAGAACAAAGCCACGCCGGAGCGCCGCCCTCGAGCCTGAAGGACTTCTGGCGCAGCTTCGCCCACAACAAGGGCGCCGTCGCCGGCCTCGTCTTTTTCAGCTTCATCGTCGCTTGCGCGCTGCTGGCCGGCGTACTCGCCCCCCACGACCCCGTCGAGCAATACCGCGACGCGCTGCTCACGCCGCCGATGTGGCAGGAAGGCGGCAGCGCGCGCTTCCCGCTGGGCACCGACGACATCGGCCGCGACGTCCTGTCGCGCCTGCTCCATGGCGCCCGGCTGTCGCTCCTGATCGGCCTGGTGGCCGTGCTGCTGTCCATGCTTCCCGGCATCGCGCTGGGCCTGGCGGCCGCCTTCTTCCCGCGCGTGGGCATGGCCATCCTGCGGCTCATGGACGTGATGCTGGCGCTGCCCAGCCTGCTGCTGGCCATCGCGGTGGTGGCGGTGCTGGGCCCCGGGCTCGTCAACACCATGCTGGCCATCGCGCTGGTGGCGATTCCGGGCTATGTGCGCCTCGTGCGCGCCTCGGCCATGTCGGAGCTCGCCAAGGACTACGTGGTCGCCTCGCGCCTGGCCGGCGCCGGCACGCTGCGGCTCATGTTCGACACCGTGCTGCCCAACTGCATGGCGCCGGTCATCGTCACGGCCACGCTCGGCTTCTCGGACGCGATCCTCACCGCCGCCGCGCTGGGCTTCCTCGGCCTGGGCGCGCAGCCGCCCACGCCCGAGTGGGGCACCATGCTCGCCTCCGCCCGCGACTACATCGAGCGCGCCAACTGGGTCGTCACGCTGCCGGGCGTGGCCATCCTCACCACCGTGCTCGCCATCAACCTGATGGGCGACGGCCTGCGCGATGCGCTCGACCCGCGCATGAAGCGCCTTTCCTGAACCCCGCCATGAGCCATCTCCTCGAGATCCGCAACCTGAAGGTCGAGTTCGGCCCCAAGGACCACCCCTTCGCCGCCGTGCAGGGCGTGGACGTCACGCTCGACCGCGGCGAACTGCTGGGCGTCGTGGGCGAGTCCGGTTCGGGCAAGAGCGTCAGCATGCTGGCGCTGATGGGCCTCGTGGAGGCGCCCGGCCGCGTGAGCGCCGACGTGCTGCGCTTCGACGGGCACGACCTGCTGACGCTCGCCCCGAAGGAGCGCCGGCGCATCGTCGGCCGCGACATGGCGATGATCTTCCAGGACCCGATGACCAGCCTGAACCCCAGCTACACGGTGGGCTTCCAGATCGCCGAGACGCTGAAGGTGCACGAGAACCTGAAGCGCGGGCAGCTGCGCGACCGGGCGCTCGAGCTGCTGAAACTGGTGGAGATCCCCGACCCGGAATCGCGCCTGTCGGCCTACCCGCACCAGCTCTCCGGCGGCATGAGCCAGCGGGTGATGATCGCCATGGCGCTGGCCTGCCACCCCAAGCTGCTGATCGCCGACGAGCCCACCACGGCCCTCGACGTCACCATCCAGGCGCAGGTGCTCGACCTGCTGGTGAACCTGCAGCGCCGGCAGGACATGGCGCTGGTGCTCATCACCCACGACCTCGCGCTGCTGGCCGAACATGCGAAACGCATTGCGGTCATGTATGCCGGTGAAGTGGTCGAGACGCAGACCGTGCCGGCCCTGTTCGAGCGGCCGCACCATCCCTACACCGCCGCGCTGCTGGCTTCCATTCCCGAAGCGAGCCGCGGTGCGAAGCGCCTGCCCACGCTGGCCGGCGTGGTGCCCGGCCAGTACGACCGGCCGCAGGGCTGCCTGCTGTCGCCGCGCTGCCCGAGGGTGCAGACCGAGTGCCGCACCACCCACCCGGGCCTGCTGCCCATGCCCGACGGCAGCCGGGCTCGCTGCCTGTTTCCGTTGAATACCAACGCGGGCTCGGAGGTCTGCGCATGAACACGACGCCAGCCTCACCCCTGCTCGAGGCGCGCGACCTGTCGCGCCACTACAGCGTCTCGCGCGGCCTGTTCAAGCCGCATGCCACGGTGAAGGCGCTCAACGGCGTGAGCTTTTCGCTGGCCGCCGGCGAGACGCTGGCGGTGGTGGGCGAGTCGGGCTGCGGCAAGTCCACGCTGGCGCGCGCGCTCACGCTGATCGAGAAACCCACCGCCGGCCGCCTGAGCCTGCACGGCCACGACGTGACGAGCGCCACGCCCGGCGAAACCCGCACGCTGCGCAAGCTGGTGCAGATGGTGTTCCAGAACCCGTATGCCTCGCTCAACCCGCGCAAGCGGGTGGCGCAGATGCTCGATGAGCCGCTGCTGCTCAACACGCCGCTTTCGGCCGCCGAGCGGCGCGAACGGGTGGCCGACATGCTGGCCCAGGTGGGCCTGCGGCCCGAACACGCCCAGCGCTATCCGCACATGTTCTCGGGCGGCCAGCGGCAGCGCATCGCCATCGCCCGCGCGATGATGCTCAGCCCGCGGCTGCTGGTGGCCGACGAGCCGACCTCGGCGCTCGACGTGTCGATCCAGGCGCAGATCCTCAACCTGTTCATGGACCTGCAGGAGCGCACCGGCATCACCTATGTGTTCATCTCGCACAACCTGTCGGTGGTGGAGCACATCGCCGACCGGGTGATGGTCATGTACCTGGGCCGGGTGGTGGAGTTCGCACCCAAGGCCACGCTCTTCGCGCAGCCGCTGCACCCGTACACCCGGGCGCTGCTGTCGGCCACCCCGAGCCTCGACCCCGCGCGCCGGGCGAAGAAGATCCGCATCACCGGCGAGCTGCCGTCGCCGCTGAACCCGCCGTCGGGCTGCGCCTTCCACAAGCGCTGCCCGCATGCCACAGCGGTGTGCACCGAGCAAGTGCCTGAATTGCGCGCGCTTGATGCAAATCAAGTCGCCTGCCATCACGCCGAAGAAATCGCGAGAAGCCCGCTGTTGCCTGCGTGATGCACCCGGTGTGCACAAACTGACGGCCCCTTCATCCAGAGGGGGTGATAGGCGGGAATATTTCCCACGGCGTCGTTTGTGCTGTCTGATCGGGGGCCCCGCCGCAGTTTCATCCTGATACAAAGATCGCATGGGCGCAGCGATCTCGGCAACCACAGCCAGCGGCAGGGCCGCGGAGCAGGCGGGGGGAACTTCGGTGGACATCCGCCGCTTTTCCGCCGGCTTGCGAGGCGCCACTGCGTTGCTCGTCACGCTGCTGCTGAGCACCGCCGAGCAGCCGCTCGGGCCGCTGGCGCTGGCCATTTCGCTCGTCTACGGCGGCTGGTCGGCCTATGCCCTGTGGATCGAGGCGACCGGGCGCCTGCGTGCCGATGCCCTGTGGCATTTCTGGGTCGACATGGGCTGGGCGGCGGTGATGCTGCAGCTCACCGACTCGGTGTCGCTCATGCTGGTCATCACCATGGTGCAGCCGGTCGTCCTGGCCAGCATCGGCCACGGCGTGCGGCACGGGGTGGTGCTGGCGATGTTCGGCGCGGCCGGCGTGCTGTTCAACCGCGGCGCCGGCTCGATGGCCGAGCTGAGCGCCACCCAGGTGGTGCTGGCGCTCGCGGTGCTGTTCGTGGTGCCCGGCACGGCGCTGCTGGCGCGTCCGATGAGCCTGATGCGCAGCCGCATGGCGCTGGTGGACGAGCTCGAGTGCCAGGTGGACCCACGGCGCGGCCTGGAGCCCATCTGCAACGCGCTGGTCGAGCGCCTGCGCACCGGCGCCGACGCCGAGCTGGTGGCCCTGGTGCTGCCCAGCCACCTGGGCGCGCCGGCCATGATGGCGAGCCGCGACGAAGGCAGCTTCCGCGCGTCGGCCACCGTGCACGGGCGCATCGAGGAGCTGCTGCGCGACCTGCCGGCCTGTGCCGCCACCTACACGCGCCGCAGCTGGTGGGACCCGCGCCCGCCGGCACGCCTGCTGGGGGCACGCATGGAGGCGGCCTCGAAGCAGCAGGCGCAGCAGCTGGCCGCTCTCGCCGCCCTGCTCGACGTGCGCTGCCTTCAGGTGGTGCCGCTCGTGCGCTACACCCGCCGCCACGGGCACCTCGTGGTGGCCTACCGGTCGGTGCGCGACGGCGCCGCAAGCGTGGCCGCCCTGTCGCAAACCGCCACCGAGCTGCTGCGCATCGTCGAGCAGGCCGCGCTGGTGGACCAGCTGCAGGAAGAAAGCGCCGGCCACGAGCGCGCCCGCATCGGCCGCGACCTGCACGACAGCGCCATCCAGCCCTACCTCGGGCTCAAGTACGCGGTCGAATGCGTGGCGCTGCGCATCCCGCAGGACAACCCGGCGCGTGCCGAGGTGGATGCGCTGGCCGAGCTGGTCAACAGCGAGGTGTCCGCCCTGCGCGAGCTGATCTCCGGCCTGCGCACCGGCAATGCACGCGGCGACAACGCGCTGGTGCCGGCGGTGCGGCGCCAGGTGCGGCGCTTCGCGCTGCTGTTCGGCATCGAGATCGAGCTCGACTGCCCCGACAGCCTGCCGACCACGCGCGCACTGGCCAGCGCCCTGTTCCACATGGTCAACGAGACGCTCAACAACGTGCGCAAGCACACGCGGGCGCGCCACGTTCGCATCTCGCTGGCCAGCGACGCCGCCGGCATCTGCCTGCGCGTGCGCGACGACGGCGCCGCGATGAGCGGGCGCCCGGCGGGCGACTTCGTGCCCGGCTCGCTGAGCGAGCGGGTGCGCGAGCTCGGCGGCAGCCTCGAGCTCACGCGGCCCGACGGGCTGAACACCGAGCTCGTGATCCAGGTACCCATCGAGGCGCGGCCGGTGGCGGCGTCTTGAGCCTCTGTAGTTTGTCGTTGGAGGACCTTCCATGGCCTATGCCGCAGCCGTTCGACCGAGTCCTGCCGCACATCCGATCCGCGTCTTCGTGGCGGAAGACCACCAGATCACCCTGTGGGGACTGCGGCGCCTGATCGACGGCGCGCGACCGCACATGGAAGTGGTGGGCACCGCATCGTCGCGCACCGAGCTGCTCAACCATGACGCCGCCGCCGAGGCCGACGTCATTCTGCTCGACCTCGACCTGGCCGGCGAGAACAGCACCGACGCGCTGGCCGACCTGCGCCACCGCTGCCCGGGCCGCGTGCTGGTGCTCACCGGCGCCGACGACGTCGACCGCCACCGCACGGCGGTGATGAAGGGCGCGCGCGGCGTGGTGCACAAGTCGGAGCCGGCCGACGTGATCCTGCGGGCCATCGAGAAGGTCGACGGCGGCGAGGTGTGGCTCAACCGCACGCTGCTGGGCGACGTGCTGGGCCTGCTCACCGACCACCGTGCCGCGCCTGCCGCACAGGCCGACCCGCACCGCGAGCGAATGAGCAGCCTCACGCCGCGCGAGCGCGAGATCGTCGCGGCCATGGTGCGCCGCGCCGGCGCCAAGCAGCTGGTCGTGGCCGACGAGCTGCACATGAGCGAACACACCTTGCGCAACCACCTCACCACCATCTACGGCAAGCTGGGCGTGCACGGCCGGCTCGAGCTGCACGTCTACGCCACCGAGCACGGCCTGGGCAGTGCCGCGCGCACCATGCAGTGAGGCCGCCCGTGCAATCGGCCAGCGATGCTGCCGCCGCCCGCGAGGGCCGGCTCACCGAATGGTTGCTGCGCGCATTCGCGCTGCTGGCCTATGCGTTTGCCGTCAGCAACCTGGCGCTCGCCTGGTGGGGTGACTCCTCCCGCTGGACGCTGCTGCTGTTGCTGCTGATCGAGGGCTACACCCTGCTCATGGTGCTGGTGGCGCGCCCCGCCCGCCTGCGCGACATGGCGCCGCTCACCGTGGCGGCCACGCTGTATGCAGCCTTCTTCTTCGTGCTGCTCGACGCGCGCGGCACCGAGCGCCTGGTGCCGGAGTTCGCCGGCGTGGCCCTGCAGCTCGCCGGCACCTTGTGGCAGTTCGCCTCCAAGCTCGTGCTCGGGCGCTCCTTCGGCCTGCTGCCCGCGCAGCGCGGCCTCGTCACGGCCGGGCCCTACCGCGTGGTGCGCCATCCGATCTACCTGGGCTACCTCGTCGGCCACATCGGCTTCCTGCTGGTGAACTGGTCGTGGCGGAACGCCGCGGTGCTGCTGCTGCTGTATGCCGCGCAGGTGCTGCGCATGCATCGCGAAGAGGTGGTGCTGGCGGCCGGCAGCGACGAGTACCGCCGGTACCAGCAGCAGGTGCGCTGGCGGCTCCTGCCTTTCGTCTACTAGGCCCGCGAATTCCATTCCGGAAGTCGCTCTAGTAGCAATCTCCCCCTTCGCGCACAGCCTCCTCCCATGGCACCACAAGGGTGCGCTGCCTAGCATGAACCCATGTCTATGCAACCCACCCCACGCATGCAGGAGACCCTGCCTGTCATGCCCATCGGCGTGCTCGTCGTCGATGACCAACCGGCCGTGCGCGAGGGCGTTGCACGGCTGATCGCCTGTGCACCGCTGGCGCTGCGTTGCGTGAGCACCGCGGCCAACGGCACCGAAGCACTCAGTGCCGCAGCGCGGCTGCGCCCTGACGTGGTGGTGCTCGACGTGGACCTCGCCGGCGAAGATGGGCTCGACCTCATTGCGCAGCTGCGTGCGACCTCGCGTGTCGTGGTGCTCAGCAGCCACGGCGACAGCGCCACCCGTGCGCGTGCGCGCCAGCTCGGTGCGATGGCCTTCGTCGAGAAGCATGAACCGGCGGCCGAGCTGCTCGGTGCGATCGTCGAAGTCGCGACCCCCCGTTCGCGGGAGGAGGAAGCTCCCGGTGCCTCACGCACAAGCTCCCACCTCCTGCGGGGCGACTCCTCCGATGTGCGCTCCCGCTTCGATTTCTAGAGTAAGCGCCATGGACAACACACCACGCACACGGCGCAGCGACTGGCTCCTCGACGAGTCGGGCGTCACGGCGATCGAGTACGGCCTGCTGGCTGCGCTGATCGCGGTGGCGATCGTCGGGGCGCTCACCGCCACCGGCACCTCGTTGACCGACCTGTATGCCGCCTGGAGCGCCGCGGTGATCGCTGCCATCGGAGGTGCGCTCTAGCACCGGACGGATCACGACGCGATTGGCTGGCCGGCGTCTCACCAACAACAGGCCAGCAGGGTTTCGGTCCGGCCCCTTCGGATCGGTTCTTCGAGTCAACAACCGCAAGGAGCTCGTCATGCAGATCGCACGTTTCATCAAGAAGTTCACCCGCGACGAAGAAGGCGTCACCGCCATCGAGTACGGCCTCATCGCCGCCCTCATCGCCGTGACCATCATCGCCGCCGTCACCCTGGTGGGCGACAACCTGGTGCTGGTGTTCACCGAAATCTCGGACGCACTCGCCGCAGCGCTCTGAGCACGCCGCCTGGTCGGCCGGCGCCCCGCCAGGGCACCGGCTGACGGCGCGACACCACGAACCCAGCTCCGTGCCGATGCACCCCACGACCACCATGCTGCTGCTTGCCATGACCCTGCTCGCCATGCTGCTGTGTGCCGCCGTCGTCACGGACCTGCGTTCCCGCCGCATCCCCAACATCCTGGTGCTGACCGGCCTGGTGATGGCCTTCTCGCTGCACATGCTTGCGCTGATGGGCGGAACCGCGGCGCTGGCCGGCCCGCAATGGTGGGCCCCGCTGGCCGGCTGCGCCGCCGGCCTGGCCGCCCTGATGCCGCTGCACCTGATGCGCGCCTGCGGCGCCGGCGACGTGAAGCTCCTGGCCATGGTGGGCGCCTTCGTCGGCACCCCGGCCGTGCTCACCGCGGCGCTGTACACGCTGCTGGCAGGCGGCCTGCTGTCGGTGCTGTTCATGTTCGGCCGCGGGGTTGCTGCGCAGACGCTCACCAATGTGCGAGTCCTGCTGGCGGACTGGAGGCTGCAAGCCCGGGGTGGCCGCGTCGCGCCGCTCGCGCCGCTGGAGCGCACCGCCGCACGGCTGCCCTATGCGGTGGCCATCGCCACCGGAACCGCCGCGGCCCTGGTGTGGCCGCTGGTCCAACGCTGAACCTGGAAGCCAACGACATGAGCCTGTTCCAGTTCCCGCGCCACAACGCCTCGGCCGCCCAGCTGAACGCCACGCGCCCGGCCCTGCCGCGCGCCCCGCAGACGCCCGAAGAGACCGGCCTGTCGCCCACCTTCCTGGTGGAGCTGGTGGCCAAGGTGATGTACCAGCAAGGCCTCACGCGGCTGACCGACCTTTCCAGCCACCTGTGCCTGGCCGGCACGGTGGTCGAGGCGGTGTGCCAGTTCATGCGCCGCGAAACGCTGCTGGAGGTGTCGCGCCGCGGCCAGCACGAGGCCGACGTGCAGTTCGACCTCACGCAGCACGGTCGCCAGCGTGCCGCCGAATGGCTGGCCCGCAATTCCTACACCGGCGCCGCGCCGGTGCCGCTCGCGGTCTACACCGAGCGCGTGCGCGCGCAGTCGGTGGTCCGCCAGGCGATCACCGATACGCAGATGCGTTCTGCCTTCGCCGACCTCGTCGTGCCGCCGGGCCTGCTCGACCAGATCGGCACCGCCATCAACTCCGCGCGGCCCATGCTGCTGCACGGCCCGGCCGGCTCGGGCAAGACCTTCCTGGCCGAACAGCTGCGCCGGCTGCTCGGCGGCGCGGTGGCCATCCCGCATGCGATCACGGTGCACGGCGAAGTGATCCGGGTGTTCGACGCGCAATGCCACCATGCGATCGCCGACGACTCGCAGCCGCGCTCCGCGCTCGACAACCGCGACAGGCCCGACGCCCGCTGGCTGCTGTGCGAGCGGCCGTGTGTGGTCTCCGGCGGCGAGCTCACGCTCGAGATGCTGGACCTGAGCTTCGACGCACGTGCCGGCTACTACGAGGCGCCGCCGCACTTCAAGGCCAACAACGGCATCTTCATCGTCGACGACCTGGGCCGCCAGGTCATCACGCCGCGCCAGCTGATGAACCGCTGGGTGGTGCCGATGGAGCGGCGCCATGACCACCTGATGCTGCGCAACGGCGGCAAGTTCACCATCCCCTTCGACATGGTGCTGGTGTTCTCGTCGAACCTCACGCCCGCGCAGCTGGAGGACCCGGCCTTCCTGCGCCGCATCGGCAGCAAGATCGCCGTCGGCGCGGTGGAGCTGCCCGAGTACGAGGAGATCTTCCGCCGCGTCTGCGAGGCCGAGGGCATCGAGTACCTGCCGCAGGCCTTCGAGCTGCTTGTGAAGACCTATCACCGCGGGCGCGGGCGGCCGCTGCTGGCCTGCTATCCGCGCGACCTGCTGCAGCTCATCGCCAGCCGCGCCCGCTATCTCGGCGTGGCGCCCCTGCTGTCGCACGAGCTCATCGACTGGGCCTGGCAGGCCTATTTCGGCAACGAGGCGCTGATCGAAGGCGCTTCCCACCAACGCTAGGAGTCCACCATGAGATCCCGTGGCATCTTGATGCTCTTCATCGCCGCGCTGGCCGGCCTGGTCGCCGTGGGGCTGGCCGCGCGCTGGATGCAGAACCAGGGCGGCGACAAGGGCCGCATCGCGGTGGCCAACACCGACATCGAGCTGGGCGGGCGCATCTCGCCCGAGATGGTGCGCATGGTCGAGTGGCCGCAGGGCAGCGTGCCGGTGGGCGCGTTCAGCGACGCCGGCAAGCTCGAGGGCCGCGTGGTCATGGTGGCCATGCAGCGCGGCGAGCCGCTCACCGAAGGCCGGCTCGCGCCGGTGGGCACCAAGGGCGGCCTCTCGGCCGTGGTGCCGGCCGGCAAGCGGGCGATGACCGTGCGGGTCAACGACGTGGTGGGGGTGGCCGGCTTCGCGCTGCCCGGCACCTACGTCGACGTGATGGTCAACACACAGGAAGAGGGCAGCCGGCGCAACGACAAGGACCATGCCATCTCCAAGATCGTGCTGGAGCGCATCCTGGTGCTGGCGGTCGCGCAGGAAGCCGACCGCGATGCAACCAAGCCCAAGGTGGTGAATGCGGTCACGCTCGAAGTGACGCCCACCCAGGCCGAGATGCTGGACCTCGCACGCAGCGTGGGCAGCCTGTCGCTGGTGCTGCGCAACCAGACCGAGGACAAGCCTGCCGAAACCGCCGGCATCACCAAGTCCGAGCTGCTCGGCCAGGCCAAGGTCGCCCCCGAGCCGGTGCAGCCGCCGCCTGCGGCCGCCAGGCCTGCGCCGGCCCGCCGCGCCGCGCCGCGCCCCGCACCCGTCGTCCCGGTCGCCGCCACCGTGCCGGCGGTGGCCGATGCGAGCCGCTGCGTCGAGGTGATCCGGGGCCTGTCCAAGGTCAACGAGTGCTTCTGAGCGAGCGCACCCCACAACCACACCACGGGAGAACGCCGATGCGTCGCCTGTCTTCTTCGACCGGGGCCCCGCGCCATGTGGCGCTGGCCATCGGCCTGGCCCTGCAGACCTGGGCCGCCGTCGCCCAGCCCGCCAAGGCGCAGCCCGTCAAGGCCGCGGCGCCTGCACCCGTGGCCTCGGGCGGCCCGCTGTGCACGCGGGTGGAGGTTGCGCCGATGGTGCACATCCCGGTGGGCAAGTCCACCGTGATCCGCCCGGCGTCGCCGGTGGCGCGCATCCTGCTCGGCAACCCCGAGAACGCCCGCGCCGCACGCCCGGCCGAGACACCCGAGGGCAAGAAGGACGAAGGCGTGAAGGCGCCCGCCATCGACACCCGGCCCGGCGTGGCCGACGTCGACGTGCTGCTGCTGGCGCCCACCGAGGTCTACCTGCTGGGCAAGACCATCGGCTCCACCAACGTGGTGATGCTCGACCGCAGCGGCACCTGCACCGCCTTCGACGTGGTGGTGGGCATGGACACGTCGGCCCTGCAGGCGGTGATCGCCCAGCTGCTGCCCAACGAGAAGGACGTGAAGATCACCGCGGCCTTCGACTCGCTGGTGCTGTCGGGCATGGTGAGCGACAGCGAGGCGCTGGCCCGCGTGACCGACCTGGCCAATGCCTACGTGCGCGGCCGCGGCGAGGGCGGCAACGGTGGTGAACAGCGCAGCACCCGCGTCGTCAACATGCTGGAGGTGGGAGCGCCGCAGCAGGTGATGCTCGAGGTGAAGGTGGCCGAGATCTCCAAGGCCCTGCTCGACAAGTTCGGCATCGACTTCGCTCGCGCCTACGTGCCCTCCGACGGCTCCTTCATGCGCTACCTGTCGGGCATCTTCGGCGGTGCTGCCGGCCTCACCGGCGCGATCTCCGGCACGCAGGGCGCGCTCACCGGCGGCGGCGTCATCGGCTCGGCGAGCAACGGCCAGTCGACCAGCGGCTTCACCGGCCAGGCCGGCAACGCGAGCTTCGGCCAGACGCCGCAGATCCCGCTGGCGGTGGGCAAGAACGTCAGCCAGGTCACGCTCAACATGCAGAAGACCGACGGCCTGGTGAAGGTGCTGGCCGAGCCCACGGTCATGGCCATCAGCGGCCAGACGGGCAGCTTCCTGGCCGGCGGCAAGATCTTCATCCCGGTGGCGCAGACCGACGGCGG
Source organism: Methylibium rhizosphaerae (assembly GCF_006386545.1). GTDB lineage: Bacteria > Pseudomonadota > Gammaproteobacteria > Burkholderiales > Burkholderiaceae_C > Pseudorivibacter > Pseudorivibacter rhizosphaerae. The sequence continues at coordinate 250,690 of NZ_SWAR01000002.1, read as the reverse complement.
CGGCAGCCGCACCATCTCGCTCGAGGAGAAGGAGTTCGGCGTGTCGGTGAAGTTCACGCCGACCGTGCTGGGCAGCGGGCGCATCAACCTGCGCGTGCGGCCCGAGGTGTCGGAGCTCAACAGCGCCGGCGTCACCATCACCGGCGGCGGCCTGAGCGCGGTGCTGCCCTCGTTCACCTCGCGCAAGGCCGAGACCACGGTGCAGCTGATGGACGGCCAGAGCTTCGCGATCGGCGGCCTCATCAAGAACAACACGACCACCAACGTCAAGGCTTTCCCCTTCCTGGGCGAGCTGCCCATCGTCGGCGCGCTGTTCCGCAGCACCGAGTTCCAGACCGACCGGTCGGAGCTGGTGTTCGTGATCACGCCGCGGCTGGTGAAGCCGCTGCCGCCCGACTACAAGCTGCCCACCGACGGCTACACGCCGCCCAGCCGCAGCGAGCTCATCCTGAACGGCAAGGTCGAAGGCCAGCGCAGCAGCAACCCGGCCCCGGCGGGCGAACCGCGTGCCGCCGCCACCGGCGGCTTCGACACCACCAAGGAGACCCAGTGATGCGTGCCAACACTTCGATCGCCGCGGCCGCTGCCGCACTGGCGCTGGGCCTGGCGCTGGGCGGCTGCGCCGCCACCGCGTCGCCCGAATACGACGCCCGCTTCGGCGACAGCGCCCGCGCCATCAAGGCCCAGCAGCTGATCGACCCCGCCGCGCCGCAGCGCCATGCGCAGCAGACGCCGCGCAGCGACGGCCGCACCGTGGTCGAAGCCGGCGCGCGCCATGTGGACACCTACCGCAGGCCGCCGCCGGCCAACGTCATCAACATCGGCGTGGGTGGCGGCAGCAGCCGCTGAGCGACGGGAGGCCCGACGTGAACCACCGCCTGCACAGCCTTGCCACGCCGCGCCGCGCGCAGCAGCGCGGCGGCGTGGCCATCATCGTCGGCCTGGCCATGGCCGTGCTCACCGGCTTCGCGGGCCTCGCGCTCGACGGCGGCCGGCTTTACGTCAACAAGACCGAGCTGCAGAACGCCGCCGATGCCTGCGCGTTGGCCGGCGCCTACGAGCTCACCGCCTCGCCCGCCATCGCGCAGGCCAGCTTCGAGCAGGCCGAGAACGCGGCCCTCACCGTGGCGGCGCGCAACCGCGTGGGCTTCCAGGCCGGCCTCATCGACACGCAGGACGTCACCGTGGTGTTCGGCACCGAGCTGGCGGGCGGCGCCTGGCTGCCGGCCGCCTCCAACCCGCCCGGCGATGCGCGCTACATCCGCTGCACCATCGAAGAGACGGGCATCACGCCGTGGTTCATGCAGGTGCTGGGCATGGGCGAGCAGACGGTGCGTGCCGCCGCCACCGCGACGCTGGAGCATGCCCAGACGGCCTGCGCCATTCCGCTGGGCATGTGCCGGCAGGGCCCGGCGCCCGGCTTCGGGCTGGTGAAGGGCCAGTGGTACGACGGCAAGTTCGATGCGGGCGGCGGGGCCACCGGCAGCTTCAACTGGATCGACTTCTCGCCCCCGGCCGGCGGCGCCAGCGAACTGGGCGGCCTGCTGCGCGGCAACGGCGCCTGCGAGCTGAACATCACCCACCCGGTCGGCGAGCCCGGCAACATGGGCAACGCGGCGGCGCGCGCCTGGAACACCCGCTTCGGCCTGTACAGCGGCTCCGACAACGTGAACAACGCGCCGCCCGACTACACCGGCTACAGCTACACGAGCCAGAACTGGCCCTCGCGCAGCAACGCGATCGACGACTTCCTCGCGCGGCGCACCACCGGCGCCAACTACGGCAGCAACGTGCAGGCCGGCAATGCGATCACCGGCCTGTCGATCAGCAACTCGTACAACCCGGTCACGCCCACCACTTCGCACCGCCAGTACGGGGCGAACCGGCGGCTCGCGGTGGCACCCGTCGTCAACTGCTCGAGCTGGGGTTCGAGCCAGACGGTGCCGATCGAGGCCTGGGCCTGCGTGCTGATGCTGCACCCCATCAGCCACCCGTCGGACATCGTCTACATGGAGTTCGAGGGCCTGGCCGACGATCCTTCGAGCCCGTGCGCCACCTCCGGCGTGGTGGGCGGCGTGGGCAGCGCGGGGCCGCTGGTGCCGGGGCTGGTGCAATGAAGCGCAAGCCGCTTTCGCAACGTTCGCGCGGCGTGGCCGCGGTCGAACTGGCCATCACCCTCGTGCCCATGCTGATGGTGGCGCTGGGCGTCACCGAATACGGCCGCGCGATCTACACCTACAACACGCTGGACAAGGCCGTGCGCGATGCGGCGCGCCACCTCACCACGGTGGTGCCCACCAACCCCAACCCGAAGGGCGATGCGCGCAACCTGGTGCTGTACGGCAACGTCGAAGGCACCGGGCCGCTGCTCGCAGCGGGCCTCGACGCCTCGATGGTGGTGATCGACGACGCCGCCAGCGACCCGGCCGGGCACACCATCAGCACCGGCACCGGCACCATCAACCTGGTGACGGTGCGCATCGTCGGCTACCAGCACAACTCGGTCGTCACCTACGTGGCGCCCGCCACGCTCGACTTTGGCGCGATCAGCGTCACGATGAGGTCGCACCTATGAATCCCACTGCCTGCAGGAAGTCGCAGCGCGGCGTCGCCGCGGTCGAGTTCGCCATCGTCGGCGCGCTGTTCTTCATGGTGCTGCTGGGCGCCATGGAAATGGCCCGCCTGCTGTGGACCTGGAACGCCGCCGGCGAAGCCACCCGGCTGGGCGCGCGGCTCGCGGTGGTGTGCGACAAGGACGACCCGGTCATCAAGGCGCGCATGCGCCAGATGCTCGCCGCGCTCGACAACTCGCACATCACGATCGACTACCTCAACTCGGGCCAGCCGGTGAATTCGTGCACCCCGTCGACCTGCAAGTCGGTGCGCGTCACGCTGGCCGGCTACACGCACCAGCCCATCATCCCCTTCGCGGCCCTGTCGGTGCCGATCCCGCAGTTCCAGACCACCTTGCCCAAGGAATTCATGCAGAGCGCGGGCAACCCCGCCTGCGCCCTGTGATGCCCTTTGAAAGAGCCGCCATGAAGATCAAGCTCATCACCCCCGACGCACGCCATGCCGAGGCCTGGATGTCGGCCCTCTCCGCCGAGCCGGCGCTGCAGGCTCACCCGATCGTGCGGCCGCTGCGCGACGTGAACGTGCTGGTCAACGGCAGCCGCCCCGACATGGTGGTGGCCGAGACCATGACGCCGCAGGACTTCGAGGCCCTCGAGCGGCTGGCGGCGGCGCATCCCGAGGTGGACTACGTGCTGGTGGGCAACGAGCTCAGCCCCGAGTTCCTGATGCGCGCCATGCGCGTGGGCGTGCGCGAGGTCTTGCCGGCCCCTGCATCCGCCGAAGCGGTGCTGGCCGCGCTGCGCCGCCAGCTGCGCAAGCGCGCGCCGGTGCAGGCGGGCGCGCACGAGCCCGGCCGCGTCTTCGCCTTCGTCTCGTGCAAGGGGGGCAGCGGCGCCACCTTCGCGGCGGCCAACCTGGCCCACATGCTGGCCGACGGCGGGCAACGCCGCGTCGCCCTCATCGACATGAACCTGCAGTTCGGCGATGCGGCGCTGTTCGTGAGCAGCGAGCGGCCGGTGAGCAACGTGGCCGACGTGGCGCACAACATCGCCCGCCTCGATGCCGACCTGCTGCGCTCGGCGATGAACCAGGTGGCGCCCGGCCTGTGGGTGCTGGCCGCGCCGGACGACCCGGCGCATGCGGCCGACGTGACGCCCGCGCATGTGGAGGCCATCGTGCACATGGCGCAGGGCATGTTCGACTTCGTCGTCATCGACGCCGGCCGTTCGCTGAGTGCGGTGTCGCTGCAGGCGCTGGACCTGGCCGACCGGGTGTTCGCCGTGCTGCAGCTCACGCTGCCGTTCATCCGCGACGGCAAGCGGCTGCGTGACGTGTTCCGCTCGCTCGACTACCCCGAGGACAAGATCCAGTGGATCGTCAACCGCTACCAGAAGGGCGGCCAGCTCACGCTCGAGGACCTGCAGAAGACGCTCGGCCTCAGGCAGGTGCTCACGCTGCCCAACCAGTACGAGGTGGTGGCCGCCTCGGTCAACCAGGGCGTGCCGGTGGACAGCATCGCGCCCGGCAGCGCCATCGCCCGCGCCCTGCGCGAGCTGGCCGAGGCCATTGCGCCCGGCGCCGCGCAGCCGCAGCGCGGCAAGTGGCTCACCGGCCTGTTCCGCGCGACCCATTGAACAACCGAAGCCAGAAAGGGACAGAACCATGAGCCTGCGCGAAAGACTGGGTGCCGCCCAGGGGTTCACCGCCGCGGAGCCGGCACTCGAGCCCGCCGGACTGCCCACGCGCGCCTACCAGGAGACCAAGGCGCGCATGCACCAGCTGCTGCTCGGGCGGCTCGACCTGGAGGCGATGGAAAGCCTCTCTCAGGACTCGCTCAAGGAGGAGCTGCGCCAGATGGTGGAGCGGCTGCTGGCCGAAGAGAATCTGGTGCTCAACGCCGGCGAGCGGCGCAACCTGGTGCGCGACATCCAGTACGAGATGCTGGGCTTCGGGCCGCTGGAGCCGCTGCTCGCCGACCCCACGGTGTCTGACATCCTGGTCAACACCCACCAGCAGATCTACGTCGAGCGCAAGGGCCGGCTGGAGCTCACCGACATCACCTTCATCGACGACGCGCACCTGCTCAAGATCATCGACAAGATCGTCTCGCGCATGGGCCGCCGGGTCGACGAGTCCAGCCCCATGGTCGATGCCCGGCTGCCCGACGGCTCCCGCGTGAACGCGATCATCCCGCCGCTGGCCATCGACGGGCCCATCCTGTCGATCCGGCGGTTTTCCGCGGTGCCGCTGCAGATCGACAACCTGGTCGAGTTCCGCTCGATGTCGGCCGAGATGGCCCAGTTCATCGGCGCGCTGTCCGAGGCCAAGGTCAACATCCTCATCTCGGGGGGCACCGGCTCGGGCAAGACCACGCTGCTCAACATCCTGTCGGGCTACATCCCGGCGGCCGAGCGCGTGGTCACCATCGAGGACGCCGCCGAGCTGCAGCTGCAGCAGCCGCACGTGGTGCGGCTCGAGACCCGCCCGCCCAACATCGAAGGCCGCGGCGAGGTGACGCAGCGTGCGCTGGTGCGCAACGCGCTGCGCATGCGGCCCGACCGCATCATCCTCGGCGAGACGCGCGGCCCCGAGGCGCTGGACATGCTGCAGGCCATGAACACCGGCCATGAAGGCTCCATGACCACGGTGCATGCCAACACGCCGCGCGACGCGCTGGCGCGGCTCGAAAGCATGATCGCGATGGCCGGCGTGGACCTGCCGGCGCGCGCCGCCCGTGCGCAGATCGCCTCGGCCATCGGCGTGGTGATCCAGGCCAACCGCCTGTCCGACGGCACCCGCAAGCTGACCAGCATCCAGGAGATCACCGGCATGGAAGGCGACACGCTCACCATGCAGGAGATCTTCGCCTTCAAGCAGACCGGCGTGGCGGCCAACGGCGCGGTGGAAGGCCACTTCAGCGCCACCGGGGTGCGACCGCGCTTCTGGGAGCGGCTGGTGACCCGCGGCATCTCGCTGCCCGAAACCCTGTTCGCGCCGGTGCGGCGCGTGGTCTGAGCAGGAGGCCGCCATGGACCTCTCATTCGTGCTGTTCGCGGTGGTGGCCTTCCTGGCCGTGGTGCTGCTCTGCGAAGGCCTCTACAACCTCTGGTCCTCGCACAACAGCGCCGAGGCCCGGCGCATCGCGTCCCGCCTGGCCGCGTTGTCGGGCGAGATGCACACGCAGGCCAGCATCGAGCGCAGCGTCGAGCCCTCGCGCCTGCCGCGCCTGAACGAATGGCTCGGCCGCGCCACGGCCGGCCAGAAGCTGCAGCGCTTCGTGAGCGCCTCGGCGATGGCGGTCTCGCCGGTGGAGCTGATGCTGCTGTCGGGCATCCTGGCCACGGGCGGGATGCTGCTGCCGGTGCTGCTGGGCAAGCCGCCGGTCTTCGGCGCGGTGCTCGGCCTCGTGCTGGCCCTGCTGCCCTGGTGGCGGGTGGCCAGGCGGCGAGCCGAACGCATCGAGCGCATCGAACGCCAGTTCCCCGAGGCGCTCGACCTCATGGGCCGTGCCATGCGCGCCGGCCATGCCTTCCCGACGGCGGTGAAGATGGTCGGCGACGAGATGGCCGAGCCGCTGGGGCGCGACTTCCGCATCCTGTTCGACGAGATGAACTACGGCGTGCCGGCGAACGAGGCGCTGGCCCACCTGGCCGAGCGCGTGCCGCTGCCCGACGTGAGCTACTTCGTGGTGGCGGTGATGATCCAGCGCGAGTCGGGCGGCAACCTCGCCGAACTGCTGGACAAGATCGCCTCCATCGTGCGCCAGCGCCTGAAGCTGTTGGGCGAGATCCGCACGCTGTCGGCCGAGGGGCGCCTGTCGGCCGTGATCCTCACCGCGCTGCCCTTCGTGGTGGCGCTGGTGGTGAACCTGGTGAACCCGAAGTTCATGGCGGTGCTGTGGACCGACCCGGCCGGCCTGCGCATCGTGGGCATCGCGCTGCTCATGATGGTGGTGGGCATCCTGTGGATGCGCCAGATCATCCGCATCCGCGTGTGACGCCCACCCCCCGCCTGAAGAGGAGATGAACATGAGTCCCGTGCAGATCGCGATCCTGGCGCTGGTCTTCGTGGTGGTGGTGGCCGGCGTGCTCGGCGCCTCGGCGCTCTTGCGGCCGAGCGCCGCGCGCCGCCGGCTCGACCTGCTGGCCGGCGAGGGCCCGGCGCACAAGCCGGCGAGCCTGGACCGCTGGCTCACCGTGCTGGCCGAGTTCACCCGCCCGGTGAGCCGGCTGTCCATGCCCGAGGAGGGCTTCGAGAAGTCGAGCATCCGCCTGCGCTTCCTGCATGCGGGCATCCGCAGCTCGGCGGCGGCGCCGGCCTTCTTCGGCATCAAGACGGTGCTCACGCTCGGCCTGCCGATGGCCGGCTTCGCGCTGCTCACGGTGGCCGGCTCGCCGCTCAAGGGCAACGGCCTGCTGATGGCCATGCTGGGCCTGGCGGCGGTGGGCTACTACGGGCCCAACGCAGTGCTGTCGCGGCTGGTGTTCGTGCGCCAGCGCGAGATCTTCGAGAGCTTCCCCGATGCGCTGGACCTCATGACGGTGTGCGTCGAGGCAGGACTGGGCACCGAGGCGGCCATGCTGCGGGTGGCCGACGACCTGCAGCTCAAGAGCCCGGCGCTGGCCGAGGAGCTGCGGCTGGTGAACCTGGAGCTGCGCGCCGGTGCCGACCGCGAGCGCGCCTTGCGCAACCTCGCCATCCGCACCGGCGTGGAGGAGGTGGACGGGTTCGTCGCGATGATCAGCCAGGCCGAACGCTTCGGCACCAGCATCGCCGCCTCGCTGCGGGTGCATGCCGAGATGCTGCGCACCCGCCGCCGCCAGAAGGCGGAGGAGGCGGCCGCCAAGATCGCGCTGAAGCTGCTGTTCCCGCTGATCTTCTGCATCTTCCCTTCGCTGATGGTCGTGCTGATGGGGCCCGCGATGATCCAGATCTACCGCGTGCTGCTGCCCACCATGGCCGGTCGATGAACCCCTTGCCCGTCGTTGTTGGAGGCGCTGCCATGTTTGATTCCCGAACCCTGGCCCTCACCGCCATTGCCCTGGCCCTGGCCGGCTGTGCAGGCCCCGCGCCCGAGGCCTGGCGAGTCGAGCCGAACTACCGCGTCTCGCACGCCGCCCCCGGCATGGCGCCGGGCTATGCGGCGCTGGCCCGGCAATACGAAGGCGAGCGCCGCTGGTCCGACGCGCTGCAGGCCTGGCGCCGCGCCGCCGCGCAGGCGCCCGGCGACGTCGACGTGCTCGATGCGCTGGGCGTCGCGCTGGCGGGACAGGGGCATCACGAAGAGGCGGTGGCGGTGCTGCGGCAGGCCGTCGCCCTGGCGCCGCAACGCGCCCGGCTGCACAACAACCTGGGCTATGCGCTGATCCTGGCCGGCCGCGACGACGAGGCCCGCGACCCGCTGCGCACCGCGGTGCTGCTCGACCCGGCCCATGCGATGGCGCGGGCCAACCTGCAGCGGGTGGCGCCTGCCGTCGAGCCGGCCATTGCCGCCGCTGCGCCTGCGGCCGTCGTTGACGCGGCACCGGCCACCCCGGCGGCCCCTGCCGCGACCCAGGTGCAGACCGAACCGACCATTGCGCCGCTGCAGGTGGTGCGCGAAGCCGCGGTGGCGGCCGAGCCCGAGGCGCCGCCGCCGTTGCCCCAGCCGGCGCGGCTGCAGGGCCTGCGGGTGGAGATCGCCAACGGCAACGGGATCACCGGCATGGCGGCCTGGGTGAGCGGCTGGCTGCAGCAGCGCGGCCTGGGCTCGCGTGCCCGCCTGACCAACCTCTTGCCCTATGCCGAGCCGGCCACGGTGGTGTACTACCGCAGCGGCTTCGCCGCCGAAGCGCAGGAGATCGCCAGCCGCATGCCGCTGCCGGCGGCGCTGGCCGAGCAGCCCGCCGGGCCCTCGCGCAGCGACGTGCGGGTGGTGCTGGGGCACGACCTGCGCGAACAGGTGGCGCTGGCCGTGAACCACGCCACGCCGCGTTGACCCTGCGGCCCTCCGACGGGGGAAACCTCCCCCCTTCGGTGGCCCTCATCGACGGGATGGCGCCGCCGCGGCCGGGCGCGAACAATCCCGGCATTCCAGACAAGAGACAAGCCATGTTCGACCCCGCCATGCCCTGCCGCCGCGCCACGCCGCGCTCGCCGCAACGCCAGCTGTTCGACCGGTTCGCCCGCTCGCGCGGCTACAACGCCGGCGACTTCGATATCGAGGAAGACCGCTCCGACGCGCTGGCGGGCGTGCTGGCCACCAGCGCGCCGCTGGTGTCGGTGCGCTGCCGCTCCACCGGGGTCGAACGGGTGTACGTCGGCGGCCATGGCTGGCTCGCCGCCACCCTGCTCGACCTCGACGGCGGCTACTTCGCCGTTCGCCGCCGCTGACGGCGCGGCAAGAAGGCCGCCTCAGGCGGCCACCGGCTCCGACTCCCACGGCGGGGTCGTCGAGCCTGCGGCCTGGGCCGCCGGCTCGCCCTGGGGCGCCACGGGCGGCTGCCCGGGCTCCTGCTCCCCGCCCAGCGCGGCAATCAGGTCCGGGATCATCTGCCCCAGCTCACCGGTGGTGAGCGCCACGTCGGCATCGAAGCCGTTGTCTTCGGGCTTGCCGTCGGACCCCGCGCCTTCGAGCACCACGTCCAGCAGCTTGATCTTCTTGACCGCCAGCGTTTCGGTCAGCACGAAGGACACCCGGCCCGACCAGGTCATTGCGAGCTGCGTGGGCAGCTTGCCCTGCTTGATGTGCTCGCCCACCTCGTCCATCTCGAGCGTGTGGCGCAGGTATTTCACCGTGGCCTTTTCGCTGTCGGGTTGCTTGAGCTCGCATTCGCGGTCGATCGAGAAGCCGGCAGGCGCCTCCTGCGACGACAGCCACTCCGACATCGCGGCGGCGGGCGACACCTGGGTCTGCAGCGGCGCCAGCATGATGCCGCCGCCCAGCAGCTCGACCAGCTGGCTCACGATGCCGTCGGCCTTCTTGAGGCTCGCGGCGCCCACGATCACCAGCTGCGGCTTGGGGGCGAGCCACACGTAGGTGGTGCCGCGCTTCGGGAAGGCGCGCGGCAGCAGCTCATGGACGATCTCTTCCTTGAGCTCCTTCGCGCGCTTGCCCTTGGGGCGGCGGCCGGTGTCCTGCTCCACCTTGTCGAGCCGCGTCTCCAGCTCGGCCTTCACCGCCGAGGCGGGCACCGCCTTGCGCTCCACGCACAGCTTGAGCACCGTCTGCCCGCCGATGGTTTCGACCAGGGCGCCGTGCTTCTCGCCGCGCGGCTCCACCCAGCCGGAGGACTCCATCTGCGAGGCGCCGCATTCGATGAAGCGGGAGCCGTCGAGGCGGCCTTCGATTTCGCTCAGCGGCGGCGGCTGCCACTGCGTGATGCGATAGATCAGGATGTTCTTGAACATCGTCGCAACCAGGTCACTTCGCCGGCGTTTCCGGCAGTTCGATCTTCACTTCGAGCACGTCGAGATGGTCCTGGCGCTCCAGGTTCACCTTGATGTCGTCGGGCTTGATCGACACGTATTTCGAGATCACCGCGACGAGCTCGCGCTGCAGGTCGGGCAGATAGTTGGGGCGTGCGCCGCCGCGGCCGGAGCGCTCGTGCGCCAGGATGATCTGCAGCCGCTCCTTCGCGACGGTCGCGGTGGGCTTCTTCTCGCCCAGCAAACGGGACAGGAAGGACATGGGTGCTTACCTCCCGCCGCCGAACACGCGCTTGAAGAAGCCGGGCTTCACCGCGTCGGTGAAGCGCATCGGCTTGTCTTCGCCGAGGAAGCGGCCGACCACGTCCTTGTAGGCCTCCGACACTTCGGTGCCCTTCATGTGGATGGCCGGGATGCCCTGGTTCGACGCGTCGAGCACCGTCTCGGACTCGGGGATCACGCCGATGAGCGGGATGCGCAGGATCTCCTGGATGTCGGTGAGCGACAGCATCTGCCCGCCCTGCACGCGGTTGGGGTTGTAGCGGGTGATCAGCAGGTGCTCCCTGATCGGCTCCTTGCCTTCGATGGCCCGCCTGGTCTTGGAGGCCAGGATGCCGAGGATGCGGTCGGAATCGCGCACCGACGAAACCTCGGGGTTGGTGACCACCAGGGCTTCGTCGGCGTAGTGCATCGCCATCAGGGCGCCGGTCTCGATGCCGGCGGGCGAGTCGCACACGATGTACTCGAAGCCCATGTCGGCCAGGTCCTTGAGCACCCGCTCCACGCCGTCCTGCGTCAGCGCTTCCTTGTCGCGCGTCTGCGAGGCCGCCAGCACGAACAGGTTCTCGCACTGCTTGTCCTTGATGAGCGCCTGGTTGAGGTTGGCCTCGTTGTGGATCACGTTGATGAGGTCGTACACCACGCGCCGCTCGCAACCCATGATGAGGTCGAGGTTGCGCAGGCCGACGTCGAAGTCGATCACGGCGGTCTTGTGGCCGGCCAGGGCCAGGCCTGACGCGAAGCTCGCGCTGGTGGTCGTCTTGCCGACGCCTCCCTTGCCGGAGGTCACGACGATGATCTTGGTGGCCATCGGGTATGGGTCCTTTCGAAACTGGAAACTGCTAAGCCTTCAGCGGCTCGACGATGAGCTTGTCGCCTTCGAGGCGCACCGAAGCGGGCTTGCCGAGCACGTCGGCCGGCCAGGGCACTTCGGTGGTGCGGTAGGTGCCCGCAATGGAGACGAGCTGCGCCTCCATGCAGGTGGTGAAGATGCGGGCCTGCTCGTAGCCCTTGGCGCCGGCGATCGCACGGCCGCGCAGCGGCGCATACACGTGGATGCTGCCGTCGGCGATGACCTCGGCGCCCGGGTTCACCGCCGCGAGCACCACCACGTCGGCGCCCTTGGCATACACCTGCTGGCCTGAACGAAGCGGCTTGTCGATGAGCAGGGTGCGCACCGCCTGCTGGTGCTGCTGTGGCGGCGGTGGTTGCTGCTGCGCCTGTTGCGGCGCAGGCGAGGGGGCCTCGGGCTGCTTCGGCGCTTCAGCCTGGGTTGTTGCGGGCTCGGCCGCTTCGGCGCGCGCCGGCAGGCCGCCTTCGGGGGCCTCGGCCAGGCCGGCAGCCAGCGCGTCGGCCATCTGCTGCGGGCTGCCGCCCTTGGCGGCGATGGGCAGCATGCGGTGCTGCCGCAGCAGCCCGATCAGCGCGGCGAAGTCGATCGCCTCGGCCGCCTCGCGCACCGGTGACAGGTCGATCGCCACCGGGTCGTTGTCGAAGAGCTCCGGCGTGGCGCCGATGCGCGTGTCCAGCTCTTCGGCCAGCCTGGCGAGGTCGGTGGTCTTGAGTACCACACACACCAGCGTCAGCGCGGCGCTCCGCAGGGCAAAGGCCGCAGTGGCGGGAGCGTGGGAGCGGGAGACGACAGCCATGAAACGGTACGAGGGGCGAAAGGTCGCAAGTGTATCGACCGCGGATGATGCGGCAGGCGCGGGCGGCCCTCGTAATCGATTGTTCGGGCCGCATGTCACGCACCTGGCATGCGGCCACTGCCCTCAACGCGGCGCCAGCAGCTTGCTCAGGCGGTCCTCGGTGCCGGGCAGGCGCTCGAGCTTCGGGTAGCGCAGGCCGCCGCGGTAATCGATGCGCACGATGCGGTAGTCGTCGCCTTCCTTCAGGAGCAGCTCCAGCCCCCGGCCGTCCTTGGCGGCGGTGACGGCGTCCTTCAGCAGCTCGGGCTTGAAGGCCCGCAGGTTCACCGCCACCAGCGTGGCGCCGGGGGCGACGCCGGCGCGCCAGGCCGGGCTGTCCCAGTTCACCGTGGTCAACTTGCCGCTGCCGTTGTCCACCGACAGGCCGATGGAATGGTTCAGGTGGGTGCGCTTGGCGTCGGCCTCCTCCGCCTTGAAGGACTCGCTCGGCGTTTCGGTGTAGACGAGCTTCCAGCCGCCGCGCGCCAGGCCGTCGAGCGGCGCCTTGTCGTGGCTGTCGAGCCGTTCGCGCAGGAAGCGGGCCCAGTCGTGGGCCAGCACGCCGTTGAGCGTCTTCACCACGTCGTCGAAGGTGTACGTGAGGGGCGCGACCCGGCCGTCCTCCACGCCGAAGAAGGCACGGGCGAAGTCGTCGAGCGACTTCCTGCCGCCCGAGCGTTCGCGGATCAGCGTGTCGGCATCGAGCCAGATGAGCGCAGCCTCGTCGTAGTAGTCGGCGCCGCGCTGCCAGTCGGCCCAGTCCTTCTGCGCCCGCCAGCCGATGATGGCTTCCTGCGTGGTGTCCTGCAGGTTGCGCCACTGGCGGCCGGCGCGGCGTTCGGCCCAGGCGGCGATCGTGGCCCAGCCGTCGCGCGCCTGTTCGAGCGTGGCCAGGCCGGTGCGGACGGTGAGCACGTTGCCCCAGTACTGCGTCTGGCCTTCGTAGACCCACAGCAGGCTGTCGCGCATCGGTTCGTTGTAGTGCGCGGTGGTCAGCTCGGCAGGGCGGCGGAACTTGCCGTTCCACGAGTGCACGTATTCATGCGGCAGCAGGTCGCGCGACAGGATTGCCTTGCCCCAGTCCTTGAAGTAGCCGGGCTTCACGGCGTTCTCGCTCGACTGGTGGTGCTCCAGGCCGATGCCGCCGAAGCTGTCGCTCATGGCGAGCAGGAAGTCGTAGTGCGCGAAGTGGCGCGCGCCGAACAGCCGGTCGCCCTGCAGCACGAGCTGCCGGTGCGCGTTGAGCTGCTCGACGGTGGCCGTGATGTGCGACGGGTCGTCGCCCATCATGTTGAGCACCACCGGGCGGCGCGAGCCCGGTCCTTCGAGCTCGACCCGCCTGAAGTGCCGGCCGGCGAAGACAGGCGAATCGACCAGTGTCTCGACCGAGACGTTGCGGTAGTGGGTCCAGCCTTCGGCGGCCGGCCGGGCCGGGTCGGGCCGCAGCGCGGTGCCGTGCTGCCAGCCGGCGGGCAGCTTCAGGCTGGGCGCCACCTCGATGCGGCTCGCCGCATGGCCGGCCGGGTACAGCAGCACCGTGTGCCACTGCACGCCGAGCATCTCGCGGGTCATCGTCACGCGCCCGGTGTCGCTGGTGACGGGCGACAGGTGCTCGAATTCCAGCTGCAGCGCACTTGCGCCTTGCGGCACGTCGACGTGGAAGACGTGCGGCTCCACCGCGTCGCGTGTCCACGCCAGCGGCGTGCCGCCGGCGCTGACCTTCAGGCCGGCCAGCTTGCCGGCGTCGGCCGTAGGGCCGTGGTGGCCTGGGATCCAGCGCGGATACAGCAGCGTGAGCCGGCCGGCCTGCACCGGCAGCGTTTCACGCACGCGAAATATCTTGCGGTCAAGGTCGGTGGCGTCGACCTGCAGCGAGATGGGGCCCAGATAGGGTTCGTCCTTGGCAGCCGCCAGCCCTTGTGAGGCGGCGGCGAAGGCCATGCACAGGCTGCTGGCGAACACCAGTGCCCGTCGCGACAGTCGGTTGAATGTCATGAATGTTGGCAGTCCCTTGTGAAAGCGCGCACGATAACGGAGACGGGCGCCCCGTGCCGCGCCCGAAGGAACACGAGACGATGAAACACGTGAGTCTGCCGGGTGGCGAGAAGGTGCCGGCGCTGGGGCTGGGCACCTGGCGCATGGGCGAGTCGGCACGCACCCGCGCCGGCGAGGTGGCGGCCGTGCGAGAGGCCATCGAGATGGGCTACCGGCTCATCGACACCGCCGAGATGTATGGCGAAGGCGGCGCCGAGAGCGTGGTCGGCGAGGCGCTGCGCGGCGCGGTGCAGGCGGGAGACGTGAGGCGGGAAGAGCTGTTCATCGTGAGCAAGGTCTACCCGCACAACGCCAGCCGTGCCGGCACGGTGGCCGCCTGCGAACGCAGCCTGGCGCGGCTGGGGCTCGATCACATCGACCTGTACCTGCTGCACTGGCGGGGCTCGCACCCGCTGCGCGAGACCGTCGAAGGGTTCGAGGCGCTGCGCGCCCGGCAGAGCATCCGCCACTGGGGTGTGAGCAACTGTGACGTCGACGACCTGCAGGAGCTGTGGCCGGTGTCGGGCGCCTGCGCGGCCAACCAGGTGTGGTACTCGATGAGCCAGCGCGGCGTCGAGTTCGACCTGCTGCCGTGGCAGCGTGAACGCGGCGTGCCCCTGATGGCCTACAGCCCGATCGACCAGGCCGAGCTTGCCCGCAACATCATGCTCGCCGAGCTCGGCCTGCGGCGCGGCATCACCGCGGCCCAGCTGGCACTGGCCTGGACGCTGCGTGACGGCGGCGTGATCGCCATCCCCAAGGCGGTGAAGACCGAACACCTGCGCGCGAACCTGGCGGCCGCCGACGTGCAGCTCGACCGCGAGACGCTGGCCGCCCTCGACACCGCCTTCCCGCCGCCGAAGCGCCGGCAGCCCCTGGCGGTGAACTGAGCGGGGGGCGCTGCAGCGCCCGGCGCCTGAGCAGGCGCGCCGCCAGGGAACGCCGCCTGCGCCAAAAACCGCACGGTTGACGGCCCTGGAACCGGTGGCGGACAAAGGTTTGCACCTGGTCCTTTCCGACCGGCATGGCCGGGGGATTTATCCTTGGCGCTTTTTGCGCCGGTTGGCGCAGCTTGCAAACCAGGAAAAGTCGCTGAGGTTGAGTCGATGAGCAATGTGTACGAATCGAAGGTTCTGGACGTCCACCACTGGACCGACCGGCTGTTTTCCTTCACCACCACCCGCGACCCCGGTTTCCGCTACCAGAGCGGCCAGTTCACGATGATCGGTCTCCAGGTCGACGGCCGCCCGCTGCTGCGCGCCTACTCGATGGTGAGCCCGCACTACGAAGAGAACCTCGAGTTCCTGAGCATCAAGGTGCAGGACGGCCCGCTCACCTCGCGCCTGCAGCATGTGAAGCCCGGCGACACGGTGCTCATCGGCCGCAAGGCCTCCGGCACCTTGCTGCTGCAGAACCTGCTGCCGGGCAGGACGCTGTACCTGCTGTCCACCGGCACCGGCCTAGCCCCCTTCATGAGCGTGATCCGCGACCCCGAGGTGTACGAGCACTTCGAGAAGGTGGTGCTGGTGCACGGCTGCCGCCAGGTCGACGAACTGGCCTACCACGACCTCATCGAGCACGACCTCAAGAAGAACGAGTTCTTCGGCGAGCAGGTCGCCACGCAGCTCATCTACTACCCCACCGTCACCCGCGAGGCCTTCCGCAACCAGGGCCGCCTCACCACGCTGCTCGAGACCGGCAAGCTGTTCCAGGACATCGGCCGCAAGGCCGACCTGGAGCAGGACCGCTTCATGCTGTGCGGCAGCCCGGAGATGCTGAAGGACGTGCGCGCCTGGTTCGACAAGCTCGGCCTCAAGGAAGGCAACATGAGCCACCAGGGCCACTATGTGATCGAGCGGGCCTTCGTCGAGAAGTGAGCCGGTGGAGCCTGCACCGCTCGGGCTGCGGCGCTGCTGCTCGGCTCGGCTGAGCCGCAACGCCGCAGCCGCCTCTATTTGACGGCCTTGAACACCGTCACGCCGAGGATGAGCGCCAGCACGAACAGCACCACGAAGATGAAGAAGAGAACCTTCGCGATACCCGCTGCGCCGGCGGCAATGCCGGTGAAGCCGAACAGGCCGGCCACCACGGCGATCACTGCAAAGATCAACGCCCACTTGAGCATGATGAGTCTCCTTTTCCCCGCGCAGAAAAACACGCGGGTGTGGAGTCGATGCTAGGAAGCGCTGCCCTGCACCGGCAGCGGCGCAGGGCTCGTCCGGCTGTCAGCCCCGGCTGACGCCGTGGCGCGGCCGCGCGCGAATGACGCGGGGATGTTGTCCATCGGCAGCGGCGTGCGGTCCTTCACCGCATCGATCCAGTCGCCGGTGCTGGCCACCGCCGCGAAACGGCTGTGGAACACCACGCTGAACACGCGGTGGATCTCCTCGGCGCTCGCGCTGCCGGCGCCGTTGGCATAGGGGATGGCGCCGCTCGCGTCGGCGAGGAACTCGACCTTGAGGCCGCGATGCGTGGCTTCGAAGACAGTGGAGGCATCGCAATTCTGGGTCATGTAGCCCACCACGGTGAGGGTGTCGATGCCGTGCCGGCTCAGCCAGTCGGCGAAGTCCGTGCCGGTGAAGACGCTGGGCCAGTGCTTCTCGATGTAGTGGTCTCGGGGGCGGCCGGCCACGGCTTCATGCAACGGCCAGTGAGTCGTGCCCTTGCCGAACAGCGGCGACTCGGGCGGCTCCGAGTGCTGCACCACCACCACCGGGATGCCGGCGGCATGCGCCGCATCCATGGCACGGGCGATGTTGGGCAGGGTCTGCTCGACCGGCGGGTATTCGATCTGCAGGCCGCCGGTGAAGTATTCGTTCTGCACGTCGATCACCACGAGGGCGCGGCGGGGCGAGGCTTGCGAGGTCATGCGGGGCTCCTTTGGGGTAACACCGGCGATGCCGGCATGGGAGGCATTCTTGGCCGCCGCGGCCCGGTCCGACAGTGGCCCGAATGACAACATTCGATAGAATCGGGCCATGCCTCGATCCCGCCCGGCACCCCCCTCGAAGCCCGGCCGCGAAGACACGATCGCAGTGCTCGCGTTCGACGGCATCAGCCCCTTCCACCTGTCGGTGCCCTGCCTGGTGTTCGGGGAGGAGCGTGACGAACAAGGTGTTCACCGCTACCGCCTGCGGGTGTGCAGTGAAGAAGGCGGGCCGCTGCGCACCAATGCCGGCTTCCGCATCGAGGCGGCCCACGGCCTGCGCGCGCTGGCGCAGGCCGGCATGGTGATCGTGCCGTCATGGCGCGACGACCTGCGCCGCCCGCCCGAAGCCTTGCTCAGCGCGCTGCGCAGCGCTCACCAGCGCGGCGCGCGCATCGTGGGCCTGTGCCTGGGTGCCTTCGTGCTGGCCGAGGCTGGTCTGCTCGACGGCCGCCCCGCTGCCACGCACTGGCACCTCGGGCCGGCCTTCGCCGAGCGCTACCCGCAGGTGAGGCTCGAGCCGCAGGTGCTCTACGTGGACGACGGCGACGTCGTCACCTCGGCCGGCACCGCCGCGGCCATCGACTGCTGCCTGCACCTGCTGCGGCAACGGCATGGCGCCGAAGTGGCCAACCGTGCGGCCCGCCGCATGGTGGTGGCGCCGCACCGCCAGGGCGGCCAGGCGCAATTCATCGAGCAGCCCATGCCGGAGTCGGGCGCCGGCCACCGCCTGGGCAAGGTGCTGGCCTGGCTGACCAGGCACCTCGACCAACCGCACAGCCTCGACGCGCTCGCCGAGCGCGCGGCCATGAGCCGGCGCACTTTCACACGGCATTTCCGGCAGGTCACCGGCACGACCGTCGTGCAATGGCTGCTGAACCAGCGGCTGTCCAGGGCGCAACGCCTGCTCGAAACCACCGACCGCCCGATCGACACGGTGGCGCTCGATGCAGGCTTCGGCTCGGCGGTGTCGTTGCGGCAGCACTTCGCGGCCGCGTTCGGCACCTCGCCGCTGGCCTACCGGCGGCAGTTCCGCGGCGCGTGATGCCGCCGCGTCAGGCGCCGTTTGAATGCCAGAGCGCGGCGAAGAAGTGGCAGGTGCTGCCGCCCAGCACGAACAGGTGCCACACGAAGTGCGCGTAGCGCAGCTTCGAGTCGAACAGGAACACCACCGCACCGGCGGTGTACGACAGGCCGCCGGCCACCAGCCAGGCGAGTCCTGCGGCCGACATGCGCTCCACGAGCGGCACCGCGGCCACCACCGCCACCCAGCCCATCGCGACGTACAGGCCGGTGGACCAGAACGGGTGCTTGAGGCGGTCCATCAGCTTGGCGGCCACGCCCAGCGCCGCCGCGCCCCACACCACGCCGAACAGCGACCAGCCCCAGGCGCCGCGCAGCACGCCCAGCAGGAAGGGCATGTAGCTGCCGGCGATGAACAGGTAGATCGACGCATGGTCGAGCCGGTTGAGCCACACCTTGGCCCGGCCGGGCGGCAACGCGTGGTACAGGGTGGACACGAGATACAGCAGGATCGCGGTGCCGGCGAACAGGCTGGCGCCCACCACGTTGGCGGCGCCGCCATTGACGGCCGCGTGGTACACGAGGATGGGCAGCGAGCTCACGGCGAGCAGGAAGCCCAGGCCATGGCTCAGCGCATTGGCCAGTTCCTCGCCCCAGGTCTGAGGTCTGTCTTCGAGCGTCATGGCTGCGAATCCTAGACGAGACGCTTGACCTGAAGTCTGCTTGAGGTCGTAGCCTGTCAACAGGATCAACGGGATCAACAGGAGAACGGCATGGCCATCCAGCTCAACCACACCATCGTCCACGCGCGCGATCCGCAGGCCTCGGCCCGTGCCCTGACCGCGCTGCTGGGACGGGCCGAGCCGTTTCGCTTCGGGCCCTTCTTCTGCGTCGAGCTCGACAACGGCGTGACGCTGGACTTCCTCGCGCAGGAGGAGGACACCGTGCAGTCCCAGCACTATGCGTTCCTGGTGAGCGAGGCCGAGTTCGAGCAGATCTACCGCCGCATCCGCGAACGCGGGATCGAGCACTGGGCCGACCCGGGCCGGCGGCAGAGCGGGCAGATCAACCACCACGACGGAGGCCGCGGCGTCTATTGGGCTGATGCAGACGGCCACCTGCTGGAGATCATCACGCGGCCGTATGGCGGGGCGGGCGACTGAGGAACGGCGATTGCCGTGCAAGATGGAGGCCTTGCCTGCCTCGACACCGATGCACGAACGATGAACCACGTCTACTCACCCAACGAGCCGCCCCGCGCCGAAGTCGATGCGCTGCCCGGCGCCACCCTGCTGGAATTCGGCGCACCCTGGTGCGGCATCTGCGCAGCTGCCCAGCCGCACATCGCGCAAGCCTTGACCGGCCACCCGCAGCTGCGCCACCTCAAGATCGAGGATGGCAAGGGTCGCCCGCTCGGCCGCTCCTTCGGCGTGAAGCTGTGGCCCACGCTGGTGTTCCTGGTGGACGGCCAGGAAATGACCCGGCTGGTGCGCCCCACCGACGCCGGACAGATCGGGCAGGCGCTGGCGCAACAGGCCCAGGCGGTGCGCGCCGCGCACCCGGCTTCCCAGCCTCAGGCGTAGGTGTCCACCAGCGTGCCGCCGCGCAGGCGCTCGTGCTGGAACCACAGCAGCACGCCCAGCTCCACGCTGATGCGGTGGGTGTCGTCGAGCGACACCGTCATCGTGCCGCGCGTAGCGGCGGGTGTGGCGCCCTGCTCGAAATAGAGCGGCTTGGGCGGGCTCATGTCGAGCGCGCCCTTGAAGATCTCGTTGCGGGTGAGCGGAAACTGCGGTGAGGAAGTGATGCGCATGGCGAGCGGTGCCGGGCTTGCGAAAAGCGGCGGCGCGCATGGTAAGCGAAGCGAGCCGCTGCTCAGGTCAGCGGCTCGCGCGCGGCGCGGAAATTCGCACGGTCTGCCGGCGCGATCGCGGCCAGTTCAGCGGCGCCGGTAGTGCGTCGTCATGAACGAGGCCCACTGCCCGTCCTTGCCGAGCACCCAGGCGCTGAGGGTGCGGTGGTCGTCGCTCTTGAATTCGATCACGTCGCGGTATTTCGCGGTCTTGCCTTCGACCTCGAAGTCCGGGCCCTCGGCGCCCAGCGTCAGCGTCTTCCCGGCGGCATCGAGGAATCCCTCGTCATAGACCCAGAGCCTGTCCATCATCGAGCCCACCCAGGTGCCCACGAAGCGCTGCTGTTTCGTGTCATAGCCCAGGGTGAGCAGCGAGCTCGCCGTGCCGCTGCCGGGCATTTCGCCCTGGCCTTCGCACACCACCCAGGCACCGCCCAGCGCGCGCACGGTTTCCGTGCCGTGGAACTTTTCGGCCGGCTTGCCGGGCCCTGACAGTGCCTCGCCTTCGTAGGTCCATTCGCCCACCAGCTTCTGCAGCCAGTGGTGTTGCTTCTGCAGTTCGACAAACGCGCTCATGTGGTGTCTCCAGCCAAGCTGCCCTGGAACCGCCCCGCGGCATGGTGCCGCTCAGGTCTCGTACACGGTGTCCAGCGAGCGGAAGCCCTTGACCTCGATCGGGTTGCCGCAAGGGTCGCGGAAGAACATCGTCCACTGCTCGCCGGGCTGACCTTCGAAACGCACCTGGGGCTCCATCACGAAGGCCACGCCGGCCGCCTTCAGCCGCCCGGCCAGCGCCTGCCAGTCGGGCAGCTCGAGCACCAGCCCCAGGTGCGGCATGGGCACGAGGTGCCCGCCCACCCGGCCGGTGTCGGTGGTGGCAAACGGCTCGCCCAGGTGCAACGAGATCTGGTGGCCGAAGAAGTCGAAGTCGACCCAGGTGTCGGTGCTGCGGCCCTCGCGGCAGCCGAGCACGCCGCCGTAGAAGCGGCGGGCGTCGCCGAGGTCGCGCACGTGGTAGGCGAGGTGGAAGAGGCTGCGCATGGAAGGGAGGAACTGCGAAGTGGAGGCGGCCATCCTATGGCCTTCGTGCAAGGCGCCAGCGGCGTTTACGATCGCCGCCAGCCGAGCGTCAACGAAGGAGGGACACCATGATTCTTGAAGTGGCCGACATCCGCATCCCTGCGGGGCAGCAGGCGGCTTTCGACGAGGCGATCCAGCGCGGGGTCGATAGCGTGATCAGCCAGGCCCGGGGGTTTCGCGGCTACAAGGTGAACCGGGGCGTCGAGTCGCCCGAGCGCTACCTGCTGATGATCTGGTGGGACACGCTGGAGGACCACACGGTGGGCTTCCGCCAGTCGCCGGCGTTTGCCGCCTGGCGTGCGATCGTCGGGCCGTTTTTCGCCCAGCCGCCGCAGGTGGAGCACTTCGAGCTGGTGGCCAAGTCGGGCAGCGAGGGCTGACCCGGGGCATGGCGGCCGCAGGAGCGGTCAGAGAGGGGCGTGGTGGTGGTGCCCGTGATGCAGATGCATCTGGCGACGGGCCGTCTGCCACAGCGTCTGCACTGCGTCGACGCCGCCGACCAGCAGGGCCACCGGCAGGGCGACCGCCATGCCCAGCAGGAAGACCGGCAGTACGACCATCAGCACCAGGAGGCCGGCGGCTCGGCGCAACAGGCGCGCCGGGCCGAAGGTCTTGCGCACTTCGGGTTGCTGAAGGGGGGCGCAGGGGGCCAGGGCGTCGTGGTGGTGCATGGTTGGCGCGGAGCAAGCTCACCGTGGAGACGGGTTCAATGTAGCGCCGAGCCCCCCGAATGAGGGGGATCTCTGTGTGACTAAATGTGTCATTTCGTTGACATCGGTGATTCCAACCCCGGGTCGGCCGGCGAGGGCGCTGACGTCCGCCCCGATTGCCCGGCGCTGCGCTCCTGCCTACCATCCCTGCGCCGTCTCCTGCCGCCTCTCGCAGCACGATGAAACACGACCTCGCCGAAGGCGCGCAGGCCGCCGCCGTTCAAGCGGCGGCTGCTGCGCAGGTGCGCCACTTCCGGCAGGTCCTGCTGTGGCCGCTGCGCCTCTTGCCCATGGCGGCCGACCGCCCGAAGAAGCCGTGGGAGCTGCTGCAGACGCTGCACGGTTCTCCCTGGCGCGAGGTGGTCGACGAGTACACCGGCGACCCGGAGGGCTTCCACGAGCGCCACTACAACGAGTTCGTGAGCTTCCTGCCCTACGTGCAGCGCTTCCTCTACGGCGAAGGGCGGGCCCGGCGCGGCGGCGGCGCTCCCGATGCCGTGACCGGCTCGCCGATGCGGGTGCTGCGCCGCCGCGACGTGGCCCGGGTGCGCGTGACCACGCGCGAGGGCGAAGCACCGGTGGTGCTCGAGGTGGCTCACGTCGATCTCTATTTCTTCTACGACGTCGACGTGGTGCTGCTCAACGTCGAGGTGCATGCCGGCGAGCTGAGCCTTTCGCGCGCTCAGGAGCTCATGTACCGCTTCGGCCGCGCCTACCCGGCCGGCTGGGACGCAGCCGGTCAGCCGCTGCATGCGATGCGCTCGGTCGAGTGGCTGGCCGCCGACGGCACCGTGGTGGCCGCCTCGGACTCGCAGCAGCGGGAGGGCTTCCTGGCCCACGTGGCCGAACACCGGGCGCCCCGCATCGCCTCGCACTGGGCCTGGCTGCTCGATCCGCTGGTGGGCGACCACTCCGGCAGCGAAGGGGTCTTGCGCTACCGGCAGATCGAGTACTACCGCATGCCGCTGATGGCCTACCTGGCGCTCGACGAACCACGCGAACTCACGCGTGACGACTTCATCCGCCTGGGGCTGGTGGTGGGCGCGGGCGAGGCCGATGCCGCGCTGCCGTTCGGCACCGCACACCTGGCCGACTTCGAGCAGCGCTACTGCTACGACCGCTTCTGGACCGAGGCCGGGGCGGCGCCCAACACCCGCTACCTGTGCAGCGGCCATTCGCTGGTGGTGGTGGGCGATGCACAGTCCGACTTCTACGGCTGCCGCGACCGCGGCGTGCTGGCGCAGTTTCGCCACCAGCACTTCCTGCTGTTCATGATTGCGCACTTCCAGAAGGCGGCGCTGCTGATGTTCTCGGACGTGCTGGTCGAAGCGCTGAAGCAGCTCGACGTGAGCGATGCGGCCAGTGTGCGCCGCTTCAAGCGCGCGATCCGCTCGACCTTCGAGAGCTTCCTGCGTTTCACCCACCGCTACTGGTTTCACGAGGTGTCCCAGCAGGCGCAGGTGAAGGCTCTGTTCCACCTGTGCGCCAGGCACCTCGAGCTCGATGCGCTGTATGCCGAGGTGAAGGAGCGGGTCGCCGACATGAACAGCTACCTCGACGCCGACAGCCTGCGCCGCCAGGCCAACACGGTGGTGCGGCTCACGGTCGTCACGATCTTCGGCCTCATCGGCACCGTGACCACCGGTTTCCTCGGCATGAACCTCATTGCCGCGGCCGACGAGCCGCTGGCCTTGCGGCTGCTCTATTTCGTGGTCGTGTTCGCCGGCACCTGGGTGCTCACCGTCTACACCATCATGAAGTCCAAGCGCCTGTCGGACCTGCTGGATGCGCTGTCGGACGAGCGCCTGCCGCTCATCGGCAAGCTGCGCTCGCTGTTCGCCGTGTGGGGCCGGCGCTCCGAATGACCCGGGGGACGAGGCGTCTCAGAGGTCGATGTCCCAGCAGCATTCGCAGCGCTTGCAGCGCACCGACAGCCGCTTGTAGCGGGCGTCTTCATCGACCGGCAGCCATTTGGCATAGGCGTCGCACTGGGGGCAGACCGCCTGGTTGGCGATGTGTTCCGCATGCATCAAGAGGTACACATAGCGCCGCAGGGCCCACAGGCCGATGGCTGCGCTGGCGGTGGCGCATGCCACGGTGAGCAACTGGTCGGCCAGCGGGGCCGAGCCGCTGTAGACCTCGGCGCTGCCCAGCAGCCCCACCGCGCTCAGCACCAGCAGCACCAGGTGGGCATGGCTGTGGATCAGCTCCCGCTCGTACCACTTGCGAAAGCCCAGTTGCCGGATGGTTTGCGCAGCCTTCATGGCAATGCTCCCGCCGATGGCGGCCAGCCAGATCCGGCGGGCCTGGGGGTGCATCTTCCCACCGCCGCCCGCAGTCCGCTCGCCGGGGACCGTGCCCCTTCGCTCAGCGGGGCGGGCGAATTTTTTCTGGGTGCCGCGAATCCGTTTTGCATACTGGCGCCTCTTTGGCTGGTGAGGGTCGTCCTCATGCAACCGTCAAGGTGAACTCCGATGTTTCATGTGAAGAACGTGCCGGTCTGGGAACGGGTGTTGCGCGTGCTGGCCGGTCTGGCGGTGGCGGCCGCCGCCCTGTACTGGCTGCCGGGCCCGTGGGGCTGGCTGGTGGCGGCCGGGGCGCTGGGGCTCGTGGCGTCGGGCCTCGTGGGCTACTGCCCGATGTGTGCCATGGTCGGGCGCCGGCTCGACGTGCCGCCGCGCTGAGGCCGCGCGCCATGGCCTTGGCAATGCGACACGAACCCTTGCTGGCCGCCGCCCATGGCGGCGACCCGCAGGCCCTCGACCAGCTGCTGCGGGTGTGCCGGCCCGACATCCGCCGCTATGCGCAGCGGCATTGCCTCGTCAGCGACGTGGACGACGCGGTGCAGGAGGCGATGCTGATCCTGGCGCGGCGGCTGCGGTCGCTGCGGGCGCTGCCCGCCTTCACCGGCTGGCTCATCCGCGTGGTGCAGCGCGAGTGCCGGCGCCTCGGGCGCGCGGCCTTCCGCTTCGACCCCTATGACGAGGAGAAGCTGGAGCAGTGGCTGGCCGTGCACTCCGACGACAGCCTGCGCCTGGAGCTGGCACAGGCGCTGGAGTCGCTGCCGGGGCACTACCGCGAGGTCATCCTGCTGCGCGACTTCGAGGAACTCACCATCGGCGAGATCGCCGGGCGCACGCGGCTCACCCCCACGGCGGTGAAGAGCCGCCTGCACCGCGCGCGCAGCCTGGCGCGCGAATACCTGCTGGGCGGGGAGAATCCGCGCAGCTGACGACACGCCCGAGACCATGCCCCGCTTTGCCGCCAACCTTTCGATGATGTATGCGGAGCACCCCTTCCTCGACCGCTTTGCGGCCGCGGCGAAGGACGGCTTCACCGCGGTGGAGTACCTGTTCCCGTACCGGTACGAGCCGGCGGTGCTGGCGCAGCGGCTGGCCGAGCATGGCCTTTCGCAGGTGCTGTTCAACGCGCCGCCGGGCGACTACGAAGCCGGCGATCGGGGACTCGCCTGCCTGGGCGGCCGCGAGGACGAGTTCAGGCGGGGTTTCGTCGAGCAGGGCCTGCGCCATGCGCAGGCCCTGCGCTGCCCGCGCATCCATGTGATGGCCGGGCTGGCTCCTGCGGGCGCCGACCGTGCGGCGCTGCGGGCCACCTACGTGGCCAACCTCGCCTGGGCCGCGGAGCAGGCGGCGAGCGCAGGCGTCGACGTGCTGATCGAGCCGATCAACACCCGCGACATGCCCGGCTACTTCCTCAACCGGCAGGAAGAAGCACACCAGATCGTGCAGGAAATCGGCGCCGCCAACCTCAAGGTGCAGATGGACCTCTACCACTGCCAGATCGTCGAGGGCGACGTCGCGACGAAGCTGCGCCGCTACCTGCCCGGCGGCCGGGTCGGGCACCTGCAGATCGCCGGCGTGCCCGAGCGGCACGAGCCCGACGTGGGCGAGCTGAACTACCCCTATCTCTTCGCGCTGATCGACGAGCTCGGCTTCGACGGCCACGTGGGTTGCGAATACCGGCCGCGCGCCGGCACCAGCGCGGGGCTGGGCTGGCTTCGGGCGTGGCGCGGGCTCAGCTGAACCGGCGGCGGCTCACATGCTGCGGCGGTACTGGCCGCCCACCTCGAACAGCGCGCTGGTGATCTGACCGAGCGAACACACCCGCACCGCGTCCATCAGCACCTCGAACACGTTGCGGTTCTCGATCACCGCCTGCTGCAGCCGCTTGAGCATCGCGGGCGACTCCTTCGCATGGCGGGCATGGAAGGCCGCCAGGCGCTCGAGCTGCGACTGCTTTTCCTCTTCGGTGGAGCGTGCCAGCTCCAGCACTTCGGGGATTGCATCGCCATGCGGGTTGCGGAAGGTGTTGACGCCGATGATGGGCAGCTCGCCGGTGTGCTTCTGCATCTCATAGTGCATCGACTCGTCCTGGATGCGGCCGCGCTGGTAGCCGGTTTCCATGGCGCCCAGCACGCCGCCGCGTTCGCTGATGCGCTCGAACTCGGCCAGCACCGCCTCTTCGACCAGCTCGGTGAGCTCGTCGATGACGAAGGCGCCCTGGTTGGGGTTCTCGTTCTTGGCCAGGCCCCACTCGCGGTTGATGATGAGCTGGATCGCCATCGCGCGGCGCACGCTCTCTTCGGTGGGCGTGGTGATCGCCTCGTCGTAGGCGTTGGTGTGCAGCGAGTTGCAGTTGTCGTAGACCGCGATCAACGCCTGCAGCGTGGTGCGGATGTCGTTGAAGGCGATCTCCTGCGCATGCAGGCTGCGCCCGGACGTCTGCACGTGGTACTTGAGCTTCTGGCTGCGCTCGTTGGCCCCGTACTTCTCCTTCATGGCGACCGCCCAGATGCGGCGCGCCACCCGGCCCAGCACGGTGTATTCGGGATCCATGCCGTTGCTGAAGAAGAACGACAGGTTGGGCGCGAAGTCGTCGATGTGCATGCCGCGCGCCAGGTAGGCCTCCACGAAGGTGAAGCCGTTGGACAGCGTCATGGCCAGCTGCGAGATCGGGTTCGCCCCGGCTTCGGCGATGTGGTAGCCGCTGATGGACACCGAGTAGAAGTTGCGCACGTTGTGGTGCACGAAGTATTCGGCGATGTCGCCCATCACCTTCAGCGAGAACTCGGTCGAGAAGATGCAGGTGTTCTGGCCCTGGTCTTCCTTCAGGATGTCGGCCTGCACCGTGCCGCGCACGTTCTCCAGCACCCAGGCCCGGATCTTCTGCGCCTCGGTGTCGGTGGGGTCGCGGCCGTTGTCGGCGCGGAACTTCTCGAGGTTCTGGTCGATGGCGGTGTTCATGAACATCGCCAGGATGGTCGGCGCCGGGCCGTTGATCGTCATCGACACCGAGGTGCCCGGGTGGGTGAGGTCGAAGCCGCCGTAGAGCACCTTCATGTCGTCCAGCGTCGCGATGGAGACGCCGGAGTTGCCGACCTTGCCGTAGATGTCGGGCCGCACGGCCGGGTCGTGACCGTACAGCGTGACCGAATCGAATGCGGTGGACAGCCGCTTGGCCGGCATGCCTTCGGAGAGCAGCTTGAAGCGCCGGTTGGTGCGGAACGGATCGCCCTCGCCGGCGAACATGCGGGTCGGGTCCTCGCCCTCGCGCTTGAAGGCGAAGACGCCGGCGGTGTAGGGGTAGCTGCCCGGCACGTTCTCGAGCATCAGCCACTTCAGCAGCTCGCCATGGTCTTCGTATTGCGGCAGCACCACCTTGCGGATCTTGGTGCCCGACAGCGAGGTGTGCACGAGCGAGGTGCGGATCTCCTTGTCGCGGATCTTCACCACGTACTCGTCGCCCGAATACGACTTCTGCATCTGCGGCCATTGCTCGAGCAGCTTGCGGGCGTCGGGCGAAAGGCGGCCTTCGCGTTCTGCCGCGAGGTCCTCCAGAGCGGGCGCGCCCTCGGTGCGGCCGGCCCGCGACAGCATGCGGGCGGACGCCTTCAGCTGCTGCACCTCGCGGGCGAGCCGGGCTTCGCCGCGAGCGCGCGCCTTGTAGCCGCGCACCGTGTCGGCGATCTCGGCCAGATAGCGCACGCGCGCGGCCGGCACCACCGGCGTCTGGTGGGTGCTGTGGCGGGTGTCCACCCGGGGCAGCCGGCCCTCGGCGAGCTTCAGGCCCAGCTCGGCCAGGCGCGGGGCGAGCGCCTGGTACAGGGCTGTCACGCCGTCGTCGTTGAAGCGGCTGGCCATGGTGCCGAACACCGGCATCTGGTCGGGCTTCCTGCCGAAAGCCTCCTTGTTGCGCTGCACCTGCTTGCTCACGTCGCGCAAGGCGTCGAGCGCGCCCTTGCGGTCGAACTTGTTGATGGCCACATATTCGGCGAAGTCCAGCATGTCGATCTTCTCGAGCTGGCTGGCCGCGCCGTATTCGGGCGTCATCACGTACATCGGCACGTCCACGTGCGGCACGATCGCCGCATCGCCCTGGCCGATGCCCGAGGTTTCGACGATCACCATGTCGAAACGGGCCGCCCGGCAGGCGGCGATCACTTCGGGCAGCGCCGCGCTGATCTCGCTGCCGGCCTCGCGGGTGGCCAGGCTGCGCATGAAGACCCTGGGCCCGTGCTGCCACGGCCCGATGGCATTCATGCGGATGCGGTCGCCCAGCAGCGCGCCGCCGCTCTTGCGCCGCGAAGGGTCGATGCTGATGACTGCGATGCGCAGCGCGTCGTCCTGGTCGAGCCGCAGCCGGCGGATCAGCTCGTCGGTCAGCGACGACTTGCCGGCGCCGCCGGTGCCGGTGATGCCGAGCACCGGCACCTTCGCGCCGCTGGCCGCGTCGTGCAGCGCCGCCTTCAACCCTGCATCGGCGCGGCCGTTCTCGAGCGCCGTGATCAGCTGCGCCAGCGCCCGCCAATTCGATTCGTCATGCCCGCGGATTGCGTCGAGCCTCTTCGGCGCGGCGCCGGTGAGGTCTCGGTCGCAGCGCATCACCATCTCGCCGATCATCCCGGCCAGTCCCATGCGCTGGCCATCTTCGGGGCTGAAGATGCGCACGCCATGGTCGGCAAGGTCGCGGATTTCCGCCGGCACGATGACGCCGCCGCCGCCGCCGAACACCTGGATGTGCTCGCCGCCGCGCGCGCGCAGCAGCTCCACCATGTACTTGAAGTATTCGACGTGGCCGCCCTGGTAGGAGCTCACCGCGATGCCCTGCACGTCTTCCTGCAGCGCCGCGGTCACCACCTCGTCGACCGACCGGTTGTGCCCCAGGTGGATCACTTCGGCGCCCATGCTCATGAGGATGCGCCGCATGATGTTGATCGACGCGTCGTGCCCGTCGAACAGCGACGCGGCGGTGACGAAGCGCACCTTGTGGGTCGGCCGGTACTCGGCCAGCGCTTTGAATTCGGCGGACAGGTCGGTCATGTCGTCTCCTCGGCCCAGGGGTGGCCGGCGATCTTGGTCGTTCAAATTGACGTTTACGTAAACGTCAATATAACCGCAAAGCCTTCTAACACGAGCCGCCGTCCTCCGGCGCGGCTGTTGCAGCCGGGCAGTTACGGCTGGTCACCGGCAGAGAAGGGCTACACAATGCGGCCCCAGCCCGAATCACCCGAGTACCCCCGATGATCCCGCTGAAGACTCCCGAGGGCCAACAGGAATTGACCCGGCGTTCGCACGGCCTCAGCCAGAAGCACCGCACCATCCTGCTGCTGGTGGATGGCCGCCGCTCGCTCGACGAGGTCATGGGCCTGGCCCAGCACGCAGGTGCCACGCCCAAGCATTTCGAGGAGCTGCTGGTGCTCGGGCTGGTGCTGCTGCCGGAGGTGCCCATCGCCGCGGTGATCGAGGAGGTCGACATTCCGGTGTCCACCGGCCTCACGCAGCCGCCGCCCCAGGAAGACGTGGCCGGGGAATCCGTCGATGGTCCGGCGCCGCTCGCCGGCCAGCCGCAGCCCGTAGCTGCCGGCGCGCCCAACGAAGCCGCGCTGCTGCTGGAATCCGCACGCGAAATGCTGGCCGACCTGATCCGCACCGCCGCGCCGGTCAGCGGCGCCCTCACGCTGATGAAGGTGCGCCGCGCCCAGGGCCGTGAGGAACTGGCTGACCTGCTTTACGAGGTGCAGAGCAAGGTCGAGCGTTCGCGCACCAAGCCGGCTGACGTGGACCGCACGCTGCAGCGCGCGCGCGAGCTGCTGTTCGGCAGCAGCCTGTCCGGCGAGGACCTACCATTCGAAGCGCCTTACACGCAGCAGCCGGCCTGATCCGCGGGTTGCCGCTGCGCGGCGGTACAAGACGCAGCGGCCCTTCATCCCATGAGTTTTCTCGCCATCGACATCGGCAACACGCGCCTGAAGTGGGCGCAGTACGCGGCACCGAAGCCCGGTGCCGCCTTGCTGGCGCATGGCGCTGCCTTCCTCGAGACCATCGACCACCTGACCGACGCCGATCGCGACGGCGAGTGGGCCAGGCTGGCGGCACCCGACAGCATGCTGGGCTGCTGCGTTGCCGGCGACGCGGTGCGCCACCGGGTCGAGGAACAGCTCGAGTTGTGGGACCTGTCGCCCAGCTGGGTGGTGTCGACCGCCGGTGAAGCCGGCGTCACCAACGGCTACGACCACCCGGGGCGGCTGGGCACCGACCGCTGGGTGGCCTTGATCGGCGCCCGCTGGCGCCTGCTCGACGCCGGCCACAAGGGCCCGGCGCTGGTGGTGATGGTGGGTACGGCCGTGACGGTGGACGCGCTCGATGCCCACGGACACTTCCTGGGCGGCTTCATCCTGCCGGGCCACGGCATCATGCTGCGGTCGCTCGAAAGCGGCACCGCCGGCCTGCGCGTGCCCACCGGCGAGGTGACCGAATTTCCGGCCAACACCAGCGATGCGCTCACCAGCGGCGGCACCTATGCCATCACCGGCGCCATCGAGCGCATGCACCGCAGCATCGCGCAGCGCTGCGGCGCCGCGCCGCGCTGCGTCATCACGGGCGGCGCCGGCTGGAAGGTCGCGCCTTACCTGGGTATTCAGTACGAACTGGTCGAAAGCCTGATCTTCGACGGGCTGCTGGTCATCGCGCAGCAGCGCGGGCTGCGCTAGCGGCTCACAGGATGTAGCGCGACAGGTCTTCGTTCTTCGACAGGTCGCCCAGCTTGCCGTCCACGTAGGCGGCGTCGATGGCCACCGTCTGGCCGCCGAGCTTCGGAGCGTCGAAGCTCACTTCGTCGAGCAACCGCTCCATCACGGTGGACAGCCTTCGCGCGCCGATGTTCTCGGTGCGCTCGTTCACGTCGTGCGCGATCTGCGCGAGCCGGCGGATCGCCTCCGGCTTGAACTCGACCGTCACGCCTTCGGTGGCCAGCAGGGCCTGGTACTGCTTCACCAGGCTCGCATGCGTGGTGGTGAGGATGGCCTCGAAGTCGTCCACCGACAGCGAGCCGAGTTCCACGCGGATCGGAAAGCGTCCCTGCAACTCGGGGATCAGGTCGCTCGGCTTGGACAGGTGGAAGGCGCCCGATGCGATGAACAGGATGTGGTCGGTCTTCACCATGCCGTACTTGGTGTTGACGGTGGTGCCTTCCACCAGCGGCAGCAGGTCGCGCTGCACGCCCTGGCGCGACACGTCGGCGCCGCCGGCTTCAGAGCGCGAGGCGACCTTGTCGATCTCGTCGATGAAGACGATGCCGTTCTGCTCGGCGTTGTTGACCGCCTGCGTCTTGAGCTCGTCCTCATTCACCAGCTTGGCGGCCTCCTCGTCGATCAGCAGCTTCAGTGCCTCGGCGATCTTGAGCTTGCGGGTCTTGCGCTTCGGGCCGCCCAGGTTGGCGAACATGCCGCGCAGCTGCTCGGCCATGTCTTCCATGCCGGGCGGGCCCATGATCTCGAGCGCCGCACGGGGCTCGGCCACTTCGATCTCGATTTCCTTGTCGTCCAGCGTGCCCTCTCGCAGCCGCTTGCGCATCACCTGGCGGGCGGTGTTGTCGGCCGGCGGCGATTCGGCCGGGGTGATGCCGAAGCCGGTGCTGCGCGGCGGCGGCACCAGCACGTCGAGCACGCGGTCCTCGGCGGCGTCTTCGGCGCGCGCGCGGTTGGCACGTACGGCGGCCTCGCGGGCCTGCTTCACCGCCATGTCGACCAGGTCGCGCACGATGGTGTCGACGTCCTTGCCGACGTAACCCACCTCGGTGAACTTGGTGGCCTCGACCTTGATGAAGGGCGCATCGGCCAGCCGGGCCAGCCGCCGCGCGATCTCGGTCTTGCCCACGCCGGTGGGGCCGATCATCAGGATGTTCTTCGGCGTGATCTCGCCGCGCAGCCGCTCGTCGACCTGCTGGCGGCGCCAGCGGTTGCGCAGCGCGATGGCCACGGCGCGCTTGGCGTCCTTCTGGCCGACGATGTGGCGGTCGAGTTCGGAGACGATCTCCTGGGGCGTCATGGTGCTCATGCGGATACCACCTTGTCGTCGCTGCCCAGCGTCTCGATCGTGTGGTGCTGGTTGGTGTAGATGCACAGGTCGCCCGCGATCTCGAGCGACTTCTTCACCACCTGCGCCGCCCCCAGCTCGGTGTGGTCGAGCAGGGCGCGGGCTGCGGCTTGTGCGTAGGCGCCGCCGGAGCCGATGGCGATGATGCCCTGCTCGGGCTCCAGCACGTCGCCGTTGCCGGTGATGATGAGCGAGGCGTCGGCATCGGCCACCGCCAGCATGGCCTCCAGCCGGCGCAGCACGCGGTCGGTGCGCCAGTCCTTCGTGAGCTCGATGGCCGAGCGGATGAGATGGCCCTGGTGCTTCTCGAGCTTGGCCTCGAACCGCTCGAACAGCGTGAAGGCGTCCGCCGTGGCGCCGGCAAAGCCGGCGAGCACCTGGTCGCGGTACAGCTTGCGGACCTTGCGGGCCGATGCCTTGACGACGATGTTGCCGAGCGTGACCTGGCCGTCGCCGCCGATGGCGACCTGACGGCCGCGGCGCACGCTCACGATGGTGGTGCCGTGGTAGATGTCCATAAGGGGGGAGAGCTGAGGCTGAAGCGACAGGCTTCAACAGGAGGTGCAGCTTACGCGGCTGCCAAAACCCCTGTGCGGCAGCGCACGCGGCCGCCGGCAGGCGCTAGATGTTGCGGACCTTGACCCGGGCGTGTTCGTTGATGCCCATCGCGCCGTAGAACAGCGCGACCAGCCGGTGCGCTTCTTCGAAATTGACGGTGCGGTTCTCGCCGCGACGAGCCAGCACCCAGTTGAGCAGGTCGCCGGCCGCGATGAAGTCGACCCGGATCAGCTTGGAGCAGGTGACGTTGACGATGGTGGCGCTGCCCAGCTGCGCCTGCAGTCGCTCGAGCGTGTGGCCGATGTCGCCGACCAGCTGGCCGGAGAGTTCGACCGTGGCCACCTGCACCACGCCTTCGTCGACGATCTGCGACTCGACGAAGCCGGTGGACACGTCGCTGATGACGGACGACGCCGGCGCGACGGTAGAGCCGCCGCCTTCGCTCACCCGTACCACGCACTTCGCGGGTTCCCAGGACGGCGGCGAAACCTCGTAGGTGACGCAGTAGTCGATCGCCACCTCGTCGAACTGGTCGGGGCGGTTGGCCAGGCGCAGCGCGTCCAGGCGCAGCAGCCAGTACACCGGGTCGGCATCACGCACGCCCGTCGGCGCTGTGTCGCCCAGCACGTTGAGCAGGCGTTCGCCACCCAGCCAGCGCATCTCGATGGCCTGGGCAGCCCAGCCGCGGAACAGCAGGCTGAGCTGGTGGGCGGCCTCGGGGTCGACGCTTCTCACGGCGCTCCAGTCGAGCACCCACGGCAGCGGCATCTGCAGGGTCTGGGAACGCAGCCGCGCGACCGCGTCCATGTCCACCACGTCGGGCGATACCCAGCCGATCGAGCCGTCGATGCGCGGCGCGGCAGGGCCACCGGTTGCGGGCTTCTCCTCGGCCGCCGCCTCGGCGACGAGCCTGGGCAAGGAGAACCACTGCGGTGCCGACCAGCCGAACTGCTGGGCATAGTCGAGCGCGAGGCTTTCGAACTTGTGCTGCTGGCCGATCGCCCGGTACAGGTCGAACAGCACCAGCCAGGTCTCGGCATGCTGCGAGCGGCTGCCGCCGGCACCCACCAGCGACGAGAGCGATTGCTCACACAGCTCGAAATCTGCGTTGGCGAAAGCGATCACCGCCTCGTCGAGCTCGGGGTCGTGGGCGATCTCGTTGACTTCGACGGCAAACGGGTTGGAGAAGTCTCCCGCCATGGGCGAGGGCGACAGCGGCGAGGTGCCGCCGCCCATCACGGCGGCTGCCGGCGTCGGCGCAGCCGCCGGCGCTGCCGGCCGGCCCGCGGCCGACAGGCCCATCGGCTGGGTTGCCGCCTCGCCGATGGCGGCCGGCTGGGTCGGCGCGTTGTAGAACGACGAGGGCCGGGCCGGTACGTGGCGGCTGGTGCCGAAACCTTCGCCCACCATCTGCTGCTCGATCTCGTCGATCTTGGCCTTGACGGTGGCATCGGCCCGGGCGTCCATCAGCCGGGGTTCGGAATCATCGAGGTTCGAAGAGCCGGCCAGCGCCGCCAGGCCGTCGCCGGACAGTCCTTCGCGGCGTACCTTGCGCAGCATGTCGAACTCGCGCTTGCGCACGAAGTCGTTGCGACGCTTGCGCTCGATCATGGCCTTGAGCTCGGACTTGGCGTACTCGCTTTCCGGCGCATCCGGGCGTGAACTGAGCTCCGCCCAGTCCGTGGCCGGGTTGGCCACGAACCTCACGACCTTGCGAAAAAAGCTCTCGCCGTCTTTGGGATCGGACATCAGCTGCTCGGTTGGGGCTGGACGCGTTTGGAGTGGTGCAGGCCGTCCGGGTTCAGTCGCCGAACATCTTTTGCTTCATCTCGCGGCGCTGCTGCGCCTCGAGCGACAGCGTGGCGGTAGGCCGTGCGATCAGGCGGCCCAGCCCGATGGGCTCGCCGGTTTCGTCGCAGTAGCCGTATTCGCCGGCGTCGATGCGGGCCAGCGCCTGGGAGATCTTCTTGAGCAGCTTGCGCTCGCGGTCGCGGGTGCGCAATTCGAGGGCGTGCTCTTCCTCGATGGTGGCGCGGTCGGCCGGGTCGGGCACGATGGACGTGTCCTCGCGCAGGTGTTCGGTGGTTTCGCCTGCGTTCTCGAGCAGGTCTTCACGCTGGCGCTGCAGCTTGGTGCGGAAGAACTCCAGCTGCTTGTCGTTCATGTACTCGCTGTCCGGCATGGCCAACACTTCGGCATCGGTCAGCTCGCGGCCAGGCTTGCTCTTCCAGACGTTGGCCAGCTTGGGGTCCACCTTGATGGTCGGCTTGGGGAAATCGTTGACTACGGTGTTCATGGGTCGGCTGGGTATCCCCAGAGGTGCGGGTCGGGTCGCCGCCGCTGCGGGTGCAACCGGTGCAGGCGCAGGGGCGGGTTTGGCATGAACCGGCGCCGCCTTGGCTGCCGGCGCTGCCGGAGCAGCCTTGGGAGCCGGTTTGGCAGCCGGCTTCGCTGGAGCCTTGGCGACAGCGGTCTTTGCAGCCGCCTCGGCGGGCGCCTTGGAAGCGGGCTTGGCCTTCGCGGCACTCGCGCTGCTCGCGGTCGCCTTCTTGGCGGCCGGCTTGGCTGCAGGTTTGGTGCTGGTTGCTCGCTGGGCCGTGGTTTTGCTCACTGGGGTCTCCTCGCAACGGCTTTATACCTGCTCCGGCAGGCTGGGGCGCGCCTTCCTGCTCTTTTGGGCGCGCGGATTGTAGCCACGTTGTTTCCCGGCTGACCCGGGCAATTCGTTGCGAGCCGCAACCCCCTCAGGCCAGGCACTGCTCCAGGCCCTGCAGGAGGATGTCCTTGGGCAGGTCGACGCCGATGAACACCATCTTGCTGGTTCG
This sequence comes from Methylibium rhizosphaerae, assembly GCF_006386545.1. Classification (GTDB taxonomy): domain Bacteria; phylum Pseudomonadota; class Gammaproteobacteria; order Burkholderiales; family Burkholderiaceae_C; genus Pseudorivibacter; species Pseudorivibacter rhizosphaerae. Next base: position 215,340 of record NZ_SWAR01000002.1, on the reverse strand, counting down.
TTTCTCTCCTTCGGCCCATTTCGGCCCCACATCGCTGCCCATCAATTGGTGGACACCCTGAAACACGACCTTGCGGTCGAAACCCTGCATGTTCAGCACGCCCTTGTAGCGCAGCATGCGCGGTCCGTAGATCTGGACGATCGCGCCGAGGAAGTCCTCGAGCTTGGCGGGCACGAGCGGCCGGTCGGCGCGGAAGACGAAGCTCTTCACGTCGTCGTCGTGGGCATGGTGGTGCGGGTGGTCGCAGTGCTCGCCATGCACGTGGTCATGGTCGTGATCGTGATCGTGATCGTGATCATGCCCGTGGTCGTGGTCGTCGGCCGACAGGAACTCCGGGTCGATCTCGAGCTTGGCGTTGAGGTTGAAGCCGCGCAGGTCGAACACCTCCGACAGCGGCACTTCGCCGAAGTGCACTGCCTTCTGCGGCGCACGGGGGTTCATGTGCTTCAGCCGGTGGATCAGCTCGTCCACCTCCTGCTTGGCAACGAGGTCGGTCTTGCTGATGAAGATCTGGTCGGCGAAGCCCACCTGGCGGCGCGCCTCCTGCCGGTCGTTGAGCTGCTGCTCGGCATGCTTGGCGTCCACCAGCGTCAGGATGGAGTCGAGCAGGTAGACCTCGGCGATCTCGTCGTCCATGAAGAAGGTCTGGGCCACCGGCCCCGGGTCGGCCAGGCCGGTGGTCTCGATCACCACCCGGTCGAACTCGATCTCTCCCTTGCGCTTCTTTTCGGCCAGGTCGGCCAGCGTGGAGCGCAGGTCCTCGCGGATGGTGCAGCAGATGCAGCCGTTGTTCATCTGGATGATCTGCTCTTTCGTGTCGGCCACCAGGATGTCGTTGTCGATGTTCTCCTCGCCGAACTCGTTTTCGATCACGGCGATCTTCTGGCCGTGGGCTTCGGTGAGCACGCGCTTGAGCAGGGTGGTCTTGCCCGAGCCCAGGAAGCCGGTGAGGATGGTGGCGGGGATGAGTGACATGGCTGTTCGGTTGGCGGCCGCTCTTGAAAGCGTCCAGGTGGGGACGCGGAAAATGTTGATCAAGCCCCCCGGGCTGTCAAGCCACGCAATGCCGGGAACAGGGCTGCGGGCAGGGCCGAGGGGGCGCAGATGGTAGCGCCGCGCGTGCACCGTCACGGCCTTGGGGTATTCTTGCGGGTCTCCCGACTGCCGACACCCCCTCGTGTCAGACACCCATCCTGGTCGGCCGCGCGCGGCCGACAAGCGCACGTTCTTCGAGCGCCTGGTCGAATTCCTTTCGCCCGGGCCGGACTCGAAGGACGAACTCATCGAGACCCTGGCCGATGCCGAGCAGCGCGAGCTGATCGAGCCGGAGTCCCGGATCATGCTCGAAGGCGTGATCCGCATGGCCGACATGACTGCCGGCGACGTCATGGTGGCGGCCCGGCGCATGGACATGCTCGACATCGACGCCGCCTACGACGACCTGCTGGGCGTCGTCATCGGCACCGGGCATTCGCGCTTTCCGGTCTACGAAGGCGAACGCGACAACATCATCGGCGTGCTGCTGGCCAAGGACCTCCTCAAGCTGCAGCGCGCGCCCGAGCTCAACCTGCGCACCCTGCTGCGCCCGGCAGTGTTCGTGCCCGAGTCCAAGAACCTCAACGAGCTGCTGCGCGACTTCCGCTCGAATCGCAACCACCTGGCCGTCGTGATCGACGAATTCGGCAAGACCGCCGGGCTCATCACGATCGAAGACGTGCTGGAAGAGATCGTCGGCGAGATCGAGGACGAATTCGACGACAAGAACGGCGAAAGCGCCGTCTTCACCCTGGCCGACGGCAGCCGCCGTGTGGCCGGCGACGCGCCGATCGCCGAGGTCAACGGCGTCTTCGGTACCAGCTACCCGGACGACGAGTTCGACACCATCGGCGGGCTGGTCGCACAGGAACTCGGCCGCGTGCCGCGCCGCGGCGAGGCGGTCGACGTCGGCGGCCTGCGCTTCACCGTGATGCTGGCGCGCGGCGGCGCCGTGCGCTGGTTCAAGGTGACGCCCGCACCCGAGTCTGCCGACGCACCGGCGTCCCAGCATTGAAGCCGCGCCTGCTGCCGGCGCTGCGCTCGCCCTGGCCGCTCTGGCAGGAAGCCCTGGCCGGCCTGGCGCTGGGCGGACTGCATGCGCAGGCCTTCGCTCCGGCGGTGCTCTGGTGGCTGCAGCTGGCCTGCGTGGCCGGGCTGGCCTGGCGCTGCGCACAGCTCGCCAACCGCCGGGCCGCCGCCGTGCTGGGCTGGTCGTTCGGCACCGGCTGGCTGGTGGGCGGCGTCTGGTGGCTGTTCATCAGCATGCACACCTACGGTCACCTGCCCGCCTGGCTGGCGGCGCTGGCCGTGCTGCTGCTGGCCGGCTTCCTGGCGCTGTACCTGGCGGCCGCGCTGGCGCTCTTCGTCAGGCTGCGAAGCGGCCGACCCTGGCGTGACGCCGCTCTGTTCGCCGCTTTGTGGCTGCTGGCCGAGCTGGCCCGCGGGTTGATCTTCACCGGCTTCCCCTGGGTGGCGGCAGGCTATGCCCACACCGAAGGGCCGCTGCAGTGGCTGGCGCCCTGGGTGGGCGTCTACGGCATGGGGGCGGCGGCGGCCTGGCTGTCGGTGCTGTTCGCCACGCCCGGCTGGCGTGGCCGATCGGCGGTCGCCGGGGTGCTGGGCGTGCTGGCGCTGCTGCCGGTGGTGCCTTTCACCCAGCCGACCGGCACGCTGTCGCTCAGCCTGATCCAGGGCAACGTGCCGCAGGACGAGAAGTTCTCCGCCGACCACCTGCCCGATACGCTGGTCTGGCACGGGCGCACCCTGCTGGCCGCCCGGGGCGATCTTGTGGTCGGCCCCGAAACCGTGATCCCGCTGCTGCCCGACCAGCTGCCGCCCGACTACTGGGAGATGCTGGTGCAGCACTTCCAGCGCGGCGGTACCGCCGCGCTGCTGGGCGTGCCGCTCGGCAGCTTCCAGGCGGGCTACACCAACTCGGCGGTCGGGCTGTCGCGCGACAACCCCTCGGCCACCGAGGTGTACCGCTACGACAAGCACCACCTGGTGCCGTTCGGCGAGTTCATCCCGTTCGGCTTCCGCTGGTTCGTGGACCTGATGCAGATGCCGCTGGGCGACTTCAACCGCGGCATCCTGAACGCGCCCTCGTTCACCGTGAAGGGCGAGCGGGTGGCCCCCAACATCTGCTACGAAGACCTGTTCGGCGAGGAGCTGGCCGCGCGCTTCGTCGATGCGGCCCGCGCGCCCACCGTCTTTGCCAACCTCAGCAACATCGCCTGGTTCGGCGAGTCGGTGGCGGTGGACCAGCACCTGCAGATCTCGCGGCTGCGCGCGCTGGAGTTCCAGGTGCCGATGATCCGCGCCACCAACACCGGCGCCACCGTGGTGATCGACCGCACCGGCCGCGTGACCCATGCGCTGCCTCCCCACACCCGCGGCGTGCTCGAGGCGCAGGTGCAGGGCGCCAGCGGCGTGACGCCCTATGCCTGGTGGGCCGGCCGGCTGGCGCTGTGGCCGCTGGCGGCGCTGGCGGCGGCCGTGGTGGCCTGGGCCTGGCGGGCTGGTCGCCGGGCGCCGGGCGCCCCCTAAAATCAGCCGCTCAGCCCGCCGTCCGGCGGGCTCGTCTTCACCCAAAAGCACACCCGATGCTGACCTTCCAGCAAATCATCCTGCGCCTGCAACAGTACTGGGACGCCCAGGGCTGCGCGCTGCTGCAACCCTATGACATGGAAGTGGGGGCCGGCACCAGCCACACCGCCACCTTCCTGCGCGCGCTGGGCCCCGAGCCCTGGAAGGCCGCCTACGTGCAGCCGAGCCGCCGCCCCAAGGACGGCCGCTACGGCGAGAACCCCAACCGGCTGCAGCACTACTACCAGTACCAGGTGGTGCTCAAGCCGGCGCCGGCCAACATCCTCGAGCTGTATCTCGGTTCGCTGCAGGCGCTGGGCTTCGACCTCAGGAAGAACGACATCCGCTTCGTCGAGGACGACTGGGAGAACCCGACGCTCGGCTGCTGGGGCCTGGGCTGGGAGGTCTGGCTCAACGGCATGGAAGTGACCCAGTTCACCTACTTCCAGCAGGTGGGGGGCATCGAATGCAAGCCCATCACCGGCGAGATCACCTACGGCCTGGAGCGCCTGGCGATGTACCTGCAGGGCGTGGACAACGTCTACGACCTGAAGTGGACAGAAGGCCTCAGCTACGGCGACGTCTACAAGCAGAACGAGGTCGAGCAGTCGGCCTACAACTTCGAGCACAGCAACGTCGAGTTCCTGCTGCATGCCTTCGGCAGCCATGAGTCGCAGGCCCAGTACCTGATGCAGCAGCAGCTGGCGCTGCCGGCCTACGAGCAGGTGCTCAAGGCCGGCCACACCTTCAACCTGCTCGATGCGCGCGGCGCCATCAGCGTGACGGAGCGCGCCGCCTACATCGGCCGCATCCGCAACCTCGCGCGGGCGGTGGCGCAAAGCTATGTCGACAGCCGCGCGCGGCTGGGCTTCCCGATGGCACCCAAGGCCTGGGCCGACGAAGTGGTCGCGCAGATCGAGAAGAAGAAGGAGAAGGTGGCGTGACCATGACGACGACGACCAAGAACCTGCTGGTGGAGCTGTTTGTCGAAGAGCTGCCGCCCAAGGCGCTGAAGAAGCTCGGCGAGTCGTTCGCCGGCACGCTGGCCGACTCGCTGAAGGCGCAAGGCCTGGCCGGCGCCGACGCGCAGGTCACGCCGTTCGCGTCGCCGCGGCGGCTGGCGGTGCACGTCACCGGCGTGGCGGCCAAGGCCGCCGACAAGCCGGTGTCGCAGAAGCTCATGCCGGTGAGCGTGGGCCTCGATGCGCAAGGCCATGCGACGCAGGCGCTCCTCAAGAAGCTCTCGGCCCTGGGAGCCGGCCCCGAGGCGGTGCCCTCGCTCAAGCGCCAGATGGACGGCAAGGCCGAGGCGCTGTTCTTCGACAGCGTGCTCCCGGGCGCCACGCTCGACGAAGGCCTGCAGAAGGCGCTCGACGAGACGCTGGCGAAGCTGCCGATTCCCAAGGTGATGAGCTACCAGCTCGAGGACGGCTGGACCAGCGTGAACTTCGTGCGCCCGGCCCACGGCCTGGTGGCGCTGCACGGCGCCGACGTGGTGCGCGTGTATGCGCTGGGCCTCACCAGCGGCCGCGAGACGCAGGGCCATCGGTTCGAGGCCGCGGTCGAGCGCATCTCGCTGCGCGACGCCGACGGCTATGCAGCCCAGCTGGAGGCCGAAGGCGCGGTGATCGCCGGCTTCGAGGCGCGCCGCGACGAGATCTCGCGCCAGCTGAAGGCCGCGGCCGAGAAGGCCGGCGGCACGCCGATCGACGACGCGGCGCTGCTCGATGAAGTGACTGCGCTGGTCGAGCGGCCCAACGTGCTGGTGGGCCAGTTCGAGCCGGCCTTCCTCGACGTGCCTCAGGAGTGCCTCATCCTCACGATGAAGGCCAACCAGAAGTACTTCCCCCTGCTCGACGCCGCCGGCAAGCTCACCAACAAGTTCCTGATCGTGAGCAACATCCGTCCGGCCGATGCGAGCGCGGTGGTCGGCGGCAACGAGCGTGTGGTGCGTCCGCGCCTGGCCGATGCCAAGTTCTTCTTCGACCAGGACCGCAGGAAGACGCTGGAATCGCGGGTGCCGGGGCTCGACAAGGTGGTCTACCACGGCAAGCTCGGCACCCAGGGCGAACGCGCCGAGCGCGTACGTGCGATCGGCCATGCGGTGGTCAACCTGCTGCGCATGGCCACGGTGCCCTACACCGTGGACGCCAAGGACGAGTTCGACGTGCTCGACTCCAAGGTGCAGCAGGCGGCGCGCCTGGCCAAGACCGACCTGCTGACCGACATGGTGGGCGAGTTCCCCGAGCTGCAGGGCATCATGGGCGGCTACTACGCCCGTGCCGAAGGCCTGCGCGACGGGGTGGCCATCGCCATCGAGGACCACTACAAGCCGCGCTTCGCCGGCGACGGCCTGCCGCGCAACCACAGCGGCACGGTGGTGGCGCTGGCCGACAAGCTCGAGACGCTGGTGGGCCTGTTCGGCATCGGGCAGCTGCCCACCGGCGACAAGGACCCGTTCGCGCTGCGCCGCCATGCGCTCGGCGTGATCCGCATCCTCACCGAGAAGAACCTGCCGCTCGACCTGCCGGACCTCATCGACGCGGCGATCGGCGCCTTCCCGGCCGCCACCGTGGCCCTGCAGCCCGACACCAAGGCCACGCTGCAGGCGTTCTTCAGCGACCGCCTGGCCGTTTCGCTGCGCGAGCAGGGCTACAGCGCGCAGGAGGTCGACGCGGTGCTGGCGCTCGCGCCCCGCCGCCTGGGCGACGTACCCAAGCGCCTGGCCGCGGTGCGTGCCTTCGCCGCGCTGCAGGAGGCCGCGTCGCTGGCGGCGGCCAACAAGCGGGTGGGCAACATCCTGAAGAAGGCCGAAGGAACGGTCGAGGCCCGGGTCGATGCCGGGCTGCTCAAGGAGACCGCCGAGGCGGCGCTCAACGAGGCGCTGCAACGGGTGAAGCCCGAGGCCGATGCGGCTTTCGACCGCGGCGACTACACCGTCTCGCTGCAGGCGCTGGCGGCGCTCAGGGAGCCGGTCGACACCTTCTTCGACCAGGTGATGGTCAATGCCGAGGACCCGGCGCTGCGGGCCAACCGCCTGGGCCTGCTGGCGACGCTGCACGGGGCCATGAACCGCGTGGCCGACCTGTCGCGCCTGGCGGCCTGAAGCGCAACAGCGAGCACGCCGCATGAAACTCATCATCCTCGACCGCGACGGCACCCTCAACGAGGACCGCGACGACTACGTGAAGTCGCCCGACGAGTGGGTGCCGCTGCCCGGCGCGCTGGAGGCGGTGGCGCGGCTCAACCATGCCGGCTGGCACGTGGTGCTCGCCACCAACCAGTCGGGCATCGGCCGCGGCCTGTTCGACATGGCGGCGCTCAATGCCATGCACGTCAAGATGAACCAGATGCTGGCCCACCACGGCGGCCGCATCGACGCGGTGTTCTTCTGCCCGCACGAGCCCGATGCGCAGTGCACCTGCCGCAAGCCGCTGCCCGGCCTGTACGAGCAGATCTCCGAGCGCTACGGGGTCGACCTGAGGGAGGTGCCTACCGTCGGCGACTCCCTGCGCGACCTGCAGGCCGGCGCGGCGGTGGGCTGCGAGACGCATTTCGTGCGCACCGGCAAGGCCGCGCGCCTGACCGACACGCAGGTGGCCCAGCTGCTGCAGCAGGTGCCCGGCACCCAGGTGCACAAGGACCTGGCCGCGTTTGCCGAGTTCGTCATCGCCCGCGACCGGCGGGCCAAGGCCGGCGCGCGTGGTGACACGTCGGCGCCCGCCAACAGCGGCCCCGGGGAGCTGCGCTGATGCTGGCGCCCGTCCGTTCCTTCCTCTTCCTGCTGTGGATGTCGGTCACCGTGGTGCCGTGGGCGCTGGCGGTGTTGGCAGCCTCGATCTTCCTGCGCGGCAACCCGGTGTACTGGATGTGCGCGGGCTGGCTGCGCGTGGCGATCTGGGGCGCGCGCGTGATCTGCGGCGTGCGCTACCGGGTGCAGGGCATGGAGCACCTGCCGTCGGCCGACCCGCTGGCTCCGGTGATCCTGTGCCCGAAGCACCAGTCGACCTGGGAGACCTTCGCCTTCCCCACGCTGATGTCGCACCCGCTGTGCTACGTGTTCAAGCGCGAGCTGCTGTACATCCCGTTCTTCGGCTGGGCCATGAGCCGGCTCGACATGATCCACATCGACCGCAGCAAGCGGACCGAAGCCTGGACCCGGGTGGCCGAGCAGGGCCGCGAGTTCATGTCGCGCGGCAACTGGGTGATCATGTTCCCTGAGGGCACGCGCACGCAGCGCGGCAGCCAGGGCGTCTACAAGAGCGGCGCTACACGGCTCGCGGTGGCCACCGGCGCGCCGGTGGTGCCCATCGCGGTGACGTCGGCGCGCTGCTGGCCGCGCAAGACCTTCGTGCTGCGGCCGGGCGTGATCGACATTTCCATCGGCAGGCCGATCCCTTCGCAAGGCCGCGATGCCGACTCGCTGATGCGCGAGATCGAAACCTGGATCGAAGCCGAGATGCGGCGCCTCGATCCCGAGGCCTATGCCCCGCTAGGCCAGGGCGGCGGTCGCGAACAGGCCGCGTGAGCCGGCCAGCAGCAGGCGGTCGCCCAGCCACAGCGCGGCGTCGAGGTTGATCGCGTCCGAGCCGAAGGGCACGGTCTGCCAGGGTGTGTCCAGGCGGGTCCAGCTCACGCCGTCCGGCGAGCGCAGCACCAGCCCCGAGCCGCCCGTGGCCACGAACGCGCTGCCGGTCCAGGCCACGGCGGCCAGGCCGTAGCTCGTGCCGGAACTGCGCGGCGTCCAGGAAAGGCCGGCATCGTCGCTTGTGAGCACGGTGCCGGCATCGCCCACCGCCACCCAGCGCGTGGGCGACGACGCAACCGCCTGCAGCGCCTGCGTCGTGCCGCTGGCGCGTTGTGTCCAGGCGGCGCCGTCGTCGGACGTGAGCAGCACGCCGCCCACGCCCACCGCCACGAAACGCGAGCCGAGCCAGAAGACGTCGTTGAGCCGTGTCGTCACCGGCAGCGCGCGGGACGTCCAGGTGATGCCGTCGGGAGTGGTGGCGAGACCGAAGCCGGTGAGCGATCCGCCCACGGCCACCAGCAGGGTGGGCGAGGCACCCAGCCGGCCGTTGAACGGCACGTAGCTGCCGGCGGTCCACGCCAGTCCGTCGGTGGAGGTGTAGAGGTACTGGTTGGCCGCCACCTGCACGACGGCCGCGAACCGGCCGAGCGCCTGCGACCACACGACGTCGAGGAAGAGGTTGATGCCGCCGCTGCTGACCGACGTGCCGAAGGTCCAGGTGCTGCCGCCGTCGGAGCTGGCGGCGCTGCGGTCGGACAGCGGCACCGCGGCGATGCGGCCCTGCGGCGACCGAGCCAGGGCGCGCCAGGACATGCTGGTGACGCGCAGCGTCCAGGCCTGCCCGTCGTCCGAGGTCCACACCGATGGCTGGCTGGCCCCGTTGGCGCCGAGCGCGACGAAGCGGTTGCCGGTGTGCACCACGCGCCGGGGCCAGCCCATCGGCAGGTCCACCCGCGTCCAGGAGAGGCCATCGCTGGAATGGGCGGTGCAGTAGGCACCGACCGCCACCCAGCGGCCGCCGCCCGGTGCGCGCGCGAAGCCCTGGAAGTGGCCCAGGCCGCTGGCGCGCAGCGTCCAGTTGATGCCGTCGGGCGAGGTCAGGATGCGGCTGGGCGAGTTGGTCGCCGCCGCGGTGGCGGCCACCACCAGCACGCCGTCGCTGCCCAGGCCGATGAAGTCGTCGCTCACGCCGGCGCTGCGCAGGGTCCACGCCGTGCCGTCGGGCGAGGTCAGCACCGTGCCGGTGGCCCCCACGGCGACGAAGAAGCTGCCGGCCCAGACCACGCGGTGCAGATGGCTGCTGGTGCCGGCGCTGCGCAGCGTCCAGGTGATGCCATCCGGCGAACTGATCAGGCTGCCGCTGTCGCCCACCGCAACCCAGGTGGTGCCGTTGCCGGCGGCGGCGTTCAGATCGCCCGGCGTGGCGGGCAGGGCGCGGTGGGTCCAGGTCAGGCCGTCGGGCGACGTGAGCATGCCGGCAAAGCCGACCGCCACGAACAGCTTGCCGTCCCAGGCCACGTCGTCCAGGTTGACGAGTGCGGCGCGTTCGTTCCAGATCTGCGTCGCCGCGTCGGTGGAAGTGCTGATGGCGCTGCCCACGCTCACCAGCAGCGAGCCGTTCCAGGCCGGGCCGCCTTCGACGCGGGGCCCCAGCGCGCGGGTGGTGAAGGCAGAGGCGGGCGGCGCCGGCGGCGTGGGTGGGGTGGGCGGGGAGGGTGGAGTGGGCGCAGGCGCCGGGCTGCTGCCGCCGCCACCGCCACCGCAGCCGGCCAGCGGAAGCGCCACGACCGCCATCCATGCCGCCTGCAGCATGGTGCGGCGCGCGAGCCGAAGCTCGTCCGGCGAAGCGTGCAAAGGCTCTGCGCCGTCGGCCATGACCCCTCCTCGTTCTCGTTCGGATGCGGCAGCGTGTGCCGGTCGAGGCGCGGAGTCTGCCATGGCCCGCCTCTATACTGCCGCCCCATGACGCGCCGGGCACTCGAGGCCGACTCCCCACAGTTCGTCCTGCCGCTCTTCGGAGACGAGGAGCCGCAGGGCTTGATGCCGCCGCCTGCCGCCCAGCCGTCCCGCGACCCGGCTCCTTCGTCGCCCAAGGCGCTGCAGGCGTCGCCGTTCACCGTGTTCCGCCACCCGCGCGCCGATCGCGAGATCCAGCTCGGCGACGCTCTGGTGGGTTACGAATTCCAGCGCGCCCGGCGCCGCACCATCGGCATGGTGGTGGGGGCGGAAGGCCTCTCGGTGCGGGCGCCGCGCTGGGTCACGCTGGCCGACGTGGAGGCCGCGCTCCTCGAGCGTGCCGGGTGGATCCGCAACAAGCTCGCCGAGCAGCGCGAGCGCGCGCGCAAGCATGAGGCCTCGCGCATCGAATGGCGCGACGGAGCCAGCCTGCCCTTCCTGGGCGAGACCGTGATCGTGGTGCTCGACCCGCGGATGGCCGGCGCCGTGCTTAACACCGATGCCGCCGCCTTGCCCGGCGTGCCCAGGCTCACCCTGCATGTGGGCCTGCCGCACAACGCCGAGCCCGAGCAGATCCGCGATGCGGTGCAGTCATGGCTGCAGCGCCAGGCGAAGCGGGTGTTCGAGGAGCGCTGCCAGCTGTTCGCCGAGCGCCTGGGCGTGAGCGTCAAGCGCCTGTCGCTGAGTTCGGCGCAAACCCGCTGGGGCAGCGCCAGCGTCGACGGCTCCATCCGCCTGAACTGGCGGCTGGTGCACTTCGCGATGCCCACCATCGACTACGTGGTGGCGCACGAGCTGGCGCACCTGCGCCACATGGACCACAGCCCGCGCTTCTGGGACGTGGTGCGCTCGGTGATCCCCGACGTGGATGCCGCGCGGGGGCGGCTCAAGGACGAAGTGCTCCCCGCACTCGAGTGAGCCGCGCAGCGGTGGCGCGAAGGCAACGGCGCGCCATGCCGGCTGCGTGCACAACCGCACGCCACCCGACGAAGAGGGATGTTCGCCGTCGGGAGCGGCAGGCACACTGCGCGCCCGAGAGAGGGCATCCATGCAGGAACAGGACGATCGCACGCCGCCCGGCGTGCATTCCGGCGCACCAGTGCCGGAGGCTTCAGCGACCACAGGGCCGCCGTTGTACGAAACAGGGCTGCGCTTCCACGGCTCGGGCTCCGAGTACTTTCGCATCTGGGTCGTCAACACGCTGCTGTCGCTGTTGACGCTGGGCGTGTACTCGGCCTGGGCCAAGCTGCGCGCGGCGCGCTACTTCGCGCGCAACACCGAATTCCTCGGTGACCGCTTCGACTTCGTGGCCGACCCCTGGGCCATCCTGCGGGGGCGCTGCATCGCCGTGGGCCTGCTGGCCCTCTATACCTTCGGCTTCGACTTCTCGCTGACGCTCGGCCTCGCCGGCGTGGCGCTGCTGTTCGCACTGGGGCCGGCGCTGCTGCTGGGCGCCAGCCGCTTCCGCTATGCCAACACACGGTGGCGCGGCGTGTCCTTCGGCTTCGACGCCAGCCTGCGGCAGGCCTATGGCATGGCTGGGCCGGTGATGGCCGTCTGGCTCTCGAGCACCCTGGCCGCGGCCCTCACCGAATCGGCCAACTGGCTGCTGGTGTGCAGCGGCCTGACCTCCGCGCTGTGGCCCTGGATGCACCATCGCCTCAAGGCCTTCCAGCATCGCCACATCCGCTTCGGCACGCAGTGCAGCAGCTTCGAGTCTGCCCTGGGCTCGCTGTATGGCACCTACCTGCTGGCCGGCTTCATGATCATGTTCGTCGGCATGGTTGCCGGCGTTGCCGCCGCGGCGCTTGCGTGGACGCAAGCAGGCGAGTCGTCCACCGAGCGGGGTTGGGTCGTGGCCGCGGTCGTGGGGCTTGGCTTCTTCATGACGGCCTGGCCGGTGCTGGCCGTGCGCACGCAGCGGGCGGTGTGGGCGCGGACCAGCTTCGGCCCGTTGATGTTCCGCACCGATGTCACGGTGGGCGCCGCCTGGAGGCTGGCGCTGCGCAGCGTCGTGCTGGTGCTGCTGACCGCGGGGCTGTACTGGCCCTTTGCCAAGGTGGCCTGGGCGCGGCTGCGCATCGAGGCCATGACGGTGGCCAGCGAAGTGCCCTTCGAGGAGTGCATCGGCCAGGCCGCCGGTACGGCCTCGCCTGCCGGCGCCGCCGGTGAAGGTGCGATGGACCTGTTCGGATTCGATCTGGGGTGGTGAGCGGCATGTCGAACAACGATTCGCACGTCTTCGATGCGCGCTATTTCGACGGGCGGGTGGCGCATGCCCAGCCGGCACGCGTCTGGTTCCACGGCGGCGAGCTGGTGATGTTGCTGCGAGCCTCGGGCGCCCGCACCTGGCCGCTCGCGCAACTGCGGGTGGCCGAGCAGGTGCAGCATGCGCCACAAGTGGTGATGCTGCCGCACGGTGCGAGCCTGCAGCTGCCGGGCGAAGCGGCCGGTTTCGCCGAGGCCTTGGCGGCGCAGGGCGTGCGGCCCGGGCTGGTGCAGCGGCTGCAGCGCGCCTGGGCGGCGTCGGCGGCCGCGTTGCTGCTGCTGGTGGGCCTGGTGGCCTGGTGCTGGCTGGTCGGGCTGCCGCTGGCCGCCGACTGGATGGTCGAACGCATGCCGCCGGCATGGGAACAGCGGCTGGGTGCGCAGGTGCTCGAGACCCTGGACCGCCGCAGCCTCCTCCCCAGCGGGCTGGACCCGGGGCAGCGCGAGCGACTGGCTCGCCGCTTCGCGCAGCTGGCTCGCCAGCAAACCCCCGGGCTGGTCGTGCGGGTGGAGTTCCGGCGCTCGCGCGACGGCAGCCCGAACGCCTTCGCGCTGCCCGGCGGCACCATCGTGCTGCTCGACCAGCTGGTCGACTTCGCCGAACACGACGACGACGTGGTGCTGGGCGTGCTGGCGCACGAGCTGGGCCACCAGCAGCATCGCCACATGACCCGTTCGCTGGTGCGCGGCCTCGGAAACATGGCGCTTGCCGGCCTGCTCTGGGGCGACTATTCCAGCGTGGCGAGCAACGCCACCGCGCTGCTGGGCATGCTCAGCCATTCCCGCGAGGCCGAAGAAGAAGCCGACGGCTTCGCGCTGAGGGCGCTGGTCGACAGCGGCATCGGTGTCGAAGGGCTCGCAGACTTTTTCGAGCGTGTCGACGAGAAATATGGCGACTCCATGCCCGAATGGCTCGCCACCCACCCGGCGGGCGCCGACCGCGCGCAGCGTCTGCGGGATGCGGCCGATGCGGTGGGGCGCTAGCCAGACCTAGGCCGGCGAGAAGCGGAACACCCCGTCATCCACCTTCCGTTGCAGGCGCCCGGCATGCCACAGCGCATGCAGGTGCGCGATCGCCTCGCCCATGGCGAAGGTGGTCTGGTGCAGGTCGAGCGTGCGCTTGAAGAGCACCGGCAGCACGTCGGCCGCGCTGCAGGGGCTTGCCGCGCAGGCTTGCATCACCTCGGCGAAGCGCTCGTCATGGTGGGCCTGCAGCTGGTCGATGCGGGTGTGCAGGCCGGTGAACGGTCGGCCATGGGCCGGCAGCACCAGGGTGTCGGCGGGCAGGGCGCGCAGGCGCTCGATCGACGCGAGGTAGAGGGAGAGCGGGTCCGCCTCCGGCTCGACGTCGATGACGCTCACGTTGGTGGAGATGCGCGGCAGCACCATGTCGCCCGAGATCATCACGCGCAGCTCTTCGCAGAAGAGGCTCATGTGCTCGGGCGCGTGGCCGTAGCCGGCGATGCAGCGCCAGTCGCGGCCGCCGATGCGCACCACCTGCTCGTCGAGCAGGCGCCGGAAGCTCGCGGGAACCGCCGGCACCATCGATGCGTAGTAGTTCGACCGCGCCTTCACCTTGGCTATGGATTCCGGATCGGCCAGCCCGTGGCGTGCGAAATGCGCGGCCGCCGCGTCGCCGCCGTAGCCGGTGGTGCTGGCGGTGGCCAGGCGCGCCGCGTTGTAGTCGGTGGCGCTGACCCACAGGCGGCACTGCCACCTCTCGGTGAGCCATGACGCGAGGCCGATGTGGTCGGGGTGCATGTGGGTGACGATCACGCGCAGCACGGGCAGGCCGTCGAGGTGCCCGGCGAACACCTGCTCCCAGGCGGTGCGGGTCGCGTCGTTCGAGATGCCGCAATCGACGATGGTCCAGCCCGCCCGGCCGTCGAGCTCGTCGCGCAGCAGCCAGAGGTTGATGTGGTCCAGCGCGAACGGCAGCCCCATGCGCACCCAGCGCACCCCGGGCGCCACCTCGAGCGCCGTGCCGGAGGACGGCAACGTTTCGCCCAACGGATACGTGAGCTGGTGCTCCAGTCGATTCATTACTGCTCCTCTGCCACGACACGCAAAGCGGGAGTGGACGCCGTGGATCCGGCTCCGCCGGTCCACCGGCGTCGCCCCCTCGAGGGGGAGCGCCGAAGGCGCTACGGGGGTGGTTTCGATTTACATTTACGTAAACGTCAACCGACCCATTCTAGGCAGCCATGTCCAACCCCGCTGTCTCGCAAGTTGCAGCCGACTCCACCCGGGCCGCACCGACCTACACCATCAGCGAACTGGCGCGCGAGTTCGACCTCACCACCCGCGCCATCCGCTTCTATGAAGACTGCGGCCTGCTGAGTCCGGATCGCGACGGACCCAACGGGCGCAACCGGGTCTACACCCACCGCGACCGCACGCGCCTGAAGCTCACCTTGCGCGGCAAGCGGCTGGGCCTGAGCCTCGCCGAGGTGAAGGAGCTGGTGGACATGTACGAGTCGCCCCGCGACACGGTGCCGCAGCTCAAGAAGTTCCTGGTGGTGCTGGCGGCCCATCGCGAGCAGCTGGAACAGCAGATGGCCGACCTGCAGGTGACGCTCGACGAAGTGCGCGCTCACGAAAAGGAGTCTCGCCGCCTGCTGGCGCAAGCCGAGAACGAGCGCAAGAAGTCCGCCTGACCGCCCGGCGGATACCCGACCAACCCGCCCGAACATCGCCCGCGTGCCGGCTGGCCTGCTAGTATTGACGTTTACGTAAACGTCAACGTTCAGCGGTCCCCGATGCACCCGGCCGATTCCAACTACGAAGCACGCGTGCGCGCCTCCCTTGCGCGCCAGGCCGCGATGGCCACGCTGGGCGTGTCGCTCGAGGCGGTGGCGCCGGGCCGGGTGGTGCTGGCGATGGCGCACCGAAGCGCCTACACCCAGCAGCACGGCTTCGTGCATGCCGGCATCGTGTCGACCGCGCTCGACTCCGCCTGCGGCTACGCAGCCTTCAGCCTGATGCCGCCCGATGCCGCGGTGCTCACCATCGAATTCAAGGTGAACCTGCTGGCGCCGGCCAAGGGCCCGCACTTCCGCTTCGAGGGGCAGGTCGTCAAGCCCGGCCGCACCATCAGCGTGGTGGACGGTCGCGCGCTGCAGTTCGACACTGACGGCCAGGAGAAGCTGGTCGCGACCATGACCGCCACCGTGATGACGGTGACCGGCCGTGACGACGTCAAACACTGATCGAAGGAGACAAACCATGAACCTGCCCGGCCTGAACTTCATGCTCGGCGACGACATCGACGCGCTGCGCGACGCGGTGCGCGACTTCGCGCAAGCCGAGATCGCGCCGCGCGCGGCCGCCATCGACGAGACCGACCAGTTCCCGATGGACCTGTGGCGCAAGATGGGCGAGCTCGGCGTGCTGGGCATCACCGTGAGCGAAGAGTACGGCGGCGCCAACATGGGCTACCTGGCGCACATGGTGGCCATGGAAGAGATCAGCCGCGCTTCGGCCTCGGTGGGGCTGTCGTACGGCGCGCATTCCAACCTGTGCGTCAACCAGATCAAGCGCAACGGCAACGAGGCGCAGAAGAAGAAATACCTGCCGAAGCTCATCAGCGGCGAGCATGTGGGCGCGCTCGCGATGAGCGAGCCGGGCGCCGGCTCCGACGTCATCAGCATGAAGCTGAAGGCCGAGGACAAGGGCGGCTATTACCTGCTCAACGGCAGCAAGATGTGGATCACCAACGGCCCCGATGCCGACACGCTCGTGGTCTATGCCAAGACCGAGCCCGAGCTGGGCGCGCGCGGCGTGACCGCCTTCCTCATCGAGAAGGGCATGAAGGGCTTCTCGATCGCGCAGAAGCTCAGCAAGCTGGGCATGCGCGGCTCACACACCGGCGAGCTGGTGTTCCAGAACGTCGAGGTGCCGCAGGAGAACATCCTGGGCGCGCTCAACGGCGGCGCCAAGGTGCTGATGAGCGGGCTCGACTACGAACGGGCGGTGCTGGCGGCCGGGCCGATCGGCATCATGCAGGCGGTGATGGACAACGTGGTGCCCTACATCCATGACCGCAAGCAGTTCGGCCAGAGCATCGGCGAGTTCCAGCTCATCCAGGGCAAGGTGGCCGACATGTACACCGTGCTGCAGGCCGCGCGCGCCTTCTGCTACACGGTGGGCAAGAACCTCGATTCGCTGGGCAGCGAACACGTGCGCCAGGTGCGCAAGGACTGCGCCAGCGTGATCCTCTGGTGCGCCGAGAAGGCCACCTGGATGGCCGGCGAGGGCATCCAGGTGTTCGGCGGCAACGGCTACATCAACGAATACCCGCTGGGCCGCCTGTGGCGCGACGCCAAGCTGTACGAGATCGGCGCCGGCACCAGCGAGATCCGCCGCATGCTGATCGGCCGCGAGCTGTTCGCGGAGACCATGTGATGGCCGACGGCCTGGTCGAGACCTACCGCGGCACGGTGTACCCGTGGCACTGCGACCACATGGGCCACATGAACGTCATGTGGTACGTGGGCAAGTTCGACGAGGCCACCTGGCAGCTGTTCACCATGCTCGGTCTGAGCCCGGCCTGGCTGCGCGAGCACCAGCGCGGCATGGCGGCGGTGGACCAGCGCATCGCCTACCAGCGCGAGCTGCATGCCGGCGACACGGTGGTGGTGCGCTCCACCGTGCTCGAGGCGCGCGGCAAGGTGATCCGCTTCGCGCACGAGATGCGCAATGCCGGCACCGGCGAGGTGTCGGCGCTGACCCGGCTGGTGGGCGTGCACCTGGACACGCTGGCCCGCAAAGCCTGCCCGCTGCCGCAGGCGGTGGCCGACAAGGCGAGCGCCTTCGGCGCCCCCATGGAACTGCCGTGGAACGACTGACGCCTACACTGTCGGCGGCCGCCTCCGCCTCACGCGTTGCGGCCCTCCACACATGACCACAGACCTCAAGGAACTCTTCGACAGCAACCGGGAATGGGCCGCGCGCACCGAGTCGCGCGAACCCGGATTCTTCACGCGACTGCTCAAGCAGCAGGCACCGCAATACCTGTGGATCGGCTGCGCCGACAGCCGCGTGCCGGCCAACGAACTGGTGGGCCTGCTGCCGGGCGAGCTGTTCGTGCACCGCAACGTGGCCAACGTGGTGGCGCACTCGGACCTCAACTGCCTGTCGGTGATCCAGTTCGCGATCGACGCCCTGCGGGTGAAGCACATCATCGTGGTGGGGCATTCCAACTGCGGCGGCGTGAAAGCCGCGCTCGAAGACCAGCGCGTAGGCCTGGTGGACAACTGGCTGCGCCACGTGCAGGACGTGCGCAACCGCCACCAGCACTGGATCGACAGCGTGGCGCCGTCGCGCCGCGTCAATGCGCTGTGCGAGCTCAACGTGCTCGAACAGGCGCTCAACGTGTGCCAGACCACCGTGGTGCAGGACGCATGGCAGCGCGGCCAGGAGGTGGTGGTGCACGGCTGGGTGTACGGCCTGCACAACGGCCTGCTGAAGGACCTGCGCATGACGGTGACCCGGGCCGAGGACGTGCCGCGCGCCTACGAGCAGGCGCTGGCCGCACTGCACCGGCGCTATGAAGACAGCGCCGACACCGGCCCGGCCCCGCTGCTCGACATCCGCAACCCCTGACGGCCATGTTCCCCACCCAGCTCACCGACTCGCGCGCCTTCGACATCGCGCAGGCCATGCTGGAGGGGTTCGACCGCCATTACCGGCTGTTCCGCGAGGTGAGCGCGGCGGCCAAGCAGCGCTTCGAGCAGGCCGACTGGCACGGGCAGCAGCGCGCGCAGCGCGAGCGCATCGAGTTCTACGACAAGCGGGTCGACGAATGCGTGGAGCGCCTGGAGCACGAGTTCGGCGCGAGCCGCGTGCCCATGGACGTGTGGCAGCAGGTGAAGCTGCACTACATCGGACTGCTCACGCGCCACCTGCAGCCCGAGCTCGCCGAGACCTTCTTCAATTCGGTCACCACGAAGATCCTGCACCGCAGCTACTTCAACAACGACTTCATCTTCGTGCGCCCGGTGATGTCCACCGAGTACATCGAGAACGACGAGCCGGCGTCGCTGCCCACCTATCGCGCCTACTACCCCACGCGCGAGACCCTGCGCGAGACGATGCTGCGCATCGTCGACAACTTCCAGCTGGCGCTGGAGTTCGAGGACCTGGGCCGCGACATCGACATGGTGCTCAAGGAGCTGCGGCTGCAGTTCGGCGACGTGCGCCTGCGCATCAACTTCCAGGTGCAGGTGCTGTCGTCGCTGTTCTTCCGCAACAAGGGCGCCTACGTCGTCGGCAAGATCGTCAACGGCTTCCGCGAGATCCCGTTCGCGCTGCCGATCCTGCACAACTCGCGGCGCCAGCTCTACATCGACGCGGCGCTGTTCGGCGAAGACGACCTGCAGATGCTGTTCAGCTTCGCGCGGGCCTACTTCATGGTCGAGATGGACATCCCGGCCGCCTACGTGCACTTCCTGCGCTCGCTGATGCCGCGCAAGCCGCGTTCGGAGATCTACAACACGCTCGGCTTGCAGAAGCAGGGCAAGAACATCTTCTACCGCGACTTTCTCTTCCACCTGCGCCACTCGAGCGACAAGTTCCGCATCGCGCCCGGCATCAAGGGCATGGTGATGCTGGTGTTCGACCTGCCGTCGTTCCCCTACGTCTTCAAGGTCATCAAGGACTTCTACCCGCCGCAGAAGGACACCACCCGCGAGCAGATCAAGGGCAAGTACCTGCTGGTGAAGCAGCACGACCGGGTGGGCCGCATGGCCGACACGCTTGAATATTCGGACGTGGCTTTCCCGCGCCAGCGTTTCGAGGAAGAACTGGTCGCCGAGCTCAAGCACTTCTGCCCGAGCCTGGTCGAAGAAGACGGCGACGACCTCGTCATCAGGCACTGCTACATCGAGCGGCGCATGATCCCGCTCAACATCTACCTGCACGACGCGACGCCGCAGCAGATCGAGCATGCGGTCGTCGAATACGGCAACGCCATCAAGGACCTCGTGGCCGCGAACATCTTCCCCGGCGACATGCTCTGGAAGAACTTCGGCGTCACCCGTCACGGCAAGGTGGTGTTCTACGACTACGACGAGATCGAGTACCTCACCGACGTGAACTTCCGCCATGTGCCGCAGCCGCGCACCGAGGAGGAAGAGCTTTCCGGCGAGGTCTGGTACAGCGTGGGCCCGAAGGACGTCTTCCCCGAGACCTTCGGCCCCTTCCTGCTCGGCAACCCGACCGTGCGCGACGTGTTCCTGAAGCACCATGCCGACCTGCTGGACCCGGCGTTCTGGCAGAACCACCAGGAACGCATCCGCGCCGGCCATGTGCACGATGTCTTCCCCTACGACGCCGAGCGCCGCTTCAAGCGGCAGCGGCGTTCGACCGCCGCTGCCGCGGCCAGCGCAACGGCAACGGCCTGATCCCCGTCTTCGTTCGACCCGTGAAGGAGAGCCTCATGTCCGCAGACCCGATCGTCATCGTTTCCGCCGCCCGCACGCCCATCGCCGGCCTGCTGGGTGATTTCTCGTCGCTCGCCGCCTGGGAGCTGGGCGCGGTGGCCATCAAGGCCGCGGTCGAACGCGCCGGCGTGCCGGGCGACGCGGTCGACGAGGTGCTCCTGGGCAACTGCCTGATGGCCGGCCAGGGCCAGGCGCCGGCACGCCAGGCGCTGCGCCGCGCCGGGCTGCCCGACTCCGCGGGCGCCGTCACCCTGAGCAAGATGTGCGGCTCCGGCATGCGGGCCATGATGTTCGCCCACGACATGCTGGCCGCAGGCAGCGCCTCGGTGGTGGTGGCCGGCGGCATGGAAAGCATGACCAACGCGCCGCACCTCATGTTCGCCCGCAAGGGCATCAAGTACGGCGCCTCGGCCGTGTACGACCACATGGCCCTCGACGGCCTGGAAGACGCCTACGAGCGCGGCAAGGCGATGGGCGTGTTCGCCGAGAACTGCGTGGCCAAGTACAGCTTCAGCCGCGAGGCGCAGGACGCCTTCGCCATCGCCTCCACCGAACGTGCCCTCAAGGCCAACAGCGACGGCAGCTTCGACTGGGAGATCGCGCCGGTGGCGGTGGCCGGCAAGGGCGGCGAAGTGCAGATCACCAAGGACGAGCAGCCCTTCAAGGCCAAGCTCGACAAGATCCCGGCGCTCAAGCCGGCGTTCAAGAAAGACGGCTCCATCACCGCCGCCACCTCGTCGAGCATCTCCGACGGTGCCTCGGCCCTGGTGCTGATGCGCCAGTCCGACGCCGACAAGCGCGGCCTGAAGCCGCTGGCGCGCATCGTCGCGCATGCGGTGCATGCCCAGGCGCCCGAGTGGTTCACCGTGGCGCCGGTGGGCGCCATCGACAAGGTGCTCAGGAAGACCGGCTGGGCCGCCAGGGACGTAGACCTGTGGGAAGTGAACGAAGCCTTCGCCGCGGTGACCATGGCCGCCATGCACGAGCACAAGCTGCCGCACGAGAAGGTCAACATCCATGGCGGCGCGGTGGCGCTCGGCCACCCCATCGGCGCCAGCGGCGCGCGCATCGTGGTCACGCTGCTGGGCGCCCTGCGCAAGCACGGCCTCAAGAAGGGCGTGGCCGCGCTGTGCATCGGCGGCGGCGAGGCGACGGCGATGGCGGTCGAGCTGATCTGACGCTGCCGGAGGGGGCCGTCTGTCGTTCTACGCCTATATGCTCCAGTGTCGGGACAGGTCCTACTACGTAGGGCACACCGAAGATCTGGAGCATCGAGTCGCCGCGCACCAGGCCGGCGGGATACCGGGCTACACCGCGACCCGCCGCCCTGTGGTGCTGTGCTGGTCACAGGAGTTCGGAACGCGCGAAGAGGCGCTCGCTGCCGAGCGACGGGTCAAAGGCTGGAGCCGAACCAAGAAGGAGGCGTTGATCCGCGGAGACTGGCTCGCGGTTCGGCGACACGCCTGGGGTGTGCGAAATCCTCTGCCTGCGCACCTTGCCGCAAGCCCTTCGATACCTCAGGGCGAACGGGCACACGCAGACGGCGGGCAAGAATCGCCCGTTCGGGCTGAGGTATCGAAGCCCACCGACGGATCTCCAAGCACCACCTCGTGAACATCCTCATCATCGGCGCCTCGCGCGGCATCGGATTCGAGTTCGCGCGGCAGTACCGCGAAGCCGGCGACCGGGTGGTCGCGACGGCGCGCACCGACGAAGGCATCGCCAGGCTGCAGGCCATCGGCTGCAAGAGCTTCGCGCTCGACGTGGCCGATGCCGCCAGCGTGTCCGGCCTCGCCTGGCGCATCGACGGCGAAGCCTTCGACGTGGCCATCGTCAACGCCGGCGTCATCGGCCCGCGCACCACGGCGCTCGAAACGCCCAGCCTTGCCGACTTCGACGCGGTGATGCGCACCAACGTGCTCGGCCCCATGCAGGTGATCCCGCAGCTGGCCGACGCGCTCGCGCCCGGCGCCAAGCTCGCCGTGCTGTCGTCGCGCATGGGCTCGATGGGCCTGCGCACCAGCGCGTCCAGCTGGCTCTACCGCGCCTCCAAGGCGGCGGTGAATTCGGTGCTCAAGGACGTGTCGCTGGTGCTGGGCGAGCGCGCCGTCTGCGTGGCCTTCCACCCGGGCTGGGTGCGCACCGACATGGGCGGCGCCAACGCCGACCTGCCGGTGGAGCAGAGCGTGGGCGACATGCGGGCCACGCTGGCGCGGCTTTCGCCCGCGGACACCGGGCGCTTCCTCAACCACGACGGCCAGCCGCTGGACTGGTAAGGTCCCCGATGAATCTCGACGAGATGCTGGCCTTCTTCGAGGCCTACCGCGACGCCTTCAACCGCCTCGACGGCGATGCAGTGGCCGAGCTGTGGCACACGCCCAGCGGCATCGTGCACACGCGTGACGGCGAGGCGCATGCCACCTTGACCCAATGGGTGGAAGAAGCGCCGATGCGGGCCAACCATCGCGCGCTGTGCGAGCTGTATCGAGGCAACGGATACCACCGGGCCGACTTCGAGATGGTGGCGCACACGCCGCTGGGCGCCGACAGCGCGTTCGCCAATGTGCGCTGGACCCTCACCCGCGCCGACGGCTCCGTGCTGCAGCGCTTCTGCACCGGCTACAACCTGGCCCGCACGCCGCACGGGCCGCGCGTCGTGCTATGCACGGCCTACCAGGAAAACATCAGCGAGATGAAGCGACATGCTGCTCAGTGAAGACCACCGCGCCGTGCAAGACGCCGTGCGCGCCTACGTGCAGGACAACATCGCCCCCAAGGCGGCCGAGTGGGACAAGACCGGCCGCTTCCCGGCTGCGGAGCTCAAGGGCCTGGCCGGGCTGGGCTGCTACGGCGTCGCCGTGCCCGCCGAATGGGACGGCGCGGGCCTCGACTACCTGAGCCTGTCGCTCATCCTCGAGGAGATCGCCGCGGGTGACGGCGCCACGTCCACCATCGTGAGCGTCAACAACTGTCCGGTGTGCTCCATCCTCATGGCCTGGGCCAGCGAGGCGCAGAAGGAGCGCTGGCTGCGGCCGCTGGCGCGCGGCGACATGCTGGGCGCCTTCTGCCTGACCGAGCCGCACGTCGGCTCCGAGGCCTCCGGCCTCAGGACCACCGCCACGAAGGACGGCGGCCACTACCTGCTCAACGGCGTCAAGCAGTTCATCACCAGCGGCAAGAACGGCGACGTCGCCATCGTGATGGCGGTCACCGACAAGGCCGCCGGCAAGAAGGGCATCAGCGCCTTCATCGTGCCCACCAACACGCCCGGCTACAGCGTGGCGCGGCTCGAGGACAAGATGGGCCAGCATGCCAGCGACACGGCTCAGATCCTGTTCGAGAACTGCCGCGTGCCGGCCGAGAACCTCATCGGCGAAGAAGGCCAGGGCCTGAAGATCGCGCTGTCCGGGCTCGAAGGCGGACGCATCGGCATCGCCTCGCAGGCGGTGGGCATGGCACGTGCGGCCTTCGAGGCGGCGCTGCGCTACAGCCGCGAGCGCGTGGCCTTCGGCCAGCCCATCTTCGAACACCAGGCGGTGCAGTTCCGCCTGGCCGACATGGCCACCCGCATCGAGGCGGCGCGCCAGCTGATCCACCATGCCGCCAGCCTGAAGGACGCCGGCCTTCCGTGCCTGAAGGAAGCCGCAATGGCGAAGCTCTACGCCACCGAGATGGCCGAGCGGGTCTGCTCCGACGCGATCCAGATCCACGGCGGCTACGGCTACGTGAGCGACTTCCCGGTCGAGCGCATCTACCGCGACGTGCGCGTGTGCCAGATCTACGAAGGCACCTCCGACGTGCAGCGCATCCTCATCGGCCGCGCGCTGGGCTGAGTTGCCAGCCTGCTCTTGCCGTGGACACAAGAACCGTCGTGAGCGTGGCGTTGCTCGAGCAAGCCGACGGCTCGCTGGTGTCCAGGTCTCAGGGCAAGCGGCTGGTCATGGGCCTCGAGCGATTCGAGGCCGTCACGTTCGATTTCACCGGGGTCTCGCACATGCAGCAAGGATTCGCCGACGAGGTCTTCCGTGTGTGGCGCGCTGCGCATCCCGGCATCCAGATCGACGTCGCGCACGCCAACGAGAGTGTGCAGCGGACGCTGGCCCGCATCGGTTTCGCCGGCTGATTGTGGCGGAGCTGCTGCGCCGCAGCAGCCCCATCCCTCGCTGCACCGCCCCATGCGCGCTCATCGCGCAGCTTGTGCGTTGAGCGCGCCAAGGGCGGGTTTTCCGCCTCATGCGTGGCAGGTTGCGCTGTCTACGATCGGTGTGCACTCGCAGCCCGGGCTCGATCAGCCGGGGCTGCGGGGTCCACAAGCCCAGCGAAACCAGCACCTAGGAGACGCCATGAGCACACCGACCCCGCAAGCACGCCGCCGCTTCCTCAAGCGGGCCTCCGCCACCGCGGTGGGCGCCGGCGCGATGGCCGCACCGATGGTCTCGAACGCGCAGACCACCTCGCTGCGCTTCCAGAGCACCTGGCCGGCCAAGGACATCTTTCATGAGTACGCCAACGACTTTGCCAAGAAGGTGAACGACATGGCCGGCGGGCGCCTGAAGATCGAGGTGCTGCCCGCCGGCGCGGTGGTGCCGGCCTTCCAGCTGCTCGAGGCGGTGAACAAGGGCACGCTCGACGGCGGCCACGGCGTGGTGGCCTACCACTACGGCAAGAACTCGGCGCTCGCGTTGTGGGGCTCGGGACCTGCTTTCGGCATGGACCCGAACATGGTGCTGGCCTGGCACTACTACGGCGGCGGCAAGGCGCTGCTCGAGGAGATCTACAAGTCCATCAACATGGACGTGGTGTCGTACCTCTACGGCCCGATGCCCACCCAGCCCTTCGGCTGGTTCAAGAAGCCGATCGCCAAGGCGGCCGACGTCAAGGGCATGAAGTTCCGCACCGTCGGCCTCGCGGTCGACATGTACTCGGCCATGGGCGCGGCGGTGAACCCGCTGCCCGGCGGCGAGATCGTGCCGGCGCTCGACCGGGGCCTGATCGATGGCGCCGAGTTCAACAACGCCTCCAGCGACCGGGTGCTGGGCTTTCCCGACGTGGCCAAGAACTGCATGCTGCAGAGCTTCCACCAGAGCGGCGAGCAGTTCGAGATCCTGTTCAACAAATCCAAGTACGACGGGCTGCCCGCGGAGCTGAAGGCCATCATCGACTACGGCGTGCAGGCCGCCAGCGCCGACATGAGCTGGAAGGCAATCGACCGCAACTCCAAGGACTACCAGGAGCTCAAGAAGGCCGGCGTCAAGTTCTACAAGACGCCCGATGCGATCCTGAAGGCGCAACTGGACGCCTGGGACGAGATCATGGCCAAGAAGGGCGGCGAGAACCCGCTGTTCAAGAAGGTGCTCGATTCGCAGAGGGCCTTCGCGCAGCGGGCCAAGCAGTGGCAGAACGACTACATGGTCGACTTCAACATGGCCTACAGCCGCTACTTCGGCCGCGGCGCCAAGAAGACCGGCTGATTCCGTCTCGCAGGGCGCCCACCGCGGCGCCCTTGTCGTTCCCGAGGAGCGTGCATGCAGAAGCTGCTGCTGGCCGTGGACCGCCTCTCCACCTGGGTGGGCAAGGCCTTTGCGTGGACCGTGGTCGGCCTCACGCTGCTGATCACCTGGGAGGTGTTCTCGCGCTATGCGCTCAACCGGCCTCACGGCTGGGTGCTCGACGCGCAGATCATGCTCTACGGTGCCATGTTCATGACCGCCGGCGCCTACACGCTGGCCAAGAACGGCCATGTACGCGGCGACGTGCTGTACGGCTTCTTCCGCCCGCGCACGCAGGCGGCCATCGACCTCACGCTGTACGTCCTGTTCTTCCTGCCGGGCATCGTGGCGCTCACCTGGGCCGGCTGGACCTTCGCGCAGGAGTCGCTGGCCATCCGGGAGCAGACCTTCAATGCGGACCCGCTGCCGCTGTATCCGTTCAAGTTCGTCATCCCGCTGGCAGGCGCGGTGCTGCTGCTGCAGGGGCTGGTGGAGATCGCGCGCTGCGTGATCTGCCTGCGAGAGGGCGCCTGGCCCTCGCGCGAGCAGGACGTCGAGGAAGTGGACGTCGACAAGCTCAAGGAGATGGTCCACGTGAAGGACGAGGACATCGCCGCGCTCGACAGCCATGCCGCCCGTCAGGAGGGCAGATCATGACCCGGCCGCCCTTCACGCTGCGCAAGGAGCTGTGGTTCGGCTTCGGCCTCATGGCCCTCATCGTGGCCGGCGCGGTGTACATGCTGGCGAGCGCGCCGGTCATCACCAACGGCCACATCGGCCTGCTGATGCTGTCGCTGGTGGTGGTGGCCATCATGCTGGGCTTCCCCACCGCCTTCACCCTCATGGGCATGGGCATGCTGTTCACCTGGCTCGCCTACGACCGGGACTGGCATCGCACCCTCGACCTCATGGTGCAGGCGGCCTACAAGGTGATGGCCAACGACGTGCTGATCTCGGTGCCGCTGTTCGTCTTCATGGGCTACCTCGTCGAGCGGGCCAACCTGATCGAGAAGCTGTTCAAGAGCCTGCACCTGTCGCTGGCCCGCGTGCCCGGTTCGCTGGCGGTGGCCACGCTGGTCACCTGCGCCGTGTTCGCCACCGCCACCGGCATCGTCGGCGCGGTGGTCACGCTGATGGGGCTGCTGGCCCTGCCGGCCATGTTGCGTGCCGGCTACAGCATCCCGATGTCGGCCGGTGCCATCACCGCGGGCGGCTGCCTGGGCATCCTCATTCCGCCGTCGGTGCTGCTCATCGTCTATGGCGCGACCGCCGGCGTCTCGGTGGTGCAGCTGTATGCCGGCGCGTTCTTCCCCGGCCTCATGCTCGCGGGGCTGTACATCGTCTACGTCGTCGTCCTCGCGAAGATCAAGCCCGGCCTCGCGCCGCCGCTGTCGGCCGCCGAGCGGGCGGTGCCGCTGCCGGCGCCGCTCGCGCAGGCCGGCGCCACCGGCGAGCGGCGCGCCCTGCCGGCCCTGCTGGCGGCGCTCAGGGGCCAGCGCAACCATGGCGTGCCGGCCGGCTACCTGCTGCGGCAACTGGGCATCGCGCTGCTGCCGCTGGCGGTGTTCGTGCTGGCGGCCCTGTGGGGCCATCACCTGGCCACCCGGGTGACGCCGGTGGAATCGGTGCCCGGGCTGCAGCAGATGGGGGGCGAGGAGGCGGCCGCGCCCGGCGCGCCAGCCGAGCCGGGCGGGCTGCAGGAGCCTGACGGCGAAGGCTTGTCCGAGCCGCCTTCCGAAGGCGAAGCCGACACCGGGCTGGCCGAGCCGCCCGCCGAGCCGCAGGCCCTGAACGAGCCGCCGGGCGCGCAGGCGTCCGAGGCCCAGGCCGCAGCGGCCGCACCCGCCGAAGCCGCGGCGCCGGCAGAGGCGGCGGCGTCGCAGGAAGCTGCCGTCCCCAGCGCAGCCCCCACCGGCTACTGGGTCGGCCTGGGCATCGGTGCACTGGCCATGGCCGTGTTCTACGGGCTGCTGAGCTTCACCCGCTTCGAGATCTTCAAGATGCTGCTGGCGAGCTTCTTCCCGCTCGTCATCCTGATCCTGGCGGTGCTGGGCTCCATCGTGTTCGGGCTCGCCACACCCACCGAGGCCGCGGCGGTGGGCGCCTTCGGCGGCGTCCTGCTCGCCGCCGCCTACCGGCAGCTCAACTTCGGCATGGTCAAGGAGTCGGTCTTCCTCACCGCCAAGACTTCGGCCATGGTGTGCTGGCTGTTCGTGGGCTCGGCCATCTTCTCGGCGGCCTTCGCGCTGCTGGGCGGGCAGGAGCTGGTGGAGCGCTGGGTGCTGGGCATGAACCTCAGCAAGGTCGAATTCCTGGTGCTCAGCCAGTTCATCATCTTCGTGCTCGGCTGGCCGCTGGAATGGACCGAGATCATCGTGATCTTCATGCCCATCTTCATTCCGCTGCTCGACAACTTCGGCGTGGACCCGCTGTTCTTCGGCCTGCTCGTCGCGCTGAACCTGCAGACTGCCTTCCTGAGCCCGCCGGTCGCGATGGCGGCCTTCTACCTCAAGGGCGTGAGCCCGCCGCACGTGACGCTGAACCAGATCTTCGGCGGCATGCTGCCGTTCATGGGCATCCAGGTGGTGGCCATCGTGCTGCTGTATCTGTTCCCCGAGATCGGCCTGTGGCTGCCGCAGCTGCTCTACAAGTAGCGGGGTGACCCGGCAGGCGCATACTGCCCGGCTTGCAGGAGACAACCCATGGGCCGAGCCCCCATCGCGTTCTATTTCGACTTCTCGTCGCCCTACTCCTATGTCGCATCGGAGTGGATCGAGGCGCTGGCCGCACGCCACGGCCGCACGGTGGAGTGGCATGCCATCCTGCTGGGCGCCACCTTCGCCGCGGCCGAGCTGAAGCCGCCGGTGGCCTACCCTATCAAGCGCGATTACGCGTTGCACGACTTCGCGCGCTCGGCACGTTTCGAGGGCGTGCCGTTTCGCCAGCCGGATGAATTTCCCATCCCCACCCAGAACGCCGCGCGCGTGTTCTGGTGGTTGCAGGCGCAGGACCCGCTGCGGGCGGTGGCCTGGGCACGCGCCGGCCTGCGGGCCTACTTCGCCCGCGGCGTGGTGCTCAGCAACCCGGCCCAGCTGCGCCAGCTGGCCGCCGACAGCGGGCTCGATGCCGATGCGGCCGAGGCCGCCTGGAACGACCCGCAATGGAAGGTCCGCCTCAAGGAAGAGAACGACCGGGCCATCGCGGCCGGCATCTTCGGCGCGCCCAGCTTCGTGGTGGACGGCGAGCTCTTCTGGGGCAACGACCGCAAGCCGCAGCTCGAGCGGTGGCTCTCGAGTGGCCCGTTCTGAGCGCCGCGCACGGCATGACGCCATGACCCTCACGCTGATCGCCCAGCTGCGCACGCAGGCGCGTGCCAACCGGCTCATCAACCACCGGCTGCATGAGGCGATGGCGCCGCTGTCGGAGGCCGACTTCCACGCGCCGCGGGTGAGCTTCTTCCCCAGCCTGGCCGAGACGCTCAACCACGTCCTCCTGGTGGATCGCTACTACCTCGCAGCGCTGCGCGAAGAAGCCGACATGCTGGCGCAGGCCGAGCGCTTCCGGCCGGCCGCCATGCTGGCCGAACTGGCAGCGCGCCAGCGTGCCTTCGACGAGGAGCTGATCGCCTGGTGCGATGCCCTGGCCGAGCCGCGCCTGGCAGCCGAGGTCGTGATCGACCGCGGCGAGTGGAAGCCGAGAGAGCAGGTGGGGCACATCCTCACGCACCTGTTCATGCACCAGCACCATCACCGGGGACAGGTGCATGCCATGCTGGCGGGCACCTCCATCAAGCCGCCGCAGCTCGACGAATTCCTGCTGCCCAGCGACGCCCGCTTCCGCACGATCGACCTGGCCCAGCTGGGCTGGGGCGAATCGACGTTGTTCCAGCCGCACGCGTGACCGGCATTTCGTGACGTTTGCACGGCCCGACCCCCCGCACGGCGGCGCGCGCTGCGGCACTGACTAGAATTTTTCGTCCCCCACTCTTTTGAAAGACCCCGATGAAATCCCTCCTGGCTGCACTACTTGTTGTTGCTTCGTTTACCGGCTGCGCCGTCTACACGCCGGATGGCGCGGTGGTGGTCGGCAGCCCCGGCGCGCCCGCGCCTGCCGCCAAGCATTGCCCGCCCGGCCAGGCCAAGAAAGGCAACTGCTGAGCGAGTCGAGACGCCGCGGGGTGCCTGCATGCCGGATCGAAAAACAGCTACAACGTCGGCGCGCATCCACCCCGAGGACACACACACCATGACCACCCGACTTCGCGCCACCGGCCTGGGCCTGCTGCTGTGCGTGCTGGCTTCGGCGCAAGGCGCCGGGGCCGCCACCGCAGCTTCCGGTGTCGAAGCTGCGGCGGCCCCCGAAGCGGCCGCCAAGCCGGTGGACCCCGTCAAGGCCGCCGAGCGCTGCGAGGACGCGGTGGCCGACACTGTGCGCACCATCCGCGGCCGCGAGGCCCGCGAGATCGAGTTCGCGGGCGGCAAGCGGACGCTGCAGCCCGGCGAAGGCGACGAGATGGCTGTCAAGGGCGCCGGGCGCTACCGTGCATCGGCCGGCGGCACGGTGCCGTTCTCCTATACCTGCACCTACAACGCCAAGACCGGCGCCACCACCGGCGCGATGTTCCGCGAAACCGGCCCGCGCCCGGGTGATGTGACGTCGGACCAGCCCTGGCAGCCCGATCTCACCAATGTGTCGCCCGAGGCCTGCGAAGCGGCCACCGCCGCGGCACTGAAGGACAAGTACCCGCGGGTGGGCCGCATCGCCTTCGGCTCGGACACCCGCCGGCTGCAGCCGGCGCCCAACGAGCGCATCGGCCTCGAAGGGCAGGGTGCCTTGCAGCGTGCGCCGGGCATGAACGCGGCGCCCTTCAAGTACCGCTGCGAGTTCGAGCCGCGCAGCGGCAAGATCGTCAAGGTCACCACCAGCGACTGAGGCCGGCGCTAGCCCCGGCGCCTGAACTCGCTCGGCGACAGCCCCGTCCACTGCCTGAATGCGCGGGCGAAGCTCTTCTCGTTGGCGAAGCCCACAGCCTGCGCCACCTGCTTGACCGGCCGCGCGCTGCGCCGCAGCTGGTCCATGGCCTGGTCGCGCCGCACCTCGTCCTTCAGCTGCTGCAGCGACACGCCTTCTTCGTGCAGCTGGCGGTGCAGCGTGCGCGTTGAAACGTGCAGCGCCCGCGCCAGCGCGTCGGCATTGCCCATCGCCGCCGCCCGGGTGCGCAGCAGCTCGCGCACCCGCTGCGCCAGCAGCCGGTCGCGCCGGTAGGGCAGCACGATCAGGGGCAGCGCGCGCTGCAGCATCGTGCGCAGCGCCCGCTCGTCGCGCTTGAGCGGCAGCGCCAGGTATTGCGCATCGAACGAGAAGCCGGCGCATGGCGCATTGAAGTACACCGGCCCGGGGAACATCAGCGGGTACACGTTCTGGTGCGGTGGCGCTGCGAACGGGAAACCGACCTCGCGCAGCGCGATGCGAGAGTCGATGAACCAGCTCGAGAAGCCGTGCACGTTGCGCAGCAGCGTGACGAGGCAGAACTCCCGCAAGGCGCCCAGGCGGCGGCGCTCCTCGATGGCCAGCGTGGCGGTTTCGCCATGCACCGTGAGGCTCAGCAGCACGTCGTCGGTCAGCAGCGCGTGATGGCGGCACCAGCGCGACAACGCCACGCCGAGGTTGGGCGAGGTGATGGAGGCGCGGCACAGCATGCCGTAGCTGCCCCAGGGCAGCCGCCGCGAGAACCAGCCCAGCGCCTCGTCGTCGAGCTCCAGCATGGCCGCGCCGGAGATCGCCTCCATCTGTTCGGGGGTGATGCGTGCGTCCGGCTGTCGCAGGGCCGCTGGCGTGATTTGTGCCTCGGCGAGCGCCGCCGCCGGGTCGCGGCCGAACTTCTCGTAGGCCAGCACGATGGCTCTGACAAAAGCCATGGGCGTGGCGGCCTTGCGCGGGGCTGCGGTGGTCCGGGTGGGCATGCGCGGCAGTCTCGCCGGCGATGGCACGATTTGCAACCACTGTGGCGCCAAATGCGCCAGGGCGACACCTACCCTTGCGGCGACGCGGCGGTGCGTGACGGACCGCTGCCACCCCGGTAAATTCACCGGCCACCGCCCGATGGCCGAGGAGGCGAACCCGATGCCCGCCCTGGTTTCCAAGCTCAACCCGCGTTCCGAGGACTTCAAGGCCAATGCCGCTGCGATGCAGGGCCTGGTCGATGACCTCAACGCCAGGCTGGCGCAGATCGCGCTGGGCGGCGGCGATGCCCCACGTGCCAAGCACCTCGCCCGCGGCAAGCTGCTGCCGCGCGACCGGGTCGAGATGCTGCTCGACCCCGGCACCCCCTTCCTCGAGATCGCGCCGCTGGCCGCGCTGGGTGTCTACAAGGAAAAGGACGGTTCCGACTCGGCGCCCGGCGCGGGCGTGGTGGCCGGCATCGGCCGCATCAACGGCGTCGAATGCGTGATCGTGTGCAACGACGCCACGGTCAAGGGCGGCACCTACTACCCGCTCACGGTGAAGAAGCATCTGCGCGCGCAGGAGATCGCGATGCAGAACCGGCTGCCGTGCATCTACCTGGTGGACTCGGGCGGCGCCAACCTGCCGAACCAGGACGAGGTCTTCCCCGACCGCGACCACTTCGGCCGCATCTTCTACAACCAGGCCAACCTCAGTGCGCAGGGCATTCCGCAGATCGCGGTGGTGATGGGCTCCTGCACCGCGGGCGGCGCTTATGTGCCGGCGATGAGCGACGAGACCATCATCGTGAAGGACCAGGGCACCATCTTCCTCGGCGGCCCGCCGCTGGTGAAGGCCGCCACCGGCGAGGTGGTGAGCGCCGAAGACCTGGGCGGCGGCGACGTGCACACGCGCCTGTCGGGCGTGGCCGACCACCTGGCCCACGACGACACCCATGCGCTGGCGCTGGCGCGCAACGTGGTGGCCACGCTGAACTGGCGCAAGGAGGCTGCGCTGCAGTGCATCGAGCCGCGGGCGCCGAAGTACGCGGTCGAGGAACTGCACGGCGTCATCCCGACCGACACCCGCAAGCCCTTCGACGTGCGCGAGGTGATCGCGCGCATCGTCGACGCCTCGGAGTTCGACGAGTTCAAGGCCCGCTACGGCACCACGCTCGTGTGCGGCTTCGCGCACATCGAGGGCATGCCGGTGGGCATCGTGGCCAACAACGGCATCCTGTTCGCCGAAAGCGCCAACAAGGGCGCCCACTTCATCGAGCTGTGCTGCCAGCGCAAGGTGCCGCTCGTCTTTTTGCAGAACATCACCGGCTTCATGGTCGGCCGCAAGTACGAGAACGAAGGCATCGCGCGCGCCGGTGCCAAGATGGTGACTGCGGTGGCCTGCGCCCAGGTGCCCAAGTTCACGGTGATCATCGGCGGCAGCTTCGGCGCCGGCAACTACGGCATGTGCGGCCGCGCCTACAGCCCGCGCTTCCTCTGGATGTGGCCGAACGCACGCATCTCGGTGATGGGCGGCGAGCAGGCTGCCAGCGTGCTGGCCACCGTCAAGCGCGACGGCGTCGAGGCCAGGGGCGGCGCCTGGAGCGCCGACGAGGAAGAAGCCTTCAAGGCGCCGATCCGCCGGCAGTACGAGGAACAGGGCCATCCGTACTACGCAAGCGCCCGGCTGTGGGACGACGGCGTCATCGACCCGGCCGACACGCGGCGTGTGCTGGCGCTGGGGCTTTCTGCAAGCCTGAATGCGCCGGTGCCCGACACGAAGTTCGGCGTCTTCCGCATGTGAAGGGGGCCGGCATGGTCACACTCGACATCCAGCGCAAGGGCGCCGTCGCGCGCGTCTTCCTCAACCGCCCGGACGTGCGCAACGCCTTCAACGACGGCGTCATCGCCGAACTGACCGCGGCCTTCCGCGAGCTCGGGCAGGACGCGTCGCTGCGCGCCATCGTGCTCGGGGGGCACGGCAAGGCCTTCTGCGCCGGGGCCGACCTGTCGTGGATGAAGGCGATGGCCGGCTACAGCTGGCAGCAGAACCGCGACGACGCGCAGGCCCTGGCCGACATGCTCTGGGCGATCTACAGCTGCCCGCTGCCGGTGGTCGGGCGCATCCATGGCGACTGCTATGCCGGCGGGGTGGGGCTGGCGTCGGTGTGCGACGTGCTGGTGGCCGCCGAAGGCGTGCACTTCTGCCTGAGCGAGGCGAAGCTCGGCCTGCTGCCGGCCACCATCGGCCCGTACGTCATCAAGGCGATGGGCGAGCAGGCGGCGCGACGCTGGTTCGTCACGGCCGAGCGGTTCAGCGCCACGCGTGCGGCAGCCTTCGGCTTCGTGCACGAGGTGGTCGGTGCCGATCAGCTCGATGCCCGGGTCGACGAGATCGTGGCCGCGCTGGTGGCCAACGGCCCGCAGGCGGTGAAGGCCTGCAAGCGGCTGGTGCAGGACCTCGCGTCCCGCCCCATCGACGACGCGCTGCGGGCCGACACGGCCAGGCGCATCGCCGACATCCGCGCCAGCGACGAAGGCCGCGAAGGCGTGCGGTCCTTCCTCGAGAAGCGCAGCCCCGCGTGGCTGCTGCCGTCGGCGTGAGCGGCATGCAGGCGCTGGACACCACCAGCCTCGTCGCCCTGGCCGCCGCGCTCGGCTGGGCCAGCGGACTGCGCCTGTATGCGGTGCTGCTGATCACCGGTCTCGCGGGCTACGCCGGCTGGGTGCAGCTGCCCGACGGGCTGCAGGTGCTGCAGCATCCGCTGTTCCTTGCGGCCAGCGGCGCGATGCTGTTCGTCGAGTTCTTTGCCGACAAGATCCCGGGCCTCGACTCGTTGTGGGACTTGGTGCACACGGTGATCCGCATCCCAGCCGGTGCCGCGCTGGCCGCGGCGGTGTTCGGCGCAGACAACGCCACCTGGGCCGCCATCGCCGGGCTGCTGGGCGGCGGGCTCGCTGCCACCAGCCATGTGGCCAAGGCCACCACACGGGCTGCCATCAACACCTCGCCGGAGCCGTTCTCGAACATCGGCATGTCGCTGCTCGGTGACCTCGCGGTGCCCGGCGCGATGTGGCTGGCATTCGCCCACCCGGCGGCCTTCCTGGTGTTCCTCGTGGTCGCGGTCGTCGCGATGGTCGCGTTGATCTGGGTGCTGGCGAAGTTCCTGAAGCTGGTGGCGGGCAGGCTGCGCCTGCTGTTCGGTACGGCCTCGGCCTGAGGCGGAGACAACAGATGTTCAAGAAGATCCTCATTGCCAATCGCGGAGAGATTGCCTGCCGCGTCGCTGCGACCGCGCGCCGCCTGGGCATCCGCACCGTGGCCGTGTACTCCGAAGCCGATGCGCATGCCAAGCATGTGCAGGCCTGCGACGAGGCGGTGCTGATCGGCGGCCCCGCACCGCGCGACAGCTACCTGCGCGCCGAGCGCATCCTGGAGGCGGCCCGGGCCGCCGGCGCCGAGGCGGTGCATCCCGGCTACGGCTTCCTGAGCGAAAACGAGGACTTCGCCGAAGCCTGCGCGCAGGCCGGCATCGCCTTCATCGGCCCGCCGCCTTCGGCCATCCGCGCGATGGGCCTGAAGGCCGAGTCGAAGCGGCTGATGCAGGAGGCGCGCGTGCCGCTGGTGCCGGGCTATCACGGCGCCGACCAGGACCCGGCGCTGCTGCAGCGCGAGGCCGACCGCATCGGCTACCCGGTGCTCATCAAGGCCAGTGCCGGCGGCGGCGGCAAGGGCATGCGCGCGGTCGAGAAGGCCGAGGACTTCGCCGCCGCGCTGGCGTCATGCAAGCGCGAGGCGATCAATAGCTTCGGCGACGACGCGGTGCTGGTGGAGCGCTATGTGCAGCGCCCGAGGCACATCGAGATCCAGGTGTTCTTCGACACCCACGGCAACGGTGTCTACCTGTTCGAGCGCGACTGCTCCGTGCAGCGCCGCCACCAGAAGGTGCTCGAGGAGGCGCCGGCGCCCGGCATGACGCCCGAGCGCCGCCGCGAGATGGGCGAAGCCGCCGTCGCGGCCGCGCGTGCCGTCGGCTACGTCGGGGCGGGCACGGTGGAGTTCATCGCGGAGCAGGACGGGCGCTTCTATTTCATGGAGATGAACACCCGCCTGCAGGTGGAGCACCCGGTCACCGAGGCGATCACCGGGCAGGACCTGGTGGAGTGGCAGCTGCGGGTGGCGGCCGGCGAGCCGCTGCCCGTGAAGCAGGAGGCGCTGCAGATCCGCGGCCATGCCATCGAGGCCCGCATCTGCGCCGAGAACCCGGAGGCCAACTTCCTGCCGGCCACCGGGACGCTCGCGGTGTATCGCACGCCGGACGGTGCGGCTTCGTTCGAAGTGGCGCCTGTGCGGGTGGATGCCGGCGTGCGCGAGGGCGATGCGATCTCGCCCTACTACGACTCGATGATCGCCAAGCTCATCGTCTGGGGCGAAAGCCGCGAGCAGGCCTTGCAGCGGCTCGACCAGGCGCTGGCGCAGACCCACATCGTCGGGCTGCACACCAACGTGGCCTTCCTGCGGCGGGCAGCGGCGAGCCGCTCATTCGCGCAGGCCGATCTCGACACCGCGCTGATCGAGCGCGAGCGGGCGGCGCTGTTCGGCCAGCCGCCGCTGGCGCTGGCCTGTGCCGCAGCGGGTGCGGTGGCGCACACGCTGGCTGCCGAGCGACACCGCGAAACCGCTGACCCGTGGTCGCGCACCGACGGCTGGCGTATCCACGGCGGCGCCACCCGCCGGTTCGACATCGAGTGCGAGGGCGCGCATCACGCGGTGGTGCTGGAGCATCACCATGACGGCAGCATGTTCCTTGGCGTGGGCGGGGGCGAACGCCAGGCCTTCGAGGCCCGCGCACGCGGCAACGGCCGCCACGACGTGACGCTCGGCGCCAGCCGCTGGCTGCTCGACGTGTATGCGCAGGGCGAAAGCGTGTCGGTGTTCGCGCCGCAGGGCTCGGCCACGGTCACCGAGGTCGACGTGCTGGCCCACGCCGGCGAGGGCAGCGAAGGCGGGCGGGTCACCGCGCCGATGCCGGGCAAGGTGATCGCGCTGCTGGTGAAGGCCGGCGAAGCCGTCAAGCGCGGCCAGCCCCTGGCGGTGATGGAGGCGATGAAGATGGAGCACACGCTGGCCGCGCCGGCCGACGGCGTGGTGAAGGAGCTGCGCTACGGCGTGGGCGACCAGGTGGCCGAAGGCGATGCGTTGCTGGACTTCGAGGCGGCAGCCCCGGCCTGAAGCGGGCCGGGCCGAAGTGTCAGCCGAACCAGCGGCGCGCTTCCTGGTACCAGCGGGCGGCCGCGCCATGGACCCTGGCGGCGGCCACCGGCCGCATCGGCTCCAGCCCGGCAGGGCGGGTCACGCCGAAGCCGGTGGTGTTCTGCGCCCAGACGGCGTCCTGCGGGGCGGGGCGCTCGAAGGCCGGCGCGGCCTCGAACTGGTCGGCCAGCGCGCAGAGTTCAGGGTCGCGGGAGCCGCGGCACACGTACAGGACCTCGGTGGCGTACGACGCGTCCTTGAGCATGGCGCCCACGTCGAGCCCTTCGCCGAGGTAGCGCCTCACGGCAAAGTGGATCTTGGTGGCGATGCGAAGGCGGTTTGCGGCGTGGTCCACGGCGGGGTCCTCTCTCAACGACGAGAATCTTCGGCGCGTCCCCGTCCCGCAGCCATCCCCATTCGAGGGGGAGGCGAGGGGGGATTCGGAGGGGGGTGCACGCCCCTTCGGTGGTGGTTGCTAGAGTGCGCACAACGCCGGAGCGGCCACGGCACATGACAGTTCCAAGAGGTGATCCATGTCTTCGCTACCCAGCCGGGTGACCATCGTCGACGTCGGTCCGCGCGATGGCCTGCAAAACGAGAAGCAGCCGGTCGACACGGTGCACAAGATCGAGCTGGTGCACCGCCTGCAGGCGGCCGGCCTGCGCGAGATCGAGGCCACCAGCTTCGTGAGCCCGAAATGGGTGCCGCAGATGGCCGACAACGCGGCGGTGATGGCCGGCATCGAGCGCAAGCCCGGCGTGCGCTACTCGGTGCTCACGCCCAACATGAAGGGCTTCGAGGCCGCGGCTGCCGCGAGGCCGGACGAGATCGTCGTGTTCGGCGCGGCCAGCGAGGCCTTCAGCCAGCGCAACATCAACTGCTCGATCGCCGAGTCGATCGAGCGGTTCGCGCCGGTGGTCGAGGCGGCGCGCGCCGCCGGCATCAAGGTGCGCGGCGCCATCTCGTGCTCGGTGGGCTGCCCGTACGAAGGCGACGTCCACCCCGACCGCGTGGAGCTGGTCGCCCGCCTGATGAAGGAGATCGGCGTGCAGCACGTGGGCGTGGCCGACACCATCGGCGTGGGCACGCCGCGGCGGGTGCAGGCCGCGATGGAGCGCGCGCTGCGCCACTACCCGCTGCCTGAAGTGAGCGGTCATTTCCACGACACCTACGGCCAGGCGGTGGGTAACGTCTACGCCTGCCTCGAGATGGGCGTCGCCACCTTCGACGCCAGCGTGGCCGGCCTGGGCGGCTGCCCCTATGCCAAGGGCGCCACCGGCAACGTGGCCACCGAGGACGTGGTGTTCCTGATGCAGGGGCTGGGCATCGAGACCGGCATCGACCTCGACAAGCTGGTCGATGCCGGCCGGTTCATCTCCGACGTGCTGGGCCGCAAGCCCGTGTCGCGGGTGGCCAATGCGGTGCTGGCCAAGCGGCCGGCCGCTGCTGTCTGAACAAGAGACGAGAACGAGGAAGGGCAAGACGATGCAGGAGACCAACCGCCCCGAGGGTTTCGTGCGCGTGTCGCGCGCGCTGGCCGAACTGGGGCATCCGCATGAACCGGTGTACCTGGAGGTGTCGGCGCGCACCTGCCAGGAAGCGGCCGACGCGCTGGGCGTGGCGGTCGGGCAGATCGCCAAGAGCGTGATCTTCCGCCGCAAGAGCGACGACGTCGCCGTGCTGGTGGTGACCTCGGGCGACAAGCGGGTGGACGAGAAGAAGGTCGCCGCACTGGTGGGCGGCGCGCTGGGCCGCGCCGACCCCGAGTTCGTGAAGACGCGCACCGGCTTCACCATCGGCGGCGTGTCGCCGGTGGCCCATGCCACGCCGCCGGTGACGCTGATCGACCGCGAGCTCTACCGCTTCGAGGAAGTGTGGGCGGCCGCCGGCCATCCCAACGGCGTGTTCAAGGCGGCCCCGGCCGACCTGGAGCGGCTGACGGGCGCGCCCACGGCCGACGTGGTCGCCGAATGACGCCGCCGGTGCCGTCGCCCTGCATCAACGTGTGCCGCATGAGCCCGCTCACCGGCTGGTGCGAGGGCTGCCTGCGCACGCTCGACGAGATCGCGGCCTGGTCCACCCTGAGCGACGACGGCAAGCGGGCGGTGTGGGCGCGGCTCGATGAGCGGCGCGCTCGCGCCGCCCTGCCGGAGGACCCGCCGAAGCCCCGCACATGACGCCCATCACCTTCCACTTCGACCCCATCTCGCCGTACGCCTACCTGGCGTTCGAGCGGCTGCCGCAGGCGCTGGCGGGCCACTCGTACCTGGTCGAGTACCGGCCGGTGCTGTTTGCCGGGCTGCTGCAGCACTGGGGCCAGCTCGGGCCGGCCGAAGTGCCGCCCAAGCGCGAGTGGACCTTCCGCCAGATCGCCTGGCTCGCGCATCACCACGGCGTGCCGCTGCAGATGCCGGCGGTCCACCCCTTCAACCCCCTGCCGCTGCTGCGCCTGCTGCTGGCCGCTGCGGCCGACGGGCAGCCGAGCCGCCTGGCCTGCGAGACCGTGCTGCGCCATGTGTGGCGCGGCGGGGCCGACCCGGGCGACGCCCAGCGCCTGGCGTCGCTTGCGCAGGCGCTGCAGCCGGTGCGCGATGCGCAGGGTGCGGAAGTGAAGCAGCAGCTGCGCGCCAACACCGAGGCCGCCATCGCCCGCGGCGTGTTCGGTGTGCCTACCTTCGAGCTTTCCGACGGCAGGCTGTTCTGGGGCCAGGACTCGCTCGACATGCTGGCGGCCTGCCTGGGAGGCGATGCCTGGTTCGAACGTCACTGGCAGGAAGCCGGCGCCCCGGTGCCGGGCCTGCAGCGGGCGGTCAAACGCTGACGGCACGGTGCTCGGGACTTACCCGGGGTGTCACCGCCAGGCCGCTCCCATCTCGCATCGAGAAACGCCGGCCTAGGGTTCGCACTGAGTTTGTCAGCCTCTGTTGGCTGGATGTCAGCAAACGTTGGTTTCACGTCAGACGAAGGTCAGAGCCCTCGCCGAGTATGTGTCTCGTGCGCCCCTACCTTCAGGCGGCTGCCAGCAAATCGAGGAGACAAGCTCATGTCCACAACCACCCTGGCATCGGCCGGCGGCAAGGCCGCACCGATGACCGCAGAGGAGAAGAAGGTCATCTTCGCCTCCAGCCTGGGCACCGTTTTCGAGTGGTACGACTTCTACCTGTACGGCTCGCTCGCGGCGATCATCGCCAAGCAGTTCTTCAGCGCGCTCGATCCGAGCGCCGCATTCATCTTCGCGCTGCTTGCCTTCGCTGCCGGCTTCATCGTGCGCCCGTTCGGCGCGCTGGTGTTCGGCCGCCTGGGCGACATGATCGGCCGCAAGTACACCTTCCTGGTCACCATCCTGATCATGGGCCTGTCGACCTTCATCGTCGGCGTGCTGCCCGCCTATGCCTCCATCGGCGTGGCCGCTCCGGTCATCCTGATCGGCCTGCGCATCCTGCAGGGCCTGGCGCTCGGCGGTGAGTACGGCGGTGCCGCCACCTACGTGGCCGAGCACGCACCGCACGGCAAGCGCGGCGCCTACACCTCCTGGATCCAGACCACGGCGACGCTGGGCCTGTTCCTGTCGCTGATGGTGATCCTGGGCACCCGCACGGCGCTCGGCGAAGAAGCCTTCGCCGACTGGGGCTGGCGTGTCCCGTTCATCGTGTCGATCCTGCTGCTGGCTGTCTCGGTGTGGATCCGCCTGTCGATGAACGAATCCCCGGCCTTCCAGAAGATGAAGTCCGAGGGCAAGACCTCCAAGGCGCCCCTGACCGAGTCGTTCGGCCAGTGGAAGAACCTGAAGATCGTGATCCTGGCGCTGCTGGGCCTCGTGGCCGGCCAGGCCGTGGTCTGGTACTCGGGCCAGTTCTATGCGCTGTTCTTCCTGCAGAACGTGCTGAAGGTCGACCCGGCCACCGCGAACATCCTGGTCGCGCTGTCGCTGCTGATCGCCACGCCGTTCTTCGTGGTGTTCGGCACGCTGTCGGACAAGATCGGCCGCAAGCCCATCATCCTGGCCGGCCTGCTGCTGGCCGCGCTGACCTACTTCCCGCTGTTCAAGGCGCTCACCGAAGCCGCCAACCCCGACCTCGCCAAGGCCCAGGCCAGCGTGCCCATCGTGGTGACGGCCGACCCGGCGCAGTGCTCCTTCCAGGGCAACCCGGTGGGTCGTGACGTGGACTTCCACACCTCGTGCGACATCGTCAAGCGCACGCTGGCGCAGGCCTCGGCCAGCTACAGCTCGGTGGCGGCGGCGCCCGGCACCGTGGCCAGCGTGAAGATCGGCGACAAGGAGCTCGTGGCCCTCAACGCCACCCGCGCCGCCGGCGGCCACAAGTTCGAGAAGGAAAGCGCCGACGCGATCGCCGCCTTCAAGAAGGAAGTCGCTGCCACGATGAAGGCTTCCGGCTATCCGGCCAAGGCCGACCCGGCGAAGATCAACAAGCCGCTGGTGGTGGCCATCCTCACCATCCTGGTGATCTACGTGACCATGGTCTACGGCCCGATCGCCGCGGCGCTGGTGGAACTGTTCCCGACCCGCATCCGCTACACCTCGATGAGCCTGCCGTACCACATCGGCAACGGCTGGTTCGGCGGCCTGATGCCCACGATCGCCTTCGCGATGGTGGCCAGCAACGGCAACATGTACCACGGCCTCTGGTATCCCATCGTCATCGCCGCGGCCACCTTCGTGATCGGCCTGCTGTTCGTGCGCGAGACGAAGGACGTGGACATCTACAAGCACGACTGATCTGAGAACCAAGAGAAAGGAACACCGACCATGTGGAAGATTCTTGTCGCATTCGTTGCCTTCGCTGCACTTGCGATGTTCGTGCTGATGAAGAGCGGCGGCGACATCGACATGGGCGGTGAGAAGCACGGCATCGAAGCCTCGGGGCACGCGCCTGACGCGGCGGCGTCGGCGGCTTCGAAGTAGCCCGACAGTCACATACGTCCAGGCTGAAGCAGGGGCGGCGGTGGAAACACCGCCGCCCCTTTTTGCCTTGCGCGGCGAGATACCTCCCATTGGGGGGGGCGGGCGGAAGCGACCTTCGGTATGCTGCCGCCGCGCCGCCGGACGGCGTCGTGACTCAATGGCGAAGACGAAGAGGGAAGCTTGAAGAGTTTCGCGATGACCTCGCTGGTGGCGGCAGCATGAAGAGGGGATGCAAATGGGGGCGACTTGGATCTGTAGCGTGAAGGTGCGGCTCGCATGGCTGCTCCTTTTGATGGCAACCACGGGAGCTTGGGCGCGCGAGGAGCTGTTGCCGATTGGGCACTTCACCCAAAGGGCCAGCATTGACGACGTCACGCTCTCTCCGTCAGGCAAGCGCATGGCCTTCCTGGCGCCCGGTGCAAAAGGTCTGCACAAGCTCGCCGTCATGGATCTGGATCCGATCAGCGAGCCGCGCATCGTGGCCGGGTTTGCCGATGCACGAGTGACTTCAGCGACCTGGGTGACCGACGATCGTCTGATATTCGAAGCGATCGAGGACAGCGTCGAAGTGCGGTCAGGGCGCGCCGGAACCTTTGCCGTTGACCACGACGGCACCGACGAGCGCAACCTCATTGCGTGGCGCTGGTCCATCAGCGATGGCGGATCGCAGATCGCCTCGAGGGTCTTGCCCTATGGCTGGGCTGTGCATTCGATCGCGGGCGACGGCAGCAACGACATCTTTGTCTACCAGGTCATGAACGACAGCGCCGGCGACCCCAAGCAGATTTCGCTGGGCAGGCTCAACACCTCCACGGGGATGTTGCGCATGCTCAGCCATGGCATGCCGGAGGGAACGCACACCTGGGTGCTCGACGCCCGCCTTGAGCCGCGAATGGTGCAGGCTTATCGAGCCGGCAAGCAGTATGTCTACTGGCGCGAGCCGGGGGCGCAGAGCAAGTGGGTGGAAGTTGCCGCCTTTGACGCCTTCGACCCGGCGGGTTTCAACCCATGGCTTGTTGATGGCGACGGACGGGCGCTGGTTTTGGCGAAAGGGCCCGCCGGCACTGAAGCGATCTACAGGTTCGACGAGGCTGCGCGCAAACTGGACCCGGAGCCGGTGTTGTCCGTCAAGGGCTTCGACTTGCTACCCGTCGGGGAGCTTGACAGTCGCACCAAGCGGCTGCTGGGCGTCCACTTTCGTGTCGACCGTCCGATGAGCTACTGGTTCGATCCTGACCTGCAGGGCATTCAGCGCGGAGTGGACGCCGCCTTGCCGGCGGGTCGCAACAACAGGCTCTATTGCGGCGAATGCGCAAGGTCTCGATTCATCGTGGTTCGATCAAGTTCGGATCGTCAGCCCGGTGAGTACTTCCTGTATGACCGGACCAAGCGTTCCTTGAGCCGCATAGGTGCTTCGCACCCCTGGATCGACGAGAACACCCAAGGGCGCAGGACCATGCATCGCGTCTCGGCGCGAGACGGTCTCCCCCTGCCGGTGTATGTGACGCACCCCGCAGGACGGCAGGCCGACGAACCGTTGCCCACAGTGGTGCTTGTGCATGGCGGCCCCTGGCAGCGCGGCTCCAGCCTGAACTGGAAATCCTGGGCGCAGTTCCTCGCTTCGCGAGGCTATCGCGTGCTGGAGCCCGAATTCCGCGGCAGCGACGGCTATGGCGAAGGGCATCTCAAAGCCGGCTTCAAGGAATGGGGGCGAGCCATGCAGGATGATCTCGCCGATGTCGTTCAGTGGGCAGCAGGCCAGAAGCTGGCCGACGCATCGAAGGTCTGCATCATGGGGGCCGGCTACGGAGGCTACGCCTCTCTGATGGGGCCTATCGCGCATCCGGGCACGTATCAGTGCGCCATCAGCTACGCCGGCATCACCGACATTGACTTGATGTACAGCATTTCGTGGAGCAAGCACACGCAAGCGACTCGCCGGTATTCGATGCCTGTGCTCATCGGTGATCGCGAAGGGGATGCGCAGAGGCTGGCTGCCGCATCGCCGTTGAAGCGGGTCGGTGAAATCAAGGTGCCCGTACTGCTGGGCCATGGCTTGCTGGACCAATGGGTCCCCCATGATCACGCCGCGAAATTTGTTCGCGCCGCGAAACGCGAGGGTGTTGCACTCGAGGATGTCAGCTATCAAGAGGCGCACGGCTTCGTTGATCCTGACAACGAAGCCGACTTCCTGCGCCGCGCCGAACGGTTGTTGGAGAAGACGCTGCGGCCTTGAGGCAGCGACAACGGGGCGAGCCGCGGCCGATCGCTCGGCAGCTGGCATCATCGCGCGATGCCTCTGCAGCCCGGCACGCCTTCAGCCCACGGAACCAACCCCGAGCTACCCCAGGACGCCGACAGCGTCCTGCAGCTCGCTGCCCGCTCGATGTTCCAGCTCTTCGCCGACACGGCCGAAGGCATGATGCTGGTCGACCGCGACGGCAAGGTGGTGTGGATCAGCGACGGCTACAAGCAGTTCCTGCCGGCGCTGGGCTTCGAGCGCGAAAGCGACTTCGTCGGCCACTCGGTCGAGGAGGTGGTGCCCAACACGCTGATGCGCGAGGTCATCGCCACCGGCAAGCCCATCCTGGTGGACCTGCTCACCAACAAGGCCGGCACCTTCCTCGTGAGCCGCATCCCGCTGCGCGACGACCATGGCGACGTCATCGGTGCGCTGGGCATGGTGCTGATGGCCCACCCCGAAAGCACGATGCAGCCACTGATGAAGAAGTTCTCGCGGCTGTCTCGCGAGCTCGACGAAACCCGCAAGCAGCTGGCCGAGCAGCGCCGGCCCAAGTACACGATCGCGAGCTTCATCGGCGCGAGTCCGGCCGCACTCGAGGTGAAGCGCCAGGCGCGCCGCGTGGCGCAGACCGACAGCACGGTGCTGCTGCTGGGCGAGACGGGCACCGGCAAAGAGCTGCTGGCGCATGCCATCCATGCCGCGTCGCCGCGCGCTGCGCGGCCGTTCGTCACGGTGAACATCGCCGCCGTGCCCGAGACGCTGCTGGAGGCCGAGTTCTTCGGCGTGGCCCCCGGCGCCTACACCGGCGCCGACCGCAAGGGCCGCGACGGCAAGTTCAAGCTGGCCGACGGCGGCACGCTGTTCCTCGACGAGATCGGCGACATGCCGCCGGCGCTGCAGGCCAAGCTGCTGCGGGCGCTGCAGGAGCAGGAGGTCGAGCCGCTGGGCTCCAACCAGGTCATCAAGGTGGACGTGCGGGTCATCGCCGCCACCAGCCGCGACCTGCCGCGCCTGGTGGCCGAGGAGCGCTTCCGCGAAGACCTCTACTACCGGCTCAACGTCGTGCCTATCCGCCTGCCCGCACTGCGCGACCGGTTGGC
Organism: Methylibium rhizosphaerae; assembly: GCF_006386545.1. Taxonomy (GTDB): domain Bacteria; phylum Pseudomonadota; class Gammaproteobacteria; order Burkholderiales; family Burkholderiaceae_C; genus Pseudorivibacter; species Pseudorivibacter rhizosphaerae. The sequence goes on along the minus strand of NZ_SWAR01000002.1, from coordinate 170,571 downwards.
CGACCTGGAGGCGCTGGCCGAGGCGCTGCTGGACGACATCTCGCGGCGCAGCGGGCTGGTGCACCGGGAGCTGTCGGCCGAAGCCTTCGATGCGCTGCGGCTGCACCCGTGGCGCGGCAACATCCGGGAGCTGCGCAACGTGCTCGAGCAGGTCAGCATGATGAGCGACGACCTGCGGCTCGCGCCCCGGCACTTCGCGGGCGTTCTTCCCGAGCTGGCGCAGGCGTGGCCCCACGCCGACGCACGTGACGAAGCCAGGCCGCCTCCACCCTCGCGCGAGTCGGCCGGTGCGGCGCCTGTACGGCCGCTGGCCGACCAGGTGGCGGAGCTCGAGCGCGCCAACATCCGCGCCGCCCTGGCGGCCACCGCAGGCAACCGTGTCGCCGCAGCGCGGCTGCTGAAGATCTCCCGGGCTGCGCTCTACGACCGCCTGGCCCGTTGGCCGGACCTGGGTGCCTGACGCCAGCTGTCTTGAATTCAGTCATGTGTCGTCTGAATCGAAGGCATCAAATGTCTGGAGTGCGGGCAGTCCGAGGCGGCTCGTGATGCGGTGCACGCGCCATGGCCCCGCGTCGGAGCGCTGATCGGTGCGTTGAATCAGGGTTTGCACTGACGTGGTGCGCCGGGGCATGCGCCTTGCAATGCAGCCGGACCACCCCGCCGGCCATGTGCGGGGGCCAACAAGGAGACATACGCATGAAGCGCTTGTTCAGCGCGGCCGCATTGATTGCGGCCGCGACGTCCGCCGCATTGCTCGCAGCCCCGGCCGCCCGGGCCCAGGCCAAGGAAGTCCGCATCGCCCACGTGTACAGCAAGACCGGCCCGCTGGAGGCTTACGGCAAGCAGACGCAGACCGGCCTGATGCTGGGCTTCGAATACGCGACCGGCGGCACGATGATGGTGGGCGGCAGGAAGCTGCTGGTCATCGAAAAGGACGACCAGGGCAAGCCCGACGTGGGCAAGTCGCTGCTGCAGGCTGCCTACACCGACGACAAGGCCGACATCGCGGTCGGCCCCAGCTCCTCGGGCGTGGCGCTGGCGCTGCTGCCGGTGGCCGAGGAGAACAAGAAGATCCTGCTGGTGGAGCCCGCGGTCGCCGACGCCATCACCGGCGACAAGTGGAACAAGTACATCTTCCGCACCGGCCGCAACAGCTCCCAGGACGCCATCTCGAACGCGGTGGCCCTCGACCAGCCCAACGTGAGCATCGCCACGCTGGCCCAGGACTACGCCTTCGGCCGCGACGGCGTGAAGGCCTTCAAGGAGTCGATCAGGAAGGCCAAGGTCGTGCACGAGGAGTACCTGCCCACCAACACCACCGACTTCACCGCAGGGGCGCAGCGCCTCATCGATGCGCTGAAGGACAAGCAGGGCCGCAAGGTCATCTGGATCGTCTGGGCCGGTGCCGGCAACCCGTTCAAGATCGCCGACCTGGACCTCAAGCGCCACGGCATCGAGATCGCCACCGGCGGCAACATCCTGCCGGTGATGTCGAACTTCAAGCAGTTCCCGGGCATGGAAGGCGCGACCTACTACTACTTCGCCATTCCGAAGAACGCTGCCAACAACTGGCTGGTCACCGAGCACTACAAGCGCTTCCAGTCGCCGCCGGACTTCTTCACCGCCGGCGGCATGTCGGCCGCCATGGCCATCGTCGAGGCACTCAAGAAGACCAACGGCGACACCGGCACCAACAAGCTCATCAGCACCATGGAAGGCATGAGCTTCGACACGCCGAAGGGACGCATGACCTTCCGCAAGGAAGACCACCAGGCCATGCAGTCGATGTACCACTTCAAGATCAAGGTGGACCCGGCCTTCCCCTGGGGCGTGCCCGAGCTGGTGCGCGAAATCAAGGCCGAAGAGATGAGCGTGCCGATCCGCAACCAGCGCTGAGCGCGGCGGTCGTTTCGCTTCGCAGCCCCCTCCGCGAGGGGGTTCCCGCATGAACCTCGATGAGGAGGTAACCATGTTCCGTGGAACCATGTCCTGGTCCGTGGCGGCCGCCGCACTGCTGTGCGTGCAACTGGCGGCCGGGGCCGCTTCGCCGCTGCCCCAGCTCAACATCGACAAGTCCCGGATCAGCGTCTCGGGCCTGTCGTCCGGCGGCTTCATGGCCAACCAGCTGGGCATCGCGCACTCGTCCACCTTCATGGGGGTGGGTGTGTTCGCGGCCGGACCCTACATGTGCGCGGGGCACAGCAACTACACCGCGTGCATGTACAACGCCAGCATCAGCAGCGCCATGCTGAACACGATGCAGGCCGACATCAACAACTGGAGCGGCACGGCCGTCGACAACAAGGCCAACATCGCCAACCAGAAGGTCTACATGTTCGTCGGCACGTCCGACTACACCGTCGGCCCCAACCCGATGAACGCGCTGCACACGCAGTACACCGGCAACGGCGTGGCGGCGGCCAACCTGGAGTACGTCACACGCCAGGGCACGGCGCACGTGTTCCCGACCGACTTCGATGCGAGTGGGAACAACAGCTGCGGCAGCAGCGTGTCTCCCTACATCGCCAACTGCGGCTACGACGGCGCCAAGGCCGTGCTCAGCAGGATCTACGGCACGCTGAACGCGCGCAACAACGCGCCGGCGGCGAGCAACTACATCGAGTTCGACCAGGCGTCGTTCATCAACGGCAACCCGGGTATGTCGCCCACCGGCTGGGTCTACGTGCCTTCGAGCTGCGCGAGCGGCACGCTGTGCAAGCTGCACGTGGCCCTGCACGGCTGCAAGCAGAACCACGCCACCATCGGCGACCAGTTCGTCAGGAACACCGGCTATACCCGCTGGGCCGACACCAACAACATCGTCGTGCTGTTTCCGCAGGCGAGGGTGGACAACACCTCGCGTCCCACCACGGCCAGCGGCTCGCTGTCCAACCCCAACGGCTGCTGGGACTGGGTCGGCTGGTACGGCAACAACTTCGCGCAGAAGGCCGGCACGCAGGTGGCGGCCATCAAGGCCATGGTCGATCGCCTCGCGTCCGGCTCCGGCGGCGGTGGGGGCGATGCGCTGCAGGCGCCCACCGGCGTGGCCACTTCGGGCGCGACGAACAACAGCATGGTCGTCAGCTGGAATTCCGTGAGCGGCGCAGCCGGCTACAACGTCTATCGCGGCGGCAGCAAGGTCAACGGCTCGCTGGTCGGCGGCACCAGCCACACCGACACCGGCCTCGCCGCCGGCACCACCTACAGCTGGACGGTGAGTGCCGTGAACGGTAGCGGGGTCGAAGGCGCGCAGTCCGCGCCGGCCACCGGCACCACCACCGGCAGCGCTGCCATCTGCTACACGGCCAGCAACTATGCGCACACCACGGCCGGCCGGGCCTACCAGTCGGGCGGCTACGCCTATGCCAACGGATCGAACCAGAACATGGGGCTGTGGAACACCTTCACGACCACCACGCTGAAGCAGACGGGCCCCAACCACTACGTCATCGGCAACTGCAACTGACATGCTCGAGACACGAGACCTCACCGTCCGCTTCGGCGGCCACGTGGCGGTGGACCACGTGAGCTGTGCCTTCCACCCGGGCACGCTCACCGCCATCGTCGGCCCCAACGGTGCAGGCAAGACGACCTATTTCAACCTCGTCTCGGGCCAGCTGCCGGCCAGCGAAGGCCGTGTGCTGCTGGGCGGCGAAGACATCACCGGCCTGCCGGCGCCGCTGCGCACGCGCCGCGGCCTGGGCCGGGCCTTCCAGCTCACCCAGCTGTTCCCCAACCTGTCGGTGCTCGAGAACGTGCGCCTGGCGGTGCAGTCGCGCCACGGCGGTGTGCTCAAGCTGCTCAGCGTGTGGCTCGACCACAAGCTGCTGATCGAGGAGGCGCGCGCCGTGCTCGAGGCGGTTCGCCTGGCCGACAAGGCCGACGCACCCGCGTCGAGCCTGCCGCACGGCGACCAGCGCAAGCTCGAGGTGGCGCTGATGATGGCGCTCGACCCGCTGGTCTACATGTTCGACGAACCCACCGCCGGCATGAGCGTGGACGAGGTGCCGGTGATCCTGGACCTCATCCGCGCACTCAAGCAACGCAAGGAGAAGACCATCCTGCTGGTCGAGCACAAGATGGACGTGGTGCGCGAGCTGGCCGACCGCATCATCGTGCTGCACAACGGGCAACTGCTGGCCGACGGCCTGCCGGCCGACGTGATGGCCCTGCCCGTGGTGCAACAGGCCTACATGGGCGTGATCGAAGAAGAGGCGGCAGCATGAGCGCCGCGATCCTCACGCTGCAGGGCGTGCACACCCACATCGGCGCGTACCACATCCTCCACGGCGTCGACTTCGAGGTGCCGCGCGGCCAAGTCACCATGCTGCTGGGCCGCAACGGCGCCGGCAAGACCACCACGCTGCGCACGATCATGGGCCTGTGGAAGGTGAGGCAGGGCAGCATCGTCTTCGACGACCAGCCCATCGGCGGCGAAGGCGCGCGGGCCGTCACGCCCGAGATCGCGCAGCGCGGCATCGCCTACGTGCCCGAGAGCATGGGCATCTTCAGCGACCTGTCGGTCAAGGAAAACCTGCTGCTGGCCGCGCGCGGCGCGCGCTCGGTGGACGACATGGACACCCGGCGGCTCGAATGGATCTTCAGCCTGTTCCCGGCGCTGAAGAAGTTCTGGCTCCATCCGGCGGGCAAGCTCTCGGGCGGGCAGAAGCAGATGCTCGCGGTGGCGCGCGCCATCGTCGAGCCGCGCAAGCTGCTGCTGATCGACGAGCCGAGCAAGGGCCTCGCGCCCGCGATCATCCAGAACCTCATCGCCGCCTTCCGCGAGCTCAAGAGCAAGCAGACCACCATCCTGCTGGTCGAGCAGAACTTCGCCATGGCGCGCGCGCTGGGCGACAGCGTGGCCGTCATGGACGACGGCCGCGTCGTGCACCGCGGACCGATGCGCGAACTGGCGCAGGACGAAGCCCTGCAGCACAAGCTGCTGGGGCTGTCGCTCGCGGCCCATCAATAAGGAGGCGGCTTGAACACCGTGGCTGCAACCACCCCCACCGATTCCGCCGGCGGCGGCACCGCCGCGGCGCCGGTGCCCAAGGCCCGCTTCGACTACCGGCCGCTGCTGCTGCTGGCGGCGCTCGCGCTGCTGGCGCTGCCGGCCATCGGCTCGGTGCCCACCTGGCTCACGCTCACCATCGCCGGCCTGGCCATGGGCATGATCGTCTTCATCATCGCCTCCGGCCTCACGCTCGTGTTCGGCCTGATGGACGTGCTGAACTTCGGCCATGGGGTGTTCATCGCCCTCGGCGCCTTCGTCGCCACCAGCGTGTTCGCCTTCCTGGGCCCGTGGGCCGCAGCCGAGTCGCTGTGGCTCAACCTCGCCGCGCTGCTGCCGGTGATGCTGGTCGCCATGGCGGTGGCCGGTGCCGTCGGCTGGGTGTTCGAGCGGCTGATGGTGCGGCCGGTGTACGGCCAGCACCTGAAGCAGATCCTCATCACCATGGGCGGCATGATCATCGGCGAGGAGCTCATCAAGGTGATCTGGGGGCCGCAGCAGATCCCGCTGCCGCTGCCGCAGGCGCTGCGCGGGTCGGTGCTGCTGGGCGACGCCTCCATCGAGAAGTACCGCCTCATCGCGGTGGTGATCGGCGCGGCGGTGCTCATCGCGCTGCTGTGGACGCTCAACCGCACCAAGATCGGCCTGCTCATCCGCGCCGGCGTGCAGGACCGCGAGATGGTCGAAAGCCTCGGCTACCGCATCCGCCAGCTGTTCGTGGGTGTGTTCGTGGCGGGCTCGGCGCTGGCCGGCCTGGGCGGCGTGCTGTGGGGCCTGTACCAGCAGATGGTCGTGCCGCAGATGGGTGCGCAGGTGAACGTGCTGCTGTTCATCGTCATCATCATCGGCGGGTTGGGCTCCACCCTCGGCTGTTTCGTCGGCGCGCTGCTGGTGGGCCTGATGGCCAACTACACCGGCTTCCTCGCGCCCAAGGTGGCGCTGTTCTCCAACATCGGGCTCATGGTCGCCATCCTGCTGTGGCGGCCTCAGGGGCTGTATCCCGTGACCAATCGCTGAGCGGGCCGACGACCATGCTGAACCGCCTCCTCTCCCACGACCTGCCCAGGAGCCGCCTGCTTGCGGTCCTGCTCGTGTTCATCGTCGCCGCGCTGCTGCTTTCGCCCTTCGTCTTCCCGGGCAGCAAGTCGCTCAACGTCGCGGCCAAGATCCTCACCTTCATCGTGCTGGTGGCCAGCTACGACCTGCTGCTGGGCTACACCGGCATCGTGAGCTTCGCCCACACCATGTTCTTCGGCATCGGCGCCTACGGCGTGGCCATCGCCTCCACGCGGCTCGGTGCGGGCTGGGGCGCCATTGCCGCCGGCACGCTGGGTGCGCTGTTGCTGTCGCTCGTGCTCTCGCTGGTGATCGGCCTGTTCTCGCTGCGGGTGAAGGCGATCTTCTACGCCATGATCACGCTCGCCGTGGCCTCGGCCTTCCAGACGCTGGCCTCGCAGCTGAGCGAGTTCACCGGCGGCGAGGACGGCCTCACCTTCAAGCTGCCGGCCGTGCTGAGCCCGAGCTTCGAGCCCTTCGAGAACCCGGTGTTCGGCGTGCTGATCGACGGGCGCCTCATCAGCTACTACCTGCTGTTCGTGGTCGCCGTGGCACTGGTGCTGCTGATGCTGCGCATCGTCAACTCGCCATTCGGCCGGGTGCTGCAGGCCATTCGCGAGAACGACTTCCGCGCAGAAGCGATCGGCTACCGCACCGTGGTGTACCGCACCCTGAGCAACGTGCTGTCGGCCCTGTTCGCCACGCTCGGCGGCGTGCTGCTGGCGATCTGGCTGCGCTACAACGGGCCGGACACCTCGCTGTCCTTCGAGATCATGCTGGACATCCTGCTCATCGTCGTGATCGGCGGCATGGGCACCATCTATGGCGCGGTGGTGGGCAGCGTGCTGTTCGTGCTGGCCCAGAGCTACCTGCAGGACCTGCTCAAGCTCGCGGGCGCCTCCTTCGAAGGCGTGCCGGTGGCCGGCGCGCTGCTGTCGGCCGACCGCTGGCTGCTCTGGCTGGGCGTGCTGTTCGTGCTGTCCGTCTACTACTTCCCCACCGGCGTGGTGGGCCGCCTGCGCGCGCTGCGCGGCGTCGGTCGCTGAGCTTCTTACCCGAACGAACCAACGAGGAGGCAACGATGCACGGTATTCGAACGCAGGGGTGCGCCCTGGGTCTGGCAGCCAGCGCGCTGCTGGCTGCTTGTGGCGGCGGCGGCAGCGAAAGGGCCGACGACAGCGCAGCCCTTTCGCTTTCGCAGAAGGCCGGCGTGCCCGAGGCCACGTTGAAGGCCGCGCAGGCGGCCGCCGGCAACGACCGGCTGGCCGCCGCGCGGCCCGACTGGTTCGGCCCGGCCGGCCTCTTCAACCGCAAGCCCGCCTTCGTGAGCGCAGAGGTTCGCCGCACCGAATACGACGGCACGAGCGACGACCTGCTCACTGCCGGCCTCGGCAAGACCGGCCTGGCCGGCGCCTTGCCGCCCTTCGCCGACGCGGTCGCGCCCACCGCGGCCGAGCTGCGCCGCGCGGCCATCTACAGCAGTCACCGCGCCATCCTCGACATGACGGCCGCCGGCGGCTACGGCTCGCTCTACGGGCCCAACGTCGATGCCGAGGGCGTGGCCACGGCCGGCGAAGGCCGGATCGCCGGTACCGAAGTGCTGGCCTTCACCGACGATGGATCGGGTCGCGAGAACGTGGTGCTGATGGTGCAGGTGCCGGCGCACTTCGACCCGAAGCGCCCCTGCATCATCACAGCCACCTCCTCCGGATCGCGCGGCGTGTATGGCGCCATCAGCACCGGCGAATGGGGCTTGAAGCGCGGCTGCGCGGTGGCCTACACCGACAAGGGCACCGGCAGCGCCCCGCACGACCTGGCCAGCGACACCGTGCCGCTCATCGATGGAGTGCGCACCAGCGCGGCCGCGGCCGGCAACGCGGCGCAGTTCCGCGCGCCGCTCGATGCCGCGCAGCTGGCGGCGGTGAACGCGGCCACGCCCAACCGCCTGGCCTTCAAGCATGCGCATTCGCAGCGCAACCCTGAAAAGGACTGGGGCCGCTACACGCTGCAGGCGGTGGAGTTCGCGTTCTGGGTGCTCAACGAGCGCCACGGCCTGCCGCTGGGCCACACCGGCCTCGTGCTGCGCACCGTGCACCCGGCCAACACGCTGGTCATCGCCTCGAGCATCTCCAACGGCGGCGGCGCCGCCATCGCGGCCGCCGAACAGGACCGGCTGCACCTCATCGACGGCGTGGCGGTGTCGGAGCCCGCGGTGGAGCTGCCTGCCAACCCCGGCGTGAGCGTGCGCCGCGGCGGGGTGGAGCGGCCGGTGAGCGCGAAGACGCTGTACGACTTCACTACCCATGCCAACCTCTACCAGAGCTGCGCTGCCTTGTCGGCGCAGGTGGCCGGCGCACCCGGATCGGCCTTCGTCGTGGCCGCGTTTGCCGCCAACCGTTGCGCCTCGCTCAAGGCGAAGGGGCTGCTCACCGGCGACACGCTGGCCGCGCAGGCCGACGATGCGCTGGCCAGGCTGGCCGACTACGGCTGGGAGCCGGAGTCCGCGGTGCTGCACCCGTCGCTCGCTGCCTTCGAGGTGGCACCTGCGGTGAGCGTGACCTTCGCCAACGCGCTGGCGCGTGCGAGCGTGGCCGACCACCTGTGCGGCTACAGCTTCGCGGCCACCACGCCGCAGGGGCTGGTCACGCCCGTCACCGCTGCCCAGCTCGCGCCCATGGCCGCCACCGGCAACGGCGTGCCGCCGTCGGCCGGCGTGCAGCTCATCAACAACGCCAATCCCGGCTTCGCGCTGCGCGACCTGTTCTCGTTCTCGGCGTCCACCGGCGTGCAGGACTTCAACCTCGACGGCGCCTTGTGCCTGCGCGGTCTGCTCACCGGCACGGGTGCACAGGCCCTCGCGCTGCAGGCCGGCCTCGACGAAACCCGCCGCAAGGGCGACCTGAACGGCAAGCCCGCGCTCATCGTGCATGGCCGGGCCGACGCGCTGCTGCCGGTGTCGCACACCTCGCGGCCCTACACCGCGCTCAACAGGAAGGTCGAGGGCTGGCGCAGCCGGCTGTCGTACATCGAGGTCACCAACGCCCAGCACTTCGACGGCTTCATCGGCCTGCCCGCGGTGCTGCCGGGCTACGACACGCGCTACGTGCCGCTGCACGTGTACCTCAACCGTGCACTCGACGCGATGTATGCCCACCTGCGCCACGGCGCGAAGCTGCCGCCCAGCCAGGTGGTGCGCACCGTGCCGCGCGGCGGCACGCCCGGCGCGGCACCGGCCATCACGGCGGCCAACGTGCCGGCCTGGAGCCTGCAGCCAGCCGCGGCCGACCGCATCAGCGTCTCGGCCGGCGGCGTGATCGCGGTCCCGGACTGAAGTGAAACCCCAACTCATTCACCGCGCGAATCTCCGCGCCTGCGCGGTGAAGGCCGGTGATTCCGTTTCAGACGTCGAGGGTGTCACTTCGCCGTGGACCACAGAAACGGCAGGAGAAAGAAGGGTCCCATGAGCTTCACCTCCAACTACCTCGTCTGCGAGGGCCGCGAGATCCACTACACCGAATGGGGCTCGCGCGACAACCGGGACGAGGTGGTGATGGCGTGGCACGGCCTCGCCCGCACCGGGCGCGACATGGACGAGGCGGCCGAGCATCTGGCGGCGCTCGGCTACCGCGTCATCTGTCCCGACACCATCGGCCGCGGCCTGTCGCAATGGAGCCCCGATCCGCGCAACGAGTACTGCATCGCGTTCTACAGCCGGCTCGCGCTGTCGCTGGTGGACCAGCTGCGCATCGACCGATTCCACTGGCTGGGCACGTCGATGGGCGGCGCCATCGGCCTGGCCTGCGCGGCCGGCAACCTGCGCGGGCGCATGCGCAGCCTGGTGCTCAACGACATCGGGCCTGAGCTCGCCGCGCCTGCCGTCGAACGCATCCGCAGCTATGCCGGCCGCCCGGCGGCCTTCGACCGGGTGAGCGAGCTCGAGCAGTACTTCCGCACGGTGTACCAGCCCTACGGCTGGCTGAGCGATGCGCAATGGCAGCGACTCACCGAAACCTCGACCCGCCGCCTGCCCGACGGCCGCGTGACGCCGCATTACGACCCGAACATGGTGATGCAATTCGTGCACCACCCCGGCGACTACGACCAGTGGCCGGCCTACGACAGCCTGGACCTGCCGGTGCTGTGCCTGCGCGGCGAAAGCAGCGACCTGCTGCTGGCCGAAACGGCCGAGCGCATGCGTACCAGGGGGCCGTGCGCGACGGTGGTCACCATCGCCGGCTGTGGCCACGCGCCGGCGCTGAACACGCCGGAGCAGCTGGTGCTGGTGGAGCAGTTCTTCGCGACGGGAGTGCTGGAGCCATGAGCAGCGCTCGTGCTCAGACGCCCACGGTGCGGCCCGCGCCGTCGGTCCTGGCCGGCTCGGGATGCTGTTCCCGCTTGCGGTTGTTGCGGCCCAGTTCCTTCAGCACCGCATCGCGGTCATCGAGCAGGTAGGGTCGCGCGACGCAAGCCTTCATGTAGTCGGCTTCCTCGCCGCGCAGGGCGATCGAGGTCTGCCGCAGCGCGTCGGCACGGGCGTTGGCCTTTTCGACCTGCTTGTTGCGCACCTCGTTGCGCCGGTTGTAGTCGTCCACCTGATGCTCGCTGGCCAGGTCCAGCAACTTGAGTTCGTCGGCGAGCCGCCGGGCCTCTTCGGAGAGCAAGCCGATCTCGGCGTTGTGGGCATCGTGGGCGGCCTGCAGCGCATCCTGCTGGCGCTTGAGTTCCTGCTCGCGGCCCAGGCAGACGCGCAGCTCGGCCCGCGACAGCAGCCGAGGCAGCGGCTTGCCTGCGCGTGGGGTGGCTTGCGACTGAGCGGCGGCCGGGGCAAACGCGGCACAGGACCAGGCGGCGGCCAGCACCAGCCAGGCGAGGGCGGGGCGCTGCATTGGACGAACTCCTTTTTCTGGATGACGCAAAGGCACGGATCTTCCGTTCATCGATACCTCGCCGCTGTGATGAACTGCGAAAAGGCTTCGCACCAAACGATGGCGGCGGTGTACTGCGCCACGTCCACCGAGGGTGGCACGCTGACGATGAAGTTCTCGAAGGTGTCGATGGCGCCCACCTGCACCATGCGCGGCTTGAGCCGCAGGAAGTCGGCCTCGGTCTCGACGAACTCGGGCGACAGGTACAGCCGGTAGGCCGGCCCCGGTGCGAGCCGGCCGGCGAAGGTGATGCTGGTGCGGCCCACCGACAGCCTGCCTTCGCCCCAGTGCAGCGCATCGCTGTCCTTCAGGTCGCGGCGGAACTCGCCCTGGTAGAGCGCGCCGCTCGACTCGCGGGCCAGTTCGGCGGCCGAAGGCGCTGCGGGTGCCGACAGGATGGGCAGCAGGTAGATGCCGGCGGCGAAGCCGAGCCCGACGGCGGCGAGGTGGGTGATGGCCAGCAGCAGCTTGTTCATCGCGGCCTCATCGGTGCTGCAGCCACCGCTCCAGCTCGGCCCTCAGCGTGGCGAGGTCGATGGGCTTGGTGAGGAAGCCGTCCATGCCGGCGCGGCGCGCCGCGTCGCGATCGGCCTGCATCGCATGGGCGGTGAGCGCCACGATGGGGAAGCGGCGCACTTCGCCCCTGACCTGCCAGGCCCGCAGGCGCCGGCAGGTCTCGTAGCCGTCCATCTCGGGCATCTGCACGTCCAGCAGCATCAGGTCGGGGGCGCGCGCGCGGCAGCGGGCCAGCGCCTGCGCGCCGCTGTCGACCGATTCGGCGGTCAGGCCGAGGCTCGCGAGCATTTCCTCGCCGATGAGGCGGTTCACCGGGTTGTCTTCCACCAGCAGCACGGTGCGGCCCGTCCAGGCCGGCGCGCCGGCTTCGGGTGCCGCGGCGGCAGCGGCCGGCACCGGGGCGGCCGCCCTGGGCGCAGTGATGCGCAACAGGTCGTGCGGCGTGAGCGGCGCCAGCGCGATGTCGATGGCCAGCGAGCCGGCCAGCTGCTCCAGGGTCTTGAGGTGCCAGTCGGCGCGCATCGCGATGACGATCTGCACCTCGGGCAGCGCAGCGCGCAGGCGGGCCAGGCCTTCGGTGTCGCGCGACAGGTGGCCGGGCAGCATCACCAGGTCGGGCAGCGGCTCGCGGCAGGAGCTGTTCAGCGCCTCGTCGAGGCTGGTCATGGTGCGGGTGGTCCAGCCCAGGCGCACGAAGCGGCGTTGCGTCCAGCGGGCCTGGGCCTCGACCGGATAGACGAGCCAGGCATGGCCGCCGGGCGCCGGCCGCGGCAACGGCACGCCGGCCGGATCGAGCCGCAGCGGCAGCGACAGGGTGAAGCAGGAGCCGGCCCCCGGCTGGCTGCGCGCCTCGATCGAGCCACCCATCGACTGCGCCAGGCCCTGTGCGATGGACAGGCCCAGCCCGGTGCCGCCGTGCCGGCGCGACACGCTGTCGTCACCCTGCACGAAGGGGTCGAACACGCGGCCCAGCGTGGCCGTGTCCATGCCGATGCCGGTGTCGCTGACCTCGATCTCGGCACGCGCGAGGCCCGGGCCCTCCTCGCGCAGCAGCGTGGACACCGTGACGTGCCCGGCCTGCGTGAACTTGACTGCATTGCCCAGCAGGTTGGTGAGCACCTGCCGCACGCGCGTCTCGTCGCCGAGCATGGCGGTGTGCTCGCCGATGTAGTCGTACATGAAGCGCACGTCGCTGGCGCGCAGGGAGGTGACGCCCCGCATCGCCTCGGCCACCGTGTCGGCCAGGTCGAAGGGCTGCTCCCGCAGCGCCAGCTTGCCGGCCTCGATGCGGGAAAAGTCGAGCACGTCGTTGATCACGTGCAGCAGCGAGCGCCCGGACTGCAACGCCAGCTGCAGGTAGCGGCGCTGCACGTCGTCGTGGCAGGAGCTCAGCGCGAGTTCGGTAAGGCCCAGCACGCCGTTGAGCGGCGTGCGGATCTCATGGCTCATGTGGGCCAGGAAGAGCGACTTGGCCTGGTTGGCGCGGTCGGCCTCGGCACGCTGCTGCTCGGCCAGCGCGAGCGCCGCCTCCAGCCGCGCGGTGCGTTCCTGCACCAGGCCCTCGAGCCGGTCCTGGTGGTGCTCCAGCTGCTCATGCGCCAGCACCTGCTCGTGGATGTCGGCGATCACGCCGGTCACCCGCACCTGCCCGGCTGCGTCGCGCTCGGCCACCGCATGCTCGCGGAACCAGCGGTAGTCGCCGTCGCTGCACAGCAGCCGGTAGTTCATGGTCCAGCGGCCCAGCCGCGCGAGGCCGGCTTCGTTGTCGGCATCGAAGCGCGGGCGGTCCTCGGGGTGGATCCACTCGAGCACCCGGCTGCGCTGGCGCGGCATCTGGCTGGGCAGCCGGCCCAGCAGCTCGGCGAAACGGTCCGACACGTACAGCTCGTCGGAGCCCACGGTGCGTTCGAACACGGCTTCGTCGGCCGCCAGCACGGCTCGCTCGAAGCGGCGCGACAGCACGGCCAGCGCCTGCTGCGCGATCTTTTCCTCGTGCACGTCGGCCGTGTTGCCGGCGATCACGGCGGCGCGGCCGTCGGGGCCGGCCCACACCTTGCCGCTGCCGCGCACCCAGCGCCAGCGGTCGTGCCGGTCGCGAAAGCGCACCTCGTAGCTGAAGCTGCCGAGGGTGTCGATGGCATGCTGGTTGGCGGCCAGGAAGGAGCCGACGTCGTCGGGGTGGATGCGCGAGTTGACGCTGTCGCGCACATGCTCGTCGTTGGGCAGCTCGTGCGGCGCGAAGCCGAACAGCGCCCGGAAGCTGGGCGAATACCAGCTCACGCCGGTGCGCAGGTCGCGTTCCCAGAAGCCGTCGTGCGAACCGGCCAGCGCACGCTCGTACCGCGCCCGCGCCTGGGCGTCGTCGTGATCGCTGTCGTGGCCACCGCTGCCGCCGGCCAGGGACAGCGGCTGCGTCTTGTTGGCGATGGATGATCGGTTCATGCCGGGAAGTGGAGCCTGCGGGCCGCGACGCGGCCCGGTGGCGACCTCCGCGGCCCTAGGCCTAGCCTAGCGTCGGAACTTGCCGTCCTGTCCGATGATGGAAAGGTCTGCGTAGTCCAGGCCGGTGTGATCGCCGGGGCTGAAGCTTACTTCCATCCCGCCGATGTCCAGCTTGCGGATTCCGTTGAGTGCCGTGACCAACTTCTCGCGGGTGGGGTTGGCGCCGGCGCGGCGCAGCCCCTCGACCAGCACCTTGGCGGCAGCAAAGCCTTCCATCATGGCCGGCGACACCTCGGCGCCGCCCTTGGCGCGCATCAGGTCCACCGCTTCCTTCACGATGGGTGCCGACAGCGAGCGCTCGTAGGGGAACACCTGCGTGACGATGGTGCCGCGGGCGTTGTCGCCCAGCTGCTTGATGAAGCCGCCCGAGGCGTTGTTCGACAGCGTGACGATCTGGGCCCGCGAGCCGGCGTCGCGCAGCGCCTTGGCGCCGTCGGCGACCGCGGCGCCGGAGCCGATGAACAGCACTGCCTGCGCATCGGCCTTGGCGATCTTGGGCGCGGCCACGCTGTAGTCGGGCTTGGCCCGGTCGAACTTCTCGAGGAGAAGCGGCTGCTTGCCCACCGCCTCGAAGCCCTTCTGCGCGCCCTGCACCGCATCGGCACCGAAGGTGTCGTCCACCTGCAGGATGGCGATGCGCTCCAGGCCGATCAGGCTCAGGTGGCGGATGGCGCGTTCGGCCTCGCGCTGGTAGGTGGCCCGCACGTTGAAGATCATCGGGTTCACCGGCTGGTGCAGCACCATGGCGCCGGTGGAGGGCGCCACCAGCGGGACCTTGTATTCGGCCAGCAGCGGCACGATGGCCTGCGTGTGCGGCGTGCCGCGGGTCAGGAAGAGGGTGATGACCTTGTGCTCGGTGATCAGCTTCCTGGCGTTCTCGGCGGCCAGCTTGGGCTCGAACTTGTCGTCGAGCGACACCAGCTCGATCTTCTGGCCGTTGACGCCGCCCTGCTCGTTGACGGAGTCGAGGTAGAGCCTGGCGCCGTCGGTCGTTTCCTTCACGCCCGCGGCCACCACGCCGGAGAAGCCGGCCGTCTGGCCGACCACGATCTGCGCCGAGGCGCCGAAGCTGGCCAGGGCGGCCGCTGCCGACACGCTCCAAAGCACTTGTCTTGCGTTCATTCCGTACTCCTCGCTTGTTGTGATGCCTCGGCCCTGCCGGGCGTCGCAGGCCCTAGCGCCTGAACTTGCCTTCGGGCCCGATGATCGACAGGTCGGCGTAGTCCAGGCCTGAATGATCGTTCGGGCTGAAGCTGACTTCCAGTCCGCCGATGTCGACGCGGCGGAAGGTTTCGAGCGCCTGCACCAGCTTGCCCGGCGTCGGGTTGGCGCCGGCGCGGCGCAGGCCTTCGACCACCACCTTGGCCGCGGCAAAGCCTTCCAGCATGGCCGGCGTGACTTCGTCGAGCCCCTTGTCCTTGGCCAGGTCGGCGGCCTCCTTCACGATGGGCGCCGCCAGCGACCGCTCGTAGGGGAAGACCTGCGTGACGATGGTGCCGCGGCCGTGTTCGCCCAGCAGCTTCACGAAACCGCCGGACGCATTGTTCGACAGCGTGACCACCTGCGCCCGCGAGCCGGCCGTGCGCAGCGCCTTCGTGCCCTCGGCCACCGTGTTGGCCGAGCCGATGAAGATCACCGCCTGCGGCTCGCGCTGCTGGACCACCTGGGTCATCCTGGCGAGGTCGGGCTTCGCCCGGTCGAACTTCTCGAGGAACAGGGGTTCCAGCTTTGCCTTCTCGAGCCCCTTCAACGCACCTTGCACCGCATCGCCGCCGAAGGAGTCGTCGGTCTGCAGGATGCCGATGCGGGTGATGCCGATGGTGGTCAGGTGCTGCACCGCCTTCTCGGATTCACGCTGGTAGGTGGCGCGCACGTTGAAGACGTAAGGGTGCACCGGCTTGTGCAGGGACATCGCGCCGGTGGACGGGGCGATCAGCGGCACCTTGAACTCCTTGAGCAGCGGCATGATCGCCTCGGAGTGCGGCGTGCCGCGGTTCAGGAACAGGGCGATGGCCTTCTTTTCGGTGACGAGCTTCCTGGCGTTCTCGACCGCCAGCTTGGGGTCGAACTTGTCGTCCAGCGACACCAGTTCCACCCGCTGGCCGTTCACGCCGCCGCGTTCGTTCACCGCATCGAAATAGAGCCTGGCGCCGTCGGTGTTTTCCTTCACGCCGGTTGCGACCGAGCCGGTAAAGCCCGAGGTCTGGCCGATGACGATCTGCGCGGTGGCTGATCCTGCCAGCCCGATCAGCAGCGGGATCACCACTGCTGCGCGGGCATGTCGATGGGGAAGCATGGACCCTCCTTCGAAACGGCGCAGGGTAGCGCCGCCGGGTGAAAAGTGTTTGTATCTTGTCGCTGCCAAACATCATGGAAGACCGAAACACTCTGTTTCCGCTCCGAATCGCGGGCTTTCATCACGAATACGCGAGACAGCCTTGCGCGGCGTGATACGGGCGGCGGCGTTTTTACGCGTCGCGGCCGTGTTTTGTCTCCACGCTTTTCCGTAGCCAGCGGATGGTTGGCTTCGGTTCCTAAAATGCCTGCCCCTCCCTCGCCCAGCCCTACCGGCACCCCCATGGCTAACGGCTCTTCCCGCAGTGGCCTGATCCGCATCCGCGGCGCGCGCCAGCACAACCTCAAGAACCTCGACCTCGACATCGCCACCGGCGAGCTCACCGTGGTCACCGGCCCGAGCGGCTCGGGCAAGTCGAGCCTCGTGTTCGACACCCTGTATGCCGAAGGCCAGCGCCGTTATGTCGAGACCTTCTCGGCCTATGCGCGCCAGTTCCTCGACCGCATGGACCGGCCCGCGGTCGACCATGTGGACGGTGTGCCGCCGGCCATCGCCATCGACCAGACCAACCCGGTGCGCACCTCGCGCTCGACGGTGGGCACGATGACCGAGCTGAACGACCACCTGAAGCTGCTGTTCGCCCGCGCCGCCCAGCTGTACGACAAGGAGACGGGAAAGCCGGTGCGGGAGGACAACCCCGAGAGCATCTACGCCGAGCTGCAATCACGTGCTGCCGGCGGCCGGCGGCTGGTGGTGACCTTCCCGGTCGAGCTGCCGGCCAACACCACGGCCGAAGAACTGGAGCAATGGCTGTCCGCCAGCGGCTACACGCGGGTGCAGGCCGAGCGCGAGATCGCCACGCCGGCCGGGCCACGCAAGCTGCTCGACGTGGTGGCCGATCGCTTCCGCCTCGAAGGCACCGAGAAGGCCCGCGTGATCGAGGCGCTGGAGGTGTCGCTCAAGCGCGGCAGCGGCCGGGTGAACGTGTATGCGCTGCAGGAAGAGGGCGAGCCCGAGCTGTGGCGCTTCTCGTCGGGCCTGCACAGCCCCGACAGCGAGGCCCGCTATTCGCGGCCCACGCCGGCGATGTTCTCGTTCAACTCGGCCTTCGGAGCCTGCGAGATCTGCCGCGGCTTCGGCCGCGTGATCGGCGTGGACTGGGGGCTGGTGATTCCGGACCATCGCAAGACGCTGCGTGCCGGCGCCGTCAAGCCGCTGCAGACGCCGGCCTGGAAGGAGTGCCAGGACGACCTGCTCAAGTATTCGGGCGAGGCCGGCATCCCGCGCGACACGGCCTGGAGCCAGCTGAGCGACGCACAGCGCGACTGGGTCATCAACGGCTCGCCGCACTGGAAGGGCCAGTGGAACAAGCAGTGGTACGGCATCAAGCGCTTCTTCGAATACCTGGAGAGCAAGGCCTACAAGATGCACATCCGCGTGCTCTTGTCCAAGTACCGCAGCTACACGCCCTGCGGCGCCTGCGGCGGCGCGCGGCTGAAGCTCGAGTCGCTGCTGTGGCGCCTGGGCACGAAGGAGGCCGCCGATGCGGTGCTGCCGCCGGCCAGGCGCTTTTCGCCGGTGGGCACGGGCTTCGGCCGCGAGCAGCTGGAGGCCCTGCCGGGCCTGTGCCTGCACGACCTGATGCTGCTGCCCATCGACAGGCTGCGGCGCTTCTTCGACGAACTCGTGCTGCCCGGCAAGCTGCTCGACGATGCCCTGAGCCTGCTGCTCGGCGAGATCCGCACCCGGCTCAAGTACCTGTGCGACGTGGGCATCGGCTATCTCACCCTCGACCGGCAGAGCCGCACGCTGTCGGGCGGGGAGGTGCAGCGCATCAACCTCACGACGGCGCTCGGCACCTCGCTGGTCAACACGCTGTTCGTGCTCGACGAGCCCAGCATCGGCCTGCACCCGCGCGACATGAACCGCATCGTCGAGGCGATGCACCGGCTGCGCGACGCCGGCAACACCCTGGTGGTGGTGGAACACGATCCGGCGGTCATGCTGGCCGCCGACCGGGTGCTCGACCTGGGCCCCGGGCCCGGCACGCAAGGCGGGCGCATCGTGTTCGACGGCACGCCGGAGGACCTGAAGGCGGCCGAGACGCTGACCGGCGCTTATCTGGGGGCCCGCCGCCACATCGGCCTGGGCTTCCAGCGCCCGGTGGACGGCAACACGCCCAAGCTCCTGCTGCAGGGAGTGCGCGAGCACAACCTGAAGGACGTGAGCGTCGAGTTCCCGCTGCAGCGCCTGGTGTGCGTGACCGGCGTGTCGGGCTCCGGCAAGAGCACCCTGATGCAGGACGTGCTGTTCCCGGCGCTGGCGCGGCATTTCGGCAAGGCCACCGAGTCGCCGGGCGAGCACGACCAGCTGCTGGGTGCCGACTGGCTGAGCGATGCGGTGTTCGTGGACCAGTCGCCCATCGGCAAGACCGCGCGGTCCAACCCGGCCAGCTACGTGGGTGCCTTCGACACCCTGCGGGCCATTTTCGCCGAGGCGCCGCTTGCGAAGCAGCGCGGCTACGGCCCCGGCATGTTCAGCTTCAATGCCGGTGACGGCCGCTGCCCGACCTGCGGCGGCTCCGGCTTCGAACATGTGGAGATGCAGTTCCTCTCCGACGTGTATCTGCGCTGCCCCGACTGCGACGGCAAGCGCTACCGCGCCGAGATCCTCGACGTGAAGGTCGAGCGTGCCGGCAAGCCGCTCGACGTGAACGACGTGCTCGAGCTGACGGTGGCCGACGCGGTGCGCCTGTTCGCCAACGACCGTGAGGTGGTGCGCGCACTGCAGCCGCTGGCCGACGTGGGCCTCGAATACGTGAAGCTCGGCCAGCCGGTGCCCACGCTTTCGGGAGGCGAGGCGCAGCGCCTGAAGCTTGCCGGCTTCCTGGCCGAGGCGGCCAAGACCGCCACGGCGACGAAGCAGGCAGTGGCGAAGAAGGGCACGCTGTTCCTGTTCGACGAGCCGACCACCGGCCTGCACTTCGACGACATCGCCAAGCTGATGCGGGCCTTCCGCAAGCTCCTCGATGCCGGCCACTCGCTCATCGTGATCGAGCACAACCTCGACGTGATCCGCGCGAGCGACTGGCTGATCGACCTGGGCCCCGAAGGCGGCGAAGCGGGCGGGCTGGTCGTGGCCACCGGCACGCCCGACGACCTGAAGGCGCACCCGACCTCCTTCACCGGCGAAGCGCTGCGCGACTATGCCCTGGCGCTGGGCGACGAGGGCCGGGCCGTCGAGGAAGGCCGGCCGCTGCAGTCGATCGTGAAGTCGCGCCGCGACGAGGCGAAGCGTGCGACCGACGAGCTGATCCAGATCGTCAATGCCCGCGAGCACAACCTCAAGGGCATGAGCGTGGACATCCCGCGCGGCAAGTTCAGCGTGGTGACCGGCGTCTCGGGCTCGGGCAAGTCCACGCTCGCCTTCGACATCCTGTTCAACGAAGGGCAGCGTCGCTACCTCGAGTCGCTCAACGCCTATGCGCGCAGCATCGTGCAGCCGGCCGGGCGGCCGGAGGTGGATGCGGTGTACGGGATTCCGCCCACGGTGGCCATCGAGCAGCGCCTGTCGCGTGGCGGCCGCAAGAGCACCGTGGCCACCACCACCGAGGTCTACCACTTCCTGCGGCTGCTCTACGTGAAGCTGGGCGTGCAGTACTGCCCGCACTGCACCTCTGACGCGAGCGTGCCGGTGCAGCCGCAGACGCCCGAATCCATCGCCGCGCAGCTGCTGCGCGAATACAAGGGCCAGCATGTCGGCCTGCTTGCGCCGCTGGTGGTCAACCGCAAGGGCGTGTACACCGACCTCGCCAAGTGGGCCAGGCAGCGCGGCTATTCGCACCTGCGGGTGGACGGCGAGTTCCTGCCCACCGACAAGTGGCCCCGTATCGACCGCTTCAAGGAGCACACCATCGAGCTGCCGGTGGGCGACATCGTGGTGAGCGCCGACAACGAAGCCGAGCTGCGGCAGCTGCTCGCCCAGACGCTGGAACACGGCAAGGGCGTGATGCACCTGCTGGGTCCGCTGGACGGCCTGAAGGGCGCCATGGTCGCCGGCGCGCCCACCTCGCGCATCGGCCGGGTCAAGGTGTTCTCGACCAAGCGGGCCTGTCCGCAATGCGGCACCAGCTTCCCGGAGCTGGACCCGCGCATGTTCTCGTACAACTCCAAGCACGGCTGGTGTCCCGACTGCGTGGGCACGGGCCTCACGCTCACCCGCGAGCAGCGCAAGGCCTACGACGACTCGGTCCAGGACGACGACAACAAGGGCCGCGAGAAGACCTTCGGGGAGCCGGAAGTCGAGGACGTGGTCGACGCGCCCTGCGACACCTGCCATGGCGCGCGGCTCAACCCCACGTCGCTGGCTGTGCGCTTCCGCGGCGATTCCATCGCACAGGTGGCCGCGCGCTCGGTGATCGAGGCGCGCCGCTGGATCGAAGGCCAGAAGCTCGACGGCCGCGAGGCGACCATCGCCCGCGACGTGATCTCGGAGATCCGCAACCGGCTGTCCTTCCTCGAGGAGGTGGGCCTGGGCTACCTCACGCTCGACCGGGCCGCGCCCACGCTCAGCGGCGGCGAGGCGCAGCGCATCCGACTGGCAGCGCAGCTGGGGTCGAACCTGCAGGGCGTGTGCTACGTGCTCGACGAGCCCACCATCGGCCTGCACCCGCGCGACAACCAGATCCTGCTCGATGCGCTGCACAAGCTCGGTGACCAGGGCAACACGCTGGTGGTGGTGGAACACGACGAGGACACCATCCGCCGCGCCGACCACATCATCGACATCGGGCCCGGTGCGGGCAAACGCGGCGGGCGGGTCATCGCCCAGGGCACGGCCGCGGAGCTGGCCGCCCATGAGGACTCGCTGACCGGGCGCTTCCTGCAGGCGCCGCTGACGCATCCGCTGCAGCCGCGCCGCAAGGTGTCGCCCCCTCACCCCAACCCTCTCCCCGCAGGGGAGAGGGGGCTGTCCTGGCTGGTGGTGCACGGTGCGTCTCTGCACAACCTGCGCGGCATCGACGTGCGGGTGCCGCTGCAGCGGCTGGTCGCGGTGACCGGCGTGTCGGGCTCGGGCAAGTCGACCCTCGCGCGCGACGTGCTGCTGGCCAATGTGCAGGCGGCCGTTTCGCTGAAAGGCAGCAAGGCCGGCCGCGATGCGCTGGCCGCCGGCACCGCGCCGGCCTGGAGCGGCTGCACGCGGCTGTCCGGCTTCGACGGCGTGGACCGGGTGCTCGAGGTGGACCAGACGCCCATCGGCAAGACGCCGCGCTCCTGCCCGGCCACCTACATAGGCTTCTGGGACACCATCCGCAAGCTGTTCGCCGAAACGCTGGAGGCCAAGGCCCGCGGCTATGCCGCCGGCCGCTTCAGCTTCAACACCGGCGAAGGCCGCTGCCCCGGCTGCGAGGGCCAGGGCATGCGCACCATCGAGATGGCCTTCCTGCCCGACGTGAAGGTGCCGTGCGACCTGTGCCACGGCGCGCGCTTCAATCCGGAGACGCTGGCCGTCACCTGGCGCGGCAAGAGCATCGGCGACGTGCTGCAGATGGAGGTGGACGAGGCGGTGGAGTTCTTCGCGTCCATGCCCTCCATCGCGCACCCGCTGCAGCTGCTGAAGGACGTGGGCCTGGGCTACCTGACCCTCGGCCAGCCGTCGCCCACGCTGTCCGGCGGCGAGGCGCAGCGCATCAAGCTGGTCACCGAGCTCTCGAAGGTGCGCGACGACGTGACGCGCCGCGGCCAGAAGCCGCCGCACACCCTCTACGTGCTCGACGAGCCGACGGTGGGCCTGCACATGGCCGATGTCGAAAAGCTCATCCGGGTGCTGCACCGCCTGGTGGACGGCGGCCACAGCGTGGTGGTGATCGAGCACGACCTCGACGTGATCGCCGAGGCCGACTGGGTCATCGACCTTGGCCCCGAAGGCGGCACCGGCGGCGGCCAGGTGGTGGTGGGCGGCACGCCCGAGGCCGTGGTGAAGGCCGGCAGCCACACCGGCGTGGCCCTGAAGCCGGTGCTGGACCGGGGCGAAGGCAAGGCGTCCTCGCGCGACCGGCGCGAGCCGGTGGCGGCCAAGTGATGCAGCTGCGCGCGGGCGGCTACCTCGTGCGCGGCTTCACGCCCCACACCGGGTCGTCGTCGTAGCCGGCCGCCTGTGTCGGGAAGTTCGACGCCGAGGTCACCCGGTTCCAGGCCTCGGCCGAACCGGCGGCGCCGTGGTCCACCGCATAGGCCAGCGCTGGCATCAGGTTGCCCCAGTAGCCCCTCGGGTCGGTGGGGTAGCCCGTGTCGAGCGATTGGCCGGGCTCGCCTTCGGTAGGCAGGTTCATCGACCGCGCCACCTCTCCCCAGCTGGCGTACCAGGGCCCAGCGCCGCCGGACCAGTCGGCCGATTCGCTGGGTGCGTAGTTGAGCGTGTATTGCGCGGCCTGGCGGTAGCTGAAGGCCGCGGCGCCGCTGCCGCCGAGCCGGCCGATCACCGAGTGGTACTTCCACGCCAGGAACGCGTCGAGCTTGCCGGTGACCGACGGGTCATGCACCTGCAGCTCCTTCAGGTAGCCGAAGGCGCCGGTGAAGAAATCGTCCATCCACATGGCCGACTGCCAGGCGCCGTTGCCGGGTTCGTAGTCGGAGTAGGGGTGAACGAGGCCGAGCTGGTTGCCTGGGGTGGCGACGTAGCGGCCGTGGTAGTGGTTGATGTTGGCAGTGACGCTGTTGACGAACTCGGTGCGCAGCGGGTCGCCGTCGGGCGTGAGTGCGGCCGCCTGCGCGAGCGTGCGCAAGGCCCAGGCGGCGCCGCGGGTGGTGTTGGCGCCGGTGCTGGTCTCGAGCACGCCCTGCGTCGTCTTGCGGATGTTGTCGCTCTGCTTCAGGTAGTGGACGGTGGCGAGGAACTGGGTTTCCTCGAGGTAGTAGTGCCAGCCGCTCAGCAGGTAGGCCATGTAGCCCATCGACGGGTGGTGCGAGTTGGTGTAGTTGGGCGGCGATGCGCCGGTGGCGTTGGGCGTGTAGCTGTTGGTGGTGGAGCCGCCGATGGCGCTGACGCCCGAACCGTTGCCCAGCACCAGCGTCGGGTAACTCGAGAAGCGCATCGGCCGGTGGGTGGTTTCGTCGCGGAAGTGGATGCCGTAGCGGCCGGCGGCATGGCCGTTGATGAGCACCGTGCGCCAGGCGCGCGGGTCGCCGCCGCTGGTGAGGTAGGCCACGTCCCATTCGGGCAGCAGGCCGATCGAGCGGTCGTAGCCGGCCGCGCCCATCGCGTCGGGGAAGTCGGCCTGCGCCAGCGGCGTGTAGCTGGTGGCCTGGCGGTTGAACAGCGGGCTGCCGGCCGCGGTGACGCCGCGGTAGTTGGGCACCAGCTTCGACGCCATGAGGTAGGCCGTGCCATGGCGCGCGGTGAGCTGCGGGTCGGTGCCCAGCCAGTGCGTGAGCGTGATGCCGGAGGCGAGTACCGCCCGCTGGTGGTTGAGCAGCTCGAGCGGCTGCGAGAAGCGCTGCGTGCCGCCCAGCGTGAAGGTCGCCGTGCCCGGCTTGGCGGTGGGGCCGGTCACCCGCAGGTAGCCGTTCTCGATCCATGGCAGCACCTCCACCTGGCCGCCTTTGTAGGCGCGCACTTCGAGCCAGGCGACCAGGTGCGCATCGCTGCCGATGGGCTTGCGGAACGTCCATGACGACATCTCTGGGCCCGACACCAGTGTCTGCAACGGCGTGTCCCAGTCGCCGCCGCTCCAGCCGGCAGTGCCGTACGGTGAAAACTGCACCGAGGCGGTGATGCCGGTGGCCTTGAGGTCGGCGGTGGCCAGGGCCGCCTGCGGCGCGGGCTCGGGGGCCACGGTGAGCGCCAGGCTGCGCCAGGTGTTGGCAGTGAGGTCGACGCGGCCCGACAGCACCGCGTACTTCGCGCTGCCGTCGGGCCAGCGGTTCCGGATGGCCGCCTGGAAGCCGGCCAGGTTGCCGGCCCGCACGGTCGAGCCCTGGGGCACGTCGCCCTGGCGCAGTGCCTGGCCCACGGTGAACGGCACGGCAGTGCCGCCGGTGCCGCTGAGCAGGGACAGCGCCAGGTCGGCCGACGCAGGGGGCGGTGTGGGGATGGGGGTGGGGGCTGGTGTCGGGGTGCTGCCGCCCGGCGCCGGGCTGCCTGCGTCGGCCCCGCCGCCACCGCTGCCGCAGGCGGCCGCGGTGGCCACACAAAGGGCCAGCACGATGGTCCGGGGGGAAAGGCGGCTGCGCAGCCGCGCGAGGTTCGGGTCGTTGATGTCGGTCATCGGTCGGATGGGTTCATGGGCTTGATCGGCGCGGCTCGCCGGTTCAGGTCGGGTCGACCTTCACGCGATTGCGGCCGGCGCGCTTGGCGTCATAGAGCGCCCCGTCCGCACGTGCCAGCATCTGAGCTGCGTCGGGGTCCGGCGTCGCGTCGCACAGGCCGAGGCTGATGGTCACCGACAGGCCGGGCGCGAGTTCGTGCCACGGGTAGCTTTCGAACTCGGAACGCAGCCGCTCGCAGACTTCCTGCGCCACCGCGAGCGGCGTGTCGACGAACAGCAGCAGGAACTCTTCGCCGCCGAAACGCGCGAGCACGTCGGAGCCCCGGGTGTTGGCGCGGAAGATCTTCGCCGCCGCGCGCAGGACCTCGTCGCCCACGAGGTGGCCGTGGGTGTCGTTGATGGACTTGAAGTTGTCGAGGTCGGCCACCGCCATGCTGAGCGGGCGGCCGAGTTCCCGGGCGCGGCCGAACAGCTGCGGCAGGTCGCGATCGACCCGGCGGCGGTTGGCCAGGCCGGTGAGCTGGTCCTCCAGCGCGTGGCGGTGCAGTTCGCGGGCGCTGGCCTCGAGCCGGTGCTTCTCTGCCTCGAGCTCGGTGGCCTTGAGGCGCTGGCGCTCGGCGTCGAGTCGTGCGCGTTCGCCTTGCAACAGGGCCTGCTCGACCTCGATGCGGTTGACCATCAGCCGTGCCTGCGCCTGGTGCTGCGCTGCCGCGCGCTTGAGCTCGAGCGCGTGGTAGGTCTCGCAGTGGTCGAGCGCTTCGCGATAGCGGCCCAGCGCCTTGTAGCTGCGGTGCAGCGCCGAATGCACCCGCATGCGGGTGGCTTCATGTTCGCTGTTCTCGAGCTCGCGCAACGCCGCCTCGAGCAGCTCGATGGCGGGCTCGTGGTCGCCGCAGCGGGTCAGCACCTCGCCGCAGCTGTGCAGCGTGCGCAGCTCCACCGCGCGGTAGCCCTGGGCGCGGGCGATCGCCAGGGTGCCGTCGAGCAGCTCGAAGGCCGCGTGCCGGTCGCCCGACAGCCCGAGCACTTCGCCCAGGTTGCCGCCGGTGACCGCCTGCCGGTAGCTGTCGCCGGTCTGGCGCGCCAGTGCCAGCGCCTCGGTGCCGTACAGGCGGGCCTTCTTGAGCGCGGCCGCCGCGGCCTCTTCGTCGCCGCGCCGGCGAAACAGGTAGTGCGAGCCCACCATGGTGGCCATCAGGTTGTTCAGCGCGGTCAAGGTGGTGTCCGCGTCCTGCAGCGCCTGGGCCTCGCCCAGCGCCTGCAGCAGGAAGCGTTCACCCTGGGCGGGGTCGCCCAGCCTTTCGTAGCAGGTGCCGATGCGGTTGAGCGACCACGACATCCACAGCCGGTCGCCCTGCTGGCGCGCCAGTTCGAAGGCGGCGGTGGCCTGCTTCAGCGCTTCTTCCTGCAGACCGATCTCGCTGTAGGAAATGGCCATGAGGCACAGCACCTCGCAGCGCGGGGCGCTGTCTTCTCCGGCGTCGAGCAGCGACAGGGCTTCGCGGGCCGCCAGGATGGCGTCTTCGAACAGCCCGAGCCGCCAGCGGTGCAGCGCCAGCTGCCGCAAGGCCGCGGCACGCAGCGGGTGATCTCCGGCAGGGCAGGCGGCCAGCGCCGCCTCTGCAAGGCGCACACCGCTGCGGTGGTCGCCCCGCTCCTGCGCCTGCTCGGCCTCGGCCAGCAGCGCGGCGCAAGGCGGGTTGGCGGGCGGCGGCGTGGGTGGTTCGGGCGTCTGCACCGGTGAAGACGTGGGCTGGCTCATGCTCGGCGGGGGCGGGAGTGCCCGAGCGGCGCATTCTGCGGGCACGCACCCCGCGTCACTAGACCACACTCATGGGGGGCTCGCCACAGGGTTTCGCCTGCGGCTGGCGTGCAGCCGCCAGCCCAGCAGCACCGCCACCACGACCGCATAGATCGACCATTCGGCGAAGTCGTTCTTGCCGGCCCGCATCCAGAAGAAGTGCAGCAGGCCCAGCAGCACGATCAGGTAGACCAGCCGGTGCAGCCACTGCCAGCGCCGCGCGCCCAGCGCCTTCACAGCCCGGTTGAACGAGGTGGCCGCCAGCGGGAGCATCAGCAGGAGCGCGGAAAAGCCCACCAGGATGAACGGCCGCTTGGCAATGTCGCGGGCGATGTCCGAGGGCACGAACCCCATGTCGAGCCAGCCGTAGGCCAGGAAATGCAGGCAGCCGTAGAAGAAGGTGAACAGGCCCAGCATGCGCCGAAAGCGCGCCAGCGCATGCAGCCCGGTCCACTGGCGCAGCGGCGTGATCGCGAGCGTGGCGCACAGCAGGCGCAAGGTCCAGTCGCCGGTGCCCCGGATCAGGGCCTCGGCCGGGTTGGCGCCGAGCGTGCCGGCGAAGGCACCCCACAGCAGGTGGGCGAAAGGCAGCAGCGCCGCCGCGAACAGCACCGGCTTGGCCGCCGGATGCAACAGGGCCTTGGAAAGCGAGCCTTTCGGGGCGGCGCGAGGCGCGGCCCCGCGCGACGGTGCGCTGGTCACCGTGCGCTCAGAAGAACCTGGCCAGGTCCATGCCCGCATAGAGCTGGCCGACCTGCGGTTCGTAGCCGTTGAACATGAGCGTGGGGCGCTTGCGCGCGAAGATGCCGTCTTCGCCGATGCGCCGCTCGGTGGCCTGGCTCCAGCGCGGGTGGTCCACCTTGGGGTTCACGTTCGAATAGAAGCCGTATTCCTGCGGCGCGGCCGCCGCCCACGAGGTGCGCGGCTCCTTCTCGACGAAGCGGATCTTCTGGATCGACTTGCCGCTCTTGAAGCCGTATTTCCAGGGCACCACCAGCCGCAGCGGCGCACCGTTCTGGTTGGGCAGCACCTCGCCATAGAGGCCGAAGGCCAGCATCGCGAGCGGATTCATCGCCTCGTCCAGGCGCAGGCCTTCGACATACGGCCAGTCCAGCACGCCGGAACGCAGGCCGGGCATCTGGGCCCGGTCGGCCAGCGTCACGAATTCAACGTACTTCGCATTGCCGGTGGGCTCCACCCGCCGGATGAGCTCGGCCAGCGAATACCCGACCCAAGGCACCACCATCGACCAGCCTTCGACGCAGCGCAGCCGGTAGATGCGCTCTTCCATGGCCGACAGCTTCTGCAGCGCGTCGAGGTCGAGCGTCTGCGGTTTCTTCACTGCGCCTTCGATGGTCACGGTCCAGGGCCGCGGCTTCAGCGAGCCGGCATGGCGCGCCGGGTCTTCCTTGCCGGTGCCGAACTCGTAGAAGTTGTTGTAGCCGGTGACGTCCTGGTAGGAGGTCTGCTTGTCCATCACCACGGCGCCGGGCAGCGTGCTGCGGGTGGCAGGCAGGGCGGCCAGCTTGTTGGGTCGGGCGGTGGCCTGCGCGAAGGCATCGCGGGCGGCCCAGCCGGCCAGTGCGGCGCCTGCCGCGCCGCCGGCGGCCAGCCGCAGGAAGTCGCGCCGCTGCTCATAGGCGGCGCGGGGCGTGATTTCGGACGGGACGGGATGGACGAAGCCGTTGTCGGTGCGGGTGTGGCGGCGGATCAGCATGCAAGGTCTCCGGGACGGTCACGGTTCGAGGCGGGACGCACGAGGCGGTTCCGCGTCTGTCGTGCGGAAGCGCCCGGACCTTACAGGTTGCCGAAGTCGGTGTGGATCACGTCGTCGGCGCCGAAGTTGGTGCCTTCGAACAGCCTCAGCGAGTGCTTGTGCATGCGGTCGCGGAAGTGCTTGCGATCGAACAGCTTCTGCTGCGCCTCGGGCGGCAGGTCCGTGATGCGGATCACGTTGCGCATGATCAGCACGTCCACCAGGTCTTCGAGCACGCGCACCAGCCCGGCGTCCATGCTCGCGAACCTGCTCGCCTGGTCTTCGCGGCCCAGGAATGCCATCACGTCGGGATGGTCCGGCGGCAGGAATTCGGCGCCCGGCTCGGGTTCGCGGTGCAGGCTGGCGATCAGGCCGTCGCGGGTGCGCAGTGCGTAGGGCATGGCGGCTGGCGTTCGGGAGATCGGGCCACTATACGCCCGTGAGCCGGCCTCATGGGGTGGTGGCATGCTGCAGCTGGTTCAACTGCCAGCCCAGCGAAGCGATCACGCTGTCCATCGAATGCAGCCCCACGGTGTGTTTGGCCGCGCTGAGCCGGCCCATCCTTCCTTCGCTCCATTGCAGGCCGTCCGCCTCCTGCGGCGTGCGCACGGCGGACAGCCGCTGGCGCTCTCCGCGGGCCGAAGGCATGAGCTTGCCGGCCGCGTCCTGCATGGTGCTCAGCACCTCGCCCCGGACGTTGTGGGCGCTGATCAGTTTCCTGGCGTTGCTCAGATCGGTGTCGAAGGGCTTCACCGTCCGCGAATGAAGGCCTGCTGCGTTGAACACCGTGGCCTTGTGGCCGGTGACCAGCGCCTGCGCCTGGGCCAGGCCGCCGCCCAGCGAGTGGCCCGCGAAAGACACCTGTCCCGGTGCTGCCTGCGTGATCCGCCTGGCGGCGTGCATGGCCTGGGTGTGCTGGTGGGAGCCCAGGCCGACGCCCTGCTTGAAGTTGGCGCCCCAGTCCCGGCGCCCCTCCTTGCCGGCCTCCGTGCCCCGATTCACCAGCAGGTAGCGGCCTTCGCCGGTCTTGTAGACCGCGGCGAAATACCCCGACTTCTCGTTGACGAGATCCTTCTGGCTCAGGTTCAGCCCTGCAAGCTCTGCCTCGGACAGGCGTGAACAGCCCTT
Source organism: Methylibium rhizosphaerae (assembly GCF_006386545.1). Classification (GTDB taxonomy): domain Bacteria; phylum Pseudomonadota; class Gammaproteobacteria; order Burkholderiales; family Burkholderiaceae_C; genus Pseudorivibacter; species Pseudorivibacter rhizosphaerae. The sequence goes on along the minus strand of NZ_SWAR01000002.1, from coordinate 141,314 downwards.
CGGCAGGAGCCCGGGAACGGATTCGTTGTAGTAGACGTCGCGGGCCAGCAGCGCCTGGTCGAACAGCGCCGCCAACTGCTCGATCCGGCTCGCGGTCTCCGGCTGGGTCAGCCGGATTTCCGGCAGCCTGGCGGTCAGCGAGTCGACCTGTTCCTTGATGGCCACCACCCGGGTCAGCTGGATCGCGTCCGACGGGCCCATGCCGGCCTTGCCTGCATGGTCGAAGGCCAGCTTCTGCGCGGGGCTCCAGGCATCGTTGGTCTGCGCCGGCAGCGGCGCAGGCAAGGTCGGCGGCGCCGTGAGGCCCTGCTGCTTCGACGTCGAAGGCAATGGGCTTCGCAGGCGCATTGCCGCCGTGTCGGCCGAAGCCTTCGGCGCGCGACGCAATTCGGCGAAGGCGCTCGAGGGCGGAGCCTGCGCACCATTCGTTTCGGCCCCTCGCTCGGAAGCGCCCGGGGCGTTCAGTGCTGGAGGGGCACGCCAGCCGATTCCTTCCAGAGAGTTCGACAAAGCTTCCTTCTCCGCATGCTGGACGGCCCGCCCACTGGCGAGCCGACGGCATGGTGAAGGGCCTCATGCGCAGGCTGGCGCTGCGATGCGAAACGGCCTGCGAGAAAGCGAAGCGGTGCAGGCGCCATGCAGGCGACCAAAAAAAGAAGGCCGGTTGAATCAACCGGCCTTCTTGTCGGGGGAGGTCCGCTTGTCGTTCGATCAGCGCAGGCCGGCGATGTAGTCGGCCACCGCCTTGATCTCGCGTTCGTTCATCGCATAGGCGATGGTGCTCATCTGGGCGTTGTTCTTGCGGCCGCCCAGGCGGAACGCATTCAGCTGGGCCTCGGTGTAGTCGGCATGCTGGCCGGCCAGGCGCGGGTATTGCGACGGGATGCCGGCGCCGGTGGGGCTGTGGCAGCCGGCGCAGGCGGGTACGTGCTTGTCGGCGATGCCGCCGCGGTAGATCTTCTCGCCGAGCTTCACCAGGTCCTTGTTCTTGGCGAAGCCCGGCTTGGCGCTCTTGCTCGCATAGAAGGCGGCGACGTTTTTCATGTCGTCGTCGCTGAGCTGCGCCGCGAAGCCCTGCATCACCGGGTTCACGCGCTTGCCGGCCTTGAATTCGGACAGCTGCTTGACGATGTATTCGGGATGCTGGCCCGCGATGATGGGGTTGGCCGGTGCGCCGCGATTGCCGTCGGCGGTGTGGCAGGCCCCGCAGACCTGCGTGGAGATCGCCTCGCCTTTCTTCAGGTCGGGCTTCGCAGCGGGCTTGGTCTCGGCGGCAGAAGCCGGGGCCGCCACGGCGGCAGCCAGGAGCACGGAGGCGATGATCTTCATCATGGTGGGCTTGGGCGGTTCTTGTGCAAAACCCGCGGATTTTACAATGCCCCATGAACGCGCCCGCCTCCCCCCAGCTCCCCCGACATCACACGCCCTCGCCGGAGGCCCGCGCCGCGCTGGCCTGGATGCACACCGCACGCTTCCTGACCACCGGCTCGCAGCTGCACCACCTGCCGGTCACCGAGCTGCCCGAGATCGCCTTCGTGGGGCGCTCCAACGCCGGCAAGTCCACCGCGATCAACACGCTCACCCAGCAGCGCCAGCTCGCCTTCGCTTCCAAGACGCCGGGCCGCACGCAGCACGTCAACCTGTTCGAGCTGGGGCCGAAGGAGGGCGCACAGGCGCTGCTGGCCGACCTGCCCGGCTACGGCTATGCCAAGGTGGAGCGCGCCGCCAAGCTGCGCTGGCAGGAAGTGATGGCCGAATACCTCGAAGTGCGCCGCAATCTGGCCGGCGTGGTGCAGATGGTCGATTCCCGCCACGGCTTCACCGACCTGGACCGCCAGCTGCTGGGCTTCATCGCCCCGCGCGTGGGCACCGGCGAGGTGAAGCTCCTGGTGCTGCTCACCAAGGCCGACAAGCTCAACCGCAAGGAGTCGGCCGAGGCGCTGCGCAATGCGCAGGCGGTGCTGGGCGAGGTGGCCACCGACGAGGCCGACGTGGGCGTGACGCTGTTTTCGGCGCTCAACAAGACCGGCGTCGAGGACGTGGCCCAGACCCTGCGCGCCTGGGTGCCGGCACCGCCGAGCGCCGCGGCGTAGCGGCAAGCCACCGAGGCTGGTCCACGGCTGAAATCCACCCCCCAACCGGAGGGGCGGTCGCCCGGGGCTCCTTCTCGTTCATTCGCGGGGGGATGGGGTGCAGTTTGTCGCGGGCTGGCGGTAAGCTCGCGCAACTTGGGCCCGCCCGCATGCGGACCCGTCACTCCCTCGGCGTTTCGCATGTACGAAGCTCATTTCGGGCTGAAGGAACCCCCCTTCCAGCTGAACCCTGACCCGGCTTTCTATTTCGACAGCCGCGGGCACAGCAATGCACTCGCCTACCTGAAGTTCGGCGTCTACCAGGGCGAGGGCTTCATCGTGGTGACCGGCGACATCGGCGCCGGCAAGACCACGCTGGTGCGCACCATGCTGGCCGGGCTGGAGAGCGAGGACATCGTCGCTGCGCAGGTGGTGAGCACCCAGCTCGACCCCAGCGAGCTGCTGCAGGCCGTGCTCACTGCCTTCGGCGTGCCGGCTCCGCAGGGCGCATCGAAGGCGCAGCTGATCGCCTCGCTCGAGGGCTTCCTCACCGCGCTGGCCGCGAGCAACCGCCGGGCGCTGCTGATCGTCGACGAAGCGCAGAACCTGAGCCTGGCGGCGATCGAAGAGCTGCGCATGCTGTCGAACTTCCAGCTCGAGCGGCACGCGCTGCTGCAGAGCTTCCTGATCGGGCAGCCCGAACTGCGGCGCATGCTCGAGTCGCCGTCGATGGAGCAGTTCCGGCAGCGCGTCATCGCCTCTTGCCACCTGGGGCCGCTCGATGCGGGCGAGACCCGCTCCTACATCGAGCACCGCCTCAAGCGCGCCGGCTGGACCGACACGCCGTCGTTTGCCGAGGGCGCCTTCGAGGAGATCCATCGCTGGACCGCCGGCGTTCCACGCCGCATCAACCTGCTGTGCAACCGGCTGCTGCTCGGCGCGTTCCTGTCGAACGACAACAACGTCGACGAGGCCACGGTACGCGCCGCCGCCAACGAGATCCGCGGCGAGGTGGGCGAGTCGGTCAACCCGGTGGCGCGCGTGGTCAGCAGCAACGGGCCGGCCGCACCGGCGGCCCCCGCACGCAGCGCCGCCACGGCGCTGCCGCCGGCTGCGGCACTGCTGGGTGCCGAAGACATGATCCGCCGCCGGGTGCGCGGCCCGCTGCCCGAGCTGGCCAACCCGATCTTGCTGCTCACCCAGACGCCGGCCGACTACCTGAAGGCGGTGGCGCTGGCGCAGGGGCTCGAGGCCAAGCGCCAGTACGCGTTGCCGCCCACCCTGATCGTGCACACCGGCGCAGAGGAAGGCGTGCATTCGGTCGAGGACGTGATGGAGGTGCTGAACTTCCCGATCCTCGACCTGCAGTTCGTGGCGACAGGCCGCCATGGTTTCGCCGACCATGCGGCGAGCATGCTGTGCGCCTTCTCGCAGGTGATCGACGAGTACGCGCCGCGCGCGGTGCTGGCCATGGGCTCGAGCGATGCGCTGCTGGCCTGCAGCCTGGTGGCGCGCAAGCGCGGCCTGCCGCTGGCGCGTTTCGACGCCGGCTCCCGGCAACAGGTCGTCGGCAGCGAAGCCGGTGCCGAGCTCAACTCGGTGCTGCTCGACCGCATTGCCGACGTGCTCTACACCGACCGCCTCAGCGTGCACTACGCGCTGTACCGCGAAGGCGTGCCGTCGGACCGCATCCATTTCGTCGGCGACCTGGCCGGCAACGTGCTGCGCCAGCTGGCCGAGCACCTGGTGCCGCCGGAAGTGACCCTGCGCCGCGCCGGCATGAAGAACGTGACCATGCCGTCGGCGGCCGGTTTCCTGCTGCTCGCGCCCGGCGTGCTGGCGCAGCAGGCCAGCGGCGAAGACACCACCAGCCTCATGAAGGTGGTGTGTGCCGCGGCGGCCGAGGTGCCGGTGATCTGGCTGGTGAGCGCGGCCGAGCAGGCGCAGATCGACAGCGGTGGCTGGACCAGGCAGCTGCTCGACGCGCAGGTGGTGGTGCTGCCGTCGCTGGGCTATCTCGAACGGGTGGGCCTGCTGCGCGCCGCCACCTGCGTGATCACCAGCGACGTGGAGCTGGGAGAAGAGGCCAAGGTGCTGAGCGTGCCCAGCATCGATCTGACGCAGCTGCGCAGCGCGGGCCGCCCGGTGGAGCAGCTGCAACGCTGGCTGCGCGAGGCGCTCATGCGCCACGGCGAACGCGACGACGCGGTCGCCTGGGACGCCGAGGTCGTCAACCGCGTGGCCGACCACCTGCGCCGCTGGTTGCGCCGTTCCGTCGCCGAACGCAACCAGGCCACCGACAAGGTGCGCTGAAGACCTCTCTTCCGGTCAGGGCCGGCCGAGGAACAGGTACACGCCGTGGTCGCCCCGCGGCGCATGCACGAATCCGAGGTACAGCGGCCCGATGCCGGTGTCGGCGCCCAGGAAGATGCTGCTGCCGTAGCGCAGGTCGCCGACGTCCATGCTCGAGCGGCTGCTCCAGGCGTTGCCGGCCTCCACGGTGGCGCCGGCAAAGAAACCGCGCGTCAGTGCCGGCGGCGTGAGCCTCGCGTAGTAGCTCAGGCGTCCGAAGGCGAGGTAGTTGCCTTCCACCTGGCCGGGCAGGTAGCCCGACAGCTGCTGGAAGCCGCCCAGGGTATAGCGGCCGCGGCCCACCGCAGTGGGCACGTTGGCCTGCTGCCAGCGCCCCAGCACATTGAAGGTGTGGCGGCCGAAGGTGCGCGCATAGCTTCCTTCGCCTTCGAAGTTGACGAGCCGCTTTTCCTCGCCGTTCGACGGCTTCTGCCGGCCCAGCACGGTCGACAGCGTGAACCGGTAGCCGCTCTGGGTGAAGTAGGCATAGTCGAGCTGGTCCACCGCCAGCGCGAGCCGCACGCCGGTTTCGCGGCTGGTGACCACCTGGTCGGCCTGCGGGTTCGAGAATGACACCAGCTCGGGTGAGTCCCGCAGCGCTGTGTACACCAGCCCGCCGCGCAGCTCGCCCCAGCGACCCCAGGGCTGTCCGAGGTCGATCCCGAGCCGTCCCACCGTATGGCGGTAGCGGCCGTCCTCGCGGCCGTCGGTGTAGACCGGGTAGCTGCGCCGGCTCGCGTCACCATAGGTCGACACGAACCAGTCGTTGGTCTGCCCGATCGGGTGGTACCACTCGGTGAACCAGCGTGGCCGCTCGCCGATCTGGATGCGGTTGCGCCACTCGCTGCCGTTGGCATCGGTCCAGTGGCGGTTGTGGGCGATCTTGAGGTTGAACGCGCTGCGGCCACGGAAGTCGGTGAACATGTCCAGGCCGATGCGGAAGTAGTTCGGGCCCCATGGCTTGTCCTCCAGGTCGAACAGCAGTCCATCGCCTTCGGGCGTGCTGACGAGGTGGTAGTCGGCGCGCACGTAGTCCCCGGTGGCGGCCAGGCGGCGCGCGTCACGCTCGGCGGCGGCCGTGTCGAAGGGCTGGCCGGGCCTGCTTTCGAGCTGCCCGGCGAAACGCTGCGGGTTGGTGGTCTCGCTGCCCTTGAACTCGATGAAGTTCAACATCGCCACCGGCTGGCCGGTGGCCGGCCGCGAAGCCGCCCAGGCCAGGTAGGCCTCCGGGTCCAGCGACAGGCGCGCCAGTTCGCCGCTGCGCGACTCGGTGTGCGTCTCCCCGGCCGCGATGAGCTCGCGCGTGCGGGCGAAGTCGCCCGAGGTCAGCTCGCCCAGCTTGGGGGCCAGGAGCACGTCGCGCGGGGTCAGCGTCTTGAGGCTGCGCTGCACGTTCTGCTCGGTGAGGATGTTGATCATCTGGGTGGTCACGCCCAGCAGCGAGCCGAGCGTCTCGCGCGGTGCCAGCGGCGTGCCGATGTTGACCGCTATCACGATGTCGGCGCCCATCTGGCGCGCCACGTCCACCGGCAGGTTGTTGACCAGCCCGCCGTCGCCCAGGATGCGTTCGTTGACCTCGATGGGCGCGAACACGCCCGGCACCGACATCGACGAGCGCAGCGCGAGCGCCAGGTCACCGCTGTTCAGCACCCGCGCTTCGCCGGTCTCCATGTCGGTGGACACGGCGCGAAACGGAATCGGCAGCGCATCGAAGTCGCTGATGTTGCGCACCGGCAGCGTGTAGCGCCGCAGCAGCGCCTCCAGCCCGCGGCTCGACAGCGTGCCCAGCGGCACGCGCAGCTCGCCGTCGCGCATGCCGATCTCGAGCACCGGCGAGACTTCGAAGTCCTCTTCCTTTCGGCGCTGCGACAGCTCCTGCCGCTCCACGCGGCTGGCGAACACGCCGTCCCAGTGCACCTTGAGCAGTTCATGCTCGATCTGCTCGGCGCTCATGCCGCTGGCATACAGCCCGCCGATGATGGCGCCCATGGACGTGCCGGCGATCACGTCGATCGGCACGCGCTGCCGCTCCAGCACCTTGAGCACGCCCACATGGGCCAGGCCGCGCGCGCCGCCGCCCGAAAGCACCAGGCCGATGCGAGGCCGGTTCGGCGGCACCACCGGCCGCGCCGGTGCGGCGGCCGTCGTGGCGCTGGGGCCGGCGGTTGCGGCGTGTTGGGCAAACGTGGGGCCGGCCAGGCATAGGGTGGCGGCGACGGCGGCGCCAAGCAGGAAGGTCGCAGGATGCATAGGCCCGCATTCTGCGTTGCCGAGGGCGCGCGCGATTTCAGTCGGCTGGGTCGATCGGCAGTTCGATGCCGGCCTGCAGCCCCACGCTGCGACGCGGCCCGGCGGCATACCGCTGCACCGACAGGGCGGCATGCCAGCGCAGCCCCGAGGCCGCAGCGTCGCCCTGCACCCGCAGCAGGGCGCCGTCGAGCCGCCCGCTGTGGCCATAGGCGGCGTTGATGGCCTCGAAGCCGCGCTCGCCCAGCCAGGCCCGCCAGCCGCGCACATGGAAGCGCAGGCCATGGCCGTTGTCGGGCGGCACCCAGGACAGTCCTGCGCCGAGCGAACGGCCGCCGCCGCCGAAGAAGGCGCCGATCGGCAGGCCCTGGTGGTAGTGGCCTCGGGGGTAGGCGCTGTGCCGGTAGGCCGGCGCCGCGTGCCGGCCGTCGGCCATGCCCCACAGGCGGCCAAGCTCGGTGTCGCTGGCTTCGAGCGTGAACTCGAGCCGGTGCCCGGCGACGGGCTGCTTGGCCTGCACGCCGAAGGTGCCGATCAGGTGCGACGGCGACGCATTCGCCTCGTCTTCGCCGACGACCTGGCCGTAGATCGAGAGGCTGGGGCCCATCAGGATGGGCGGCGACCAGCGCATGTCGATGCCGGCGAGTTCATTGCTGGGGTCGGTCTCGGTGGCCGGATCGTCGACGTTGGAGTCGCCGGCCAAGGCACGCCACAGCGAGCCCAGGCTGGTGGGCCGCCCTGCGCCGCCCCAGTAGACGTAGCGGCTCGCACCCAGTTCGAGGCCCGACAGGGGGCGCGCGCTCAGCCGCATCGTGAGGGTGTGGGTACCGGACGGCCGGTAGTGCTGCAGGCGCCCGACCGAAAGCTCGTAGCTCCATGGGCCGACCCAGCTCAGCCAGGGCGACTCGAACGGCGTTTCGGCCGCACGCCGCAGCAGCAGCGTGGGCACGGCCGGCGCCGCGTTGGACAGCATGGGGCTGGCATGCTGGCCGGGGCCCCACCAGCGGTCCACCGCCGCCAGGGCCACGACAAGACCCGGGCCGTTGAATGCGGCATAGCTGCCGTCGAGCGTGGCGCGGCTGTCCGAAGCGGCCAGCGGCTGCGCCACCGCGTTGCCCTGCAGTCGCACCGCCCAGTCATCGCCGCCCTCTTGCGCGGCCACCGACACCTGCCCGCGTCCGCGCGCCGGCACCAGCGGGTCGATCGCCGGATGGCGCGCGCTGTTGAGCCGAGTCCCGAGAGTGACGGAACGCGCGCGCGCCCGCTGCAGCGCTCGTTTCACGTGGGCCAGCGCTTCCAGGTCCTCGGGGTACAGGCCGGTGCAGTCGCATCGAGCGATCGAGTCCTCCACCAGCGACACGGTCATCGGCCAGGTGCCGAGCGACAGCTGCAGCGCGCCGCGATCGACCAGCCAGGCGAGGTCGTCGCGCAGGGCCGCGTTGCCGGGGTCCAGCAATGCGGGGCTGCCGCACCAAGCGAGCGGCGCGACTGCGGCGCAGGAGAGGGCGATGAAGGTCGCCGCCGCCAGGCGGCGCAGCGGCTCGAAGGTGGCAGGCATGAAGCAAGCGGCAAAGCGGCCAACCTTGCCACAGGCCTCGCGCCTCGGCGATGTGGGCGTAACCCCTTGCTACGCCTTTGCTGGCGGCGACACAGCCCGGCCGCCGGCCAGCAGCGCGTCGACCGCGCGTTCGAGCAGGTTGCGGGTTTCCAGCGGCACCGCGAGCCGTTCGCTGGCCAGCCGCTCCAGCGCGCGGCGGGTGTACGAATGCATGACGCCCGGCGCACTGCTGAACAGCCAGTGGTTGCGCGCCTCGCTCACCCACAGCAGCCGCAGCGGCGTCCAGCCGCCCTGCAGGGCCAGCTGGCACCACGTGCCGGTGTTCACCCGGTCGAGCCAGGCGCCGGGCCTGGCCGCGGCCGGGGTCGGGTCGGACATCAGCTCGGCCGGCACGGTCTCGAGCGCGCTCACGTCGAGCAGCGAGTCGCCGCCGACCGTGCTGCCGCTCGGCGCATCGTCGAGCATCTCGTCGCGCATGCGCTGCACGATCTCCTCGGGCGTGAGGTCGCGCGTGCGGGCCGGCGCGTCGCCCTTCAGCAGTTCGGCGTGGCGTGCCATCAGGGCCCGCAGCACGGCTTCGCGCTCGGCATCGGGCAGGCGGATCAGCGCCATGCCGTCCTTGAGCCGCTGCACCAGCGGTGCCACCGAGGCGGCCAGGCGGCTGCGTTCGTCCGGGCCGCGTGGCGGCTGCAGGCTGCCCAGCAGGTGATCCACCGTCTGGGCGAACTGGGCGGTGGAGGCCGCAGCCGCGCCGTCGCGCAAGCTGCTTTCTGCCAGCACCAGGCTCCAGGTCTCGACGAGGAAGCGCCGCAGCGACGCATCGAGCGCCGCCGGGCTGCTCGCGAGCTGCGCGCCCAGCTGCTCCCGGTAGGCGGCCTGCAGCTCCTCGCGGCGCTCGGCCGCGCGCAGCTTCTCGATCGACGAGCCTGCGGCGCGCTGCTCCATGCGCAGGTGCTTGAGCGCCATCGCTTCGAGCTGCGCCAGCGCCTCGGCATGCTGCGCGGCTTCCGGCGTGCGTGCCGCAGCCAGCGGATCGAGCAGCTGGTCGAGGTCGGTGAGGAAGGGCGCCAGCCGCGGGTCGGCCGGGTCGCTGTAGCCCATCACATGCGAGGCGATGCGGTTCATCAGCCGCCAGCTGGGCTGGCTGTGGTCGTCCAGCAGGCGGGTGTCGTGCAACGCGATGGTCAGCACCGGCTTCTGCAGGCGTGCCAGCCGCTGGCGCACCGCCGGCAGCAGCGTGGCGTCGTTCAGGATGCTTTCGAACAGCTGTGCCAGCAGGGAGACGACGTGCCGGTCACCATCGTTGCGCGCGGCGCCGTCGAGCGCCGCCTGGTGGGCGCGGATCAGGTTGGCTGCGCCGGCATCGCCGGCCGGCAGTTGCGCCAGCACGCGGTCGAGTGCGGCATTCAGGCGCGCCGCGGCTTCCGCGGACAGCGGGACTGCGCCGGCAGCGTCGCCGCCGCGGCTGCGGCCGCCGGCCAGCTCGTCGAGGGCGCCGGGGCGGGTGAGGTCGAAGCCGGAGTTCGGCGGTGCCGCACTGGGCGGTACGGCGCGGCCGGGCAACTGGACGGCGCGGTAGGCGGCGGGCTGCACGCCCCAGCTTTCCAGGCGCTTCAGGCCCTGCGCGTAGGCCTCCCGCAAGCCGCGCGCCATGGGTTCGCCGGCAGCGCGCACCAGCAGCAGCCGCGCCTCGGGCGCGAGCCCGAGCTCGCCGCTCGCCTCCCAGAAGGCGCGCGCCACCATCTCGGGCCGCAGCGGGTTCGCTTCAGCGCGGATGTCGCGCTCGCCGCGCAGCGTGGCGGTGCGCGCCTGCAGCTCGCGCAGCTCCCACTCGGCCGACAGCTCGGCCAGCTGCACCATGCGCATGACCTCGATGTCCTGCTCGGCCTGGTTCTCGTCCACCAGCTGCAGCGAATCGAGCGAGAACGCGCCGGGCGCCTTGGGCGCCATCGCTGCGCCGCCGGCCTCGACGGCGCGGGCGCGCAGCTCGTCGACGGTGCGGCGCACCAGCTGCGGCTGCAGCTTCTGCAGCGCGCCCACCACCTCGGCCAGCTGTCCCTTGCCGGCGCTGCGCAGGGCCGGCGCGTTGCCGGCGACGAGCGCCTGCTGGGTGTCCTGCAGGACCAGCGGCAGCCACTGCAGGGCGTGCGCGAGGCTGTCGTCGAGATGTCGTTGCAGCAGGGGCTGGGGCTGGTTCATGTCGGGGGCCGTCGGGATGCCGTGAATTATGGGTGGCCATGAAAAGGAAAAGGGCCGCATCGCTGCGGCCCTCCATGGCTTGCCCGTGTGCCGGATTTCACACCGGCTACGGACAGGCGGGACTTACATGTCCATGCCCATGCCGCCCATGCCGCCGGGCATGCCGCCGGCTGCGGGGGCCTCGTCCTTCGGCGCTTCGGCGACCATCGCTTCGGTGGTGAGCATCAGCGAGGCCACGGACGCGGCGTTCTGCAGCGCGGTGCGGGTCACCTTGGTCGGGTCCAGGATGCCCATCTCGATCATGTCGCCGTAGGTGTCGTTGGCGGCATTGAAGCCGTAGTTGCCCTTGCCACCGAGCACGGCGTTGACCACCACGCTCGGCTCGCCGCCGGCGTTGGCCACGATCTCGCGCAGCGGCGATTCGATGGCCTTGAGCACCAGCTTGATGCCGGCGTCCTGGTCGGGGTTGTCGCCCTTGATGGTGCCGGCAGCCTGGCGGGCACGCAGCAGAGCCACGCCGCCGCCGGCCACGATGCCTTCTTCCACCGCAGCGCGGGTGGCGTGCAGCGCGTCTTCCACGCGGGCCTTCTTTTCCTTCATCTCGACTTCGGTGGCGGCACCGACCTTGATGACGGCCACGCCGCCGGCCAGCTTGGCCACGCGTTCCTGCAGCTTCTCGCGGTCGTAGTCGGAGGTGGCTTCCTCGATCTGCACGCGGATCTGCTTGACGCGAGCCTCGATGTCGGCAGCAGCGCCGGCGCCGTCGATGATGGTGGTGTTTTCCTTGCCCACTTCGACGCGCTTGGCCTGGCCCAGGTCGGCCAGCGTCACCTTCTCGAGGGTCAGGCCGACTTCCTCGGCGATGACCTTGCCGCCCGTCAGGATGGCGATGTCTTCGAGCATGGCCTTGCGACGGTCGCCGAAGCCCGGAGCCTTGACGGCCACGACCTTCAGGATGCCGCGGATGGTGTTGACCACCAGGGTCGCCAGCGCTTCGCCTTCGACTTCCTCAGCCACGATCAGCAGCGGGCGGCCGGCCTTGGCCACCTGCTCCAGGGTGGGCAGCAGGTCGCGGATGTTGCTGATCTTCTTGTCGAACAGCAGCACGAACGGGTTGTCGAGGATGGCCGACTGCTTGTCCGGGTTGTTGATGAAGTAGGGCGACAGGTAGCCGCGGTCGAACTGCATGCCTTCGACGACGTCGAGCTCGTTGTCGAGCGACTTGCCGTCTTCGACCGTGATCACGCCTTCCTTGCCGACCTTGTCCATCGCGTCGGCAATGATCTTGCCGATCGATTCGTCGGAGTTGGCCGAGATCGAGCCGACCTGGGCGATTTCCTTCGAGGTGGTGGTGGGCTTGGAGGCCTTCTTCAGCTGCTCGACCAGGGCGGTGACCGCCTTGTCGATGCCGCGCTTCAGGTCCATCGGGTTCATGCCGGCGGCCACGTACTTCATGCCTTCGCGCACGATGGCCTGGGCCAGCACGGTGGCGGTGGTGGTGCCGTCACCGGCGTTGTCGGAGGTCTTGGAAGCGACTTCCTTGACCATCTGGGCGCCCATGTTCTGGAGCTTGTCCTTCAGCTCGATTTCCTTGGCCACGGACACGCCGTCCTTGGTCACGGTGGGGGCGCCGAAGGAGCGCTCGAGCACCACGTTGCGGCCCTTGGGGCCCAGGGTCACCTTGACCGCGTTGGCCAGGATGTTCACGCCTTCGACCATGCGGGCACGTGCTTCGCCGCCGAAGACAACGTCTTTTGCTGCCATGTTCAGTTCTCCGAATTCAGTGTTGGTTGGTGAGTGAGCAGAGGAAGCGCCTGGGGCTTACTTCTCGACCACGGCGAAGAGGTCCTCTTCGCGCATCACCAGCAGTTCGTCGCCATCGACCTTGACGGTCTGGCCGCTGTACTTGCCGAACAGCACGCGGTCGCCCACCTTGACGTTCAGGGCCACGAAATCGCCCTTGTCATTGCGCTTGCCGGGGCCGACTGCGAGCACTTCGCCCTGGTCGGGCTTCTCGGCGGCGTTGTCCGGGATCACGATGCCCGAAGCGGTCTTGGTTTCGTTTTCCAGGCGCTTGACGATCACGCGATCGTGCAAAGGACGAAGTTTCATTGCATCTCCTTGAGTAGAGGATCCTTGGGAACGTGTGGCTGGAGCGGTTGTTTGCGCTCACTGACCCGTGCTCTGGCCGGCAGGTCCGGGTCACTAGCACTCAACCTGGTCGAGTGCTAACACCGCGGAATTATAGGGATGGAGGAAGGCGTTTCAAGACCGGGGCCCGGACAGCCGGCGACGGCGTAAAGTCGCCGCCGTCCCGCCCCTGGGGGCCACCACCCCTGCCATGCCCGCCCGCGCAAGATGAACCTGCACCGCCTCGACCTGGTCTCTCTGCACCTGTTCAACCTGGTGGTGCGCAGCGGCAGCATCAGCAAGGGCGCCGAGCTCGCGCACCTGGCGGTGGGCGCGGCCAGCAAGCGCATCTCCGACCTCGAGGCCGCGGTGGGTGCCGAGCTGCTCGAGCGGCACTCGCGCGGCGTCACGCTCACGCTGGCCGGCCAGGCGTTGCACCGGCATGCGCAGCGCATCCTGTCCGACGTGGACCAGCTCGCGGCCGAGCTGTCCGACCATGCGCGCGGCATCGTCGGCGTGGTGCGGCTGTGGGCCAACACCTCGGCGATCACCCAGTTCCTGCCTGGCGACCTGGCCGGTTTCGTGGCGCGCCATCCGGGCATCCGCATCGAGATGCACGAGCAGGACAGCCAGGACGTGGTGGCCGCGGTGCTCGACGGGCGCGCCGAGATGGGCATCTTTGCCGAGCGCACCTCGGCGCCCGGCCTTTCGGCCGTCACCTACCGGCGCGACCGGCTGGTGCTGGTGGTGCCGGCCTCGCACCCGCTGGCCGCGCACGAGCGCATCGCCTTCGCCGAGGCCACCGACCACGACTTCGTGAGCCTGTCGCAGGCCACCTCGCTGGCACAGCGGCTCGCCCTCGAGACCGGGCAGCTCGGCCGCAGCCTGCGCATCCGCATTCACGTGCGCAGCTTCGATGCGATGTGCCAGATGGTGGCCGCCGGCCTGGGCATCGCGGTGCTGCCCGACGCGGCGGTGCAGCCCCACCTGCGCTCGATGGGCCTGCGGCGCATCGAGCTCACCGACGCGTGGGTCGAGCGCGAGCTGCTGATCGGCGTGCGCGACCTCGCGGCCCTGCCGCGGCCGGCGCGGCTGCTGCGCGACCACCTCGTTTCCGGGGCCGCCGACACCCCCTGACTGCGACATCCGGGCTTTCCCGGAAACGGCTTTCGCATTCGGTGAAAGCTCCAGCCGCCACACGGTCATTCCGCCACGGGCCGCCGCTCCAGAGAATTCGCGGCACAGCCGGCACGCGCAAGACAAAGCCGGCTCAACGTCATCGACAGGGACCCTGCACCATGAACCTTCCCAACCTGAGCCCCGGCGCGCTGGCCGGCCTGCGTGTGGTCGAGATGGGCCAGCTCATCGCCGGCCCCTTCGTCGGCAAGACGCTGGGCGAATTCGGCGCCGAGGTCATCAAGATCGAGCCGCCGGGCGCCGGCGACCCGTTGCGCAACTGGCGCATGCTGCAGGACGGCACCTCGGTGTGGTGGCAGGTGCAGTCGCGCAACAAGCGCTCCATCGCGCTGGACCTGCGCGAAAGCGCCGGGCAGGACATCGCACGCAAGCTCATCGCGCAGGCCGACGTGCTGGTCGAGAACTTCCGCCCCGGCACGCTCGAAGGCTGGGGCATGGGCTGGGACGAGCTTTCGCGGCTCAACCCCGGCCTGGTGATGCTGCGCATCTCGGGCTACGGCCAGACCGGGCCCTACCGCGACCTGCCGGGCTTCGGCGCCATCGGCGAAGCGATGGGCGGCCTGCGCCACCTGACCGGCGAGCCGGGGCGGGTGCCGGTGCGCTGCGGCATCTCCATCGGCGACACGCTGGCCGCGCTGCACGGCACCATCGGCGTGCTGACCGCGCTCTATCACCGCAAGGTGAACGGCGGCAAGGGGCAGGTGATCGACGTGGCGCTCACCGAAGCGGTGCTCAACGTGATGGAAAGCCTGATCCCCGAATACAGCGCCTTCGGCGCGGTGCGCGAGCCGGCGGGCTCGGCGCTGCCGGGCATCGCGCCGTCGAATGCCTACCGCTGCACCGACGGCGTGGTGCTGGTCGCGGGCAACGGCGACTCGATCTTCAGGCGGCTCATGCAGGCCATCGGCCGCGACGACCTGGGCAGCGACCCGGGGCTGGCCAACAACGCCGGCCGGGTGAAGCGGGTGGCCGAGATCGACGCGGCCATCGAGGACTGGACGCGCACGCGAGCGGTCGATGCGGTGCTGCAGCAGCTCGGCGCAGCCAAGGTGCCCTGCGGGCGCGTGTACACCGCCAAGGACATCGTCGAGGACCCGCACTACCGTGCGCGCGACATGATCCTGTCGCAGGCCACGCGCGACGGACATGAGCTGGAGGTGCCGGGCATCGTGCCCAAGCTGATGGGCACGCCCGGCAGCGTGCGTTCGCCGGCGCCGAAGCTGGGCGACGACACCGACGCGGTGCTGGGCGAGATCGGTTTTTCGGCGCAGGACATCGCCGCGCTGCGCGGCAGGAAGGTGGTCGGATGATGGGCCGGTGGCAGGGAGCTGGGCAGCGCATCCACATGCAGGAGGTCGGCCCGCGCGACGGGCTGCAGGTGGAGGAGGCCTTCGTGCCCACCGACGAGAAGATCGCGCTGGTGAACGCGCTGTCGGACGCCGGCCTCGCGAAGATCGAGGTCACCGCCTTCGTCTCGCCCAGGGCGATCCCGGCGCTGCGCGATGCGGAGGTGGTGCTGCGCGAGATCCGGCGCCTGCCGGGCGTGGTGTACAGCGCGCTGGTGCCCAACCTGCGCGGGGCCGAACGCGCCATCGAATCGAAGGCCGACGAGCTCAACCTGGTGATGTCGGCCAGCGAAACCCACAACCTGGCCAACCTGCGCATGACGCGCGACCAGTCGTTCGCCGCGCTGTCCGAGGTGGCGGCCCTCGGCCGGCCGGCCGGCGTGGCGGTCAACGTGTCGCTGTCGTGTTCGTTCGGCTGCCCGATGGAAGGCGACGTGCCGGCCAACACGGTGCTCGACTGGTGCGCGCGCCACATCGAAAGGCTGGGCGCCACCGGCGTGACCCTGTGCGACACCACCGGCATGGCCTACCCGCCGCAGGTGGCGGCGCTCATCGCCGCGTTCCGAGAACGCTGGCCGGGCACCGAGCTCACGCTGCACTTCCACAACACCCGCGGCATGGGGCTGGCCAACGTGCTGGCCGCCATCGACGCCGGCGCCGACCGCTTCGACGCCTCGGTGGGCGGCATCGGCGGCTGCCCTTATGCGCCGGGCGCCACCGGCAACGTCTGCAGCGAGGAGATCGTGCATGCGCTGCAGCTGATGGGCTACGACACCGGCGTGGACCTCGCCAGGCTCACCGCCGCGGCGAAGCGGCTGCCGGCGCTGATCGGTCACGACATCCCCAGCCAGATCGCCAAGGCCGGCAGCCGGCTCGAGCTGCATCGCCGGCCGGCCGATTTCGAGGAGATCCGGCAACGCGCACTGGCGCGCCAAGCCCCCGCTGCGCTTTAATCGGCGGGTAGCTTCACGAACCGAACGACTGCGAATGAGCGCCCCTGCCCAGAGCCTCCTGTGTGTCGGCATGGCCGCGCCCGCGCTCGTTCCCGATTGGGGCGCCTTCACCCCGCTGCCCTGCGCCACGCTCGACGAGGCGGCGCAACACCTGCAGGCGCGTCGCCACGACTGCGTGCTGGTTGCCTTGCCTTCCGCACAGCATGCCGAGGCCCTGGCCGCCTGGCCGGCGCTGTCGCAGGCGGTGCTCGAATCGGCGGTCGTCGTGGCCTTGGCGGCGGGCGAGCCTGACCCATCCATGGCCGCGCGGCTGATGCCGCTGGGCGTGGCCGACCTGCTGTCGAGCGCCGAGGCGGCCGACGCCGCGGTGCTCTCGCGCCGGCTCGCGCTGGCGGTGCAGCGCAAGGCGCTGGAGCAGCTTGCGCAGAAGTCCCAGCTCACCGACCTGTCGACCGGCCTGCCCAATCAGACCCGCCTGCTCGACCACATGACCCACCTGTTCGCGCTGCGCGAACGCGAACCCGCGCCGATGGCGCTGCTGGCCTTGCGGGTGGGCGGGCTGGCCCGCATCGAATCGATGCTGGGCCTCGAGTCGGCCAACGTGCTGCGCCGCAAGGCGGCGGTGCGCCTGCGCTCGGCGCTGCGCGCCAGCGACGTGGTCGCCTCGATCGGACGCGACGCGTTCGGCGTGCTGCTGGCCTGGATCGACAGCGCCGACGACGGCCAGCGCGTCGCTGCCAAGCTGGCCCAGGCGCTGCATCGGCCGTTCAGCATCACCGGCCGCGAGGTCGGCATCACGGTGAGCATCGGCTTTTCGCTGTACCCCGAGCACGGGCGCGATGCCGAGACGCTGTTGCGCCGGGCGGTGGGCCAGGCCAACCTGGGCGCCGCCGAAGGGCAGGGCGGCTTCGCCACCATCGGCGAGCGCGGCGCCGCGCCTGCGGCCAACGACGACGAAGGCTGAACGAGGAAGGCGAAGGCGCGGGCCGGTCTGCCCGGCCCTACAGCTGCCGCATGTAGGCCACCAGGTCGCGCTTCTCCTCGGTGCTGAGCTTCAGCTGCAGCACGAGGTTGAAGAACTCCACCGTGTCTTCGAGCGTGAGCAGCCGGCCGTCGTGCAGGTAGGGCGGGCTGTCCTTGATGCCGCGCAGGGTGAAGGTCTTCATCGGCCCGTCGCCGGGTTCATTGACGAAGCGCTCGAGGTGCAGGTCGTGCATCTGCTGGTCCAGGAAGGCCGGCGGCGTGTGGCAGCTGGCGCAGCGTCCCTTGCCGAAGAAGATCTTCTCGCCGCGTTCCTCGCGGTCGGTGGCCTTGGCCTTGTCGAGCCGGCCGTCCGGCAGCAGCTTGGGCGCGGGCGGGAAGTCCAGCATGTTCTGGAACTGCGCCATGTGGCTCACATGGATGCGGTCGATGATCGGGAAGCCCTTCTTCATGGCGTGGATCGGGTCGCCATTGAAGTAGGCGGTGCGGAATTCGAACTCGGTGAAGTCCTCCACCGAGCGCAGGCTGCGCTTGGAGCCGTGGATCTGCTGGGCGAACAGGCCGCGCAGGCTAGTGGTGTCCAGCCGCAGCCGCCGCTCCTGCGGCCGCGTGTCGGGGTTCAGGTGGAACTGCCCGGTCGTGTGGCCGTTGACGTGACAGTCGAAGCAGGCCACGCCCAGGCTGGGCTGTGCGCTCTTGCGGTCGTCGGTCGGGTTGAACTCCTCCTGCGGCAGGGGCGTCAGCAGGAATTGCAGGCCGTTGAGCTGCACCGGCGTCAGCAGGTCCTTGAAGAGCCGGTAGAAGTTGTTGATCGAGACCACCTCCCCGCGCGAGACGTCGCCCAGCTCCGGGCGGTTCTGCAAGAAGATCGCCGGCGGGAATTCCGGCAGGAAGGCCTCGGGCAGGTCGAAGTCCACGTCGAAGCGCTGCAGCCGCGGAAACATGTCGATCTGCATCTGCGGGAACACCTGTCCGCCGGTCACCTGCTTGGGATGCGGCAGCGAAGGGTAGGGGAACAGGCCCTGGCGGCGCATTTCTTCCGGCGCCATGGCGGCGAGCTTCTCCCAGCTCATGCCGGCCGCCAGCCGCGCGGTCGGGCCCACCGGCAGCGGCTTGCCGCGCGACATGCGGGCCTCGCCGTCCAGCCGCGGCTTGAGGTCATAGCGCGCTTCGAGCAGGCGCCGGTGGCTGTCCATCACCCGCGGCTTGTCGCGCACGTCGGCCGCCATTGTCTCCTCGAAGGTCTGCATCGGCTTCTTCGCGTTGAGCGGGTCGCGGTAGAAGTCGAAGCCGGTGATCTTGCCGGCATCGGGCTGGGCCGCGAAGGCCGGCGACGAAGGCTGGGCGTTCGGCGCGGTGAAGCGATCAGGACGGTCCTGCGGCTGCTTCTGCTGCTCGGGCCGGGTGATCGGCACCGCACTGGCAGGCGCCTGTGCCTCCTGCACTGCATCGCGCCGCGGGGGGGCATTCTGCGCACTGCCGTGCGGCAGGGCGAGCAGCAGGCCGGCAACGCAGCTGCCGCAAACCGCGGCGACGGGCGTGCGCGAAATCGAAGGCTTCTTCATGGCGGCTCCAGAGGGATGGGCAGCCACGGGCGGCAAGCCGTGTTCCCTGTACCCTCAGTCCCATGTTGCGCGAGGTCGCCGCCGATGAAACAGGTCGGCGCGGCACGGCGGTTGCTGCACTATGCTCGCCGCCATGAACAGCCGCCCGAAACCCTTCTCGATGATCCGCGAGTTCCACCTCGCGGACTGGTTCACCCTCGCCAACGCGTTCTGCGGCGTGGGCGCCCTCTTTTCGGTCATGTCGTACCTGCAGTCGCGCGACGTGCTGCACATCTACTTCGCCTGCGCGCTCATTCCGGTGGCGCTTGTGTTCGACGTGCTCGACGGCCGCATCGCCCGCTGGCGCCAGCGCAGCTCGGCCATGGGGCGCGAGCTCGACTCGCTGGCCGACGTCATCTCCTTCGGCGTGGCGCCCGCGGCCATCGCCTACGGCTGTGGCATGCAGGGCCTGTACGACCGCATCGTGCTGGTGTTCTTCGTGGCCTGCGGCGTGTCGCGCCTGGCGCGCTACAACGTCACGGCAGAAAAGCTTGCCGAAGGCGGCGACAAGGTGAAGTACTTCGAGGGCACCCCCATCCCCACCTCGCTGGTGCTGGTGATGGTCCTGGCGGTGGCGGCGTGGCAGGGCGCCCTGGGCGACCAGATGTGGTTCGGCGCGGTCAGGATCGCCGGCTTCACCCTGCACCCGCTGGTGCTGCTGTTCGCGCTGTCGGGCTCGCTGATGGTGAGCCGCATCCGCATCCCGAAGCTGTAGCGCCGCCGCGGTGCGCCGCGGCCCTCAGCGCAGCATCCATTCGTGCGCCGGGTCGTTCTTGAACTGCCATCGCCGGCCCGGGCCGGCCATCACGTTCAGGTAGTACAGGTCGTAGCCGTGCGGGGCGACGACGGGGTGGTAACCCCTGGGCACCATCACCACGTCGTGGTTCTCCACCGCCATGGCTTCGTCGAGGCTGCGGTCGTCGGTGTAGACGCGCTGGAAGGCAAAGCCCTGCGGCGGGTTCAGGCGGTGGTAGTAGGTTTCCTCGAGCTGGGTCTCGTCGCTGGTGTCGGCATCGTGCTTGTGCGGCGGGTAGCTCGACGAATGCCCGGCCGGCGTGAGCACCTCCACCACCAGCAGGTGCTCGGCCAGCGGGTCGCTCTCCGGCAGGATGTCGCAGATGTAGCGGGTGTTGGCGCCGCTGCCTCGCACGCTGCGCTTCATGGCAGCCGGGTCGATGGCCCGGGCCCCGTGCCGGCCCTCGGCGGGCGCGGTGCACAGCGCCACTTCGCTGGCGCGCCCGGCGGTGACCTTCAGCGTGCGGCCGGGCGGCAGGTACAGCGCGGCGGGCGACACCGGCTCGAACACGCTGTCGCGCGTGCCCAGGGCCGTGTAGCGCTCGGCACCCACCTGCACGTCGACCTGGCCGGTGAGCACCACCAGGCACAGCTCGCGCGTGCCGGTGTCGATCGCGTGCTCCTCGCCCGGCGCGAGCCGCAGCGCCTCGAAGCCCACGTAGCGCCAGCCTGCCGAGGTCGGCGTCACCTCCACGATGCGCCGGTCCCGCGGCGCGGCTTTCACCAACAGCGAACTCATGAGAGCTTCTCCACCAAGGCGCGCAGCGTCTCGTAGCCCTTCTTCGCGTACTGGTAGCTCGGCGCCACCGCCGGGTCCTGCTCGGCCTCGACCACCAGCCAGCCTTCATAGCCGGCATGCCGCAGCGTCTGCAGCACGGCGGCGAAGTCGATCGCGCCGTCGCCCGGCACGGTGAAGGCGCCGTTGAGCACCGACTGCAGGAAGCTCCACTGCCGGTTGCGCGACATCTCCACCACCTCGGCGCGCACGTCCTTGCAGTGCGCATGCACCACCCGCTTCGCGTGTTTCTTCAACAGGGCCACCGGATCGCTGGCCCCGCCGAAGTAGGCATGGCCGGTGTCGAACAGCAGGCCGACCAGCGCCGGGTCGGTCTCCGCCATCAGGCGGTCCACGTCTTCGGGGGCCTGCACGTAGGCGCCCATGTGGTGGTGGTAGGCGAGCGTGAGGCCGTAGGCCGCCTGCAGGTGCTCGCCGAAGGCGTCGAGGCGTTTCGCATAGCCCTGCCATTGGGCATCGCTCGTGAACACCGGCCGCCTGGCGAGCGGTGTGTCGATGCGCCCCTGGATGGAGCCGGCCACTTCGCCGTACACCGCCACCCTGCAGCCGTTGAACTGCAGCTTCTTCATGTGGGCGGCGCAGCGGTCGATCTCGGCATCGAGCTCGCCTTCGGCGAGCCAGCCCGAATACCAGCCCGACACGCAGGCCACCTTGAACTCGGCGAGCTTGTCGGCCAGCGCACCGGGCTCCTTCGGGAACTTGTTGCCAAGCTCGAAGCCTTCGTAGCCGATCTCGGCGCCCTCGCTCAATGCCGTCTCGAGCGGGGTGTCGCCGCCCAGTTCGGGCAGGTCGTCGTTGCTCCAGGAAATGGGGTTGATGCCGATGCGGACGTTCCAGGTCATGAAGGCTTCCTCAGAAGCGCTGCTGGCGCTTGTTGGCGATGTAGCTGTCGCGAGCGGCTCGGACTTCGCTGCGTTCGGAGACTTCCGGGACGGCCACCTCCCACCAGGCGCCGCCGTCTTCGGTGGTGCGCTCGGGCGAGGTGTCGATCACGATCACGTGGGTGCGCGCGGCCGCCCGGGCGCGTTGCATCGCGGCCTGGAGGCCGGCGACGTCGGCCACGTGTTCGGCCACCGCGCCCAGGCTCCTGGCATGGGCCGCGAAGTCGATCTCGACGTCGGCGCCGGCTTCGCCCGCGCAGTCGGCCAGCAGGTTGTTGAACCGCGTGCCGCCGCAGGCGCGCTGCAGCCGGTGGATGCAGCCGTAGCCGCGGTTGTCGAGCACCACCACG
Organism: Methylibium rhizosphaerae; assembly: GCF_006386545.1. Taxonomy (GTDB): domain Bacteria; phylum Pseudomonadota; class Gammaproteobacteria; order Burkholderiales; family Burkholderiaceae_C; genus Pseudorivibacter; species Pseudorivibacter rhizosphaerae. The sequence continues at coordinate 119,853 of NZ_SWAR01000002.1, read as the reverse complement.
ATGAGCTTGGCGCCCAGCATCACCGAGGTGGCGATCTCGCTGTTCATCATGAGGTAGGAGCCGTCGCCCACCATCACGATCACCTCGGCCTCGGGTCGCGCCAGCTTCACGCCCAGGCCGCCGGCGATCTCGTAGCCCATGCAGGAGTAGCCGTACTCCATGTGGTAGCCGCCCGGCGCGCCGGTGCGCCACAGCTTGTGCAGCTCGGCCGGCAGCGTGCCGGCGGCACAGACGACCACGTCGCGCTGCGGCGAATCGGCGGCGCTGGCCTGCACCGCGCCGATCACCTCGGCGTCGTAGGGCAGGCTGCCCTGCGGAGGGGCAGCGCCGGTGAGGGCGGCCACCCGCTGGCGCCACTGCGAGGCCAGGGCCTCGGCGCGTGCGGTCCAGGCCGAGTCGGCCTGCCAGCCGCCCAGCGCCGACGAGAGCTGTGCCAGGCCCGCCGCCGCATCGGCCACCAGCGCCTGGCCGCCCCATTTGCCGGCATCGAGCGGCTGCACGTTCAGGCCGAGCAGACGAGCCTGGCCGAACAGCGCATGCGAGCCGGTCGTGAAGTCCGACAGCCGGGTGCCGACCGCGAGCACGAGGTCGGCGTCGGCCGCCATCGCGTTGGCTGCGGGCGAACCGCTGACGCCGAGCGCGCCGAGGTTCAGCGCATGGTCCCAGGCCAGGCTGCCCTTGCCGGCCTGCGACTCGGCCACCGGCACGCCGTGCGCTTCGCAGAAGGCCCGCAGCGCGGCGCCGGCCTGGCTGTAGAGCACGCCGCCGCCGGCCACCACCACGGGCTTGCGGGCCACACGCAGCCGCTGCACGGCGCGCGCCAGTTCCTGTGCATCCGGCGGCGGGCGGCGCAGGCGGATCGGCTCCGGGCGCAGGAAGTCCTCCGGGCAGTCGAAGGCTTCGGTCTGCACGTCCTGCGGCAGCGCCAGGCACACCGGTCCGCACAGGGCCGGGTCGGTCATCACCTGGAGGGCGCGCGGCAGGGCGGTCAGGACCTGCTCGGGCCGCATCAGGCGGTCGAAGTAGCGCACCACCGGCCGCAGGCTGTCGTTGGCGGACAGGTCGCCGTGGTGGAAGTCCTCGAGCTGCTGCAGCACCGGGTCGGGCGCTCGCGAGGCGAACACGTCGCCCGGCAGCAGCAGCACCGGCAGGCGGTTCACATGCGCCAGCGCGGCGGCGGTGACGAGGTTGGTGGCGCCCGGCCCGATGGAGGTGGTGACCGCCATCGCACGCTGCCGGAACTGCGCCTTCGCGAACGCGATGGCGGCATGCGCCATGGCCTGCTCGTTGTGGGCCCGGTAGGTGGCGAGCCGTTCGCGCTCGGCCGACAGCGCTTCGCCGATCCCGGCCACGTTGCCGTGGCCGAAGATCGAGAACACGCCGCCGAAGTAGGGCAGCAGCCGGCCGTCGGCCGTTTCCACGCGCAGCGCGGCGAGGTGCCGCACCAGCGCCTGGGACATCGTGATTCGTACCGTCTTGCTCATCAGGCGGCCCTCGCGAGGGGGGATCGGCTGGTGCGCCAGCCTTCCACCAGTTGACTGAAGTTCTGCAGCACGCCGTCGATCAGCGTGGCGTCGTCGATCTCGTTGGCCAGCCAGCTGCGGCTGGGTCCGGCCCACAGGCTGCGGCCGACCATGAAGCCCTTGACGACGGGATCGCGTGCCAGAGCGAAGCTCTTCACCAGCTCGGCAATCGGCTGGTTGAGCCCCAGGATCACCGCGCCGCGGCAGTGGGGGTCGCGGGCCTTGACCAGCGCGCCGAGCCGGGCCCAGCCGGCTTCGCTCATGGGCGCGAGCTTCCACCACTCGGGCTTCAGGCCCAGGTTGTACAGGCGCTGCAGTGAACGCAGCACGGCATCGTCGGCGTCGCCGCTGCCGGTGCGTGGCGGAATCACCTCCAGCAGCAGCTCATGCCCGCTCTCGCGCGTGGCGGCCCACAGCTGCAGCAACTGCGCTTCCTGTTCGAGGCGCAGCATCACCGGATCGTCAGGGTGGTAGTGCACCAGGCACTTCACCACCTGCTCGCGCGGCCAGTGCAGCAGCGCGCTGCCCACCGAGTCGGACTCGTCGAAGCGCAGCGGCCGCGAGCCGGGCAGCTCGATCGGGCGGCCGACCCACCAGCCGCGGCCGGTGGCATCGTGCAGCGCGGCCTCGCCGTAGCGGCCGTCGGCCAGCACGCCCAGCCGGCCCTGCAGGCCCAGCTCGGTCTCGGCCCGCTCGGCGGCGCGCACCAGCAGGCGCTTGAGGGCAGGCAGGCGCGCCTCGGCCGCCCCCAGGCTGCGCGCCAGGTCGTGGAACTGGCTGCGGTGATCGAAGGCCATCACCTGCAGCTCGGACCATCTGGCGCGTGGTGCCGTCACGCGGTGCAGGTGGGCGAGCTGCCGGTCGCTGTCCACCCGCGGCGGGCGCTGTCCGCCGAACCAGTGCGCCAGCTCGGCCGGCGTCGGCATGGCCGGCGCGCAGCCGTGGCGCGACACCACGATCGCGCCGCAGGCGTTGGCGATGCGGGCCGACTCTTCCCAGCCGCGGCCACGCAGCAGGCCGGCCAGCAGGCCGGCGAGGAAGGCGTCGCCCGCGCCCAGCACGTTGAGCACTTCGACCCGCTCGCCGGCAAAGGCGGGCGCGTCCTCGATGCGCCCGGGAATCGCGCCTTCGATCACGCTGCAGCCGAGCGCGCCGCGCTTGACCACCAGCACCGCCGGGGTGACGGCCCGCACCGCCTGCAGCGAGGCGAGCAGGTCGCCCGGCACGCCACCGGCGATGAGGAATTCCTCCTCGGTGCCCACCAGCAGGTCGAAGCGCGGCAGCGATGCCTGCAGCTGCTGCGTCACCCGGGCATCCGGCACGTAGCGGTTGTCGCCGGCGCCGCGCCCGGTGAGGCCCCACAGCACCGGCCGGTAGTCGATGTCGAGCACGCGCACGACACCGTGTTTCGCCGCATGGTCGAGCGCGGTGTGCGCGGCTTTGCGGACCTGCGGCGTCGACAGGTGGGTGCCGGTGACGGCCAGCGCGCGACATTGCGCGATGAAGCCCTCGTCGATGCCGGCGGCGTCGAGCGCCATGTCGGCGCAGTTCTCGCGGTAGAAGAGCAGCGGGAAGGTGTCGCGGTCCTTCAGGCCCAGCAGCACGAGGCCGGTGAGGCGTTGCGGATCCACTTGCACCTGCGAGGTGTCGCAGCCTTCACGCTGCAGCGTGGCCAGCAGGAAGCGGCCCATCTGCTCGTTGCCCACCCGCGAGATCATTGCGCTCGAAAGGCCCAGCCGGGCAGTGCCGAAGGCCACGTTGGCCGACGAGCCGCCCAGGTACCGGGCGAAGCTGGCGGCGTCCTCCAGCCCGCAGCCCACCTGCTCGGCATACAGGTCCACCGCCAGCCGGCCGAGGCAGGCGAGGTCGAAGCGGCGGCCCGAGGGAAAGTTCAGCGAGGTCAAATGGTCACCCCTTCCAGTTCGCCCATCAGCTTCTGCATCTCGGCGCCGCCGGCCATCATGTCGAGCACCTCGTCCTTGCCGATGGCGGCCTTGGCGTAGGTGCCCAGCGACTTGCCGCGGTTGAGCAGCGTGAAGCTGTCGCCGATCGGGTAGGCGTGGTTCACGTTGTGGGTGATGAAGATCACCGAGATGCCGCGCTCGCGTGCCTTGCCGATGAGCTTGAGCACGTTGACGCTCTGCTTCACGCCCAGCGCGGCGGTCGGTTCGTCGAGGATCAGCACCCGCGCGCCGAAGTGGATGGCGCGGGCGATGGCCAGGCACTGCTTCTCGCCGCCGGACATGGTGCCGATCATCTGGTCGGCGTCACGCACCCGGATGCCCATCTCGCCCAGCTTCTCGACCGCGGTGTGTGCCGCCAGCGCATGGTCCATCACCGGCAGCAGGCCGAAGAGCTTCTTCTGCGGCTCGCGGCCCATGAAGAAGTTGCGTGCCACGCTCATCATCGGCACCAGCGCCAGGTCCTGGTAGACGGTGGCGATGCCCAGGTCGAGCGCCTCGCGCGGCGAGCGGAAGCGCACCCGCTCGCCGTCCACCAGGTACTCGCCCTTGTCGGGGCGGTGCACGCCGGCCAGCGTCTTGATGAGGGTGGACTTGCCGGCGCCGTTGTCGCCCAGCAGGCAGTGCACCTCACCATGCCTGAGCCGCAGCGTCACGCCGTTGAGCGCGATCACCGAGCCGAAGAACTTGCTGATGTTTTCGAGCTGGAGGATGTATTCGCTCATCGCGGGTCCTCAACGCTTGCCTAGCGCGACGCGGCGGCGGATGAAGTTGTTGAACAGCACCGCAGCCAGCAGCATGGCGCCGAGGAAGACGCGGTACCAGTTGTTGTCGATGCTGGTGTAGCCGATGCCGATCTGCACCACGCCGAAGATCAGCGCGCCGATCGAGGCGCCCACCACCGAGCCGTAGCCGCCGGTGAGCAGGCAGCCGCCGATCACCGCGGCGATGATGGCCTCGAACTCCTTCTGCAGCCCGCGGTCCGCGGCCGCGGAGCCCGCGTCGGCCACCTGCAGCACGGCGAACAGCGTGGAGCACACGGCCATCAGCACGAACAGCGTGATCTTCACCCGCGCCACCGGGATGCCGGTGTTCTTGGCGGCGTTGGCGTCGCCGCCCACCGCGAGGATCCAGTTGCCGAAGCGGGTGCGGGCGAGCAGGAAGGCCCCTGCCAGGGTGAGCGCCACCCACCACACCACCACCTTGGGCACGCCGATCGCGAGTGCAGTGCCGTCGTCGCGCGCGGCGATCCAGCCCCAGTGCGCCAGGTCGTTGAAGAGGCCGGTGAGCACATGGCCGGAGAAGAGTGCCGAGAACACCGCGTCGTTGGCTGCCAGCTCGCGCAGCGTGGCGCCTTCGTTGGTGCTGATGATGGTCTTGCCGGTGAGCAGGGTCGACAAGGCCAGCGACAGGCCGCGCAGGATGAAATAGAACGCGAGCGTGACGATGAACGACGGCAGCCCGGTCTTCATGACGAGGTAGCCGTTGAGCGAGCCCAGCGCCATGGCCAGCGCGAAGGCGAACAGGCAGGCCAGCCACAGCGGCCAGCCCCAGTAGAGCGCCGGGATGGCGAGCATCATGCCGGCGAAGCCGATCATCGAACCGATCGACAGGTCGAACTCGCCGCCGATCATCAGGAGCGCCGCACCCACCGCGATGAGGCCCAGGAAGGCGGCCACCGTGGCCCAGTTCATCGCGCCCTCGGCGCTGAACATGCCGGAGTCGCCGGCGGTCACCGCGAACAGCGCGAACACCAGCACCGCTCCGGAGATGGAGCCGAACTCCGGGCGCGACAGGAAGCGGCGCAGCGGGCCGATGCTGCGCACGCGTTCGTCGGAGGGTGGGGCGTTGTCGCGAGGCGTCATGGCGACGTGAGGATGGGCCGGAACCGCAGCCATTGGGATCTCCTGTTCATGGGCGAGCCATTGCAGGCATCGCGTGCACCACCACTTCCGTTCGCCCTGACCCCTTCGATACCTCAGGGCAAGGTACGCCAAGGCGTATCGAAGGGCTCGCAACGCTTGTCGCAGGGCTTCGATACCTCAGCCCGAACGGGAAGCGGTGGCTTGCTGAGGGACTTTCAGCGGTACTGCCCCGCGTACTTCTCGACCTTGCCGATGTTGTCTTTCGTGACGAACCCCGGCCCGGAGCCGATGTGGCGCGCGCCGTAGGCCGGGGCGAGGCCGTATTCGTCGAAGCGCTTCTTCGCCTTGGCATTGCCCTTCACCGCGTCGGCCACGCGCTTCTGGTCGGCGCCTTTCATTTCCTTCATCGTGGCCAGCACCGCCACCGGGATGTAGCCCTGCAGGTAGGGCTGCTGGTCGATGGCGAACTGCACCGTGCCGTCCTTGATGCCCTTGCTGATCTCGTCGGAAAGGTCGAAGGTCGCCATCCAGAGCTTGCCCTTCAGGCCGCCCTTCTCGATCACCTTCAGCGTCGGATGGGCCGAGGTGGGGCCGAGCGTGAGCACCGCCTGGGTGCCAGCGTTCTGGCGCAGGTAGGCCGACACCTTCGACTCGATGGTGGTCGGGTCGTCGCCGGCGTCGAGGGTGGACTTCTTGTAGTCGGCGCCGATGGCTTCTGCAAAGCCGCGGCAGCGCTCGAACGAGGCCGGGTTGGTGGCGTAGTGGTTCACGCACAGGAAGCTCTTGATGCCTGCGGCCTTGGCGCGCTCGCCGGCACCCTTGCCGGCGTCGTATTCGGGCTGGCCCACATGCATGAGCGCGCCGAGCTTCTCGCTCTGCTCGGTGGTGCCGGAGTTGATGGTGATGAGCGGGATCTTCTTGTCGGTCACCTTCTTGATCGCGCCCTGCAGCACGTTGTAGTCGGCGATCGTGGTGATGACGCCGTCGTAGCCGGCGGCGGCCGCCTGCTCGATGAGGCGGGCCATGTCGGCGAGGTCGCCGCTGGGCGGGTTGCGGTAGTCCACCTGCACGCCGTAGTCCTCGCCGGCCTGCTTGATGGCGTTCTTGATCGTGTTCCACCACGAGTCCGAGTCCGGCGCGTGGCTGATCAGCACGTACTTGCCGGCGGCCTGGGCGCCGCCCGCGGCGGCCAGCAGCACGGCCAGGGCCAGCGCCGTGCGCACCGGCCGCTTGAAGAGCATCGAAGTCATGTCGTCTCCTGTGTTCTGGTCTGTCGGGTCGGGTACTTCGCCTCACGGGACGCACGCACTGGCGACCCTGTGGAGGATTCTAGGAAGCGAGAGAATTTTTGTTCTTTCGTGATTTCCCGTAGAAAGTTTTTTCTGTTTTTCTGATCCAATGGCGCCCAAGGTCGAACAAGCGTGCCCTCATGAGAACCCCGCCTCCCGCCATCACCACGGTCGACGAGCTGCTGAAGAAGATCAGCGCCGACTACGAAAAACTGAGCCGCCAGCTGAAAGTGATAGCCAACTACGTGGAGCGGCATCGCGACCATCTGGCGCTCGAGCGCATCCAAGACGTGGCCGAGCGCTGCGAGGTCCAGCCATCGGCGGTGATCCGCTTCGCGAAGCATTTCGGTTTCTCCGGCTACTCCGAGATGCAAAAAATCTTCCGCGAGGGCATCGCGCAGCAGATCGCGCCCAGCCGCAACTACCAGGCGCGCATCCGCCAGGTGATCGACACCGCACAGGGGCGGCTGTCGAGCGCCGACATCGCGCACGAATTCATCGGCGGCAGCATCGCCGGCATGCAGGAGCTGCAGCGCGACCTGCACAGCTCGGCCTTCACCGCGGCGGTGGACCTGCTGGCCGAGGCGCCCTCGGTGTGGATCCTGGGCACGCGGCGTTCGTATGCGGTGGCCGCCTATCTGGCGTATGCGCTGCAGCACACCGACAAGCCGGTCCACCAGGTCACCGCGATCGGCAGCATGCATGAAGGGCAGATGCGCGGCGTGAAGCCGGGCGACGTGGTGATCGCCGTCTCGTTCGCGCCGTATGCCGAGGAAACGCAGTTCTGCTGTGAAACGGCGCTCGCGCGCGGCGCGCGCCTCATCGCCATCACCGACAGCCGCATGAGCCCGGTGGCGCGCGACGCCAGCGCGGTGCTGCTGGTGCAGGAAAGCAGCACCTTCGGCTTCCGCTCGCTCACCAACACCATGTGCCTGGCGCAGAGCCTGTTCATTGCGCTGGCCTACCACCTCGAGCTGGACTACCAGCCCAGCTCGTCCTCGTCGTCCCGTTCTTCTTCGGAGCTCGCTTGAGATGAAACGCGTTGCCCTCTTCGGCGCCGGCCGCATCGGCCGCATCCACGCCGCCAACCTTGCCGCCCTGCCCGGGGTGGAGCTCGCCCTGGTGAGCGACCCGATGGCCGACGCCGCGCGCGAACTCGCCGGCCGCCATGGGGCCCAGGTCGCCTCGAGCATCGATGCGGTGTTCGCCGATGCCAGCATCGACGTGGTGGCGATCGCCTCGCCCACCACCACCCACAGCGAGCTCATCACCCGGGCCGCGGCGGCGCGCAAGCACATCTTCTGCGAGAAGCCGGTGGACCTGTCGGTGGATCGCGCACAGGCTTGCGCCCGCGCGGTGGCCGAGGCCGGCGTGGCCTGCATGATCGGCTTCCAGCGCCGCTTCGACCCGACCTTCAATGCCGCGAAGGAAAGGCTCGATGCCGGCGAGATCGGCACGCCCGAGATGCTGGTCATCACCAGCCGCGACCCCGGCGCGCCGCCGGTGGACTACATCCGGCAGTCCGGCGGCATCTTCCGCGACATGCTGATCCATGACTTCGACGTGTTCCGCTGGATCCTGGGCGACGAGGCGGTTTGGCTCAGCGCCACCGGTTCGTGCCTCACCGACCCTGCCATCGCCGAGGCGGGCGACGTGGACAGCACGGCGGTGACGATCCGCACGAAGCAGGGGCGGTTGTGCCAGATCAACACCACCCGGCGCGCCGCCTACGGCTACGACCAGCGCTTCGAGGTGCTGGGCTCCAAGGGCCTGCTCGCCTGCGGCAACCACAAGCCCACCGAGGTGACGCTGGCCACGTCGGCCGGCACGAGCCACGACAACCCGGAGCATTTCTTCCTGCAGCGCTACCGCGAGGCCTACCGGCTCGAGGTCACCCACTTCTTCGAGCGGCTGCAGGACGGCAAGCCGTTCCGCACCACGGTGGAAGACGGCGTGGCCGCGCAGCGCCTGGCCGATGCGGCTGCCGAGTCCATGCGCACCGGCCAGCCGGTGCGGCTGGGCTGACATGGGCGCCCGCCTCAGGGTCGGCATCGCCGGCCTGGGCCGGCTGGGCTGGCGGCATGCCGAGAACCTGGCGCTGCGCACCCGGCATTGCGACCTGGCGGCGGCCTGCAGCCCGGTGCCGGCGGAGCTGCAGCGGGCGGCCTCGCAATTGGGCGTGGGCCGCCTGCATGAGAGCTTCGAGCGGTTCGTGAACGACCCGGGGCTCGATGCGGTGGTGCTGGTCACGCCGACCTCGCTGCATGCCGACCAGGTCATCGCGGCGCTCCAGGCCGGCAAGCATGTCTTCGTCGAAAAGCCGCTGGCGCTCGACCTGCCGGACTGCGAACGCGTCGAGGCGGCGGCGCGTGAGCACCCGCGGCAGGTCGCGATGGTCGGTTTCGTGCGGCGCTTCGACGCGAGCTATGCACAGGCCAAGGCGGCGGTCGATGCGGGCGGGATCGGCCGCGCCTTCATCGTGCGGTCGCAGACCTGCGACCGCAACGACGAGTCCGGCGCCTTCATCCGCTTCGCACCCACCTCTGGCGGCCTGTTCATGGACTGCAGCGTGCACGACATCGACCTGGCCCGCTGGATGCTCGGCAACCCCAGGGCCGAGCGTGCGTTCGCCACCGGCACCGTGGCGATCCACAAGGGCCTCGAGCCCCTCGGCGACGTGGACAACGGTTTCGCGACGGTGGAGTTCGAAGGCGGCGCCCGGGCGGTGTTCTATGCCTCGCGCACCTTTGCCCACGGCCACGAGACCAGCACCGAGGTCATCGGCACGCAAGGCAAGCTGCTGGTGGGCCACGGCGCGGCGCGCGACCGCGTGGTCACGAGCGACGCGCATGGCGTGCGGCATGTGGCACTGGCCGACTTCTTCGAGCGCTTCGAAGGCGCCTTTGCCGCCGAAATGCAGGCCTTCGTCGATGCCTGCCGCGGCGAGCGGGCCTTGCCGCTCACGCTGGCCGATGCCACCGAGGCCACCCGCATCGGGCTGGCCATCACCCGGTCGCTGCGCAGCGGGCAGGTCGAGGCGGTCTGACCCTCGAGAGGGTTGGACAAGCCGCGGGCCGGTGCAATGATCCGGCCCCATGAGTCTTGCTGCGTATGCCCAGGCAGCCGAACCCGGCCTGATCCGGCTGTGGGTCGGCCTGTTCGACACCGAGCAGCCGCCGCCGCTGGCGTTTCGCATCGACGGACAGCCGGCCACACCGCTGGGCGCGCCGGCGCTGACCCCCATACGCGACCGCACCACCGGCCCCGGCGGCCTGCCGGCGAACCACCGCGGCGTGTTCAGCTTCGTGGTGCCGCAGCCCGGGCGGCCCTACCGGGTGGAGGTCCAGGCCGGTGCCTGGCGCCACGAGCTGGTCACGCCCGCGCTGCCCCATGCGGTGCCGCAGGTGCTCGACGGCAGCTTCAACATCCTGCTGTGCTCGTGCTACTTCCAGCCTGAAGACGCGAGCGGCCTGCTGGGCACCATCGTGTCGCAGATCCAGCGTTCGCCGCAGCTCACGCTCATGCTGGGCGACCAGGTGTACCTCGACCTGCCGCTGTTCGAGGACCTGCCGGAAACCGAGCCGGCGCTGTCGCAGCGCCTGGGCGAGAAGTACCGCCGCAACTGGGCCTCGTCGGCGCTCGGCATCGCCGGGCTGGGGCCGGTGCTGGCGCGCGCGCCGGTGGCCTGCCTGCCCGACGACCACGAGTTCTGGAACAACTACCCTTTCGAGCAGAAGCAGCTGCCCAACACCTGGCGCGGCGCGGTGCGCAGGCGCTGGGCCGATGCCGCGCTGGCCCTGTACGACGACTACCAGCGCACCGGCGCCCATGGCGCCCAGCGCATCGACGTCGAGCCGCTGAAGCTGCTGCTCATCGACACACGGTGCCGGCGCGATGACAGGTTCGAGCGGCTGATGAGCGAGGAAACCATGGCGGCGGTGGAGCAGTGGGCCGCCGACCTGCTGGCGGCCCGGGCGGCGGGGCAGCCGGCCGTGGGGCTGCTCGCGTCGGGCCAGGCCTTGTTCATCGACGCGCCGCAGCGCGAGTCCGACAAGCGCAACGTCGACGCGGAGCTGGCCAACTACGAGCAGTTCCACCCGCTGTACCGTGCCATCGAGCGGCTGGCCGATGCCGGCGTGCCGGTGCTCTACATCACCGGCGACGTGCACTGGGGCCGGGTGGCCAGCGGCACCGACCTGCGCAGCGGCCGCACGCTGCTCCATGAGGTGATCTGCTCGCCGTCGCGGCTGATCCGCGTGCCCTTTGCCGACGCGGCGCGCGAGTCGTGGGCCGGGGTGCGCGGCATCTTCGGCAAGCCGCCGCCCTGGCCGCGCCACACCGAGCCGGAAGACGTGCCCGAGCGCTTCGGCGACAACCGCCGCTTCGGGCTGCGCACCCTGTTCAAGCAGCGCGGCGACCAGGTGGCGGTGCTGTCGTTCTCGCGCGCCGGCAACGGCGTCGACTTCCAGGCCACCTACTACGCCGTCCACCCCGACAAGGCGATCGCGAAGTCGCAATCCACCGAGCGCATTCCCCTGCGCAGCAGTTGAAGCACGAGGAGGAGCCCCATGCTCAGGCAAGCCCGTTCGACATCGAAGACCGCCAACCCGCTGTTCACGCCGCTGGAGCGGCCGCTCGCCGAAAGCAACACGCAATGGGGCGAACGGGCGGTGGCGCAGATGGACACGGGCGGCAGCAGCGACTGGAGCTACGTGGTGCTGCTGGGCGGCTCCGACACCATGGCCTTCCGGCTGCGCATTGCGCAGTCGCACCTGCGCAGCGACATGCTGCCCTCGTTCTGGTCGGAGGCCATCCTGGTGGAGCTCAAGGCCAACAGCGTGGCCGGCGCCCGGGCGATCCACGTGCCGCTGGTGCAGCCCGAGGGGCCCGACTTCTCGACCCGCAACAACGGCGTGGTGGTGCGCCCGTTGCGGCACTTCGACGACACCCGGCGCTACCCCAACATCGCGTTGATCGCGCTGCCGGTGCCGCAGGCCAGGATCCTCGAGGCGGTGCAGCGCTTTCGCAAGTCGCGCTCCACGCTCGATGCGCTGGAGCACGTGCTGCGCTGGCTCGCCTTCGCCTGGGGGGCGGCGCGCACGCCGAACCCGCTGCACGACAACTTCGGACTGCCCTCGGCCTGCATGCTCGAGACCGTGTGCGCGGCGGCCAACCTCGACCTCACGCCGGGGCTGGAGGCGCGGGCCTCGTGCCCGGAGGCCATCTGGGTGGCCGCGCGCTACTGGCAGGACTTCTTCGAGCACGCCCGCGGCCACGCGCCCATCGGGCGGTATTGGGCGCCGCATCGCTATCCGATCGAGGAGCCGGGCACTGCGATGCCGCGCAGGAAAGGCGGGTAAGGTCGCCCCTTCGACTCACTGACAAAGATGGACCCATCGATAGATGCGCATGAGCAAACTCAAGTACACCGTCATCGGCCTGGGCACCTTCGGCAGCACGGTCGCTCGCGAGCTCGAGCGCCTGGGCAATGAGGTCCTGGGCATCGACCGCAATGACGAACACGTCAACCGCATCGCCGAGGAACTGTCGCATGCAGTGATCGCCGACGCGCAGGACGAGAAGGTGCTGCGCGAGCTGGGCGTGGCCGACCACGACGGCGCGGTCGTCGCCATCGGTGAGGACCTCGAATCCAACATCCTGTGCACGCTGGCGCTCAAGAGCCTGGGCGTGCCCTGCATCTGGGTGAAGGCGGCTTCCCCGGTGCACCACCGCATCCTCGAGCGGCTGGGCGCCGACCGCATCGTGAACCCGGAGCACCACGTGGGCGTGCACGTGGCACGCACGATGATCTATCCGCACGTGCTCGACTACATCGCGCTGGGCGGCGACGACTACATCGTCGAGCTCGAGGTGCCGCAGGCGCTCGACGGCCAGACGGCCGCGACGCTCAGGCTCGCAGAGGACTACGGTGTCGGCGTGCTGGCTGCAAAGCGTGAAGGCGAGCCTGCCACCACCGGCGACCTGCAGCAGCGCCCCCTGCGCCGCGGCGACCGGCTGGTGCTGCTGGGCACGCTGGCGGCGCTGCGGCGCTTCTCGCGAGAGAAGCTTTGAAGCACTGGTCGTCCATCGAGGCGCCGTTCACCGCTGCGCAGCGGCAGGTGATCCGCCTGCCGCCCACCGCGGTGCTGGCCCTGCTGTTCCTCGTGCTCATCGTGGTGGCCACCGCCCTGCTGTTGCTGCCCGGCGTGACGACCCGCCCGTTCACCTGGATGGAGGCGCTGTTCACCGCGGCGTCTGCGGTCACCGTGACCGGCTTGGCGGTGGTGGACGCCGGCAGCGACCTCACCCGCACCGGGCAATGGCTGCTGCTGGCGTTCATCCAACTGGGCGGCCTGGGCATCATGACCTTCACCGTGATGGTGCTGGCCCTGCTCGGCCAGCGGCTGGGCATCCGCCAGCAGCTGGTGCTCAAGGAAGACCTGAACCAGACCTCGCTGGGCGACCTGATGCGCCTGGTGGTGGTGATCGCCGCCGTGGTGGGGGCAGCCGAGGCCGCCGGCACGCTGGCGCTGGCGGTGCGCCTCGTGCCGGAATTCGGCTGGGGCGAGGGTCTGTTCCGCGCGCTCTTCCACGCGGTGTCGGCCTTCAACAACGCCGGCATCGCGCTGTGGCCCGACGGGCTGGTGCGCTACGCCACCGACGGCTGGGTGAACTTCGTCCTCATCGCGATGGTCCTGCTGGGCAGCATCGGCTTTTCGGTGATCGACGAGGTGGCCAACCGGCGCCGCTGGCGGGCGCTGTCGCTGCACACCCGGCTCACCCTCGTGGGCACGGCCGCGCTGGTGGTCTGGGCCACGGTGATGTTCGCGGCGCTCGAATGGCACAACCCGCGCACGCTGGGCCAGCATGCGGGCGTGGCCGACCGGCTGCTCGTCTCGCTGTTCCAGGCGGTGTCTTTCCGCACCGCCGGCCTCAACACGGTGGACGTGAGCGCCCTAACGGACGCCACCGCCTTCATGACCATGTCGCAGATGTTCATCGGCGGCAGCAGCACCTCCACCGCGGGCGGCATCAAGGTGTCGTCGTTCATGGTGCTGGTCATCGCCACGCTGGCCTTCCTGCGCGGCTCGACGTCGCCGTCGGCCTTCGGCCGCACCGTCTCCACGGTCGACATGCTGAGGGTGCTGGCGCTGGTGTTCCTGAGCCTCATCGTCGCGATGTTCGGCGTGTTCCTGCTGGTGGCCACCCAGGAAGGCAGCTTCCTCGACCTGATGTTCGAGGCGGTGTCGGCCACCGGCACCACCGGGCTGTCGCGCGGCACCACCACCCGGCTCGACGACTTCGGCCGCGGCGTGCTGGTGGTCATCATGTTCCTCGGCCGCATCGGGCCGCTGGCGCTGGGGCTCATGTTGGCGCGCGGCACGGCCGACGCCATCCGCTACCCCGAAGGGCGGGTCTACCTGGGCTGAGGCCGGCTCAGGAGGCGTCGCGCGAGCCCGGCCCGAAGCGGCGGGTGCTGGCCCTCGACTCGGCGAGCAGCCACTGGGTGAACCGCTGTGCCGCCGCATTGCCGGCCAGGGCGGCGCGGCTGCAAAGGTAGTAGCCGCGGTCGGTGGCGACGGCCGCGCCGAACGGCAGCACCAGTTGCCCACTGGCCAGCTCCGCCTCGATCAGGCAGGGCTGGATCACGGTGGCGCCCATGCCGGCGCAGGCGGCGGCGATCAGGTTGTTGCCGAGGTCGAACCCCGGCCCGAGCCTGGGGGGCGTGTCCACCCCGCCGCTCTTGTGCAGCCACAGGGCCCAGTTGCCCGGAAAGTTGATGTGCTGCAGCAGCGTGATGCCGAGCAGGTCGCGAGGCTCGCGCAGGCCGCCGGCCAGTGCAGGCGTGCAGGCCGGGAGGATCTCGCGGCCCAGCAGGTAGCGGGCGCGGATGCCGCGCGGCCAGGCTCGCGCATGGCGCTTCAGGTTGATCCACAGATCCACGTCGTCGCGCGCGAAGTCCTCGTCGAGGCGGAAGGGCCGCAGCTCCACCTCGATGTCGGGGTGCAGGGCGGAGAACTTCGCGAGCCGCGGCACGAGCCAGCGGGTACACAGCGTGGGCACCACGCTCACCCGGAGCTTGCGCCGGGCGGCGCCCAGCCCGAGCTGGCCGATGGCGTTTTCGAGACCGGCCACGTGGGGCTCCACCAGCGCCTGGAATTCACGGCCTCGCGCCGTGGGCTGGACCCGTGCGCCCGAGCGGTCGATCAGCGTGCATTCGAGCCGCTGCTCGAGGCGCTGCACGGCGCGGCTCACGGCGGCCTGCGTGACGCACAGCACGTCGGCCGCCTGGCGGAAGCTGCCCAGCTGGCACACCGCCAGGAAGGCATGCAACTCGGGCAATGAAGGCGACTTGAACCGCATGGCCGATTACATCGGGTTATCAGTGCAGCCCGGATTGTCGTTTGCCCATGGGCCCCGGGCTGCCTACGCTTGCCTCGCATCTCAACAGGAGCCGTCATGACCACTTCCATGGGCCGCCGCAGCTTCGTCGGCGCCGCCTGCCGCCTCACCGGCGCCATCGCCCTGCCTGCGCTGGGCCAGGCACCTGCGCGCTACCCGAGCCGTCCGATCACGCTGGTGGTGCCATTCGCGCCCGGCGGCTCGGTGGACCAGGCGGGCCGGGCTGTCGCCGACCGGCTGAGCAAGGTGCTGGGGCAGCCGGTGCTGGTGGAGAACAAGGCCGGCGCGGGTGGCGCGATCGGCTCCGCCTACGTGGCCAAGGCGCCGCCCGACGGCCACACGCTGATCGTCGCGTCGCAGTCCACCCATGTGGTCAACCCCGCCGTGTCGGCCAGCCTGCCGTATGACGCGGTCAACGACTTCGCGCCCATCACGTTGATCGACCGGCTGGCCAACGTGCTGCTGGTGAACCCGGCGCTGCCGGTGAAGAACTTCGCGGAGTTCCTGAAGTACGTGAAGGCCAACCCGGGCAAGCTGAACTACGCCTCGTCAGGCAAGGGCTCGGTGGCGCACCTGAGCATGGAGCTGCTGAAGGCCAAGCTGGGCGTGTTCATCACCCACATCCCGTACCGCGGGGCCGGGCCGGCGCTCAACGACCTGCTGGGCGGACAGGTGCACATGACCTGGAACAACCTGTCGTCCAACCTCAGCATGATCGAGGACGGCCGCCTGCGTGCACTGGCGGCGGCGTCGCCCATCCGGGTGCCGCAACTGCCCGGCGTGCCCACCTTCGAGGAGCTGAAGCTGCCCGACCTGAACCTCACCTCGTGGTCCGGCCTGGCCGCGCCCGCCAGGACGCCGGAGCCCATCGTTGCCCAGCTCTACGAAGCCATGCGCACCGTGCTGCGCGACCCGCAGACGCAGGAGGCCTGGCGCAAACGCGGTGCGATGGTCCCGGAGAACGTGAAGCCGGCCGAGTACCGGCAGGAGATCCAGCAGCGCATCCAGTTCTACCGGGGCATCGCGAAGGCCCACAACATCGTGCTGGAGTAGCGCCGCCGGCGCGAGCGTCTTCAGCGAGGGGCTGCCTGCGCACGCTGCGCGGTTTCTGCCACCGCGAAGGCCAGCGCCTCCAGCAGGTCCGACAGCGTCTGGGCATGGGCCTGCGGCGTGTCGGCGCTCGCGGCCAGCTCGAAATTGCGCTCCAGCGTCAGCAGCGGGCGCGGCGGCGCTGCCACCGTGCCCGGCTTGCCCCCGGCGGAGGCGGCCGGAAGGCTGCTCACCACGATGCGGGCATGGGCCTGCAGCGTGAGGCGGTTGCGCACGAAGTCGAGCGGCGCCAGGTCCACCTGCACGCTCAGCGTGGCATTGCGCTCCGAGCAGTCGTCGTCGCACAGCTGCCAGCCGGGCAAGGCCTGGCGCAGCGCGGCCTGGAACTCGCGGGCCAGCCCGACCTCGATGCGTTCGGCCCAGAAGGTGTTGGGCCATTCGGCCAGGGTGCTCGCGTCGGCGCGGTAGCGCACGCGCCGCGCCTGGATGTATTCGGGCAGCCCGAGCCGCCGCACCGCCAGCACCGCCCCCGGCTGGCGCGGCACCGGCGTGATGCTCGAGACGCTGGCGCCCTGCGCGGGTCGCGCAGCGGCCGGTACGGTGAGCAGCGTCGGGCGCGGCTCGCGGCTGGCGCAGCCGGCGAGCGCGGCCGCCAGCAGCGCCAGCACCGGCAGGGCAACGACGCGGGGCAATCTGCAAAGCAGGTTCATGGACGGTTCCCGAAGATCACGGCGTTGGGTTTTTCTTCCAGCAGCTCGGCCCAGTCGCGCAGGCTGCGTGCCGCTTGCGACAGGTCGCGCACGGCAATGTCGAGGTCGTCGCGCAGCGGTGCGCCCGGGGCGGTGAGCTCGGCCACCCGGTCCATCGCCAGGCGCGCCGATTCTGCAGCCTCGCGTGCACCGGTGAGGGTTCTCTGCAGCTCGGGCTGCACACCGGCCACGGTGTCGCGCGTAGTCTCTGACAAACGGGTGACCGAGGCCAGCGTCACGTTGGCATTTCGTTCGACCTGCTGGATGGCGCCGGCGGCCGTGGCAAGCGTCCGGCGCGCTTCGCCGGCGGTGGCGCTCACCTCCCTGGCGGTGATGTCGAGCGTGGCCTGTGCGGTGGTCAGCGTCTTCTGCAGCGCCTGCAGCGTGTGGCGCAGGTCCTCGACCGTCTGCCGCAGCGGCAGCTCGGCCACCTGGTCGATGAGCGCGCCGAACCGGTCGGGCTGCGCCGGGATCTCGGGCTCGCCGCCGTTGCGGCCCAGGCGCTCGGCCGGCGTGTCGGGTGCGAAGTCGAGGTCGATGGCGCGCTGTCCGGTCACGAAGCTCTGCGCCACCAGCCGGGCACGCAGGCCCCGCTGCACCAGCTGGTCGATGTCGATGGGCGCCTTCTCGTTGCCGCCGTTCACGTACACGGCCGACGGTTGCAGCCGCACATGCACCGGGATGCTGGCCGCCAGCGTCTGCCGGTCGACCTCGATGCCGATGTTCATGACCTGGCCCACCTGCACGCCGCGGAAGGTGACCGGCGCCCCGATGTACAGGCCGCTCACGTTGCCCTTGAAGTAGATGACCGCACGCACCTGCTGCTGGAACAGGTCGGCGCCGCTCAGCCACAGCACGCCGGCCACTGCCAGTACCAGGGCGCCGATGAGGAAGCTGCCGACGAGGAGGGCGTGGCGTTTCATGAGATGACCGGGGTTTGACGGGCCGGAGTTTCCCTCCGCAGGAAAGCCCGCACGGTGGGGTGTTGCGCATCATCGCGCAGCCGGCGCGGGCTGCCATGGGCGATGGGGCGGCGGCTGTCGGCGTCGAGGAAGATGCCGTCGTCGGCAATGGCCAGCAGGCTGGGCAGCTCGTGGCTCACCATGACCACGGCCGCGCCGGTGCGCTCGCGCAGGTCGAGGATCAGCTCGTCGAGCCGCACCGAGCTGATGGGGTCGAGCCCGGCCGAGGGCTCGTCGAGGAACAGCAGCGGCGGCTCGGCCGCGATGGCACGCGCCAGGCCGGCGCGCTTCTTCATGCCGCCGCTGAGTTCGGAAGGCGCCTTGCCGGCGTGTTCGGCCAGGCCCACCCATTCGAGCACCTCGCGGGCGCGCGCCTCGCGCTGCCGGGCGTCGAGCGTGGTCTGCCGCTCCAGCGGCAGCAGCACGTTGTCGAGCACGCTCATCGACGACCACAGCGCCGCGCTCTGGAACAGCATGCCGAAGCCGGCGCGCAAACGCTGCCGCTCGGCGTCGCCGCTTTTCCAGTAGTCCACGCCGTCGTATTCGATGCGCCCGGCATGCGGCGGCAGCAGGCCGATGAGGTGCTTGAGCAGCGTGCTCTTGCCGCAGCCGCTGCCGCCCATCACCGCGAAGATGCAGCCGCGCTCGAGCGTGAACGACACGCCGGCCTGGATGAGCCGCGATCCGAATCGCATCTCGAGGTCGTGGACGGCCAGCAGCGGTGTCATATGTCCAGGGCGTTGGCGCAGACCGCGAACACCGCGTCGATCACGATGATGCCGACGATGCTGGCGACCACCGTGCGGGTGGTGGCCTGACCCACGCCGGCGGCGCTGCGCTGCGCATGCAGGCCGTAGTAGCAGCCGGTGATGGCCACCAGTGCGCCGAACACGAACGACTTGGTGAAGCCGAGGCCGACATGCGCCATGCTCAGTGCTTCGAAGGTGCGGTCGAAGTAGGCGGCCGGCGCAATGTGCAGCATGCCGCCGCCCACCAGCAGCCCGCCCAGCAGGCCGGTCAGGCAGGCATACACGAACAGCAGCGGCATCAGCCCCAGCAGGGCCAGCACGCGCGGCAGCACCAGGTAGTCCACCGCGTGCAGGCCCAGCACCTCGAGCGCATCGATTTCCTCGTTGGTCTGCATGGTCGCGAGCTCCGCGGCAAATGCCGCGCCCGTGCGCCCGGCCATGACCACCGCGGTGATCACCGCCGCCATCTCGCGGGCCACCGCTATGCCCACCAGGTCGGCCACGTAGATGCCGGCGCCGAACTTCACCAGCTGCACCGCGCCGACGAAGGCCAGGATGGCGCCCACCAGCAGGTTGACCACGAAGACGATGGGCAGCGAGCGGGCGCTGCAGTCGGCCGCAATGCGGATGAAGTCGCCCGACCGGAACGCGCTGCCGTGGCGCAGGGCGCCGGCCGCCGACAGGCCGACATGGCCCAGGAAGGCAACGGCTTGCAGCGGGAGAAGGGCAGCCAGGCGCAAGGTGCGGCGGAGGGTGGACTCGGACCGCGCCGATTGAAGCACAGCGCCGCGACGGGCGCTGCGCAGGGGCCGGCTGCAGGCCTACGACGCCGGCCGCACCGGCGGCGCCTTGGTCACGCGGGTCTTGCCGCCGGTGGTGACGAGGATCACCGCATCGCCGGGCTGCAGCACCTCGCTGCCCTTGGCCTGCACGACCGAGCGGCGTTCACCGCTGGGCAGCTGCAGCAGGATCTCGTAGGCGTCCTCGCGCGTGGCGGCCCGCTCGACGGCGTTGCCGACCACTGCGCCGGTCACCGCGGCCAGGACGCCCACCACCACGGCCTCGCGGCTGCCGCCCACCGACGAGCCGGCCACGCCGCCCACCACCGCGCCGGTCACCCCGCCGGTGCCGCTTTGCGTGCCGTCCACCACCACCGGCCGCACGCTGAGCACGGTGGCGTCCTGCACCTGCGACAGCCGCTGGGCCTCGCTGCGTTGCACGACGTCGGGACTGGTCGTGGAGCAGGCCGCCAGCGCCGCCGCGGCCAGCACGGAAAGCAGGGTCTTCATGGCATGTGTCCTTTCGCCAGGACGGGCCGTCGCAAGCGCTAGCCGTGCAGGCGGCTGTGTTTCGGAACGCTGGCCAGCAGGAACTCCATCTGGTCGGCCAGGATGCGCCTGCCGCGCAGGATCATGTCTTCGTGCAGGCTGGGCACGTAGGGCAGGTAGATCAGCGACATGTTGGCCTCTTCGGGCATGCGGTTGCCCTTGCGGCCGTTGCAGCCCCGGCAGGCGGTGATGCAGTTCATCCAGGTGTCGCCGCCGCCTCGCGACGTGGGCCGGATGTGTTCGCGGGTCAGGTCGTCCTGCGGGAACTGGTGCCCGCAGTAGGCGCACAGGTAGCGGTCGCGCGCGAACAGCTTGGGGTTCGACAGCGCCGGCACCGTGCGCCAGGCCCGGCTGGGGATGGCGCCGCGTACCGCGATGATGGGATGCACCTCGATGCGCGACTGCAGCCCGGTGCGGCGCTGGGTGCCGCCGCGCAGCACCCAGAAAGGATCGCCCAGCGTCCAGGCGACTCCGTCGCAGGCGTAGATCACGGCTGCTTCTTTCGCCGAGATCCAGGCCTGCGGGCGGCCGGATACGTCGAGTTGAAGCACATCCATGACCCGCTCCTGTTTGTAGGGTCTGTTATCCACAGACCTGCGGAGCATAGAGCAACAAGGGTGCCAAGCTCAACTGCCCCCTTGGTCGTAGTGACCAGTGACTTGTGACTGGTGACTCGTGAATTCACAGGTCACTGGTCACGAGTCACTGGTCACTGTTCGTGTGCCAGCTGGAACACCGACACGGTGTTTGCCAGGCGCGCGGCCTGCTGCTTCAGGCTTTCGGCGGCGGCGGCCGACTGCTCCACGAGCGCCGCGTTCTGCTGGGTCACGTGGTCGAGCTGCTGCACGGCGTCGCCGATCTGGCCGATGCCGCCCGACTGCTCGATGCTGGCCGCGCTGATCTGGCTGATCAGGTCGCTCACGCGCCGGACCTGCGACACGATGCTGTCCATCGTCTCCCCGGCGTCGCCGACCAGCCGCGTACCGGCTTCCACCTTGCCGACGCTTTCGCCGATGAGGCTCTTGATCTCCTTGGCCGCCTGCGCGCTGCGCTGCGCGAGGCTGCGCACCTCGCCGGCCACCACCGCGAAACCGCGGCCCTGTTCGCCCGCGCGCGCCGCTTCCACCGCTGCATTGAGCGCGAGGATGTTGGTCTGGAAGGCGATGCTGTCGATCACGCCGATGATGTCGGCGATCCGCTTCGAGCTCTCGCTGATGTCGCCCATGGTGTGCACCACGCGGCTCACCACCGAGCCGCCTTCCTCGGCCACCGAGGAGGCGGAGCCGGCCAGCTGGGTGGCGGTCATCGCGGTGTCTGCGTTCTGCTTCACCGTGGCGGTGAGCTGCTCCATCGAGGCGGCAGTCTGCTGCAGGTTGCTGGCCTGCTCTTCCGTGCGCTGCGACAGGTCGGCATTGCCGCTGGCGATCTGCGACGAGCCGGTGGCAATGGATTCCGAGGCGTCGCGCACCTGGCCGACGATGTTGACCAGGCTGTCGTTCATGCGCTTGAGCGCGGCCAGCAGCTGGGCGCTTTCGTCGCGCCCGACGACCTCGATGTGCGAGGTCAGGTCGCCCGATGCCACGGTTTCGGCCACCTTGACCGCGCTGGCGATGGGCCGGGTCAGCGACCGAGTGACCAGCCAGGCGAGCACCGCGGCCAGCACGCACGACGCCAGCATCAGGCTCACCGACCACAGCGTGGCCTGCCGGGCGCGCGCGCTGGCGCGTTCGTTCGCCGCCGCCTGGCCCTTCACATTGGCCGCCACGATCTCGGTCAGCAGCTTCGACGGCTCGCGGTCGGCACCTTGCACCGCCTGGTCGCCTGCCGAGGCGTCGAAACCGGCCGCCACGAAGGCGTCGTAGCCCTTGCGGTAGGCGGCGCCCAGCGCGGCATGGGCCGTCATGAACGCGTCGACGCGCTTGCGGATCTCTGCGTCGTCGGACGCGTCGAATGCGTCATGCAGTGCGCGGGCGTTCTGCGCGACTTCGCGTTCGCTCTTCTGGAAGGCGGCCCAGTATTTCTCGAGCTGCTTCGGGTCCTTGCCGCGCAGCAGGACGTTCTTCCACTCCTGAACCTGCGTCTTGAAGTGCACCTCGATCTGCGCGGTGGAGCGCTCATGCGCGACTTCATAGCCGAGCAGGCGTACATAGGCCTCGACGGCCCCGTTCAGCTGGTAGATGCCGGAGAGGGCGGCGCCGATGGTCAGCATCAGCACCAGGGCGAAGGCGGCCCCGAGGCGGGGGCCGATCTTGAAACTGCAAAGGAAGTTCATCTCGTTGTCGCTCGGTCGGGAATTGACGGCCGTCAACCCGGCCGTCGCGCTCGTGGCTTATCGGACGAGGGCCGGCGAACTCAAGCAGACAAGAGGACAAGAGTGTTGAACCCGTCACGCACCCGGCTGCTCCGGGCGCCTGGGTTCAGCGCGGCAGCAGCCCGCGGGTGTTCGCCATCAGCCGCGTCAGACCGAGCAGGGCGTCGATGTTGGGCGTGGCGACACCGACCTTGCGGCCGATCTCGACCACCGCGCCGACCAGTGCGTCGAGCTCCAGCGGCCGGCCGGCTTCGGCGTCCTGCAGCATCGAGGTCTTGAACGCGCCGAGCCGGCGGGTCACCTCATGGCGCTCCTCGCCGCTTTGCGCGATCGGGCAGCCGATCTTTTCGCCCACCGCCGCCGCCTCGGCCATCGCGCGCAGGCAGAAGGCCGCCACGAAGGGGTCGTCGAGGATGCGGTCGGCGGTGGCGCCGGTCAGGGCCGAGACCGGGTTGGTGGTCATGTTGCCCCACAGCTTGAACCAGAGGTCGTGGCGCAGGTCGGCGCTTTCTTCGACGGTGAAGCCGCCGCTGCGCAAGGCCTCGGCCACCGCATGCACGCGCGGCGACAGGCCGCCGCACGGTTCGCCCACGATGAGCCGGTTGCCGAAGCCGTGCACCACTTCGCCGGTCTGCTCGACCCGTGCCGTGAGGTGCACCACGCCGCCGAGCACCTGCTCGATCGGCAGGCTGGCGGCGATGCGCCCGTCGGGGTCGACGCTCGTCAGCCGGCGTTCGGCCGGCGACAGGACCTGCGCGAGCGCCGGTGTTTCGAGGAACCACCACGGCACGCCGTTCATCGCGGTCAGCACCACGGTGTCGGCGGACAGCAAAGGGGCCAGCGAGGGCGCGAGCGCGGGCAGCGTCTGTGCCTTCAGCGCGATGATCACCAGCTCCTGCTCGCCCAGCGCCGCGGCGTTGTCGGCCGCCTGCAGCGAGGCCCGCGAGCGACGGCCTTCGGCCACCAGTGCCAGCCCGCGTTCGCGCACGGCCTGCAAGGTGGCGCCGCGCGCCAGCGCGCTCACCACATGCCCGGCCTGCGCCAGCCTGACTGCCAGCAGCCCGCCCACGGCCCCGAGGCCCACGATCGTGATCTTCATGCCGTTACTCCCGAAGCGAGCCGTCTCTCGTCCCTAGAATGGCCCGATGAAAAGTCGTCTTGCCGCCCGATTGTGGACGAGTGCGCTGGCTGCCTTGCTGCTGACACCGCTGGGTGCTGCGCAGGCCCAGACGCAGACGCCGCCGCCCGATCCTGCCGCGCCTGCAGCGTCGGCGCCCGTGCCGGTGTCGGCTTCGGCGCAGCGACTGTATGAATTCGCGCGCCCGCAGCTGCTGCAGGTGCGCACGCTCCTCAAGGGGCAGGACAGCCAGGCCAGCGTCGGCTCCGGCTTCCTGGTCAGCAACGAGGGCCACATCATCACGAACTACCACGTGGTGAGCCAGGCCGCGCTGCAGCCCGAGCGCTATCGCCTCATCTACAGCACCGCCGACCGCAAGGAAGGCCCTCTTCAGCTGCTGGCCTTCGATGCCATCCACGACCTCGCGCTGGTGAAGGTGGCCGATCCGGCCGCGATCGCCGGCCGCGGCGCCTTGCGCTTCCGGCCGCGCCACACGCCGGTGCACCAGGGCGAGCGCATCTATTCGCTGGGCAATCCGCTCGACGTCGGCTTCGCGGTGCTCGAAGGCACCTACAACGGGCTGGTCGAGCGCAGCTTCTATCCCACCGTGTTCTTTGCCGGCTCGCTCAATGCCGGCGTGAGCGGCGGCCCCACGCTCGATGAACGCGGCCAGGTCATGGGCATCAACGTGGCGGCGCGTCGCGACGGCGAACAGGTGAGCTTCCTGGTGCCGGCGCAGTTTGCCGAAGACCTGCTGCAGCGCGGCCGCAATGCCCAGCCCATCACACAGCCGGCCTACCCAGAGCTCACCCGCCAGCTGGTGGTGCACCAGGCCACGCTGACCGAGCGCTTCCTCGCCCAGCCCTGGCGCAGCGCCGGCCATCCGCAGTACGTGATCCCGCTGCCGCAGGAAGACTTCATGCGCTGCTGGGGCCGCAGCACCCCGGCCGACGAGAAAGGCCTGGAGTTCGAACGTTCCGACTGCGAGATGGACACGCGCATCTTCGTGTCGGGCTGGCTGACCACCGGATCGCTCTCCGTGCGCCACGAGGCCTATGACGGCCGCAAGCTCGGCAGCCTGCGGTTCGCGGACCGCTATTCCGACAGCTTCAAGAACGAAAGCTTCGGTGGACGTGCCAGCCGCGACCGCACCGCGCCGCAGTGCCGCGAGCGCTACGTGCAGCAGGGCGGCCTGCCGCTGCGCGCCGTGCTGTGCATGCGCGCCTACAAGAAGCTCACCGGCCTGTACGACCTGAGCGTGCTGGTGGCCACGGTGGACCAGCCGACCATCGGCGTGCAGGGCCGCTTCGATGCGCGCGGCGTGAGTTTCGAGAACGCCCTCAAGCTGGGCGAGCACTACCTGAAGGGTTACGCATGGACGAGCAGCAGCGAAGCGACCACCAGCCAGCGCTGAACCCGGCTCCCGAAAAGCTCGCGCTGGTCGAGGTGCTCGACCGCGACGGCCATGCGCGGCTGGCGGTGCCGGTGCTGCGCTGGCCGGTGCGCGTGGGCCGCGCCATCGACAACGACGTGGTGCTCGACGACACGCATGTGGCCCCCCACCACGCGACGCTCGACGAGACCGCCACAGGACTCTCGCTCCACCTCGAGGCGACGCTCAACGGCGCGCGCGTGGGCGGCAAGCGCATGGCTGGCGGCGAACGCGCCGAACTCGCCGGCGGAGAAGCCTTCCAGCTGGGCAGCACCCGGCTGCGGGTGCGAAGGGCAGTCGACGCACTGGCGCCCGAAAAGGCCATGGCGCCCGAGCCGCGCGGCGGCTGGGGGTTGCTGGCCGCAATGACGGCGGTGCTGCTGGCCTGGAACATGGCCGAGCTGTGGCTCAACACCGACCCGGGCGGGCGCCTGTCGGACTACCTGCCGGTGCTGGCGGGCGGCCCGGTGGCGCTGGCCTTGTGGTGCGGGCTGTGGGCGCTGGGCTCCAAGCTGTTCCAGCACCGGTTCGAGTTCTGGCCTCACGTGCGCGTGGCGCTGGTGTACCTGCTGGCCAGCGGCGTGGTGGCGCTGGTGCTGCCGCTGCTGGCCTATGCGCTGTCGTGGGAATTCGCCAGCCGCATCACTGACCTCGCCGTCGGTGCGGTGCTGGCGGCCATGGTGCTGGCGCACCTGTCGCTGGTACTGCCGGCGCGCAGGCGCCTGCTGGCCGCGGCCACTGCGGGGGCGTTCGTGGCCGGCGTCGTCGTCATGCTGGCGCGCAGCTACCAGGTCAACGACCGCTTCTTCGACGAGCTGTACGTGACCACGCTGGCGCCGCCGCTGCTGCGCGTGGCGCCGGCGGTGGACACCCGGCGCTTCTTCGAGGAGGCGCAGGACCTGAAGGCGGTGCTCGACCGGCATGCGCGCGACGAGGACGGCGCCGCTCCCGAGTTCGACGCGGACGAGTAGCGCCGCGACCGGCGTTTGACCTGGGTCAGGCTCGCCCCTCGGCGCGGGCCTCTTAAAATGAGAACAATTCTCATTTGGTGCGCCATGGTCGAACTGTTCCGAACCCTTTCCGCCGCCCTCGGCCCCCTGCGGCTGCTGTCGGTGGTCCTTGCCAGCGCGCTGCTGAGCGCAACGACCTGGGCCGCTACCACCGGCGACGATGCGAAGGCTCAGACCATCGTCCACATGCTCGACTACGTCGGCGTGGACTATCCGGGCTTCGTGCGTGACGGCACGGTGCTCGACGAGGCCGAGTACCAGGAACAGCGCGAGTTCGCCACGCAGGCCGTGGTGTTGCTCGGCCAGTTGCCGGCGGTGGCGGAACAGGCAGGGCTGGTCGAGAAGGCCCGCCGCCTGGTCGAAAGCATCGACGCCAAGGCGCCCGGTGCCGAAGTCGCGGCGCTCGCGGGTGACCTGCGTGCCGGCGTGATGCGGGCCTGGCAGCTGAGCGTGGCGCCACGCAGCGCGCCCGACCTGGCACTGGGCCAGCGCCTGTTCGCCGCGCAATGCGCCACCTGCCACGGCGCGCAAGGCCATGGTGACGGCCCGCTGGCACGCGGCATGGACCCGGCGCCCAGCGACTTCCACGATGCCGCCCGCATGCAGCAGCGCAGCCTGTACGGCCTGTACAACACCGTCACGCTGGGGGTCGGCGGCACGCCGATGCGCGGCTTTGCCGAGTTGTCGGAGGCCGAGCGCTGGGCCCTGGCGTTCTACGTCGGCGGCCTGCGCGACAGCGCCGAGGCGCGTGCCGACGGGCAGGCTCGCTGGCGCCGGGGCGAGGGCCGCGGCGTGTTCGGGAACCTGCGCGCGCTCGTGACCGGCACGCCGCAGGCACTCGCAGCACAGCACGCCGGGCTCGATGCGGTGCGCGCCTATCTCACCCAGGTGCCGGCGGAGGTGCTGGCGGCCGCGCCGTCGCCGCTGGCCTTTGCTCGCGACACCCTGGCCGAAGCGGTGGCGGCCTACGGCCGGGGCGAACGCGAGGCGGCGCGGCGGCTCGCCATCGCGGCCTACCTCGAGGGCTTCGAACTGGTGGAAGCTGCGCTGGACAACGTCGATGCGCCGCTGCGCACCGAAACCGAGGCGCAGATGATGACCTTGCGCGCCGCCATCGGCGAAGGCCGGCCGCCCGAGGCGGTGGCGCAGCAGGCGAAACAGGTGATGGCGCTGCTGGACCGGGTGGAGGCCAAACTGTCCGGCGGCAGCCTGTCTCCTGCGGCGGCCTTCTTCAGCGCCCTGCTGATCCTGCTGCGCGAGGGGCTGGAAGCCCTGCTGGTGCTGGCGGCGATCATTGCCTTCGTCAAGAAGACCGGCCGGCGCGATGCGCTGCCGTACATCCATGCCGGCTGGCTGGCCGCCGTGGCGCTGGGCGCGCTCACCTGGGCGGTGGCCCGGTACGTGGTGGGCATCTCGGGCGCGAACCGCGAGCTGACCGAGGGCGTGACCGCCCTGCTGGCGGCGGCCATGCTGCTGTACGTGGGCTACTGGCTGCACAGCCGTTCGAACGCGCAGGCCTGGAACGCGTTCATCCGCGAGCACGTGGGATCGGCGTTGGGCAAGGGCACGCTGTGGGCCATGGCGGGTGTGTCCTTCCTGGCCGTCTACCGCGAGCTGTTCGAGGTGGTGCTCTTCTACGAAACCCTGTGGGCCCAGGTCGGCGCCGACGGCCAGCATGCGGTCCTCGGCGGCATCGCCTGCGCCGCCGTGCTGCTGGCCCTGCTGGGCGGGGCGATCCTGCGCTACAGCGTCCGGCTGCCGATCGGGCCGTTCTTCGCGGCGACCTCGATCCTGCTGGCACTGCTGGCGGTGGTGTTCGTGGGCAGCGGAGTGGCTGCGCTGCAGGAGGCCGGCGTGCTCGACGCCACCGCCTGGGGTTCGCTGTCGCTGCCGCTGCTGGGCATCCACCCCACCGTGCAAGGCCTCGGGCTGCAGGGCGCGACGCTGGCGCTGGTGGTGCTGATCGTGTGGGCCACGGGCCGCCGGCGGCGCATCGCCGGCTGAGCCGGCGCGGCCGTGCGGGATGGACCGACTTGCGTCGCCGGGTGGCGGCGCTACATTGCACCGGCGCGTCAGGATCTCTCCCGGCGAACGCCGGAACCGGCTAAGGGTTTTCCTCAGGTCCCGCGACGCAGTTGCTGCGGCCTCTAGGCAACAGGCTCTAGAAAAAGGCTCGCACGCCCAACACCGCTGACACGGATTTCTGCAAAATAGAACGACCGTTCGTTTTATTTGTGCATCACCGTGCCACCGCCCAACAGCAACGTCATCAGCGTCAAGGCAGCCCGCGAGACCCGCGGGTTGCAAAAGGGCCAGCAGACGCGCGCCGCCATCCTCGAGGCGGCCTTGGGCCTGGCATCGCAGATCGGCCTCGAAGGCCTGTCGATCGGCGCGCTCGCCGAAATGATGCACATGAGCAAGTCGGGCGTGTTTGCCCACTTCGGCTCGCGCGAGGAACTGCAGATCTCGGTGATCCGCGAGTACCACGCCAAGTTCGAGGAAGAAGTCTTCTACCCGGCCGTGCGCGAGGCGCGCGGCCTGCCGCGCCTGCGCGCCATGTTCGACCGCTGGGTCAAGCGTGTGTCCGTCGAAATCGACTCCGGCTGCATCTACATCAGCGGTGCGGTCGAGTTCGACGACCGGCCGGGCCCGGTGCGCGATGCGCTGGCCGGCATGGTGCGCGCCTGGCACCGCGCGCTCGAGCGCGCCATCCGCATCGCCATCGAGGAAGGCCACCTGAAGCCCGATGCCGACGCGATGCAGATCCTGTTCGAGATCCACGGCCTGATCCTCGCGTTGCACCACGACGCGCGGTTCATGCGCAACCCCGGCGCCATCGACCGGGCCTACAAGGGCTTCGACCGCATCCTCGCCACCGAGGTGACCGACGGCACGCCGAATGCCACGGTGACGTCGATCACGGCCAAGCCTGCACGCAAGACCTCCGCAGCCAAGCCGGCCAAGAACAGCGGCCGCTGACGCTTTTTACCTTTTCACATCGACCAGCCTGACCAGGAGTTTTCATGGCCACCTACACCCCGCCGCTGCGTGACATGCAGTTCGTGATGCACGAAGTGCTGAACGTGGTTGACGAACTGAAGGCGCTGCCCAAGCACGCCGAGGTCGATGCCGACACCATCAACGCCGTGCTCGAAGAGGGCGGCAAGTTCGCGGCCGAAGTGGTGTTCCCGCTCAACCAGAGCGGCGACGAGGAAGGCTGCACCCTCGACAAGGCCACGCACGAGGTGAAGGCGCCCAAGGGCTTCAAGGAGGCCTATGCCAAGTACGTCGAGGGCGGCTGGCCGGCGCTGAGCTGCGACCCGGAATACGGCGGCCAGGGCCTGCCGGTCACGCTGAACCAGTGCTTCTACGAGATGCTGAACTCGGCCAACCAGGCCTGGACCATGTACCCCGGCCTGTCGCACGGTGCCTACGAGGCGCTGCATGCGCACGGCACGCCCGAGCAGAAGACCACCTACCTGCCCAAGCTCACCAGCGGCGAATGGACCGGCACCATGTGCCTGACCGAGCCGCACTGCGGCACCGACCTCGGCATGCTGCGCACGAAGGCCGAGCCGCAGGCCGACGGCACCTACAAGATCACCGGCCAGAAAATCTTCATCTCTGCCGGCGAACACGACCTGGCCGAGAACATCGTGCACCTGGTGCTGGCCCGCCTGCCGGACGCGCCCGAGGGCAGCAAGGGCATCTCGCTGTTCGTGGTGCCGAAGTTCGTGGTCAACGCGGACGGCTCGCTGGGCGCGCGCAACCCGGTGTACTGCGCCGGCCTCGAGCACAAGATGGGCATCCACGGCAACGCCACCGCCCAGATCGTGCTCGAAGGCGCGGTCGGCACGCTGGTGGGCCAGCCCAACAAGGGCCTGCAGGCGATGTTCGTGATGATGAACGCAGCCCGCCTGGGCGTGGGCAACCAGTCGCTGGGCCTCACCGAAGTGGCCTACCAGAACGCGGTGGCCTATGCGAAGGACCGCATCCAGATGCGTTCGCTGTCAGGCCCCAAGGCGCCGGACAAGCCGGCCGACCCGATCATCGTGCACCCCGACGTGCGCAAGATGCTGCTGACCGCCCGCGCCTTCGCCGAAGGCGGCCGCGCGATGGCGATCTACACCGCGCTGGAGCTCGACAAGGAACTCGCCACCGACGACGAGGACGTGCGCCGCGACTCGGCCGACATCGTGGCCCTGCTCACGCCCATCATCAAGGCCTTCATCACCGACAACGGCTGGCTGGCCACGTCGCACTGCATGCAGGTGTTCGGCGGCCACGGCTACATCAAGGAGTGGGGCATGGAGCAGTACGTCCGTGACGCCCGCATCAACATGATCTACGAGGGCACGAACACCGTGCAGTCGCTGGACCTGCTGGGCCGCAAGGTGCTGGCCGACAACGGCGCGAAACTCAAGAAGTTTGGCAAGATCGTGCAGCAGTTCGTCGAGGACGAAGGCGTCAACGAGAACATGCAGGAGTTCGTGAACCCGCTGGCCGACCTGGGCGACAAGGTCACCAAGCTCACCATGGAGATCGGCATGAAGGCCATGGGCAACGCCGACGAAGTGGGCGCGGCCGCGGTCGACTACCTGCGCGTGTGCGGCCACCTGGTGTTCGCCTACTTCTGGGCCCGCATGGCCAAGGTGGCCCTGGCCAAGCAGGACAGCGGCGACCCGTTCTACAAGGCCAAGCTCGCCACCGCCCGCTTCTACTTCGCCAAGCTGCTGCCCGAGACCGCGAGCCTGATCCGCACCGCCCGCGCCGGCCTCAAGCCGCTCGAGATGGAAGAGGCGCTGTTCTGAGCCTCGCCGTCGCGTTCGCTCGCATCCAACCGAAGGGAGACGCCATGAGAGCTGTGGTTCGTTGCCTTGCCTTGAGCTTCACGCTCGCCGCCGGCGGTGCCGCCTTTGCGCAGGACACGCCGGTGGGCCTGTGGAAGACCATCGACGACGACGGCAAGACCGAGAAGTCGCTGGTGCGCATCACCGACAGCGGTGGGGTGCTCAGCGGCAGGATCGAGAAGATCTTCGACCCGAAGAACCAGGACGCGAAGTGCGACAAGTGCACCGATGCGCGCAAGGGTCAGCCGGTGGTCGGGCTCACCATCATCCGCAACGTGAAGCAGGACGCCGAGGACAAGGAAGCCTGGACCGGCGGCGAGATCCTCGATCCGAACAACGGCAAGACCTACAAGACGCGGCTCAAGCCGGTCGAGGGCGGCAGGAAGCTTGAGATGCGCGGCTACATCGGCCCGTTCTACCGCACGCAAACCTGGGTGCGGGTCGAGTGACCGCCGGCGCCTGTTCCAACGAATACCTGGAGAAACAACGATGAGTCGATTCCAAGTCCGCAAGGTCGCCGTGCTCGGCGCCGGCGTGATGGGCGCGCAGATCGCCGCCCATCTGGTCAACGTGAAGGTGCCGGTCGTGCTGTTCGACCTGCCCGCGAAAGAGGGCCCGAAGAACGGCATCGTCAGCAAGGCGATCGACAACCTCAAGAAGCTGAAGCCGGCCCCGCTGGGCGTGCCCGAAGACGCCGCGCTGATCGGCCAGGCCAACTACGAAGAGCACCTCGAGCAGCTGAAGGACTGCGACCTCATCATCGAGGCCATCGCCGAGCGCATGGACTGGAAGCTCGATCTCTACAAGAAGATCGCGCCGTTCATCGCGCCGCACGCCATCGTGGCGTCCAACACCTCGGGCCTGTCGATCACCAGGCTGTCCGAGGCGCTGCCCGAAGAGATCAAGCCGCGCTTCTGCGGCATCCATTTCTTCAACCCGCCGCGCTACATGTACCTGGTGGAGCTGATCCCCACGCCCACCACGCAGCCGCAGATCCTCGACCAGCTCGAGAGCTTCGTCACCACCGCCGTCGGCAAGGGCGTGGTGCGCGCCAAGGACACGCCCAACTTCGTGGCCAACCGCGTGGGCATCGCCGGCATGCTGGCGACCATCATCGAGGCCGAGAAGTTCGGCCTCACCTATGACGTGGTCGACGACCTCACCGGCAAGAAGCTGGGCCGCGCCAGCTCGGGCACCTTCCGCACCGCCGACGTGGTGGGCCTGGACACCATGGCCCACGTCATCAAGACGCTGCAGGACAACCTGGCCGACGACCCGTTCTTCCCCACCTACGGCACGCCTGCCGTGGTGGCGAAGCTCATCGAGCAGGGCGCGCTGGGGCAGAAGGCCGGCGCGGGCTTCTACAAGAAGGTCGGCAAGGACATCCTGCGCCTGGACCCGGCCAAGGGCGAGTACGTGCCCGCCGGCGGCAAGGCCGACGAGATCGTGGGCCGCATGCTCAAGAAGGCCCCGGCCGAGCGCCTGAAGCTGCTGCGTGAATCGACCAACCCGCAGGCGCAATTCCTGTGGGCCATCCTGCGCGACGGCTTCCACTACGCCGCGGTGCACCTGGCCGACATCGCCGAGACCGCGCGCGACGTGGACTTCGCGATGCGCTGGGGCTTCGGCACCCAGAAGGGTCCGTTCGAGCTGTGGCAGGAGGCCGGCTGGCAGCAGGTGGCCAACTGGATCAAGGAAGACATCGACGCCGGCAAGGCGCTCAGCAAGGCGCCGCTGCCGGCCTGGGTGTTCGACGGCCGCACCGGCGTGCACACCGCCGAAGGTTCGTGGTCGCCGGCCAGGGGCGCCTACGTGCCGCGCAGCGGCCTGGCCGTCTACCAGCGCCAGTACTTCCCGGAAAACGTGTCGGGCTCAGGCGCCGTCGAGCCGCTGAAGGCCGGCACCGAAGTCTTCAAGAACGACGAAGTGCGCGTGTGGACGCTGGACGGCGAAGTGCTGATCGCCAGCATCACCGCCAAGCTGCACCTCATCAGCCCGACCGTCACCGAAGGCCTGCTGAAGGCGGTGGAACTGGCCGAGCAGAGCTACAAGGGCCTGGTGATCTGGTCGCCGGACGACGTGTTCTCGGCCGGCGCCAATCTCGAGGCGCTGATGCCGGTGTTCATGGCCAAGGGCGCCAAGGGCATCGCCCCTGAAGAGAAGAAGCTGCAGGACGCGATGCTGCGCATCCGCTATGCCACGGTGCCGGTGGTCTCGGCCATCCGCGGCATCGCCCTGGGCGGCGGCTGCGAACTGGCCATCCACTCGGCCCGCCGCGTGGCCGCGATGGAAAGCTACGTGGGCCTGGTGGAAGTGGGCGTGGGCCTCATCCCGGGTGCGGGCGGCCTGACCTACATCGCCCGCCGGGCCGCCGAGATGGCCGCCGCCGGCAATGCGAACGCCGACATCCAGAAGTTCCTGATCGACGGCTTCACCTCCGCCGCGATGGCCAAGGTGGGCACCAGCGCGATCGAAAGCCGCAAGCTGGGCTACCTGCTGTGGAGCGACGTGATCGTGCCGAACAAGGACGAACTGCTGTACGTCGCCGTGCAACAGGCCAAGGCCATGTTCGAGTCGGGCTACGGCGCCCCGGCCAGGGCTGCCTTCCCGGTGGCCGGCCGCAATGCCATCGCCACCATCAAGGGCCAGCTGGCCAACATGCGCGACGGCGGCTTCATCAGCCAGCACGACTTCCACATCAGCTCGCTGATCGCCGACGTGGTGTGCGGCGGCGACGTCGACGCCGGCTCGCTGGTGACCGAGGAATACCTGATGGCGCTGGAGCGCAAGCACTTCTGCGGCCTGCTGGAGCACCCGAAGAGCCAGGAACGGATCATGGGCATGCTGCAGACGGGCAAGCCCGTTCGCAACTGAGTTGCAGCAGATGGCTTCCATGCACCCTCACCCCAACCCTCTCCCGCAGGCGGGAGAGGGGGCAGGTGCGCCCGACAACTCCCTCTCCCGCGCGCGGGAGAGGGCAGGGGTGAGGGTGGCACGTGCTCTGCGCCGGTCCTCCACCGACGCTGAAGCGCTGTTGTGGAGCAAGTTGCGCGCAAGGCAACTTGGCGGCCTCAAGTTCCGCCGCCAGCATCCGCTCGAAGGCTACGTGCTGGACTTTGCCTGCATTGAAGCGCGCCTCGCCGTCGAGATCGACGGCGGCCAGCACGCCCAATGCGATGCCGTGCGGCGAGACGACCTGCGGACGCAAGTCATCGAGTCTTGCGGCTTGCACGTGCTCCGCTTCTGGAACAACGAAGTCCTGTCCAACCTTGAAGGCGTTCTTCAGGTCATCGCCGAAGCCGCCCAACCTCACCCCAACCCTCTCCCGCCGGCGGGAGAGGGAGCTGAATCAACAGGAGCCTAGACATGGCCAAGCAAGTTCAAGACGCCTACATCGTCGCCGCCACGCGCACCCCGATCGGACGTTCCGGCCGCGGCTACTTCAAGAACACGCGTCCCGACGACCTGCTGGTCGCCGCGGTGAAGAGCGCGATGGCCCAGGTGCCCTCGCTCGACCCCAAGGCGATCGAGGACGCCATCATCGGCTGCTCCTTCCCCGAGGGGGAGCAGGGCATGAACATGGCACGCATCGCGATGGCGCTGGCCTTCTCGCACCCGGTGGGCGGGGTCACCGTCAACCGTTTCTGCGCCTCGGGCGTCACCGCCATCCAGATGGCCGCTGACCGCATCCGCGTGGGCGAGGCCGACGTGCTGATCGCCGGCGGCGCCGAGTCGATGAGCCTGGTGCCCATGGGCGGCAACAAGCCTTCGTTCAACCCCGAGGTGTTCGCCAAGGACGAGAACGTCGGCATCGCCTACGGCATGGGCCTCACCGCCGAGAAGGTGGCTGCGCAGTGGAAGGTGGGCCGCGAGGCGCAGGACGCCTTCGCGCTCGAGTCGCACCAGCGCGCGCTCAAGGCCATCGCCGCCGGCGAGTTCAAGGACGAGATCACGCCGATCGAGGTGGTGTCTCGTGTGCCCAACCTCGCCACCGGCGAGCAGGTGGTCAAGACCCGCACGGTGGAGATCGACGAAGGCCCGCGCCCCGACACCTCGCTCGAGGGCCTGGCCAAGCTGAAGCCGGTGTTCGCCGCCAAGGGCAGCGTCACCGCCGGCAACAGCTCGCAGACCAGTGACGGCGCCGGTGCGCTGATCCTGGCCAGCGAAAAGGCCATCAAGCAGTACGACCTGAAGCCGCTGGCCCGTTTCGTGAGCTTCGCCGCCCGCGGCGTGCCGCCCGAGATCATGGGCATCGGCCCGATCGAGGCCATCCCGGCCGCGCTCAAGTACGCCGGCCTCACCCAGGACCAGATCGACTGGATCGAGCTGAACGAGGCGTTCGCGGCCCAGTCGCTGGCCGTCATCAACAGCGTCGGCCTGGACCCGAAGAAGGTGAACCCGATGGGCGGCGCCATCGCGCTGGGCCACCCGCTGGGGGCCACCGGCGCCATCCGCGCCGCCACCGTCGTGCATGCGCTGCGCCGCCACAACCTGAAGTACGGCATGGTGACCATGTGCGTCGGCACCGGCCAGGGCGCCGCCGGCATCTTCGAGCGCGTCTGATCGGTTCACCCGGCTGACGACAACACGGGGCCGCCATCACTTCCGGTGCTGGCGGCCCCGGGTCATTTGTGGAGGGACAAGGGCATGGGCATGCGCAGGCGGGACGTGCTGATGGCCGCAGCCGCTGCGCCGCTGGCGGGCTGCGCGGCGGCCGACGTGAAGGGCTTCGCCGACCTGGCGGCTGCCCGCCAGGCGATCGAAGGGCTGGCCTCGGGCTGGCGCTCGAGCGGCGCCTGGTCGCTCGCGCAGATGCTCGACCATGCGGCGCAGAGCATCGAGTTCTCGATGAGCGGCTTTCCAGAAATGAAGCCGGCGCTGTTCCGGCATACGGTAGGCGCAGCGGCCTTCGCGGTCTTCAAGGCGCGCGGCGCGATGAACCATTCGCTCGACGAGCCGATCCCCGGTGCGCCTGCGCTGTCGGCGCCCGATGCGCTGCCCACCGCCATGGAACGGGTGCTGAAGGCGCTGCGCGACTTCGAGGCCTACAACGGCGTGTTGCGCCCGCACTTCGCCTATGGCGAGCTCGACAAGCCCGACTACACCCGCGCCCACCTCATGCACCTGGCCAACCACTGGCAGGAAGTGGTGCGCGCCTGATCGACGCCCCGCCCACGAGGAGACGATGACCATGCAGCAGATCTTCGAAGTGCTCACCACCGACGGCCAGCGCCTGCAGGCTCAGTCGTTCGGCCCCGCGCAGGGGCCGGCCTCGCGGCTCGTGGTCATCGCACCGGCGATGGGGGTGCGCCAGGCCTATTACGAGCCCTTCGCGCGCTGGCTCGCCCAGCAGGGCATGGCGGTCGTCACCTTCGACTACCGCGGCATGGGCGACTCGGCGCCGGCGTCCCTGAAGGGCTTCAAGGCCGACATCCATGACTGGGCCCAGCGCGACCTGCCGGCCGTGGTGGAAGCCGCGGCGCAGCGCCACCCGGGCCTGCCGATGAGCTATGTGGGTCACAGCCTGGGCG
This sequence comes from Methylibium rhizosphaerae, assembly GCF_006386545.1. Classification (GTDB taxonomy): domain Bacteria; phylum Pseudomonadota; class Gammaproteobacteria; order Burkholderiales; family Burkholderiaceae_C; genus Pseudorivibacter; species Pseudorivibacter rhizosphaerae. The sequence continues at coordinate 83,723 of NZ_SWAR01000002.1, read as the reverse complement.
GGCAGATCTTCGGGCTGCTGCCCAACCGGCACCGCTTCGAGCGCGTGCTCACCGTGGCTTCGGGCTCCGGCTATGCCAGGCTCAATGCCAGGCCGCTGCGCTACTACGCCTGGTGGCTGTGGCATGTGGTGGCGCCGGTCTCCATCGCCCTGAGCGGCTACTTCCCCGGCAAGCGGCTGAAGAAGGTGGGCAACCTGCCGGCCGGCGTGATGCTGCAGTGGCGCCGCTGGTGCATGCACCCCGACTACGTGGGCAGCGAAGGCGAGGCGGTGCGGGCGCAATATGCGCAGGTGCGCACGCCCATCACGGCGCTGATCTTTCCCGACGATGAATACATGACCGACCGCGGCGTGCGCCGCCTGCACAGCCTGTATGCGGGCGCGCCGGTGCATTTCGAGACGGTGAAGCCGCAGGCGCTGGGCGTGCAGCGCATCGGCCATTTCGGCTTCTTCCGCGACAAGATGCAGGCGGCCCTGTGGCCGCAGGTGCCCCGTTGGCTGGGCGCCTCGGCCGCCGTTTGAACACAACAGCTTTTCCCCTGGAGACGACCATGTCCGACATCCTCGTGCACCTCGAGAACGCGGTGCTCACGCTCACCTTCAATCGCCTCGACAAGAAGAACGCCATCACCCAGGCGATGTATGCGGCCCTGGCCGACGCGCTCAAGGAGGCCGCCGGAGACGATGCGGTGCGCACCGTGGTGATCCAGGGCCATGAGCAGATCTTCACTGCCGGCAACGACCTGCAGGACTTCCTGGCCGCGCCGCCCTCGGCCGATGCACGTGACGAGGCGCCGGTGTTCCGCTTCCTGCACACCCTGCAGTCCTTCCCGAAGCCCATCGTCGCGGCCGTGTGCGGCGCCGCCGTGGGCATCGGCACCACGATGCTGCTGCATTGCGACCTGGTGTACGCCGGCGACAACGCCGCCTTCAGCCTGCCGTTCGTGAACCTGGGCCTGTGCCCGGAGGCCGGCTCCAGCTACCTCCTGCCGCAGCTGCTGGGCTACCAGCGCGCGGCCGAGAAGCTCCTGCTGGGCGAACCGTTCTATGCCGAAGAAGCCGCCGAGATCGGCATCGTGAACCGCGTGCTGCCGCCGGGCGAGGTGAACGCCTATGCGCAGGCCCAGGCCGCCAAGCTGGCCGCCAAGCCGTCGGGTTCGATCCGGGTCACCAAGGCGCTCATGAAGCAGGGCCTGCAGGAGGCCGCCAGCCGCATGGATGCCGAAGGCGACCACTTCGCCCGCATGCTGCGCGAGCCGGCGGCACGCGAGGCCATGACGGCCTTCATGCAGAAGCGCAAGCCGGACTTCTCGAAGCTCTGAAAAGGGGCGCCGGCATGACCCTGCTCGCCAAGATCGCGCTCGGCCCGCTGCTGTTGTGGCAGGCGCGTGGAGCGCGGCAGCGGGCGGTGGCGCTGGCCGAGGCGGCAGGCGACCGCGAAGGTGCGGTCGGGCAGGGCGCTCCGCTGCGCCTGCTCATCGTGGGTGACTCGTCCGGCGCGGGCGTCGGCGCAGACACGCAGGACGAGGCCTTCGCGGGCCACCTGACTCGCGCCATCGCAACGGACGGCCGGCGCCGCGTGCACTGGCAGCTGGTTGCGCGCTCCGGTGTGTCGACCCCGGCCGCTTGCGAGTTGCTGAACAACACGCCGGTGCACCGGGCCGACATCGCGGTGGTCGTGCTCGGCGTGAACGACGTGGTCGAGCAGCTGCCGCCCCACCGTGCACTGCTGGCCCGCGACCAACTCGTGCGCCAGCTGCGCGAGCGGGCCGGCGTGGCGCAGGTGGTGTTCGCGCCGCTGCCGCCGATGCATGAATTCCCCTTGCTGCCCCAGCCGCTGCGCGCGGTGATCGGACGCGACGCGCGCCGGCTCGACGCAGCCCAGGCCGCCTGGGCGGCGCGCCAGCAGGGCGTGAGCCATGTGCCGATCGACCTGCGGCTCACGCCCGACGTGATGGCCCGCGACGGCTTCCACCCCGGACCCGAGGTGTACCGCGTGTGCGGCGAAGCCATCGCCGCATTCATCGTCCAGCAACTCTTGGAGGAGACCAGACCATGAGCCTCAAAGGCAAGACCCTGTTCATCACCGGCGCTTCGCGCGGCATCGGCCTGGCCATCGCCAGGCGTGCCGCGGCCGACGGCGCCAACGTCGCCATCATCGCGAAGACCACCGATCCCAACCCCAAGCTGCCGGGCACCATCTACTCGGCGGCGGAGGAGATCCAGGCTGCCGGCGGCCAGGCGCTGCCGATCGCGGGCGACATCCGCGACGAGGCCTCGGTGCTGGATGCGGTGGCCCGCACGGTGGAGCGTTTCGGCGGCATCGACATCCTGGTCAACAACGCCAGCGCGATCAGCCTCACGCCCACCCACATGACGCCGATGAAGCGCTTCGACCTGATGTTCGGCGTGAACGTGCGCGGCACCTACCTGTGCACCCAGGCCTGCCTGCCGCACCTGCAGAAGGCGGCCGAGAAGGGCCGCAACCCGCACGTGCTCAACATGTCGCCGCCCCTGTCGATGCGCGAGCACTGGTTCAAGAACCATGTCGCCTACACCATGGCCAAGTACGGCATGAGCGAATGCACGCTGGGCCATGCGGGCGAATTCCGGCCCTACGGCATCGCGGTCAACTCGCTGTGGCCGCGCACCGCGATCGCCACCGCCGCGCTGCAAATGATCCCGGGGGTGGACGTGAAGCTGTGCCGCAAGCCGGAGATCCTGTCCGATGCGGCCTACTTCATCCTCACCAGCGACGCGAAGGCGACGACGGGCAACTTCTTCATCGACGACGAGGTGCTCGCGAAGCACGGCATCACCGACCTGGAGCCCTACAGCGTGGTGCCGGGGACGAAGGACTTCATCCCCGACTTCTTCGTGGACTGACTTCAGGCGCCGCAGAACGCGAAGTCGACCTCAGGCTTTCGCCCGCCGATGATCTCGGCGAGCGCGCGGCCCGAGCCTGCGCCGTGGGTCCAGCCGAGTGTGCCGTGTCCGGTGTTGAGGAACAGCTTGCCGATACGGCTTTGGCCGATGTACGGCAGGTTGCCCGGCGTGGCCGGCCGCAGGCCCGCCCAGTAGCTCGCCAGCTCCGGCCGGCTCACGCCGGGAAAGATCTCCAGCGTGCGCTTCACGATGGCTTCGCAGCGCACCCGGTTGAGCGAGAGGTCGTGGCCGTTCAGCTCGGCCGTGCCGGCCACCCGCAGGCGGTTGCCCAGCCGCGAGAACACCAGCTTGTATTCGTCGTCGGTGAGGCTCACCTGCGGGGCCTTCGAATCGTCCAGCACCGGCAGCGTGGCCGAGTAGCCCTTGGCCGGGTAGATGGCCAGCGGCACGCCCAGCTGGCTGGCGAACTGCACGCTGTGGCTGCCCATCGCGAGCACGTAGGCGTCGGCGGTGGCGAGTTCGTAGCGGCCGTCTTCGGCGGCGAATTCGACGCCGCTCAGCTCCGCGCCTGCCTGGTGCAGCCGCTGGACCCGCACGCCGTAGCGAAAGCGCACGCCGCGCGCCTCGCACAGCGCCGCCAGCCGCGTGGTGAACAGGTGCACGTCGCCGGATTCGTCAGCGGCGGTGTAGGTGGCTCCCACCAGCTTCGGTGCGATGTGCGCCAGCGCCGGTTCCAGCCGCACGATCTCGTCGCGATCGATCACCGACCGTTCGCAGCCCAGCTCGCGCATGATGCGCGCCGGCTCCTGCGCCGCATCGAACTCCTGCTGGCTGGTGTAGTAGTGCAGGATGCCGCGCTCCAGGTGGTCGTACTGCATGCCGGTTTCGGCACGCAGCGCCTGCAGGCTGGCGCGGCTGTAGGTGCCCAGGTTGAGCAGCTGGATCATGTTGTGCCGCGAGCGCGAGGGCAGGCACTCCAGCAGGAAGCGCAGGCCCCAGCGCCATTGCGCCGGGTCGGCCCGCAGGCGGAACAGCAGCGGCGCATCCTCGCGGCCCAGCCACTTGAGCAGCTTCCACGGCGCGCCCGGGTTGGCCCAGGGCTCGGCATGGCTCACCGAGATCTGGCCGCCGTTGCCGAAGCTGGTTTCGCGCGCAGCGCCGGCATTGCGCTCGAGCACGGTGACTTCATGGCCGGCCTTGGAGAGATACCAGGCGGTGGACACGCCGATCACGCCGGCACCCAGGACGATGACTTTCATCTTTCAGACTCCAGGAAAGCGAAAGGGCCGGTGAACCGCCCTGCGGTTCACCGGCCCTCGCTGTCCTTTTGCCTGAGAGATTCGCTGCCATCGCCTCGATGGCCGCTTGCCCCTTCGGCGGCCGCCACGGCTGCTTGCGAAACCGCGCGGCGCTCTCCAGCTGTTCGAAATCGGAAGGTCCAGTCATTGAACCTGAGCGTTCTGAGGGATACGCCTTCGGTAGGGCACGCGGGCCGCTTCTCCTGGACGGGCGCGAGGATAGCACGCGCCCGAGACCGCTCACTCCCTGGGGATCGGGCGGGGCTTGCCTTCGCGGTCGATCGCCACGTAGGTGAGGTTGGCTTCGGTCACCTTCACCAGCTGCGGCGCGGCCGGGTTGCGCTCGGCAAACACCTCCACATGCACGGTGATCGAGGTGTTGCCGATGCGCTCGACCTTCGAATAGAAGCTCAGCAGGTCGCCCACCGACACGGCCTGCTTGAACACGAACTGGTTGACCGCCACGGTGGTGATGCGCCCGCGCGCAATGCGCGCCGGTTGCACCGAGCCGGCCAGGTCGACCTGCGCCATGATCCAGCCGCCGAAGATGTCGCCGTTGCCGTTGGCGTCGGCGGGCATCGGCGCCACTCGCATGACGAGCTCCATGCCTTGCGGCAAACTGTCCGGCACCAGCAGGGCGGTGGTTGAAAACTCGGCCATACGCTTTACTTCCCCAAAACAACCCCGCGATTCTTCCACGATGCGCCGCGTCGCCATGAGCCTGCCCGAAGGGGAGGCCGGTAGTTCCTCACAGCCTCCCAAGCCCCGCTCGGACTGGGCCACCCTGCGCCGGTTGCTGCCCTACCTGTGGCACTACCGCCTGCGGGTGGCGGTGGCGCTCGCCTTCCTGGTGGCGGCCAAGCTGGCCAACGTGGGCGTGCCGGTGCTGCTGAAGAAGCTGGTCGATTCGCTGAGCATCACGCCCGGTTCGGCGCAGGCGCTGCTGGTGGTGCCGGTCGGGCTGCTGGTGGCCTATGGCGCCTTGCGCCTGTCCACGTCGCTGTTCACCGAACTGCGCGAGCTGGTGTTCGCCAAGGCCACCGAAGGCGCGTCGCGGCGCATCTCGCTCGAGACCTTCCAGCATCTGCACGCACTCAGCCTGCGCTTCCACCTCGAGCGGCAGACCGGCGGCATGACGCGCGACATCGAACGCGGCACGCGCGCGGTGCACACGCTCATCTCGTATTCGCTCTACAGCATCTTCCCCACGCTCATCGAGGTGGGGCTGGTGCTCACCCTGCTGGCCCTGCAGTTCGATCCGCTGTTCGCCTGGATCACCGCAGCGGCGCTCGTGCTCTACATCGCGTTCACCATCACGGTCACCGAGTGGCGCACCCAGTTCCGCAAGCAGATGAACGAGCTCGACTCGAAGGCGCACACCCGCGCCATCGATTCGCTGCTCAACTACGAGACGGTCAAGTACTTCAACAACGAGAGCTTCGAGGCCCGGCGCTACGACGAAAGCCTCGAGCGCCTGCGCAAGGCCGCGCTCAAGTCGCAGACCACGCTGTCCGTCCTCAACACGGGGCAGCAGCTCATCATCGCCACCGCGCTGATCGCGATGCTGTGGCGCGCCACCGAAGGCGTCGTGGCCGGCACGCTGACGCTGGGCGACCTGGTGATGATCAACGCCTTCATGATCCAGCTGTACATCCCGCTCAACTTCCTGGGCGTGATCTACCGCGAGATCAAGCAGGCGCTGACCGACCTCGACAAGATGTTCGGCCTGCTGGAGCGAGAGCGCGAGGTGGCCGACAAGCCGGGCGCGCCCGAGCTGCGGATCGAAGGCGCCACGGTGCGCTTCGAACATGTCGACTTCGCCTACGAGCGCGACCGCCCCATCCTCCATGACGTGAGCTTCGAGATCCCGGCCGGCAGGAAGGTTGCGGTGGTCGGGCCGTCCGGCTCCGGCAAGTCGACCCTTGCGCGGCTGCTGTTCCGCTTCTACGACGTCCAGGGCGGGCGCATCACGATCGACGGCCAGGACCTGCGCGAGGTGACCCAGGGCAGCGTGCGCCGGGCCATCGGCATCGTTCCGCAGGACACGGTGCTGTTCAACGACACCATCGAATACAACATCGCCTACGGCCAGCCGGGCGCCGGCCGCGAGCAGGTGGAGGCGGCGGCCAGGGCGGCCCACATCCACGGCTTCATCGCGTCCACGCCCAAGGGCTACGACACCATCGTCGGCGAACGGGGGCTCAAGCTGTCGGGCGGCGAGAAGCAGCGGGTGGCGATCGCCCGCACGCTGCTGAAGAACCCGCCGATCCTGGTGTTCGACGAGGCCACTTCGGCGCTCGATTCGGCCAATGAACGCGCCATCCAGGCCGAGCTGCAATCGGCGGCGCGCAACAAGACGGCGCTGGTGATCGCGCACCGTCTGTCGACGGTGGTCGATGCGCACGAGATCCTGGTCATGGAGGCGGGCCGCATCGTCGAACGCGGCAGCCATGCGAGCCTGCTGGCCCGCAGCGGGCGCTATGCCCAGATGTGGCGGCTGCAGGAGGCCGGGGCGCCGGCCGCCGAGGCCGTGGCGGCCGGCAGTGCGGCGGCCGTGGCGACGCCGCCGCTGTAGCGCAGGCGGCGGCTATTCGGGAGGCTGATCGGCCGGCGGCTGGCCTTCGGGGGCGTCGGGGGATGCCGCCTCGCCCTCGGCAGCGTCGCCGCTGCCCGTCGTGCGCTCGGCCCGTTTCTTGAGCTTTTCTTCTTTTTTCTTCTTCTTGGCGAGCTCGCGTTGTCGCTTCTCGTAGGAATAGTTCGGCGTGGCCAAAGAGCTCTCCTTTCCTTCAGGCAGTCAGCGCATGGTAGCCGGTCGCATCGTCTGGTCCAATGTGCGGCGAACCACTACCGACCGATCCCCCACCTTTCATGGCTCTGAAGGCAACCATCTACAAGGCCGATCTGCAGATCGCCGACATGGACCGCGGCTACTACGGCGACCATGCCCTCACCATCGCCCAGCACCCGTCCGAGAACGACGAGCGCCTGATGGTGCGGCTGCTGGCCTACGCACTGTTCGCGGCCGGCGACGACCAGCATCCGCTGGCCTTCGGCAACGGCATGACCGACAACGACGAGCCGGACCTCTACCGCCGCAACCTGGTCGACGAGATCGAGCTGTGGATCGACGTGGGCCAGCCCGACGAGAAGCTGCTGCGCAAGGCCCATCACCGTACGCGCGAGCTGGTGCTCATCACCTTCGGCCGTGCGGCCGAGGTCTGGTGGGAGCAGAACCGCCGCGAGCTCGAGAAGCTCGAGCGGTTGCGCGTGCTGCATCTGGCCGAGGAACACAGCAAGGCGCTGGCGGGCCTGGCCCGGCGCACCATGCGGCTGCAGGTGACGGTGCAGGACGCTCAGGTCTGGATCGGCGGCGACGGCGACGACTCGGTGAGCGTGGAGCTGGCCGAATGGAAGGCCGGCAAGGCCTGATGCGGGCAGGGCTGGCGACGGCAAGGTGCCGGCCGGGAGCCCCTTGTTACACTTCCGCGCGTGGAAACCAAATGGCTCGAAGACTTCGTCAGCCTGGCTGAAACGCGCAGCTTCTCGCGTTCGGCCCAGCTGCGCCACGTCACCCAACCGGCGTTCTCGCGACGCATCCAGGCGCTGGAAGCCTGGGCCGGCGCCGACCTGGTGGACAGGTCGTCCTACCCGACGCGGCTCACGCCGGCCGGCGAAACCTTCCTGGCCCAGGCGCTCGAGATCCTCGGCAACCTGCAGACCACCCGCAACATGATGCGCAGCCACCAGGTGGCCGGGCAGGACATGATCGAGTTCGCCGTGCCGCACACGCTGGCGTTCGCGTTCTTCCCGCACTGGCTGCTGGGCCTCAAGCGCGACTTCGGGCCGGTCAAGACCCGCCTCATCGCGATGAACGTGCACGACGCGGTGATGCGCCTGACCGAAGGCAGCTGCGACCTGCTGATCGCCTACCACCACCCTTCGCAGCCGCTGCAGCTCGACCCCGAACGCTACGAGATGCGCAGCCTGGGGCACGAGACGCTGGCGCCGTATGCCAAGGCCAACGCCGACGGCGTGCCGCTGTTCAAGCTGCCGGGGCGCCCGAGCGAGCGCATTCCCTTCCTGGCCTATGCGAGCGGCGCCTACCTCGGGCGCCTGGTCGAGCTCATCGTCAAGCAGGCCGCGAGCCCCCTGCAGCTCGACGCCATCTACGAGACCGACATGGCCGAGGGCCTGAAGGCGATGGCGCTCGAAGGCCACGGGCTGGCCTTCCTGCCGGCGAGCTCGGTGAAGAAGGAGCTGCGCAGCCGCAAGCTGGTGCTGGCCGCGCCCGACGGCGCAGGCTTCGATGTGTCCATGGAAGTGCGGATCTACCGCGAACGCCCGGAGTCCGCCCGGCACACCAAGGCCGGCGTGCAGGCACTTTGGGATTTCCTGCAAAACGCACGGGTTTGAGGCCTCCGGCGGCCTGCTGGCCAGCGCACAATCGCTCGCTAGCACACCCCGTACAAACCCTGATGTGTCATGCGTTCGATGCATGACCCCGCGTTCAAACAGCATTAGCCGCTCGACGGCCCGGTGCGTACAGTCCCGCCGCCAGTAACAGCGAGGTGACAGTTTCGTGAACATCGGCGGCGACCGGTGCCTGCCGCAGCAACGGCAGCAGCAGGCGCTCCGGCACGGGTTGTGCTCTACCGCACCCCTATTTGATGCATGGAGTTCAAATGCACATTTCCCGTCGTTGGATGTTCCGCCTGACCGCCTGCCTGGCCCTCTTGTCTTCGCTCGGTGCCCAGGCCGGGCCGGTGACCGACCGGCTCAAGGCCGGTGGCAGCAAGCTCGTGATTGCCCACCGCGAATCGTCGGTGCCGTTTTCATACCTCGATGCCAACAAGCGCCCTGTGGGCTATGCCGTGGACCTGTGCCTGAAGGTGGCCGAAGCCGTGCGCAAGAAACTCGAAATGCCGGCGCTCGGCGTCGAATTCAGGATGGTCACGCCGGCCAACCGCATCGAGACCATCGTTGCCCACGAGGCGGACCTCGAATGCGGCTCGACGACCAACAACGCCGAGCGCCGCCAGAAGGTGGCGTTCACCGTGCCGCACTACATCACCGGGGCGCGCTACATGGTGCGGGCCGACAGCGGCATCGAGGACCTGCAGCAGTTCGAGAACAGGAAGCTCGTGTCGACCAAGGGCACCACGCCGCTCAAGGCGGTGGAGGCGGCCAACCGCGAGCGGCTGCTGCGCATCGAGGTGCTCGAGGCCCCCGACCATTCGCGCGCGGTCGAGATGGTCGAAAAAGGCGAGGCCGACGGCTTCGTGATGGACGACGTGCTGCTGTTCGGACTCATCGCCGGGCGCCCGGAGCCGGGCAAGCTCAAGGTGGTGGGAAAGTTCCTCACCATCGAGCCGCTGGCCATCATGCTCCCGAAGGACGACCCCGAATTCAAGAAGATCGTCGACGACGAGATGAAGCGCCTCGTCAACAGCCGCGAGGCCTATGCCATCTATGAGCGCTGGTTCGCCAAGCCCATCCCGCCCAAGAACACTTCGCTGAACCTGCCGATGAGCTACCTGCTCAAGGACTTCTGGAAGTACCCCAGCGACCAGGTGCCCTACTGACAGACTGCGATTTCCTTTTGTCCCGGGGGTCGTACTAAGTGGTTCCACGTATCCCCGGCTCCCTAGAATCCCGTTGTTTCTTCACCCATCCATCCACTGAAGGAGCTCTCATGAAGAAGACCCTGTTGGCCCTGGCTGTCGCCGCCGTCGCCTCGAGCACGGCATACGCGCAAGCCACCGACACGCTGAAGAAGATCAAGGACACCGGCTCGATCACCATCGGCACGCGTGAGTCCTCGGGCGCTCTGGCCTTCACGCTGGGTGACGGCAAGTACGCCGGCTTCCACACCGAAATGGCCAACCGCATCGTGGCCGACCTGCAGAAGAAGCTCGGCCTGCCCAAGCTGGACGTCAAGTACCAGCCGGTCACGTCTCAGAACCGCATCCCGCTGGTGCAGAACGGCACCGTCGACCTCGAGTGCGGCTCCACCACCAACAACGCCGCGCGCCAGAAGGACGTGGCCTTCGCGGTGACCACCTACGTCGAGGAAGTGCGCATCGCCACCAAGGCGAACTCCGGCATCACCTCGATCGCCCAGCTGAACGGCAAGAAGGTCGCCACCACCACCGGCACGACCTCGGTGCAGACGCTGCGCAAGCACGAGCGCGCCGGCGGCGTGAACTTCGAGGAAGTGTTCGGCAAGGACCACGCCGACAGCTTCCTGCTGCTGGAGTCGGGCCGCGCCGACGCCTTCGTGATGGACGGCCAGATCCTCGCCGGCAACATCTCGAAGTCCAAGAACCCGGCGGACTTCAAGATCGTCGGCGAGGTGCTGTCGGTCGAGCCGATCGCCTGCATGATGCGCAAGGACGACCCCGCCTTCAAGGCAGCCGTGGACGACAGCATCAAGGCCCAGATCAAGGACGGCTCGCTGGCCAAGCTGTACGACAAGTGGTTCATGCAGCCGATCCCGCCGTCCAACACCAAGGTGGGCCTGCCGCTGTCCGAGGCCACCAAGGCGGCCTGGGCGAACCCCAACGACAAGCCGATGGAAGAGTACGCCAAGAAGTAAGGCTCGCCTTTCTTGCGCGTAAGCCCTGAGGCTTTTGGCCTGGGGCTTGCTTAAGCTCATCGACGCGGCGGCACCGTCCGCCGCGTTCCTTTTCTACCCACCCGGCGATAACTCGACGAACGACGGAGGCGGCCTTGGGCAGTTGGGATTGGCAGGTGTTCTGCAGGGACACCATTAGTGGCGAGCAGGTGCCACGCTGCTTCGGCAGTGGTGGTGATATCACCTACCTCGACTGGATGTTGTCGGCCTGGGGATGGACGCTGTCCGTCTCGGGGCTGGCGTTGATTGTTGCGCTGGTGCTCGGCGCGCTTGTGGGCATTCTCCGCACAACTCCCAACAAGTGGTTGGTCTTGTTTGGAGACGCCTGGACAGAGCTGTTCCGCAACATTCCGTTGTTGGTCCAGATATTCCTCTGGTACCACGTATTTCCGGAGATCTTCCCGCCGTTGCATGGCGTGCCGAGCTTCGTGCTTGTGGTGTTCGCGCTCGGCTTCTTCACGTCCGCACGTGTGTCAGAGCAGGTTCGAGCCGGAATCCAGAGTCTTCCCCGTGGGCAGCGCTATGCAGGCCTGGCGATCGGCCTGACCCTGCCGCAGACCTATCGGTACGTGCTCTTGCCGATGGCGTTTCGCATCGTCATTCCGCCTCTGACGTCGGAGTCGATGAACATCATCAAGAACTCCGCCGCCGCCTTCGCCGTCAGCATCACGGAACTGGCTTGGATCGCCATGCAATTGCAGGAGGAGACGTCGCGCGGCATCGAGGTCTACCTCGTCGTGACTGCGATGTACTTCGTGTCCGCGTTTGCGATCAATCGTGTAGCAGTGTTCATCGAGCGCAAGCTGCAAGTGCCGGGAATGATCGGGGGGGGCAAGTGATGCTGAACCTCGATTTCGGTTTCCTGAACTGGGACATCATCCAGAACTTCATCCTCAAGGGGCTGTTCTTCTCGATTCAGCTGACGCTCGTTGCGATGGTCGGCGGTATCGTGATCGGCACACTGCTGGCATTGATGCGCTTGTCGGGCAAGCAGTGGCTTGTGCTGCCGGCGGCGGCCTATGTGAACACCATGCGCAGCGTGCCTCTGGTCATGGTGATCCTGTGGTTCTTTCTGCTGATTCCGGGCGGCTTCTACAGCGCCATCGCCGGCACCTGGGGTGCGAACCATCGGGCTGAGCTGTCGGCCGTCATCACCTTCACGCTGTTCGAGGCGGCCTACTACTCCGAGATCATGCGGGCCGGCATCCAGTCGGTGCCCAAGGGGCAGGTGTACGCAGGCTACGCGGTGGGCATGAGCTACCGCCAGACCATGCAGCTGGTGGTGCTGCCGCAGGCCTTCCGCAACATGCTGCCGGTGCTGCTGACGCAGACCATCATCCTGTTCCAGGACACCTCGCTGGTCTATGCCATCGGCGCCTACGACCTGCTCAAGGGCTTCGACCTCACCGCCAAGAACCTGAACCGGCCGGTCGAGAGCTACCTGATCGCAGCGGTCGTCTACTTCATCATCTGCTTCAGCCTGTCCATGCTGGTCAAGCGCCTGCAGAAGAAGATCGCCATCATTCGCTAAGAAGGACCACAACATGTCCGCAATGATCGAAATCAAGAACGTCAGCAAGTGGTACGGCAGCTTCCAGGTGCTGACCGACAACACCACCGTCGTCAACAAGGGCGAGGTGGTCGTGGTGTGCGGGCCCTCCGGCTCGGGCAAGTCCACCCTCATCAAGACCGTCAACGCGCTCGAGCCCTTCCAGAAGGGCGACATCGTGGTCGACGGCATCTCGCTGTCCGACCCCAAGACCAACCTCCCCAAGCTGCGCTCGCGCGTGGGCATGGTGTTCCAGCACTTCGAGCTGTTCCCGCACCTGTCGGTCACGCAGAACCTCACGCTCGCGCAGGTGAAGGTGCTGGGCCGCAACCAGGACGAGGCCACCAAGCGCGGCCTGAAGATGCTCGACCGGGTGGGGCTCATGGCCCACAAGGACAAGTTCCCCGGCCAGCTGTCGGGCGGCCAGCAGCAGCGGGTGGCCATCGCCCGCGCGCTGAGCATGGACCCGATCGTGATGCTGTTCGATGAGCCCACCTCGGCGCTCGACCCCGAAATGGTGGGCGAGGTGCTCGACGTGATGGTGCAGCTGGCCCACGAGGGCATGACCATGATGTGCGTGACGCACGAGATGGGTTTCGCCAAGAAGGTGAGCCATCGCGTGATCTTCATGGACCAGGGCAAGATCATCGAGGACTGCAAGAAGGAAGAATTCTTCGGCAACCCCGACGCCCGCTCGCCGCGGGCCAAGGACTTCCTGTCGAAGATCCTGCAGCACTGACGAAAGGCTCCCCGCGGGGAGCTTCTTTTTTGGCTGACGAGGAGGCGCGCGCCATGGGACAGCCGAGCACTGCATGGAAGGAAGACATCCGCCCGGGCGAAGGCGAGCGGTATGCGCAGTTCGCGCGCGACCTCGACGAGATGCAGCAGCGCAAGAGCGCCCGGTATGGCAATGGCCGCGCACTGCATCGCAAGCAGCTGCTGGCCCTGCGTGCGAGCCTCGAGGTGCTGCCCGGCCTGCCTTCGCATGCGCGGCACGGCCTGTTCGAACGGCCCGGCGTGCATGAGGCGCTGGTGCGGCTGTCCAACGGCAGCATGGACCGCGGCTCCGACCGCGAGCCCGACATCCGCGGCTTCGCGATCAAGGTGCTCGGCGTGCACGGACCCAGCGCCCTCGGCTCGGGCGAGGCGGGCTCGCAGGACTTCCTGCTCATCAACCAGACCGCGTTCGCCTTCGCGAAGAGCGACGAATTCGTGGCGCTCGTGCTGGCCGCTTCGCGCGGCAAGGGTGCGCTGATCAAGCACCTGTTCGCCGCCTACGGACTCGCCGGCGGGCTGCGTTTCATCGCGCGTTTCGGCGCCGTCATGGCGCGGCCCTTCAGCGGCTTTGCGACCGAGCCCTTCCACAGCGTGCTGCCGATGGCCTGCGGCCCGTATGCGGTGAGGGTGCGACTGTCGCCGCCGCCCGGCCAGGCACCCGATGCCGCGGCGAAGGGCGACTGGGCCGCCGACATGCGCCGCCGGGTGGCGCGCGAGGCGCTCGAATACGAGCTGCAGCTGCAGTTCTTCACCGACGAGGCGCAGACGCCGATCGAGGATGCCTCGGTCGACTGGCCCGAGTCCGCCGCACCCTACCTCACCGTGGGCCGCCTCACGCTCCCGGTGCAGCCGCTCGACGGCGATTCGGGCCGGCAGCTCGAAACCGAGGTCGAGGCCGCCATGTTCGACCCATGGAGCGGCCTGATGGACCACCGCCCGCTGGGCGACGTGATGCGCGCCCGCAAGGTGGCCTACTACCACAGCCAGCGCAGCCGCCAGGCGACCTGACGCCATGGGCGGGTGAGAAAATCCGCGCCCATGAGCAGCAGTCCCACCTCCCTGACCATCACCCGCCCCGACGACTGGCATCTGCACGTGCGTGACGGCGCCGCGCTGCAGGCCGTGGTGCCCGACACCGCCCGCCAGTTCGCCCGCGCGATCATCATGCCCAACCTCAAGCCGCCGGTGACCACCGCGGCACAGGCGCTGGCCTATCGTCAGCGCATCGAGGCGGCGGTGCCGAAGGGCCTGGCCTTCGAGCCGCTGATGACGCTCTACCTCACCGACAACACTCCGCCGGACGAGATCCGGCGTGCGGCCGACGCGGGTGTGGTGGCGCTCAAGCTGTACCCGGCCGGCGCCACCACCAACAGCGATGCCGGCGTCACCGACATCCGCAAGACCTACGCCACGCTCGAGGCCATGCAGCGCGCGGGCCTGAAGCTGCTGGTGCACGGCGAGGTGACCGACCCGGGCGTGGACGTATTCGATCGCGAGGCGGTGTTCATCGATCGCCACCTCATCCCGCTGCGCCGCGACTTCCCCGAACTCAAGATCGTGGTGGAGCACATCACCACCAAGGACGCGGCCCAGTACGTGCGCGAGGCCGATGCGCATACGGCGGCCACCGTCACCGCGCACCACCTGCTCTACAACCGCAACGCCATCTTCACCGGCGGCATCCGCCCGCACTACTACTGCCTGCCGGTGCTCAAGCGCGAGGAGCATCGGCTTGCGCTGGTGGACGCCGCAACGTCGGGCTCGAACAGGTTCTTCCTCGGCACCGACAGCGCGCCCCATCCGGCCCACCTGAAGGAACATGCCAGCGGCTGCGCCGGCTGCTACACGGCGCTGAGCGCCATGGAGCTGTATGCCGAGGCGTTCGAGGCGGTGGGCGCGCTCGACAAGCTCGAAGCCTTTGCCAGCTTCCACGGCCCCGACTTCTACGGCCTGCCGCGCAACACCGGTACCGTCACGCTCAAGAAGGAAGGCTGGACGCTGCCCGAGGCGCTGCCCTTCGGCGAAGCGAGCCTCAAGCCGCTGCGCGGCGGCGAAACGCTGGCCTGGAAGCTGGTCGACTGAGCTTGCGCTAGGCCGGTTCTCGCAGGTGGTGGGTCAGCGTGGCGATCACGCCTGCCAGCACCGCCAGCAACACCAGCGCCGTGCGCAGGCTGGTGGCTTCGGCCAGCCAGCCGATGAAGGGCGGCCCGAGCAGGAAGCCGCCATACCCCAGGGTGGCCATGGCCGCGATGCCCTGGCCGGCGCTGCGGCCCGGGCGGCGGCTCGCGCGCCGCGCCGCGGCGCCGAACACCAGCGGCGCCACGGTGGCCACGCCCAGGCCGACCAGCGCAAAGGCCACCATGGTGATGCCGGCATGGGCGCTCCACAGCGCAAGGCCCAGCGCCGAGGCGGCCAGCGCATTGGTGATGCGCAGCAGGGACACCGGGCCCCAGCGGGCCACCAGCGCATCGCCGGCGAAACGCATGCTCATCATCGTGAGCGAGAAGACGGCGTAGCCCACGGCTGCGACCGCCGCGGTCGTGCCCAGGCTGTCGTGCAGGAAGACCGCGCTCCAGTCGGCCATGGCGCCTTCGATCAGGAAGGCGCAGAAGACGATGCCGCCCAGCCCGGCCATCGCGGCCTCGGGCCGCGCGAAACGCGGCTCCGCCTTGGCCTGCGGCCGGGGTTCGCTGCGGGGCAGCCAGTGCATCACCGCAGCCGCGCCCAGCGCCAGCACGGCCGCTGTGGCGGCCAGGTGAGCCGCCGGCGACACGTCGAGCCGGGCCATCAGTGCGCCGAGCCCTGCGCCCGCCAGCCCGCCCGCGCTCCACATGCCGTGCAGCGACGACATGATGGGCTTGCCCACCCGGGCCTCCACTTCCACCGCCAGCGCATTCATCGCCACGTCCATGGCGCCGCTGGCTGCGCCCAGCAGGAACAGCGTGACCGCAAACGACGACAGCACCCCTACCAGGGCAGGGTGCGGCAGTGCGAAGCAGAAGATGAAGGTGGACGCCACGGTGAGTGCGCGCGCGCCCAGCACGGCACAGCCGCGGCCGGCCAGCGGAAAGGCCGCCAGCGCGCCGGCGCCGATGGCGAACAGCGCCGTGCCGAGCTGGCCGTCGCTGAGGTCGAGCGCCTGCCGCACCGCCGGGATGCGCGACACCCAGCTGGCGAAGCCCGCGCCGTTGACGAAGAAGATCACCGCCATGGCCAGGCGGGCGGCAGTGGCAGGGGCAAGCGAAGGGCGGCGCATGGCGGGCGGGGCGGCGAGCGAGTCGAAAACGTTCGAGCAATATAGAGCATATTCGAGCAATGGTGTGTGACTAGAATCGCGCCATGGTCAAACCCGTGCCCAAACCCGCCGATGCATTGCCGCGTTTCGCGGAGGAGCGGCGTGCCCGCATCCTGAAGTGGCTGCAGCAGCAGGGCAGGGTGGAGGTGCTCGATCTTGCTCGAATGCTCGAGGTCTCGGAACACACCATCCGGCGCGACCTGCTCGAGCTTCAAGCCCAGGGGGCGCTGCAGAAGACCCACGGCGGTGCCGTGATGCTCGACACCGCGCGGCTCGGCTTCGAGGCGCGCGCCGGGGTGCTGGCCAAGGCCAAGGACGCCATCGGCCATGCGGCCGCGCAGCTCATCGAGCCCGGGCAGACGGTGATCCTCGATGCCGGGTCTACCACGCTGGCGATGGCACGCTCTGTGACGGCGCGTCCGCTCACCGTGATCACCAACGCGCTCGACGTGGCGGCCCTGTTCGATCGCGACCCGGCTGTGCAGCTGCTGATCACCGGCGGCACCTGGCAGCCGCAGCAGCGTGCGCTGTGGGGGCCGGCCGCCCACGACCTGCTGGCCCACTGCCGGGCCGACTGGGCCGTGCCCGGGGCCTGCGCGCTGGATGCACGCATGGGCATCACCGCGAGCGACGAGGCCGATGCGGCCATCAAGCGCGCGATGATCTCCGCCGCCACCCGCACCCTGATCCTCGCCGACCATTCCAAGCAGCAGAACGTGGCGCCTTTCGTGGTGGCCGCCTGGTCCCAGGTGCACACGCTGGTGACCGACCGCGCCTGGCCGGAGGTGGCGGCGCTGGGGGTGGACGTGCAAGTGGCGGGGCCCTCCTCGGCCGCCCGGTTGCGGACGCGGGCCAGGTGATGCTGCCGGCGATCGACTGGTCACGCCCCTGGCTTGCGCCGTATCGCCGCTGCGGCGAGGAAGTGGCGAACCTGGCGGCCGCCTGCGGCACGGTGGCCGGTGCGCTCAACCGGGTGTTGTCGGGCCAGGGCGGGCTGCGGCTCGAAGGCGGCGAACTGCACTTCGTGGCGCAAGGAGCCCAGCCCGAGGGCGAAGCCTACGAGGCCTTCATCCACCGCACCGCCTGCGTGCCCACGCGCGACAACCTGCACGACTTCTTCAACGGCCTGATGTGGCTGCACTGGCCGGTGCTGAAGCGCCGGCTCAACGAGCTGCAGGCGCAAGCCGTGGCGGCGCACGGCGTGGGCACGGCGCGCGGCCCGCTGCGCGACGCGCTCACCTTGTTCGACGAAAACGCCGCGCTGCTGGAGGCGCCGGCGGACCTGGTGCAGCGCCTGCGCGAGCGCGACTGGAAAGGATTGCTCGTCACGCAGCGCGACCGCTGGCAGCGGGAGGTGAAGCTCACGCTGTTCGGCCACGCGCTGCTCGAGAAGCTGGTCACCCCGTACAAGTCGATCACCGCCCATGTGTGGGTGGGGGTGCCGGGTGCGGAGCTCGACGCCTCGGCACTGGTGCCGAAGCCCTTCCTGCCGCTGCCGGTGCTCGGCGTGCCGGGCTGGTGGCCGGGCAACGAGGTGCCCGGCTTCCATGACGATGAGGAAGTGTTCCGGCCCCTTCAGGCTGGCAGGAAGCCTTCGATCGAGAGGTAACGCTCGCCGGTGTCGTAGTTGAAGCACAGCACCCGAGAGCCGGCCGGCAGCTCGGGCAGCTTCTGGGCCACCGCAGCCAGTGCGGCGCCCGAGGAGATGCCCACCAGCAGCCCTTCCTCGCGTGCGCAGCGCCGCGCCATCTCGCGCGCCGCTTCGGCTTCCACCTGGATCACGCCGTCGAGCAGCTCGGTCTGCAGGTTCTTCGGAATGAAGCCGGCGCCGATGCCCTGGATGGGGTGGGGCGCGGGCTGCCCGCCGCTGATGACCGGCGACGCGGTCGGTTCCACCGCAAACACCTTGAGCCCGGGCCACGCCTTCTTGAGCACCTGCGCGCAGCCGGTGATGTGGCCCCCGGTGCCCACGCCGGTGATCAGCACGTCGAGCCCGTCGGGGAAGTCGGCCAGGATCTCCTGGGCCGTGGTGCGCACGTGCACGTCGATGTTGGCGGGGTTCTCGAACTGCTGCGGCATCCAGGCGCCGGGCGTGCCGGCCACCAGCTCCTGTGCGCGGGCGATCGAGCCCTTCATGCCCTTCTCGCGCGGCGTCAGCTCGAAGGTCGCGCCATAGGCCAGCATCAGCCGGCGCCGTTCGACCGACATGCTGTCGGGCATCACCAGCACCAGCCTGTAGCCCTTGACCGCGGCCACCATGGCCAGGCCGATGCCGGTGTTGCCGGAGGTGGGCTCGACGATCGTGCCGCCCGGCTTGAGCGCGCCGGAGCGTTCGGCGTCTTCGATCATCGACAGCGCGATGCGGTCCTTGATGGAGCCGCCGGGGTTGCTGCGCTCCGACTTCACCCAGATCTCGTGCCTGCCGGCGCCGGGCCCGAACAGCCGGTTGAGGCGGATGTGCGGCGTGGCGCCGATGGTTTCGAGGACGTTGTTGACTTTCATGAGATGAGGTCTCCTGGTGCAGCTGCGCCGCTGATTCTGGCTCGGATGGCTGGATAATCGCGCCCGTGAAGCAAGCCAGACCGCCGCTGGTGCAAGTGCAGAAATGCCGCACTGGAGGAAGGTCCGGACTGCGCAGGGCAGCGTAGCAGGTAACACCTGTCCACCGTGAGGTGAGGATCAGAGCAACAGAGACGAGTCGAGGCGTTGCCCGCGCGAATGCGCGGCACGCCTCGGGTGAAACGGGCAATCTCTACGCGCAGCAATACCAAATAGGCCGGCGATGATGCGGCCCGCGGAGCCGGCGGGTAGGTAGCACCGAGCCATGCGAGCGATCCATGGCCCAGAGGAATGGCGGTCACGTCAGGGCGACCTGACGCACAGAATCCGGCCTATCGGCTTGCTTCACACATTTCCGCCACAAGCGGAACCACAAGAACAAGGCAGCCGATGAATCCCGATGCCCACACGCTCTGGCGCGCACCGCGCTGGGCCCTTGCCGTTTTGCTCGCCTGCCTTGGCATGCTGGGCCCGTTCGCCGTCGACACCTACCTGCCGGCCTTCGACGGCATCGCCGCCTCGGTGGGGGCCACGCCGGTGCAGATGCAGCAGACGCTGTCGGCCTACCTGTTCGGCTTCGCCTTCATGAACCTGTTCCACGGCGCGCTGTCCGACAGCTTCGGGCGGCGGCCGGTGGTGCTGGCCGGCATCGCGGTGTTCACGCTGGCCTCGGCCGGCTGCGCGCTGTCCGAAAGCATCGGCGCGCTGGTGTTCTTCCGCGCGCTGCAGGGCTTGTCGACCGGTGCCGGCATCGTGGTGTCGCGCGCGGTGATCCGCGACATGTTTCCGCCGGCCGATGCGCAGCGGGTGATGTCGCAGGTCACCATCTACTTCGGCGTGGCGCCGGCGGTGGCGCCCATCGTCGGCGGCTTCCTGTTCGTGCATGCCGACTGGCACGCGATCTTCTGGTTCCTCACCGGCGTGGGCCTGCTGCTGCTGGTGGCGAACTACAAGCTGCTGCCCGAAACGCTGCACGTCACGCACCGCCAGCAGTTCAACATCCCGAACCTGATGCGCGGCTACTGGCAGCTCGGCTCCAGCCCCCGGTTCCTGATGCTGGCGCTGGCCAGCGGCGTGCCGTTCAACGGCATGTTCCTCTACGTGCTGTCGGCCCCCACCTTCCTCGGCCAGCACCTCAAGCTCGGCCCCACCGAGTTCTTCTGGTTCTTCTCGCTCACCATCGCCGGCATCATGGGCGGCGCCTGGGCGAGCGGCCGCCTGGCCGGCAGGATCGAGCCGCGCCGGCAGATCCGCCGCGGCTTCGTGATCATGAGCGTGGTGTCGGTGGTCAACGTGGCGGCCAACTTCATCTGGCCGGCCCACGTGAGCTGGGCGCTGCTGCCCATTGGCATCTTCGCCTTCGGCTGGGCGCTGATGGTGCCGGTCGTCACGCTGATGGTGCTCGACCTCTTCCCCGAACGGCGCGGCATGGCCTCGTCGCTGCAGGCCTTCATCGGCAGCGTCGCCAACGGCATCGTGGCCGGCGTGATCGCCCCGCTGGTGATGCACTCCACGCTGGCGCTCGCCGTGGCTTCGTTCCTGATGATGAACGTGGGCCTGGTCGCCTGGCTGTGGGTCAGGCGACGGTTGCAGTGAGCCCACGAAGCCAGCGTTTCGTTACGGGTCGCCCGGTCCGTCTTGCCTATCATTTCGCGCCATGAGGGGCGACAGGGAAAGAGAGAGTTGGCGCATCGACGCTTGGGGTCGCGGCGTTGTCGTCGTGTGCCTGGTGCTCGCGGCGCTTGCCTATTGGCATCGGCACCCGGTCGCGCCCGCAACCGTTTCGGCCGAACGCGTGGCGGCCGCGCCAGGCCAGCCCCGTGCCTCTGCTCCGCAACGCCAGCAGCCGGCTGTGGTGCCGACGGCCGCGCCGCGCGTTGCCGCCGCCGAAGAACGCCCGGCCCAGGTCGAGGTCTGCGGGCTGGGCTCGCTGGCCCGAGCCGAACTCGAGTCCGAGGCCTTTCGCAAACGCACGCTCACCGACGTCGACACCGCGCTGCGGCGCCTGATCGAGCGCCTGCTCGCGGGTGACGCGCGCGCCCGGGCGGCGGGCTTGTCGATGCAGGTGGCGCAGCAGGTGGGCGTCGCTCTGGAGCAGCGCTCACGTATCGCCGGCACGCCCGCGGCGGCCAGTGCGCCGCCTGACGACGACGTGGCCGGTGCCACCCAGCCGGTGAACGCTCTGGCGAAGCTGGCGGTCGATTCGCGCGACCCGGCGGTCTATGCACTCGCGGTGCAGGCCTGCCAGAGCACCGGCGCCCTCGAAGGCCGGCGAGGCGGCTGCCAGCTCATTTCGTACGACCAGTGGGCGCAGCTCGACGCGCGCAATGCGGTGCCCTGGATGTTTGCCGCCGAAGCAGCGCAGAACCGTCGTGACGGCGGCGCGTTTGCCGAGGCGATGTACCGGATCGCACATGCCCAGGCAAGCGAAACCTTCTTCGGCCTGCTGCCCGGGCTGGCCCGCACGCACCTGCCGGCCGACGTGCCGGCGTACCTGTGGCCGGCCGTCTACACGCGAGTGATCGCCATGCAGGCTTCGCTGCCGATGCCCGGCTACCAGCGTGTGGCGCAGTACTGCTCCAACGACGCGGTGAAGGACGCCAACCGCCTGCAGGTCTGCACCGGCATCGCCGGCGTGCTGCTGGAGCGGGGCACGTCGCTCATCGACCACAACTTCGGCCTCACGATCGCCCGGCGCGTCGGCTGGAGCGAATCCCAGCTGGCGCAAGCCGAGCTCAAGCGCGAGGCCTACGGGCATGCCGCGGTGAGCGTCGGCAAGCTGCTCGAAGACACCCGCTGCGAAGGAGTGCGGCAGGTCAACGAGTATGCGCAGCAGATGGGCGCACGGGGCGAGATCGCGGCGCTCCAGCAGGTGGTCGAGCGCTCGGGCCGCAGCCTCGAGTCGCTGGCGGCCGAACATCGTGCGTCTGCACAGCGCCTGCTGCAGCAAGGTCAGCAGCAAGGTGCCCAGCAAGCCCAGCCAGTGGTGGCGGCGCCGTCAATGCTCGCAACGAGGTGACTCGGTCCGCTGGGACGGCATGGCGTAAGCTGCCGCATCCATGCGTTTCGAACACCTCATCCAGATCAACGACGCGGGCAACCCGGTCGTCACTCCCATGACACGCGCCGAACTCTGGCGCGGCCTCGTGGCGCGAGCCCGCACGCCGCAGGCGTTTCCACTCGGTCCTGATCGCTGCGAGCTGGCAGATGGCCATGGCGAGGGCGATGCACAGCCGCTGCGCCGCCAGGTCCATTTCGGCGCGCTCGTGATCGAGGACCATGTGCGGCTCGATGCCGAACGGGGCCTGCACTTCGAGCCGCTGCCGCAGGAAGGCATGCCCAGCGTGCGCCTGAGCATCACCATCGAGGAGCCGGGCCCCGGCGCGTTGTTCCTGCGGTTCGTCTACACCAGCGACGAAACCGTCGCCGGCGGAGGGCTGGACGCGCAGCTGCAGTCCCTGCGCGAGCAGGCCTGGCTGGCCAACGACCAGGACATGGTCCGCACGCTGCGCGAATGGCAGCGCGAGGGCCGGCTGTAGCGGCGGGGCAGCCCGGACCGACATGTCCAGCTCGGCGCGCCAGCACTACGCAGACCGTGCGGAAGCCGGCCGCCAGCTGGCGTCGCTGCTGACCCACCTCCGGCCGGAACGACCGCTGGTGCTGGCCCTGCCCCGAGGCGGGGTGCCTGTGGCCTTCGAGATCGCCCGGGCCCTGGAGGCGCCGCTCGACCTGCTGATGGTGCGCAAGCTGCGTGCGCCCGGCTACCCGGAGCTGGGGCTCGGGGCCGTCGTCGACGGCGAGTCGCCGCAGCCGGTGTTCAACGACGACGTGATGGACATGGTGCGGCCGTCCCCGGGGTACGTGGAGGACGAGATCCGCGAGCAGCTGCAGCTGATCGCCGAGCGCAAGCGCCTCTACCGCGGCGACCGGCCGCCGCCCCGGCTGCAAGGCCGCTGCGTCGTGCTGGTCGATGACGGCATCGCCACCGGCGGTACGGTGCGTGCAGCCCTCCGGGCGCTGTCGGCGGCCGGGGTGCGGCGCACGGTGCTTGCGGTGCCGGTGGCGCCGCAGAGTTCGCTCGATGCGCTGGCGCCCCTGGCCGACGAGCTGGTCTGTCCGCTGGCCCTGCACGACTTCCATTCGGTGGGCTTCTATTTCGGCGACTTCGAGCAGACGAGCGACGACGAAGTCGTTCGCCTGCTGAATGCGGCCGGACACTGGGACCGGTAAAAAGCGTCGGTCCGGGCACGGTGGAACACCCCCGTTTACACGGGGAGGCTCGGCATGAAGGAAAATAGCGCCTTCGCCGCCCCGGGCGGCCTCTCCCCAGACAACGCATCGCGTTGCGACATCAATGGCAAAAGACGCAGTCAAGACCTCCATCCACGACGACGGCCTGCGCTATCGAAGCAAGGCGTCGGGCTCTCCCTTCGTTTCCACCGGCGCCTTCGGTGCCGCCACCATGTCCTGCTTCCGCTGCGGCAAGCACCGTCCGCGCGCCGCGCTGAAGTCCGTCAAGCTGCTGGGCAAGACGCAGTCCGTCTGCGCCCCGTCCTGCAAGGAACTCGAGGCCGCCAGCGCCACCTGAGGCGCATTCCGGCCGGCGTCGGCGCTTGTTGCCAGTGGCTGTGAGCGCCGACGACCACCCCTCCTCCCTTCGGGAAAAGGCCGCGATCATCCATCAGATCCGCACGCTGATGGAGTACTGGTCCATCACGCCTGAAGAGCTCGAGCGTGCCCCGCACCGCTCGCCTTCGCCAGCTTCGGCGGCCGATCGGCCCGCTGAAGCCGTCAAGTACCGCCATCCGAAGACCGGCCAGACCTGGAACGGTGACGGCGCGCACCCGCAATGGCTGCGCGACGCCCTGCTCAAGGAGGGCTACACCGTGGACGAGCTGCGCGCTGCGGCCGCCGTCAACGGCTAGCCTTCCAACACCTGCCCGGCTTTTGGGCCCCGGACGTCCCCCTAAGCTGGCGGACTCCTCATCCATCACTTCCAGTCACTTCTGCAAGTCCTTCTTTTTGAAGGACTTTTTGTTTCAGGCTGTGTGCGAAGTGCCGCGTAAGTGCTTGATTCCATTGAGTTTTTCTTACATCTCGTCTTGACCCTTCTGTGGGGCATCCGCTACAGTGGGAGAAAGTGCACTTTAGTGGGTAATTGTGGCGAGTGTTGTGTTTCAAGGGGCTTCGGCGCTGGCGCTGGACGCGAAGGGGCGGCTGTCCGTTCCTGCGCGCCATCGCGACGTGCTCATGGCCACCGCGAACGGGCAACTCACCGTCACCAAGCACCCTGACGGCTGCCTGATGCTCTTTCCGCGGCCGGCCTGGGAAGGGTTTCGCGACCGCATCGCCGCCCTGCCCATGTCGGCTTCCGGCTGGAAACGCATCTTTCTCGGCAGCGCCATGGACGTCGAGATCGACGGCTCCTCACGCGTGCTCATCTCGCCCGAGCTGCGCGCGGCCGCCGGACTGACCCGCGACGTCATGCTGCTCGGCATGGGCAGCCATTTCGAGCTCTGGGATGCCCAGCGCCACGCCGCGCACGAGGCCGAGGTCATGCAGCAAGGCATGCCCGAGGTGCTCAAGGACTTCACCTTCTGAGCGCCGCCGCCATGGAACCGACACAAGGGCCCTGGCAGCACCGCACCGTGCTGTTGCACGAGGCGGTGGATGCGCTGGTCACCTCGCCTGGCGGCGTCTACGTCGACGGTACCTATGGCCGCGGCGGCCACTCGCGGCTCGTGCTCGAGAAGCTTTCGAAGGAAGGCAGGCTCGTCGCCTTCGACAAGGACCCCGATGCGATAGCACACGCAACGCAAGGTGCCACGCGGGTCTCGGACCCGCGTTTTGCCATTGAGCACGCCAGCTTTGCGCAACTGGGCGCGGTGCTGGCTGGGCGCGGCATTGCCGCGGTGGCCGGCGTGCTGCTCGACCTGGGCGTGTCGTCGCCGCAGATCGACAACCCCGAACGCGGCTTCAGCTTCCGTTTCGATGGCCCGCTGGACATGCGCATGGACCCCACAAGAGGGCAGAGCGCGGCGGAATTCTTGGAGGGCGCGGACGAGCGCCGCATTGCGGAGGTGATACGCGACTATGGGGAAGAACGGTTTGCTATTCCGATTGCAAAGGCGCTTGTTGCTCGCCGGCAAGGCGGGCGTCCTGTTCGAACCACCGGTGAGCTATCCGAAGTCGTGGCTCGCGCGGTCAAAACCCGCGAACCGGGCCAGGACCCTGCTACGCGCACATTTCAGGCTCTACGGATTCTCGTCAACGCCGAGCTTGAGGAGCTCGAACAGGGGCTGAACGCGGCGCTTGCCGTGCTGGCGCCCAAGGGGCGGCTGGCGGTCATCAGCTTCCATTCGCTCGAAGACCGCATCGTCAAGACCTTCATCGCGCGTCACAGCAAGCATGAGGTCGACCGCCGCGCGCCGTTTGCCGAGCCCAAGCCCACGCTGCTGAAGGCGCTGGCGCGCATCAAGCCGGGTGAAGCCGAGGTGCGCGACAACCCGCGGGCACGTTCGGCCATTCTTCGTGTGGCCGAGCGCACTGACGCACCGATGGGGGCCGCGGCATGACGCGGCTGAACATCGTGCTGCTGCTGGCCTTGCTGGCCAGCAGCCTGTACCTGGTGAAGACCTCGTACGAGTCGCGCCGCCTGTTCGCCGCGCTCGACCGCGCCCGCGCCGAGGAGCGCACCCTCGATACCGACTTCGAGCGGCTGCAGGTGGACAAGCGGGCGCAGGCCACGCCGCTGCGCGTGGAGCGCGTGGCGCGCGAGAAGCTGCAGATGCGCACCGCGAACGCGGCGGTCACCGAGTACGTGGTGCCGGGCGGCACGCCGGCGCCGACGCCGGCGCAGGCAGCGCCGCCGCAGCAAGGAGCCTCGCAATGATGCGCTGGCTGCGCCGCAACTCGCAGAACGCGCCGCGCCAGGCCGGCGCGCAGTCGCGCAGCGTGCGCTATGCCACCAGCCCGCTGCTGGCGGCCAAGACGCCGCCGTGGCGCTCGAAGCTGCTGGTGGCCGGCGTGGGGGCGGCCTTCCTGGTGCTGATCGGCCGGGCTGCCTACATCCAGGTGTTTTCGACCGACTTCTATCTGAAGCAAGGCGAGAACCGCTACGCGCGCACGCTCGACCTGCCGGCCAACCGCGGCCGCATCACCGATCGCAACGGCCTGCTGCTCGCCTCCAGCGTACCGGCGCCTTCGCTGTGGGCCATTCCGAAGGACCTCGAAGCCACCAAGGCGCAGCGCCGCCAGCTGGCCAGGCTGCTGGGCATGACGCCCGCCGAGCTCGACAAGCGGTTCGCCGAGAACCAGAACTTCGTCTGGCTGCGCCGCCAGGTCGACGAAACGGTGGCTCTGCAGGTCAAGGAACTCGGCATCAAGGGCGTCTACCAGCTGCAGGAATACAAGCGCAAGTACCCCGAAGGCGAGGCGGCCGCGCATGTGGTGGGCTTCACCAACGTCGAAGACAAGGGCCAGGAGGGCATCGAGCTCGCCTTCCAGAAGGACCTCTCCGGCCGCGACGGCACGCGCCGCGTCATCAAGGACCGCCTGGGCCGCGTCGTCGAGGACATCGGCGACAGCGTCCAGCCGGCCGACGGCCGCGACATCGAGCTGTCGATCGACTCCAAGGTGCAGTTCTTCGCCTACCAGCGCATCCGCGACGCGGTCGCCGAGCACAAGGCCAAGGCCGGCTCGGTGGTGGTGCTCGACGTGGCCACCGGCGAAGTACTGGCGCTGGCGAACTACCCGAGCTATTCGCCCAGCGATCGCCAGAACCTCACCGGTGCCCAGCTGCGCAACCGCGCGCTGACCGACACCTTCGAACCCGGTTCGACGATGAAGCCCTTCATCGCTGCCTGGGCGCTCGAAACCCGCCGCGTGCGCCCCAGCACGGTGATCGACACCGCGCCCGGGCGCATCACCATCACCGGTTCCACCATCAACGACGCGCATCCGCACGGCGCACTCACGGTCGAAGAGGTGATCCAGAAGTCGAGCAACGTCGGCACGGTGAAGATGGCGATGCAGATGCAGCCGCGCGAAATGTGGGAGCTGTTCAGCGCCATCGGCCTGGGCCAGCGGCCGCAGATCGCCTTCCCCGGCGCGGTGAGCGGCCGGCTGCGCCCGTACAAGACCTGGCGCCCCATCGAGCAGGCGACGATGAGCTACGGCTACGGCCTGTCCGCCTCGCTGTTCCAGCTGGCGCGCGCCTACACCGTGTTCGCGCACGACGGCGAGCTGATGCCGGTGTCCATCACCCGACAGGAGCAGCCCGCGGCCGGCGTGCGTGTCGTTTCGCCAGAAACCGCCCGGGCGGTGCGCAAGATGCTCCAGATGGCCGCAGGCCCCGGCGGCACCGGGCCGAAGGCGCAGACCATCGGCTACTCGGTGGGAGGCAAGAGCGGCACCGCGCACAAGCAGGAAGGCAAGGGCTACGCCGACAAGAAATACCGCTCGTGGTTCGTCGGGCTCGCGCCCATCTCCAATCCGCGTATCGTGGTGGCCGTGATGGTGGACGAGCCGAATGCCGGCAAGTACTTCGGCGGCGACGTGGCCGCGCCGGTGTTCAGCGAGGTGGTGCAGCAGACGCTGCGCATGATGAGCGTGCCGCCGGACATCGAGGTCAAGCCGCAGATCGTGACCCACAAGATGCCGGCGGTGGAGGAGAGCTTCTGATGGCTCTGCTCGAGTTGCAATCCGCAAACGACGCGCTGCGCTGGCTGCGCACGCGCGGTGCCGTGGCTTTGACCACCGACAGCCGCAACGTCGCGCCGGGCAGCGCCTTCATCGCCTGGCCCGGCTATGCCCGTGACGGGCGCAGCTTCGTCGCCGGCGCGCTGGCGGCCGGCGCGCCGGCCTGCCTGGTGGAAGCCGAGGGTGTGCAGGGCTTCGCCTTCGACGACGACCGCATTGCCGCCCTTCGCGGCCTGAAGGCCGCCACCGGCGAGATCGCGAGCGGCTTCTACGGCGAACCGAGCCGCGCACTCGACGTGGTGGCGGTGACCGGCACCAACGGCAAGACCTCCACCAGCTGGTGGGTGGCGCAGGCGTTGTCGAGCCTGGGCCGCGGCGCGGGTGTGGTGGGCACGCTCGGCGTGGGCGTGCCGCCCCAGGTCGCGCACACCGGCCTCACCACGCCGGACCCGGTGACGCTGCAACGCGCCTTCCGAGGCTTCCTCGAGCAGGGACTGGCCGCTGCCGCCATCGAAGCTTCGTCGATCGGCATCGTCGAGCAACGCCTGGTCGGCACGCACATCGCAGTGGCACTGTTCACCAACTTCACGCGGGACCACCTCGACTACCACGGGTCGATGGAAGCCTACTGGGCTGCCAAGGAGGCGCTGTTCGGCTGGGCCGGGCTGCGCGCCGCCGTGGTCAACGTCGACGACGACCAGGGCCGGCAACTGGCCACGCGGCTGGCCGGCGGCGGGCTCGAGCTGTGGACGTATTCCAGCGGCGAGGCTGGCGCCCGGCTGCGTGCCGCCGGCATGGGCTACCACGAGGGCGGCCTGGCGTTCGACCTGCGCGAAGGCGCGGCCACCGCCCGGGTCCGGACGCAGCTCATCGGCGACTACAACGTCGGCAACCTGCTGGCCGTGATCGGCGCGTTGCGCTCGCTGGGTGTCGCGCTGCCCGATGCCGCAGCGGCTTGCGCCGGCCTCACGCCGGTGCCGGGGCGCATGCAGCGGGTGCCGGCCGCGGCAACCCAGCCGGCAGTGGTGGTGGACTATGCGCACACACCCGATGCTCTCGAGAAGGCCCTGCTCGCGCTGCGCCCGTTCGCGCAGGAACGCGGTGGCGCCTTGTGGTGCGTGTTCGGCTGCGGCGGCAATCGCGACGCGACCAAGCGCCCGCTGATGGGCGGCATCGCCGAGCGGCTCGCCGACCGTGTGGTGGTTACCAGCGACAACCCGCGCAACGAAGCGCCGGCGGCCATCCTGCAAGACATCGTTGCAGGTCTTTCACGGCCGGCCGATGCCGCGGTGGTCGAAGATCGGCGGGTGGCGATCGGCCAGGCGCTGTCGTCGGCCGCGGCCGGCGACGTCGTGCTGATTGCCGGCAAAGGGCACGAGGACTACCAGGAAATCGCAGGGATCAAACACGCCTTTTCCGACGTCGAAGAGGCGGCGCGAGTCTTGCGCGCAAGGAGCGCGACATGATGATGACCCTGTCCCAGGCGCATGCGCTGCTGCCGGGCTCCCGGCTGGTGGGCGACGGCAGCGTTGCCATCGCACGCGTCCATACCGACACCCGCACGCTGCAGGCGGGCGACCTGTTCGTGGCCCTGAAGGGCGAACGCTTCGACGCGCACGACTTCCTGCCGCAGGCCGGCTCGGCCGGCGCGGTGGCGGTGATCGCGCAGCGGGGCGTGGCCGAAGCCGGGCTGTCCGGCCTGCTGGTGGCCGACAGCCGGCAGGCGCTGGGCGACCTGGCGGCGGCGTGGCGGGCGCAGTTCGACCTGCCGCTCATCGCGGTGACCGGCAGCAACGGCAAGACCACGGTGACGCAGATGATCGCGAGCATCCTGCGCGCCTGGCATGGGGCTGCGGCATTCGCGACGGAAGGCAACTTCAACAACGACATCGGCGTGCCGCTCACGCTGCTGCGGCTCAACCGCTCCGGCGTCGGCCAGCACCGTGCCGGCGTGGTCGAGCTCGGCATGAACCACCCGGGCGAAATCGCGCTGCTGGCGCGCTGGACGGCCCCCACGGTCGCGCTGGTCAACAACGCCCAGCGCGAGCACCAGGAGTTCATGCAGTCGGTCGAGGCGGTGGCCCGCGAAAACGGCGCCGTCATCGAGGCGTTGCCTGCCGACGGCGCGGCCGTGTTTCCGTTCGACGATGCAGCCCACACCCCGATCTGGCGGCAACTCGCCGGTTCGCGTCGCTTGCTGGGCTTTGCACTGCAGGGCCCGGCCGACGTGACCGGCGCCGCGACGTGGGCGGTGGACCACTGGGTGCTGAGCCTGCACACCCCGGCGGGGGAGGCCGCGGCCCGGGTCCGCGTGGCCGGATGGCACAACGTGAAGAACGCGCTGGCGGCCACGGCCTGTGCGCTGGCCGCCGGCTGTCCGCTCGACGCCGTCGTGCGGGGCCTGGAGGCCTTCGAGCCGGTGAAAGGCCGTTCGCAGGTGCAGCGCATCAGGCAGGACGAACGCGACGTCACGCTGATCGACGACACCTACAACGCCAACCCCGACTCGATGCGCGCAGCCATCGACGTGCTGGTCACGCTGCCAGGCCCGCGCTGGCTGGTGATGGGCGACATGGGCGAGGTGGGCGACCAGGGGCCGGCCTTCCACCGCGAGGTGGGCGCGCACGCAGCCGCGCAGGGCGTGGAGTTTCTATGGGCGGTTGGCGCTGCCAGTGCTCACGCGGTGGAGGCCTACCGCGACGCCGGCGGCGCCACCGCTCGCCATTTCAATGCGGTGGCCGATGCGATCGCCGCCGTGCAACAGGCACAAGCCCCTGCGGCCGGCGCCGTGGTGGTGAAGGGATCGAGATTCATGAAGATGGAGCAAGTGGTGGCTGCATTGAAGGGAGCTGCCCATGCTGGTTAGCCTGTCCGCCTGGCTGCAGGTGCTCTACCCCGACGAGCTCGGCTTCCTGCGCGTCTTCCAGTACCTGACGTTCCGTGCGGTGATGGCCGCCATGACGGCCCTGCTGATCGGCCTGGCCTTCGGGCCTTTCGTGATCCGCAAGCTTGCCGAGCTGAAGATCGGCCAGCCGATCCGCGAATACGGCGTGCAGGAGCACCTGTCCAAGCGCGGCACGCCGACCATGGGCGGCGTGCTGATCCTCATCGGCATCGGCACGTCCACGCTGCTGTGGTTCGACTGGACCAACCGCTTCGTGTGGATCGTGATGCTGGTGACGCTGGGCTTCGGGGCCATCGGCTGGGTCGACGACTGGCGCAAGGTCGTGCACAAGAATCCCGAGGGCATGCGCTCGCGCGAGAAGTACTTCTGGCAGTCGGTCATCGGGCTGGTGGCGGCGCTGTATCTCGCGTTCAGCGTCTCGGAAACCTCGAACCTGCGGGTGCTCGAGCTCTTCCTGCGCTGGGTGCAGAGCGGCTTCTCGAACGACCTGCCGCCCAAGGCCGACCTGATCGTGCCCTTCTTCAAGACGGTGAGCTATCCACTGGGCGTATTCGGCTTCTTGATCCTCACCTACCTCGTGATCGTGGGCTCCAGCAACGCGGTGAACCTGACCGACGGCCTGGACGGCCTGGCCATCATGCCGGTGGTGATGGTGGGCTCGGCGCTCGGTCTCTTCTGCTACGTGACCGGCAACGCGGTCTATTCGAAGTACCTGCTGCTGCCGCACATCCCCGGCGCAGGCGAGCTGCTGATCTTCTGTGCCGCGATGGCCGGCGCGGGCCTGGCCTTCCTGTGGTTCAACGCGTACCCGGCCCAGGTGTTCATGGGCGACGTGGGAGCGCTCGCGCTGGGTGGCGCGCTGGGCACCGTCGCGGTCATCGTGCGGCAGGAAGTCGTGCTGGCCGTCATGGGCGGAATCTTCGTGGTCGAGGCGCTGTCGGTGATGGCGCAAGTGGCCTGGTTCAAGTACACGAAAAAGAAGTACGGCGAAGGCCGGCGCATCCTGCTGATGGCGCCGCTCCACCATCACTTCGAGAAGTCCGGCTGGAAGGAAACGCAGGTCGTGGTGCGTTTCTGGATCATCACCATGCTGCTGTGCCTGGTGGGCCTGTCCACGTTGAAGCTGCGGTGAGCCGAAGAAGATGAAACATCTGAACGGTCTCAACGTGCTGGTGCTCGGGCTGGGAGACTCGGGCCTTGCGATGGCGCGCTGGTCGGCGCGCTGCGGCGCGCGCGTGCGCGTGGCCGACACGCGCGAGGCGCCGCCGCAGCTCGAGGCGCTCAGGCAGCATGTGAGCGACGCCGAATTCGCGAGCGGGCCGTTCGCCCCGGCGCTGCTCGAGGGCATGCAGCTCGTGCTCAAGAGCCCGGGCCTTTCGCCGCGCGATGCCGAGGTCGCGGCCCTGCTCGATGCGGCTGCCGAACGCGGCCTGCTGGTCCAGGGCGAGCTCACGCTGTTCGCGCGGGCGCTGGCCGACCTGAAGGAGGAGCGCCGCTACGCGCCGAAGGTGCTGGCGATCACCGGCACGAACGGCAAGACCACCACGACGATGATGACCGGCCAGCTGGTCGAGCGGGCGGGCAGGCGGGTGGCGGTGGCCGGCAATGTCGGGCCGACGATGCTGCAGACGCTGGCCGATGCGCTGGACCTCGAACCGGTGTCCGTGCCGGAAGAAGAGGCGGCAGCGGAGTCGCCGCCGCCCTCACCCCAGCCCTCTCCCGCAGGGGGAGAAGGAGAGGGAGAGGGGCATGACGCGCCTTCTCCCTTTGAGGGAGAAGGCAGGGATGAGGTTGCTGCGCTCGCCAGCGAAGCCGCTGCCGCCGCGTCGAACGACGACGCCCCGCTGCAGCTCGCGCCGCCGCCGCCTGCCGCACCGGTGTTCGAGCACCTGCCCGACGTGTGGGTGCTCGAGCTGTCCAGCTTCCAGCTCGACGGCGCGCAAGGTTTCGAGCCCAGCGCTGCGGTGGTGCTCAACGTCACGCAGGACCACCTCGACTGGCACGGCGACATGCCGGCCTATGCCGCCGCCAAGGCGCGCATCTACGGCAAGGACGCGGTGATGGTGGTCAACCGCGACGACCCGCTGGTCGAGAAGATGGTCCCGGCGCCCATTCCGGTGAAGGGCCGCGGCGCCAGGCCCATCGTGCGCAAGGCCGTGCGTTTCGGCCTCGACGCGCCGCAGCGCCCCGGGGACTTCGGCATCGTCACGACCAACGGCATGGCCTGGCTGGCGCGCGCGATGGAGGCCGACGAAACCATCAAGCGCCGCAAGGACGACGACGAGGAAGAGCTGCACATCCAGCGCCTGATGCCGGCCGACGCGCTGCGCATCCGCGGGCGCCACAACGCCGCCAATGCGCTGGCTGCGCTGGCGCTGGCCACTGCCATCGGCTGCCCGCTGGCGCCGATGCTGCACGGCCTGCGTGAATACCGCGGCGAGCCGCACCGGGTCGAGTACCTCGGCACGGTGAACGGCGTGGAGGCCTACGACGACAGCAAGGGCACCAACGTCGGCGCCACCGTGGCGGCGTTGAACGGCCTGGGGGCCGACAAGCTGCCGGCGAAGCTGGTGGTGATCCTGGGCGGCGACGGCAAGGGCCAGGACTTCTCGCCGCTGGCCGAGCCGGTGGCGCGCCATGCGCGTGCGGTGGCGCTGATCGGACGCGACGCGGGCCTCATTGCGCACGCGCTGGCCGCCAGCAACGTGCCCCTGGAGCGCCATGACACCCTCGAGGCCGCCACCGCCTGGTGCTTCCAGCAGGCCGCGAGCGGAGACGCGGTGCTGCTGAGCCCGGCCTGCGCCAGCCTCGACATGTTCCGCAACTACGCGCACCGCGCCGAGGTGTTCGCGAACACCGTGCAGGCACTGGCCGCCGAACACGGGGAGTCGCTGCAGTGACGATGGCGCGCATCTCGGCCTTCAGCCTCGTGGCGCTGCGCGAGCGCGCCGCCGCCGCGTTCGGCCGGCTGCGGCCGTCGTCGTGGTGGCCGGGCCGCGACCGCGATGCCGGCGCGGGCCATGTGCCGGTGCGCGATTGGGTGAGCGTGTCCTCGGGGCAGCCGGCACGCCTGGCCGGTTTCGACCAGACGCTGGTGTGGATGGCGGTCGCACTGATGGCGCTCGGCATGGTGATGGTCTATTCGGCCTCGGTGGCGCTGCCGGACAACCCGAAGTTCGCCCGCTACGCGCCGACGCACTTCCTCACGCGGCAGATGCTGTTCATCGCGACCGGCCTCCTGGCGGCGCTGGTGGCGGTGCAGCTGCCGATGCGTGTGTGGGAGAAGTCGGCGCCGTGGCTGTTCGTCGTGGCACTGCTGCTGCTGGTGCTCGTGCTCGTGCCTTTCATCGGCAAGGGCGTGAACGGTGCGCGCCGCTGGATCCCGCTGGGTTTCATGAGCTTCCAGCCGTCGGAGCTGGCCAAGCTCGCCATCGCGCTGTATGCGGCCGACTACATGGTCCGCAAGATGGACATCAAGGAGAACTTCTTCCGCGCGGTGGCGCCGATGGCGATCGCGCTGGCGGTGGTGGGCCTGCTGCTGCTGGCCGAGCCCGACATGGGCGCCTTCATGGTGATCGCCGCCATTGCAATGGGCATCCTGTTCCTGGGCGGCGTCAACGGGCGCATGTTCTTCCTCATCACCGCGGTGCTGGTGGGCGCCTTCGTGCTGATGATCACCTTCAGCGAATGGCGGCGCGAGCGCATCTTTGCCTACCTCAACCCCTGGGACGAGAAATACACCCTCGGGAAGGCCTACCAGCTGTCGCACTCGCTGATCGCGTTCGGCCGCGGCGAGCTGTTCGGGCAGGGGCTGGGCTCGAGCGTCGAGAAGCTGCACTACCTGCCGGAGGCGCATACCGATTTCCTGCTCGCGGTGATCGGCGAGGAGCTCGGGTTCGTCGGCGTGATGTGCGTGATCGTCGCGTTCTTCTGGCTCACGCGGCGGATCTTCCACATCGGCCGCCAGGCCATCGCGCTGGACCGGGTGTTCTCCGGGCTGGTGGCCCAGGGCATCGGCATCTGGATGGGCGGGCAGGCGTTCATCAACATGGGGGTGAACCTGGGGGTGCTGCCGACGAAGGGCTTGACCTTGCCGCTGATGAGCTACGGGGGGTCGGCGATTCTCTGGAACTGCGTGGCGCTGGCCATCGTTGTACGGGTGGACATCGAGAACCGGCAGTTGATGCGGGGAGGGAGGGCGTGATGGCTCGTTGCTTCTCTGCGTTGGTGCCTTGTTGTTCCGGCCTGCCGGGGCGCGACCCGGCGCGGTCTTGCAAAGTAGGTCAAACCCAACGAGGAGCGAGCCAATGACTCGCCACCTCGT
Organism: Methylibium rhizosphaerae; assembly: GCF_006386545.1. Classification (GTDB taxonomy): domain Bacteria; phylum Pseudomonadota; class Gammaproteobacteria; order Burkholderiales; family Burkholderiaceae_C; genus Pseudorivibacter; species Pseudorivibacter rhizosphaerae. Next base: position 48,797 of record NZ_SWAR01000002.1, on the reverse strand, counting down.
CATCATGGCCGCCGGCACCGGAGGCCACATCATCCCCGGCCTCGCCGTCGCGCAGGAAATGCAGCGCCGCGGCTGGACGGTGAGCTGGCTCGGCACCACGCAAGGCATGGAAAACCGCATGGTGCCGTCGCAAGGTATTCCGCTCGACACCATCTCGTTCTCCGGCCTGCGCGGCAAGGGGCTGCTGCACACGCTCACCGGTGGCATCCGCATGCTGGGCGCCTTCTGGTCGTGCCTGAAGATCCTGCGCGCCCGCGCCACCACCGTCGTGCTGGGCATGGGCGGCTATGTGTGCTTCCCCGGCGGCGTGATGGCCACCCTGCTGGGCAAGCCGCTGATGCTGGTGAATGCCGATGCGTCGCTCTTGATGAGCAACCGCGCACTGCTGCCGGTGGCCGACCGCGTCGGCTTCGGCTTCGATGGCGCCGCGGCCGCCAAGATCAAGCGCGCGGTCGTCACCGGCAACCCGGTGCGCGAAGAGATCGAGGAACTGCCGTCGCCGGCCGAACGCTTTGCCGGCCGCAGCGGCCCGCTGCGCATGCTGGTGGTCGGCGGCAGCCTCGGTGCGCGCGTGCTCAACGACACCGTCCCGGCCGCGTTGGCGCTCATGGCGCCCGGCGAACGCCCGCTGGTCACCCACCAGACCGGCCAGCTCAACCGCGATGCGGTGAAAGACGCTTATGCCAAGGCCGGCATCAGCGAAGGCGTGGAAGTCGTCGCCTTCATCGACGACATGGCCCGCCGGCTGGCCGAGTGCGACGTGATCGTCTGCCGCGCCGGTGCCGTCACCGTGAGCGAGCTGTGCGCGGCGGGCGTGCCTTCGGTGCTGGTGCCGCTGATCGTGAGCACCACCTCGCACCAGCGCGACAACGCGCAGTTCATGGCGCAGCACGGCGCGGCCATGCACCTGCCGCAGGCCGAGCTGTCGCCGCAGAAGCTGGCCGACACCCTGCGCGGCCTGGACCGAACCCATCTGCAGGCCATGGGCGAAAAGGCCCGCGCGCTGGCCCGGCCCCGAGCCGCCTCGCGGGTGGCCGACGAACTCGACAGGCTCGTGAAGGAGCCTTCCAGATGAAACACGCAGTCAAGCACATCCATTTCGTCGGTGTCGGCGGGTCCGGCATGTCGGGCATTGCCGAGGTGCTGCTCAACCTGGGCTACACCATCTCCGGCTCCGACCAGGCCGACAGTGCCACGCTGCGCCGGCTGGCCGCGCTGGGCATGAAGGTGGCGGTCGGCCACGACGCCGAACACATCAAGGGCGCCGACGCCATCGTCACCTCCACCGCGGTGAAGGGCGACAACCCCGAGGTGATCGCGGCGCGCTCTGCGCGCGTGCCGGTGGTGCCGCGTGCGGTGATGCTGGCCGAGCTGATGCGCCTGAAGCAGGGCATCGCCATCGCCGGCACGCACGGCAAGACCACCACCACCTCGCTGGTGGCCTCGGTGCTGGGCGAGGCCGGCGTGGACCCGACCTTCGTGATCGGCGGGCGACTCAATGCGGCCGGCGCCAACTCGCGGCTGGGTTCGGGCGACTACATCGTGGTCGAGGCCGACGAGTCCGATGCGTCGTTCCTCAACCTGCTGCCGGTGATGGCGGTGGTCACGAACATCGACGCCGACCACATGGACACCTACGGCCACGACTTCGCGCGGCTGAAGGCGGCCTTCGTCGATTTCATTCACCGCATGCCGTTCTATGGCGCGGCCATCCTGTGTGCCGACGACCCCGGTGTGCGGTCGATCATGCCGTTGGTGTCGCGCCCGATCGTGACCTACGGCTTCGGCGAAGACGCGCAGGTGCGCGCGGTGAACGTGCAGGCGCTCGAAGGCGGTCAGATGCGTTTCTCCGCGCAGCGCCGCAACGGTGTGCGCATGCCCGACCTGGACGTCACGCTCAACCTGCCGGGCGAGCACAACGTGCGCAACGCGCTGGCCGCCATCGCGGTGGCCACCGAACTGGAGCTGGCCGATGCGCCCATCGTGAAGGCGCTGGCCGAGTTCCGCGGCGTCGGGCGGCGCTTCCAGCGTTATGGCGAACTGCCGGTGTCCGAAGCGCAGGGCGGCGGCGAGTTCACGCTGATCGACGACTACGGCCACCACCCGGTCGAGATGGCGGCGGTGATCGCCGCGGCGCGCGGTGCCTTCCCGGGCCGCCGGCTGGTGCTGGCCTTCCAGCCGCACCGCTACACCCGCACGCGCGACTGCTTCGAGGACTTCGTGAAAGTCATGGGCACGGCCGACGCGGTGCTGCTGGGCGAGGTGTACGCCGCCGGCGAGGCACCCATCGTCGCGGCCGACGGCCGTGCGCTGGCGCGCGCGCTGCGCGTGGCGGGCAAGGTGGACCCGGTGTTCGTGGACGACATCGCCGCCATGCCGCAGACGGTGGTCGAACAGGCGCGCGCCGGTGACGTGGTCATCACGATGGGTGCGGGCTCCATCGGCGGCGTGCCGGCCCTGGTGGTCGAGCGCCTGAAAGGAGGCACGGCATGAGCAAGGTAGACGTGAAGTTGCTGGGCAAGGTCGCCGTGCTGATGGGCGGCACTTCGGCCGAGCGCGACATCTCGCTGATGTCCGGCGGCGGCGTGCTGGCCGCGCTGCAGTCGCAGGGCGTGGACGCGCATGCCTTCGATCCCGCCGAGCGGCCGCTCGACGACCTGAAGCGCGAGGGCTTCGCGCGCTGCTTCATCGCGCTGCACGGCCGGCACGGCGAAGACGGCACGGTGCAGGGCGCGCTCGAACTGCTGGGCATACCGTACACCGGCTCCGGCGTCATGGCCTCGGCCATCGCGATGGACAAGGTGATGACCAAGCGCGTCTGGATCGCCGAAGGCCTGCCCACGCCGCGCTATGTGTGGCTGTCGCCAGACCAGCAGACGCGCGAGCGGGTGCGCACCGTGCCCGACGACCTGGGCCTGCCGCTCATCGTGAAGCCGCCGCGCGAAGGCTCGTCGATCGGCATCACCAAGGTCGCGGGCTACTCCGAGATGCAGGAGGCGGTGGCGCTGTCGGTGAAGTACGACCCCGACGTGCTGTGCGAGGAGTTCATCGAAGGCGAAGAGGTGACCTGCCCGGTGCTGGGCGAGGGCGCCGGCGCGCGCGCGCTGCCGGTGATCCGGATCGTGGCGCCGGAGGGCAAGTACGACTACCAGAACAAGTACTTCACCGACGTCACCCAGTACCTCTGCCCGAGCGGGCTGCCGGCGGCCGAGGAGGCCGAGATCCAGCGCATCGTGGTGGCGGCGTATCGCGCGCTCGGCTGCCGCGGCTGGGGACGGGCCGACCTGATGATCCGCAGGAGCGACCGCAAGCCCTTCCTGCTCGAGATGAACACCTCGCCGGGCATGACCTCGCATTCGCTGGTGCCCAAGTCGGCGGCCAGCAACGGCATGAGCTACGAGCAGCTGTGCCTGCACCTGCTGGCCAGCGCGGCCCTGGACGGTTGATTGGCAAAGAAGAGAAAAGAGATGGACGCCGCTGCGCCCCAACCCTTCGACATCCGCGTGATGAACGCCAGCGCGAGCTTCCTGTTCGTGCTGGCGGCGCTCGCGTTTGCGGGGCTGGTGGTGATGTGGCTGGCGCGGCTGCCGCTGTTCTCGATCCGGGGCATCCAGGTCGACGGCGACGTGTCGCGCAACAGCGTGACGACGATCCGCGCCAATGCGGCGCCCAAGCTGGTCGGCAACTTCTTCACCCTGGACCTGGCACGCAGCCAGCAGGCCTTCGAGGCGGTGCCCTGGGTGCGGCGCGCCATCGTGCGGCGCGTGTGGCCCGACCGCCTGGCCGTGCGGCTCGAGGAGCATCGGCCGGCGGCCTACTGGCACCGCGACGACCGCGACGACCAGCTGGTCAACACCTTCGGCGAGGTGTTCGACGTGAACCTGGGTGACGTGGAAGACGACGCGCTGCCCACGCTGCAGGGTCCCGAGGGCAGCGCGGCGCTGATGCTCGACCTGTACCGCCGGCTCGCGCCGGTGATCGCGCGGCTCGACGGGGCGCAGCTCAGGGAACTGAAGCTTTCGGAACGCGGCTCCTGGCGCGTCGAACTGGACACCGGCGCCGACATCGAGCTCGGCCGCGGCGGCGCCGAGGAAGTGCTGGCGCGCACCGAGGCCTTCGTCGACACGGTCACGCAGGTGATCGCGCGCTACCAGCGGCCGCTCGAGTACGCGGACCTCCGACACAGCACCGGTTACGCGGTGCGCCTGAAGGGCATCACGACGGTGGACCTGCAGGCCAAGAAAACGAAGTAAACGAGAACACACAACACCATGGCCAAGGAATACAAGGATCTGGTCGTCGGCCTGGACATCGGCACCGCCAAGGTGATGGCGGTGGTGGCCGAGGTGCTGCCCGGCGGCGAGCTGCGCGTGGCAGGCCTGGGCGTGGCCTCCTCGCATGGCCTGAAGCGCGGCGTGGTGGTCAACATCGACGCCACCGTGCAGTCCATCCAGCAGGCCCTGAAAGAGGCCGAGATGATGGCCGACTGCAAGATCAGCCGCGTCTACACCGGCATCACCGGCAGCCATATCCGCGGGCAGAACTCCACCGGCATGGTGATCGTGCGGGACAAGGAGGTCACACCCACCGACGTGGCGCGCGTGGTCGAGACGGCCAAGGCCATCAACATCCCCAACGACCAGCGGCTGCTGCTGGTCGAGCCGCAGGAGTTCGTGATCGACGGGCACGAGGTCAAGGAGCCCATCGGCATGAGCGGCGGGCGCCTGGAGGTGAAGGTGCACATCGTGACCGGCGCGCAGAGCGCGGCCGAGAACATCGTGAAGTGCGTGCGCCGTTGCGGGCTCGAGGTCGAACAGCTGGTGCTGAACCCGAGCGCCTCGAGCGCCGCGGTGCTGACCGAAGACGAACGTCACCTCGGCGTGGCGGTGGTCGACATCGGCGCGGGTACCACCGACGTGGCGATCTTCACCGATGGCTCCATCCGCCACACCGCGGTGATCCCGATCGCCGGCGACCTCATCACCAGCGACATCGCGATGGCGCTGCGCACGCCCACCAAGGACGCCGAGGAGATCAAGGTCGACTACGGCGTGGCCAAGCAGCTGCTGGCCGACCCGGGCGAGCAGGTCGAGGTGCCGGGGCTGGGTGACCGCGCACCGCGCATGCTGAGCCGCCAGGCGCTGGCCGGCGTGATCGAGCCGCGCGTCGAGGAGATCTTCTCGCTGGTGCACCAGGTCATCCGCGAGAGCGGCTACGAAGAGCTGCTCTCCAGCGGCATCGTGCTGACCGGCGGCGCGGCGGTGATGCCCGGCATGGTGGAGCTGGGTGAAGACATCTTCCTGAAGCCGGTACGCAAGGGCATTCCCACGTACTCCGGCGCTTTGTTTGACATGGTGGCCAACCCCCGGTCGGCCACCGTGATGGGCTTGCTCGAAGAAGCAAGGATCGCGCGTTCACGCGGGATCAAGGCGGCGCAGCAGGCGGGGTCTGTGCAGACCCTGTTCGGCCGCGTCAAAGACTGGTTCATCGGCAATTTCTGAGCACAGCTGGATCGGCTCTCGATGAACGACGACATGTTCCCTTTTATGCAATGGCAACTGCTTGACGACGACGAAGGAGGTATCAAATGCCTATTGAAATGATCGAGGAGTTCAACCTCGGGACGCAGATCAAGGTGATCGGCGTCGGCGGCGGCGGCGGCAACGCCGTCGAACACATGATCAGCGAAGGCGTGCAGGGCGTGGAGTTCATCTGCGCCAACACCGACGCCCAGGCGCTGAACCGCTCGTCCGCCCACAACCTCATCCAGCTGGGCACCACCGGCCTGGGCGCGGGCTCCAAGCCCGAGGCCGGCCGCGCCGCGGCCGAAGAGGCGGTGGACCGCATCCGTGCGTCCATCAACGGCGCCCACATGATCTTCCTGACCGCCGGCATGGGCGGCGGCACCGGCACCGGTGCGGCCCCCGTGATCGCCCGCGTGGCCAAGGAGATGGGCATCCTGACGGTGGGCGTGGTGACCAAGCCCTTCGACTTCGAGGGCGGCCGCCGCATGAAGCAGGCCGAGTCCGGCCTCGCCGAGCTCGAAGCCAACGTCGACTCGCTGATCGTGGTGCTCAACGAGAAGCTCCTCGAGGTGCTGGGCGACGACGTGTCGCAGGACGAGGCCTTCAAGCAGGCCAACGACGTGCTCAAGAACGCCGTGGGCGGCATCGCCGACATCATCCACATCGACGCGTCGATCAACGTCGACTTCGAAGACGTGAAGACGGTGATGAGCGAGCCCGGCAAGGCCATGATGGGCACCGCCATCGCCAGCGGCCCCGACCGCGCCCACAAGGCTGCCGAAGGCGCCGTGGCCTGCCCGCTGCTCGAAGGCGTGGACCTCTCCGGCGCGCGCGGCGTGCTGGTGCTCATTGCCGCCAGCCGCTCGAGCCTGAAGCTCAGCGAAAGCAAGAACGCGATGAACACCATCCGCCGCTATGCCGCGGAAGATGCCCACGTGATCTTCGGCGCTGCCTACGACGAGAGCCTGGGCGACCAGATGCGCGTGACCGTGATCGCGACCGGCCTGGCCCCTGCCAAGCGGGCCGCTGCGCCGATGACCGTGGTGCACAACACGGTCGCCCAGCGCACCGGCACCGACAACATCCCGGTGCTGACCAACACGGTGAGCGGCCCGGCGGCGCAGCACGACTACGGCGGCCTGAACGTGCCCAGCGTGTGGCGCAGCGGTCGCACGCAGGCCGCGGCCAAGGTCGACGCGCTGGCGAGCAATGGCATGGACGAGATCGAGATTCCGGCGTTCCTGCGCAAGCAGGCGGACTAGAACCCCGTCGCCCGATCGATCTTGTTCATCTAAGCCATTGCACCTTCGTCGGCCGAGCCCCGCCGCTCTGTGAAGAGAGCGGCGGGGCCGGTCCATTGCTGGAGCGACCTCCCCAGCGCACCTTCTTAGAATGGCGACCATGTTGCAGCAGCGCACCCTCAAGTCCCTGACCCGCGCCGTCGGCGTGGGCGTCCACAGCGGCCAGCGGGTGGAACTCGTGCTGCGGCCGGCGCCTGCCGACACCGGCATCGTCTTCCGCAGGGTCGACCTTCCCCAGCCGGTCGACATTCCCGTGACGCCCGGTGCCGTGTGCGACACCCGCATGGCCTCGACCATCTCGCCGGGCGGCGACCCGGGCGCCCCCAAGGTGCAGACCATCGAACACCTGATGTCGGCCTGCTGCGGGCTCGGCATCGACAACCTCTACATCGACATCAACGCCGAGGAAGTGCCCATCCTCGACGGCTCGGCCGCGTCGTTCGTGTTCCTGCTGCAAAGCGCCGGCATTGCGCTGCAGAACGCGCCCAAGCGCTTCCTGCGGGTGCTCAAGACCGTGGAAGTGCGCGAAGGCGAGGGCCGCTCGCTCAAGTGGGCCCGGCTCGAGCCCTACCACGGCTACAAGCTCAGCTTCGAGATCGACTTCGACCACCCGGCGGTCGACCAGACCGGCCAGAACGTCACCTTCGACTTCGCCTCCGGGCAGTACAAGCGCGACATCGCACGCGCCCGCACCTTCGGCTTCACGAAAGACGTGGAGATGGCCCGCTCGCGCGGCCTGGCCCTGGGCGGCAGCATGGACAACGCCATCGTGGTCGACGACTACCGGGTGCTCAACAGCGACGGCCTGCGCTACGACGACGAGTTCGTGAAGCACAAGATCCTCGACGCGATCGGTGACCTCTACCTCACCTGCACGCCGCTGCTGGCTGCCTACACCTCCTACAAGGGCGGCCATGCGCTCAACAACAAGCTGCTGCGTGCGCTGCTGGCCGATGCCTCGGCCCACGAGTTCGTCACCTTCGACGACGAAGCCCAGGCGCCGCAGGGTTTCGCCGAGCTGGCGCCGGCCTGGTGAGCGCTCGCTTCGTGCAAGGGCTCGGCCGACATGCTGATCTTCCGCTGGATCGTCCTGCTGCTGTTGCTGGCGGGCGTGCTCTGCTTTGCGATGTACATCGGCACCGGCCAGGCGGTGTGGCGGCGGCGCGGGCTCGTCATCGTCAAGTGGACGGTGCTGGCCGCGCTGGGCTTTTTCGCGGTGCTCATCCTCGAGCGCCTGGCCATCATGGTGTGAGGCAGGGGCTGACATGACCATCGTCTACTGGGCAGCGATCGTGCTGCTGAGCCTCACGCTGCTGGTGTCGGGCTTGTGCTTCGTCGTCAACCTGATCACCGACGACCGCGATTGGTATCGCCGCGCCCGGGCCTGGTTTCGCTGGGCCCTGGTGGTGGTGCTGGCCACCTTCAACATCGCCATCTTTCGCCACCTCATCGGCGCGCTGCTGGGCGAGTAGGTCCGGCGACCCTCAAGACGTGAGCAAACGTTAGCGGCGCACGGTCGCGCGGCCGTTTTGACGCGTCCATTGCAAGATTTGCAGAAGACGGGACCGGCACATCGCGTGCCTGGAAGCAGCCCTCGTAAGCGCCCTGCAACAACGGTTTCCTCTGCGCCGACAGCGCAGTAGTTCACAAGTCGCGTCACTAGACTCAGTGAGAACCCGAGTCCCCGGTCGTGCGCTCCCGCGCGCTGTCCGGGGTGTCACGCTCGAACCGGCGGTGCCTCATCGGCACGTGAACAGCCGGACTTGTGGAGTACCGCTCTCATGCAAACGCCGTCTATCTCTCGCTGGCCTGCGCCGTCGCGCATCGGTCGATCCGTCTGTGGTGTGGCGCTCGTGCTGCTGCTGGCAGCCTGCGGCGCGAAGTCCGACAAGACCGCCACCCAGGTGGCGGCCAAGGTCAACAAGGACGAGATCTCGGTGCACCAGGTCAATTTCATGCTGCAGCGGCAGGGCTCGGTGGCTCCGGGCCAGGAGCAGCAGCTCAGCCAGGAGGCCGTGGAGCGCCTGATCGACCAGCAGCTCGCGCTCCAGAAGGCCGAGGAACTCAAGATCGACCGCGACCCGCAGGTCATGCAGGCGGTCGACGCTGCCCGCCGCGAGATCGTCGCGCGGGCCTACCTCGAACGCATGAGCTCCAGCATCTCCAAGCCCACCGCCCAGGAGATCCGCCAGTACTACGCGGCCAAGCCGCTGCTGTTCGCCCAGCGCCGCATCTACGACCTGCGTGAAGTGAACATCGAGGCTACGCCGCAGCAGATCCAGCAGCTGCAGTCCAAGCTCGCCACGGCTCGCAACGCCGAGGAGCTTTCGGCCCAGCTGCGCGCGGCCGGCCTGCGGCACGAGGTGCGCCAGAGCTCCACCGCCCCCGAGTCGCTGCCGATGGCGGTGGTCGACCGGGTGGCCAGCCTGGGTCCGGGCCAGTCGCTCGTGCTCACCGCGCCCGGCGGCGCCAAGGTGGTGTACCTCGTCGAGGCCCGCCCCGCGCCGCTCGACGAAGCCGCCGCCGCGCCCCGCATCGAGCGCTTCCTCGTCAACGAACGCAAGCGGCAGGTCTTCGAGCAGGACCTGAAGGCGCTACGCGCCAAGGCACAGATCGAATACGTCGGCGCCTTCGCACAGGCGCCGGCCGACGCCGCCTCTTCACCGACCGCGAACTAGACGCACGCGGCCGTCCACCGGAAGGAAACACGCGCCCCGCGCATCGCCCGTTGCGCTGCGTGCGTGCTTCCACTGTCGTCACTTGCCCTTGTTGAAGACCATGGATCCTCGCGCCACCCTTGCCAACTTGCTGGCCCTGTTGCTGTCGTTCGCCCTGTCGGCCTGCGGCAGCGCGCCGAGCGGACCGGAGGTCGCCACGCCCGCGGCCTCGCCGGCGGTGTCGTCGTCCGGCACTGCCACCACGGCTGCCGCGGTGTCCTCGGCCAACCGCCTGCCGGCGGCCGTGACCACCGCGGTGGCGCCCGGCGGCCCCGCGCCCGCTGCGGCCCGCGCACAGGCTGCCGCCGCTGCGGCGCAGGCACCGGTGCAGGCCCAGCGCGACTACGTGCTCGGCCCCGGCGACGTGGTTCGCGTCAACGTCTTCCAGAACCCCGAGCTGACCCTGGAAGCCCGTGTCTCCGAGACGGGGTCGATCAGCTACCCGCTGCTCGGCCAGGTCCGCCTGGGTGGCATGTCGGTCGTGTCGGCCGAAAAGGCGATCGCCGACGGCCTGCGCCAGGGCAATTTCGTCAAGCAGCCGCAGGTGAGTGTGATGGTCATGCAGGTGCGCGGCCACCAGGCGTCGGTCCTGGGCATGGTCAACAAGCCGGGCCGCTATCCGATCGAGGTGACCGGCCTGCGCCTGTCCGAACTCGTGGCCCTGGCAGGCGGCGTGGCGCCCAACGGCAGCGACGTCGCCACCCTCTCCGGCCAGCGCGACGGCAAGCCCTTCCGCGTCGAGGTGGACCTGCCCAACCTGTTCGGCGCCACTGCGCCGTCGGCCGACCCCATCGTGCTCAACGGCGACGTGGTCTACGTCGACCGCATGCCGGTGTTCTACATCTACGGCGAAGTGCAGCGGCCCGGCGCGCTGCGCCTCGAACGCAACATGACCGTGATGCAGGCGCTGGCCGCAGGCGGCGGCCTCACGCAGCGCGGCACCGCCAAGGGGCTGAAGCTGCACCGCCGCGGACCCGACGGCAATGTGCAGGTGCTGCAGCCCACCATGGACTCGACCCTGCGCGACTCCGACGTGATTTACGTCCGCGAGAGCCTTTTCTGATCCGGAGCCGCCATGACCTTCAGTCAGTTCCTTTCCGTGCTGCGTGCCCGCTGGGTGTCGGCGCTGGTGGTGTTCCTGCTGACCGTCACCGTCGCGGTGGCGGTGAGCCTGATCCTGCCCAAGCAGTACACCGCCGTGGCGGCCGTGGTGGCCGACGTGCGCTCGCCGGACCCCATCCAGGGCATGGTGCTCAATGCCACCGCCACCCCGGCCTACATGGCCACCCAGGTCGACATCCTGCAAAGCGACCGCGTTGCGCAGCGGGTGGTGCGCGAGCTCAAGCTCACGCTCGACCCGGTGCTGCGCCAGCAGTGGCAGGACGAGACCGAAGGCCGCGGCGACCTCACCGTGTGGATCGCCGAGCTGCTGCAGAAGAACCTCGACGTGCGGCCCTCGCGCGAGAGCAACGTCATCAGCGTGGGCTACAAGTCGCCGGACCCGAAGTTCAGCGCCACCATGGCCAACGCCTTCGTGCAGGCCTACATGGACACCGGCGTCGAGCTGCGTGTCGATCCGGCCCGCCAGTACAGCAGCCTGTTCGACCAGCGCGGCAAGCAGCTGCGCGAAGAGCTCGAGAAGGCGCAGAAGAAGCTCTCGGCCTACCAGCAGGAAAAGGGCATCGTCGGCAACATCGAGCAGCTCGACGTCGAGACCGCGCGCCTGAACGAGCTGTCCACCCAGCTGGTGGCGCTGCAGGCCATCTCGGCCGAAAGCACCAGCCGGCAGGGCCAGGCCGGCAAGTCCCTCGACCAGCTGAGTGACGTCATCAACAACCCGCTGGTGTCGAGCCTGAAGGCCGACCTCGCGCGGCAGGAGACCACGCTGCAGCAGCTCAACGCCCGGCTGGGCGATGCGCACCCGCAGGTGGTGGAAGCCAAGGCGGCCATCGCCGAGCTGCGCGCGCGCCTGCGCAGCGAGATGTCGCGGGTGGGCAAGAGCGTGGGGCTGAACGCCGACATCAACCGCCAGCGCGAGAACGAAGTGCGGGCCATGCTCAACGCGCAGCGTGAACGCGTGCTGTCGCTCAAGGGCCAGCGCGACGAGCTGTCGGTGTTGCAGCGCGACGTTGAAAACGCCCAGCGTGCCTACGACGCGGTGCATGCGCGCCTGGCCCAGACCAGCATCGAAAGCCAGACCCAGCTCACCAACGTGTCGGTGCTGAGCCAGGCGTCCGAGCCGACCCGGCATTCGTCGCCGCGCCTGAAGCTCAATGCCGCGCTGGCGGCCGTGGCCGGCACGCTGCTGGCCCTGGCCACCGTGCTGCTGCGCGAACTGATCGACCGTCGCGTGCGCAGCCCCGAGCAGCTCACGCAACTGCTCGATCAGCCCGTGATCGGCGTGATGCTGCGGCCGCACCGGAGCCTGCTCGCGCCCCAGCAACCCAACCTGCTGCAGCGGCGCCTGTGGGGCCAGCTGCCGCGCCCGGGCCGCTGACGGCGAGCTCCCAGAACGGAAAGAGCCAACACCGTGCGCCGAGAACCCAACATGCATGCCTCCGCCGCCTCCGCCTCCGCCGCCTCGGCACGACCCGCCGCGCTCGGCTACCACGGCGGGGAGACCGAAGACGCACAGACCCGCACCGAATCCGGCGTGGTGCAGGACCGCTCCATCGGCGAGATCCTGCGGCAGCTGCGCCACCTGACCGACGAACAGGTCGGCAAGGTGGTCGCGCTGCAGCGCGAGCGCGACCTCAAGTTCGGCGAGGCCGCCGTCACGCTCGGCTTCGTGAGCACCGAGGACGTCCTCTGGGCGCTGTCGCAGCAGTTCCACTACCCCTATGCGGCTGAAACCGGCCAGAAGCTGAACCCGGAGCTGGTGGTCGCCAACCAGCCGTTCAGCCAGCGCGCCGAAGCCTTCCGCGCCATCCGCAGCCAGCTGATGATGCGCCTGTTCAACGGGCAGGACCCGATGCGCCGCGCGCTCGCGGTGGTGAGCCCCGACAGCGGCGACGGCAAGACCTATTTCGCGGCCAACACCGCGGTGGCGTTCAGCCAGCTGGGCGCGCGCACGCTGCTGATCGACGCCGACATGCGCAACCCGCGCCAGCACCAGGTGTTCGACATCGACAACGGCAACGGCCTCTCCGGCATCCTGTCGGGCCGTGAGGCGCACAACGTGATCCACAACGTGCGCGACCTGCCCAGCCTGTTCGTCATGCCGGTGGGCACGGTGCCGCCCAACCCGCTCGAACTGGTGGAGCGGCCCGCATTCAACCTGCTGATGCGCGAGCTGCTGAACAAGTTCGACCACATCGTGGTCGACACGCCCGCCGCCGTGCACGGGTCCGACGCCGGCGTCATCGCCGCCAAGTGCGGCGCCGCCATCGTCATCGCCCGCAAGGACCGCACCCGCGCCGCGATGCTGCAGGAATTCGTCGGCCTGCTGGGCCAGAGTCCGGCCCGGCTCGGCGGCGTGGTGATGAACGAATACTGACGTCGCTGGTTTCCCACATGGCCTTGAACCCCTCCTTCTCGCCGCGGCTTGCGCCCGAGGTCAAGGCGGCCAGCCTGCCCTGGCTGGTGGCCGGCGCCGGCCTCATCGCCCTGTACGGCCCCACCGTCTGGCGCCTGGCCCACGGCGTGTGGGCCACCGACCAGCAGGGCCACGGCCCCATCGTCTTCGCGCTGGCCGTGTGGCTCATCGCCCGCCGCTGGGCCGACGTGATGAAGACGCCCGATGCGCCGATGCCGTGGCTGGGCTGGCTGATGCTGGTGCCGGCCGTGCTGATGCAGGCCTTCGGCCGCTCGCAGGACGTGCTGCTGTTCGAGATCGGCTCGATGATCCCGGTGCTCATCGCCATCGTGCTGCTGCTCAAGGGGCCGGCCGGCCTGCGGCCGCTGACCTTCGCGCTGTTCTTCCTGCTCTTCCTGATTCCGCTGCCCGGCGTGGTGGTGGACACGCTCACCCAGCCGATGAAGATGGGCGTGTCCGTCGTCGCCGAACAGGTGCTGCACCTGCTGGGCTACCCGATCGCGCGCAACGGCGTCACCCTGCAGGTGGGCCAGTACCAGCTGCTGGTGGCCGATGCCTGTGCCGGCCTCAACACGCTGTTCGCGCTCGAGGCGCTGGGTCTGCTGTACCTCAACGTGTTCAAGCACCAGTCGCTGGCGCGCAACGTCACGCTCGCGGTGCTGATCGTGCCCATCTCGTTCTCGGCCAACGTGGTGCGCGTCATCACGCTGTGCCTGGTGACCTACCACCTGGGCGACGAGGCCGGGCAGGGCTTCCTGCACGGCTTCTCGGGCATCGTGCTGTTCGTGGTGGCGCTGTTCCTCACGGTGGCCGTGGACTCGCTCATCCGCCTGGGACTCCAATGGCGCAACAGGCACAGGGTGCAGGCATGAACAAGCGCAGCTTCCTGGTGCGCGCGGCCGCGGCCTCGGCACTGATGGGCAGCGCCTCGGTGGCCGGCGCGCTGCTCACGCCGACCCGGCGCATGGCCGAGCTGTGGCCGCCGATCGCGCTCGAGCAGAGCGTGCCGAAGGGCTTCGGCCGCTGGCGGGCAGCCGAAGGCGGCCTGCGGGGCATCGTCAATCCGCAGACGCAGGCCAAGCTCGACGAGTTCTACACCGAGCTGCTCAGCCGCAGCTACGTGAGCGACACCGAACGCCGCATGGTGATGCTCTCGATCGCCTACGGCCGCGAGCAGAGCGACACGCTGTCGGTGCACCTGCCCGACGTCTGCTATCCGGCCCAGGGCTTCGAGGTGCGCGAGGTGCGGCATGTGCCGCTCGACGTGGGCGACGGCCACCTCATCCCGGCGCGCCGCCTCATCACCCAGGCACCGCAGCGCCCCGAGCCGCTGACCTACTGGACCACCGTGGGCGAGCGCGCGGCCGACGGCGGGCTGCAACGCAAGCTCGCGCAGATGCACTACGGCCTGCAGGGCCTGGTGCCCGATGGCCTGGTGTTTCGCGTCTCCACCATCGGCGACCAGTTCGAAGAGGAATTCCGCGTGCAGCACGAGTTCGTGCGGGCGCTGGCGGCGGCCGTGCCGACCGCGGTGCGCCGGCGCCTCATGGGGAGCGAAGTCCGGTGATGCAGGGACTCTCCAGCCTGCGCAATCCTTTTTCCGGCTGGCGCTGGTCGTGGGTGCTGCGCGACGCGCTGGTGTTGTGCCTGCTCGCGCTGGCAGTGGCGGCCGCCACGCTGTTCGGCTGGCAGGTGCTGGCCATCCTCGGCGCGCTCGGCGCCGTGCTGCTGGCCGCCGCCTGGCTGCTCTACCGCAGCGGCGACGGCAGCCGCGAATGGCTGCTGTGCATCGTGCTGGCGGGCCTGCTGGGGCTGCCCATGCTGGCCCGGGTCGCCGCCGTCGGCCTGTTCGGGCCGTGGCAGCTCGCGCTGCTGGGCATCTCGGTGCTCGGCATCGGCCGTTTCGCGGCCGACGTGCGGCAGTCCGGCTGGCTCAAGCTGGCGGTGTGGGCCTTCGGCGTGAGCCTGGTGCTGGCGCTGGTGTCGTCGTGGGCCGGCCGCACGCGGCCGGTGGCGGGTGCCTACCAGCTGTTCTCCGACCTGAAGCCGCTGCTGCTCGTGTGCCTGGGCTACGCGCTGCGCTGGGACGACAGCACCGAGCGCTGGCTGTGGCGCGTGGTGAAGTGGGCCTGGCTGCCGATGCTGCTGTTCGTGATCTTCGAATGGGCCGCGCCGGGCGCCTACTTCCAGCTCCTGTACCGCGGCGCCGGTTCGCCGTCGGCCGACCCGACCGGGCTTCTGCCCTCGCGTGCCATCGGCCTGTTCGAGCATCCGTCCTTCCTGGCCAGCATCTCGGCGCTGTTTGCGCTGCTGTGCATGGGCCGCACCTGCAGCGTGGTGCGCGGCGAAGGCGCGCGCTGGGGCTGGCTGGTCGTGGTGTATGGCCTGCTCATCGTGTGTTCGGTGCAGCGCCAGGAAATGGTGGCCTGCGCGCTCGCGCTGGCGGTGATCGTGCTGCTGTCGCGGCCCGACAAGCTGGTGCGCAACCTGATGATCGTCGCGCTGGTCGCCGCGCCGGTGGTGGTCGCGTTCGTGTTCGTGTTCGCCGACAACATCCAGCGCGAGATGGCCTACTGGGGCCTGGGCCCGGCCACCACCGCCATCGAGATCCCGCGCGCCCAGCTGTTCGTGGGCGCCTTCCATGTGGCCCAGCAGCACTTTCCGCTGGGCTCCGGGCTCGGCACCTATGCCGGCGCGGGCGCCGAGAAGTTCGACGCGTCGCTGTACTACGAACTCGGCTTTCGCAATTACTGGTGGTTCGGCAAACAGGACTTCCTGATGGACACCTACTGGCCGAACCCGATCGCCGAGATGGGTTTCGCCGGCGCGGGCTTCCTGCTGCTGAGCTACCTCGCGCTGCTGTGCCATGCGGTGTCGCGCGCGCGGCGCGAGCGTTACGGCGTGGCCCACGGCTACTGGCTGGCCGCGGCCGGGATGATGCTCTACACGCTGGTGCTGTCGATCAGCTCGCCGGCCTTCCAGGACCCACGGCTCTTCGTCATCCCGGCCATCATGTTCGGCGTGGCCTCCTGGCAAGCGAAAAGGGAAGCCCATGCGTTGCGTTGAATCCGGGCGCCTGCTGGCCGCCTGCGCGCTCTCCCTCTGCTGTACTGCGGCCTGGCCCCAGGCCTGCGAGCAGCCCGACGCGCTGAAGCTGCGCGCCACCGTGTCGGCCGACCAGGTGCAGCGCGCCAATGCGCCGCGCGAGCTGTTCGGCTTCAACGTGCCGTGGCGCGACTTCCAGATGGGCTACCTGCAAGGCGACGGCGAGGTGCGCTCCGAGCTGATCGAGCTGCTCAAGCCTTTCAAGGGGGCGCTGTACCGCTACCCCGGCGGCACGCCGTCGAACTGGTTCGACTGGGGCGAGGCCACCCGCGGACCGCGCGAGAAGCGTATCGCGTTGCATGCCGACTACGAGCGCTATGCGAAGGCCGACTTCGGGCCCGATGAATTCGCCCGCTTCGTGCAGGCGGTGGACGGCCGCGCCATCCTCACCCTCAACCTGATGGGGCCCTACAAGAAGCCGCTGCCGCCGGCCGGGCTCAAGGGTCCGAGCCGGCAGTTCGCCGAGGTGGTGAAGAGCACGCCCGGCTTCGGTTGCGCCGGCGGCAAGGGCTGCCGGGTGATGGCGCTCGAACTGGGCAACGAGCTCGACTGGGAGCCCTACAAGATCGGCGCGGCCGAATACGTGGAGCGCGCCGAGGCGGCCCGCGCCGAGGTGAACACGGTGCTGCCCGACGCGGTGTGGGTGGCCCATGGCCGCAGCGCGCCGTGGGGCCTGAAGGCCGAGGACACGGCCGCCTTCAACAAGGAGCTGGCCCGCACGCTCGCGCCGCGGGTGCAGGGCTTTGCCATCCACCCCTACTACGACGGCATCGACGTGCCGTCGGCCATCGGCTACGTGCGCAACTTCGGCGACACCTGGAAGGCGATGCGGCCCGACGCACAGGTGTACGTGACCGAACACGCGCGCTGGCCGGCCGAGCCGCCCAAGGGCAGCAAGGCCAAGTGGCAGGACAACTGGTACCAGGCCAGCGGCCTTGGGGGTGCCATCTCCACCGCCGACTTCATGCTCGCGCTGATGCCCATGACCAGCGTGGCCGCCGCCAACTGGCATGCGCTGGCCACCCAGGGCCCCTGGCAGCTGGTGCGGCGCGATGCGGGCAGCAACAAGCTGTTCGCCTCGCCGATCTACTGGGGCATGCGGGTGCTGCGCGACGCGTATCTGGACGACGTGGTGAAGCTCGACTACCAGCCCACCAAGGCGGCCCGCTACGGCGGCGGATACGACCAGCGGCTGGTGGCCATGCGCGGCGCCGACGGCCGGGTGAGCGTGCTGGGCATCAACCGGGCACAGCAGCCGATGGCGCTCGACATCGACTGGGCAGGCGCGAAGCGGCGCGCGGCCGGGCGGGCCCAGCTGCGTTTCATCACCGCCGAGGACACCAGCATCGACAACGACGCCGCGCAGCCGCGCAAGGTCGAGATGCAGACCCAGGCCGCGAGCGTGGCAGCCGATCGCAAGCGCAGCAGCTGGTGTGTCCCGCCGCGCTCCGTGTTCTCGATCGTCGAGCCCTGACGAACATGGCCCACCCCCGTAGCGCTTTCAGCGCTCCCCCTCAAGGGGGCGCCCCCAGCGGCCCGGCAAAGCCGGTTCCGCGGCGGCCGCTCCGCATCTCTGTGCGTGAAGGCCTTCTCCTCGCAACGCATATCGCTGACGTTTGGAGAGCGTTCTCTTGATCCGCCTGTACTACTCCATCAACGACCGCTACCCGGCCTATCGCGTCGACCTGTCCGAGCTGGTGGCGCATTCGCTCAAGGACCTCGGCGTGAACACCGAGTGGTACATGGCGCGCGATGCGCAGGCCGGCGCCGGCGAGCGGCGCAGCTACCTCGGCCAGGTGGCCCATGTGCCGGCGGCGTGGAACTCCTGGTGGGGGCGGCGGCTGAACCGCCTGTCGTACTGGCTGGCCGACTGGGCCGGCATCGCCCGCGCGGGCGCCGGGCAGTTCGACGTGATCCAGGTGCGCGACAAGTACCTCGCCTCGCTGGTGGCGCTGGTGGTGGCGAGGGCGAGCCGCAAGAAGTTCGTCTACTGGTGCTCGTTCCCGTATCCCGAGTTCGCGGTCGAGATGGGCGAGCAGACCCCCGGCTTCAAGGGCTGGCTGCTGCGCACCAAGGGGCGCCTGGCAGCCTGGCTGCTGTACCGCGTGATCATGCCGGCGGCCGACCACTGCTTCGTGCAGAGCGAGCAGATGCGCGAGGACCTTGCCGACTACGGCATTCCGCTGGCGCGCATGACCTCGGTGCCGATGGGTGTGCCGCCGCGCCTGCTCGAGTGGACGCGCGAGCGGCACCAGGACATCGTGCCGCAACGCATCGTCTACCTCGGCACGCTGTCCGCCGTGCGCCGGCTCGACGAGATCGTGCGGGCCTTCGCGCTGGTGAAGCAGCGATGTCCGCAGGCCACGCTGGTGATGGTGGGCGAGGGCGACACGCCCGACGAGCGCTTCGCGCTCGAGTCGCTGGTGCGCAGCATGGGGCTGGCTGATTCGGTCACCTTCACCGGTTTCGTCCCCATCGAGCAGGCCTGGGACCTCGCCGCCAGCGCATCGGTGTGCCTGTCGCCGTTCTATCCGACCAAGATCCTCGCCTCCACCTCGCCCACCAAGCTCATCGAATACATGGCGCTGGGCCGGCCGGTGGTGTGCAACGACCACCCGGAGCAGTCGGCCATCATCCGCGACAGCGGCGCCGGCGTCTGCACCTTGTGGGGCGCCGAGCACTTCGCCGAGGCCATCGTCAGCCTGCTCGACTATCCCGAGCAGGCCGAGGCCATGGCGGCGCGCGGGCCCGGCTGGGTCGCCGCGCACCGCACCTACACCGTCATCGCGCGCAAGGTGCATGCGCGCTATCGCGAAATCGTGGGGGCACGCGGATGATCAGCAGCCGCTATTCCGGCGAGCGGGTGCGGCGCGGCATCGTGCACTTCCTGCTGGGCAAGGGCGTCTCGGCCGTGTGCGGCTTCCTGGCCATGGTGCTGGTGGTGCGTGCGCTGTCACTGCAGGCCTTTGCCGACTACACCGTGCTGGTCGCGCTGGTGGAACTGGCCACCGCGCTGTCGGGCCTGGGCCTTGGGCATGTGCTGCTGCGCTACGTGCCCGAGCTCTACGAGAAGCAGTACCGCCTGTCGCTGCGCCGGCTGGTCTGGGGCGCCATCGGCATGCGCACGGTGGCGATGGTGCTGCTGGCGGTGGTGCTGCATGGTGCGTCATCGGGCCTGGCGCAGCTGGTGGGCATTGCCGGCGGCGGCGCGGTGGTGAGCGCCTTCCTGGCGGTGGTGGTGCTGCGCTCGACCGGGCACTTCTTCTCGCAGGTGCTCGAGTCCACCCTGCACCAGGGCATTTCGCAGACCGGCTTTTCGCTCGCGGCGCTGCTGCGGATGGTGGGCATGGCCTGGCTGATGCAGCGCGGGGGCGAGGTGTCGCTCATCGACGTGATCTACGTCGAGGCCGCGGCCGACGCCGCCTGCATGCTGGTGCTGGCTGCCGGCCTGGTGAAGGTGCTGTACGAAAAGGCCGCCGCCACCGAAAGCGCAGCCGACGGCCGGTGGATGCAGGGCCGCCTGCGGGCCATGGTGCGGTTTGCCGCGGCCGGCTATGTGCAGCACCTGGCGATCCTGCCGTATGGCGGCAACACCAACCGGCTGGTGGCCGGCCACATGCTGTCCGCACCCGCGGTGGCGAACTACGGCTTCGCGCAGTCGCTGTACGAATACCTGAAGCGCTACCTGCCGGCCCAGCTGATGGTCGGGCTCATCCGGCCTGTCATCGTGGCGCGCTGGGCGCGCGAGCGCAGCTTCCCCGCCATTGCCGAGGTCAGCAGCCAGGTGGTGCTCATCAACGTGCTGCTGGTGGGCGGCGTGCTGGCCGTGCTGGCGGTGGCCGGCCGCGAGTCGCTGGCGGTGATCTCGGGCGGCAAGTACGCCGGCGAGTCGCTCGCGGTGCTGCTGGGCCTTTGCGTGGTGCTGTTGCTGGAAACGCAGCGCCAGCAGATCGAGGTGCTGGTGCAGACGGTGGAGCGCTACGAGGACCTCATCCCGTCGAATGCGTTGGTGGCGGCGTCGGTGCTGGGTGCGGTGCTGCTGCTGCCGGCGCTGGGCGCGCTGGCCTTTCCGGTGGCCAACGCCTGCGGCCTCATCGCCGGCAACCGATGGGTCGTCTCGCGGCTGCGCCAGCGCGGCTACGACTACCGGCACGACTGGCGCGGCAGCATGCTGGTCGGGGTGGCCGGCGCAGTCTCGGTGGCCGGCGGCTGGCTGCTGCGCATGGCCGGTGTGCACTGGGCCGCTGCCGCATTGCTCGTGGCGCTGGTGTTCACGCTGCTCGCCTGGGTCATGCTGGGGCCCAGTCTGCGGGCCTTCGCGCAGGACCTCGCCGGTCGCGCCGGCCCGGGTGGCGGCCTGCCGCCGGTGGCGCCGCCGCCGACCCCGCCTGCAGGCGGCGCGCAGCAGCGGCCGTTGCGCATCGCCTTCGGCGTGCTGTCGTCGAAGCAGTCCGAGCAGTTCATCGACGAGATCGCGCGCGCGGTCGCACCCCACCCCGTCTACGTGCACCACGACTTCACCAAGGTGCCGGTGCTGCAGCCGCTGCAGCCCAACGTGACCGTGCTGCGCGACCCGGTGTCCACCGCCTGGGGCGACTGGTCGCTGGTGGCGGCCACCATGCGGCTGATGGAACGGGCGCTCGAAGACCGCGAGGTCACGCATTTCCAGCTGCTGTCCGAAAGCTGCCTGCCGGTGCGTCCGGTGGCCGAGTTCGAAAGCCACCTGCGGCGCGAGCAGCCCGACTTCATGATCGACATGTGCCCGCTCGATGAGCCGCAGTCGCTGCTCAGCCACGGCTGGCGCTACCTGTCCGAGCCGGGCTGGCTGCGCCGTGCCGCCCGGCTGGCCACGGTCTGGGCATGGCAGCGCGCCGGGCATGCGCAGGTCAACAACATCAACCTGCAGCTGGCCGGCGTGGCTGACGGCCCGGTGGCGCGTGTGCGGCAATGGGTCGGCTACCAGGTGCTGATGGCCATTGCCTGGCGGCACCGCAAGCGGCTGCGCTGCCTGGGCGGGCAGCGCCTGGCCATCGGCAGCCAGTGGTTCGGCGCCAGCCGCCGCGGCGTGGACTGGCTGCTGCGCACACGCGACGCGCTGCCGCGGCTCACCCGCCACTTCGAGCGCTCGCACATCCCCGACGAGGCCTACCTGCACACGCTGGTGAGTTGCGCGCAGGCCGCCGGCCTGCCGCTGGTGGTGCGCCCCGGCAACCACGCCCTCTACTGGGACGGCTGCGGCACCGGGCCGGATGCGCTGGCGGCCGCCGACCTGCCGCGGGTGCTGGCCTCGGGCCGTCATTTCGCACGCAAGTTCCCGCTGGAGGCCGGCCACGACGTGCGCACCGAGTTCCTGCGGCGGGTGCTTCCATCGCAAGCTGCCCCTCGCGCCGAAGCGGCCGCAACGGTCAACTGATCCTCGCCGATACACCGAAGTCGAACGACCTGAAAGACATGTCGAACATCACCCCTGCCCAGGCCCATGCCCGCCTGATGGAGCGGCTCAAGGCTGCCCATGCGCCGCTGCTGCCGCTGCTGTCCGGCCGCCCCCTTCACTATCTCGACGTGCCCATGCACGGCAACGTGGGCGACCTGCTCATCATGGCCGGCACGCTGAAGTTCTTCGAGACGCACCGCCTCACGCCGACGCGCAGCGCGATGTATTTCAACTACGACGCCAGCTGGGCGCGCAGCGGTGACGTGCTGGTGTTCCACGGAGGCGGCAACTTTGGCGACATCTACGGCCCGTTCCAGGCGTTTCGCGAGCACCTCATCGCCAAGCGCCCGGACTGCCGCATCGTCGTCATGCCGCAGAGCCTGCACTTCGAGGACCCGGCCGCTTTCGAGCGTTGCAGGGCCGTGTGCGCCGGCCATCCCGACCTGCACATCTGCGTGCGTGACGAGCATTCGCGCCTGGTGGCGCAGCAGCTCACCGAACATGTGTACCTGATGCCCGACATGGCCCACCAGCTCTGGCCACTGCGCCGCACCCAGCAGGGGCAGGGCGTGCTGCACCTGCGCCGCCGCGACGGCGAGGCCGCCGCCGGCGGCAGCGGCGCAGCCAGCGGCAGCTTCGACTGGGACGACCTCATCGGCCCGGGCTGGCGCTTCACGCTGCGGCAGATCGAGCGCGTCGTCACCCAGGCCGGCCGCCGGCTCGGCGCCCAGGGGCTGTTCGGCAACTGGTTCGCGCACTGGTGGCAACAGCGGGCCGACCGCATCATGCAGCGTGCCGTGGCGCTGTTCTCCCGCTACGAGCGGGTCGAGAGCGACCGCCTGCATGCGCACATCCTGTCGTGCCTGCTGGCCATGCCGCACCGTGTCGACGACAACAGCTATGGCAAGAACAGCCGCTACATCGCCGCCTGGACGCACGCCAGCCCGCTGGTCGAGCTCAATGCCGGCGCGCGCCGTGCCGGGCCGGTGCCGCAGGGCCCGGCCGACGAAGCCGCCGGCACGCCGGTGCATGCCGCCGCCGCCACCGGAGGGGCCGGCGCATGAAACGAGCCGACATGCCCACGCTGCTGAGCATCAACACCTACCACTACCGTCGCGGCGGCTCCGACGTGGTGTACCTCGACCATGCGGCGCTGATGGAGGAACTGGGTTTCCGCAGCGCCTTCTTCTCGATGCAGCACCCGAAGAACCTCGACACGCCCTGGTCGAAGTACTTCATCGAAGAGATCGAGTTCGGGCACGAGTACTCGCTGCTGCAGAAGGCGGTGAAGGCGACCAAGGCCGTCTATTCGTTCGAGGCCCAGCGCAAGCTGCGTTCGCTGCTGGCCGACCACCCGGTCGACATCGCTCACCTGCACTGCATCTACCACCATCACTCGCCGTCCATCCTGTCGACGCTCAAGCAGGCGGGCGTGCCCGTCGTCATGACGGCGCACGACACCAAGATGATCTGCCCGTCGGCCAAGATGCTCAACCGCACCGGGGTGTGCGAGCGCTGCCGCGACGGCTCGCTGCTCAACGTGGTGAGGCACCGCTGCGTGCGCGATTCGCTCGCGGCCAGCGCGATCGTCGCGGTCGAGGCCGGCGTGCATCGCTGGCTCGACAGCTACCAGCGCCACCTCGACAAGGTGGTCGTGCCCAGCCAGTTCCTGCGCGACAAGTTCATCGAATGGGGCTGGCCGCGCGACCGGTTCGTCTACATCCCGAACTACGTGGACGCGCCGCGCTTCATGCCGCGCTACGAGCCGGGCGACCACGTCCTCTACCTGGGACGCCTCGTCAAAGAGAAGGGCGTGGCGACCCTGCTGCGTGCCGCGCACGAGGCCCGCGTGCCGCTCAAGCTGCTCGGGACCGGTGCACACGAGGCCGATTTCAAGGCACTCAATGCATCGCTTGGGGGCAAGGCCCAGTTCCTGGGCTACCAGAGCGGCCAGGCGCTGCATGAAGCGGTACGCCGTGCACGGGTGGTCGTGCTGCCGACCGAGATGTACGAGAACGCACCCATGAGCGTTCTGGAAAGCATGGCCCTCGGAAAGCCGGTGATTGGTGCGCGAATCGGTGGCATTCCGGAACTGATTGTTGAAGGTGAAACAGGATGGATCTTCAAGAGCGGTTCGGTACCTGATCTGGCGCAGTGCTTGCAGAACGCGATGGCGGCCTCCGATGCGCAACTCATCGAGATGGGCCGTGCCGCGCGGCGGCACGTGGAACAACGCTTCCACCGCGCGGGCTATGTCGACGCGATGCTCAACCTCTACGCCTCGCTGGGCGTGCGGGTGGTGTCGTGACGCCGCGTCTGCCGCTACAACGGGCCGGCAGGCCGCCCCGCCCACCGCCCGTGCAGGAGGCCCGCCCACGGTAGCGACCGGCAGGCGGGGTCGCGATGAAACGCCTGAACGTCCCCCGCTTGCTCAACGTCAACACCTACCACTACCGCCGAGGCGGCTCCGACGTGGTGTACCTCGAACATGCCGCGCTGATGGAATCGCTGGGCTGGAACGTCGCCTACTTCGCGATGCACCACCCGAAGAACTTCGAGACGCCTTGGTCGCGTTACTTCATCGACGAACTGGAATTCGGACACGACTACAGCCCGGCGCGCAAGCTCGTGATGGCCACCAAGGTCATCTATTCGTTCGAGGCGCAGCGCAAGCTGCGCGCGCTGCTGGCGGAGCACCCGGTCGACATCGCCCATGTGCATTGCATCTACCACCACCATTCGCCGTCCATCCTGCCCACGCTGCAGCAGGCCGGCGTGCCCGTCGTGATGACCGCGCACGACCTCAAGCTGCTCTGCCCGGCCTACCGCATGCTCCAGGACGACGGGCCGTGCGAGCGCTGCCGCGACGGTTCCGTGCTGAACGTGCTGCGCCACCGATGCATGCGCGGCTCGGTGGGCGTGAGTGCGGTCGTGGCGGCCGAAAGCGGGCTGCATCGGCTGCTCGACACCTATCGCAAGCACCTCGACAAGGTGGTCGTGCCCAGCCGCTTCTTCCTCGAGAAGTTCGTCGAATGGGGCTGGCCGCGCGAGCGCTTCGCCTACATCCCGAACTATGTGGATGCTGCCGCCTTCGAGCCTTGCTTCGAGCCGGGGCGCTACTTCCTCTACTTCGGCCGGCTGGCGCCCGAGAAGGGCGTGGCCACGCTGCTGCGGGCCGCGCACGAGGCCGGTGTGTCGCTCAAGGTGGCGGGCACGGGGCCGGAGGAGGCAGCGCTGAAGGCGCTGTCGGCGTCGTTGCCGGGGCTCGACGTGGAGTTCCTCGGCTACCGCAGCGGCGAGCCCTTGCACCAGCTGGTGCGCGGCGCGCGTGCGGTGGTGCTGCCTTCCGAGTGGTACGAGAACGCACCGATGAGCGTGCTAGAGAGCATGGCGCTCGGCAAGCCTGTGATCGGCGCACGCATCGGCGGCATTCCCGAACTGATCGACGAGGGCGAAACCGGATGGGTCTTCGAGAGCCGCTCGAAGGCCGAACTCGCGCAGCGGCTGGCGCAGGTGCAGCACGCCGGCGATGCCGACCTTGCCCGCATGGGCCGCGCAGCACGAGCGCGCGTGGCCGAACAATTCAACCGTTCGCGCTACCAGCGGGCCACGCTGGAGCTGTATGACTCCCTGGGCGTGGCGCTGGCCGAACCTTCATGACCTGGACTCAGATGACAGACCGACCGAAGACCTTGCGCATCCTCGGCACGCGCGGCGTGCCGGCCGCCCATGGCGGCTTCGAAACCTTTGCCGAGCACCTCTCGCTGCACCTGGTGGAACGCGGCTGGCGGGTGGTGGTGTACTGCCAGGAAGACGGCGCCGGCCCGATGTTCGAAGACCGCTGGCGCGGGGTGGAGCGGGTGCGCATCCCGGTGCGCGCGACGGGGCCCAAGGGCACGGTGCAGTTCGACTGGAAGGCCACGCTGCATGCTTCGCACCACCGGGACCTGTGCCTCACGCTGGGCTACAACACCGCGGTCTTCTGCGCGCTGCTGCGGCTGCGCGGCGTGCCCAACATCATCAACATGGACGGCATCGAGTGGTCGCGCGCCAAGTGGGGTCCGGTGGCCAAGACCTGGTTCTGGTTCAACGACTGGGCAGGCTGCTGGCTGGGCGACCACCTGGTGGCCGACCACCCGCAGATCAAGGTGCACCTGAGCTCGCGGGTGCGCGCCGACAAGATCACCACCATCGCCTATGGGGCCGACCGCATCGAGTCCATGCCCGAGCTGCCGGTGCGCGAGCGCGGGCTGGAGCCGGGCCGCTACCTCACGCTGGTGGCAAGGCCGGAGCCGGAGAATTCGCTGCTCGAGGTGGTGCAGGGCTTTTCCGCGCGGCCGCGCGGCCTGCAGCTCGCGGTGCTCGGCAACTACTCGGCCGACAACGCGTACCACCGCGCGGTGCAGGAAGCCGCCGGCAGCGAGGTGAAGTTCCTCGGCGCCATCTATGACAAGCCGGTGGTGCAGGCCCTGCGCTTCCACAGCGCGGCCTATGTGCACGGCCACCAGGTCGGCGGCACCAACCCTTCATTGGTGGAGGCCCTGGGCGCCGGCAACGCGGTGATCGCGCATGACAACCGGTTCAATCGCTGGGTGGCGGGCGAAGGTGCGCGCTACTTCGGCAACGCCGGCTCGTTCGATCGCGTGCTGACCGAAGTGCTGGCCGACCCGTCGGCGCTCGAGCGCATGCGCGCAGCCAGCGTGCGGCGTTTCGAGGACGGCCTCACCTGGCCGCAGATCCTCGGCGCCTACGAGACGCTGTTGCTCCAGCACCTGCCGCAGGAGGCGGGCAGCGGCGTGGTGGCCGACCGCAAGGCCTGAAGCGCGCACGCCAGGCCCGCGTACGCGAGGCCCGAAAAGCAAGAAGGCCCGCCGGGGAGGGAACACCCGGGGGGCCTTTCCTCTTGTGGAGGAGTCGGGGCGCTTACACCTGAGAGCGGCGGCGTGCCACGTAGCCGACGGCCAGCAGGCCTGCCAGCAGCAGCGCATACGTTTCAGGTTCCGGCACCGGCGTCACGTTGAAGCCGCCGGCGTAGGCACCGTAGTGGTGGCCATAGACCTTCGGGCCGGTGATGAGGCCGGAGATGCGCACCGTGTACAGGCCTTCAGCGACGTTGTCGAAGCTCACGCCGTCGGCAACCTTGGTGTCGGTGTACGTGTTGGTTTCGTCGAAGATCTTCACTTCCTTCAGGTCGAGACCCAGGGTGAAGAAGTTGCCCAGCACGTTCGACAAGGTTTCCACCGACAGATCGCCGATGGTCCAGTCGCTGAAGTTGCGCTTCTTGCCGGACACCGCACCCACGTAGCACTGGTCGAGTCCGATGCCCACCGGGCAGGGAACGTCGAGCGCCTGGGCCGATGTGCCCGCGAGCATCGCCACCGAGGCGCCCGCGGCCAGCAGCAGCTTCTTCGCTACTAACTTCTGCTTCATTTCACTTCTCCCGAAGTTGCAAACACATTGAGGGGACGAGACAAAGCCGAACCACATGACGGGGCGGTCTGAACGGCAAGCTGCATGCCCAGACGGCGTTTCTTCTTCCTGGTTGCTGTCTGGGGATACCGGCCCCTGGCCTTGGCGCAACAACCGCCACTAGGGCTCTTGCACACCTCGATCGGCGCCGGCATGTCGAGCACAACAACGAGGAAGTCGTGTCGCTTGCACATGCGTGCATGCTGCACAGGGCCACGCCCTGCAGGTCAGCTGCGAAGATTCTGTGTTGGAACGCTGTATGAAAACCGCACCACTTACCCACCGTTTCATCGGAGACAGTTGCCGCATTCGCGCGTGCAACAGTCGTTCATCGCAGCACGAACTGGACGTTGCAGCCGCCGGTGGTGAAGTCGTAGGGATAGCTCACGCCGGAGGTGTCGCCGCTGACCGAGCGCTTCTCGTGCGAGACCGAACAGGCGAAGCCCAGGCCGCGGCTGAACTGGTACTTCGCGCCCAGCGTGGCCGTGGTCGTGCGGTCCTTGCCGCTGGCGAACTGCGGAGACGGCGGCTGTCCTTCGAAGGTGAGGAAGAACGCGTCGTCGATCTTGCGGCGGCTGTGCGAGAGGCTCGAATACACCATGATCTTCGAGGTCGCATCCCAGCGCACCGAGGCCTGTGCGGTGGTGCGTCGCTGGGTGTCGTTGGACTGGTCGCTGTACAGCCCGTAGTCGATGTCGGCCGAGCCGGCGTTGCTGTCGTGCGAGAGCGCGAAGCGCATCGAAGTCTTGCCGGTGAGCTTCCAGTCGTAGTTGAGCAGCCCGCTCCAGAACTTGGCCGAGCGCTGTGACAGCGCCGAGTGATCTTCCCGCGTATAGGCCACGCGGGCGCTGAGGGTGCTGTTGCCGGTGGGCGCCCAGGTGGTGGTGAGGTCCACGTCGTCGCGCTTGAACTCGTCGCCCACCACCAGCAGGCTGCCGGGGTCGATGAAGCGCGGGTACTTGCCTTCGCTGTGCCGCGCGCCCAGGCGCCAGCTGAAGAGGTCGCTGGGGCGGAATCGCAGGCCTGCGTTGACCGACGACTGGCGCAGGTTGCGGTTGTCGAACGGCGCCTGGTGTTCGCTCTCGTCGTAAGCGCCGCCGCCTTCGAGGGTCCAGCGCGTCACCACGCCCAGGCGCAGCTGCGCGGCACCGCCGCGCACCGTGACCGCCGATCGCGCCGACGACCCGCCACTGCCGGCCTGCTGCTCGTACTGCTGCAGCGAGCGCCGGTGGTAGGCGCGGACGTCGCCCGACAGGCGCTCGATGCTGGCCCAGTCGAGCTTCACGCTGGCGTTGTGGTCGGTGTTGTCGAGCTGCTCGAGGTTCTTGTACTTGTTGTGGTTGGCCGCCAGGTCGACGCTGAGCATGCCGCGGCCCAGCGGCTGGTCGAGCCCCGCCAGCAGGCCGGTACTGCTGATCCAGTCGTCTGCCTTGGGCGTGCCCGACTCGCTGCGGAACACGTTGCTGTCGTGCGTGAAGCTCTGCGACACGCCGATCCAGTAGGGGCTGGGTTCGTCCTGCGCGTTGCTGCCGATGGCAGCGAAGGCGAGGCAGGAGGCAACGGCGACATGGCGCCGCGGAAGCGGGAGACGAGCGCTTTTCATGATGTTGTGGCGGCTCTTTCGGGCCGCGTGGTCAAACAAGGAACGTCGCCCCTCCACGAGCGACCTGCGTCAGTAGGCGTTTCTGTCGAACAGCATGAGCTTGATCGTGCGCGCGATGATCTGCAGGTCCAGCGCGAGCGACCAGTTCGAGAGGTATTCCAGGTCGAAGGCCACGCGCGCCTGCATCTTGTCGACGGTGTCGGTTTCGCCGCGATGGCCGTTGATCTGGGCCCAGCCGGTGATGCCGGGCTTGACCTTGTGGCGCACCATGTAGGCCTTGATCATGCGGCGGTACTGCTCGTTGTGTGCCACCGCGTGGGGGCGCGGCCCCACGATGCTCATGCGGCCTTGCAGCACGTTGATGAACTGCGGCAGCTCGTCGAGCGAGGTCTTGCGGATGAAGGCGCCGAACGGCGTGACGCGCGGGTCGCCCTTGGTGGCCTGCTGGATCACCGGGCCGTTGTCCTGCGTGCGCATCGAGCGGAACTTGTAGACGGTGATCTCGCCGCCGTCGAGGCCGTTGCGCTTCTGCTTGAAGATGACCGGCCCCGGGGAGCTGAGCTTCACGCCGATGGCCACCGCTGCCAGGATGGGCGAGATCAGCACCAGGATGATGCTGGCCAGCACGATGTCGGACAGGCGCTTGATCAGCCGGTTGGCGCCGGTGAAGGGGGTTTCGAGCAGCCCGACCACCGGTACGCCGTCGATTTCCTGCAGGCGGCCCTGCACGATGCTGATGCCGAAGACGTCGGGCACGAAGTACAGCGACGCGGTGGTGTCCTGCAGCGAGGCGAGCAGCTGCACGATGCGCGGCTGCGACCCGAGCGGCAAGGTGATGTAGACCTCCTTGATGCCGTGGCGCAGCACGTGGTCGCGCAGCTCGTTCAGCGAGCCCAGGCGCCTGTTTCGCGCCTCGGGCGCGAGCCGGTCGTCGATGCGGTCGTCGAAGTAGCCGGCGAAGTCGACGCCGAACTCGTGCTGCTTGGCCAGGGCACCGGCCACGCGCACCCCGAGCGGGCCCCCTCCGACCACCGCGACGGCACGGCGCGCCGAGGGCTGCTGCGCTTCGCGGCGCAGCCAGGCGCCGCCGGCGATCGCCGCGGCGTACAGCAGCAGCGGCGTGCCGACGCCCCAGCCGACGAGCACCCGCTCGTCGAACAGCTTGAAGCTGTCGGTGGCATAGCCGCACAGGGCGAGGATGGTGAGCAGCGTGCTCCACGACAGCAGCACGTCGATGGCGGCGTTCAGCGGTTTCTGCTTGAAGCGGTTCACGCCGGGGAACGACAGCGCGAACACCAGCAGGCACATCGCGATGCCAGAGCGGTCGACCGGGGCACCGCCGGCGATGCTGGCCGCGATGAAGCTGGCGATGATGAGCGCGGGTTCCAGGAAGGCCGAGATGAAGCTGCCGGTGGACTGCGGCGCATTGAGGAACACGCGCGTGTTCCGCTGTTCCTGGGGCATCAATGCAGATCGGTGGTTGTGTTCGAGATGCGCGGTCATGTTCATACCCGGCGTCGCGACATGCCGGCTGCCACGGACGGGCGAGCTACGCAATGTTCACGCCCGGGCCGGCGGTTTGGGGGAGGTGCGCTCACCGGCAGCAACACTTCGTGGCAGCCGCCGGACGCGGGGCATGCGCTGCATGTCCAGAGAGCACCGGCGCATCGTATGCAGCCGCACTCCTTTGTTGAAGGCGTGCGCAATGCAAGCACCGTAACTTGCGGTGTCAATGCGGCAGCGGTCGCATCAACTCATGCGGGAAGAGCAGGAGCGCATGGCAAAACGACCTTCGAGAGGCGTTTGTTGCCGAAAGAATTTCTGCCGCTCAGAGCGTTCTGCCGCGGCGGTACTGGGCGTGCGTACGGCGCTGCAGCGACGTTGCGCTTTCGAGCGCGGCCATGGAGCGGCCGGCATGCGCATGGGTGATGGCCAGCCCGAGTGCGTCGGCCGCATCGCGGCCCGGTTCGCCCGGCAGCGACAGCAGGCGCTGCACCATGTGCTGGATCTGCTCCTTGCGTGCATGGCCGTGGCCGACGATGGCCTTCTTCATCTGCAGCGCGGTGTATTCGGCCACCGGCAGGCTGCAGCTCACCAGCCCCGCGAGCGCCGCGCCGCGCGCCTGGCCGAGCAGCAGCGTGGACTGCGGGTTGACGTTGACGAACACGATCTCGACCGAGGCCGCAACCGGTTCGTAGCGGCGCACCACTTCGCACACCCCTTCGAAGATGATCTTCAGGCGCCCCGGCAGGTCGCCGAGGGCTGCGTCGCGGGTCTTGATGGTGCCGCTGGCCACGTAGTGCAGCTGCGCCCCTTCCACTTCGATGACGCCAAAGCCCGTGGTCTGCAGGCCGGGATCGATACCGAGGATGCGCATGGCGCGTTCAGCGGCTGAGCTGGAAGTACCAGCGCACCGAGTGGAAGAACACCGGCGCGGCAAAACACAGCGGCGCCACGCGGTCGAGCAGGCCCACCGCGCCGGTCACCGACGAGCGGTTGCCCCAGTAGCGCACGCCGGCATCGCGCTTGAGGGCCTTCATGACGAATTCGCCCAGGGTGCCGGCCGCTGCGGCGATGAAGGCCATCGACAGCGCCTGCCCCACCTTGAACGGCGTGATCCAGTACAGCAGCGCACCGCTGAGCGCGCCGACCACCGAGCCGATCATCCAGGCGCGGATCGAGAACGAGCGGCTGATGAGCCGTGCCACCGGCCGACGCCGCAGCAGCCGGCTGGCGGCCTCCTGCACGATCTGGGCGGTGGCCACGGTGAAGACCAGGAAGAACACCAGGAAGGCGCCGCGGCCTTCGTAGCGCGGGAACTCGAGCAGCAGCAGCGCCGGCGCATGGGAGAGGCCATACACGCAGACCATGATGCCCCACTGGATCTTCGCGTTGCGCTCGAGGAAGCGCTCGGGGTCGCCGGCCAGCGCGCTTACCACCGGAATGGCCAGGAAAACGTAGACCGGGATGAACACGCTGAACAGGTCGAAGTTGCGGTTGGCCACCACGATGTACTGCAGCGGGAGCACGAAGAAGAACGCCAGGATCAGGCTGCGGTGGTCGCTGCGCCGGGTGTGCATCAGCGTGATGTACTCGCGCAGCGCAAGGAAGGAGAACGCGCCGAAGAGGAGCGTGGCGCCCACCGGGCCCGACACCCAGGCCAGCCAGAACAGCGTGGCGCTCACCCACACCGCGCGCAGGTCGCGCTTGAAGCGTTCGTGCCGGTCGAAGAAGTCGCGCCCGCCGCCGCGCAGCGACAGCAGGAAGGCGGTGGCGGTGACGACGACGAGGATGCCGAACAGCATGAGGAACAGCAGGCCGACCTGCTGGTCCACCGAGAGTTCGCGCAGCGCCTTGAAGATCGCCTTCATGCGGCCACCTTGCGCAGCGCCGTCACCGCGTCACGCGCCCGCTCGAGGAAGGCCCGCTTGTCCTCGCCCGGCTGCAGCTGCATCGGGGCGCCGAAGGTCACCGAGCACAGGATCGGCACCGGCACCACCTCGCCCTTGGGCATGACGCGCTGCACGTTGTCGATCCAGGCCGGGATCAGCTGCACCTGCGGGAACTGCTCGGCCAGGTGGTACAGGCCGCTCTTGAAGGACTGCGGCTCGCCCTTGTTGCTGCGGGTGCCCTCGGGAAAGATGACCAGCGAGTCGCCGTTCTTCAGCGCGGCCACCAGCGGCTCCAGCGGGTCCTGGTCGTCGGTGCGCTGGCGGTTCACGTAGACCGCGTTGAACACCTCGCGGGTGAGCCAGTGCTTGAAGCGGCTGGCGGTCCAGTAGTCCTTGGCCGCGATCGGCCGCGTGAGCGTGCGCAGGTCGCGCGGCAGCGCCGCCCAGATCAGCACCCAGTCCAGGTGGCTCTGGTGGTTGGCGAAGTAGATGCGCTGTTCCGCCTTCGGCGGGCTGCCGTACCAGTGGCCCTGCGCGCCGGTGATGAGGCGCGCGATGAAGGCGAGTACGAGGCCGGCGAATTCGGCGAGCGTCAGCATCCGCTCTCGTGGTCAGTGCCTGAAGTGGCGGGTGCCGGTGAGCACCATGGCGATGCCGCGTTCGTCGGCGGCCGCAATGACCTCGTCGTCGCGCATGCTGCCGCCCGGCTGGATCACGCAGGTGGCGCCGGCGTCGCACACGACGTCGAGGCCGTCGCGGAACGGGAAGAACGCGTCGCTGGCGACCGCCGAGCCCTTGAGCGACAGGCCGGCATTCTCGGCCTTGATGGAGGCGATGCGCGCCGAGTCGATGCGGCTCATCTGCCCCGCGCCCACGCCGAGCGTCATGCCGCCGGCACAGAACACGATGGCATTGCTCTTCACGTACTTGGCGACCTTCCAGGCGAACAGCAGGTCCTGCATCTGCTCGTGCGAGGGTTGCTGCTTCGTCACCACGCGCAGCTCGCTGGCCGCCACGTTCTTCGCGTCGGCGGACTGCAGCAGCATGCCGCCGCCCACCCGCTTGAAGTCCATCGGGTTGGGGGTGCTGCCCAGCGGCACCTCGAGGAGGCGCACGTTCTGCTTGGCGGCGAACACCGCGCGCGCCTCTGCGGTGATGCTCGGGGCGATGAGCACCTCGACGAACTGCCTGGCCACCAGCTCGGCGGCGGCTTTGTCGAGCGGCTGGTTGAAGGCGATGATGCCGCCGAAGGCAGAGGTCGGGTCGGTCTTGAAGGCCTTGCCGTAGGCCTCGGCCGCCGTGCCGCCCACGGCCACGCCGCAGGGGTTGGCATGCTTGATGATCACGCAGGCCGGCGCGTCGAAGGTCTTCACGCATTCCCAGGCCGCGTCGGCGTCGGCGATGTTGTTGTACGACAGCTCCTTGCCCTGCAGCTGGCGGTAGTGCGCGAGGCTGCCGCCGACCGGCTTCACGTCGCGGTAGAACGCGGCGCTCTGGTGCGGGTTCTCGCCATAGCGCATGTCCTGCGTCTTCACGAGCTGCAGGTTGTAGACGGCCGGATACTCGTTGCGCGCGGGCACGTCGGCGGTGCGCTGCTCTGCGCCTTCTTCGAGCGCTGTGAGGTAGTTGGTGATCATGCCGTCGTAGGCCGCGGTGTGCGCGTACACCTTCCTGGCCAGCATGAACTTGGTGTTGCGCTCGATCCTGCCCGCCTTCAGCTCGGACAGCACGCGCTCGTAGTCGGTCGGGTCGATCACCACCGCCACGTCCTGCCAGTTCTTGGCCGCCGCGCGCAGCATGGCCGGGCCGCCGATGTCGATGTTCTCGATCGCGTCTTCGAGCGTGCAGTCGGGACGCGCGGTGGCCTGCGCGAACGGGTAGAGGTTCACCACCAGGATGTCGATGGTCCCGATGCCGTGCTCCTTCAGCGCGGCCATGTGCTGCGGCAGGTCGCGGCGCGCCAGCAGGCCGCCGTGGATGCGCGGGTGCAGCGTCTTCACGCGGCCGTCGAGCATCTCGGGAAAGCCGGTCACCTCGGACACCTCGGTGACCGGCAGGCCCTTGTCGGCCAGCAGCTTGGCGGTGCCGCCGGTGGACAGCAGCTTCACGCCGGCGGCGTGCAACGCCTGTGCGAATTCGACGATGCCGGTCTTGTCGGAAACGGAGAGGAGGGCGGTGGTCATTTCAATTCCAGTGACGGTGCCTGGTGACGCGCGACTGGCGAAGACAGTGAGCCATCTCTGGCCACCAGTCACCAGTCACAGATCACTATTTGATGAGTTTGTGCTCGACGAGCTTGCGCCGCAGCGTGTTGCGGTTGATGCCCAGCCATTCGGCGGCGCGCGACTGATTGCCGTCGGCGTGCTGCATCACCACGTCGAGCAGCGGCTTCTCGACGGTCTTGAGGATCATGTCGTACATGGAATGCGGCTCGGCGCCGCGCAGGTCCTTGAAATAGACCTCGAGGCTGTCACGCAGGCACTCTTCGATGTGCTTCTTGCTCATGCCTGCTCCAGATGGACTTGCGTTTCGTTATTCATGCGGCTTCTTGATCGAGAAGGTTCATGTCCAGCTCCTGCGTCGTGGGCAGGCGCTCGTGTCGTTCGGCCAGCGCGTCGAAGTACTCGACCACGGCGGCCAGTTGGGTCGTGCTGCTTTCCAGCGTGTTCATGCGGGCCCGGAAGACTTCACCGCCCGGCAGGCCGCGCACATACCAGCCGATGTGCTTGCGCGCCGTGCGCACGCCGGTGAATTCGCCGTAGAGCCCATAGTGGTCGTGCAGGTGCTCGACCAGCAGGTCGCGCACCTCGGCCACGGCCGGCGCTTCGAGGTGCCGGCCGGTGTCGAGGAAGTGCGCGATCTCGCGGAAGATCCACGGCCGCCCCTGTGCTGCGCGGCCGATCATCACCGCATCGGCCCTGGTGGCGGCCAGCACTTCGCGTGCCTTCTCGGACGAGGTGATGTCGCCGTTGGCCACCACCGGCACGGCCACCGCGGCCTTCACCGCGGCGATGGTGTCGTACTCGGCCTGGCCCTTGTAGCCCTGCTCGCGGGTGCGCCCGTGCACGGTGAGCATTGCCACGCCGGCGCTTTCGGCGGCCCGCGCGATGCTGACCGCGTTCTTGTGCTGCTGGCACCAGCCGGTGCGCATCTTCAAGGTGACCGGCACGCCGTGCGGCGCGCTCGCGGTGACCACGGCATCGACGATGCGCAGCGCGAGGTCCTCGTCCTGCATCAGCGCGGAGCCGGCCCACTTGTTGCACACCTTCTTGGCCGGGCAGCCCATGTTGATGTCGATGATCTGCGCGCCACGCTCGATGTTGTAGACCGCGGCCTCGGCCATCATGATCGGCTCGGTGCCGGCGATCTGCACCGCGATGGGTGCGGCCTCTCCGTCGTGGTTGGCCCGGCGCGAGGTCTTGAGGCTCGTCCACAGGTCGCGTCGCGACGTCACCATCTCGCTCACTGCATAGCCCGCTCCGAGCCGCTTGCACAGCTGGCGGAACGGCCGGTCCGTCACGCCTGCCATGGGCGCCACGAACAATCGGTTGGGCAGCTCGAACGGGCCGATGCGCATGGGTCGAAACGGGGAGTGGCCCGAGAAGGCGGTGCTGAAAAAGGAGGCAGAGTATAGCGGTTGGGATCGACCGCGCCGGCGTGTCGCGAACGGCTGCTGCGCCAATAATGCGCGCCGATGGAAGCATGGATCGAGTCGCTGCTCGCGATGCTGTCGCTGCCCCAATACGGCTTGTCCACCGTGTTCGTGGTGGCGCTGGTGTCTGCGACCTTGTTGCCCATCGGCTCGGAGCCGGCGGTGTACGGGCTGATCACGCTCAACCCCGACCTCTTCTGGCCGGCGGTGCTGGTGGCCACCGCCGGCAACACCGTGGGCGGCGCGATCAGCTACTGGATGGGCTACGGCATCGAGCGCGCCTACGAGCGCGTGACCCACAAGCACGTGGAGGCACGTGCGCTGAAGTGGCTCGAGCGCTTCGGGGCCAAGGCCTGCCTGCTGGCGTGGCTGCCGCTGGTGGGCGATCCGCTGTGCGCGGTGGCCGGCTGGCTGCGCCTGCCGTTCTGGCCGTGCGTGGTGTACATGGCGATCGGCAAGTTCGCCCGCTACCTCACCATGACGGCCGTGCTGCTGTGGTTCTTTCCCGGCGGGCTGTGACTACTGCTCAGGCCGGCGCCAGGCGGTGTTCCAGGTCGTCGAGCACCGTCTCGAGCCGGCGCAGCGCCTGGTTCGCGCGACCCACAGGGCGCGGCCGCGGATCGACCAGCGAGCGCCGCGGGTCGTCGACCACCGTGCCGTTGAGCGACAGCCCGTGCCGGGCCAGGGTGGCCTGGATCGCGCCGCGCCGCGCCTGCAGCATGCGGCGCGTCTCCTGGTAGGCGTGTTCGGCCAGCCAGCGGCGCTGCGAGTAGCTGAACGGGTTGGTGAAGAAGATCTTCGCGTCGCCCGGCTCCGGCTCGAACAGCAGGATGTCGGTGCCGGGGTACTGGCGCTCGTAGCCCTTCATGCCGAGCTCCATGCGCGAACGGATGATGGCCCGGAAGGTCTGCGACAGCACCTGCGGCAGTCCGCCGTCGACCAGCCGGTCGACCGCGCCCTTGTGGCGCGGTTCGTCGTGGCGGCGCGGCGCCTCGCTGCCGTCGTAAGGCACCAGCGGATTGAGGCAGAACAGCAGATCGAGCCCTTGCTCGAGCAGCACCGAGGCATGCAGCGTCTTGCGCAGGGCACCGTCCACATAGTGGCGCC
The DNA here is from genome assembly GCF_006386545.1 of Methylibium rhizosphaerae. Lineage (GTDB taxonomy): Bacteria > Pseudomonadota > Gammaproteobacteria > Burkholderiales > Burkholderiaceae_C > Pseudorivibacter > Pseudorivibacter rhizosphaerae. Next base: position 11,957 of record NZ_SWAR01000002.1, on the reverse strand, counting down.
CGCCGATCTGCACCGGCGGAAACAGCCCCGGCAGTGCCGCGCTGGCCTGCACCGCCACCGAGATGGGTACGTCGTCATGGCCGGGCGTGCCGAAGGGCGCCGCCTCGCCGGTGTCGAGGTCCACCGCCACCAGCACGAGTCGCTTCTTCAGCCGGCGGAAGTCATTGGTGCGGCCCGGCGCGGAGAACACCCGTGACAGGCGTTCATGCACCGCATCGTTCGTGAACAGGCCAGTGGGCACGGCGCGGCCGAGCTGGTTGAGCACGGCACCCCGGGAGGCCAGGCCGAAGGCGTAGTCGAGGCCTGCGCCCACCAGCAGCCCGGGCAGCTTCCACAGGCGGCTTGCGTATTCGTTCCAGGCCGGCCGCATCAGCGCGGCCGGGTCGAACACGTCGCGGCTCGGGCCTTCGTTCTCGATGAACGACTGGCACAGCTCGCGCGGCGTCATGCCGTTGGCAAGGCCCGCGGCGACGAAGCCGCCGGCCGACACGCCCACATAGCCCTCGCAGGCGTTGAACTGCAGTCCGTCGATGGCTTCCTCGAGGGCGCACAACGCGCCGATCTCGTAGATGGCGCCCAGCGGGCCGCCGCCGGCAAGGGCGAGTCCGATGCGAGGGCCGGTGCTTCTGGGCTTGGAAGGCATGCGGGCCAGTGTAGGTCGCGGCCCTCGGTCTGCCGTTGAGCGGGCGGTCTAGAACGCGTGCGTGCTTTCCCGGGACCCGGGCTCCTGGATCTGGGTCCGCACGAGGTACATGCGGATCACGCCCCCCTTGCCGGCCATCGATGCCAGCCCCTCGAGCAGCGCCGCGAACGGCAGCGCCAGCGCGACCTTGGCCATCAGTGCGGGCGTCCTGCGGTTCTTCAGCTCGTAGATGATGTTGCCGCCGTAGCCGAAGCGCTTCATCAGGCTGTCGAGCATGCCCAGCACGCCCAGGTGCACCGAGGCGTAGGTGGTCCTGACCGGCCGGAAGCCCATGTCGCCCAGCAGTCGCGCGAGCCGCTGCGGCGAGAAATGCTGGATATGGCGCGGCACGTCGAGGTGCATCCAGCGGTTGCCGGCCAGCCGCGCCTGCCAGCTGCTGATGTTGGGCACTTCGATGACGAGCAGGCCGTCGGGCTTGAGGTTGGCGGCGACCAGCTCGCCCAGCAGCGCCTGCGGATGCGGCAGGTGCTCCAGCACGTGGAACAGTGTCACCACGTCGAAATGACCGCCGAACAGCGGGCCGCGCTCGTAGAAGTTCGTGTCCACGTCGAGGCCGTACACCTCGCGGGCATAGGCGGCACGGGCGGTCGAGGTTTCCACGCAGCGCGGGTCCCAGCCGGCCTCGCGCGCCAGCCAGCCGAACTTGCCCTTGCCGCCGCCGAAGTCGAGCAGCCGCCCCTTCGCCGGGCGCAGCCGTGCCAGCTGCTCGAGCACGTGGCCGTATTCCCAGTTGAGGATGCGGTCGAAGATCGACTGGCGGTTCTCGACCACCTGATAGACCTCGTCGCTGTACAAGGCGGCGGCATCCACGTTGGCGGCCAGCAGGCTGTAGCAGTGCGCGCACCGGCTGCACCGCACGATGCTGCCGTGTTCGCACTGCGGCAGCACCTTGAACAGGTACTGGTAAGTGCTGGCTTCGCAGATGGGGCAGCAGGCGTTCATCGGCAGCCTCCTTGGCGTGATGGCGCAGCCCGTTTTCTTGCGCTGCAGCAAGGCACTTTAGGAGTCGCGCGGTGCTTGTGCCGCGGTGTTATCAAAGTCTTACGTCCGAGCGGCTGCCGCAACAGGGGCAGGGCCGAGGCTGCGGACGGTGCCGTTTGGGTGCATGCTCGCGCGCATGAAGATGAGCGTGTGCCATGTCCGGCTGGCGGCCCTTGCGGCGGCGGCGGCGTTGTCGCCTGCGGCGGTGACGGCGCAGGAGCTGCCGCGCATCTTCGACAAGGGCGGCACGCATGCGCGCATCGAAAGCTGCGTGAGCCACGACGCCATCGAGTTCAGCATCGGCCAGAACAGCGCGCTGCTCGATGCCGGCGACCGCCTGCAGGTCACTGTCGCGATGCAGCAGCGCTATCCGGCGCTGCAGGCCGACGGCTTTGCGCCGTCGCACCTGCTGCTGTGGCGTCGCCCGGGCGCCGATTGGTTGTTCGTGGCGCTGCTGGCCAACCCGGACAAGCCGAGCGAGGTGTGCTTCACCGCCACCTTCTCGGCAGGCGTCTTCGAGCTGACACCGGTGCTGCTGAAGAAGTACTTCGTTTCGGCGGCGACCCGATCCTGAAGGGCCGCGCCAAAAGGGAAGGGGCGCTTTCGCGCCCCTTTGCGTTGCGAACGGACAGCGTGCTCAGGCCGCCTTGCCGCGCGCGGTGCTGCGCTTGGCCGCCGGCTTGGCAGCGCCATTGGTCTTGGCCGCAGTGGTGGTGCGGGCAGCCTTCTTGGCCGCGGGCGCCTTGCCGCCCGAGAGCTTGGCCACCTGGGCGCTCAGTTCGTCGATGCGCTTGATCAGGGCGTCGACGTCCTTGCTGGACGGCACGCCGAGCTTGCCCATTGCGCGCGCCACCCGCTCCTCGAAGATGGACTCGAGCTTGTCCCACTGCTTGCCGGCCTTGTTCTGCACGTCGCCCGCCAGGTTGGTCATGCGGCTGGTCACCTCGCCGATCTTTTCTTCGGCGACGGCCTGCGTCTTGCGCTGGATCGACACGCCTTCCTTCACCAGCGCTTCGAACACCTTGCCGCCTTCTTCCTGCGCCTTGGCAAACGCCCCCAGGCCGGCCAGCCAGATCTGCTGGGCGGAGTCCTTCACGGTGCCGGCGAATTGGCTGTCGAGCAGACCGCCGGCCGAGGCGGTTTTCTTTTCTGCCAGCTTCTGGAGCTTCTTGACCATGTTCTGCGTTCCTTCAGGGTGTGCACCGGAAGGCGCCACCTCGGCGCTCCGTGAGCGTGAACTATAAAAAGCGTCGATAGAAACGACAGCCTAATTCTCTAGGGCACACCCTCTATGGGTACCTTCGGGAAAGCGCGCAGCGCTGCGCCGCAACAGATCGTGAAGAATCCGCCGATCCACAAGACAGATCATCACTGGAGGACCGCATGCAGTATTTCGTCACCGGCGCCACTGGCTTCATCGGCAAGAGGCTCGTCAAGAAGCTGCTCGAGCGGCGCGGCTCGGTCGTCTACTTCCTGCTGCGACCCGAAAGCGAGAGCAAGGTGGCCGAGCTGCTGCAGTTCTGGGGCGTCGGCAAGAACCGCGCATGTCCGGTGTTCGGCGACCTCACCACCCGCAAGCTCGGCGTGTCGGCCGACGACATCAAGCAGCTCAAGGGCCAGATCGACTCGGTGTACCACCTGGCGGCGGTCTACGACCTCAAGGCCGACGAAGAGTCGCAGGTGCAGGTCAACATCGAAGGCACGCGCAACGTGGTCGAGTTCGCCAAGGCCATCGAGGCCGGGCACTTCCACCATGTGAGCTCCATTGCCGCGGCGGGCCTCTATGAAGGCGTGTTCCGCGAAGACATGTTCGACGAGGCGGAGGGCCTGGACCACCCGTACTTCATGACCAAGCACGAGTCCGAGAAGATCGTGCGCAAGGAATGCAAGGTGCCCTGGACCGTGTACCGCCCGGCCATGGTGGTGGGCGACTCCACCACCGGCGAGATGGACAAGATCGACGGGCCCTACTACTTCTTCAAGCTGATCCAGCGCATGCGGCAGCTGCTGCCGCCGTGGATGCCCTCGGTGGGCCTCGAAGGCGGGCGCGTCAACATCGTGCCGGTCGACTTCGTCGTCAATGCGCTCGACCACATCAGCCACCTGCCGGCCGGCAAGGCCGAGCTCAACAAGCGCTGCTTCCACCTGGTGGATCCGGTGGGCTACCGCGTGGGCGACGTGCTCGACATCTTCTCGAAGGCTGCGCACGCGCCGAAGATGAACCTGTTCATCAACGCGGCGCTGCTGGGCTTCATCCCGAAGAGCGTGAAGAAGGGGCTGATGGCGCTGGCGCCGGTGCGCCGCGTGCGCAACGCGGTCATGAAGGACCTGGGCCTGCCCGACGACATGCTGACCTTCGTGAACTACCCGACCCGCTTCGACTGCCGCGACACGCTGGCGGCACTGAAGGGCTCGGGCATCGAATGCCCCAGCCTGAACGACTACGCCTGGCGCCTGTGGGACTACTGGGAGCGCCACCTCGACCCGGACCTCTTCATCGACCGGTCGCTCAAGGGCACCGCCGGCGGCAAGGTGGTGCTGGTGACGGGCGGCTCGTCGGGCATCGGCCTGGCCGCAGCCAAGAAGTTCGCCGAGGCCGGCGCGGTGACGGTGATCTGTGCACGCGACGAAGACAAGCTGGCCGAGGCGAAGAGGGAGATCCTCGACTTCGCCGGCAAGGACGCGAAGGTCCACACCTACTCGGCCGACATCGCCAACGAGCAGAGCTGCAACGAACTGGTGGCCTGGCTGGAGCGCGAGTTCGGCGGCGTGGACTTCCTCATCAACAACGCTGGCCGGTCCATCCGGCGCGCCATCGAGTCGAGCTACGACCGCTTCCACGACTACGAGCGCACGATGCAGCTCAACTACTTCGGCTGCCTGCGCATCACGATGGGGCTGCTGCCCGGCATGGTGGCCAAGAAGCGCGGCCACGTGGTGAACATCAGCTCCATCGGCGTGCTGACCAATGCGCCGCGCTTTTCGGCCTACGTGGCCAGCAAGGCCGCGCTCGACGCCTGGACGCGCTGCGCCGCCAGCGAGTTCGCCGACGTGGGCGTGACCTTCACCACCATCAACATGCCGCTGGTGCGCACGCCGATGATCGCGCCCACCAAGATCTACAACAACGTGCCGACGCTGGCGCCCGAGGAGGCCGCCGACCTGATCGCGCAGGCCTGCGTCTACAAGCCGGTGCGCATCGCCACGCGGCTGGGCATCACCGGCCAGCTGCTGCATGCGCTGGTGCCGCGTGTCGCGCAGATCGTCATGAACACCAGCTTCCGCATGTTCCCCGACAGCGATGCGGCCAAGGGCGACAAGAGCGCCAAGCCGAACCTGTCACCCGAGGCCATCGCGCTGCAGCAGATGATGCGGGGCATTCACTTCTGACGCGCCGGGAGCTGCTGGCGGGCGGCATCGTCCGCCAGCTCCCGCCGCGCCAGGCGCAACACCGTCACCGTGGCCGACAGCGCCAGCAGCGCCATCACCGCGGCCACCAGCACGTCGGGCCACACCGTGCCGGTGCCGAACACCCCGAGCGCGGCGCCCATCACCGCCACGTTGCCGATCGCGTCGTTGCGGCTGCACAGCCACACCGAACGCATGTTGGCGTCGCCTTCGCGGAAGGCATAGAGCATCCAGGCCACGCCGACGTTGGCTGCCAGCGCCAGCACCGCCACCACACCCATCGTGACCGGCTCCGGAGGCACCCCGCCCAGGGCGGCCCAGGCGGCGCGCCCCAGCACCAGCACGCCGAAGGCGCCCATCGACAGGGCCTTCACGACGGCCGCCCGCGAGCGCCACGCCAGCGCCATGCCGAGCACTGCGAGTGAAATGCCGTAGTTGGCCGCGTCGCCGGCGAAGTCCAGCGCATCGGCCAGCAGCGACACCGAGCCGGAACTCAGGCCGCCGGCCACTTCGACGACGAACATGGCGGCGTTGACCAACAGCGCCGCCCACAACACCCGTCGGTAGCGCGGGCTGTCGGCGACCGGCGCGCTGCAGCCGTGGTCGTGGCAATGGTCGTGATGGCCGGACATGAAAGGGGTTCCTCCTGTGCTTGCGATGCCCGCATTGAAAACCCGGGAGTCGCTCCAGGGTCAAGCCGCTACAGTGACCAGGGTCATCAGGAGGCGCAAATGCGAATCGGCGAGCTGGCGCAGGCCGCGGGCATGGACGTGGACACGGTGCGCTACTACGAGAAGGCAGGCCTGCTGCCGCCCGCGTCGCGCGGGGCGAACAACTACCGCAGCTACGGCGACGCGGCCCTGCAGCGCCTGCGCTTCATCCGCAACTGCCGGGCGCTCGACATGAGCCTGCCCGAGGTGCGCGTGCTGCTCGACTACATCGACCAGCCGGGCGCCGACTGCTCCAGGGTGGACGGGGTGGTGGCCGAGCACCTGGGCCACGTGCGAGAGCGGCTGGCATCGCTGAAGACGCTGGAGCGCCAGCTCGAACTGCTGCAGCAGGCCTGCAGCCATGCCAGCCCGCAGGAGGTGTGCGGCATCGTGCTGGCGCTGTCACAGCCGCAGGGCGATGCACCCGCATCGCCCGCTGTGCGCGGCGTGCACAGCCAGTGAAGGCTCAGCGGGCCGCTTCGATGGAGGTGACGGTGTAGGTGCCGCCGACCTTGTCGGCGGTGAAACGCACCTTGTCGCCTTCCTTCACCTTGTCGAGCAGGGCGGCGTCCTTGACCTGGTAGGCCATGGTCATGGCCGGCATGTCGAGGCTCTTGATTTCGCCATGCTTGAGCGTGATCTTCCTGGCCCCCTTGTCGATCTTGCGCACCTCGCCTTCGGCGGTTTGCGCCAGCGCGGGCAGCGAGAGCGCGACGGCTGCAGCAATGGCCAGGCGTTTCAGGGTCGATTTCATCGTGGGCTCCTTGAGTCTCGGGGATCTGAGGGTGGGTGCGGCCGCCTGCGTTTCAACCGTCAGCGGTAGGACTGGTAGACGCTCGTCTTGCCTTCGGCCTGGACCAGCAGCACGTCGTAGGGATCCTTGCGGTCGCCGTAGTCGGGGCCGTCCATGCCAGGCGAGCCGACCGGCATGCCGGGCACCGCCAGGCCGATGGCGGCCGGGCGCTCCCTCAGCAGTCGCTTGATCTCGCGTGCCGGCACATGGCCCTCGATGGCATAGCCGCCCACCTTGGCGGTGTGGCAGGAGCCGTACTTCATGGGCATGCGCAATGCCGCACGCGCATTGGTGTTGCCTTCGTCATGGACGCGCACGCCAAAGCCGTTGGCTTCGAGGTGCGCCACCCAGTCCTTGCAGCATCCGCAGGTGGGCGACTTCCAGACCTCGACCAGCGGGCGGGAGTCGCCTTGCGCGGCGGCCGGGCCGGCCACCGCAAGCGCCACGGCGCAGAGCAGCCAGCGGCGACGGTCGTGAGAGTGATTCATGGCGTGGTTCTTTCAATGGTTGGCGCGGCACTCCGGTTGACGCCTGCGATTCGAACCCGGCGGGTGCGGGCGGGGTTCCGTTCGCATGCCGCACCGATACGTCTATCTACAATGCAGCGCAGCATTTCACGTGCATCTTCCACCTTCATCATCGCTGCGTTTTCACAGAAGGCCTTCCCATGAAAACCGAGCCCCCTGCTGGTTCCCTTGCCGCCCACCACGGTGCCGACGTGACGCACATCGCGCCGCGCGAGAAAGCCGAGATCCTGTCGCAGGCGCTGCCCTACATCCGCAAGTTCCATGGGCGCACGCTGGTCATCAAGTATGGCGGCAATGCCATGACGGACCCTGAGCTGCAGCAAGACTTCGCCGAGGACATCGTGCTGCTCAAGCTGGTGGGCATGAACCCGGTGGTGGTGCACGGCGGCGGCCCGCAGATCGACGAGGCGCTTGCCCGCATCGGCAAGAAGGGCACCTTCATCCAGGGCATGCGGGTCACCGACGAGGAGACCATGGAAGTGGTCGAGTGGGTGCTGGGCGGCGAGGTCCAGCAGGACATCGTGGGCCTCATCAATGCGGTGGGCGGCAAGGCCGTGGGCCTCACCGGCCGCGACGGCGGCATGATCCGCGCGCGCAAGCTCAAGCTGCGCGACAAGGACGACCCCGCCAAGGAACACGACGTCGGCCAGGTCGGCGACATCGTCTCCATCGACCCGAGCGTGGTGAAGGCGCTGCAGGACGACCAGTTCATCCCGGTCATCAGCCCCATCGGCTTCGGCGAGAACAACGAGAGCTACAACATCAATGCCGACGTGGTGGCCGGCAAGCTGGCCGAGGTGCTGAAGGCCGAGAAGCTGATGCTGCTGACCAACACGCCCGGCGTGCTCGACAAGTCCGGCAAGCTGCTCACCAACCTGTCGGCCCGCGAGATCGACGAGCTGTTCGCCGACGGCACCATCTCCGGCGGCATGCTGCCCAAGATCTCTTCCGCGCTCGACGCGGCCAAGAGCGGCGTGAACGCCGTCCACATCATCGACGGCCGAGTGCCGCACGCCATGCTGCTGGAGATCCTCACCGATCAGGCCTACGGGACCATGATCCGTTCGCACTGATGGCGCCCCCGGTTGCGCAGACCCGGGCGTTCTTCTCCTGGAGCGGCGGCAAGGACTCCGTGCTCGCCTTGCACCGCGCGCTCGATGCGGGCGTGCGGGTCGAGGCGCTGCTTGCCATGTACGACGAAACCGGCGAGCGTTCGCGCTCGCATGCCATCTCCCGCGAGCTGATGGCCGCGCAGGCCGCGGCGCTCGGCATTCCGTTGGTGATGCGCAGCGCCTCCTGGCGCGACTACGAAGCGGTGTTCGTCGACCAGCTGCGGCGATTCGCGGCCCAGGGGCTGACCTGCGGCGTGTTCGGCGACATCGACCTGCAGCCGCACCGCGACTGGGAAGAGAAGGTCTGTGCTGCAGCGGGCCTCTCGGCCTTGCTGCCGCTGTGGCAGCAGGACCGTCGCGCGCTGGCGCAACAGGTGATCGACCTGGGCTTCCGGGCGCGGGTGGTGTGCGTGGACGCCCGCTGGCTGGACGCAAGCTTCTGCGGCGCCGAATACGGCCAGGCCTTCCTCTCACGCCTGCCCGAAGGGGTGGACGCCTGCGGCGAAAACGGCGAGTTCCACACCTTCGTGTTCGACGGCCCGCGCTTCCTGCAGCCGGTGGCGCACCGCGTGGCGGCCGTCCACGAGTTGCGGTTCGAGTCGCCGGCACCCGGCCACTACTTCAGCGCAGAGCTGGTGCCGGCATGAAGCCGAGGGTGTGGCTGTTCGACCTCGACAACACCCTGCACGACGCGTCGTGTTCGGCCTTCTCGATGCTCGACGGCGCGATGAACGACTACATCGCCCGCGAGCTGGCCCTGCCCCACGACGAAGCCGACTTTCTGCGCCGCCACTACTGGCAGCGCTACGGCGCCACGCTGCTGGGGCTGGAGCGCCACCACGGCATCCGCGCCGCGCATTTCCTGGAGCACACCCACCGCCTGCCGGAGCTGGAGGCCAGGCTGCGCAGCCATGCCCATGACCGCGCCGCACTCAGGCGTCTCGCCGGCCGCAAGTACGTGCTGACCAACGCCCCGGCCGCCTATACCCGGCGCGTGCTCACCGCACTCGGCCTGGCCGTGCATTTCGACGGCGTGATCAGCATCGAGGGCATGCGCATGTTCGGCCAGCTGCGTCCCAAGCCTGATGCGCGGATGTTCCGCATGGTGCTGGCGCGGCTCGGGCTGCCGGCCGCGCGCTGCGTGCTGGTGGAAGACACGCTGGCGCATCAGAAAGCCGCCAAGCGTGTAGGAATGCACAGTGTCTGGATGCAGCGGTATGTCGCACGCAACGTTCACGGTCCGGAAGTTGGTGTTTACCTGCGACGTCGGCCACCATACTGCCGTGCGAGAATCCGCTCGCTACAAAAGTTACGCGCGCTGTGAACACACTGCCCCAAGAAACCACCGCCGCAGCGGCCGAAGAGGCAACGGCCATCCCCAACGGCACCACCGAGGAGAGCTCGGGTCGCAAGCGGCCCAAGCCCGGTGAACGCCGCATCCAGATCCTGCAGACGCTCGCGCACATGCTCGAGCAGCCGGGTGCCGAACGCATCACCACCGCCGCGCTGGCCGCCAAGCTCGAGGTGAGCGAGGCGGCGCTGTACCGCCATTTCGCCAGCAAGGCGCAGATGTTCGAGGGGCTCATCGAGTTCATCGAGAGCAGCGTGTTCACGCTGGTCAACCAGATCGCCGAGCGTGAAGGCGATGGGGCCGCGCAAGCGCAGAAGATGCTCACCGTGCTGCTGCAGTTCGGTGAAAAGAACCCCGGCATGACCCGTGTGATGGTCGGTGACGCGCTGGTGTTCGAGAACGAGCGCCTGTCGGCGCGCATGAACCAGTTCTTCGACCGGCTCGAGTCGCAGTTCCGCCAGAGCCTGCGCACCGCGGCCGAAGCCGGCGGCTCGCAGACCCCGACGGTCGATTCGCAGGCGCTGGCCTCGGTGCTCACGAGCTTCGCGCTCGGTCGCCTGCAGCGCTATGCCCGCTCCGGCTTCAAGCGCCTGCCCACCGAGCATCTGGAAGCATCATTGCGCCAGTTGATCCACTGAGAGCCAGATGGTCGAGATCGAGCTGGCCGGACGGCCGCTCGTGCTGCTGGCCGACAAGGCCGCCTACCTGCCCGACGAACGCTGCCTGCTGATTGCCGACGCGCACGTCGGCAAGGCGGTGTCGTTTCGCAAGCTCGGCGTGCCGGTGCCGCGGGGCACCACCACGGCAGGGCTGACGCGCGTGTCGGCGCTGGCACGGGCCACCGGGGCGCAGCAGGTGGTCTTTCTCGGCGACTTTCTCCATTCCGAGCATTCGCATGCCGCATCCACGCTCGCCGCGCTGGCGCAGTGGCGGCGTGAGCAGCCGCAACTGGCGCTGACGCTGGTGCGCGGCAACCATGACGACCGTGCCGGAGACCCGCCGCCGGCGCTGGGGTTTTGCGTGGTGGACGAGCCGTTGCCGCTGGGCGGCTTCGCGCTGTGCCACCACCCTCGCGCCCTGCCGGGCGCCTATGTGCTGGCCGGTCACTGGCATCCGTGCGTGAGTGTGGGAGGGCGGGCGTTCGATCGGCTGCGGCTGCCGTGCTTCTGGTTCGGCGAGGCCGTCGGCGTGCTGCCCGCGTTCGGCGAATTCACCGGCATGCACCCCATTCGCCCTGCAGAAGGCGACCAGGTGTACGCGGTGGCCGAAGGCCAGGTGGTCCGCCTGCCGTGACCGGGCCGGCCGGGCCCGTCACCCGCCCACTAAACTCGCGAACCATGTCTTCCGTCGATCAACTCCTGCAGCGTGCCGAGACGCTGCTGCAGCGCCTGGACGGCCTGCTGCCCGGGCCGGACTCGCAGCCGGTTCGGGCGCCCGACTGGGCCGCCTCCATCGCCTTCCGCTACCGCCGCCGCAGCGGCCTGCTGCAAGGCGGCTGGCTCGAGCCGGTGCGGCACGTGGCCACCATCCACCTGGCCGACCTGAAGGAGGTGGATCCGCAGAAGGACCGGCTCACCCGCAACCTGCAGCAGTTCGTGGCCGGCCGCAGCGCCAACAACGTGCTGCTCACCGGGGCCCGCGGCACCGGCAAGTCGTCGCTGGTGAAGGCCTGCCTCAACGAGTTCGCGCTGCAAGGCCTGCGCCTCATCGAAGTGGACAAGAGCGACCTGGTGGACCTGCACGACATCGTCGACCTGGTGGCGCCGCGGCCGGAGCGCTTCATCGTGTTCTGCGACGACCTGAGCTTCGACGAAGGCGAGCCCGGCTACAAGGCGCTCAAGTCCATCCTCGACGGCTCGGTGGCCCAGGCCAGCGACAACGTCCTGATCGTCGCCACGTCGAACCGCCGGCACCTGCTGCCCGAGTACATGCGCGAGAACCTCACCTACCAGCACACCGACGACGGCGAAGTGCACCCCGGCGAGGTGGTGGAAGAGAAGATCTCGCTGTCCGAACGCTTCGGCCTGTGGATCAGCTTCTATCCGTTCAGCCAGGAGGAATACCTCACCATCGCGGCACAGTGGCTGCGCAGCTTCGGCGTGAGCGAAGAGGCCATCGCGGCCGCCCGGCCCGAAGCGCTGGTCTGGGCGCTCGAACGCGGCTCGCGCTCCGGCCGGGTGGCCTACCAGTTCGCGCGCGACTACGCGGGGCGTCACGCATGAGACACCCTGTGTCAACCTGGATGTCGAGGGCCGAGCGCCGGGCCGCTCCCAAGCCGGCCCGCATCCCCCCGGGGGATCGGCCGGCGTACCCGCCGGACGAGGGGCAGACATCTTTGCGGGCCGAGCGCCGGGCCGCTCCCAAGCCGGCCC
>NZ_SWAR01000001.1 GCF_006386545.1 Methylibium rhizosphaerae | reverse complement strand
TCGTCGTCGGTCACAACCAGTTCGACCTTCGGCCTGCCTCTCGTCATCGCGGTATCTCCAGTTCCAAGATACCGCAATGGCACGCACTATTTATGCCAGTTATCCACGGGACAGGACACTAGCTGCGAGTGAACGGACCTTCTTCATGCCGCCACGGTCCTTGATGGCCTTCTGAAGGCCACCGCCGCTGCTGCTGGCAAGGTCCCTAAGGAAACGAAAGATGTCCAAAAAGTTGGACTTGCCGGACGCATTGGCGCCAACGATGAATGTGCGGTCCTGCAACTCCACGTCCGCATCCTTGAAGTTGCGCCAGTTCCGAATCGCGATCTGCGTTACTTTCATGTGGTGCTTCATCCCTCGGTCGTGACGGCACTCTACCCGAGTGCCTGGCGCGAGTGACAACGATGACCTAGTGATCAGAATCTGGCTGAGAAGGCGAGTTCACGGGCATATCGTGAACCACCGCGGCCGCTGCAACTCCGGAGCTGAGCCGCTGATCGGCCTGTAGGACGGCAACCGCAGTAGAGCCGCCGGTGGATGAGTGCCAGCCAGGGACCGCTCCCGCTGCAAAGCTGCCCGCTGCCATACGCGTTGAGTCGCTGAAGTGAATCTGCGCTTCACTCAATGTCGTTGTCCCCGAACCGGCTCACCCCATCACCCCCTCCCCAACCCCAGCCTCTCAACCACCGCCTTCTCCCGCCAGTACGCATCGTGCAGCGCACGCGTGTACTCCTGCGGCCCCAGGTAGGCCGGCTCCTGGTCGTACTTCGAAATCTCCGCAAGGTGCGCCGGGTCGAACAGCGCCGCCTTGAAGGCCTTGTGCAGCCGGTCGAGCAGGTCGGCCGGCAGCCCGCGCGGGCCGGCGATGCCGTAGGGGGACATCGCCACGATGCCGTGGCCCAGCTCCAGCAGCGTGGGTGCTTGCGGCCAGCGACGCGAGCGGCGGTCGCCGAAGGTGGCCAGCAGGCGCAGCTGCCCGTTGTCGACGAAGGGCGCGAAGCCGGTGGAGTTGACGCCCACCATGAGCTGGCCCGAGGCCACTGCCACCATCTGCTCGGCCGTGCCCTTGTAGGGCACGTGCAGCCATTCGATGCCGCGCTGCTGCATGAGCTGGTCCATCACCACGTGCGGCGTGGTGCCCATGCCGTTGGTGCCCACGGTGAGCCGGCCGGGGTGGGCCTTGCCCCAGGCCAGCACGTCGTCGAAGCTGCGCAAGTCGCTGGCGGCCGGCACCAGCACGCCGAAGGTGTAGCCCGAGATCTGCAGGATGGGCGTCACGTCGCGCAGCGGGTCCCACAGCACCTTCTGCGTCCAGGGCGCGCGCAGCACGGTCTGCGGCAGCTGCGCCAGCGTGCAGCCGTCAGGCGCGGCCTGCTGCAGCACGGGCATGGCCATCGTGCCGGCGGCGCCCGGGCGGTTCTCGATCAGCACCGTCTGGCCCAGGTGCCGGCCCGCCGACTCGGCCAGCACGCGCATCGAGATGTCGGTGGCGCCGCCTGCCGGCCACGGCACCAGCAAGGTCACGGGGCGCGGCGATGCCGCGGCGAGCGCCGGCCCGCCCAGGGTCGCCGCCGCGGCCTGCAGCACGAGCCTGCGCTTCATCATGAGCCGCCGCGCCGGGTGAGCTGGCCGAAGCCGCGTTGCGGGTCGTAGCCGGCGCAGGCCACCACGAAGAACAGCGCCGCGCAGCCGAGCACCACCCAGGGCGCCCACAGCGGGTCCTTGTCGTAGAGCGCGAAGCGCATCCACTCGACCGCATGGGTGAACGGGTTGAACCGGGCCGCCTGGTACACCCAGCCCGCACCCGACTCCTCGAGCTTCCACAGCGGATACAAGGCGGTGGACAGGAAGTACATCGGGAAGATGACGAAGTTCATCGTGCCGGCAAAGTTCTCGAGCTGGCGGATGTAGACCGACAGCAGCAGGCCCAGCGAGCCCAGCATCACCGCCGCCGAGGCGGTGGCCAGCAGCACGTGCGGCAGCTGCGGGCCCCACCACGGCAGCTCGGTGCCCATCAGCAGCGCAATGGCCACGAAGGCCACCGCCTGCAGCAGCGAGAGCACCGAGGTGGCCACCAGCTTGGCGAACAGCAGCCACGGCCGCGGCAGCGGCGCGGTCAGCAGCAGCCGCATCACGCCCATCTCGCGGTCGTACACCATGGCCAGCGACGACTGCATGCCGTTGAACAGCAGCACCATGCCCACCAGCCCCGGCGCGATGTACACGTCGTAGGGCACGTAGGTGTCGTAGGGCTCGACGATGGCCACGCCGAACACGTTGCGAAAACCGGCCGCAAAGACGGCAAGCCACAGCACCGGCCGCACCAGGGCCGACACGAGGCGGCCGTACTGGCGCAAGAACTTGAGCAGCTCGCGCGTCACGATGGCGCGCAGGGCGAGCAGCAGGTGGCCGGCCCTCAAGCGTGGCGCCTGGACATGAACAGCGGGCGGCATCTCGGTCATGACGCCCTCCTCACGACGCTGCCTTGCACAGCTTCTCGGGCGCATCGGCCCCCAGCGTGTCGAGCACGTTGCCCGGGTGCAGCACGCCTTCAACCGGCGCGGTGGCAATGACGCCCTGGCCATCGGTGAGCAGCAGCGGCTGGCGCAGCTGCCGGTCCCAGGCCCGGAAGCTGACACGCGAGCCCTTGAAGCCGTCGAGGGTGAAGTCGGGGGCGGCCCATGCGGCGGTCTTCGGTGCGCCCGCCCAGGGCTTGGCGGCCAGCACCGCCTGCAGCGCGGCCTTGGCGGCCATCCAGGCGGCCCAGTCGTGGCCGGTCATCGGCCGCCTGGCATGGCGCTCGAAGCGGCGCGCCAGCTGCGGTGCGCCGAATCGCTCGAAGTGCGGCGCCCAGGCCAGTGCCATGAGGCCGGCATCGCCCACCACCGGCCTCGGCTGGGCGATGCGATAGGGCAGGCTGCGGGCGAATTCGCCGTCGGTGTCGACCACCCACACCGCGTCGTAGTCGGCATGGCCGGTGAGCAGCAGCGGGTTGGCGAGGGGGCGCTCGCGCGGGTCGGCCGAAAGCTTGAAGGGCCGGGTGTCCACCGCCTTCAGGCCCAGGCGCCTGATCGACAGCTGCACGCTGGCCAGGCGCTGCGCGTCTTCGGGCCGCGGGCCGTGCAGCAGCAGCACGCGCGACCAGCGGCGCGACATCAGGTACTGCGCCAGCGCATCGCTGCGCATGCGCTCGCTCGGCAGCGTGTGCAGCACGTTGCCGCGGCAGTGCTGCTGGCGCAGTGCGTCGTCGGCGTTGCCGAGGTTGAAGACGGCCAGCCTGCCGGCGCCTTCTCCGGCGGCCAGCAGGGCATCGGACGGCAGGTCGGCCAGCAGCGCGGCGGCGCCGGCTTTTTCGAGCTTCTGCGCCGCGGCCTTCGCCTCGGCGGCGTTGCGCACCTCCACCGTCTCGAGCTTCACCTCGAGCCTGGTGGCTTCGAGCTCGAAGCGGGTTTCCTTGAGCGCCACCTCCACCGCCTGCTGCACCGGCCCGCCGGGGTGGCCGGGGTAGGCAAGGTCGAGCCGAGAAGACGCCAGGCGCTCGTCGTCGGCACGCACCAGCAGGCCGAGCGTGACGGTGGCGGCCTGTGCCGCGCCCATGCAGGCGGCGGCCAGCGCGGCGCAGAGCCAGGTGCGCCTATTCATCGACCAGCACTCCATACGGCACACGGCCCACCGGAATCGTCTTGAGCGCCCTGGCGGCGGCCACGTCGATCACCGTCATGTCGTCCGACAGCCCGTTGGCCACGTACAGGCGCGTGCCGTCGCGGGTGAGGGTGACGCCCCAGGCCCGCTTGCCCACCAGCACCTGCTTCACCGGCTTGCGGGTCGCCACGTCGACAAAGGCCACGTGGTTGGCGCGCCCCAGGCCCACGTAGGCGGTCTTGCCGTCGGGCGACATGGCCAGGCCCACCGGCGAGATGTCGTCGGGCCGCATGCCCTTGATGTCGAACTTCACCGTGTGGGTGACCGCGAGGTCGCGGGTTGAGATCACGCTCACGCTGGCGGCCAGCTCGCTGGTGACCCAGAGCTCGGCGCCGTCGGGCGTGAAGGCGAAGCGGCGCGGGCGCTTGCCGACCGGGATGTTCTTGATGATCTGGCCGGTGGCCGCATCGACCACATGGACCATGTTGGCCACCTCGGAGGTGACGTAGACCCGCTTGCCGTCGGGCGACACCTTCACGCCTTCGGGTTCCTCGCCCACCGCCACCTCGCGCAGGCGCTTGCCGCTGGCTACGTCGATGAAGCCGAGCGCGCCGTCTTCCTCGTTCGACACGTACAGCGTGCGGCCGTCGGGCGACAGGTCGAAGGCCTCGGGGTCCGCGCCCAGCGGCAGCCGGCCCACCGACTTGCGGCTGGCGAGGTCGATGACGTCGGCCTGGCCCGACTCGCCGCAGGCCACCAGCAGGCGGGCGCCGTCTGCCGTGCGCTGCATGTGCCGCGGGCGCTTGCAGGTGGGCACCGTGCCCACCACCGCCAGCGTCTTCGGGTCTACCACGGTGAGTGCATGGTCCTTCTCGCTCGACACGAACACCATGCCCGTGCCCCAGGCAGCGGCACCGGTGGCGGAGGTGGCGGCGCTGGTGGCGGCGAGTATGGCGATGGCGGTCGCGGCGATCCGCAGCGCGATGGCGGTTCCCTTCTGCATGAGCGTCTCCTATGTCCTTGCTTGTTCTGCGATCGGCCTGCGGATGGCCCGCGGGCTCAGCCGGTGGCGCGCACGAAGGCATCTTCGAGCGTGTCGCCGCCCAGCCGGGCGGTCACCTCGGCCGGGGTGCCGTCGGCCAGCAGGCGGCCCTTGTGCAGCACCACCACGCGGTCGGCGGCCTGCGCCTCCTCGACCCAGTGGGTGGCCCACAGCACCGTGCAGTGCCGCTCCGACACGTCGGCATGCAAGGCGCCCAGCAGCTCGCGGCGCGACTTCGGGTCGAGGCCCACGGTCGCTTCGTCCATGAGCAGCAGGGCCGGGCGGTGCAGGCCGGCGCGCACCAGCTCCACCTTGCGGCGGTTGCCGCCGGAGAGCTCGCGCACGGTGCGGTCGAGGTCGTTCGACAGGCCCATGCGGCCGCAGCCCTGCGCGATGCGCTCGCGCGCCAGCGCCCGGGGCAGCCCGTGCAGGTCGGCCTGCAGCGTGAGGTTGCGGCGCACCGACAGGTCGAGGTCGAGCGACATCTGCTGGAACACCACGCCGATCTGCGCGAGCGCCGCGCAGGCGCGGCTGCGCAGGTCGAAGCCGGCCACGCGGATGTCGCCGGCGGTGGGCGCGAACAGTCCGGTGAGCAGCTGGAACAGCGTGGACTTGCCGGCGCCGTTGGGCCCAAGCAGCGCAACGAACTGCCCGGGCGGCAGCGCGAGCGTCAGCGCGTCGAGCGCGGTGCGTTCGCCGTAGCGTTTGGTGAGGCCGGCCACCTGCAGCATCGACGGCCTCGCTTCACCCGTTGGCGGCGCGCGGCGCCGGCGCGGCTTCGCAATGCAGGCGCGAGTTGTCGTCGGTGCGGTAGACCAGCGCGCCGTTGCGTGCCGCATTCGGCACGAAGCGCAGCGGCTGCGCAGCCGCGAGCGCCGGCCGCGCGCGCGACACGATGTCTTCGACCAGGGCATGGTCCGGGCTCTTGCCGCACACCGGGTCGGTGGCCTCGGCCGAGCCGGTGAGCAGGTAGGCCTGGCAGCGGCAGCCGCCGAAGTCCTTCTCGTGCTCGTCGCAGCTGCGGCAGGTGTCGCTCATCCAGTGGCTGCCGCGGTAGCGGTTGAAGGCGGGGCTGTCGTACCAGATGTCCCGCAGCGGCTCGCGCGACACGTCGGGCGCCACCAGCCCCGGCAGCATGCGCGCGCTGTGGCAGGGCAGGGCCGCGCCGTCGGGGGCCACCAGCAGGAACACCGAGCCCCAGCCGTTCATGCAGGCCTTGGGCTTGGCCTCGTGGTAGTCGGGCGTGACCCAGAAGATCTTCATGCGGCCGGCCAGCCGCGCGCGGTGGTGATCGACGACGGCTTCTGCATCGGCGAGTTCGTCGCGGGTGGGCAGCAGGGCCTCGCGGTTGAGCCAGGCCCAGCCGTAGTACTGGGTGTTGGCCAGCTCCAGGAATTCAGCGCCCATGGCCTCGGCCATGCCGATGATGCGGCCCACGTGCGGCAGGTTGTAGCGGTGCATCACGCAGTTGAGCACCATCGGGTAGCCCAGGCCCTTGATGATGCCGGCCACCCGCGACTTGAGCTCGAAGGTGCGGGTCGACGAAAGAAAGTCGTTGAGCTCGCGGGTCGAGTCCTGGAACGACAGCTGGATGTGGTCGAGCCCCGCTTCCTTGAGCGCGCGGGCGCGCTGCTCGGTGAGCCCGACGCCCGAGGTGATGAGGTTCACGTAGAAGCCGAGCTGGTGGGCATGGGCCACGATCTCCTCGAGGTCGTCGCGCATCAGCGGCTCGCCGCCCGACAGGCCGAGCTGCACCGAGCCCATGGCGCGCGCTTCGTCGAGCACCCGGCACCAGGCGGCGGTGTCGAGCTCCCTGGCGTGCTGCGCATAGTCGAGCGGGTTGGAGCAGAACACGCAGTGCAGCGGGCAGCGGTAGGTGAGCTCGGCCAGCAGCCACAAGGGCGGGCCGACCTGGGGTGCCACGTGGCTGGGGCGTGCTGGCGCGTTCATGGCGGGTCGTGCCTCAGCTGACCCAGCCGCGCGATTGGGCGTCGCGCAGGAACTCGCAGACGTCGTTGCGCAGGCCGGTCTGGCCGTAGGTGGCCTCGAGGTCGGCGATCAGCTCCTGCAGGCTGCGCTGGCCGTCGCAGCGTTTCAGGATCTCGCCGGCCGGCCCGTTGAGCTTGACCATGCCTTCGGGGTAGAGAAGCACCCAGCCCTGCTGCGCCGGCTCGAACTGCAGGCGGTACATGGACGAGATGCTGGGGCGCGAGGCGTCGTTCAAGGTCATGGCCGCTTCTCCTCGGCCAGGTCGTCCGGGTAGGCCCGCTCGATCGCGTCGAGCATCGACCACAGGATGTCGAGCTTGAACTGCAGGATCTCCAGCGCGCGCTCCTGGCGGGCGCGCGTGTCGCACCACAGCTTCGCGATCAAGAGGCCGTGTTCCACGTCGCGCGAGGCGAGCGGGATGCGGCTCCTGAAGTAGCCCAGGCCCTCGGCTTCGATCCACGGGTACAGGCTCGGCCAGCCGGCCAGGCGGTCGGCATGGATCTTCGGCGCGAACAGCTCAGTGAGCGACGAGATGGCGGCTTCCTGCCAAGGCGCGTGGCGCGCGAAGTTGACGTAGGCATCGACCGCGAAGCGCACGCCGGGCAGCACATGCCGGCAAGACCACAGGTCTTCGCGCGACAGGCCCACTGCGATGCCCAGCCGCGTCCACGCCTCGATGCCGCCGGCATTGGCGCCTTCGTGGTCGCCGCGGCCGTCGTGGTCGAGCAGGCGCTCGATCCAGTGGCGGCGCACCTCGCGGTCGGGGCAGTTCGACAGGATGGCTGCGTCCTTCATCGGGATGGCCAGCTGGTAGTAGAAGCGGTTGGCCACCCAGCCGCGCACCTGGAAGGGCGCGAGCTCGCCGCGGTTGAGGCGGCGGTTGAACGGGTGATGGATGTGATAGCCCGCTTCCCTGGACCTGAGCTGCGCCTCGAATTCATCGGGCGTCCACGGCAATACGCCGGCCGGCAGTGCAACGCTCATAGCTCGATCTCCATGCCGTCGTGGGCCACCTCGATGCCGTGGCGCTGCAGCATCGCGCGCTGCTCGCCGTGGTCGTCGAGGATGGGGTTGCTGTTGTTGATGTGGATGAGCAGCTTGCGGCGCGCGGGCAGGCCGTCGAGCGCCGCGATCATGCCGCCCTCGCCCGACTGCGGCAGGTGGCCCATGTCGGCGGCCGTGTGGCGGCCCAGGCCGTGCTCGATCATTTCGTCGTCGGTCCAGAAGGTGCCGTCCACCAGCACGCAGTCGGCCCGCTGCATCCAGCTGCGTTCGGCGTCGCCGACGCCGGCGAGCCCGGGTGCGTAGAACGCGCAGCGGCCGGTGGCGCGCTCTTCGATCAGCAGGGCGATGTTGTCGCCCGCCTGCGGGTCATTGCGGTGGGGCGAGTAGGGCGGTGCCTTGCCGGCAATGGCCAGCGCATGCAGCGACAGGCCGGGCAGGGCGTCGATGCGGAACTCGGCCGAGGCGCGTTCGCCGGCCACCGGCAGCAGGTGCCAGTGCACGCCGCAGTAGTGCTGCAGCACCGGCAGCAGCGGCAGCCCGGTGGTGAGCTCCTCGAAGACCGCGGGCGTGCAGTACAGCTCGATCGGCGGGCCTTCGCGCAGGCTCAGGAGTCCGGTGACGTGGTCGATCTGCGCGTCCATCAGCACCACTGCCTTGATGGGCGTGTCGCGCGGGGCGCGGCGCGGGTGCAGGGTCGGGCTGCTGCGCAGCTGGTGGCCGATGTCGGGCGAGGCATTGAACAGCACCCAGTGCTCGCCGTCCTGCGACACCGCGATCGAGCTCTGGGTGCGCGCCCGTGCATGCAGGCGGCCGCTGCGAACGCCGGAGCACATGGCGCAGTTGCAGTTCCATTGCGGGTAGCCGCCGCCGGCTCCCGACCCGAGCACGAGGATCTTCATTCGATTCAGGGGAGACGGTTTGCTTGCTTGCGCGGCGGATGCACGCGGGGCGTGGGTCGCGCTCCCTGCGCACGCCGCCGTCGCGAGACGGCGGCGCCGCAGGGCAACGCATCAGGAAGATGTCAGCGGGTCGAGATGTACATCGTGATCTCGAAGCCGAAGCGCAGATCCTGGTATTGCGGTTTGGTCCATGCCATTGCGTATCTCCTTTCGAAAGGTTCTGGTGAACATGACAAGAGCAAAAGGCACACCGGTGACAGGCATTGCGACGCTTGTATCGCCGTGCCTGCAACGCTGAATTTGCAAGAGGCATGCCGATGCGGCGAAGGCTCGCGAAAGCCCCAGGTAAACCCCGAGCCGCAACAGCGCTGCACCCCGGCTCGACAGCGCCGGCGCAGGTTCCACCCGATGCAAAGGCGCAAACAACCTCGGGTGTTCGCGAGTGCGTGGCACGTCGTGTGCCATGGCGTAGCGGCGATGTTCAGCGCTGGTACAGGGTTACCCCGCACAGCCCCACGCGCAGGGCACTGCGTCGCAGGTTTGCCGGGCGGAGCGGGCGAAGTTGCGTCGTCGTGTGACGACGCCTTGGCAGCCGGCAACACCGTACAGGAGAAATTGCGGCAGCCGTGGGGGCGCGTGGTGCACGGAACGGGAATCGAACCCGTACGCCCCCTTCCGGGTGGCGGCGGGTTTTAAGCCCGCTGCGTCTACCTATTCCGCCATCCGTGCTGTGGGGTGCCGATCATAGCGATCGCTCTGGCATGATCCCGGCGCCCGGCGAAGCTCGCGGCAGCAACAGAGGCGGAGGGTGTGTGGGCTGGTTCTCTCAGGAAGCGCTCAACGAGGGCGTGCGCAAGCGCGAAGTGTTCGGCTGGGCGATGTACGACTTCGCCAACTCCGGCTACACGACGGTGGTGCTCACCGCGGTGTTCAACGCCTACTTCGTCGGCGTGGTCGCGGGCAACGCGAGCTGGGCCACGCTGGCCTGGACGGCGGCCCTGGGGCTGTCGAGCGTGATCGTCATGCTGAGCATGCCGGCGCTGGGCGCCTATGCCGACCTGCGCGCCGCCAAGAAGCGGCTGCTCGCCTGGACCACCGCGGCCTGCGTGCTGGCGACCCTGGCGCTGGCCTGGGCCGGCGAGGGCGACGTGGCCTGGGCGGTGGCGGCGATCGTGCTGTCCAACGTCTTCTATTCGTACGGCGAGTCGCTCACCGCGGCCTTCCTGCCCGAGCTGGCGCGGCGCGAGGCGATGGGGCGCGTGTCGGGCTGGGGCTGGAGCTTCGGCTACTTCGGCGGCATGTTGTCGCTCGGCCTGAGCCTGGGCTATGTGCTGTGGGCCCAGTCCAGGGGCCTGCCGGCCACGCAGTTCGTGCCGGTCACCATGCTCATCACCGCGGGCGTGTACGGCGTCGCGTCACTGGCGACCTTTGCGCTGCTGCGCGAGCGGGCGCAGCCGCAGGTGCAGGCCGAGGCGGCGCAGGCGGCAGGGGCGGCCGGCGGCGGGCTGGGCGAGTCGCTGCGGCGCCTGCGCGACACATGGCGGCATGCGCAGCTGTACCAGGACTTCCGGCTGCTGCTGGCCTGCGCCACCGCCTACCAGGCCGGCATCGCGGTGGTGATCGCGCTGGCGGCGGTGTATGCCGAGCAGGTGCTCGGCTTCAAGCAGACCGAAACCATGCTGCTGGTGTTCCTGGTGAACATCGCGTCGGCCGTGGGCGCCTTCGCCTTCGGCTACTTCCAGGACCGCATCGGCCACAAGCGGGCGCTGGGCATCACGCTGGCCGGCTGGATCGTGATGACGCTGCTGGCCTTCATGGCGCAGGGGCCGGCGCTGTTCTGGGTGGCCGCGGTGATCGCGGGGCTGTGCATGGGTTCCAGCCAGTCGGCCGGCCGGGCCATCGCGGGGCTGTTCGCGCCGCCGCAGCGGCTGGCCGAGTTCTACGGGCTGTGGACCTTCGCAGTGCGGCTGGCGGCCATCCTGGGCCCGGTGACCTACGGGCTCGTCACCTGGGTCACCGCCGGCAACCACCGGGTGGCCATCTTGTCGACCGCGTTGTTCTTCGTGGTGGGCCTGCTGCTGCTGCGGCCGGTGGACGTGGCGCGCGGCATGCAGGCCGCCGGCTCAGCCGTCGCCGAGTGAAGCGGCGGCCAGCGGCCGCACCTCGCAATCGAAGCCCAGCCAGCGGCGCGCGATGCGCGCCAGATCCTCGGCGTTGCCGGTGGTCCACAGCAGGTTGGAGGCAGCAGCGGGCCCGCTCGCCGGCAGCTGCTCGCACAGCGACTGCGTGCGCCGCGCCACCGCCTCGGCGGTGTCGATGAGCAACACCTGCGGGCCGAGCGCCGCCTGGATGTGATGCGAGGCGAAGGGGTAGTGGGTGCAGCCGAGCACCACCGTGTCGACCTGCGCCTCGCGCAGCGGCGCGCAGCAGTCGTCGATGAGCGCGAGCAGCGGCGGCGCGTCGAGGTCGCCCGATTCGATGGCGCGCGCCAGGCCCGCGCAAGGCTGCGGCACGATGGTGGCGCCCATGCCGTGCGATTCGATGAGCCGGCGGAACTTGTCGCTCGCCAGCGTGCCGCGGGTGGCCATCACGCCGATGCGGCCGTTGCGGCTCGCGGCCACGGCCGGCTTTACGCCCGGCTCCACCCCCACCACCGGCCACTGCGGGTCTTCGGCGCGCAGCAGGTGCACCGCGGCCGCCGTGGCGGTGTTGCAGGCGATCACCAGCACCTGCGCGCCCTGCGCCCGCAGGAAGCGGGCGATGCGGCGCGAACGATCGACGACGAAGGCCTCGTCGCGTTCGCCGTACGGGGCGAAGCCGGAGTCGGCCACGTACAGCAGCTGGGCCGAGGGCAGCGCGCGCCGCAGCGCACGCAGCACCGACAGGCCGCCGACGCCGGAGTCGAACACGCCGATGCAATGCGTGGCGGGGGGCGACTCTGAAGGCGGCTCGGAAGGCATGGCGGGGCGGCAAAAAGGCGGCGGCAGTCTATCAAGCGCAGGCTCAAGCACAGGAGGCCGGCTTGCCGAAGGAAATCCAATCGAGTCGCCTCTCTAGGCCGCAGGCTGGCGGCCTGCGAAGGTCTGTGGTCTAGAATCGAACGATCGTGCTTTTTTGTCGGCCAGGCGACAGACGCCCCGAGGACCGGCTACTAGAATCCCCGATTAACGTATACGTCAACTTGAGCTTCAAACTGCAGGAGAACGTCGCATGAAGGCACTGGTACCGGTGAAGCGCGTCGTCGATTTCAACGTGAAGGTTCGCGTGAAGTCCGACGGCTCGGGGGTGGACATCGCCAACGTCAAGATGAGCATGAACCCCTTCGACGAGATCGCGGTGGAAGAAGCCACCCGCTTGAAGGAAAAGGGCGTGGTCACCGAGATCGTGGCCGTTTCCTGCGGCGTGGCGCAGTGCCAGGAAACCCTGCGCACCGCCATGGCCATCGGTGCCGACCGCGCCATCCTGGTCGAGACCGACGCAGAGCTGCAGCCGCTGGCCGTGGCCAAGATCCTCAAGGCCCTGGTCGACAAGGAGCAGCCGCAGCTGGTGATCCTGGGCAAGCAGGCCATCGACGACGACTGCAACCAGACCGGCCAGATGCTGGCGGCCCTGGCCGACCTGCCGCAGGCCACCTTCGCCAGCAAGGTCGAAGTGGCCGACGGCAAGGTGAGCGTCACGCGTGAAGTCGACGGCGGCCTCGAGACGGTGAAGCTCAGCCTGCCGGCGGTGATCACCAC
The DNA here is from genome assembly GCF_006386545.1 of Methylibium rhizosphaerae. GTDB lineage: Bacteria > Pseudomonadota > Gammaproteobacteria > Burkholderiales > Burkholderiaceae_C > Pseudorivibacter > Pseudorivibacter rhizosphaerae. The sequence continues at coordinate 292,659 of NZ_SWAR01000001.1, read as the reverse complement.
CGACCTGCGCCTGAACGAGCCGCGCTACGTGACGCTGCCCAACATCATGAAGGCCAAGAAGAAGCCGCTCGAGACGGTGAAGCCCGCCGACCTGGGCGTGGACGTCACGCCGCGCATCAAGACCGTGAAGGTCACCGAGCCGCCCAAGCGCGGCGCCGGCGTGAAGGTGCCCGACGTGGCGACCCTGGTGGCAAAGCTCAAGAACGAAGCAAAGGTGATCTGATCATGGCCGTCCTCGTCATCGCTGAACACGAACACGCGCTGCTCAAGGGCGCGACCCTGAACACCGTCACCGCTGCCACCCAGTGCGGCGCCGACGTGCATGTGCTGATCGCCGGCGCCAACGCGGGCGAAGCCGCCAGGCAGGCCGCCCAGATCGCCGGCGTGGCCAAGGTGCTGCATGCCGATGCGCCGCAGCTGGAAGAGCAGCTCGCCGAGAACGTGGCCGCCCAGGTGCTGGCCATCGCGGGCAACTACAGCCACATCCTGTTTCCCGCCACCGCCCACGGCAAGAACGTGGCCCCGCGCGTGGCGGCCAAGCTCGACGTGGCCCAGGTGAGCGACATCACCAAGGTGGTCAGCGCCGACACCTTCGAGCGTCCGATCTATGCCGGCAACGCGATCGCCACTGTGCAGAGCGCCGACAAGGTGAAGGTCATCACCGTGCGCACCACCGGCTTCGACCCGGCGGCGGCCCAGGGCGGCAGCGCAGCGGTCGAATCGTTGGCGGCCGTGGCCGACAGCGGCAAGAGCAGCTTCGTGGGCCGCGAGGTCACCAAGAGCGACCGCCCCGAACTCACCGCCGCGAAGATCATCGTCTCGGGCGGCCGCGCGATGGGCTCGTCCGAGAAGTTCAATGAAGTGCTCACGCCGCTGGCCGACAAGCTGGGCGCCGCGCTGGGCGCCAGCCGCGCCGCGGTGGACGCAGGCTACGCGCCCAACGACTGGCAGGTCGGCCAGACCGGCAAGATCGTCGCGCCGCAGCTGTACATCGCCGCCGGCATCAGCGGCGCGATCCAGCACCTGGCGGGCATGAAGGATTCCAAGGTGATCGTGGCGATCAACAAGGACCCGGAAGCGCCGATCTTCAGCGTGGCCGACTACGGCCTCGAGGCTGACCTGTTCGAGGCCGTGCCGGCTCTCGTCAAAGAGCTCGGCTGAGTCTTTCCAGAACGACAAGACCGAAGCGCCGCGACTGGCAACAGTCCTGGCGCTTTTTTTGAACCCAGGAGACCGTGATGACCTACCAAGCCCCCGTGAAGGACATGCTCTTCGACATGCAGGAGCTCGCCGGGCTGGAGCAAGTGGCCCAGCTGCCGGGCTTCGAGGAGGCCGGCATCGAGACCGCCCAGGCGGTGCTCGACGAGTGCGCGAAGTTCAACGAGGGCGTGGTGGCCCCGCTCAACTTCGAAGGCGACAGGAACCCGAGCTACTGGAAGGACGGCCAGGTCTTCACGACGCCCGGGTTCAAGGATGCGTTCCGGCAGTTTTCAGAAGGCGGCTGGCAGGGCCTGCAGCACCCCGGCGACTTCGGCGGGCAGGGCCTGCCCAAGACCATCGGCGCGGCCTGCGTGGAAATGCTCAACAGCGCGAACCTCAGCTTCGCCCTGTGCCCGCTGCTGACCGACGGCGCCATCGAGGCGCTGCTGACCGCCGGCACGCCCGAGCAGCAGCAGACCTACATCCCGAAGATGATCTCGGGCGAATGGACCGGCACGATGAACCTGACCGAGCCGCAGGCCGGTTCGGACCTCGCGCTGGTGCGCACCCGCGCCGAGCCGCAGGGTGACGGCAGCTACCGGATCTTCGGCACCAAGATCTTCATCACCTACGGCGAACACGACATGGCGGGCAACATCGTCCACCTCGTGCTCGCGCGAGTGACGGGTGCGCCCGAAGGCGTGAAGGGCATTTCGCTTTTCATCGTGCCCAAGTTCATGGTCAAGGCTGACGGCTCGCTGGGTGAGCGCAACGACGTGCAGTGCGTGAGCATCGAGCACAAGCTGGGCATCAAGGCGAGCCCGACGGCGGTGCTGCAGTTCGGCGACAAGGGCGGCGCGGTGGGCTACCTGGTGGGCCAGGAGAACCGCGGCCTGGAGTACATGTTCATCATGATGAACGCCGCCCGCTATGCGGTGGGCGTGCAGGGCATCGCGGTGGCCGAGCGGGCCTACCAGAAGGCGGTGCAGTACGCGAAGGACCGCGTGCAGTCGCGGCCGGTCGACGGCTCGCTGCCGGGTTCGGCGCCGATCATTCACCACCCGGACGTGAAGCGCATGCTGATGACCATGCGCGCACTCACCGAGGGCTGCCGCGCGATGGCGATCACCGCCGCCGCGGCCTACGACGCGGCACACGCCCACCCCGATGCCGAGGTGCGCAAGCAGAACCAGGCCTTCTACGAGTTCATAGTGCCGCTGGTGAAGGGCTACAGCACCGAGATGAGCCTGGAGGTTACGAGCCTGGGCGTGCAGGTGCACGGCGGCATGGGCTTCATCGAGGAAACCGGCGCGGCCCAGTACTACCGCGACGCCAAGATCCTGACCATCTACGAAGGCACGACGGCGATCCAGGCCAACGACCTGGTGGGCCGCAAGACGGCCCGCGACGGCGGTGCCACAGCCAGGGCGATCGCGCGCCAGATCGCGGCCACCGAGGCGCAGCTGGCCGAGCGGGGCAGCGAAGCAGCCCGTGCCGCGCACAAGCGGCTGAAGGCGGCCCGAGAGGCCTTCGAGCAGGTGGTGGACTTCATCGCGGGCCAGGCCAAGGCGGACCCGAATGCCGCCTTCGCCGGCTCGGTGCCCTACCTGCTGCTGGCCGGCAACCTGATGGCCGGCTGGCAGATGGCGCGTGCACTGCTGGTGGCCGAGGACAAGCTCGCCGCCGGCGAGGACCGGGCCTTCATGCAGGCCAAGGTCATCACCGCGCGGTTCTACGCAGAGCACATCCTCTCGCGCGTGCCGGGCCAGCGCGACGCCATCGTCGATGGCGCACAGAGCGTGACCGCGCTCGCACTCGAAGCCTTCTGATCCCTGGAGATTGACGTGCCCCTGCCTCCCGTCCTGCAGAACGTGCCGCTGCCCATCATCGGCTCGCCGCTGTTCATCATCAGCAATCCCAAGCTCGTGATCGAGCAGTGCAAGGCCGGCGTGATCGGCTCGATGCCGGCGCTCAATGCGAGGCCGGCCGAGCAGCTCGACGAATGGCTGGCCGAGATCACCGAGACGCTGGCTGCGTACAACCGCGCCCACCCGGACCAGCCGGCGGCGCCCTTCGCCATCAACCAGATCGTGCACAAGAGCAACGACCGGCTCGAGCACGACCTGGCGCTGTGCGTGAAGTACAAGGTGCCGGTGGTGATCACCTCGCTGGGTGCGCGCACCGACGTGAACGATGCGGTGCACAGCTACGGCGGTGTGGTGCTGCACGACATCATCAACAACAAGTTCGCACGCAAGGCCATCGAGAAGGGCGCCGACGGCCTGATCGCCGTGGCGGCCGGCGCCGGCGGCCATGCCGGCACCACCAGCCCGTTTGCGCTGATCCAGGAGATCCGCGAGTGGTTCGACGGCCCGCTGGCTCTGTCGGGTGCCATCGCCAACGGGCGCGCGGTGCTGGCGGCGCAGGCCATGGGCGCCGACTTCGCCTACATCGGCTCGGCCTTCATCGCCACCGAGGAGGCGCGCGCGGTCGAGGGTTACAAGCAGATGATCACCGAGAGCACCAGCGAGGACATCGTCTACTCGAACCTCTTCACCGGCGTGCACGGCAACTACCTGCGCGGCTCCATCCGCGCTTCGGGTCTCGACCCCGACAACCTGCCGGTGAGCGACCCGAGCCAGATGAACTTCGGCGGCGAAGGCGGCGCCAAGAAGGCCTGGAAAGACATCTGGGGCTGCGGGCAGGGCATCGGCGCGGTGAAGGAAGTGCTGCCGGCCCGCGCGCTGATCGAGCGCCTGCGCAACGAATACCTCACGGCCAAGCGCCAGCTCTGCGGCCACTGAGCCTTGAACAACGGGGCATACTGTATGAAAATACAGTATGCCCCGTTCGAAGTTCCCGCCCATCGTCAAGCAGCCGGTCCACCCCGTCGAGGCGGTGAAGGGCCGCGGCATGACCTGGGCCATGCCGCACCGCTTCTCGCTCGACGAGCGAGAAGCCTTCGACGACGGCTGGGGCACCGAAGACCAGCTGGTGGCCGAGGAGCACCTGCCGCCGGCCACACAGATCATCGAAGAGCGGGTCAAGTCCATCATCTCGAGCAACGAATCGCCGGACATCCCCTTCGAGCATTCGGTCAACCCGTACCGCGGCTGCGAGCACGGCTGCATCTACTGCTACGCCCGGCCCACGCACAGCTACCTCAACCTGTCGCCCGGCCTCGATTTCGAAACCAAGATCGTGGCCAAGGTGAACGCCGCCGAGCGGCTGGTCGAGGAACTGCGCAAGCGCTCCTACGTGCCCAGCGCCATCAACCTGGGCGCCGCCACCGACTGCTACCAGCCCGTCGAGCGCAAGCTGGGCCTCACGCGGGCGGTGCTCGAGGTGCTGGCGCGGTGCGAGCATCCGTTCACCATCGTCACCAAGTCGTCGGGAGTGGAGCGCGACATCGACCTCATCGCGCCGGCATCGCAGCGGTCGCAGGCGGCGGTGTTCGTGAGCATCACCTCGCTCGACTCCGAGCTCTCCCGCATCATGGAGCCGCGCGCCGCCGCGCCGCACCGGCGCCTGCAGACAGTGCGCCGGCTCAGCGAGGCCGGCATCCCGGTGGGGGTGAACGTCGCGCCCATCATCCCGTTCATCAACGAGCCCGAGATCGAGCGCATCGTCGATGCAGCCTGCGAGGCCGGCGCCAAGTCGATCCACTGGACCGTGGTGCGCCTGCCGTGGGAGGTGGCGCCGCTGTTCCACCAATGGCTGGAGCAGCACTTCCCCCAGCGGGCCGAGCGGGTGATGGCGCGCATCCGCGACATGCGGCACGGCAAGGACTACGACGCCGACTTCGCCTCGCGCATGAAGGGCGATGGGCTCTGGTCGGCGCTGATCCGCCAGCGCATCGAAAAGGCCCGGGGGCGCCACGGCCGCGAGAGCACCCGCTACGAACTCGACAGCAGCCGTTTCCGGCCGCCCGAGCCGCCGGGGCAGGGGTCGCTGTTCTGAGCCGGCTCAGGCCTGCGGAGTCGGCTTGGCCGCGGCGGTGAGGGTGCGCGGGTCGTCCGACTTGGTGAGGTGCACCTGGGTGCCGTAGCTGCGGTAGCGCTCGTGCAAGGCCCGGGCGCGTTGCTGCAGGGCCAGCGCATCCTTGATCGACTTGTTGTGGCGGTCCAGCGTGTGCAGCGCGAGGTCGATCAGCTTGGCGTTGAGCGACTGCTCGGCGGCGGCCAGCAGCTCCAGCACCGCCTCGCGGGGCTGGCCGCTCACGGTGTGCGACACGGCTTCCTCGGCCTGGGTGCAGATCCTGGCGTATTCGTTGCGAACGATCTGCTCGAACATCGACTGCCCGAGCGTTGCGCGCACCAGCAGCTCGGTGGTCGTGTGCGAAACGGCGAAGCGCCGCGCCAGGATCGACAGGAAGTGGTCGACGTCGTCGAGCCGCACTTCGCTGCGGTACATGCGGGCGATCATCATCACCAGGTTGCAGGCGGCCTCGAACTCGAAGTCGGGTTCCTGCAGCTCATTGAGCATCGCGCGAGTCTGCAGCACCGCATCCGGCACGCGCCGCTCGACCTGGGCCTTGAACACGCTGATCACGGTTTCGAAGCGCCTCAGCCGCGCACTCTGGCGCTGCTGCTCGCGGGCCTTCGACATGGACTCCAGCGAATGGGTGAGCCCGCGGGTGTCGGAGCGGTCGAACTGCAGGGCGGCCAGCAGCACCAGGCCCTGCAGGTCGTAGGTGCGTGAATTGAGGCCCAGACGGGCGGCCCGTTGCAGCGCGTCGGCCGCCTCGCTCGGCTCGCCGTAGTAGAAGGCCAGCAGCCCGAACTTCACCAGCCGCGCCACGCAGCCGGGTGTGATGGTGCAGGCGCGGCGCAGTGAATCCACCGCCTGCTCGGGCTCGTTCTGGTCGAGCAGCACGCGGCCCATCACGTCATAGGCATCGGCATAGCCGGGCTGCTCGCCGAGCAGGCTTTCGAGGGTGCGGCGCGACTGCAGCACGGCGCCGGCCTCGTATTGCGAACGCGCAATGCCGAGCCTGGCCCACGGCAGTGCACCGCTGCGCAGGATCGCTTCGAACATGGCCTGCGACGCATGCGGCTTGCCGACCTTGAGCCACAGCTCGGCGCCGATGCGGGCCGCCTGCAGCCAGGCGGCGCCGCGGGTGTCGAAACGCACCTGGCACAGCTCCGCAGCTTCGATCAGCTTGTTCTGCTCGACCTTGTCGATGATCTCTTTCAGGGCCCGCTTGCGCTGCCGCGCCTGTACCAGCCGGTCGAGCAGGGCCTGCTCGGTGTGGGGCTTGATGATGTAGGCGTCCAGCGCCGCTTCAGCCGCCTCGGCCACCTTGCCGTAGACCGACTCGCCGGAAATCATGACCACGACGGTGGACAGGGGCAGCAGCTGCGCCAGCCGCAGGTCGGCCATGAGGTCCTGGCCGGTCATCGGGTCGCCCTCGAAGTGGTATTCGCACAGCACGATGTCGAAGCGCTTCGCTTCGAGCAGCCGCCTGGCATCGGGCACCTTGCTGGTCTGGGTGATGTTGCCCACGCCGCAGTCGCGCAGCATCGCAGCGAGGATGCTGCGCGACGTCGGGTTCGGGTCGACGACGAGGGCGCTGGCCCGCTGGATGTCGGCGTCAAGCAGGCGCATGACACCTCCTTCCGGCGAAGGCCGGGGGCAGTGGAGCGATGAACGTGGGCGATTGCGATGGCATGCGTCCTCCCTGGGTGCTGTGCTGTCGATGCCTGCCCGCTCTGCGGAGGGCTCTGGTATCGATTAGCAAATGGAATGCCCGTTGCGCTGTATCGGCCGTTTCGGCGGGAAAGGCAAGCAAGCTTTCACGAAAAAAGGGCGCCATGCAGGCGCCCTTTTGGGGGAGGCGAAAGGTAGTCGGTAGAACTTGCCGGCTACTTGAACAGATCTTTTACCCGGTCCGTCCAGCTCTTGGCATTGGGCGAGTGGCGCTCGCCGCCCTTCTTGAGCGACTCGTCCAGCTCCTTCATCAGCTTGCGCTGGTGCTCGGTGAGCTTGACCGGCGTCTCGACCGCCACGTGGCAGTACAGGTCGCCGGGGTAGCTGGAGCGCACGCCCTTGATGCCCTTGCCGCGCAGCCGGAAGGTCTTGCCGTGCTGCGTGCCCTCGGGCAGGTCGATCTCGGCCTTGCCTGAGAGTGTGGGCACCTCGATCGGGCCGCCCAGCGCTGCCAGCGTGATGCTGACCGGCACCGTGCAGTGCAGGTCGTCGCCGTCGCGCTCGAAGATGTCGTGCTGCCGGATGCGGATCTCGATGTAGAGGTCCCCGGGCGGCCCGCCGTTCATGCCCGGCTCGCCGTTGCCGGCCGAGCGGATGCGCATGCCTTCGTTGATGCCGGCGGGGATCTTCACCTCCAGCGTCTTGTTCTGCTTCACGCGGCCCTGGCCGTTGCAGGTGGTGCAGGGCTCCGGAATGATCTTGCCGCTGCCGTGGCAATGCGGGCAGGTCTGCTGGATCGAGAAAAAGCCCTGGCGCAGGTGCACCGTGCCCGAGCCATGGCAGCTCGGGCAGGTCTTGGCGCTCGTGCCGGGCTTGGCACCCGAGCCGTGGCAGGTCTCGCATTCGCTCCAGCTCGGGATGCGGATCTGCGTTTCCTTGCCGTTGGCGGCTTCCTCGAGCGAGATCTCCATCGCGTACGACAGGTCGCTGCCGCGGTAGACCTGCGGCCCGCCGGCACCCCGGCGCCCGCCGCCACCCTGGGCACCGCCGAAGATGTCGCCGAAGATGTCGCCGAAGGCCTCGGCAAAGCCGCCGAAGCCCTCGGGCCCGCCGCGGAAGCCGCCGGCCCCCATGTTCGGGTCCACGCCCGCATGGCCGTATTGGTCGTAGGCCGCGCGCTTCTTCGCATCGGAGAGCATCTCGTAGGCCTCTTTGGCCTCCTTGAATTTCTCTTCCGCCTTCTTTGCATCGTCACCCTGGTTGCGGTCAGGGTGGTGCTTCATCGCCAGCTTGCGATAAGCCTTCTTGATGTCCTCGTCGCTCGCATTCTTGGCGACGCCGAGGATCTCGTAGTAGTCACGCTTTGCCATGTGGATTGCCCTCTAAACGCAAAAACCCCCCGTGTGCATGCGGTGCCCACGGGGGTGGCTCACAACGGTGGGCTCAAGCGTTCGATTACTTCTTGTCTTTGACTTCCTTGAACTCGGCATCGACCACGTTGTCGTCGCCCGGCTTGGCTTCGGACTGCGGGGCTTCGCCGCCCGGTGCAGCCCCTGCCGCGCCGGCTGCGCCCTGCGCGGCCTGCATGTCGGCGTACATCTTCTCGCCCAGCTTCTGGCTCGCTGCCATGAGCGCCTCGGTCTTGCCTTCGATCTCGGCCTTGTCCTCGCCCTTCAGGGCTTCTTCCACGTCCTTGATCGCGGCCTCGATCTTCTCCTTCTCGGCGGCCTCGAGCTTCTCGCCGTACTCGGTGAGGCTCTTGCGCACGCTGTGCACCATGGCGTCGGCCTGGTTCTTGGCCTGCACGAGTTCGAGCTTCTTCTTGTCTTCAGCCGCGTTGAGCTCGGCGTCCTTCACCATCTTCTGGATCTCGTCTTCGCTCAGGCCCGAGTTCGCCTTGATGGTGATCTTGTTTTCCTTGCCGGTGGCCTTGTCCTTCGCGCCCACGTGCAGGATGCCGTTTGCGTCGATGTCGAAGGTCACTTCGATCTGCGGCGTGCCGCGCGGCGCGGGCGGGATGCCTTCGAGGTTGAACTCGCCCAGCAGCTTGTTGCCCGAGGCCATCTCGCGTTCGCCCTGGAACACCTTGATCGTCACCGCCGGCTGGTTGTCGTCGGCGGTCGAGAAGGTCTGCGAGAACTTCGTCGGGATCGTGGTGTTCTTCGTGATCATCTTGGTCATCACGCCGCCCAGCGTCTCGATGCCCAGCGACAGCGGGGTCACGTCGAGCAGCAGCACGTCCTTGCGCTCGCCGCCGAGCACCTGGCCTTGGATGGCAGCACCCACGGCCACGGCTTCGTCAGGGTTGACGTCCTTGCGCGGCTCCTTGCCGAAGAACTCCTTGACCTTCTCCTGCACCTTGGGCATGCGGGTCTGGCCGCCCACCAGGATCACGTCGTCGATCTCGCCGACGCGCACGCCGGCGTCCTTGATGGCGGTTTCGCAAGGCTTCATCGTGCGCTCGATCAGGTCTTCGACCAGCGCTTCGAGCTTGGCACGGGTGAGCTTGATGTTCAGGTGCTTCGGACCCGACGCATCAGCGGTGATGTAGGGCAGGTTGATGTCGGTCTGCGTGCTGTTCGACAACTCGATCTTGGCCTTCTCGGCGGCTTCCTTCAGGCGCTGCAGCGCCAGCACGTCCTTCGACAGGTCGACGCCCTGTTCCTTTTTGAACTCGCTGATGATGTAGTCGATGATGCGCTGGTCGAAGTCCTCGCCGCCCAGGAAGGTGTCGCCGTTGGTCGACAGAACTTCGAACTGCTTCTCGCCGTCCACGTCGGCGATCTCGATGATCGAGATGTCGAACGTGCCGCCGCCCAGGTCGAACACCGCGATCTTGCGATCGCCCTTGCCGTGCTTGTCGAGGCCGAAGGCCAGCGCGGCGGCGGTCGGCTCGTTGATGATGCGCTTGACCTCGAGGCCGGCGATGCGCCCGGCGTCCTTGGTGGCCTGGCGCTGCGAGTCGTTGAAGTACGCCGGCACCGTGATCACGGCTTCGGTCACTTCCTCACCGAGGTAGTCCTCGGCGGTCTTCTTCATCTTGCGCAGCACCTCGGCGCTCACCTGGGGCGGCGCCAGCTTCTTGCCGCGCTCCTCGACCCAGGCGTCGCCGTTGTCGGCCGCCACGATCTTGTAGGGCATCAGGTCGATGTCCTTCTGAACTTCCTTCTCGGTGAACTTGCGACCGATCAGGCGCTTCACCGCATAGAAGGTGTGCTTGGGGTTGGTGACGGCCTGGCGCTTGGCGGAGGCGCCGACGAGGATCTCGCCGTCTTCCTGGTAGGCCACGATCGACGGCGTGGTGCGCGCACCTTCGCTGTTCTCGATGACCTTGGTGTTGTTGCCTTCCATGATGGCCACGCACGAGTTCGTGGTGCCCAGGTCGATGCCGATGATCTTGCCCATGTTCTGTACTCCTTGAGACCGGATTTGGTTGTCGTCTAGTTGTGAATAACTGTCGGTATTTCAAGCGCGGGAGGCTGTGGAAATCGCTTGCTCCACATCAAGGCCCGCAAGGGGCTCACCTGGGTGCGGCCACCGTCACGAGGGCGGGCCGCAGCACGCGGTCGGCGATCAGGTAGCCCTTCTGCAGCACGGCCACCACCGTGTTGGCCTCCTGCTCGGCCGGCACCATGCTGATGGCCTGGTGCTGGTGCGGGTCGAACTTCGTGCCGGCCGGCGGGTTGACCTCGACCACCTTGTTGCGCTCGAGCGCCGCGCCGAGCTGGCGCAGCGTGGCATGGGTGCCTTCGAGCAACTGCTCGTTGGTGGCGTTCTGGATGGCCAGCGCCGCCTCCAGGCTGTCCTTCACCGGCAGCAGGCTCTCGGCGAAGCTCTCCACGGCAAACTTGCGGGCCTTGGCGATTTCCTCGTCCGCGCGCCGGCGCATGTTCTCGACCTCGGCCTTGGCCCGCAGGTAGGCATCGGCCACTTCGGCATGCTTGGCTTCGAGTTCGGCCAGGCGATCGGCCGGCGAAACCTGCGGCGCCGCGCTGTCCGGCCCTTCAGCTCCGGGTGCAACTTGTTGATTCGTCTGGGGATTTTGTGCGTCTGACATGTCCGGCATCCATTTCGATCGGGCGCTACCTGAGGGCCTTGCCCGTGCATTCAAGAGGGTTTCCCAAGAAATTTTTCACAACTTCCTCACGACTGCTGACCACTTGCCGGCAACTTTCGCAATGTCAAGCTTGGTAATGGGGCGAAGGGTGGGAAATAATCCCAGCCACCTTGTGGGCACCCAATGACCGACTCGTCTCCGCCGCATTCCGACCCTGCAGTACCGGCTTCCCCCCAGGACGCTCAGGCCGAACAGGCCTTGCAGCATGCGTTGGCGGTGCTGGTGCCGCTGGTGCGCTGGCTGCTGCGCAGCGGAGTGCGCTACGGCGCGCTCGCCGCGGCGCTCAAGCCGCTGTTCGTCGAAGTGGCGCGCGCCGAACTGGCCGAAGGCGGCGCAAAGATCACCGATTCTGCGCTGAGCGTGATGTCCGGGGTGCACCGCAAGGACGTGCGGCAACTGGCGGGTGGCACCCAGGGGCCCGACGCCGCTGCCGCGCTGAGTCCCACGCCGGTGTCGCAACTGTTCACCCGCTGGGTGAGCGACCCGCGCTTCCGCGGGGCTGACGGGCGGCCCCGCCGCCTGCAGCGCGCCGGCCCGGCGCCGAGCTTCGAATCGCTGGCTCGGGAGGTCTGCACCGACGTGCATCCGCGCACGCTGCTCGAGGAGCTGGTGCGCCTGGGCCTGGGCACGCTTCAGGGCGACGAGGTCGAGCTGCAGGCAGACACCTTCGTTCCGGCGGCCGGCCAGGCCGAGGCCGCAGCGCTGCTCGCGGCCAATACGGCCGACCACCTGGCCGCCGCGGTCCACAACCTCACTCGCCCGGCCCCCCGGTTCCTGGAGCAGAGCGTGTTCGCCGACGGCCTGAGCATGGCCTCGGTCGAGGCGCTGGGCACGCTGGCCCGGGAGTTGTGGAAAGGCGATTTCGAGCGCATGGTGGCCGAAGCCACCCAGAAGGTGCAGCATGACGAGTCTCTCGACCCGCTGCTGGCAGCCATGCGCATGCGCTTCGGCGTCTATTACTACTTTGAATCGATGCGAGAAGGCGGCGCCGACGACAGCGCCAAGCCATCCGTTGGGAGATCGAAATGACCTGGTACATCAAGTCGGCCGTCGCGGCCGTGTCGCTGGCGGCCTGGCTGGCCGGCTGCGGCGGCGGCGTCGGCTCGGGCGGCACCGGCAGCCCGGTGGGCTATTCGGAAGGTTCGGTCACCGGCTTCGGCAGCGTGATCGTCGATGGCACCGCGTTCGACGACTCGCGGGCTTCCGTCCAGGTCGATCACGGACCAGGGGGTGTGATCCCGGCCACCGTCAAGCTCGGCCAGCAGGTGGAGATGAGCCTGTCGGGCACCACCGCCGCCGAAGTCATTCGCATCGAAGCACAGGTCGTGGGCCCGGTGAGTGCGGTGACGCTCCCCGACACGTTGACGGTGCTGTCGCAGACCATCAAGGTGAACAGTGACCCGAATGCCGGGCCGGCCACGCTGCTGGTCGGCTATGCGAGCCTGGCCGAAGTGCAGCCGGGCGACGCGGTGGAAATTCACGGGCCGATCCGTCGCGACGGCGCCGGCGTGACCTATGTGCAGGCCTCCCGCATCGAGAAGCTCGCGGCGCTGCCCGCCTACCTGCGCGTGGCTGGTGTGGTGAGCGAACTCGGCACGGGCGCTTCCGCCTCCGTGTTCAAGCTGGGTCAGCTGCGGGTGGACGCCGCCACCGCCACAGTGGTGCCGGCCAGCCGCATGCTGGCGAACGGCCAGGCGGTCGTCGTGTTCGGGCAGAACGTGGTCACCGATGCAACCAGCGGCCAGCAGACGCTGACGGCGAACCGCGTGCGCATCAAGCGCGCCGAGAACCCTGGCGTCGACGCCTGGGTTGGCGGTGTGGTCGGCAACCTCACCGGCAGCAGCTTCGAGCTCAACGGCGTGGTGGTCCGCCATACCAACGCGATCGTGACCCCGGCGAATACCACGCTGGCAAACGGCCAGTACGTGCAGGTGCGCGGCAGCTTCGCCAATGACGGCAGCTTCGATGCCTCGCACGTGAAGATCCGCAACAAGCAGGCGGGCGATTCCGAGGTGCAGCTCAGCGGGGCAGTCTCCGGCCTCGATGCCGTCGCGCAGACCTTCGAGGTGCGTGGTGTCACCGTGGGTTACTCGACCGCCACCGACTTCCGCCCGCCGGCCTGCCGCACGACCTTGAGCAATGGGCAGGACGTTTCGGTGACCGCCGGCATCGTGAACGGCGGCGTGCAGGCCGAAATCGTGCAGTGCCGGTAGGCGCGCACCCGGTCTGCACGGCCCTGTAGGAGCCGTCCGGCGGCAACATGCCGTGCAGTCCGGCGGTCGGCTCCACCGGTACTGCATACAGTGAAGCCGGGGCGGGGGTTCACAGCCTTGCTGCATGGACACCTTCAGCCGCATCTGGACCACGCTGCAGTCGGAGTTCTCCGACATGGGCGACGTCGAGCAGGCCACACGGGTCTGCCTGCGCCTGTCGATGGCCGTGCTGCTGGGCGCCGTGCTCGGCTACGAACGCGAGATGCGCGACAGCGCCGCCGGCCTGCGCACCCACATGCTGGTGGCGCTCGGCGCGGCGCTGTTCGTGCTGGTGCCGCTGGAGGCCGGCGTGTCGAACGCCGACCTCACAAGGGTGCTGCAAGGCGTGGTGTCCGGCGTGGGTTTCCTGGGTGCCGGGGCGATCATCAAGCTCAGTGACGGCCGGCTGGTGCGCGGCCTCACCACCGCTGCCAGCATCTGGACCACCGCGGCCATCGGCGTGGCCGCCGGCATGGGCCGGGAGATGACCGCCATCGTGAGCACGCTGCTGGCGCTCGGCATCCTGGCGATCCTGCTGCGGCTGGAGGCGCGCGCCAGGCGCCGCGCCGACCGGCAGGCTCACTCGTCGAGCGAGGCGCTCCAGCGGTCCCAGTCGGCGAGCTGACGGCGGTCGCGCTTGGTGGGGCGGCCCTGCTCGATGGTGTCGGCCGGCTCGGCGGCATAGCGGCGGCGCTCGGCGGCCGCTTCACGGGCGGCGATGCTCTCGGCCGTCTCTTCGTAGAGCGCCTGGGCCACCGGCGCCGGCCCGCGCACTTCGCTCAGCGCCTTGACCACCACCACGCGCGGCAGCTCGGTACCGCTGCCCTGGCGCACGCTCAGCACGTCGCCCACATGCAGGTCCCGCGAGCGCTTGGCCGGCTGGTCGCCCACCAGCACCCGGCCCTTGTCGATGGCTTCGACGGCGATGCTGCGGGTCTTGAAGAACCTGGCGGCCCAGAGCCATTTGTCCAGGCGCATGCGGGCGGCGGGGGCGGTGGGTGCGGTCTTGTCGTGGCTCATTGGCCCGGATTTTGTTCCAGCGGGATGCGCACCACCGCGTCCAGGCCCGACACGCGGCCGTGGTTTTGGCGGTTCTCCAGCGAGATGCTGCCGCCCAGCGAACGCACGATGTCCTCGCAGATGGCCAGGCCCAGTCCGGAGCCGCTGCGCAGGTCGCCGGCGGCGAACGGCTGGAACAGCCGCTGCTGCTGCTCGGGTGAAATGCCCGGCCCGCTGTCGGCGATGGTGAGCGCTGCATAGCGCGGGTCGCTCACCAGCCGCATCGACAGCCTGCCCTGCTGGGGCGTGTGCTTGATGGCGTTGTGCAGCAGGTTGCGGGTGAGCTCGCGCAGGGCCCATTCGTGCGAGCGCACCGGGGCCGGCTGCGTCTCGATGTCGAAGTCGAGCTGATGGTCGGCAATGAGCGCCGAAAGGTCGAGCGCCACGGCGCGCGTGATGTCGGCCCAGTCGACCACCGGTGCGTCGCCCTGCTGGCGCAACTGCTCCACCTTGGCCAGGGCCAGCATCTGGTTGGCCAGGGTGGTGGCGCGGTCCACCGTGGTGTTGATCTCGTGCAGGGCCTGGGTGGGATCGACGTCGCCGCGCAGGGCCGACTGGACCTGCGTCTTCAGCACCGCCAGCGGGGTGCGCAGCTGGTGAGAGGCGTCCCTCACGAAGCGTTTCTGGTGGGCGAGCAGGTGGCGCAGGCGGGTCATCACGTCGTTGGTGGCTTCCACCAGCGGCTGCAGCTCGCGCGGGGCGTCGGGCGAGTCGATCGGTGCGAGGTCGCCTTCGCGGCGGGTGGCCAGGTCGGCACTCAGCCGGCGCACCGGCTGCGTCGCCCGCTGCACCACCACCACCACCACCAGCGCGATCACGGCCACCAGCGCTGCCTGGCGCCACAGGGTGTCGATGAGGACCTTGCGGGCCAGCGTGCGCCGCAGCTCGAGCGTCTCGGCCACCTGGATGGTGGCCATGCCCTGGCCTGCGATGCCGGCCACCGGCTGCAGCAGCACCGCCATGCGCACCGGCTGGCCGCGGTACTCGTCGTCGTAGAAGTCCACCAGCGCGGCATAGGGCCCCTTGCGCGGCAGGCTGCCTTTCCATGCCGGCAGGTCCTCGAAGCCCGAAACCATCTCGCCCGAGAAACCGGTGACCTTGTAGTAGATGCGGCTGCGGTTGTCGGCCTCGAAGGCTTCGAGCGCCGAGTACAGCACCGTGGCCCGCAGCTGAACGCTGGCGCCGCTGCCGGTGACTTCGAGCAGCTCGCCGAGCGACTTGGCCGAGGCCAGCAGCGTGCGGTCGTAGGCGGTGTCGGCCGCTTCGAGCGCCTGGCGGTACAGGCTCACCGTGTTGATGAAGATGAACACCGCCACCGGCACCAGGATGCCGAGCATCAGCCGACCCCGCAGGGTCATGGACCGGCGCGGCGGCCCGGCGGGCGGGGCCGTCATGTGGACGCCTGCGCCTTCAGCAGGTAGCCCAGGCCGCGCAGCGTGACCAGCTGCGCACCGGTGTCGGCGAGCTTCTTCCGCAGGCGGTACACCACCACCTCGATCGCCTCGTACTGCACCTCGTGCTCGCCAGGGAACACCAGCTCGAACAGGCGCTCCTTGGCCACCGCATGGCCGGGCCGCGCCAGCAGCGCGCGCAGCAGCGCCGCCTCGCGCGGCGGCAGTTCCATCACCTCATCCTTGAAGTAGATGGCGCCGCTTTCCTCGTCGCAGCTCATGCCGCAGAACTCGCGGCGCGCCTCGGCTGGCGAGCCGACCCGCCGTGCCAGCGCCTTCACGCGGGCTTCCAGCTCGTCGAGGTCGAAGGGCTTGGGCAGGTAGTCGTCGGCGCCGGTGTTGAGGCCCAGCACGCGGTCGCCGACGGTGCCTCGCGCGGTGAGGATGAGCACCGGCGTCTTGTGGCCTTGCGCGCGCGCCTGCTGCAGCACCTGCAGGCCGTCCATGCCGGGCAGGCTGAGGTCGAGCACCACGACGTCGGGTGCGCTGGCGCGCCAGCGGTCGAGCGCACGGGTGCCGTCGCCGCAGGCCACGACCTGCATGCCGCGACGCTCGAAGGCGCGCTGCAGCGTGGCTTGCATGGTGGGATCGTCTTCTATCAGCAGCAGCTTCATGAGGGCCTCTCGAACCCCGACACATTAGCATTTGCCCCTACTCGCCCGACAGCCGACTGACAGGCAGAGTGCCGAACATGCAGGGGCTGTATCCCACACACAGGAGACAAACATGCGTCGAGACACATTCCTGAAGTCCATGGTGGCGCTGGCCGCCGCGGGCACCCTGCCGATGTCGGCGCGGGCGAACGCCAGCATCAAGATGATGATCCCGGCCAACCCCGGCGGCGGCTGGGACACCACCGGCCGCGCGCTCGGCAAGGCCCTCCAGGAAGCCGGCGTGGCTTCGTCGGTGACCTTCGAGAACAAGGGCGGCGCCGCCGGCGCCATCGGCCTGGCGCAGTTCGTCAATGCCAGCAAGGGCGATCCGAACGCCATCATGGTGATGGGCGCCGTGATGCTGGGCGGCATCATCACCGGCAAGCCGCCGGTGTCGCTCACCCAGGCCACGCCGATCGCCCGCCTGACCAGCGAATACAACGTGTTCGTCGTGCCGGCCGATTCGCCGCTCAAGACCATGAAAGACGTGGTCGAGCAGATGAAGAAGGACCCCGGCAGCGTGAAGTGGGGCGGCGGTTCGCGCGGCTCCACCGAGCACATCGCGGCGGCCATGATCGCCCGTGAAGTGGGCGTCGACGCAGCCAAGATCAACTACGTGCCGTTCCGTGGGGGCGGCGAGGCCACCGCGGCCATCCTGGGCGGCAACATCACGGTGGGCGGCAGCGGCTACAGCGAGTTCGCGCAGTACATCGAAAGCGGCAAGATGCGCGCCATCGCAGTCACCTCGGCTGCGCGGCTGAAGGGCATCAACGTGCCCACGCTGAAGGAGCAGGGCATCAACGTCGAGATCGGCAACTGGCGCGGCGTGTACGGCGCCCCCGGCATCACGCCGGACCAGGCCAAGGCGCTGGGCGACGCCATCCTCAAGGCGACCAAGACCAAGTCGTGGGCCGAGTCGATGGAAAAGAACGGCTGGACTTCCGCCTGGATGGTCGGCACGCAGTTCGCCGAATTCGTGGATCGCGAGTTCGCATCGCTGCGCGCCACGATGGTGAAAGCCGGCATGGTCTGAGGCGGCCTTCGCGCCGCGGGGCTGACTCCAGGTCAGCCCCTTTTTGCTTTTCCTGATCCGAGAAATACGTATGTCTGAACCTCAGGCGGCCTCGCCCTTTCATCAGACCCTGGTCGGTGCCGGTGTGCTCGTCATCGGTGTCCTGCTGGGGTGGGGTGCTTGGTCCATTCCTTCGGCGGCCGGCTATGCCGGCGTGGGTCCCAACTTCCTGCCGTGGATCGTCTCGATCGCGCTCGTGGTCTGCGGGGCGATGCTGGTGTGGGAATCGCGAACCGGCGGTTTCCGGGAAATGGATCCGCCTTCGGGTTCGGTGCGGGGTGACTGGGTTGCGCTGGCCTGGGTGTCGGCCGGCGTGCTGGCCAATGCGGCGCTCATCACGACCATCGGTTTCGTGCTGGCCTGCGCCCTGTGCTTTGCGCTGGCCGTGCGTGGTTTGCGCGGCGCCGAGGGCAAGCCCGCAGGCGGCCTGCGCCAGAGCGTGATCGACCTTGCCACCGGCATCGCGATCTCCGCGCCGGTGTTCTGGCTGTTCACCAAGTTGCTCGCGATCAATCTGCCGGGTCTCACCGGCACCGGCTGGCTGTAAAGGAAGCTGCAGTATGGAACTCTGGACCCAGCTTCTCGGCGGCTTCGCCACGGCTGCCACGCCGATCAACCTCCTGTGGGCCTTCGTCGGCTGCGCCATCGGTACGGCCATCGGCGTGCTGCCCGGCCTCGGCCCGGCAGTCACGGTGGCGATGCTGCTGCCCATCACGTCGCAGGTCGAGCCCACGGCCTCGATGATCTTCTTCGCCGGCATCTACTACGGCGCGATGTACGGCGGCTCCACCACCTCCATCCTGCTCAACACGCCCGGCGAGACGGGCACGATGGTGACGGCGCTCGAAGGCTTCAAGATGGCCAAGAACGGCCGCGCCGGCGCGGCCCTGGCCACCTCGGCGATCGGCTCCTTCGTGGCCGGCACCATCGCCACCGTGCTGGTCACGCTGTTCGCCCCCTTCGTGGCCGACTTCGCAGTGAAGCTCGGGCCGCCCGAGTATTTCTGCCTCATGCTGCTGGCCTTCGTGACGGTGAGCGCGGTGCTGGGCAAGAGCACGCTGCGCGGCATGACGGCGCTGTTCATCGGCCTGGCCATCGGGCTGGTGGGCATCGACCAGATCACGGCCCAGGTGCGCTATGCCGAGGGCATTCCCGAGTTCATGGACGGCATCGAGGTGGTGCTGGTGGCCGTGGGCCTGTTCGCCGTCGGCGAGACGCTCTACAACGCGCTGTACGAAGGCCGCAGCAGCTCGGAGCTGAACAGCATGAACCGGGTGCACATGACGCGCGCCGAGTGGCGCCGCTCGTGGCCGGCCTGGCTGCGCGGCACCTTCCTCGGCTTCCCGTTCGGCACCATCCCGGCAGGTGGCTCCGAGATCCCCACCTTTCTGAGCTATGCCGCCGAGCGCAAGCTGTCGAAGCATCCTGAAGAGTTCGGCACCGTCGGCGCGATCGAAGGTGTGGCCGGGCCGGAGGCAGCCAACAACTCGGCGGTGACCGCCACGCTGGTGCCGCTGCTGACGCTGGGCATTCCCACCTCGGTCACGGCGGCCATCCTGCTGAGTGCGCTGCAGAACTACGGCATCCAGGCCGGGCCGCAGCTGTTCCAGACCTCCTCTGCGCTGGTGTGGGCCATGATCGCGTCGCTGTACATCGGCAACATCATGCTGCTGGTGCTCAACCTGCCGATGGTGGGCCTGTGGGTCAAGCTGCTCAAGATCCCGAAGCCGCAGCTGTACGCCGGCATCCTGATCTTCGCCACCGTGGGCGTGTACGGCATGCGCCAGAGCGCCTTCGACCTCTTCATGATGTTCGGCGTGGGTGTGCTGGGCGTGATGATGCGTCGCTTCGACTTCCCGACGGCGCCGGTGGTGGTGGGCATGATCCTCGGCCCGCTGGCCGAGGCGCAGATGCGCAACGCGCTGTCCATCGGCGAGGGCCGGTGGTCGGTGTTCATCGACCGCCCGCTGTCGGCCACGCTGCTGGCCATCGTGGTGGGGCTGGTGGTGCTGCCGCGCCTCATGAAGCTGTTCAACAAGCGGCGCGGCGCCAAGCTGCAGGCCGAAGGCTGAGGCAGGGGCCGGGGCTGCAGGCAGCAGCCCTAGTCTGTCCAGCCGAGCAGGTCACAGCCCAGCCGCTGCTCGCTGCCTGCTCGGTCCTTCACGCGAAAGCGCAGCGCGTCGCCCACCGCGGGCAGGGCCCGCACGTTGCGGTCGGTGGCTGCGGCGTGCCAGACCTCGCAGGTGCCCACGCAGCCAACGCCGTTGCAGAAGTGCCCGGTGTCCACGTCGAAGGCGATGCGGGTGCCGTCGGGCGACCAGCGCGCCAGGTGGCTCAGCTTGGTGATGGTGAGGCGGCCCAGGCCGCTGCCGTCAAGAGCCGACACCCAGATGTCGGACTCGGTGCTGCCGCCCTCGGCATGCAGCAGCCGCAGCGCCATCTGCGTGCCCTGGCGGTTGACCCACACATAGGCCACCTCATGGGCTGCCGGCAGCGCGAGCTGGCCGTGCGGCTGCGATGCCCCACCGACGGTGCCCACCGTGATGGCGCCGGCCGGCGTGATGTGGATGTAGCGACCGTCGGGCAGCCAGTTGAGCGAGCCGCTGGCGGTGTCCATGCTGGCCAGCACCTTCATGCCGGCGAGGTCGACGAACACGTCGGTGGCGTCCGAGGTGGAGTCTTCGCCCCAGGTGCCGATGATCATGTCCTTGCTGGCGGGCGACGGCCGGATGTCGCGGAAGTAGCCGTCCACGCGGGTGCTGTAGCGCACCTGTGAACTCGCGGTCTCGGTGACGACGATGTCTGTGTAGTCGTCGTAGACGTTCCAGTCGGCGGTGGCGTACTGGGCACCGTCGGGCCAGGGCCGGGCCGGCAGCTTGGGCGTGACCTGTACCGGGGCGTCGCCGGCCGACGCGATCTGCGTGCCGCTGCGGTAGTCGAGCGCGTAGTTGTCGTGCCACAGGCGTCCGGGCTGATATTCGCCGGTGGCCGGCGGATTGCCGCCAGGCGGCGGGGTGGTGCCGCCGCCGTCGTCGCCGCCTCCGCCGCCACCACATGCTGTTACCAGGGCCATCCCTACAACTAGGGCGGCGAGCCACGCCTTCGAGATGCTGATCGTCATGACAATCCTTTCCTTCCTGCCGTTTCTCTGTTGAAGCGGCAGAAGGCTAGGGCGCCCACGGTTCAAATCACAGCGTTGAATCTGAACGGTGGGCGCAATCGGTCGAGGCGGTGACCCCCGGGAACGAGAAGACGACGTGCCGAACGAAGAACCGAGCGGCTGGGCCGCGATGGACGAACTGCGGGTCGAGCAGCCCGATGCCATCGACGTGCTGTGGTATCCCAAGAAGCGGCTGTATCTGAAGCCCTTCCTCGGCAAGGCCATCGACCTCGCCGGCGCGGCGCGCGAGCTGGGCATCAGGAAGAACGCGATGAGCTACTGGATCGACCGCCTGCTCGAGGTGGGGCTGATCCGCGAGGTGCATGTGGAGAGGCGGCCGCGGCACAAGGTGCGCTTCTACCGCTGCGTGGCCGACAAGCTGCGCGTGGGCCTGATGAACGCGCCGCTGGCCAGCTACGAAGACGTGTTCGAGAACTTCCATTCGCGCTGGAAGCAGCATGCGCTCACCGCGCTGGCCGAGTCGCTGGAGCGGCAGTCGTCCGAGCTCGAGCTGTGCATCACGTCCAGCGACACGAGCGGCGTCTTCTCGACCATCATGCCCAAGCCGGGCTCGTCGCTGCGCGACGACTTCATCTACTACTGGGCTCGGTTGTGGCTCACCGAAGCCGAGCGGGCGGCGCTGCAGGCCGAGATGGACGCGCTCTACGACAAGTACGCCGCGCTCAGCAACCGGAACGCCAAGCGCGAGCAGGTGCTGGTGCACCTGATCCAGGTGCCCGAAGGCTGGCGCACGGCGCGCAACCGCAACAGCGGCGCGGCCTGAACTCAGTGCTGCGCGCCCAGAGCCAGGGCACGCCCGCGCTGCTGCTCGAGCGCTGCCTCGTCGCCCGGCACCGGCTGGGTGGGCCAGCCCGCCATGTGGCGCATCGCGATGTGGCAAAGCGCAGCGATCCACTCGGGCTGGTCGTTGAGGCAGGGGACGTAGTGGAACTCCTGACCGCCCGCATGCAGGAAGGCCTCGCGCGCTTCCTGGGCGATCTCCTCCAGGGTTTCGAGGCAGTCGCTCGTGAAGCCGGGGCAGGCTACGTCGACACGCCTCACGCCGCCGCGGGCGAGCTCCACCAGCGTCGGTTCGGTATAGGGCTTGAGCCACTCGGCCTTGCCGAATCGGCTCTGGAAGGTGACCACCACCTCCTGTGCCGACAGCCCCAGGCGGGCGGCCAGCAGCCGCGCGGTCTTGCGGCATTCGCAGTGGTAGGGGTCGCCCAGCTCCAGCGTGCGCCGCGGCACGCCATGAAAGCTCAACACCAGGCGCTCGGGCCGGCCGTGGGCCATCCAGTGGTTGAGCAGGCGCTTGGCGAGCGCTTCGATGTACAGCGGCTCGTCGTGGTAGCGGTTCACGAAACGCAGCTCGGGCAGCCGGCGGGTGCTGCGGGCCCAGGCCTGCACCGCATCGAACACGCTGGCCGTCGTGGTGCCCGAATACTGGGGGTACAGCGGCAGCACCAGCACGCGTTCGGCGCCTTCGGCCTTCAAGGCATCGAGCTGCGACGCGATGCCGGGCTGCCCGTAGCGCATGGCATGGCGCACCAGCACGCGATGACCGCGCTCGCCGAGGTAGCCGCGCAGCAGGGCCGCCTGCCTGGCCGTCCACACCGCGAGCGGCGAGCCCTCGGGGGTCCAGATGGTGGCGTACTTGGCGGCCGACTTGGCCGGCCGGGTGCGCAGGATGATGCCGTGCAGGATGGGCTTCCACACCAGCGCCGGGATCTCCACGACACGCGGGTCGCCGAGGAATTCGGCGAGGTAGCGGCGCACCGCCGGCGCGGTGGGCGCATCGGGCGTGCCCAGGTTGACCAGCAGCACGCCGGTGCGCGCGGGCCGGCCATGCTGGTGCGGGGGTTCGGGTCGGAACTTCATCAGGACTGCTGCAGCACGTCGAGGTCGGCCATCACCTTGTGCACGTCGATCGGCTTGGTCCAGTAGCCGACGAAGCCCGCCGCGAGTGCACGCTGCACGTCCTCCGGCATGGCGTCGGCCGAACACATGAACGCCGGCACGTCGGCGAGGCCGGGCAGCTGGCGCAACTGCTGCAGCACCTCGAAGCCGGTGAGGCCGGGCAGGTGCGCGTCGAGTACCAGCACGTCGGGCCGCCATTCGCTGGCGATGACGTGGGCTTCTTCACCGTCCTCGGCCACGCGCAGCTCGATGTGGCCGCGCAGCTTCAGGGTCTCTTCGAAGAGCAGAGCGTTGATGCGGTTGTCCTCGACATAAAGCATGCGCATGCGGTCAGGTTTCCTTTGTTCTTGATCGAGCGGAAGGCCATGCACGGAAGGCGCGAACACGGCGTGTTCGCTGCGGCGTGCGTCGAGCGGCGACGGCAGCTCGATGCGCACCTGCGTCCCGACGCCGGGGCGGCTGGCCACGGCGAGGCTACCACCCATTTCCTGGATGAGGCCGCGCGCGATGATGAGGCCCAGCCCCGTGCCTTCGATGGCGGAGGTCTCGCGGCCGAGACGCTCGAAGGGCTGGAACAGACGGCTCATCTGTTCGCTGGTCATGCCGTAGCCGTTGTCCTCGACCAGCAGGGCGAGGCGCTCGTCGCCGGCAGATTCGACGGAAATGCGCATGTGGCCGCCGGGGCGGTTGTACTTGATCGCGTTGGAGGCCACGTTCAGCAGCACCTGGCGAAGCCGCTGCTTGTCGGCCCACACGCGGCGCTGAGCCGCAGCTTCGGTGACGGCGTTGGTGCATGTCACGCCGCGGGCCTGCGCCATGGGCGCCAGCAGCTCGGTGCAGCGCGCGGCCAACTCGGCCAGCGCCACCGGCGCGATGTTCAGCGAGACGCGGCCCTCTTCGACCTGCTGCAGGTCGAGCACGTCGTTGACCAGCGCCAGCAGGTGCTGGCCAGCCTGCAGGATGTGGTCGGCGTAGGTGGGCCGGTTGGTCACGCTGGGGCTCTGCTGCAGCTTGAGCAGCTGCGCGAAGCCGATCACTGCGTTCAGCGGCGTGCGCATCTCGTGACTCATGCGCGACAGGAACTCGGTCTTTGCCCGGTTCGCGAGCTCTGCCGCCTGCTTGTCGCGCAGGGCCTCCTCGGTGAGCTTCTGGCGCGTCACGTCGCGGTGGGTGCCCACCACCCGCAGCGGCGAGCCGTCCGCCCGCCGGGCGACGATCTTCCCGCGGTCGAGGATCCACATGTCGTGCCCGTCGCGATGGCGCATGCGGTACTCGATCTCGTAGGCCGGGATCTCGCCCGCGCGGTAGCGGCGGATCTCCTCGAACACCCGCTCCTTGTCGTCCGGATGCACGCGCTGGCGCCACTCGGCGAGCGAGGTGCCGATCTCATGCTCGGCATGGCCGAGCATCTCCTTCCAGCGCCGCGAATAGAAGGCGGTGTTGCTGTCGCCGTCGTAGTCCCACACGCCGTCGCCGCTGCCTTCGAGCGCGAACTTCCAGCGCTCCTCGCTGACCAGCAGCGCCTGCTCGGCCCGGCGCTGTTCGGTGATGTCGCGAAAAGTCACCACCACCGAGAACGGCAGGTCGCCCGGCTGCAGCCGCAGCGGCTGGCAGCTCACGCTCAGCCAGCGCAGGTCGCCGTCGGGGCGGTGCAGCGCGAACACCCGATCGAGCAGGGAAGACCCGCCGGCCAGCACCGTCCACACCGGGTGCGAATCGGGCGGCAGGGGGGCCAGCCGTTCATCGAGCAACTGCAGCGGCGGGGCGTGCGGCCCGCCCACCACTTCATCCTGGCGCATGCCGAGGATGCGGCAGCCGGCCGGGTTGACGGCGGCCACGCCGTGGTCCTGCGTCACCACCAGCAGTCCGTCGCTGATCGCGCCGGCCACCGAGCGGTACAGCTCCTCGCTCACCCGCAGCTTCTCGGCGGCGCGGGTGCGCTCGGTGACGTCGGTGTGCACGCCGATGAAGTGCGTGACCCGGCCTGCCGCGTCGCGTATGGGCGCCACGTGCAACTCGTTGATGAAGGCACTGCCGTCCTTGCGCGCGTTGCGCAGCAGCACGGTGCTGGCGCGTCCCTCGGCGAGCGCATGGCGCAGCTCGTCGAGCGCCGCCTGGTCGCGATAGCCGGCATTGAGAAAGCGGCAGTTGTGGCCGATCACCTCGTCGCGCCGATAGCCCGACAGACGCTCGAAAGCCGGGTTCACGTAGATCAGCGGCTGGTCGGGCAGGGTGGCGTCGGTGACGGTGATCGGCAGGGACGCGTCGGCCTCGAGCACGCGCTGCATGACGAGCACGTCGCGTTCGAGAGTGCGCAGGTCGGTCAGGTCGCGCACGAGGTGCAGCGTGCGGCCGTCCTGCACCGGCGAGATGCGAACCTCCAGGTGCCGCAGCACACCATCGGGCGTGACGCGTTCGTACTCGATGCGCTGGACCTGTTCGGCCTGCAGGGCCGCGGCGATGCCGCGAGCGATGATGCTGGCCAGGTGCTCGGGCAGCACGTCGTGCAGGCGTCGGCCCTGCATCTGCTCGAAGGGCTGCGGCAGCATCGGATGCCCCGGGGCGCTGCACTGCAAATAGCGGCCCTCGCGGTCCATCAGGAACCACAGGTCCGGCACGGCCGCCAGCATGGCGCCGAGCTGCACTTGCACTTCATGCGAACGCGCCTGCTGCGCCGCAAGTGCGGAGGCGGCCTTGCGCACGCTCTCTTCCTGCTGGCGGGAGCGTTGTTCGCGCAGGCGTGCCTCGAGCAGCGAGCCGGCGGCGACGGCCAGGTCCTGCAAGGTGCGGCGCTCCCGCTCCGAAAGGCCACGCGTTTCGGGCGACAGGACGCTCACCGTGCCGATGCGGCAGCCGGCCACGGTGATGGGGGCGCCGGCATAGAAGCGCAGGCGGGGTGCGCCCGAGACGGTGGGGTGGGCGGCGAACCGGGCGTCGTCGGCGGCGTTCAGCACGACGAACACCTCGTCGCCGGCGATCGCCTGCACGCAGAACGCAGCGTCGCTGGGCACCTCGTGGACTGCGGCCCCCACCCGCGCCTTGAACCACAGGCGGTTCTCGTCGACCAGGCTTACCAGCGCGATCGGGCTGCCGGTGAGGTCGGCGGCCAGCCGCGCGATGGCGTCATAGGCGGGCTCGTCGTGCGTGTCCAGGACACGCAACTGCTCCAGTACACGCAGTCGCTGGAGCTTGTCGGGTGGCAGCGGGTCTGGGGACATGCGGGTCGGTGCGCGTGAGGCTCGGCCACCGGAAGGGATGTCCGACTGTAATGGAGGTGAGCGACACTCTGGGGCCTATCTCATGTTGCTCTGCAGTACACATGCCCCGTGCGATCCGTGCGCTCTCCATCGATCTGGACGACACCCTGTGGCCCATCTGGCCGACCATCGAGCGGGCGGAGCGGCAGCTGCACGCCTGGCTCGTCGAGCACGCGCCTGCCACGGCGCAGCGGCACGACGTTGCCGCATTGCGCGCCCTGCGTGACCGGGTGGAGGTCGACCGCCCCGACCTGGCGCACGACTTCAGTGCGATGCGCCTCGAAAGCCTGAGGCAGGCCCTGCTGGCCGCTGATGACGACCCGGCCCTGGCGGTGCCTGCCTTCGAGTACTTCTTTGCCGAGCGGCAGAAGGTCGAGCTGTTCGACGACGTGCTCCCGGCCCTGGAGCGCCTGGCGCGCCGCTACCCGCTGCTGGCCCTGACCAACGGCAACGCCGACCTGAAGCGTGTGGGGCTCGCCCAGTACTTCAGCGGCTGCGTCGGTGCCCGCGAGTTCGGCGTCGGCAAGCCCGATGCGCGCATCTTCGGCGAGGCCTGCCGGAGACTGGGCGAGCCTGCGCATGCAGTGCTCCACGTGGGCGACGACCCGCACCTGGACGTGTTCGGCGCGCTCAACGCCGGCCACCCTGCGGTCTGGGTGCGGCGGGCCGGGGCCAGCCACACGCATGAACCGCAGGCCACGCACGTGGTGGCCGAACTCCTGACCCTGGCGGACCTGCTGGAAGCCTGAGGGGCGGCGCCGGGATTCAGGGGAACTGCGGCTCGGTGTCCGAGAACGACAGCACCTCGAAGCGCACCGTGGGCACGGTGGCGTCGCTGGGCGATGCCCCCAGGCAGATGATGCCGCTGCCGTGCAGCACGCAGGTGCCGCGCTTGAGGGTCACCACTTCCGCCTGGTTGCCGTAGCGCACGTAGGTGCCGTTGTAGCTGAGGTCGGTGAGCTGGAAGTTGCCGCCGTGCCATTCGATGCGCGCGTGCGAGCGCGACACGCGGGTGTCGTCGATGCAGTAGGTGGCTTCGGGGCTGCGCCCGAGGATGACGGGCAGGCTGGTCCCGGCGAACACGCGGTTGAGGTTCTGGCCGACGAGACGGATGCCATCGGGCGCGTAGGACGGCGGGGAGTCCTGGAACGCGGTGGAGATGGCGTCGCTGAAGCGGCGGCCTTCCATGCGCAATACCTCCACCGGTTCCTGCCGGCCGCGCAGCTGCATGCGGTTGAGGTGGCGAAAGCGCTCGTGCTGGCTGCGGTCCAGGTGGTCGAGCACGCTGCCGGTGACCAGGGTTTCGTTGTCGCCGGCGGCGTCGAGCAGCCGCGCGGCCACGTTCACCGCGTCGCCGAAGCAATCGTTGTCGACCTCGATGATCTCGCCGTGGGCCACCGCCACCTGCAGCTTCATCGCCGGTGCACGGCCGGGGTTGCCGGGCAGGCTCACGATGCGTTCGAGCGATTCGTGCATCTCGTCGGCGGCCGTGACCGCCTCCTGCGCACGCTCGAACACCGCCATCAGGCCGTCGCCGAGCGTCTTGATCACGCGCCCCTGACAGCTCACCACGATCTGCGCCAGCAAGGCCACGCTCTGCGTCACCACGGAGGCGGCCTCGGCGTTGCCGAGCGTCTCGTACAGCGAAGTGCTGCCACGCAGGTCGGCGAACAGGACAGTGCGAACGACGGCGCTGGTCATCGTGATTCGTGAAGTCACCCGCAGTTTAGTCCTGCAATGTGAAAGGCAACAAAGAAAAAGCCCGGCTTTGCCGGGCTTTCCGTGCTGATCGCCATCCGGCCAATCAGAGATTGTCCAGATAGGTCCGGAGCTTGTGCCTGGCGGCGCAAGCCCGGTGCGCTTGCTGCGCAATCGCCCACCGCCTGCGGCGGTGGCCCATCCGGCCAATCAGAGATTGTCCAGATAGGTCCGGAGCTTGTCCGAGCGGCTCGGGTGCTTGAGCTTGCGGATGGCCTTGGCTTCGATCTGGCGGATGCGCTCGCGAGTCACGTCGAACTGCTTGCCCACTTCTTCCAGCGTGTGGTCGGTGGACATCTCGATGCCGAAACGCATGCGCAGCACCTTGGCCTCGCGCGGGGTGAGCGAATCGAGGATGTCCTTCACCACGTCGCGCAGGCCGGCCTGCATGGCCGCTTCGATCGGCGCGGTGTTGTTGGTGTCCTCGATGAAATCGCCCAGGTGCGAATCGTCGTCGTCGCCGATCGGCGTTTCCATGGAGATCGGCTCCTTGGCGATCTTCATGATCTTGCGGATCTTGTCCTCGGGCATCTCCATCTTCTCAGCCAGCGTCGGCGCATCCGGCTCGAAGCCGAACTCCTGCAGGTGCTGGCGCGAGATGCGGTTCATCTTGTTGATCGTCTCGATCATGTGAACCGGGATGCGGATGGTGCGGGCCTGGTCGGCGATCGAGCGTGTGATGGCCTGGCGGATCCACCACGTCGCATAGGTCGAGAACTTGTAGCCGCGGCGGTATTCGAACTTGTCCACCGCCTTCATCAGGCCGATGTTGCCTTCCTGGATGAGGTCGAGGAACTGCAGGCCGCGGTTGGTGTACTTCTTCGCGATCGAGATCACGAGGCGCAGGTTGGCCTCGATCATCTCGCGCTTGGCTTCGCGAGAGCTGGCCTCGCCCTGGTTCATCTTCTTGTTGATGAGCTTCAGGTCTTCGATCGGCACCACCGCGCGCGCCTGCAGGTCGATCAGCTTCTGCTGCAGGTCCTGGATGGGCGGCAGGTTGCGGCCCATCACCGCGCTGTAGGGCTTGCCCGAAGCAGCTTCCTTCTCGGCCCACTTGAGGTTCAAGGCGTTGGGCGGGAAGTGCTTGATGAAGTACTCCTGCGGCATGCCGCACTTGTCGACGATGATCTTGCGCAGCTCGCGTTCGTAGCGGCGGATGTCGTCGACCTGGTCGCGCAGGATCTGGCACAGCCGCTCGATGGTCTTGACCGTGAAGCGGATGCTGGTGATCTCGGCGCTCACCGCCAGCTGGGCCTTGTTGTAGGCCGGCGACTTGTAGCCTTCCTTCTCGTAGGCCTTGCGCATGCGCTCGAAGTGCGTGCGCAGTTCGCCGAAGCGCGTCAGCGCCTGGGCCTTCAGTTCCTCGAGCTTCTTGGTGAGCGCCTTGGAGCCGCCGTTGCCGTCGTCGTCGTCCTCTTCGTCGAAGAAGTCGACGTCCTCTTCAGCCACGTAGTCGTCGGCCTCGTCTTCCGACACGAAGCCGTCGACCACGTCGGAGATCTGCACTTCGCTGGCGGCGATCTTGTCGGCCATCGCCAGGATCTCGGCGATGGTGGTGGGCGACTCGGAGATCGCCAGCATCATGGCCTGCAGGCCGCCTTCGATGCGCTTGGCGATCTCGATTTCGCCTTCGCGCGTGAGCAGTTCCACCGTGCCCATCTCGCGCATGTACATGCGCACCGGGTCGGTGGTGCGGCCGAATTCGGAATCCACCGTCGAAAGAGCCGCCTCGGCTTCTTCTTCGGCTTCTTCCTCGGTGGCGGTGGAGGTGTTGCTGCCCGAAATGAGCAGCGTGGCGGCGTCGGGCGCCTGCTCGTACACCGCGATGCCCATGTCGTTGAGCATCGACACGATGGCCTCGAGGATCTCGGCTTCGACCAGTTTCTCAGGCAGGTGGTCGTTGATTTCCTGGTGCGTCAGGAAACCACGGGTCTTGCCCATCTTGATGAGGGTCTTGAGCTCCTGGCGGCGCTTGTTGACTTCCTCTTCGGTGAGCGCGGTCTCGTCGAGCCCGAACTCGCGCATCAGCGCGCGCTCCTTGGCGCGCGACACCTTCATGCGCAGCGGCTTGGCCTTGGGCTTGTCGTCGCTGCCTTCTTCGGGCAGGGCTTCGCCTTCGGCCTCGGTGTCGAACTCGGCCTCGACGTCGGAGAAGTCTTCTTCCTCGCCGTCGGCTGCGCCAGCCTTCTTGGACTCGGTGGCGGCCTTCGGCTTGCGCCCGCGCTTGCCCTTGGGTTCGTCGGAAGTGGCAGCCGCAGCCTTGGCGGCAGGCTTGGCTGCGGCCGTGGCCTTGGTCTTCTTGTCTTCAGCCTCGACGGCCTTGCCGCCTTTGGCGGCGGGCTTGGCGGCAACGGACTTCGCTGCCGGGGTGGGGGCGCTCTTCTTCGCGGTCATGCGGTTCCTCGGATGGTGAAGGCTCGGGCTCGTGACGTGCTCATGCAGCGGATTCCATGCCAGGTGCGGGCCAACGATGGGTTTGGCAAGACTTCGGCAAAGGCCGCGGCCCCACAGTGCAAAGCACGGCGGGCGGACGGTCTAACGAGCTACCGACGGGCAAGATCGCGTGGACGTCTTAGAGGTGCAGCCCTTGCGGGGAAAGGGTGGCCTGTATGTAACCCGTGTCGCGGGTGGCCGGGGCCCGGAGGTGCTGCTGTCACTCTTGCCGCAGTAACAAACCCTTAATTATCGTCGATTGACACGCGTTCGTCAAAAGTGGGCGCAAATCAGCGCCCCGGCGGGGCTGTGGCGGCCGAAATGGCGGCCGTGAGCTCGTCCTGCTCGGCCTTGAGCTCGCGCAGCCTGGTCTTCACCGGCTCGGACAGGTCGCCAGCAGCCGCCAGGGCTTCCTGCTGCTCTCGCAGCGCCTGCATGCGCAGGCGCAAGAGCGTCACCTCCAGGTCCTTCATCGGATCGGCCTCGTCGGGGACCTCATGCATGGCGTTGAGGCGCGAAACGAGCGGGCCGAACACCGCCGCTTCGGCGTCCTGCTCGAGCTGCTCCACCAGCGCGGCGCGCGCCAGGGGGCCGTGATCGTGCACCGTTCGGTCGAGCCAGCGAAAGAAGTCGCCATAGGGCTGCGGCTGGCCGCCCAGCAGGTCGTGCAAGGAGCCCGACAGGTGCTCTGACAGTTCGCTGCGGTGCAGCAGCATCCAGGCGGCGCGGTCGAGCAGCGTGGCCGCCTGATGGCGAACCGCCCGCGGCGGCGTGCGCGGCGCGGAGTGCGAAGGAGCGGTGGCGGACCGCTCCGTGCGCGGGCCGGGGCCCGCGTTCTGCCGGGCGGGCGACTGTGGCCTGGCGCCCCCACCCCAGTGCTGCGCCAGCTGCTCTGCCGTGACCCCACCCATGCCCGCCAGCTCCGCCACGAGCTGTTCGCGAAGCAGCCCGCTTGGCAGTTGCAGGACTAGTGGCTTGGCATTGGCCAGCATGTGGGCGCGGCCCTCGGCGGTGCCCAGGTCGCAGTCCTCGCGCACGTGTTCGATGAGCTGCTGCGACAGCGGCACGGCGTCGTTCACGCATCGCTCGAAGGCCTCGCTGCCGAATTCCCGCACGTAGGAGTCCGGGTCGTGTTCGGTCGGCAGGAACAGGAACTTGATGCTGCGGGTGTCGCTGGCATGAGGCAGGGCAGCCTCGAGCGCCCGTGCGGCGGCGCGCCGGCCGGCAGCGTCGCCGTCGAAGCTGAACACCACGCGGTCGGTGAAGCGGAACAGCTTGTGCACATGCTCTGCGGTGCATGCGGTGCCCAGTGTGGCAACCGCATTGGGAAAGCCGAGCTGTGCGAGCGCCACGACGTCCATGTAGCCCTCGGTCACCAGTACGTAGCCGCGTTCGCGCAGCGCGGCGCGCGCCTCGTACAGCCCGTAGAGCTCGCGGCCCTTCACGAAGACCGGCGTCTCGGGCGAGTTGAGGTACTTGGGTTCGCCGCTGTCGAGCACCCGGCCGCCGAAGCCGATGACCTCACCCTGCACCGAGCGGATCGGGAACATCACACGGTCGCGGAACCGGTCGTAGCGTTTCTGCTCTTCGCCTTCGTCGCCTTGCACGATGACGAGGCCGCTTTCGGCCAGCAGCGGGTCGTCGTACCGCGGGAACACGCTGGCGAGGCCTCGCCAGCCTTCGGGGGCGTAACCAAGGCCGAAGCGGGCCGCGATTTCTCCCGTCAGCCCGCGACCCTTCAGGTACTGCACGGCGCGCGGGCTGGCCTTGAGCTGCTTGCGGTAGTGCTCGGCTGCCTTCGCCAGCACGTCGGTCAGGGTGGACTGGCGCTCCTTCAGCGCCTTGGCGCGCTCACGTTCCTCGGGGGTGCTGTCGTCCTCGGGCACCTGCAGTCCGCATTGCTGGGCGAGGTCGCGCACGGCGTCGATGAACCCCATGCCGGCGTGTTCCATCAGGAAGCCCACCGCATTGCCGTGCGCTCCGCAGCCGAAGCAGTGATAGGTCTGGCGGGTGGGGCTGACGATGAAGCTGGGTGTCTTCTCGCCGTGGAAAGGGCACAGGCCCTTGAGGTTGATGCCGGCCTTCTTGAGCTGCACGTAGCGGCCCACCACCTCGGCGATGTCGGTGCGGGCGAGCAGTTCCTGGATGAAGGGTTGCGGAATCACCAGGCGAGTCTATCGAACACGCTGCATGACCTCGGCCGGGCGCCGGGCGGGCAGATTGTCACGAGCGATCGCGCGACGCCGGCTGTAGTGGCCGTAGCGTCAGGGACAACACCCCGCCGGCGGTTCGCAGGCCGATGCACGATCGCGGCGCCCCGCATGCAGAGGGCGTCGACCGAGGAGTACGAGAACATGAAGCGCAGAAACATCGTCCATTGGCTGGGTGCGTCGGCAACGGCTGCCGCGCTGCCCCGGGTGCACGCCGCCGCCGGCAGCGGCGCGCTGAGGATCTGGATCAATGCCGACAAGGGCTACAAGGGACTCGCGAAAGCAGCGCAGGCCTATTCGGCAAGGACCGGGGTCAGGGTGGTGGTCGAGCACTTCGACAACGCGGTGAGCCGCTTCGAGGAAGTGATGAAGGGCGGCAACGCTTCGGAACGCCCGGACATCTGGGTGTGGCCGCACGACCGCCTGGGCGACTGGATGGCACGGGGCTGGCTCGTCCCGGTGACGCCTGGCCCGGCGCTTCGCAGCGACATCGTGCAAGTGGCCTGGGACGGCTTCACCTCCGGCGGCAAGGTGTGGGGCTACCCCATCTCGGTGGAGGCGGTCGCGCTGCTCTACAACAAGAAGCTCGTGCCGACGCCGCCGAAGAGTTGCGAAGAGATCATCAGCCTGCACGACGGCTTTCGCAGCCGCGGCATCCGCGCGCTCGGCTGGGAGACCGCCAGCCCCTACTTCACCTGGCCCTTGATGGCCGCGGGCGGCGCCTACGTCTTCCAGCGCAAGCTCGATGGCAGCTATGACGCACGCGACACCGGCATCAATCATCCAGGTGCAGTGAAGGGGGCCGAATTCCTGGTGAGGCTCATGCAGATCGGCATGATCCCCGAGGGCGGCCTCAGCTACCAGCAGGCCGAGGCCGACATGCAGGACGGCAAGCAGGCCATGTGGATCACCGGCCCCTGGGCGTGGGAAGGGCTGAAGGACAACGGCATCGACTTCGGCGTGGCGCCGCTGCCCAGCCTCTCGGGCAAGGCGGCCAAGCCTTTCGTTGGTGTGCTGGGCGCGATGCTGGTGCAGGGTTCGCCCCACCAGAAGCTGGCGGTGGACTTCCTGGAGAACCACCTGCTGAAACCCGCGGCGCTGGCGCAGATGAACGCCGACAAGCCGCTCGGCGTGCCGGCTTCGAAGCAGATGTTCTGGACGCTGTATGCCGACCCGCGCATCCGCACTTCGATGGATGCGATCTACGCCGGTCGGGCCATGCCGAGCAACATCGAGATGACGCTGTTCTGGCAGCACTTCACGACGGCGCTGCGCGACATCAACGGCGGCCAGCGCAAGCCGCGTGAAGCGCTCGACATGGCGGCGGCTGCGATCAAGGGGCTGCCGTACAAGCCGGGGCGCGCATGATGCCTTGATGTAACCGGCAGGCGTGAAGTGCTTCACGTCCGCCTGCCCGGGTTCGACCCGACGTCCGTCGTGCTACAGCTGGGTACACTTTTTGCGATCTTGCGGCCACGAGCCGCTTTCCCACCCGAAAGCACAACACAACAAGCGCCGTCCACCGATCGTGTGCGTGCGCGCCAAGGACGTTCGGAGGACTGCATGCCCCGTCATGCATCTGCCGGCAGGCCATCGCTGCCGCGCACTTCACTGGAGCTCACCCACTGCCTGCTGGAACCTGCGCGCCGCATGCGTGAGCGCGGTCGCCATGCAATGGCCGCCATTGCCTTCATGGCGCTGGGGGCCGAAGCGGCGCATGCGCAAGCACCTGCTGCCGTGGCGCCGCCGCCCGCGCCGAACGGCGAGATGTCGGCGGCAGAGCGCGCAAAGCGCGATGCCGACAAGGTGTTCCACTGGATCATGATCCACTCGGACAAGCCGCGCAAAGCCAAAGGCGAGCCCAAGCCCGAGCCCAAGTCTGAGGCAAGGCCCGAAGCGAAGGCCGAATCCAGGCGCGACGACAAGGACAGGCCGGCCGCTGCGCCAGCGACAGCGACAGCGTCCCCGGCTGGGCGCCCTGCTCGCGCGGACGCGGCCGCGACTGCTGGAGCTTCAGCAGCAGTGAAGGGCGGTGATGCCACCAAGGTGGATGCTTCGTCCGCCTCCGTATCGGCGAACCCGGCTGGCGGCGAACTCGCGAAAGGCCAGAGCGCGGACACAGCGCAGAGGCAGGTCGCCTCGGTGGCTCCGAACCAGGCCGCCGCGCCGGCTGACGACGACGACGAAGACATCGCGCTGGTGCCCGTGCGGCAAGGCGAGCCCGAATTCCCGGCATCGGTGATGCGCCAGCTGCGCAAGGGCCTGGTGCAGGTGCGTTTCGACGTGCAGGCAGACGGTACGGTCGCCAAGGCCGAGGTCGTGAAGACCACGCATCGCCGCCTCAACGAAACGGCCATCGAGGCCGTGTCGCAATGGCGCTTCAAGCCGGTCCGCAAGACGCAGACTGCGGTGGTGGAGCTCGGGTTCAACCTCGACTGAGCGGCGCTTCCGCGAGGAGGCCGCCTCAGTCGCCTGCCACCACACCTTCGCGGCGCGGGTCGGCGCCGCCGAACCAGCCTTCGGCGTTGCGCTGCAAGGCCTGCAGGCCGCTGGTCATGTCCTGCTCGCGCACCTCGTGGCCGCGCGACTTGAGCGCTTCGACGGTGGTGAGCGGGAACCGCTTGGCCTCCAGCAGCGTCGGCCCGTTGTTCGAGCCGAAGTTGGGCAGGTTGATGGCTTGCTGGGCGTTGAGCCCCCATGCCAGCGTGCCCAACAGCGTCTTCGCGGTGTAGTGGATGATCAGCGCGCCGCCCGGTGAGCCGGCCGACATGAGCAACTCGCCGCTCGCCTTGTCGAACACCAGCGTCGGGCTCATGCTCGAGCGCGGGCGTTTGCCCGGCTGCACCCGGTTGGCGATGGGCTGGCCTGTGGTGGCATCGGCCGGCGCGAAGCTGAAGTCGGTGAGCTGGTTGTTGAGCAGGAAGCCGCCCGCCAGTCCGGTGCCGCCATTGACCATCTGGCGCGAGCCGAACTGGTCCTCGATGGTGGTGGTCATCGCGATGGCGCGGCCTTCGGCGTCGACGATCGAGATGTGCGAGGTGCCGCGTTCGGGCTGCTCGGGCTGCGGCGCCCACGCGAGCGAGGTGCCGCGCGGTTGGCCCGGCTTGGCGATCTTCATCGATTGGGGGCCGATCAGCGAGGCGCGCTCCAGCAGGTAGGCCTCGCTCAGCAGGCTGCGCCAGGAGCCGGCCGGCGGCGCCACGAAGTCCGGGTCGGCCACGTACATGCCGCGGTCGGCGAAGGCCAGGCGTGCAGCCTCGGTGTAGTTGTGCAGCACCTCGTCGCTGGGCAGCCCGTTGGTGAGCGGTGACCCCACGGGCGTGGCCTGCTCGAGGATGCCCAGCATCTGTGCGATCGCGATGTGGCCGGACGACGGCGGCGGGAATCCGCACAGGCGGTAGCGCCGCCAGTCAGTGCACAGCGGCTCGCGCTTCTTCGGCTTGTAGTCCGCGAGATCCTTTTCGCTCAGGCGGCCGGGGTTGCTCGAGTGGTTGCGCACCTTGGCGGCGATGTCCCTGGCGATGGGCCCACGATAGAACGCATCGGCGCCCTTGCTGGCTACTTGCCGCAACACGGCGGCGAGCGCCGGGTTGCGCATCACCGTGCCGAGTTCCGGCACCTTGCCGTCGGGTAGCAGGAAGTAGCCGGCGGCGGTGCCGTCCTGGCCCAGGTGCTTTTCACCGGACAGCAGGGTGTGCAGCCGCGGGCTGAGCTTGAAACCTTGTTCGGCCAGCCGGATGGCGGGCTCGAACAGCTGGGCCCAGGGCAGCTTGCCGTGCTCCTTGTGGGCCTGCTCGAGCATGCGCAGCACGCCCGGCGTTCCCACCGAGCGGCCGCCGACCACGCCCTCGATGAAGCTCATCGGCGTGCCGTCGGGCTTGAGGAACAGGCGTTCATCGGCGGCAGCCGGCGCCGTTTCGCGCCCGTCGTAGGCCTCGGTGCGCTTGCCGTCCCAGTGCATCAGGAAGGCGCCGCCGCCGATGCCGCTGGACTGCGGCTCCACCAGCGTGAGCACCATCTGCACCGCGATCGCCGCATCGATGGCGGAACCGCCGGCCTTGAGCACCTGGTAGCCCGCGTCAGTGGCGAGCGGGTTGGCCGCCGCCACCGCGAACTTGCGCGTCTGCCAGCCGGACTTCTCGACATAACCCGACGCGGCTTCGGGCTGGTCGGGCGGCTGGTAGTTGAACTCGGCAGCAGGGCGCTGGGTGGCGCAGGCACCCAGGAGCAACAACAGGCTCAGCAGCCAGGCATGAGCGGCGAGCCGATGGTGCGGCGATGTCGACGTGCTCTTCAGATGCATGGTGTCTCCGGAAAACACGCCATCCTGCGCCAGCACTCCCTGCGCCGCGAGCGCTGCTGGCGTTTTGTTACCTCGCTCACAACCGCATGCCGCGGTCGGACGTCAGCGAGGGGCGAGGCGGATCGCGCCGTCGAGGCGGATCACTTCGCCGTTGAGCATGTCGTTGGTGATGATCTGGTGCACCAGCTTCGCGTAGTCCTCCGGCTTGCCGAGGCGGCTGGGGAAGGGGACGCTGGCGGCCAGCGCGTCCTGCACCTCCTGCGGCATCGAGAACAGCATCGGCGTGCCGAAGATGCCGGGGGCGATGGTCATGTTGCGGATGCCGTTGCGTGCCAGGTCGCGGGCGATCGGCAGCGTCATGCCGACCACGCCACCCTTCGAGGCCGCATAGGCGGCTTGGCCGATCTGCCCGTCGAAGGCGGCCACGCTGGCGGTGGAGATCATCACGCCGCGTTCACCGGTGGCCTCCGGTTCGTTCTTGCACATCGCCTCGGCAGCCAGCCGGATCATGTTGAAGCTGCCGATCAGGTTGACGCTGATCACCTTGGTGTAGACCGCCAGCGGGTGGGCGCCGTCTTTGCCTACGGTCTTGACGGCGGGCGCAATGCCGGCGCAGTTGACCAGGCCCATCAGCTTGCCCATCGAGACGGCCTTCGCCACGACGGCCTTGCCGTCCTCTTCGTCCGACACGTCGCACTTCACGAAGGCGCCGCCGATCTCGCGGGCCAGGGCCTCGCCCTTTTCGACCTGCAGGTCGGCGATCACGACCTTGCCGCCTTCGCTGGCGAGCATGCGTGCGGTGCCTTCGCCCAGGCCCGATGCGCCGCCGGTGACGATGAAGACCTTGCCTTTGATTTCCATGGAGTGCTCCTGTCGGTGGATGTGTGAGTGAGTACGGTCGGCCGCAGTTCGTTGACGTTGACGTAAACGTCAATTCGAGGCCGAAAAAGAGCCGCCTCGCGGGCGGCTCCATCTTGCAGACTTCAGGCCAGTGCGGCGAGCGCGCGTGCGGTGATCTCCTCGACGCCGCCGGTGCCGCTGATCTTGCGGTACTTCGGCGCCGCGCCATCGCCGGTGGCGGCCCAGGCGGAGTAGTAGTCGACCAGCGGGCGCGTCTGCGCCTGGTAGACGGCCAGGCGCTTCTTGACGGTCTCTTCCTTGTCGTCCTCGCGCTGGATCAGTTCTTCGCCGGTGGCATCGTCACGGCCGGCGACCTTGGGCGGGTTGTACTTCACGTGGTAGGTGCGGCCCGACGCCGCATGCACGCGGCGCCCGCTCATGCGCTCGATTATGGCTTCATCGGGCACGTCGATCTCGAGCACGTAGTCGAGCTTCACGCCGGCAGCCTTCATGGCATCGGCCTGCGGAATGGTCCGCGGGAAGCCGTCGAACAGGAAGCCCTTGGCGCAGTCCGGCTGGGCGATGCGTTCCTTCACGAGACCGATGATGATGTCGTCGCTCACCAGGGCACCGGAATCCATCACCTTCTTGGCGGCCAGGCCCAGCGGAGTCCCGGCCTTCACTGCGGCACGCAGCATGTCGCCGGTTGAGATCTGCGGGATGCCGTACTTCTGGCAGATGAAGGCAGCCTGCGTGCCCTTGCCGGCGCCGGGGGCGCCCAACAGGATCAATCTCATGGGATTCCTTGGTGTCTCGTATGGATCCGGGGTCCTCGAAGAGAGAGCCTGAGGCCCCGCGTTTTTTCGCGGCGAGGATACCACGCACCCCTTCGCGAACCTGACTCGGCGCCCCCTGCGGGGGCACGCACCATCAGGCGGCCCGCAAGAGGATTTCGCGCACCCGCTCCAGGTCTTCGGCGGTGTCGACGCCCGGTCCGGGACGCGACGCACTCACATGGACTGCGATGCGTTCGCCGTGCCACAGCACACGCAATTGCTCGAGCGACTCCACGCCTTCGAGAGGCGCCGGCGGCAGGCTCGGGAAGCGGCGAAGGAAGCCGGCCTGGTAGGCATAGAGGCCCACATGCCGCAGCGGCAATGGGTCGCTCAGGCCTGAGATGCCCGAGGCATAGCCGTCGCGCCACCACGGGATGGGCGCGCGCGAGAAGTAGAGCGCGCGATTTGCCGCGTCGAGCACCACCTTCACCACGTTGGGGTTGGTGAACTCGGCCGGGTCTTCGATCGCATGGGCGGCCGTGCTCATCACGCAGTCGCTGCGTTCGGCCAGCAGGGCCGCGCAGGCGTCGATCAGGGCCGGGTCGATCAGCGGCTCGTCGCCCTGCACGTTGACCACCACGTCTGTGCCATCGAGCCCCAGCAGCATGCAAGCCTCGGCCAGGCGGTCGCTGCCCGTGGCGTGGTCGCGGCGCGTCAGCACCACACCGACACCATGGGCCTTGCAAGCCTCGGCCACCGAGGCATCGTCCGCCGCGACCACGACGGCCTTGGCCTTGCTTTGTGCCGCACGCTGCGCCACCCGCACCACCATCGGCAGTCCGGCGATGTCGGCCAGCGGCTTGTTGGGCAGGCGGGTCGAAGCCAGCCGTGCCGGCACGAGCACGGTGAAGCTCATGCGCTGGCCGCCGGAACGGAGGGCGCGGGCTCGTCGAGCGGCCGTGCGGCGCTCTCCAGCATCACCGGGATGCCGTCGCGCACGGGAAAGGCCAGGTGGTCGGCCGGGCAGACGAGTTCGTGCGCTTCGCGCTCGTGCGTGAGCGGTCCTTTGCAGAGGGGGCAGACCAGCAGTTCGATCAGGCGGGTGTCCATGGCGGTTCTCGGTGAGGCGTTCGGCCGGTCAGTGCGCGAGGGCACCGATGTCCTGCAGCGCACGGTCCACGGCGCCGAAGAATTCCGGATCGGGCTGGAAGTCTAGCGTTGCCACCCACACCCGCGTCGCCGGCGTTTCGCGCGCCACCCGCGCCGGGTCCAGCTTGATCGCATCCTTTTCGGTGACCACGACGTCGGTCGTGCCGGCCGGCCAGGGCAGATGCTCGAAGCCGTCGTGGTCGGGCAGCGGGAGCGGGGTGATCTCCAGGCCGGCTCGGGCCAGCGATTCGAAGAAGCGCTCGGGGCGCGCGATGCCGGCCACCGCCAAGACACTGCGGCCGGCCAACACCCGCAGGTCGGTGGCGGTACGCGCATTCCACCAGCCGGCCAGCGGCACCACGCCGCCCAGGCCGCGCTGCGCGATGAAGCCCGGCAGCGGCGTGCTCGCCACGCCGCCGGTATAGAGCACGATCTGGCGCTTCGCGAGCGATGCGGCCTGCAACGGTTCGCGCAAGGGGCCGGCCGGCAGCAGCCAGCCGTTGCCGGCGCCGCGATCGTCGAACACGATGATCTCGATCTCGCGCGCCAGGCGCAGGTGCTGCAGGCCGTCGTCGCAGACGATCACGTCGATTTCGGGATGGGCGGTCCGCAAGGCCCAGGCCGCCGCTGTGCGGTCGCGGCCCACCACCACCGGGGCTCCGGTGCGCAGGTGGATCAGCAGCGGCTCGTCGCCGACCTCGCTGGCGGTGCGCTCACGCGTGGCTTCGAGCACACCCTGCGTGCGCCGGCCGTAGCCGCGCGAGATGACACCCGGCCGCAGGCCGCGTGAACGCAGGTGCTCCACCAGCGCCATCACCACCGGGGTCTTGCCCGCGCCGCCCACGATGCGGTTGCCCACCACGACGAGCGGAAGCCCCACGCTTTCGGCGCGCTTGAGTCCGCTGCGATACAGCAGCCTGCGGGTGCCGACGAGCAGGCCGAACAGCCGCGACAGCGGCCACAGCGCTCGGGAGAGTGCGCCGCGCTGCAGCCAGGCCTGCTGCAGCCGCTGCGACCCGGTGGACAAGCGAGGGCCTTCCGTGGCGCGACTCAGTTCGAGTCGCCGCCGGAGCGTGAGGACTGCGTCGCGAAGGTGAGTTGCGAAAGCCCGGCGCGGCGTGCCGCGTCCATCACGTTGATGACGCTCTGGTGGGCTGCCGTGGCATCGGCCGAGATGATCACCATGCGGTCCTTTTCGCCGGCGGCTGCCGCCGCCAGCTCGGCGGCCAGCAGCTCGATGCTGCGACCCTCGACCGGCTTCCTGTTGACCGCATAGCGGCCGTCGCCTGCCACCGAGACGATGATTTCCTTCGGGTAGTCGCGCGAGCGCTCCGCATCGGCCACCGGCAGGTTCACCTTGAGTTCGGTGAACTTCGAGTAGGTGGTCGTGAGCATCAGGAAGATCAGCACGACCAGCAGCACGTCGATGAACGGGATCAGGTTGATCTCCGGCTCTTCGCTTCGGCGGTGGGTGAATCGCATGGCCTGGCTCAGCCTTGTTGCTGCTGCTTCTCGCGGGCGATCACGAAGCGCATCAGGTGCGGCACCATGCGCTCGGCGGCCTGCTCGAGCTCGATGGTGAAGTCATGCACCAGTCCGCGGAAGTACCGGTAGAACATCAGCGACGGGATGGCGACGATGAGGCCGAACGCGGTGTTGTACAGCGCCACCGAAATCCCGTGAGCGAGTTGCTCGGGATTGCTGCCGGACGTGGGCGACTGCGAACCGAAGATCTCGATCATGCCCACCACAGTGCCCAGCAGCCCCAGCAGCGGCGCTGCGGTGGCGATGGTGCCCAGCGTGTTGAGGTAGCGCTCGAGCTTGTGCACGGCGGCGCGGCCGGCCGACTCGAACACCGCGCGCAGGGCCTGCTCGCTGATGCGCGGCTCCGCGATCAGCGCTCGCAGGCCTGAAGCCAGCACCATGCCCAGCACCGAGTTGTTCGCGAGCTTGTTCACCACGTCGGGGGCGGGCAGGCTCGAGCGGGTGAAGGAGATCACTTCATCGAGCAGCTTGGGCGGCGCCACGCGGGTGGAGCGCAGGCTCATGAAGCGCTCGATCACCAGCGCCAGCGCGACGATGGAACACAGGATCAGCGGCCAGATCGGCCAGCCAGCGGCTTGTATGATCGAAAGCAAGGTCCCCTCTAGGCGGCTTTGAGTCGGGCGCGATTATGGCGCCGCATGGGCCTCGTGGATCAGGTGGCGCGGCATGCGCACCACACCGACCTGAAACCCGGATCCATCCACCGTTGCTGTGGACAACTTTGTGGGCAACCGGGGTCGCCGCCACGCGAAGGCCCGAAAAATCAAGGCTTTCGACAAAATGCTCAAACAAAAGGCAATGAAAAGTCATTGCAGATCAGTCACTTACGCGATTGTGAAAGCCTCATGACATGCACACCCCGGCGCAAAGCCTGCAACGGCGCGGTTGTGGAGTTCTGGTGCCGCAAAAACACTGGGCTGGCGCCGCATGCGTGACATGAACGCCCCGTCCGGCGGGCTCGGGCGGCAAGTCTGGACGGTGGCCGGCCTCGTGCATGCGGTGGCCGACACGCTGGCCGCGCGCTTTGCCGCCTGCACGGTGCGAGGCGAACTCGCGGGGTTCAGCCGCGCAGCGAGCGGCCATTGCTACTTCAGCCTGCAAGACGAGTCCGGCGCCGCGCTGCTGCGTTGCGCGATGTTTCGCCGCTCGGCCGCCTTGCTCGATTTCGAGCCGCGGGAGGGCCAGCTGGTCGAGGTGCGCGGCCGCGTCGCGGTGTACGAGCCGCGCGGCGACCTCCAGTTCGTGGTCGAGAGCATGCGCAGCGCGGGTGCCGGCGCGTTGTACGAGCAGTTCCTGCGACAGAAGGCCAGGCTGGAGGCGCAGGGCCTCTTCGCCGCCGAGCGCAAGCGGGCGC
Organism: Methylibium rhizosphaerae; assembly: GCF_006386545.1. Taxonomy (GTDB): domain Bacteria; phylum Pseudomonadota; class Gammaproteobacteria; order Burkholderiales; family Burkholderiaceae_C; genus Pseudorivibacter; species Pseudorivibacter rhizosphaerae. Next base: position 250,501 of record NZ_SWAR01000001.1, on the reverse strand, counting down.
TGCCGCGATTCCCGCGGCGCCTGGGTGTGGTCACCTCGCTCGGGGCTGCGGCCCTGCACGACGTGGTGACGGCGCTGGCCCGGCGGGCGCCTCAGGTGGAGGTGATCGTCTACCCGAGTGCGGTGCAGGGCGCCGAAGCGCCGGCACAGCTGGTGGCCGCGCTGGCGCTGGCGGGGCGGCGCGCTGAAGTCGACGCGCTCATCCTCTGCCGCGGCGGCGGCTCGCTCGAGGACCTTTGGGCCTTCAATGACGAGCGGGTCGTGCGTGCGGTGGCCGCGAGCCCGCTGCCGGTGGTCTGTGGCGTGGGCCATGAAACCGACGTGACGCTGGCCGACCTCGCGGCCGACCTGCGGGCGCCCACGCCGACGGCGGCCGCGGAACTGGCGGCCCCGGTGTGTGCCGACTGCAAGTCGCACCTGCAAGCGCTCGCGCGCCGCCTGCGCGAGCGTGTGAGGCGCCAGCTCGACGCCTCCGATCAGCGGCTCGACCAGACGGCCTTGCGCATGGCAAGGCCGGCGCAGATGCTGCAGCGGCACCGGCACACGCTGGCGCTCCTGCAGCAGCGCTGGCTGACCGGCACCTCCCACTGGCGCGCAGCTCGCGAGCGCGAGCTGCTGCGGCAGGCCGAGCGGCTGCAGCGTGCGGCGGCCATGGCGCAACTGCTGCGCGGGCAGCGGCTCGAAACGCTGGGCAACCGCCTGTCGGCGGTCGACCCGCAGCGCGTGCTGCAGCGCGGCTATGCGTGGATCAGCGATGCGCAAGGCCATGCCGTGACCTCCGCGAAGCAGGTGCAGCTGGGGCAGGGCATCGTCGCGGTGCTGGCCGACGGGCGCATCGAGGCGCAGGTCCATCGGATCGAGGAAGGCAAGCCCTGAGGCGCCCAAGTCTGCAGGCACGGCAGGGCCATCACGCCTGCCTACAATCCTCCGGTTCGATTCGAACCACCCATCTCACGAGAGGAAGAAGACATGGAACACACCCTGCCCCCCCTGCCGTATGCGGCCGACGCACTCGCCCCGCACATCTCGAAGGAAACCTTCGACTTCCACTACGGCAAGCATCACCAGGCTTACGTCACCAACCTCAACAACCTCATCAAGGGCACCGAGTTCGAGAACCTGGGCCTTGAAGAGATCATCAAGAAGTCCAGCGGCGGCATCTTCAACAACTCCGCCCAGGTCTGGAACCACACCTTCTTCTGGAACAGCATGAAGCCGCAGGGCGGCGGCGAGCCCAAGGGGGCGCTGGCCGCGGCCATCAATGCCAAGTTCGGCAGCTATGCCGCCTTCAAGGAAGCCTTCACCAAGTCGGCCGTGGGCAACTTCGGTTCGGGCTGGACCTGGCTGGTCAAGAAGGCCGATGGCTCCGTGGACCTGGTGAACACCAGCAACGCCGCCACGCCGCTGACCACCACCGACAAGCCGCTGCTCACCATCGACGTGTGGGAGCATGCCTACTACATCGACTTCCGCAATGCCCGCCCGAAGTTCGTCGAGACCTTCCTCACGAGCCTCGTGAACTGGGACTTCGCCGAGAAGAACTTCGCCTGATCGCACACGCTATTGGGGAAAGGCCGGCCTCGAGCCGGCCTTTTTCATGGCGCGGCACGGCGACAATTCCGCGCTGGAGGTGACGATGGCGGTGCGGGTGTTGCTGGTGGAAGACGACTCGGCGTTGAGCCTGGGCGTGGCGCGCGCGCTGCAGCGCGAAGGCTGGCAGGTCGACGTGCTGGCCGACGGCATGGCCGCCTGTGCCGAAGGGCTGGTCGGCCAGTTCGACATGGCCGTGCTCGACCTGGGCCTGCCGCGCCGCGACGGCATGGAGGTGCTGCGCTTCTGGCGCAAGCAGGGTGCCAAGCTGCCGGTGCTGCTGCTCACCGCGCGCGACGACGTGCGCGACCGGGTGCAGGGGCTCGACGCAGGCGCCGATGACTACCTGGTCAAGCCCTTCGACATCCCCGAGCTGCTGGCCCGCCTGCGGGCGCTCAAGCGCCGCTCCGACGGCCGGGTGGACGACACCCTGCAGCTCGGGCCGCTCACGATGGACCTGCAGCACAAGGAACTGCGGTGCAACGGCGAGCGTGTGCGGCTGTCGCCGCGCGAGTTCGCGCTGACCGAGATGCTGATGGCCAAGCCCGGCCGCGTGGTGCCCAAGGAGCTGATCGTCTCGACCCTCTCGAACTGGGAGGCCGACTTCAGCGAAAACTCCGTCGAGGTCTATGTGCACCGGCTGCGCAAGCGGTTTGGCGAACTCGGCGTCGTCATCAAGACGGTGCGCGGCTTCGGCTACGTGATGGAAGTTGCCGAGCCGGGCGCCGCGCCGGCCGACGCCCACCCCTGAACCTTGGCCGTCCCCGACTTCTATTCGCCCCGCCAGCCGAGCCTGCGGCGCCAGCTGCTCGCGCCGCTGCTGTGGGTGTGGCTGTTCGGCGTGGCGGTCGCCGCCGGCGGCGCCTACGTCGTGGCCCGCTATGCGGGCAATGCGGCCTTCGACCGCGCCCTGCAGGACGAAGCCGGCGCCATTGCCACGCAGGTCACCTGGGGCGAGCAGGGCCCCAGCATCCAGATCAGCCGCCAGACGCTGGAGCTCATGTCCTGGGACGTGGCCGACCGCAACAGCTTCATGGTGGTGGACGAGGACGGGCAGGTGCTGGCCGGCGCCGGCGACCTGCCGATGCCGCCCGCTCGAACCCGCAACCTCGACAAGACGGTGCTGTTCGACGCCACCTACCTGAAGGAGCCGGTGCGCGGCGCCCTGGTCACGGTGGCCTCGCCGATGCTCGACCAGCTGGTCACCGTGGTGGTGGTGGAAACGACCCGCAAGCGCGCCCAGCTGGTGCGCGAGGTGCAGTGGGGCGCGATCGGCCCGACGCTGGCGCTCGGGACGCTGACCTTCGTGCTGCTGGCCTGGGGCATCCGCCGCGGCGTGGCACCGCTGCGCGAGGTGATCGGCGAGGTGGAGCGGCGCGACGCCCACGACCTGCGGCCGCTGCCGCTGGCGGCCGTGCCGCGCGAGATCCTGCCGCTCATCGAGCGCATCAACACGCTGCTGGGCAACGTGAGGCGATCGATCGACGGCCAGCGCCGCTTCGTGGCCGACGCGGCCCACCAGTTGCGCACGCCCGTGGCCGGCCTGCGCGTGCTGGTGCAGGAGCTGCAGCATGAGCTGCAGGCCCTTCCGCCGGGCGGCTGGAGCCAGCTGACCGACGCGCTCGCCTTGTCCACCGACCGCATGGCCCGGCTCATCGCGCAGCTGCTGCGCCTTGCGCGCGCCGAAGCAGCCCTCACCGACGTGCAGTCGCAGCAGGTGCTCGACGTGACGCCGGTGCTGCGCAGCGCGGCCGAGCCGCTGGTGCTCCAGGCGGTGCGGGAGGGCCGCAACATTGCCCTCGAAGCGCCGCCGCAGCCTTGCCTGGCATGGGCACATCCGGTGTGGCTGGGAGAGATCGTCAACAACCTGCTCGACAACGCGCTGCGCTACGGCGGACCCAACATCGAGCTGCGCATCGAGCAGGACGACGCCGGCGTGCACATCGGCGTGCATGACGACGGGCCGGGCATCCCGCCCGAGCACCTGGCGCATGTGTTCGAGCCGTTCTGGCGCGGCGACCGGGCCGACCGCCGCAATGACGACGGCTCCGGCCTGGGCCTGGCCATCGCCCGCGAGGTCAGCGAACGGCTGGGCGGGCGCCTCACAGTGGCCAGCGCGCCGGAGATCACGGGCACCTGCTTTTCCCTGCACCTGCGGCGTGCTCAAGAAGCCTGAAACGGTGTCGATATCCGCTGGAGAAGCGAAAAGGCCCGCATGGGCCGCCGTCGAGTTGACCGTTCAGGGATGAAGACCAAACCGGATCCGCAGTATGTCGATGTGGCGCACTTGCGCGTCGGCATGTTTGTCCACCTCGACGTCGGGTGGATGGGGCATCCATTCCCGTTGAGCAGCTTCAAGATCGCCTCGGCCGACCAGATCTCGACCATCCGCGAGCTGGGCATGGCCCGCGTGCGCTACTCGCCCGAGCGCAGCGACCCCGAGGTGCCGCTGCAGCCGGCGTCGATGGCCACGCTGCCGGTGACCGAGGCGGCGAACGAAGCGGCGAACGAAGCGGCGCGTGCCGAGGCCGAGGCACGCGAAGCCGGCCTGCGCGCCCGGCGGGAGCTGCTGCAAAGCCAGCAGGCCAGCCTGCGGCAGTGCGAGCGCCAGTTCGCCGAGGCTGCGAAGGCCTACAGGCAGGCGGTCGACCTGTGCTCGGCACAACCGCAGACCGCCCGCGAGCAGTCCGAGGCTCTGGTGGACGGCTTCCTGAACAGGATGTCCTGCGCCGACGAGATCTGCATCCGGCTGCTCTCCGAAGGGGCCGGCGACCGAGCCTCGACCCATGCGCTGAACGTGACGGTGACCTCGCTGCTGCTCGGCAAGGCGGTGGGGCTGGAGGGCCAGGAGCTGGCGGACCTCGGCGTGGGCGCACTGCTTCACGACATCGGCAAGATCGAGTTGCCCGACCGGGTGCGCTACAAGGACGACACCTTCTCGGCGGCCCAGGCGCGCCTCTACCAGGAGCACGTGAACCACGGCGTGAACCTGGCGCGCAAGATGAACCTGAGCGCCGGCGCGACGCTGGCGATCGGCCAGCACCACGAGCATGCCGACGGCACCGGCTTCCCGCAGCGGGCGAAGGCTGACCGCATGACCCAGGCCGGCCGCATCATTGCGCTGGTCAACCGCTACGACAACCTCTGCAACCCGCCCAGCCCCGCGCAGGCGATGACGCCGCACGAGGCGCTGTCATACATCTTTGCCCAGATGAAGGCGCGCTACGACGCCGCCATGCTGGGTGCGTTCATCAAGATGATGGGCGTGTACCCGCCGGGCTCGGTGGTGCAGCTCACCGACGACCGCTATGCCCTGGTGGTGTCGGTCAACTCGGCGCGACCGCTCAAGCCGCGGGTGGTGGTGCACGACGTGCGGGTGCCGCGTGCCGAGTGCCTGGTGCTCGATCTCGAGGAGACGCCCGAACTCGGCGTGCGGCGCAGCCTCAAGCCGCAGCAGCTGCCCCGCGCGACGCTCGACTACCTGTCGCCGCGCCCTCGCATCAGCTACTTCTTCGAGCGTGCCCGCGAGCTGGCGCCGCCGGAGGCCGCGTGATGTCGTGGAAGAACCTCATCGAGGGCATGCTCGAGGCGGTGTGGGTCGTCGACCCGCACGAGCTGCGGCTGCTTGCGGCCAACGAGGCGGCGGCGCGTCTGCTCGGCGCACCGGCGGCCGAACTGGTCGGACTGCCGGTGGTGGATCTCGCGGCGGCGCCCGAGGACCTGTTCTTCTGGGAGGACGTGACTGCCGGGGTGTCGGACCGCATCCTGTCGGACACGCTGGTGCGCCGCCGCGACGGCAGCACGGTGCAGGTGGAGCGGCGCGTCAGCCGCGTGTGGGTGGCGCCCGGCGAGGCCGTCTATGTGGTCGGCGTGCGCGACCTGAGCGAACAGCGCCGCGCCGAAGACGAGCTCGAGAAGCTGGTGGCCGAATTGCGGGCCACGCTGGAGAGCACCGCCGACGGCATCCTGGTGACCGACCTCGACGGCGGCATCCGCGGATACAACCAGCATTTCGCCGCGCTGTGGAGCCTGCCGCCGGAGCTGCTGACCGAACGCAATGACGCGGCCATCTATGCCTGGATGCACCGCGGCGTGGTCGACGAGGCGAGCTACACCCGCCGGTTGCTGGACATCGACAACGCGCCGCTGTTGAGGGCCACCGACGTGCTGGTGCTGCACTCGGGCAAGGTGCTCGAACGTGTGACGCTGCCGCAATACGGGCGCGGTCGCCCGATCGGCCGGGTGTATTCGTTCCGCGACATCACCCAGCGCCTGGCCAACGAGTCGCGGCTGCAGCTGGCCTCCAAGGTGTTCGAGGCCAGCCTCGATGCGATCTTCGTGACCGATGCCGATGGCCGCATCGTGGCCGCCAACCCGAGCTGCGAACGGCTGCTGGGCGGGGTGGGCCGCAGCGTCGCCGGGCAGCGGCTGCACGAGCTGTTCCACGATCCGGCCGACGAAGCCGGCACCACCCGGGCAGAACAGGCGCTGGCGGCCCAGGGCTACTGGGCCGGCGAGCTGTGGCACCGCCGCGCCGACGGCGAGGCGCGGCCCGGCCAGGTGTCCTTCGTGCGGGTGCCGGATGCTCACGGCGCACCGCTGCACTACATCTGCTTCTTCCGCGACCTGACCGACAAGCTGCATGACCAGCGCCGCATCGAGCAGCTCGCCTATTCCGACGCGCTGACCGGCCTGCCCAACCGGCTGAAGCTCACCGAGCGCATCGAGTTCGCGCTGGCGCTGGCCCGGCGCGACAACGGCAGCTTCGCGCTGCTGTTCCTCGACCTCGACCGCTTCAAGCACATCAACGACTCGCTGGGCCACCACTTCGGCGACCGCGTGCTGATGGAAGTGGCCGAGCGGCTCAAGGGCTGCCTTCGCGAGGTGGACACCGTGGCCCGGCTGGGCGGCGACGAATTCGTGATGCTGCTGCACGAGGCAGACGCGCGCGGCGCCGAGTCGACAGCCCGCCGGGTGCTGGAAGCGCTGGCGCTGCCGTTCGCGCTGGGCGACCTGAACTTCTCCGTCACCGGCAGCATCGGGGTGGCGATGTACCCGAACGACGGCGTCACGCTGGACGACCTGGTCAAGCATGCCGACACCGCGATGTACCGGGTGAAGGAACGCGGCCGGGGCAGCTTCCGCTTCTACAAGCCCCAGATGAACGTAGACCTGCTGTCGCGCATGAAGCTGGACCACGCGATGCGGCTGGCGCTTGCCAACGACGCGTTCAAGCTGCACTACCAGCCGCAGGTCGAGCTCGCGAGCGGCCGCATCATCGGTGCCGAGGCACTGATCCGCTGGCGCGATCCGGTGATGGGCGACATGTCGCCTGCGCAGTTCATCCCGGTGGCCGAGGAGAGCGGCTTCATCGTGGCGCTGGGCGACTGGGTGCTGGCCGAGGCGGTGCGGCAGGGCGCACAGTGGTACCGCGCCGGCCAGCCGATCACCGTGTCGGTCAACGTGTCGGCGCTGCAGTTCCAGCAGGTCAACTTCGTCGAGCGGGTGGCCGGCGTGCTGGGCAGTGCCGGGCTGCCCGCCGAATACCTGGAGCTCGAGCTCACCGAGTCCATCCTGCTGCGCGATGCCGACGAAGCGTTGCAGCGCCTCAGCGCGCTGGCCCGGCTGGGCGTGTGCCTGGCGATCGACGACTTCGGCACCGGCTACTCCAGCCTGGGCTACCTGAAGCGCTTCCCGATCCGCAAGCTCAAGATCGACCGGTCGTTCATCAGCGGCCTGCCCGACGACGAGAGCGACGTCGGGATCGCCCACGCCATCATCCACCTGGGCAAGGCCCTGCGCCTGGCCGTCATTGCCGAGGGGGTGGAGAACGAGGCGCAGCGCCGCTTCCTGGAGGCTGCGGGGTGCGACGAGTTCCAGGGCTTCCTCTATTCGCCGGCGGTGGCGCCCGAGGCCTTCGAGCGGCTGATGTCGCTGCAGGGGCGCGACGCAGGGGCTGCCCAGGGCGCGGTGCTGGCCTGACGGCGCCGGCGGCAAAGGCCGGCGGGGAGGGGCCTGCGCATTTGCCGTAGAGTGCGCCCCGCATGCTCCCGCATGCAATTTTCTCGAACCGATGGAGCACACATGACGAACCGCCGCGAGCTGTTGCAGTCCGGCGCTGCGGTGCTGGGCGCGGCGGCCGGCCTTTCGCCGCAGGCAGCCCGGGCCGCCTGGAACCAGGCCGCCTTCGAGGCGCAGTCGCTGGCCGCCGTGGTCAAGGCCCTGGGCGGCACGGCGGCCGCGGCCGAGAGCCGGCAGGTCCAGCTGCAGGCCCCCGAGATCGCAGAGAACGGCGCGGTCGTGCGGGTCAGCGCCGCCAGCCAGCTGCCCGGCACCACGCAGCTGGCCATCGTGGTCGAGAAGAATCCCAATGCGCTGGCGGCGGTGTTCGAGCTGCCGTCAGGCACCGACGCCCACCTCGCCACCAACATCAAGATGGCCGAAACCTCGAAGGTCTATGCCCTGGCGAAGGTCGGCGACCGGTACTACTACGCCGCGCAGCAGGTCACCGTGACGCTGGGCGGCTGCGGCAACTGAAGGACGGGCCCTCGAACATGGCAGAACCGATGCGCATCCGCGCGCAAGTGCAGGGCGACAGGACCACCGTGCGCATCCTGATGGCCCACGAGATGGAAAGCGGCCAGCGCAAGGACGCGGCCGGCCGGACCATCCCGGCCTGGTTCATCCAGGAGGTGCTGGTCCAGCATGCCGGCCGCACCGTGCTCGCCGCCCAGTGGGGCGCCGCGGTGTCGAAGAACCCCTACCTGCAGTTCAGCTTCAAGGGCGGCAAGGCGGGCGACCGCCTCAGCGTGTCGTGGACCGACAGCCGCGGTGACAAGCGCAGCGACGAAGCGACGATCGCCTGAGCCAGAGCCAAAGCCAGAGCCCGCGGGCCGTGCAGCTGTTCTCGCTCTCGGTTTCCACGCATTTGTGAGGCAACCGGGGCGGTGTTAGAGTCGCGCCTCTGACTCTGTAGGTCCTTCCCGTCCCCTTTTCTGGTTCTCGGAACCGTAAAGGCGGGTCGCAATCCGCCAACCGGTCAAGCCGTGTCGCGGAAGGTTGTTCAACCCACATGAGCGCTGGAAACCGGCGCAAAAGGTGAGCGAAAGATGATGCAGCAATACAGGTCGAACTCGTACCTGTTCGGGGGCAATGCGCCCTATGTGGAAGAGTTGTACGAGGCGTACCTCGACAACCCCGGTTCGGTCCCCGACAACTGGCGGGCCTACTTCGATGCCCTGCAGAACGTTCCGGCCGTCGACGGCACGGAATCGCGCGACGTGGCCCATGCGCCGGTCGTCGAGTCGTTCGCGCAGCGTGCCAAGGCCAACGCCTTCGCGGTGCGCGCCAGCGCCAGCGAACTGGCGGTGGCCCGCAAGCAGGTCCATGTCCAGTCCCTGATTGCTGCCTATCGTTCGCTCGGTGCCCGCTGGGCCGACCTCGACCCCCTCAAGCGCCAGGAACGCGCCAAGATCCCCGAACTCGAGCCGGCGTTCTACGACCTGACCGAGTCCGACATGGACATCACGTTCAGCGCCACGAACACCTACTTCACCAAGGCCGAGCAGCAGACGCTGCGCGAGATCCTGCAGGCGCTGCGTGAAACCTACTGCGGCACCATCGGCGCCGAGTTCATGCACATCACCGAGCCGGTGGAAAAGCGCTGGTGGCAGGAAAAGCTCGAAAGCAGCCGCAGCAAGCCGAACTTCAGCGCCGAGAAGAAGAAGCACATCCTCGACCGCCTCACCGCGGCCGAAGGCCTGGAGCGCTACCTGCACACCAAGTACGTCGGCCAGAAGCGCTTCTCGCTCGAAGGCGGCGAGAGCTTCATTGCCTCGATGGACGAGCTGGTGCAGCGCGGCGGTGAAAAGGGCGTGCAGGAATTCGTGATCGGCATGGCCCACCGCGGCCGCCTGAACGTGCTGGTCAACACGCTGGGCAAGATGCCCGCCGACCTGTTCGCCGAGTTCGAGCACACGGCCAAGGAAGACCTGCCGGCCGGCGACGTGAAGTACCACCAGGGCTTCTCGAGCGACGTGTCCACCCCCGGCGGCCCGGTGCACCTGAGCCTGGCGTTCAACCCCTCCCACCTCGAGATCGTGAACCCGGTCGTAGAAGGGTCGGTCAAGGCCCGCCTCGACCGCCGCGGCGACAAGGAAGGCGACCAGGTGCTGCCGGTGCTGGTGCACGGCGACGCCGCATTCGCCGGCCAGGGCGTGGTGATGGAAACGCTGGCGCTGGCGCAGACGCGCGGCTACTACACCGGCGGCACGGTGCACCTCGTCATCAACAACCAGATCGGCTTCACCACCAGCGATCCGCGCGACACGCGCTCCACGCTGTATTGCACCGACGTGGTCAAGATGATCGAGGCGCCGGTGCTGCACGTGAACGGCGATGACCCGGAAGCCGTGGTGTTCGCCACCCAGCTCGCGCTCGAATACCGCCAGGAGTTCAACAAGGACGTGGTGGTCGACATCATCTGCTTCCGCAAGCTGGGCCACAACGAGCAGGACACGCCTGCGCTGACCCAGCCGCTGATGTACAAGAAGATCGGCCAGCACCCCGGCACCCGCAAGCTCTACGGCGACAAGCTGGTCGCCCAGGGCGTGCTGCCGGCCGACGGCCCCGACGCCATGGTCAAGGCCTACCGCGCCGCCATGGACGCCGGCAAGCACACGGTCGACCCGGTGCTCACCAACTACAAGAGCAAGTACGCCGTCGACTGGCAGCCCTACCTCGGCAAGAAGTGGACCGACGCGGCCGACACCGCGCTGCCGCTGGCCGAGATCAAGCGCCTGGCCGAGCGCATCACGACGCTGCCGTCCAACTTCAAGGCTCACCCGCTGGTCGAGAAGGTGCTGGCCGACCGCGCGGCCATGGGCCGCGGCGAGATCAACGTCGACTGGGGCATGGGCGAGCACCTCGCCTACGCGTCGCTGGTGGCCAGCGGCTACCCGGTGCGCCTGTCGGGCGAAGACTGCGGCCGGGGCACGTTCACCCACCGCCACGCGGTGCTGCACGACCAGAACCGCGAGAAGTGGGACGAAGGCATCTACGTTCCGCTGCAGAACGTGGCCGAGAACCAGGCGCCGTTCGTCGTCATCGACTCGCTGCTGTCCGAAGAAGCCGTGCTCGGCTTCGAATACGGCTATGCGAGCGCCGACCCGAACACGCTCACCATCTGGGAAGCGCAGTTCGGCGACTTCGCCAACGGCGCGCAGGTGGTGATCGACCAGTTCATCGCCTCCGGCGAAGTGAAGTGGGGCCGCGCCAACGGTCTCACGCTGCTGCTGCCGCACGGCTACGAAGGCCAGGGTCCCGAGCACAGCTCGGCCCGCCTGGAGCGCTTCATGCAGCTGGCGGCCGATAACAACATGCAGGTCTGCCAGCCCACCACGGCCAGCCAGATCTTCCACCTGCTGCGCCGCCAGCAGGTGCGCATGTTCCGCAAGCCGCTGGTCGTGATGACGCCCAAGTCGCTGCTGCGCAACAAGGACGCGACGTCTGCGCTCACCGAATTCACCAAGGGTGAGTTCCGCACCGTGATCGGCGAGCTCAACGGCGACATCGACGCTTCCAAGGTCAAGCGCGTGATCGCTTGTTCTGGCAAGGTCTACTACGACCTCGTGAAGAAGCGCGACGAGAAGAAGAGCACCGACACGGCGATCCTGCGCGTCGAGCAGCTCTATCCCTTCCCGCACAAGGCGTTCGCTGCCGAGCTGAAGAAGTACCCGAACGCGACCGACATCGTGTGGTGCCAGGACGAGCCGCAGAACCAGGGCGCCTGGTTCTTCGTGCAGCACAACATCCACGAGAACATGCTCGAAGGCCAGAAGCTCGGCTACGCCGGCCGCCCGGCCTCGGCGTCGCCCGCGGTGGGCTATGCCCACCTGCACCAGGAGCAACAGAAGGCCCTGCTCGACCAGGCCTTTGCCAAGCTCAAGGGCTTCGTGCTCACGAAATGACGGTTTGCAGGCTGGCGCGCTTGGTTACCTGAGCGCGGCCGGCTTGCGCTTACGCATCGAACACAGCGAATACAGCGAACACTCGCACGCAACGCGAAGAATCAAGGAAGACACGCATCATGGCGCTTGTTGAAGTCAAGGTCCCCCAGCTGTCCGAATCGGTGGCCGAAGCCACCCTGCTGCAGTGGAAGAAGAAGCCCGGCGAAGCCGTGGCGGTGGATGAGATCCTCATCGAGATCGAGACCGACAAGGTCGTGCTCGAAGTGCCGGCACCCTCGGCCGGCGTGATGGCCCAGATCGTCAAGAACGATGGCGAGACCGTCACCAGCGACGAGGTCATCGCCAGGATCGACACCGAGGCGAAGGCCCAGGTGAGCCCGCTCGAAGTGAAGGCGGTGCCCGCTGCTGCCGCGCCGGCCCCGGCTGCCGCCGCCCCGGCGGCCGGTGGTTCCAAGTCCGACGTCGCCATGCCCGCGGCAGCCAAGCTGCTGGCCGACAACAACCTGAGCACGGCACAGGTCGCCGGCACCGGCAAGGACGGCCGCGTCACCAAGGGCGACGTGCTGGGTGCCATCGCCGCCGGCGTGCAGGCTCCGGCCGTGCAGGTGCCTGCCACGCCGGCAGTCGCCAAGCCGCTGCCGGCCGTGGCCGCGCCGGCCATGGTGAACCTCGGCGACCGTCCCGAGCAGCGCGTGCCGATGAGCCGCCTGCGCGCGCGCGTGGCCGAGCGCCTGCTGCAGTCGCAGGCCACCAACGCCATCCTCACCACCTTCAACGAGGTGAACATGGCGCCGGTGATGGAAATGCGCAAGCGCTTCCAGGAAAAGTTCGAGAAGGAACACGGCGTCAAGATCGGCTTCATGAGCTTCTTCGTGAAGGCCGCGGTGGCCGCGCTCAAGAAGTACCCGGTGCTCAATGCCAGCGTCGACGGCAACGACATCGTCTACCACGGCTACTTCGACATCGGCATCGCGGTGGGTTCGCCGCGCGGCCTGGTGGTGCCCATCCTGCGCAATGCCGACCAGATGAGCTTCGCCGACATCGAGAAGAAGATCGCCGAGTTCGGCCAGAAGGCCAAGGACGGCAAGCTGTCGCTGGAAGAGCTTTCAGGCGGCACCTTCTCGATCTCCAACGGCGGCGTGTTCGGCTCGATGCTGTCCACCCCGATCATCAACCCGCCGCAGTCGGCCATCCTGGGCGTGCATGCCACCAAGGACCGCGCCGTGGTCGAGAACGGGCAGGTCGTCGTGCGCCCGATCAACTACCTGGCCATGAGCTATGACCACCGCATCATCGACGGCCGCGAAGCCGTGCTGGGCCTGGTGGCCATGAAGGAAGCGCTGGAAGATCCGGCCCGCCTGCTGTTCGACATCTGAGGGGCGGACCATGAGCGCAAAACAATTCGACGTCGTTGTCATCGGCGGCGGCCCCGGCGGCTACGTCGCGGCCATCCGCGCGGCGCAGCTGGGCTTCAACACCGCCTGCATCGACGAATGGAAAAACGCCAAGGGCGGCCCGGCCCTGGGCGGTACCTGCACCAACGTCGGCTGCATTCCGTCGAAGGCCCTGCTGCAGTCGAGCGAGAACTACGAGCACGCCAGGCATCACTTCGCCGACCACGGCATCACGGTCTCGGGCCTCGAGATCGACGTGGCCAAGATGCTGTCCCGCAAGGACAACGTCGTGAAGCAGAACAACGACGGCATCGTCTACCTGTTCAAGAAGAACAAGGTCACGTTCTTCCACGGCCGCGGCTCGTTCGTGAAGGCAGCCGAGGGCGGCTATGAGATCAAGGTGGCCGGCGCCGCCGAAGAGAGCATCGTCGGCAAGCACGTCATCGTGGCCACCGGCTCCAACGCCCGTGCGCTGCCCGGCGCGCCGTTCGACGAGGAGAACATCCTCAGCAACGACGGCGCACTGCGCATCGAGGGCGTGCCGAAGAAGCTGGGCCTCATCGGCGCCGGCGTCATCGGCCTCGAGATGGGTTCGGTGTGGCGCCGCCTCGGCGCCGAGGTGAGCGTGCTCGAGGCGCTGCCCACCTTCCTGGGCGCGGTGGACGAGCAGATCGCCAAGGAAGCCCACAAGGCCTTCTCCAAGCAGGGCCTGAAGATCGAACTCGGCGTGAAGATCAACGAGGTCAAGAGCGACAAGAAGGGCGTGAAGGTGTCCTACACCGACGCCAAGGGCGGTGCCCAGGTGCTCGAGGTCGACAAGCTGATCGTCTCGATCGGCCGGGTGGCCAACACCATCGGCCTCAACCCCGAGGCGGTGGGCCTGAAGCTCGACGAGCGCGGCGCCATCGTGGTGGACGACGACTGCAAGACCAACCTGCCCAACGTGTGGGCGGTCGGTGACGTGGTGCGCGGCCCCATGCTTGCGCACAAGGCCGAGGAAGAGGGCGTCGCTGTGGCCGAGCGCATTGCCGGCCAGCACGGCCACGTGAACTTCAACACCATCCCGTGGGTGATCTACACCAGCCCCGAGATCGCCTGGGTGGGCCAGACCGAGCAGCAGCTCAAGGCGGCGGGTCGTGCTTACAAGGCGGGCACGTTCCCTTTCATGGCCAACGGCCGTGCGCGGGCGCTGGGCGACACCACCGGCATGGTGAAGTTCCTGGCCGATGCCAAGACGGACGAGATCCTGGGCGTGCACATCGTCGGCCCCTACGCTTCGGAGCTGATCGCCGAGAGCGTGGTGGCGATGGAGTTCAAGGCCAGCGCCGAGGACATCGCGCGCATCTGCCATGCGCACCCCAGCTTGAGCGAAGCCACCAAGGAAGCAGCCCTGGCGGTCGACAAGCGCTCGCTGAACTTCTGACCCTTGCAGCCGTGGCGCGGCACGGACCGCCGCGCCCGGCCCATATCGACGACACGCTGGCCGCGGCGGGGATGAGACGTGCCGACCGTTACCGAGCTCTACCATCAGACACTCGCCGAACGCGGCTACAAGCCGGACCCGGCGCAGCTGCGCGCGGTGGCGGCACTGCAGCGCTGTCAGGACGAGTGGGCCGACTACAAGGCCCGGCGCTCGAACGCGCTCACCAAGCTGCTGGTGCGCCCTCCGCTGCCGCGCGGCGTCTACATGTTCGGTGGGGTGGGGCGCGGCAAGAGCTTCCTGATGGATTGCTTCTTCCAGGCCGTGCCGCTGGCGCGCAAGACGCGGCTGCACTTCCATGAGTTCATGCGCGAAGTGCACCGTGAGCTGCAGGAGCTGCAGGGCACGGTGAACCCGCTCGACGCGCTCGGCCAGCGCATCTCGCGTCGCTTCCGGCTCATCTGCTTCGACGAGTTCCACGTGGCCGACGTCACCGACGCGATGATCCTGCACCGCCTGCTGGCGGCGCTGTTCGAGCATCGGGTGAGCATCGTCACCACGTCGAACTTCCACCCCGACGGCCTGTACCCGAACGGCCTGCACCGCGACCGCATCCTGCCGGCCATCGCGCTGCTGAAGGAAAAGCTCGAGGTCATCAACGTCGACAACGGCACCGACTATCGGCAGCGCACGCTGGAGCAGGTGCAGCTGTACCACACCCCCCTCGATGACGAGGCGGATGCTGCGCTCGAGGAGGCCTTCGAGCGGCTGGCCGAAGCGAAGGACGAGGATCCGCGCCTGCACATCGAGCACCGCGAGCTGCGGGCGCTGCGGCGTGCCGGCGGCGTGGTGTGGTTCGACTTCGCCACGCTGTGCGGCGGTCCGCGTTCGCAGAACGACTATCTCGAGCTCGCGAGCCAGTTCCACACCATCATCCTGTCGAACGTGCCGGCCATGCCGGTGCGGCTGGCCTCGGAGGCACGCCGCTTCACCTGGCTGGTTGACGTGCTCTACGATCGGCGCGTGAAGCTCATCATCTCTGCCGAAGTGCCGCCCGAGCAGCTGTACACCGAGGGGCCACTCGCACATGAATTCCCTCGCACGGTGTCGCGGCTGAACGAAATGCAGTCCAAGGAATACCTCACGCAGGCCAAGCGTGAAGTCGATACACGACTGACATGAAGACGATCGCTTGCCTGGCGGTGCTGGTGGGTTGCGTCCTGGTTGCTGGGGCGCAGGAGCCGTCGGAGCGATCCCGGCTGGCGGCCGAACGGGGCGCCATCGAATCGCGTCACGCCGAAAGGGCGCAGGCCTGCCAGCAGGAGTTTTTCGTCACCGCCTGCCTGGATGCGGCGCAAAGGGACAGGCGCACTGCGCTGGACCAGGTGCGGGTGCGGCAGCAGGCGCTGGACGACGCCGAGCGCCAGAGGAGGGCGGCCGACCGGATGCGCCGCATCCATGAAAAGGTCGGCGCGCAGAGCGCCGCGGCGGCAGCGCCGCCCCGCCCGCTGCGGGAGCCGAAGCCGCGTGCGGCCGCGGTGCCTGCCAGCGCCATGGCCAGTGCAGCGAAGCCTGAACCCGCGGAAGAGGCTTCTGCCGCGGCGTCCGGCGCCAGGTCATCGGAACGCGGGGCGGCCCAGGCGGCGCAGGCCGAACGCGCTCGCCGCAAGCAGGCGGCAGAACACCGTGCGTCGGTTGAAAGGCGGCGGGCCGAGCGGGCGGCCAAGCGCGAACGGGCTGCGCCGTTGCCGGTGCCGGCAGCTTCGGCCGTCGGCGGCCCGAAGCCCTGACGGCTCTTTTTCGATCAGGCCAGCGGTTCGACTCGCACCAGCGCGAGCGAGAGGTTGTCGCCACCCTGGCGGGCGCGGTGCCGGGCCTTGCTGATGAGCATTTCGCTGGCTTCGCGCGGCGGCAGGGTGTGCACGATGGCGCCCAGTTCCTTGGGGGTGAAGTAGTGCCACAGGCCGTCGCTGCAGGCCAGCAGGCTGTCGCCGATCTCGAGGCGGTCGATCCGGTGCAGCGTGAGCGGCGGGTCCTGGTAGGTGCCCAGGCAGCCGGTCAGCAGGTTGGCTTGCGGATGCGTGTTGGCCTCGTCTTCGGTGATCTGGCCTTCGTCGACCAGCCGCTGCACGAAGGAGTGGTCGGTGGTGCGGCTCACCATGTCGGGGCCGCGGAAGTGGTACACGCGCGAATCGCCGGCATGGATGACGTCGCACTCGCGTGTCGGGTTGATGAGGAAGGCGGCCACCGTGCTGTGCGGCTCTTCCTCGGCCGTGATCGCGGTGAGCTTGATCATCAGGTGCGACTCGAGCACCACCTGCTTCAGCGCCTCGGCCGGGTCGTCCTTGGCCGGTGCGTAACGCTCGAACAGCTGCTTGGCAGTGAGGATCACCTGGTCGGCCGCCTTGCGCCCGCCGCTCTTGCCCCCCATGCCGTCGGCCACGACGGCCAACAGGCAGCCTGGCACCCGGGTGTGGGGCAGGATCTCCACCTGGTCCTGCTGGTACATCCGATCGCCACGGTGAATACCGGTGGCGGCGGTGAGGCGGTATCCCTGGGCCGTTGTGCTCATGGGCGAAAACTATAATCGTTTTGGGTTCGTTCGAATCTCGAAAACCACCCGCACGCGTGCGCCATGGACGACAACTTGCACTCTCCGCAGCGCCGCCTGATCGAACTGCGCATCGAACATGCTGACCTCGACAGCCTGATCGACCAGACAGCGACCGAGCCGGCCAAGGATGAACTGGCCTTGCGCCGATTGAAGAAGCGTCGCCTGATGCTGAGAGACCAGATTGCCCGCCTCGAAGCCGACCTCTCCCCGAAAGAACCCGCGTGAGTGAACCCGCCTCTGAGCTGCAGGAGGCTGTGGCCGCTGCGTTCGCGCCCAGCGGCGCCCTGGCCGGTGCCGATGCCGGCTATCGCGAGCGCGAGGTGCAGGTGCGCTTCGCCAGCGAAGTGGCGGCAGCCATCGACGCGAAGGATGTGCTCGTGGCCGAGGCCGGCACAGGCGTGGGCAAGACCTTCGCCTACCTCGTGCCCACGCTGCTGTCCGGCGGCCGGGCGCTCATCAGCACAGCCACGAAGAGCCTGCAGGACCAGCTGTACCTGCGCGACCTGCCGCGACTGCGTGAAGCCCTGCAGGTGCCGGTGACGACGGCGCTGCTGAAAGGCCGCGGCAGCTACCTGTGCCTGCACCGGCTCGCCCAGGCGCGCCAGTCCGCCGAGCTGCCAGACCGGTTTGCGGTGCGCGCCCTGGCGCGCATCGAGACCTGGTCCCACGGCACGGTGAGCGGCGACCTGGCCGAGCTCGAGGGGCTGGACGAACGCTCGCCCGTCATTCCGCTCGTCACCTCCACGCGCGAGAACTGCCTGGGCTCCGAGTGCCCCGAATACCGCAGCTGCCACGTGATGAAGGCGCGCCGCGACGCGATGGCCGCCGACGTGGTGGTGATCAACCATCACCTCTTCTTTGCCGACGTGGCGCTGCGCGACAGCGGCGTGGCGGAGTTGCTGCCGAGCGTCGACATCGCGGTGTTCGATGAGGCGCATCAGCTGGCGGAAGCGGGTGTGCAGTTCCTCGGCGCCACGCTCGGCACCAGCCAGGTGCTCGATTTCGCGCGCGACATGCTGGCCGCAGGCCTGCAGCAGGCCCGTGGCCTCGTGCCCTGGAACGACCTGGCCGCCCATTGCGATCGAGCCGCTCGCGACCTGCGCATCGCAGCGGCCGGCGCCCTGCGCGACGTGCGCAGCGCCCTCAAGCTGCGCTGGGAGGAGCGTGGGGCGCGCGAGGAGTTCCGCCTGGCCCTCGAGGCGCTGGCGCGCGCCTGCGCCGCGGCGCATGAGGGGCTCGACACGGTGAGCGAGCTGTCGCCCGACTTCGTCAAGCTGGTCGAGCGTGCACACACCCTAGAACAGCGTGCACGGGCTTTCCTGCTGCCTGCGGCGCCGGGCCAGGTGCGCTGGATCGACCTCACCGCGCACCAAGCCCGTCTGGTGGAGTCGCCGCTGGACGTGCGAGAGGCGATGCGCGAACAGATCGAACGTGCCCCCAAGGCCTGGGTCTTCACCTCGGCGACGCTCGGCGACGACGACAGTCTGTCGTGGTTCACCGAGGCGGCCGGGCTCGAGGGGGCGCGTACGCTGCGCGTGGGCAGCCCGTTCGACTATGCGGCGCAGGCCCGGTTGTACGTGCCGCGTGCCTTTCCGAAGCCGAACGAGCCGGGGCATCCGGCGGCGGTGGCCCGGCTCGCCATCGAACTCGCGCATGCCCTTGGAGGGCGCACCTTCGTGCTGACTACCACGCTGCGTGCGCTGCAGACCATCAGCGAGGTGCTGGCCGAGCCGCTGGCAACGGCGCCGGGAGGGTCGATCCAGTTGCTGGTGCAGGGGCGCTCGCCCAAGCGGCAGCTGCTGCAGCAGTTCCTGGCCACGCCGCGCAGCGTGCTGGTGGGCTCGCAGAGCTTCTGGGAAGGCATCGACGTGCCCGGCGACGCGCTGCAGTGCGTGGTCATCGACAAGCTGCCGTTCCCGCCCCCGAACGATCCCCTCGTGGAGGCGCGGGTGAAGCGCCTCGAAGCCGAAGGGCGCAATGCCTTCAGCGACTACTTCGTCGCCGAGGCGGCGGTGTCATTGAAGCAAGGGGCCGGGCGTCTGATCCGTACCGAGTCGGACCATGGGCTGCTGGTGATCTGCGACCCGCGCATGGCGCAGATGAACTACGGGCGCCGGCTGCGGGCGGCCCTGCCCGAAATGACACCGTTGGCCAGCGAGAGCGAAGCGAAGGAGTGGCTGGCGGTTCTGGCGCAGCGGCATTGAGCCGCTGCAGCGGCTCTCATCCGCGCCGCGTCACCAGAGCTGCCACCAGGGCTTGTCTTCCGTCCGGAAGCCACCCGTCAGGAAGCCGCTCTCCGGGAAGTTCTGCTTGAGCACACGTTCTGCATCGTCGCGAAGCTGGGCCAGACCCAGGCGGTCGTAGCTGCGCGCCATGATGTAGAGCGCCTCTTCGGCGGCCGGTGCGCTGCGGAAGTCCTGCACGGCCTGCTGCGCGCGGTTGGCGGCCGCGACATAGGCGCCGCGGCGGTAGTAGTAGCGCGCCACGTGCACTTCGTAGGCGGCCAGCGAGTTGATGATGTAGTTCATGCGCAGCCGGGCGTCCGGTGCGTACTTGGAGTCCGGAAACTGCTCGATCAGCTGCTTGAACGACTGGTACGAGTCGCGCGCGGCCTGCTGGTCGCGCTCGGAGAGGTCCTGCCTCGAGAGCTTGCCGAGCAGGCCGAGATCGTCATTGAAGTTGATCAGGCCCTGCAGGTAGTGGGCGTAGTCGATTGCCGGGCTGGACGGATGCAGCCTGATGAAGCGCTCCACGGTCGAGAGGGCCTGCGCCTTCTCGCCTGTCTTGTAGTAGGCGTGCGCCAGATCGAGCTGCGCTTGCTGCGACAGCAGAGTGCCTGCCGCACGGCCTTCGAGCTTCTCGAACATCTTGATCGCCCGCTCGTAGTTGCCGGCGGAGATCTCGTCGCGGGCATCCTCATACAATTTTTCATTGCTGGTGCCGGCGAACTCGTCTCTCGACATCGAGCCGCACGCGCTCACAAGGCCTACCGCCGCGACGGCGACCGCGCATCGCAGCCAGTGCAGGCCGCGATCCTTCAAGCAGAACAGGTTCATCAACTTCGACCCGCGGCCGAGCCGCTTCTCGTGCAAAGAGCCGACAGTATATGAGCGCCCCTTCCGCCACCCTGCCCAGCGACCCGGACGACGACACCGAGGCGGCCGAGCCCGCCGGCGGCGAAGCCGAGCGGCGCAGCGCCGTCGTGGACGACGCCGGCCATGCGCAACGCCTGGACAAGGCGCTGGTGGCCATGGCGCCGGAGTTCTCGCGCAGCCACCTCCAGGGGCTCATCGAGCAGGGCCGCGTGCAAGTGGACGGGCGGGTGGCGACCACCGCATCGCGCAAGCTGTTGCTCGGACAGCGTGTCGAGATCGACCTCGTGCCGCCGGCCGAGAGCCGCGCCTTCCGGCCGGAGCCGGTCGCCCTGGCCATCGTCCACGAAGACGCTCACCTCCTGGTGATCGACAAGCCGGCGGGGCTGGTGGTGCACCCGGCGGCCGGCAACTGGTCGGGCACCCTGCTCAACGGCCTGCTGGCCCACCACCCGGAGGCGGCAACGCTGCCGCGGGCGGGCATCGTGCACCGCCTCGACAAGGACACCAGTGGCCTGATGGTGGTGGGAAAGACCCTCACCGCGGTCACCGCGCTCGTGCGCGCCATTGCCGCCCGCGAGGTCCGGCGGCAATACCTCGCGCTGGCCCACGGTGCGGTCCCCGCGGGGCCGTTTTCCGTCGATGCGCCCATCGGCCGTGACCCGGTTTCCCGGGTTCGCATGGCTGTCGTGGGAGGGGGCAAGCCGGCGCGCACCGACGTCGAGCGGCTGGCGGTGGCGACCGATGCGGGCGGGCATGTCATCAGCGCGGTCCGTTGCGCGCTGCACACCGGCCGCACCCACCAGATCCGCGTGCACCTGGCCTCCCGCGGGCACCCGCTCGTGGCGGACGCCACCTATGGCGGCAGACCGCTGCTGGGGCTCGGGCGCCAGGCGCTGCATGCAGCGAGGCTCGGCTTCGCTCACCCGGTGAACGGAGAATCCCTTGCGTTCGAAGCCCCGCTGCCCCCCGACCTGATGGCGGCGTGGCAACAGATCTGCCAGACGCCCTGAGGCTTCGGTACAATGGCGCCCAGCTTTCCTGGCGCAGATGGATGTTCCGGCTCACGAACCGGCCTCTGCCTCAAGAACCCAAGCGGTGTTCGGAGCCCCTCCTGCTGTACAGGCACCAGCCGCAACGGTCCCCGGCATCCGCACCACGCCGCGCCCCGAACCCTCGAAGACGGGGCAGTACGACAGGTGCGATGCCCGCCAGGCTCCAGCCCCGTGGCCGCCTGATCGGCCGCCAAGAGTGAAACGGATTCCATGAACACTGAGGATGCAAAGCGCGTCCTAGAGACCGCGCTCATCTGCGCGCAGCAGCCCATGCCGCTGCGCGACATGCGTACGCTGTTCGACGACCAGATCAATCCCGACACCTTGCGCAGCCTGCTCGACGAACTGGTGCGCGACTGGGAGGGGCGCGGCGTCGAACTGGTGGCGCTGGCGACCGGCTGGCGCTTCCAGAGCCGTCCGGAGATGCGCGAGTACCTCGACCGCCTGCATCCGGAAAAGCCGCCGAAGTATTCGCGCGCCACGATGGAGACGCTGGCGATCATTGCCTACCGCCAGCCGGTCACCCGCGGGGACATCGAAGACATCCGTGGCGTGACCGTCAGCAGCCAGATCATCAAGCAGCTCGAAGACCGCGGCTGGATCGATGCGATCGGCTACAGGGAGGCTCCCGGCCGGCCGGCGCTGTATGCGACGACCCGCCAGTTTCTCGACGACCTGGGCCTTGCCTCGCTCGAGCAACTGCCGGCCCTCGATGGCATGGCGCCGGCGGCCGCGGCTCTGCAGGAGGCGTTGCCCGAGCAAGCCTCGCTGCTCGATGCGATGAGCTCGCGAGACGGGGGCGATGAAGTGGCCGTAGAGCCGGCTGCCTCCGAAGCCGGCCCCGACGCCGCCCCACAGGCAATTCCCGAGGCAGCGGATTCCGCCGCCTTCACCGACGAAACGGTCGGCGCCCACGAGATCAATGCAGCTGCGGCGGACAAGCCGCCCGAGGTGGCGGAACCTTCCGCCGACGATGCAGCTTCAGCTATCGACGATGAACCATCGTCACAACACCAGGCTTGACGCCCACACGCATGAACGCACCCGACGACAGCTTGCCTGCGCCCACCGAAGTCAACGACGGCGAGGCGAACGCCAGCAACGAAGCACAGGAGCCTGCTGCGCAGGACGCGCCGGTGCGACGCCGGCGAACCACCCGCAAGGCGGCTGACAAGCCGGTGCAGGAGGGCTCGGCCGCGGCGGACTCGCCACCACCGGCTGAGGCCGCCGACGCGGCTGCGACGACCGAGGCTGCGGCGGCGCCCGCGAAGCGCCCGCGCCGGCGCAAGGCGGCTGCCGAGGAAGCCGTGGCGGCCAGCGAAAGCGCAGTGGTGACCGGGCAAACCGAGCCAGCGCCGCAGCGCAGCGAGCCCGCCCCGGTGACCGAACCGGCGCGTGCCGAGCTGACGCAGGAGCCGGTTGTGGCAGCAGTCGTGGCGGCGACCGACGCTGGCGAAAGCCGGGCAGAGGCCGAGGACTCCAGTGAGGGCGAAGGGGAAGGTGCGTTGGATGCGGCCGCCGAAGGCGAAGGCCGGGGCCGCCGCGGCCGCAACCGTCGCCGCGACCGCAGCCGTGGCGAACGCGCTGCCGGCGACCAGCAGCCGCAACAACAGCAGCCACCGCAACAGCAGCCGCAACAGCAGCGTGGCGCCGGACGTGGCGCCCAGTTGCAGGCGCTGGCCGTCGAGCGTTTCGCCGAGGTGCAGTCCGACGAATACGACAACGACATGGAGCCTCTCGAAGAGGCGGACGCCGAGCCGACCAAGCGGGTGCTGCGCCCGGAGCCTGAGGCGCCGAAGCTGCACAAGGTGCTGGCACAGGCCGGCATCGGCTCGCGTCGCGACATGGAGCAGCTCATCCTGGAGGGGCGCATCTCGGTCAACGGCGAGCCGGCACATATCGGCCAGCGCATTTCGTTCGGCGACCAGGTCAAGGTGAGCGGCAAGACCATCAAGCTGCGCATCGCGCCGCCACCGGCACGCGTGCTGGCCTATCACAAGCCGGTGGGTGAGGTGGTCACACACAACGACCCCGAGAACCGCCCGACGGTATTCCGTCGCCTGCCCAAGCTCCAGCAGGGCAAATGGCAGTCAGTCGGCCGGCTCGACATCAACACCGAAGGCTTGCTGCTGTTCACCAACTCCGGCGAGCTGGCAAACCAGCTGATGCACCCGCGCTTCGGCGTGGAACGCGAGTACGCGGTGCGCGTGCTGGGTGCGCTGGACGCCGAATCACGCCAGAAGCTGCTGGACGGCGTCGAAATCGACGGGCAGCAGGCTGCGTTCCGCTCCATCGAGGAAGGCGGCGGCGATGGTGCCAACCGCTGGTATCGCGTGGTCATTTCCGAAGGCCGCAATCGCGAAGTGCGCAAGCTGTTCGATTCCGTGGGGTTGGCGGTGAGCCGCCTGATCCGCATCCGATACGGCACCGTGGTCCTCCCTCGCGGCCTCAAGCGCGGCGTGTGGGTCGAACTCGACGACGACGACGTGCGCGCCATCCGGCGCCTGGCCGGCGGCGAGCCCCGCAACGCGGAAGGCCAGGCCGAGGGCGAGCGCGGCGGCGGCAATCGCGGGCGCCGCAACAAGCAGGGCAAGGGTGGCGGCCAGCAGGCCAAGGGGCCGGGCAACGGGCCGGGCGGCAAGAAGGGCGGCCAGCAGCAGAACCAGCGCCGTGGCGCAGGCCAGGGTCGCGGGAACCAGCAACCGATGGGCGATGCCGGTGAACCGCAGGATCCGATGTTCATTCCCAACCCCCTCGAGCAGACTTTCGACCGGCGGTTTGCCACCGGTTCGAAGCGCATCAACGCCGGCTTCGGCCGTCCGAGCCAGGACGGCGGGCCGCAAGGCGGCGGCAACAAGAAGGGCGGCCCGCGCCAGCCCGACCCGATGCAGACGTCCATTGGCTACATCGGCGCCGACGCGTTCTTCCGCAAGGTGGGCGGCGGTGGCCGTCGGGGGGGTGGTGGAGGCGGCGGTGGTGGCGGTGGTGGTGGCGGTGGTGGAAGGCGCGGCCGCTGACAGGCTTCGGGCAGTCAAAGCGGTCATCGGCAAGACCGCTTCGCGCAGTACAATCGAAAACTTTGCTAAATCATTGATTCTGGAGAAGAAACATGGGCGTGGAACGCACTCTTTCGATCATCAAGCCGGACGCCGTGGCCAAGAATGTCATCGGCCAGATCTACACCCGCTTTGAAAACGCCGGCCTCAAGGTCGTGGCCGCCAAGATGGCTCACCTGTCGCGCGGCGAAGCCGAGGCCTTCTACGCCGTGCACAAGGCCCGCCCGTTCTTCAACGACCTGGTGAACTTCATGATCTCCGGCCCGGTGATGATCCAGGTGCTCGAGGGTGAAGGCGCCATCGCCAAGAACCGCGAACTGATGGGCGCCACCGACCCGAAGAAGGCTGAAAAGGGCACCATCCGCGCCGACTTCGCCGACAGCATCGATGCCAACGCGGTGCACGGCTCCGATGCCCCCGAGACGGCCGCCGTGGAAGTGGCGTTCTTCTTCCCGGGCATGAACGTCTACAGCCGCTGAACCCCAACATCGGCAGGCGCTCCAACCCGAACCAGGAGACCTGCCGAACACGACCATGACCGTGGCCAACCTGCTCGATTTCGACCTCGACGGCTTGGCCGCGTTTTGCGAACGGCTCGGCGAAAAGCGCTTCCGCGCCGTTCAACTGTTCCGCTGGATCCACCAGAAGGGCGCCTCGGACTTCGAGCAGATGTCCGACCTCGCCAAGTCGCTGCGCAGCAAGCTGGCCGGTGCCGCTGAGGTGCGGCCGCTGGCAGTGATCAGCGAACACGTCTCGGCCGACGGCACCGTCAAATGGCTGTTCGACGTGGGCGGCGGCAACGCCGTCGAGACGGTGTTCATTCCCGAAGACGATCGCGGCACCCTGTGCGTTTCATCGCAGGCGGGTTGCGCGGTCGGTTGTCGCTTCTGTTCCACCGGCCATCAGGGCTTCAGCCGCAACCTCGCCACCGGCGAAATACTCGCGCAGCTGTGGCATGCCGAGCATGCCCTGCGGGCGCGCCTCGGCCTCAAGCCGGGCGACCGTGCCATCACCAACGTGGTGATGATGGGCATGGGCGAGCCGCTGCAGAACTACGCCGCCCTGGTGCCTGCGCTGCGCGTGATGCTCGACGATCACGGTTACGGCCTGTCGCGCCGCCGGGTCACGGTGTCCACCTCGGGCGTGGTGCCGATGATCGACCGCCTGCGCGAGGACTGCGCGGTGGCGCTGGCCGTGTCGCTGCACGCTCCCAACGATCCGCTGCGCGACGAGCTGGTGCCGCTCAATCGCAAGTACCCGATCGACGAACTGCTCGATGCCTGCGTGCGCTACCTCGACGCGGCGCCGCGCGACTTCATCACCTTCGAGTACTGCATGCTCGATGGCGTGAACGACACGCCCGAACACGCGCGCGAACTCGTGAAGCTGGTCTCCGGGCGCGTGTCGTGCAAGCTCAACCTCATCCCGTTCAACCCCTTCCCGCAATCCGGCTTGAAGCGCTCGTCCAACGCGCGCGTGCAGGCCTTTGCCCAGGTGCTGATCGAAGCAGGTATCGTGACCACCGTGCGCAAGACGCGCGGTGACGACATCGATGCCGCCTGCGGCCAGCTCGCCGGCGAAGTGCAAGACCGTACCAACGCCCGCAATCGCATGACGCGTGCGCCGATCAAGGTCGTGAAGAAACCGCAAGCAGAGGCCGGCAAGCAACGGCAGGAGACGAGAACATGACGTTGGGACGATGGGCGAGGGGCCGTTGGATCCTTGCAGGTGCGGCCGCGGTGACGGTCCTCGCGGGTTGCGTGTCGACAACGACCACGACGACCAGCATCCCGAGCAATGCGGATGCCGAAACGACCCGCACGCCCACCGGCAGCTCGCCGGACCTGTCCACCGCTTCCGATCAGACGGATGCGCAAAAGCGCGCCCGCATCCGACTCGAGCTGGCCTCTGCCTACTACAGCCAGGGCCAGACGAACACGGCTCTCGACGAGCTGAAGCAGGCGCTGGCAGCCGACCCCAACTCCGCCGAGGCCTACAACCTGCGGGGGCTGATCTACACCACGTTGAACGACGATGCGCTGGCCGAGGAAAGCTTCCGCCGGGCGCTGCAGCTGAACGCACGCGATGGCAGCGCGATGCACAACTACGCATGGTTTCTCTGCCAGCGGCGCCGTTTCCCGGAAGCCGACCGCATGTTCGAGCAGGCGGTGGGGCAGCCGCAATATCGCGGGGTGACCGTCACGCTGCTGGCCCAGGGGGTGTGCCAGTCGCGCGCGGGTCGCCCTGCCGAAGCCGAGAAGACCTTGTTGCGTTCGTATGAGCTCGATCCCGGCAACCCCGCCACCGCGGTGAACCTGGCCGACCTGTTCTACAGGAAGGGCGAATACGAGCGCGCCCGCTTCTATGTGCGTCGCGTCAACAACAACCCGGAACTCTCGAATGCCGAAACCCTCTGGCTGGCGGCGCGCATCGAGAACCGCCTGGGCAACCGCCAGGGCGCGAACGACCTCGGCTCGCAGCTGAGGTCCAGGTATCCGCGCTCCAGGGAGGCGGCGGCGTTCGAGCAGGGGCGCTTCAATGAGTGAGACCCTGACCGAAGGATCCGAATCCGGCAACCCGTCGGGTGAACCCACCGCGGGCGGCATGTTGCGCCAGGCGCGCCAGGCCCAGGGCCTGCACATCGCCGCACTGGCCGCTGCGATCAAGGTCACGCCTCGCAAGCTCGAAATGCTCGAGGCCGACCGTTTCGACGAACTGCCCGATGCCACCTTCGCCCGGGCGCTGGCCCAGACGGTGTGCCGCACCCTCAAGATCGACGCCGAGCCGGTGCTGGCCAAGCTGCCGCTGCCGCCGCAGATGAACCGGCTCGAGCACGTGACCCGCGGCCTGAACGAGCCGTTCCGCGACCGGATGGGCAGCGTCGAGGGGTTCGATCGCAGCGTCGTGCTGCGACCCGTCGTGTGGGGGCCGGCGCTGCTGCTCATCGCCACGATCGTGGTCTACTTCATCCCGCCCGGCACCTGGCGGCTGCCCAACCTGCTGCCCGCGGGCGGCTCCGCCAGCGCTCCAGCCGCCACTGAAGTGGTGACGACGACCGTGCCGGCCGCGGCGCCGCCGGCATCCGAAGCCGCAGCGTCCGCGCCGGACGCAGTGCTCGAAGGCGCCGCGTCGGCGGGCTCCGCAGTCGTCGAGACGGTGCATTCCGCGCCGCCGCCGGGCGAGGATGCGTCGGCGCCAGCCGCTCCACAAGCGGCCGCCGCGACAGCAGCACCCAAGGGGCCGCTGGTTCTGCGCGCGAGCAGCGAGTCCTGGGTCGAAGTGCGCGACGCAGCCGGCCAGGTGCTTCTCTCGCGGTCGCTGCTGGCTGGCGAGAGCGTCGGGCTCGATGGCGCGATGCCGCTGCGCCTGAAGATCGGCAACGCGGAGGGCACCGAAGTCAGCTTTCGCGGCAAGCCGGTCGAGCTGACACCGTTCGTGCGCGACAACGTCGCCCGCCTCGAAGTGAAGTGATGATGTGATGGCGCCTGAAAAGCAAGACCCGCAAACCGACACCGCCGGCCTCATCGAGGCGGCCCAACCCGCCGCGCGCTGCAGCCGCCAGGCCCGCGTGAGCTGGGGTTCCCGGGTGGTCACGATCGGCGGCGATGCGCCGGTGCGCGTGCAGTCGATGACCAACACCGACACCGTCGACGTGATCGAGACCGCCATCCAGGTGAAGGAGCTGGCGATTGCCGGCTCCGAGCTGGTGCGCATCACGGTCAACACGCCCGAGGCGGCGCAGGCCGTGCCCGCCATCCGCGAGCAGCTCGACCGCATGGGCATCGACGTGCCGCTGATCGGCGACTTCCATTACAACGGCCACCGTCTCCTGACCGAGTTTCCCGACTGTGCTGCGGCGCTGTCGAAGTACCGCATCAACCCCGGCAACGTGGGCAAGGGCGACAAACGCGACCGCCAGTTCGCCCAGATGATCGAAGCGGCCATGCGGCACGGCAAGCCGGTGCGAATCGGCGTGAACTGGGGCAGCCTCGACCAGGAACTGCTCGCCGCGCTGATGGACGAGAACGCGCGGCGCGCCACGCCCTGGGACGCGAAGCAGGTGATGTACCAGGCGCTGGTGTCTTCGGCCATCCAGTCGGCTGAATACGCGCGCGAACTTGGCATGGACCCGAATCAGGTCCTCATCAGCTGCAAGGTGAGCGGCGTGCAGGACCTGGTGAGCGTGTACCGCGAGCTGGCGCGGCGCTGCGACTATCCGCTGCACCTGGGCCTCACCGAAGCGGGCATGGGCACCAAGGGCACCGTGGCCTCGACGGCCGCCTTGTCGCTGCTGCTGCAGGAAGGCATCGGCGACACCATCCGCGTGTCGCTCACGCCGCAGCCCGGCGAATCGCGCACCCAGGAAGTGGTGGTGGCGCTCGAGATCCTGCAGGCGCTGGGCCTGCGCGCCTTCAACCCCAGCGTGACGGCCTGCCCCGGGTGTGGCCGGACCACCAGCACCACCTTCCAGGAGCTGGCCAAACAGATCGACGACTTCCTGCGGGCGCAGATGCCGGTCTGGCGCGCCAGGTACCCGGGGGTCGAGAACATGAAGCTCGCCGTGATGGGCTGCATCGTGAACGGCCCCGGCGAAAGCAAGCATGCCGACATCGGCATCAGCCTGCCGGGCACCGGCGAGGCGCCGGCCGCGCCGGTCTTCATCGACGGCGAAAAGGCCATGACGCTGCGCGGCGAGGGCATTGCGCGCGACTTCCAGAAGATCGTCGAGGACTACATCGAACGCCGTTTCGGCGCGGCCACCGCGGCCCATTGACGCTCGGCGGGTTGGCTGCGCCGTCGCCGCACCGGATGCGGCGGCCCGCCTGGCAGTGGCGCCACGAACTCTGGACAACACCCATGGCAGAACAAAAAGCAAAGGCCGCCGTGCTGGCGGCCGTGAAGGGCATGAACGACATCCTGCCGCCTTCCGTGCCGCGCACGGACCGGCTGCCGGATTCGGCCCTGTGGCAGTGGTTCGAGACCACCGTGCGTTCGGTGCTCGGCCGCTACGGCTACCAGTACCTGCTCACGCCCATCGTCGAGCCGACGGCGCTGTTCGTGCGGGGCCTGGGCGAGGTGACGGACATCGTCGAGAAGGAGATGTACTCCTTCGTCGACTCCATGAACGGCGACAAGCTCACGCTGCGGCCGGAGGCCACCGCCGGCATCGTGCGGGCCATGATCGAGCACAACGCGCTCTACAACGGGCCGCTGCGCATCTGGACACTGGGGCCGATGTTCCGGCATGAGCGGCCGCAGAAGGGTCGCTATCGCCAGTTCCACCAGCTCGACGTCGAGGCGCTCGGATTTGCCGGGCCCGACGTCGATGCCGAGATGATCCTGATGGCGCGCGCGCTGTGGCGCGAGCTGGGGCTGGTCGAAGGCCGGCATGTGCGGCTCGAGCTCAACAGCCTGGGCCAGCCTGAAGAGCGCCGCGCACATCGCGAGGCGCTGGTGCGCTACTTCGAACAGCATGCCGACGCGCTCGATGCCGATTCGAAGCGCCGCCTGCACAGCAACCCCTTGCGCATTCTCGACAGCAAGAATGAAGCGATGCAGGCGCTCATCGAGGCGGCGCCGAAGCTGATGGATTTCCTCGGGGCCGACTCGCTCGCCCACTTCGACGCCGTGCGCGCCATGCTCGATGCGGTGGGCCTCGAGTACCGGGTGAACCCCCGGCTCGTGCGCGGCATGGACTACTACAACCTCACCGTGTTCGAGTGGGTGACCGACCAGCTCGGCTCGCAGGGCACCGTGTGCGGCGGCGGTCGCTACGACGGCCTGATCGAGCAGCTGGGCGGCAAGCCGGCCCCGGCCGTGGGTTTCGGCCTCGGCATCGAGCGCCTGCTGCTGCTCATCCAGGAACTCGGGCTGCCGGTGCCGGGCGCGGCGCCCCACGCCTACGCCGTCGTGCCGCCGGGCACGCCGCTGCCGCAAGTGGTGGCGGCGCTCGAAGCCCTGCGTGCGGCCGGCGTGAGCGTGCTGCAGCATGCGGGCGGCAAGGACGGCCCGGGCAGCATGAAGTCGCAGTTCAAGCGTGCCGACGCGAGCGGCGCCCGCTACGCACTCGTGTTCGGCGAAACCGAGCTGGCCCAGGGCATGGTGGCGGTCAAGCCCCTGCGCGGCGAAGGCGAGCAGGTGCTTCGGCCGCTCGCAGCTCCCACCGGCTGGGCTGCGGAGTTGCTCCGCGCATAATCGGCGCTTTTCGCCCACCGATCACCTGATACGGATTCGTATGGCTACCCATCTCGATCTCGAAGAACAAGAACAACTCGACCAACTCAAGCACTTCTGGCGCCAGTGGGGCAACTTCATTGTCTGGACGCTGGTGATCGTGCTCGGCGCGTTTGCCGCCTACAACGGCTGGAACATGTACCAACGCAGTCAGGCGGCCAAGGCGAGCGTGTTGTTCGACGAACTCGACAGGGCCGCCCAGGCCGGCGACGTGGAAAAGGCCGCGCGTGTCTTCAGCGACATGAAGGAGCACTACGGCCGCACTGCGTTCGCCGAGCAGGCCGGCCTGCTGGCTGCCAAGCTGCAGGCAGACAAGGGCAAGGCCGATGACGCCCGCGCCGCGCTCGAATGGGTGGCCGCCAATGCGGTGGAAGACGAATATCGCGTGGTCGCCAAGCTGCGCCTGGCCGGCATGCTGCTCGACCAGAAGAAATACGACGACGCATTGGGGCAGCTGCCTGCCGACGCGGGGAAGGCCTTCGAGGGCCTGGTGGCCGATCGTCGCGGCGACATCCTGCAGGCGCAAGGCAAGAAGGACGAAGCCAAGGCGGCCTACCAGCAGGCCTGGAAGGCCATGGACCCGGCGGCCGAGTACCGCCGCCTCGTCGAGGCCAAGCTCACCGCGCTGGGTGCCGCCCCGGTCGAGGCCGCTGTCGGAGCTGCCAAATGACGCATCGGCAAGGCAAGCCCTTGCGACGCTGGCTGACCGTGCAGCGCATTGCCGCGCTGGCGTGTTCGGCCGTGCTGCTGGGCTGTTCGAGCGGCCCCGAGAAACCCAAGCCCACGCCGCTGGAGGAGCTGGCGCCCAAGATCGCCGGCAAGGTGGTGTGGAACCAGCGCGTGGGCAGCGTGAACCCGACGACGCTGCTGGCGGTCAGTGGCGACGTCGTGACCATCGGCCTGAAGGACGGCAGCGTCGTCGCGCTCGAGTCCGAAACCGGCCGCGAACTTTGGCGTGCAGATGCCGGGGCTCGCCTGTCGGCCGCGGCTGGCAGCGACGGGCGTTTTGCCGCCGTCGTCACCGAGAACAACGAAGTCGTCACCTTCGACCAGGGCAAGCAGATCTGGCGCGCCCGACTCGGCTCGAAGGTCGTCACGCCGCCGCTGGTGGCGGGAGAGCGCGTCTTCGTCCAGGGGGTCGACCGCGCAGCGGTGGCATTCGACGCACTCGACGGCCGCAAGCTGTGGGTGCAGCAGCCACAGGGCGACCCGCTCACGCTGGCGCAGCCGAGTGTCCTGATGCCATTCAAGGACACGCTGCTGAGCGGGCAGGGCGCCAAGCTGGCGGGGCTGGACCCGTTGCTCGGGACGGTTCGCTTCGAGGTGACCGTGGCATCGCCGCGGGGCACCAACGAAGTCGAGCGCCTGGCCGACCTCGTGGGGCCCGGCGGACGTGCGGGCGACGTGGTCTGCGTGCGCGCCTTCCAGGCGGCCGTGGGCTGCGTGAACGCCGAACGCGGCAGCCTGGTCTGGAGCAAGACCATCGGCGGCTTCCAGGGCGTGGCCGCGGACGACCAATACGTCTTTGCGGGCGACGCGAGCGATCGCATCACCGCGTGGCGCATGGTCAACGGCGACGTTGCATGGTCGTCGGAAAGGTTCATGCATCGCGGGCTGAGTGCACCGCTGTCGGCCGGCCGTACCGTCGTGTTCGGTGACGCAGAAGGCTATGTGCACTTCCTGTCGCGCGAGGACGGGCAGCCGCTCCTGCGCATCCAGACCGACGGCGAGCCCATCATCGGCGCCCCGGTGCGCTCCGGCAGCACCATCATCGTGCTGACCGCTGGCGGCTCGGTGTTCGCCTTCCGGCCAGAGTGAGCCGGCGCAGTTCGCAGGAAAGCCGATCATGAAACCGGTGCTGGCCCTCGTCGGCCGTCCCAACGTCGGCAAGTCGACCCTTTTCAATCGGCTGACCAAGAGCCGCGACGCCATCGTGGCCGACTTCGCCGGTCTCACCCGCGACCGCCACTATGGCGACGGCCGGCTGGGCGACCGCGAATTCATCGTCATCGACACCGGCGGCTTCGAGCCGGAGGCCGGCGCGGGCATCTACAAGGAGATGGCCAAGCAGACGCGCCAGGCCGTCGCCGAGGCCGACGCGGTGGTGTTCGTGGTGGATGCACGCGCCGGCCTGTCGGCGCAGGACCACGACATCGCCCGCTACCTGCGCCAGACCAACAAGAAGGTCTTGCTGGCGGCCAACAAGGCCGAAGGCATGCAGGCCGGCCCTCAGCTGGCCGAGTTCTACGAGCTCGGCATGGGCGAGCCGCACCCGGTGTCGGGTGCACACGGGCAGGGTATCCGCAGCCTGCTTGACGAAGCCCTCGACGGCTTCGACTACGGGCAGGCCGACGAAGCCTCGATCGAGGACCCCGACCGCCCGATCCGCCTGGCGGTGGCGGGCCGGCCCAACGTGGGCAAGTCCACCCTCATCAACACCTGGCTGGGCGAGGAGCGCCTGGTGGCGTTCGACCTGCCGGGCACCACGCGAGACGCCATCACCGTGCCGTTCGAGCGCAACGGGCAGCGGTTCGAGCTCATCGACACCGCCGGCCTGCGCCGCAAGGGCAAGGTCTTCGAGGCGATCGAGAAGTTCTCGGTGGTCAAGACGCTGCAGGCGATCGCCGACGCCAACGTGGTGCTGCTGCTGCTCGACGCCACGCAGGGCGTGACCGACCAGGACGCTCACATCGCCGGCTACATCCTCGATGCCGGCCGCGCCGTGGTGCTGGCGGTCAACAAGTGGGATGCGGTCGACAGCTACCAGCGCGAGATGCTGCAGCGTTCCATCGAGCAGCGCCTGGCCTTCCTGAAGTTCGCGCCGGTGCTCCACATCTCGGCCATCAAGCGCCAGGGCCTGGGGCCCGTCTGGAAGGCGATCGGCGACGCATGGGCTTCGGCCACCCGCAAGATGCCCACGCCCCAGCTCACCCGGGTGCTGCTCGAGGCAGTGCAGTTCCAGCAGCCCAAGCGGGCGGGCGCGTTCCGTCCGAAGCTGCGCTACGCGCACCAGGGCGGCATGAACCCGCCGGTGATCGTGATCCACGGCAACTCGCTGGAGCACGTAACCGATGCGTACAAGCGCTTCCTCGAAGGGCGCTTCCGCGAGCACTTCAAGCTCAGCGGCACGCCCTTGCGCATCGAGATGAAATCGTCGCGCAACCCCTTCACGGACAAGGATTCGTGAAGTTTGCGCAATGCAGCACACCCTGTGTTAACGTGCTGCTTCCAAGAACTTTCAACACGGAGCATATCGTGAGCAACAAAGGGCAACTCCTACAAGACCCCTTCCTGAACCTCCTGCGCAAGGAGCACGTGCCGGTCTCGATCTACCTGGTCAACGGCATCAAGCTGCAAGGCCACATCGAGTCTTTCGACCAATACGTCGTCCTGCTGCGCAACACGGTCACCCAAATGGTCTACAAGCACGCCATCTCGACGGTCGTGCCGGGCCGCGCGGTGAACTTCCACGCCAACGAGTCCTCCGAGTCCAACTGAAGCAGGCCGCGCCATGTGCGCGGCCTCCTCCTCTCGTCTTCCGGCCGCTGGCACGAACTTGACAGTCGTCAACCCTCCTCAAACCGAAGCAAGGGCGGTCCTGGTGGGTGTGGACCTCGGCCCAGGCTCGCCCTTCGATCCCACTCTCGACGAACTGGCGCTGCTGGCCGAATCGGCCGGCGACACGCCGGTCGCTCGCATCACGGCCAAGCGCCGTGCGCCTGATGCCGCGTTGTTCGTCGGCGAAGGCAAGGCCGATGAAATCAAGGCGCTCGTCACCGAGCACGGCGGCCATTGCGTGATCTTCGATCAGGCCTTGTCGCCTGCGCAGCAGCGCAACCTCGAGCGCCACATTGGTGTCGAGGTGCTCGATCGCACCATGCTGATCCTCGAGATCTTCGGTGCGCGGGCGCAGAGCCACGAGGGCAAGCTGCAGGTCGAGCTGGCGCGGCTGCAATACCTGTCCACCCGCCTCGTGCGCCGCTGGAGCCACCTGGAGCGCCAGCGCGGCGGCGTGGGCCACCGCGGTGGTCCGGGCGAAACGCAGATCGAACTCGACCGCCGCATGATCGGCGAGCGCATCAAGTCGCTGAAGGCCCGGCTCGAGCGGGTCAAGCGCCAGCGCGGGACGCAGCGGCGCTCACGCGAGCGCAGCGGCACGTTCCGGGTCTCGCTGGTGGGCTACACCAATGCCGGCAAGTCGACGCTGTTCAACGCGCTGGTGAAGGCGCGTGCCTATGCGGCCGACCAGCTCTTCGCCACGCTCGACACGACCACGCGCCAGCTCTACCTCGAGGAGGCGGGCCGCTCAGTGTCCCTGTCCGACACGGTGGGCTTCATCCGCGACCTGCCGCACACGCTGGTCGAAGCCTTCGAAGCCACTTTGCAGGAGGCCGCCGAGGCCGACCTGCTGCTGCACGTCGTCGATGCGGCCAGCCCGGTGCTCCAGCAGCAGATGGCCGAAGTGCAGAAGGTCCTTCACGAGATCGGCGCCGGCGACATCCCGCAACTGCTCGTCTACAACAAGCTCGACCGCCTGGGTGGGCACCAGCAGCCGCGTGAACTCACCGACGAACTCGAGATCGAACCCGGCCGCCGTGTGCCGCGCGTGTTCATCAGTGCGCGCGACGGCATCGGCCTGCCGCAGCTGCGCCAGCTCATTGCGCGGGCCGCGCAGGGGGCCGGCGGCTTGAATTCGCCCGATCCATCTCAAGATCGCGTGTTGTCCGACGCCGATGAGATGATCACGCCGGTGTGGCCTGCGACCGGTACTTTTCAATCGAAAACATGAACAAGAGCGCCTTCCAGACAAACGCCTTTCCGACTGGCCGCTGGCAAACGGTGGCAGCTGCGGCCGCTGAGCTGATCGCCGGAGGTGCTGCGCGCGCCGCCTGGCGCCTTCGTCGCCTGCGGCCGTCCCATCGCCATGAATTCACCGCGGCCGATGCGAACGCGGCGCTCCCCGGGCTGCATCTGAACAACGGTCGCAAGGACGGCCCGCCCGACCTCGATGAGCTGTGGCGCGACTTCAACCGCAAGCTGAGCGGCCTGTTCGGCGGCCGGGGTTCGCAGCGCCCGGGCGACGGTGGAGACGGCGGCCCCAACTTCCCTCCCGACATGAAGAGCGCGGGCATCGGCGTGAGCCTGATCGGCGGGGTGGTGGTGCTGATCTGGCTGGGCAGCGGCTTCTTCATCGTGCAGGAAGGCCAACAGGCGGTCGTCACGTCGTTCGGCCGCTTCAGCCACGTCGCCGAGGCCGGCTTCCAGTGGCGCATGCCGTATCCCTTCCAGGCGCACGAGGTGGTCAACGTGACCCAGCTGCGGTCGGTGGAGGTGGGGCGCAATTCGGTGGTGCAGGCCACCGGCCTGCGCGACTCCTCGATGCTCACCCAGGACGAAAACATCGTCGACATCCGTTTCACGGTGCAGTACCGCCTGAAGGATGTGAAGGACTACGTGTTCGAGAACCGCAGCCCCGACGAGGCAGTGGTCCTGGCGGCCGAATCGGCGGTCCGCGAGATCGTCGGCCGCAGCAACATGGACTCGGTGTTGTACGAGCAGCGCGACGCGATCGCGGTCGACCTGGTCAAGTCGATCCAGACCCAGATCGACCGCCTCAAGACCGGCATCCTGATCTCCAATGTCAACGTGCAGAGCGTGCAGCCGCCCGAGCAGGTGCAGGCCGCCTTCGACGATGCGGTGAAGGCCGGCGCCGACCGCGAGCGCTTCAAGAACGACGGCCAGGCCTATGCCAACGACGTGATTCCCAAGGCACAGGGCGCTGCGTCGCGCCTGCGCGAGGAAGCCGAGGGCTACCGCGCTCGCGTGGCTGCCACGGCGGAAGGCGATGCGCAACGTTTCCGCTCGGTGCTTGCCGAGTACCAGAAGGCACCTGCCGTGACCCGCGACCGGCTCTACATCGACGCCATGCAGCAGGTTTACTCCAACGTCAGCAAGGTGCTGGTCGACTCACGCAACGGCTCCAACCTGCTGTATCTGCCGCTCGACAAGCTTGTTCAGCAGGCCGGCGCAGCCGGCACCGTGACGGTAACCCCCAGTGCGCCTGCATCCAGTACGGAAAACTCGACGAGCAGCACCTCGGACGTGCGCTCGCGTGACGGCCTGCGCGGCCGCGATCGTGAAGGCCGCTGAGCGAGGACAACAAGATGAACAAGATCGGCATGATCGTCGCGGGTGCGCTGCTGGCGCTGATGCTCGCCGCCTCCACCCTGTTCGTGGTGAATCAGAAGGACTTCGCCGTCGTGTACGCGCTCGGCGAGATCAAGGAGGTCATCACGACGCCGGGGCTCAAGTTCAAGCTGCCGCCGCCTTTCCAGAACGTCGTGTTCCTGGACCGCCGCGTGCAAAGCCTCGACAGCCCGGAGACCCGGCCCATGTTCACGGCCGAGAAGAAGAGCCTGGTGATCGACTGGCTGGTGAAGTGGCGCATCACCGACCCGAAGCAGTTCATCCGCAACAACGGCGTGGACGTGCGCAACGCCGAAAACCGCCTGAGCCCGATCGTGCAGGCAGCGCTCAACGAAGAGGTCACCAAGCGCGATGTTCGCGCGGTGCTCTCCACCGAACGCGACAAGGTGATGCAGGGCGTGATGCGCCGGCTGGCCGACGACGCCAAGTCCTTCGGCATCGAGGTGGTCGACGTGCGCATCAAGCGGGTCGACTTCTCGGTCAACATCACCGATGCCGTCTACCGTCGCATGGAATCCGAGCGCAAGCGGGTGGCCAACGAACTGCGCTCCACCGGCAATGCCGAAGGTGAAAAGATCCGGGCTGATGCCGACAAGCAGCGCGAAGTGATCATCGCCGAGGCTTACCGTGACGCGCAGAAGATCAAGGGCGAGGGCGATGCCAAGGCCTCCGCGCTGTACGCCGACGCCTTCGGCCGCGACCCGCAGTTCGCGGAGTTCTATCGCAGCCTGGAGGCATACCGCGCGAGCTTCCGCAACAAGAGCGACGTGATGGTGGTGGACCCGGGTAGCGACTTCTTCAAGGCGATGCGCGGGGCCGGCAACCCGGGCTCGGCCAAGAAGTAGGTCTGTCGGGTCCGGCCTGCGATGTGGGATGTGCTGTTCAGCGCACTGGCGCTGATGCTGGTGATCGAGGGGATCCTGCCCTTCCTCAGTCCGCGCGGCTGGCGTCGGGTGTTCGAGCAGGCCACACGCATGACCGACGGCCAGATCCGCTTCCTGGGGCTCAGCAGCATGGTCGTCGGACTGGTGCTGCTGGCCTGGTTCAGCGCGTGACGCATCCCGCGTAACGCGCGGTCGATGCCGGCGCCCCCGCCGGTACAATTCCGGCTTTAATCCCCGGTGCTTTTTATGTCGTCTGCTTGGCTGCTGCCCGAGCACATTGCCGATGTCTTGCCCGCTCAGGCGCGGCGCATCGAGGAGCTGCGTCGCGTTCTGCTCGATACCGCCCGTGGCTACGGCTACGAGCTGGTCATGCCGCCGCTGCTCGAACATCTCGAGTCTCTGCTGTCGGGCACCGGGCGCGAGCTGGATCTGCGCACCTTCAAACTGGTCGACCAGTTGAGCGGCCGCATGCTGGGCGTGCGTGCGGACACCACGCCGCAGGTGGCCCGCATTGATGCGCACCTGCTCAACCGTGCCGGCGTCACGCGGCTTTGCTATTGCGGCCCGGTGTTGCACACCCGCCCCGCAGGCGCCCTGGGTTCGCGCGAGCCGCTGCAGTTCGGCGCCGAGATATACGGCCACGGCGGCCTGGAGGCCGACCTCGAGGCCCAGGACCTCGCACTCGATTGCCTGCAGCACGCCGGACTGAGCGGCCTGATGGTCGATCTGGCCGATGCGCGCATCGTGCGCGGCCTGCTGGCCGATGTGCCGCTCGATGCCTTGCGCCTGGCACAGGTCTATGCCGCGCTGGCTGCGAAGGACGTTGCTGCGCTGACCGACCTGTCCCATGGTCTCCAGGGCGAGGTGACGCAGGGCCTGCGGGCCTTGCTCTCGCTCTACGGCGGTGTGGAGGTGCTGGCCGCGGCGCGCACACAGTTGCCTGCGCATCCCGTGGTGACGGCGGCACTGGACGACCTTGCGTGGCTGGCTTCGCATCTGCGGCATGCGCACCCGGAGGTGCGGGTGGGCTTCGACCTGGCCGACCTGAGCGGCTATGCGTACTACAGCGGTGCGCGTTTTGCCATCTACGCAGCCGGCTCGAGCGACTCGCTCGTGCGTGGCGGCCGCTACGACGAAGTGGGTGCCGTGTTTGGCCGCAACCGGCCGGCAGTGGGCTTCAGCCTCGACCTCAAGGCGATCGTCGAGCAGGTGCGCCCGAATGGGCGGCATGCGGCCATCCGCGCGCCCTGGGGCGAAGCGCCCGAGCTGCGCGCCGCCGTTCGCCGCCTGCGTGAGCAGGGCGAAACCGTCGTCTGCGCGCTGCCCGGCCATGACCACGAGGTGCAGGAGTTCGACTGCGACCGCGAACTGCGGGCCGAAGGCGGCCAGTGGGTCGTCAAGCCGCTCTGAGCCGGACCTCGGCCTCCATAGTTCTTCCGAATCAGGATCTTCAAATGCAAGCAAGCAATGTTGCAGCGCGCTCGTCCGTCGGGCGCAATGTGGTCGTCGTCGGTACGCAATGGGGCGACGAAGGCAAGGGCAAGGTGGTGGACTGGCTGACCGATCACGCCGAAGGTGTGGTGCGCTTCCAAGGTGGCCACAACGCCGGCCACACGCTGGTGATCAAGGGCCGCAAGACCGCACTGCAGCTCATCCCCTCCGGCATCATGCGCGACGGCGTGGCCTGCTTCATCGGCAACGGCGTGGTGGTCGATCCATCGCACCTGCTGTCCGAGATCGAGCGGCTCGAGGCCATCGGCCTGTCGGTGCGTGACCGGCTGTTCCTGAGCGAATCGTGCCCGCTGATCCTGCCCTTCCACGTCGAGGTCGACAAGGCGCGTGAGGCGGTCCGCGAAACCAGCGGCGCCGGCAAGATCGGCACCACCGGCAAGGGCATCGGGCCCGCCTATGAAGACAAGGTGGCCCGTCGAGCACTGCGTGTGCAGGACCTGAAGCATCCCGAGCGTTTCGAGAAGAAGCTGCGCGAACTGCTCGACCTGCACAACTTTGCCCTCGAGGGGTATCTGAAGGCGCAGCGGCTCGAGTTCCAGCCGATCTTCGACCACGCGATGAAGGTGGCCGAGCACTTGAAGCCGATGATGGCCGACGTGGGTGTGCAGATCGCCGCGATCAACGCGCGTGGCGGCAACGTGCTGTTCGAGGGCGCGCAGGGCACGCTGCTCGACATCGACCATGGCACCTATCCGTACGTGACCTCGAGCAACTGCGTGGCCGGAAACGCCGCGGCCGGCTCGGGCGTGGGGCCGGACCGCCTGCACTACATCCTCGGCATCACCAAGGCCTACACCACGCGCGTGGGCGGCGGTCCGTTCCCGACCGAACTCGGCATCGAGGAGCCGGGCACCGTTGGCCATCACCTGTCGACGGTGGGGCAGGAGCGCGGCACGGTCACCGGCCGTGCGCGGCGCTGCGGCTGGCTCGATGCCGCCGCGCTCAAGCGCGCCATCCTCATCAATGGAGTGTCGGGGCTGTGCATCACCAAGCTCGACGTGCTCGACGGCCTCGAGGAGATCAAGGTCGGCGTGGGCTACATGCTCAACGGCCAGCGGGTCGACATCCTGCCGCTGGATGCCGACGACATCGTGGCCTGCGACCCGATCTACGAAAGCTTCCCCGGTTGGAGCGAGTCGACCGCCGGCATCACCCAATGGGACCAGCTGCCGCAGAACGCGCGGCGCTACCTCGAGCGGGTGCAGGCCTATATCGGTGCGCCGATCGACATGGTGTCGACCGGGCCCGACCGCGACCACACCATTCTGTTGCGCCATCCGTACAAGGCCTGAGCCTGGCGGCCGGCGCATTCGCCACCATCACCTACCGAACGAACGCAGTACCAAGGAGCACCATTTCATGCTCACCGATGACGGCAAGCACCTCTACGTGTCGTGGGACGAGTACCACATGCTCACCGAGCGCCTGGCGCTCAAGGTCCACAACTCCGGCTGGGAGTTCGATCAGATCCTGTGCCTTGCGCGCGGCGGCATGCGACCGGGCGACGTGTTGTCTCGCGTGTTCGACAAGCCGCTGGCCATCATGTCGACCAGCTCCTACCGGGCCGAGGCCGGCACCATCCAGGGCCGGCTCGACATGGCGAAGTACATCACCATGCCCAAGGGCGAACTCGCCGGCCGCGTGCTGCTGGTCGACGACCTGGCGGACTCCGGCGTGACGCTGCGTGCGGTGGTGGATCGGTTGCGCGGCATGCCCTCGATCATGGAGCTGCGCTCAGCGGTCATCTGGGTCAAGGGCGTGTCGACCTATACGCCGGACTATTACGTCGAGATGCTGCCGACGAGCCCGTGGATCCACCAGCCGTTCGAAGAGTACGACACGCTGCGGCCCGAGGGGCTGGCGAAGAAGTTCTCGGTTTGAACGTCGACGACGCAGCAAGACAAAAGCAAAAGGGCCAGTGCGATGCACTGGCCCTTGAAACCAGCCTTGCCATGAGGGCAGGGCAAGAGACTAAGATCAAAAGCAAAGGCCTGCGGGTGCAGGCCTTTGGTGTTGTTTGGTGCCCAGGAGAGGACTCGAACCTCCACGGTGTTACCCGCTAGTACCTGAAACTAGTGCGTCTACCAATTCCGCCACCTGGGCAGGTACTGAAGACGGAGATTCTAGCATCAAAAACGAAAACAAAGCAACTGTCTCGTTGATCGGGGCAGCATTGATGAGCGAAGTCGACGGCACGGTGCAAGGCCACCGCGACGGACACGGCTTCGTGCAGCGCGACGACGCCGAAGCCGACGTCTACCTTTCGCCGCAGGAGATGCGTGCGGTGCTGCACCGCGACCGCGTGCGGGTGCGCATCATTCGCTACGACCGCAAGGGCCGGCCCGAAGGCCGGGTGCTCGAGATCCTCGAGCGCCGCAAGTCGCCCATCATCGGCCGCCTGCTGCATGAGGCGGGCGTGTGGCTGGTGGCGCCCGAGGACAACCGCTACGGGCAGGACATCCTCATTCCCAAGAACGCCACGGCCGATGCCGAGGTGGGGCAGGTGGTGGCGGTGGAGCTGACCGAGCCGCCGTCGCTGTATTCGCAGCCGGTGGGCCGCGTGACCGAAGTGCTGGGCGAGATCGACGACCCCGGCATGGAGATCGAGATCGCGGTGCGCAAGTACGAGGTACCGCATCGCTTCTCGCCGGAGACGATGGCGCAGACCGCCAAGCTGCCCGACAAGATCAGGGCGGCCGACCGCAAGCAGCGCATCGACCTCACCGACGTGCCGCTGGTCACCATCGACGGCGAGGATGCGCGCGACTTCGACGACGCGGTGTATTGCGAGCCGGCCCGGGTGGGCGGACGAGGCAAGGCACCCAACGGCTGGCGTCTGGTGGTGGCGATTGCCGACGTGAGCCACTACGTGAAGCCCGGCGAGCCGCTGGACGACGATGCCTACGAGCGCGCCACTTCGGTGTACTTCCCGCGCCGCGTGATCCCCATGCTGCCGGAGAAGCTCTCGAACGGCCTGTGTTCGCTCAACCCGTACGAAGACCGCCTGTCGATGGTGTGCGACATGCTCATCAACGAAGGCGGCGAGATCCACGCCTACCAGTTCTACCCGGCCGTCATCTGCTCGCATGCGCGCTTCACCTACACCGAGGTGGCCGCCATCCTGGCCAACACGCGCGGGCCCGAGGCGCAGCGCCGGGCTGAACTGGTGCCGCACCTGCTGCACCTGCACGAGGTGTTCCGCGCCTTGCTGAAGGCACGCAACGCGCGCGGCGCGGTCGACTTCGAGACCACCGAGACGAAGATCGTCTGCGACGAGAACGGCCGCATCGAGAAGATCGTCCCGCACGTGCGCAACGACGCCCACCGGCTGATCGAAGAAGCAATGCTGGCGGCCAACGTCTGCTCGGCGGAATTCATCGCGCATGCGAAGCAAGCGGCGCTGTACCGGGTGCACGAAGGCCCCACGCCCGAAAAGAAGACCATCCTGCAGAACTACCTGCGCTCGCTCGGCCTGGGCTTGTCGATCAGCGACGAGCCGAAGCCGGCAGAGTTCCAGGCCATCGCGGCGGCCACCAAGGACCGCCCGGACGCGCAGCAGATACACACCATGCTGCT
The DNA here is from genome assembly GCF_006386545.1 of Methylibium rhizosphaerae. GTDB lineage: Bacteria > Pseudomonadota > Gammaproteobacteria > Burkholderiales > Burkholderiaceae_C > Pseudorivibacter > Pseudorivibacter rhizosphaerae. Next base: position 207,900 of record NZ_SWAR01000001.1, on the reverse strand, counting down.
GCGCTCCATGCAGCAGGCGATCTACACGCCGGCCAACAGCGGGCACTTCGGGCTGGCCTACGAGGCCTACACCCACTTCACCAGCCCGATCCGGCGCTACCCGGACCTGCTGGTGCATCGGGTCATCAAGGCCATCCTGGCCGGCAAGCGGTATCACCTGCACCTTGCACAGACGGCCGAGCCGCCCAAGCCTGCGCGCGGCGGCAAGGCAGCCCAGGCTTCCCGCGAGGAGGCCGAGGCCTGGGAAGGCGCTGGCGCGCATTGCAGCGCCAACGAGCGGCGCGCCGACGAGGCGTCGCGCGATGTCGAGGCCTGGCTCAAGTGCAAGTACATGCGCGAGCACCTGGGCGAGGAATACGGCGGCACCGTCAGCGCAGTCACCACCTTCGGCCTGTTCGTGCAGCTCGACGAGCTGTATGTCGAAGGCCTGGTGCACATCACCGAACTGGGCGGCGAATACTTCCGCTTCGACGAGGCGCGCCAGGAGCTGCGCGGCGAGCGCACCGGCGTGCGGTATGCCACCGGCGCGCGCGTGCGCGTGCAGGTGAGCCGGGTCGACCTCGACGGACGCAAGATCGACTTCCGCCTGGTGCGCGACGGCATCGCCCCGAGAGGTCATCGCGCCGCCGACGGCAAGTCCACCTCGGCGGTCGAGACCCTCAAGGGTCTGCAGGAAGCCGACCGCGCGGTCAAGAAGGGGGCCAGGGCCAAGAAGGGGGCAACCCCTGCCGCACCGAAGGGTCGCGCTTCCGCAGTGCAGCCCGACAAGGTCGCCGCGGCCCGGCGGGCGCAGGAGGTGCGCGCCGAGCGCAAGGGAAAGCGCACGCGGCGCGGCTGATCGGCGTACCCCACTCCTGGTTGTCAGCACCCACGACCCCACTGGCGCACAGCTTCCTGCGTTCCAGTGGGGTCTTGCACTTGCGCATGGCGGTTCCCTTTCCGACACTGCGGCACCCCGCCGCAGACGGGGCGCTACATCAGCCAGGGAGTTGCAATGCGTCCAGTCATTGACGTTGCCGTTGCAGTCATGGCGGTCGCCGCGTCGGCGGCCGATGTGCCGGCGTTCGACCAGCGCCTGCAGGCGCTGGGTGCCGAATACCGCCAGCTCCAGACGCAACGTGGCCACTTCGACGGCGCCTCGCGCAACGAAGCCGTCGACCGCTGGGGCGGGCGCAAGCACGAGGTGATGGAGTCGCTGCGGCAGGGCCTCGCAGCGCGGCCGCACACCACCCGCGCACAGGTCGTCTCGCTGCTGGGCGAGCCTGACGCGCAATGGCGTGCCGGCGAACCGGCGCCTCGCCTGCTGCCTTCCGAACTGCGCGAGACGCCCGCGCCCGATGCGCTGTGGCTCTGGTACCGCTGGCGGGGCACCCGGGACGGCCTGGCGCTGCGCTTCGACCCCCGGAACGACCGCCTCGAACTCGTCGCCTGGAGCTACACGGGGGAGTGATCCTTCCCGCGCTCCGGCGAGAGCGTGCCCGGCGGCCTTACCCGCGCCGGCACGAAGCCGGCCCTACCCAGGGCCGTCCACAACGAAGTACCAAGGAGAGAACAAGATGTCCTTGAACAGCAGTTGTTCCCGGGTCCCGCTGCGCAGCCTGCTGGCGCGCCGCCTCGTCATGGCGGCAGCCGCGCTCGCAGCGTTCTGCCCGCCGGCCTGGATGGCCGAGCCGGTGCAGGCGCATGCGGCGGCCGTGCAGGGACGCGAGAGCGGCGCGCGCAGCGTGATGCGCGCCTACTTCCGCGACCTGCAGCAGGCCCGCGCCATTGCCCACAGCCGGTTCGAGACGCTCGAATCGAAATACGAGCTCGGCTATCTGATCGTCAATGCCAATGCCGACGAGATGCGGGAGTTGCGCGCTCTCGGTTTCCGTCTGGAGCCCGACGACCAGTGGCTGCAGCAGCAGGCCGCACAGGCCCGCCAGGAAAGCCAGCAGCTGCAGCAGCAGCGCGCTGCGCTTGCCCGGCTGCAGGGCACCACGAGTGCCTCGCCGTCGGTCACTGCACAGGCGTTTACCGGCATCCCCGGCTACGCCTGCTACCCGCTGGTGGAGGAGGTTTTCGCGGAGGCCGACGCGCTGATTGCCGTGCGGCCCACGCTGGCGTCCTGGATCGACGTGGGCGACTCCTGGGAAAAGACCCAAGGGCTGGGCGGCTATGACCTGCGCGTGCTCAAGCTCACCAACTCGGCCATCGGCGGCAGCAAACCCAAGCTGTTCGTCAATGCCGGCATCCATGCGCGTGAATACACGACCACGCCGCTGGTGCTGGAGTTCGCGCGCCGGCTCGTCAACGGCCACGGCGTCGATGCCGACCTGACCTGGATCCTCGATCACCATGAAGTGCACCTGCTGCTGGTGACCAACCCCGACGGCCGCAAGAAGGCCGAGACAGGCCTGTTGTGGCGCAAGAACACCAACCGCAACTACTGCGGCGCCAACAGCAACAGCCGCGGCGCCGACCTGAACCGCAACTTCACCTTCGGCTGGAATTCCACCGGCGGTTCGGGTTCGAGCGGCAATGCCTGCAACGAAACCTACCGCGGGCCGAGCGCGTCATCGGAGCCTGAAACCCGTGCCGTCGAGGCCTACATCCGCAGCCTCTGGCCCGACCGCCGCGGCCCGAACCGCACCGACCCGGCGCCTTCGGACACCAGCGGCATCCACCTCGACATCCACAGCCACGGCCGCCTGCTGCTGTGGCCCTGGGGCACCGCCGGTTCGGTGGCCGGCAACGACACGCAACTCGCCACGCTGGGTCGCAAGTTCGCCTACTGGAACGGCCACACGCCGCAGCGTTCGCTCGACCTCTATGAAACCGACGGCACCAGCGACGGCCCGAGTTATGGCGAGCTCGGCGTGGCGGCGTTCACCTTCGAGCTGGGCACCGCGTTCTTCGAGCAGTGCAGCTACTACAACAACACGCTGCTGCCGGGCAACATGCCCGCGCTCATCTATGCCGCCAAGGTGGTGCGCACGCCCTATGTCACGCCGGCCGGGCCCGACGCCTACAACCTGGCGGTGAGCGGCAATGCGGCCACCGGCGTACCTGCGGGCACACTCGTCACGCTTTCGGCCACGGTGAACGACACCCGCTACAACAACAGCAACGGCACCGAGCCCACGCAGAACATCGCGGGCGCCGAGTACTACGTGGACAACCCTCCCTGGGTGGCCGGCGCGACGCCGGTGCCGATGTCGGCGGCCGACGGCGCCTTCAATGCCGGCAGCGAAGGGGTCACTGCCAGCATCAACACCACCGGCTGGTCCGCGGGCAAGCACATCGTTTTCGTGCGCGGCCGCGACGCCAGCAACAACTGGGGGGCATTCAGCGCGGTCTACATCACGATCGACCCGAATGCGGGCACCGCGCCGGTGGCGGCCTTCGACTTCAGCGCCAGCGGGCTGAGCGTGAGCTTCACCGATCGCAGCACCGACAACGGCAGCATCACCGCGCGCAGCTGGACCTTCGGTGACGGCAACACGTCCGCCGCCGCCAACCCGTCGCACACCTACGCGGCCGCCGGCGCCTACAACGTGACGCTCACCGTCACCGACAACGAAGGCAAGACCGGCAGCATCACCAAGCCGGTGAGCGTGTCGGACGACGGTGTCCCGGTGCTGGCCAACGGTGCGGTGGTGAGCAGCCTGTCCGGCGCGCGGGGCAGCTGGCGCTACTACAAGGTGAACGTGCCGGCCGGGGCCCGCAACCTGAGCATCTCCACCAGCGGCGGCTCGGGTGACGTGGACCTGTACACCCAACTGGGCGTGAAGCCCACCGCCTCGAGCAACAACTGCGCGAAGGAAAGCTCGACGAACAGCGAGACCTGCACCTTCGCCACGCCGGCCACCGGCTGGACCTACATCGGCCTGTACGCCTACCGCGCCTTCTCGGGCGTGACCTTGCGCGTGACTTTCACGCCGTGATGCAGGCGGGCGCCTCGCGCCCGTCACTGTGCCAGGCACGGAAGGCCTCGCGGCTCAACGCCGCGAGGCTTTTCGCTTTCAGGCGCCGCCGAGCAGCCTTTGCAACAGCAGCGCCGCCGGAAGCGGCCGCACATCGTCGCCGTGTTCGGCAACCCAGGCATCCGCCGCGGCGCCGTGCTCGTACACGCCCAGCCGGGCGGCGTCGAACGCGTCGAGTCCCTGCGACCACAGGCCGCCGACCCAGCCGGCCAGCACGTCCCCGGTGCCCGGGCTGGCCAGTGCTGCATTGCCGCTGGCATTGACCGAGGGCGCCAGCTTCGGGGCTGCGACGACGCTGCCGGACCCCTTGAGCACCACGACCGCCTGGAAGCGTTCTGCCAGCTGACGGGCCGCCTGCAGACGATCGGCCTGTACCTGCGCCGTCGTGCAGTCCAGCAGGCGGGCAGCTTCGAGCGGGTGTGGCGTCAGCACCGTCTGCAGGCCGTGCGACCTGCGCGCTGCCAGGCGCTGCGCCAGTTGCGCATCGGCAGCCGCCGCGTTGAGGGCGTCCGCGTCGAGCAGCAGCCTGCGGCTGCGCAGCAGCAGTGCCGGCAGCGCTGCGCCCACCACCTCGCCGCCGCCACAGCCGCACACCACGGTAGCTGCGGCCAGCGTGTCGCCGCCGGGAGCACGACGGCGAAACATGAGCTCGGGATGCGCCGGGTCGCAGCCGGGGTTGTACTCGTCGTCGAGCAGATGCACATACACGCGCCCGGCCCCGGCATGCAGGGCAGCACGCGAGGCCAGCAGCGCCGCGCCGGTCATCGACGGCGCGCCACCCACCACCCAGAGGTCGCCGTAGCTTCCCTTGTGGTGAGCATGCCGCCGCCGTGGCCGCAGGCGTGCCGCAGGCGAGGCGGTGAGCAGCCGCGCGCCGGCCGGCGGCCCGGCGTCGATGTCTGCGCGCAGGCCATCGAACCAGACTTCGCCGACATGGTCGCGGCCGCTGCCGGTGAACAGGCCGGGCTTGAGCGTCAGCAGGCAAAGCGTCCAGCGGGCATGCACGCAGCATGCGGCATCGAGCGGCTGGCCGCTGTCGGCGCCCAGTCCCGACGGCAGGTCGATCGCCAGCACGGGGGTCTCGCCCCTGCCGAGGGCGCCGATCGCTGCGGCCACCTCTGCGGCGGGCGGGCGACTCAGTCCGAGGCCCAGCAGGCCGTCGAGCACCAGATCGGCGGATGTGAGCCGTTGTGGAGGGGCCGCTGTGGTGCTGATCGAAACGCCCGCCTCGCGGGCGCGCCGCAAGGAGGCCTGGGCATCGGCCGGCAGCCGCGAGGCGTCGCCCAGCAGGGACACGCTGACCGCGCGCCCGGCGCGATGCAGGTGGAACGCCGCCTCGAGTGCATCGCCGCCGTTGTTGCCGGGGCCTGCGGCGGCCCATACCCGCCTTGCGTGAGGTTGCACAGCCATGGACAGGCGGGCCACGGCAAGGCCGGCTCGCTGCATCAGCGAGTGGGGCGGCAGTGCGGCCGCCAGGGCGGCCTCGATCTCGCGGCTGGCCGCCGTGTCATGCAGAGGCCAGCCGTCCGAGGGGGCGGCGGCACTTGCGGGAGGGGGGAGGATGCGCTGCAGCGCAGTGTCGGGACGGCCATGCATGGGCCGACGGTAGCGGTGCACCGCCCGGTGTGCAAGCCGATCGGCTCAACTGCGATGCCGGTAGCGTTCGGCGCTGAAGCCCCGCACGTCGACGGCCGGTGCGCGGTTGCCCATCAGGTCGGCCAGCAGCCGCGCGCTGCCGCAGGACAGGGCCCAGCCGCTGGAGCCGTGCCCGAGGTTGAGCCACACACCGGGTTGGCCGCTGGCGCCGATCAGCGGCGGACCGTCCGGCAGCATCGGGCGCGCGCCCTTCCACAGCTGCGGCCGTGCCAGGTGGCCGGCACCGGGGAACCAGTCGTCCAGCACCTTGTAGAGCGTCGCGATGGCTGCCTCGCTGTGGCGTTCCGGATGGCCGCCGATTTCGGCGCTGCCGGCCACGCGCACTCTCTGGCCCAGGCGGCTGATGGCGATCTTGTAGCGCTCGTCCATCAGGGCCGATCGCGGACCGCGCTCCGGCGCGCGCAGCGGCACGGTCAGCGAATAGCCGTACACCGGCAGCAGCGGCACGTGCAGGCCGAGCTGCTGCACCAGGCGGACGGACGCCACCCCAGCGCAGATGACCACGGCATCGAAGCGTTCGTTGCTCACCGGATCGAGGTAACGGGCTGCGGCCTGGCTGCGCCGCTTCAGGCTTTCATGTCGATTGCGCTTGTGGTCCAGGCCGCCGGGCCCCGTGGTGGGCACTGCGCCGCGGCTGGCAGCAAAGCCTGTGGTCAGCGCGTGCTGCTCCACCCGCAGCATGGGTCGACCCTGCTCGGTGCCGATGGTGGACACCTCGGTCGCGAACCGGAATTCCACGCCGCGCCGCTCGGCGGCATCGCGCAACAGGTGGGCGAACTGCCGGCAGTTGCCGACCTCGTCCTGCGGCAGGTGGATGCCGCCGTGCAGCGCCTGCGCGGCGTTGAGCGCGGGCTCCACCGCGCGGCACTGTTGCGCGTCGAGCTCGCGGAAGCTCACGCCCAGTTCGCGCAGCATCGCCAGGCCGGGTTCCGCCAGCGCGCGGTCTTCATCGTTGCGCAACAGCACGAGATAGCCCTGGGAGCGCTCGTAGTCGAGCCGCAGCGACTGGGTGAGGCTGTGCAGGCGCGCGCGGCTGTACTGGGCCAGCGCATAGAGGTCGACCCGATTGCGCTGGTAGACCTCGGGCTTGCATGCCTTGAGCCATCGCAGGATCCAGTTCCATTGCGCGGCATCGAACGAAGGTTTCCACCGCACCGGGGCATGGCGGCTGAACAGGTAGCGGGCGATCTTGCCGGGCATGCCGGGGGCGGCCCAGGGGGTGACGTATCCCGGCGCCACGAGTCCTGCGTTGGCGAAGCTTGCCTCGGCCGCGACGCCGCCGCGCCGTTCGAACACGGTCACTTCATGCCCATCGGCCGCCAGCTCGTGGGCCGTGGTGGTGCCGATGATGCCGGCACCGATGACTGCAACTCTCATGTAGTGGCCTTGGTCCTTGCGAGCAGGGCGGCCTCGACGGCCAGCGCCGTGTCGAGCAGGCGGTCGTCGCGGTGGCCGGGTGCCCACAGCATCAGGCCGACCGGGGGCGTGCCCGGCGCCTGGCAGGGCAGGGTGATGGCGCAGCCGTCGAGCAGGTTCACCACGATGGTGTTGCGCAACAGCAGGGCGTTGGTGTGGAAGAAGGCGTCGTCGTCGCCCTCCAGCCCGGCGATCGGCGGGGCCGGGATCGGCACCGTGGGCGACAGCACGGCGTCGAAACCGCGGAGGGCGGCGTGCATGCGCACCATCCACTCGCGCCGGTTGCGGTGCAGGTCGACATAGTCGGCTGCGGACATGGTTTCGCCGATGCGGATGCGCCTGGCGACGCGGTGGTCGTAGTCGGACTCGTGCCCGGCCAGCAGTTCACGATGCCAGGCCCACGCCTCGGCGGCGGAAAAACTGCCGCGGGCCTGCATGCCGGCAAGTTCGGAGATCTCGGGAAGCGGCAGTTCCTCGATGCAGGCGCCGGCTTTCGACAGCGTATCGAGGCTGGCATCGAAGGCGCGTGCCACCGAGGGGTCTAGGCCTTCCTGCATCACCGCGCGCGCCACGCCGAAACGGCTGGCGCGCAGCGGCCGCCCTTCGAGCACGACCTGGCGGTCGGCCAGCACCTCGTGCAGCAGCACGGCGTCGCGCACCGTGCGGGTGATGGCACACACCGTGTCCAGCGTGGTCGACAGCGGCAGCGCACCGGCCGTGGGCGTGAGCGAAGCGGTGTTCTTGAAGCCCACCAGCCCCTGCAGCGCGGCCGGGATGCGAATGGAGCCGGCAGTGTCGGAGCCGAGCGCGGCCAGGGCGGCCCCGCTCGCCACCGAGACGGCGCCGCCGGAGGTCGAGCCTCCCGGGATGCGCGGCGTCGCGTCGCCCAGGCGGGCCGTGGCCACGTTGGCCGGCGTGCCGTAGTGCGGGTTGATGCCGACTCCCGAGAACGCGAACTCCGTCATGTTGCTGCGCCCGATCAGGGCAGCGCCGGCCCGGCGCAGGCGGGCGACCGCTGCAGCGTCGGTGGTGGCCGGCGCGGCGTCGCGCAGCACCTTCGATCCGGCGGTCGTCACTTCACCGCGCACATCGAACAGGTCCTTCACGCTCACCGCCAGCCCGGCGAGCGGGGAGACCGGCTGGCCGGCGGCACGGGCATGGTCGGCCGCACGGGCCGCGGCTGCGGCGTCGTCCGCACGCAGCCTGGTGAAGGCGAAGTGCGCAGCAGGCAATGCCGCGGCGGCGAGGCAGGCGTCGAGCAGGTCGCCGGCGGTGCGGGTGCCGTTGCGCACGTGCTCGCGGGCGGCGATCAAGTCGTCTGCCATCTGGGTGCTATACTCTCTGGGTTTATCCGGATGCGGCCTGTGCCAGGGACTCCTGAGGCGGGCTTGCAGCGGATGAACAACTCGCAAACCCGGCCACCAGAAGGTGTTGCAGAAGGCGTTGCATTTGATGCAGCCGTTTGCAATTCAGGCCGGATTTTAGACACAACCTTTGGAGCATCCATGCCCTTCACTATGCGTGAAATGCTGGAAGCGGGCGTCCATTTCGGACACCAGACCCGCTTCTGGAACCCCAAGATGGCCCCCTATATCTTTGGCCATCGCAACAAGATCCACATCATCAACCTCGAGAAGACGCTGCCGCTCTTCGAAGAGGCGATGAAGTTCGCCCGCCAGCTCGCGTCCAAGCGCGGCACCATCCTGATGGTTGGCACCAAGCGCCAGGCCCGTGAAGTGGTGGCCCAGGAAGCCCAGCGCGCCGGCATGCCCTACGTCGACCAGCGCTGGCTCGGCGGCATGCTGACCAACTTCAAGACCGTCAAGGGTTCGCTGAAGAAGCTCAAGGACATGCAGGCCCAGGTCGAGGCCGGCACCCAGCCCGCGATCAAGAAGGAAGCGCTGATGTTCCAGCGCGAGATCGCCAAGCTCGAGAAGGACATCGGCGGCATCCAGGACATGAACGCGCTGCCTGACGCGCTGTTCGTCATCGACGTCGGCTATCACAAGATCGCCGTGGCCGAAGCCCAGAAGCTCGGCATCCCGGTGATCGGCGTGGTGGACTCCAACCACTCGCCCGAAGGCATCGACTACGTGATCCCCGGCAACGATGACTCGGCCAAGGCCGTGGCGCTGTACGCCCGCGCGATCGCCGATGCCGTGCTGGAAGGCAAGGCCAACGCGGTCAGCGAAGTGGTGCAGGCCGCCCAGAGCAGCGACGAATTCGTGGAAGTCAGCGACGCTGCCTGAGCCCGGTAGCCCGCGCGCAGACAAGCGCAACAAGAAGGGGCTGATTCAGCCCCTTTTTTTCAACAGAATCTTTTGTGTGCCGGCGGTGCGAGCGCCGACGGCGAACCGAACGGAGAACCCAATGCCTGCAATCACCGCCAGCATGGTCGCTGACCTGCGCGCCAAGACCGACGCTCCGATGATGGAGTGCAAGAAGGCCCTGACCGAAGCAGACGGCGACATGGCCAAGGCCGAGGAGATCCTGCGCGTCAAGCTGGGCAACAAGGCCAGCAAGGCCGCATCGCGCATCACCGCCGAAGGCATCGTGGCTGCCCACATCGACGGCACCACCGGTGCGCTGGTCGAAATCAACTGCGAAACCGACTTCGTGTCGAAGAACGACAGCTTCCTGGCGCTGGGCAAGGCCCTGGCCGAGCTGGTGGCCAAGCACAACCCGGCCGACGTGGCGGCCCTGTCGGCGCTGCCGCTGACGCTGGGCGACTTCGGTCCCACCGTGGAAGAAGTGCGCAAGGGCCTGGTCGGCAAGATCGGCGAGAACATGACGATCCGCCGCTTCAAGCGATTTGCCGGCGACAGCAAGCTGGCCAGCTACCTGCACGGCACCCGCATCGGCGTGGTGGTCGAGTACACCGGCGACGACGTTGCCGCCAAGGACGTGGCGATGCACGTTGCCGCCATGAAGCCCGTGGCGCTGCAGGCTGCCGACGTGCCGGCCGACCTCATCGAGAAGGAGCGTTCCGTTGCGACCGCCAAGGCTGCCGAATCCGGCAAGCCGGCCGACATCGCCGCCAAGATGGTCGAAGGCTCGGTGCAGAAGTACCTCAAGGAAGTCTCGCTGTTCAACCAGGCCTTCGTGAAGAACGACAAGCAGACGGTGGAACAGATGCTCAAGGCTGCCAACACTGCGGTCAAGGCGTTCACCCTCTACGTGGTGGGCGAAGGCATCGAGAAGAAGCAGGACGATTTCGCCGCCGAAGTGGCTGCGCAGGTCGCCGCTGCCAAGGGCCAGTAAGGCCGGTTGCCACCGACGTTTCACCTACACTTCGCCACCATCTCGACAAGGGAGCCCTGAATGCCGGCGTACAAGCGCATCCTGCTCAAACTCTCCGGTGAGGCGCTGATGGGCGACGACGCCTACGGCATCAACCGTGCGACCATCGTTCGAATGGTGCGCGAGGTGCAGGAGGTGACCAGGCTCGGCTGCGAGGTGGCGGTGGTGATCGGCGGCGGCAACATCTTCCGCGGCGTGGCGGGCGGCTCGGTCGGCATGGACCGTGCGACCGCCGACTACATGGGCATGCTGGCCACGGTGATGAATTCGCTGGCGCTGGCCGACACGATGCGACAGGAAGGCATGACGGCCCGCGTGATGTCCGCCATCAGCATCGAGCAGGTGGTCGAGCCCTATGTGCGCCCGAAGGCGCTGCAGTACCTCGAAGAAGGCAAGGTGGTCGTGTTCGCTGCCGGCACGGGCAACCCGTTCTTCACCACCGACACGGCCGCGGCGCTGCGCGGCGCCGAGATCGGCGCCGAGGTGGTGCTCAAGGCCACCAAGGTCGACGGCGTCTATACGGCCGATCCCAAGAAGGACCCGACCGCCACGCGCTACAGCCAGATCAGCTTCGACGAAGCCATCGTCAAGAACCTGCAGGTGCTCGATGCCACGGCCTTCGCGCTGTGCCGCGACCAGAAGCTGCCCATCAAGGTGTTCAGCATCTTCAAGCCGGGGGCCCTGAAGCGCGTGGTGATGGGCGAGGACGAGGGCACGCTGGTCCACGTTTGATGCGCCACGTTTGAGGAGCAGACGATGACGATTGCAGATATCAGGAAGACCGCCGAGCAGAAGATGGCTCGGTCGATCGAAGCGTTCAAGAACGAACTCACCAAGATCCGCACCGGCCGCGCCCATACCGGCCTGCTCGACCAGGTGCACGTGGAGTACTACGGCTCGATGGTGCCGCTGAGCCAGGTGGCCAACGTGAGCCTGCTCGATGCCCGGACCATCAGCGTGCAGCCTTGGGAGAAGGGCATGGGCCCGAAGATCGAGAAGGCGATCCGCGAGTCCGACTTGGGCCTCAACCCCGCGGCGCAGGGCGACCTGCTGCGCGTGCCGATGCCTGCCCTGACCGAAGAGCGCCGCAAGGAACTCACCAAGGTGGTCCGGCATACCGGCGAAGAAGCCAAGGTGGCAGTGCGCAACCTGCGCCGCGACGCCAACGAGCATGCCAAGAAGCTGCTCAAGGACAAGGCCATCACCGAAGACGAAGAGCGCCGCTCGCAAGACGAAGTGCAGAAGCTCACCGACCGCACCATTGCCGAGATCGACAAGCTGATCCACGGCAAGGAAGCGGAGATCATGGCCGTCTGACCGGCCGGATTCCGTCGGCAACATGGCACTGTTCAAGCTGCGTTCCGCCGTGAAGCGGGAGCCCGTCGTCGCGACCGTTCCCCGCCACATCGCCATCGTGATGGACGGCAACGGCCGCTGGGCCAAGAAGCGCTTCATGCCGCGCGTGTTCGGCCACAAGCACGGCGTCGATGCCCTGGTCCGCACGGTCAAGGCCAGTGCCGACCGCGGAGTCGAGTACCTCACGGTCTTTGCCTTCTCGTCCGAGAACTGGAAGCGGCCTCAGGAAGAGGTCTCCGGCCTGATGGGGCTGGCGCTCGCCACTGTGGCCAATCACCTGGCCAAGATGACGACCGAAGGCGTGCGCATCCGCATCGTCGGCGACCTCTCGACCGTGTCCGACAAGGTGCGCGCAGCGCTGGCGCAGGCAGAGGCCGCAACCGCGCACAACACGCGCATCCACCTCACGGTCGCGTTCAACTACGGTGGCCGCTGGGACGTGCTGCAAGCGTGCCGCCGGGCCATCGAGGCCGGTGTCGCGGCCGACCAGCTCGATGAAGCCAGGCTTGCGCAGTTCATGGCGCTGAAGCACGCGCCCGACCCCGACCTCTTCATCCGCACCGGGGGCGAGCTGCGCGTGTCCAACTTCCTGCTCTGGCAGATCGCCTACTCCGAGCTCCATTTCACCGATTGCCTGTGGCCGGACTTCGGCGAGGCGGAGCTGGACGCCGCCCTCGTTGCCTATGCAGGCCGCGAACGGCGCTTCGGTGGTGTCGAGGCCGCCGAGCCGGCTGCCGCGGCCGATGCACTGACAACCTCAGGATCCTGACCATGCTCAAGCAGCGTGTGATCACCGCAGTCGTGTTGCTGGCGGTGCTGCTGCCCGCGCTGTTCGCCAAACCGCTGTGGCCCTTTGCCTGGCTGAGCCTGGCTGCCGCGTCGGCAGGCGCCTGGGAATGGGCGCGCCTGAACGGGTTGCGCGGCGCCGCTGCTGTTCTTCTTGGAGTGGCGGTGCTCGCGGGCGGTGCGCTCACGTGGTGGTCCGGCTGGGCGCTGCAGGCCACGCAATGGCCCTGGTGGGCCGCGATGCTGGTGTGGGTGCTGGGCGGGGCGTTCGTGCTGAGCAGGGGCGTCGCCGGTTGGCCCGGGCTGCCCGCTGCGCTGCGACTCGTGCTGGGCGTGCTGCTGCTGTGGCTGGCCTGGCTGGCACTGGTGCAGGCCAAGGCGCTGGGCGTGAACTTCCTGCTGTCGGTGTTCTGCCTGGTCTGGGCGGCTGACATTGCCGCCTACTTTGGCGGCCGCGCATTCGGCCGCCGCAAGCTGGCACCGGCCATCAGTCCGGGCAAGAGCTGGGAGGGCGTCTGGAGCGGCATGCTCGGCGTCGTCGTCCTGGCGGTGTTGTGGCTGGCGCTCGACCGGCGCGGCCTGGTCGACAGTGCCAGCCTCTACACGCGTGTGAGCCAGCAGATCGGCTGGCTCGGCATGGGCGTTGCGGTGCTGTTCCTCGCGGCGATGAGCGTGGTGGGCGACCTGTTCGAGTCCCTTGTGAAGCGCAGCGCGGGCGCCAAGGACAGCAGCAACCTCCTGCCGGGCCACGGCGGGGTGCTCGACCGCATCGACGCCTTGCTGCCGGTCCTTCCGCTGGCGATGGCGCTGGTTTCCCTCTGAGGTGGACATGCAGTTTCCCCGCCGCCAACGCGTGTGCGTGCTTGGCTCGACCGGCTCCATCGGCACCAATACGCTCGACGTGATGTCGCGCCACCCGGAACGCTACGAGGTGTTCGCGTTGACGGCGCACAGCCGGGTCGACGCGCTCTTCGAACAATGCGTGCGCTGGCGGCCGCGGTTTGCGGTGTTGCCCGAGGCGGCACAGGCAGCAAGCCTGCAGGACAGGCTGCGCCGGGAAGACCTGCCCACCGAGGTGCTCTGCGGGCCGCAGGCTCTGGCCGACATGGCCGCGCATCCGCAGGTCGACGCGGTGATGGCAGCCATCGTCGGCGCCGCCGGCCTGCCACCCTGCCTGGCCGCTGCGCGCGCCGGCAAGCGTCTGCTGCTGGCCAACAAGGAAGCGCTGGTGGTTGGCGGGGCGCTGTTCATGCGGGCCGTCGAGCAAGGCGGCGCCACGCTGCTGCCGATCGACAGCGAGCATTCGGCCATCTTCCAGTGCCTGCCCGAAGACCGCAGCGCCTGGCGCCAGCGCATCGACCACATCGTGCTCACGGCTTCCGGCGGGCCGTTCCGCCAGCGCGACCCGGCCAGCCTGCGTGACGTGACCCCCGACCAAGCCTGCGCTCACCCGAACTGGGTCATGGGCCGCAAGATCTCGGTCGATTCGGCCACCATGATGAACAAGGCCCTCGAAGTCATCGAAGCCCGGTGGCTGTTCGATCTGTCGCCCGAGCAGATCCGCGTGGTGATCCACCCGCAGAGCATCATCCACTCGATGGTGGTGTGCCGCGACAACTCAGTGCTGGCGCAGCTCGGCACTCCCGACATGCGGGTGCCCATCGCCTATGGCCTGGCCTGGCCCGAGCGCGTCGAATCGGGCGCATCCTGCCTCGACTTCACGGCCCTGTCGGCGCTGACCTTCGAGCCGGCCGACGACACGCGCTACCCCGGGCTTCGCCTGGCCTGGGACACGCTCACCGGCCCTGCGGGAAGCACCGCAGTGCTGAATGCGGCCAACGAGGTGGCCGTGGCCGCATTCCTCGCAGGAACCATCCGCTTCGACCAGATTCATAGCGTCAACGCACGGACGCTCGAGACGTTGGTGATCGAACGGGGCAGCACCGAGAGCCTCGAAGGTCTGCTGGCGCTGGACGCGCGGGCGCGCGAGGCGGCAGCGCAGGCCGCCAACACCACACTTGCATGACCACTGTCGTCGCCTTCCTGATCACGCTCGGTGTGCTCATCGTGGTGCACGAATACGGGCACTACCGTGTGGCGGTGGCCTGCGGTGTGAAGGTCCTGCGCTTTTCCGTGGGCTTCGGGCGCGTGATCTGGCGCCGGCAGCGGGGCGACACCGAGTTCGCGGTATCTGCCATTCCGCTGGGCGGCTACGTGAAGATGCTCGACGAGCGCGAAGGCGAGGTGCTTCCCCACGAATTGCACCGGGCCTTCAATCGCAAGCCCCTGTGGCAGCGCGCCGCCGTCGTGGCCGCCGGCCCCGTTGCCAATCTTGTGCTTGCGTGGTTCCTGTTCGCGGCGGCGTCCTGGTGGGGTGTGAACGAACCCAAGGCGGTGCTGGGTACCCCTGAACCGGCCAGCCTGGCCGAGCAGGCCGGAGTGCGATCAGGCGACTGGGTGCGCGCGGTCTCCACCGACGGCAGCGAATGGACCGACGTGGCTTCGTTGCCGGAGCTGAGCTGGTACATCACCCAGGCGGTGCTGAATTCGGAACGCCTGCATCTCGAGCTGACCGACTCCCAAGGACACGGCCGGCGCAACGCGGTGCTCGAACTCGGCCGGCTCGCTGCGAAGGATGTGGACGCGCAGCTGATGCGCCGCATCGGCGTTCTCCAGCCCTACAGCGAACCGCTGCTGCGCGACGTAGTGGCCGGCGGGCCCGCCGGGCAAGCCGGGCTGCAGAAGGGCGACCGCGTCCTGTCGGTGGACGGCGAAGCCGTGCCGGACGCCACGCGCCTGCTGCAGATCATCCGCGGCGCCGTGCAGGGCACCGAGCCGAGGCCGATGGTCTGGCGAGTGCAGCGTGGCCAAGAGGTGATCGAGGCCACCGTGACACCTGCCGTCGTGCAGGACAAGGACCGGTCCGTGGGGCGCGTCGAGGCCTACCTCGGCGGTGCGGTGGACATGGTGCTGGTGCGCCGTGGCGTGTTCGAAGGGCTGGGCCGTGCGGCAACGCGGACCTGGGATACCGCAGCGCTCAACCTCACGATGCTCGGCAAGATGCTCATCGGACAAGCGTCGCTCAAGAACCTGAGCGGTCCGCTGACCATTGCCGACTATGCGGGGCAGTCGGTGCAGCGTGGCGTCGCCTACTACCTGGCCTTTCTGGCCATCGTCAGCGTGGGCCTGGGGGTGCTGAACCTGCTGCCGCTGCCGATGCTCGATGGCGGACACCTCATGTATTATCTTTTCGAAGGAGTGACGGGCCGGCCGGTCTCGGACGTGTGGCTGGATCGGCTGCAACGAGGGGGACTCGCCATCATGCTGCTCATGATGTCACTCGCCCTCTACAACGATGTGGCCCGCCTGCTGGGCCTGCACTGACAACGCATGCGCCTCCTCTCCCGTCTGCCTCGCTCCCTTCAACCGACCCTCATCGCTTCTGCACTCGCCATGACACTGCATGGCCATGCGTGGGCTGTCGAGCCGTTCGTGCTGAAGGACATCCGCATCGAGGGCCTGCAGCGCACAGATGCTGGCGCAGTGTTTGCGGCGCTGCCCTTTCGCGTGGGCGACACCTACTCCGACGACAAGGGCGCTGCCGCATTGCGCGCGCTCTTCGCCACGGGACTCTTCAAGGATGTCCGACTGGAAGTCGATGGCGACGTGGTGGTGGTGGTGCTCGAAGAGCGACCCATCATCGCCAGCGTCGACTTCGCCGGCCTCAAGGAGTTCGACAAGGACGCGCTGCTCAAGGCGCTGAAGGACGTCGGCATCGGCGAGGGCAAGCCGTTCGACAAGGCGATGGCCGACCGTGCCGAGCAGGAGATCAAGCGCGAATACCTGACGCGCAGCCTCTACGGCGTGGAGGTCGTCACGACCATCACCCCGCAGGAACGCAACCGCGTCAACGTCACCTTCACCGTGACCGAGGGCGGCATTGCCAAGATCAAGGAAATCCGCATCACGGGCAACAAGGCTTTCTCGGAGAGCACGCTGCTCGGGCAGTTCGACCTCGATACCGGCGGCTGGCTGAGTTGGTACACCAAGTCGGACCGCTATTCCAGGGCCAAGCTCAATGCCGACCTCGAGACGCTGCGCGCCTACTACCTGAACCGCGGCTACCTCGAGTTCAACGTCGAGTCCACGCAGGTCGCTATTTCTCCCGACAAGCAGGACATCACGATCACCGTGAACGTGAACGAGGGCCAGCGATATACGGTCACCGGCGTCAAGCTGGAGGGCGAGTACTTCGGCAAGGAAGAGGAATTCAAGTCGCTGGTCACCATCCAGCCGGGGGAGGCCTATCGCGCCGAAGACGTGGCCACGACGAACCGCGCGTTCACCGACCGCTTTGCCAGCTTCGGCTATGCATTCGCGCGCATGGACTTCCGCCCCGAAATCGACCGCGAGACTGGCCGGGTCTCGGTGGTGCTGATTGCAGATCCTCAGCGGCGCGTGTACGTGCGGCGCATCAACGTGTCAGGCAACACCCGCACGCGCGACGAGGTGGTGCGGCGCGAGTTCCGTCAGTTCGAGTCAGCCTGGTACGACGGTCAGCGCATCAAGCTGTCGCGCGACCGGGTCGACCGGCTGGGCTACTTCAAGTCGGTGAACGTCGAGACCGAGGAAGTGCCCAACACGCTCGACCAGGTGGACCTGACCATCGTCGTCGAGGAAAAGCCCACGGGCAACCTGCAACTGGGTGCTGGCTTCTCCAGCGCCGAGAAGCTGTCGCTGTCGGGGTCGATCCGGCAGGAGAACGTGTTCGGCAGCGGCAACTACCTCGGCATCGAACTCAACACCAGCAAGTACAACCGCACCTTGGTCGTCAGCACGGTGGATCCGTACTTCACGATCGATGGCATCTCGCGGGCCTTCGACGTCTTCTACCGCACCAGCAAGCCGATCAACAGCCAGGGCGAAGAGTACGAACTGGTGACCCCCGGGGCTTCCGTGCGCTTCGGCGTGCCGTTCACCGAGCGCGACACGGTGTTCTTCGGCATTGGTCTGGAGCGCACCGAAATCAAGGCGGGCAGCTCCTTGCCCACGAACTACCGCGAATATCGCGACGAATTCGGCGCAGCGAGCACCAGCGTGCCGCTGACCCTTGGTTGGGCCCGGGACAGCCGGGACAGCGCGCTGGTTCCAAACGCGGGCCGCTACCAGCGCATCAACCTGGAGTGGGGGGTCGGCGGAGACACCCGCTACCTGCGCAGCAACCTGCAGTTCCAGCAGTACTGGCCACTGTCCAAGAAGTTCACCTTCGCGGTGAACGCCGAGTTCGGCTGGGGCCAGGGGCTCGGCGGGCGCCGGTACCCGATCTTCAAGAACTTCTACGGTGGCGGCCTCGGTACCGTTCGAGGCTTCGACCAAGGATCGCTCGGCCCTGTGGACAACGCCGGTGCCTACATAGGCGGTACGCGGCGGCTCAACATCAACAGCGAGCTCTACGTCCCCTTCCCGGGCGCAGGCAACGACCGGACCCTGCGCGTCTTTGGCTATGTCGACGCCGGCAACGTGTGGGGCGGCAGCGAAGAGGTCGTCAACCAGCATTGCTCGGGCATGAATTGGGAGTCGATACGGGCGTCGGCCGGCGTGGGCCTTAGCTGGGTCTCGCCGGTGGGGCCGCTGAAACTCAGCTATGGCGAGCCGGTAAAGTCTTGCTCCGGCGATAAAATCCAACGTTTCCAATTCCAGATCGGGACCGCGTTCTAATGAAAAGTTTCTCGTTGATCTCCGTGCTGGTTGCCGGAATGCTCGCCGCGTTCGTGCCCGCCGCGAACGCCCAGGAACTGAAGATCGGTTTCGTGAGCCGCGAGCGTGTGCTGCGCGACGCGGTGCCGGCCAAGGCCGCCCAGGCCAAGCTCGAGGCCGAGTTCGGCAAGCGCGAGAAAGAGCTGCTCGACATGCAGGCGCGCATCAAGGCCGCCGCCGACAAGCTCGAGAAAGAGGCGCCCACGCTGGCAGAGAGCGAGCGTTCGCGCCGTCAGCGCGATCTGGTCGAGCAGGACCGCGAATTCCAGCGCAAGCGCCGCGAATTCCAGGAAGACGCCAACCAGCGCAAGAACGAGGAGCTCGCCGGCCTCGTGGAGCGCGCTCAGAAGGTGATCAAGCAGATCGCCGACCAGGAAAAGTACGACCTGATCATCGAAGAGGCAGTGCATGTCAGCTCGCGGGTCGACATCACCGACAAGGTCATCAAGGCCCTCAACGCGTCGGGCGGGAAATAAACCCCCGGCAGATCCGGCTCAGTCAGTGTTCGAAGCCCGGCTCGGTGACATCGTTGCGGACCTGGGCGGTGAACTCCTCGGGCCGGCTGAACTCGCCATCACCCGCATCGGGCCGCTCGAGGGCGCCACGCCCTCGACGCTATCGTTCCTGGCCAATCCAAGGTACCGCTCGCAGCTTCAGGCGTCGCAGGCCGGCTGCGTGATCGTGGCGCCTTCCGTGCGCGACGAGGCCCTGCAACGCGGGGCGGCCATCGTCGCCGACGATCCCTACCTGTATTTCGCCCGGGCCACGCAGTGGTGGGCCCGCCGCACGCGGCCCGCTTCGCCGGCCGGGGTGCATCCGAGCGCAGTGGTCGACGCTACGGCGGTGCTGGGGGCCGGCGTGTCGATCGCGCCGCTGGCCGTGATCGAGGCAGGCGCCGTGATCGGCGACGGCGCGGAGATCGGCCCGCACACCGTGGTGGGTGCGCGCGCCCGTATCGGCGCCGGTTCGCGCCTGGCCGCCAATGTCACCTTCGGGGCCGACTGCACGCTGGGCGCGCGCTGCATCCTGCACGGCGGCGTGGTGATCGGCGCCGACGGCTTCGGCTTTGCGCCCACCCTCCACGGCTGGGAAAAGATCGAGCAACTGGGGGCGGTGCGCATCGGCGACGACGTCGAGATCGGCGCCAACACCTGCATCGATCGCGGCGCCCTCGACGACACCGTGATCGAAGACGGCGTGAAGCTCGACAACCTCATCCAGATCGGCCACAACGTGCGCATCGGCGCCCACACGGCCATGGCCGGCTGCGTGGCCGTGGCGGGCAGCACACGCATCGGGTCGCGCTGCACGATCGGCGGTGCCTCGAGCATCGTCGGGCACATCGAGCTGGTCGACGGCGTGCATGTGTCGGCCTGCACCCTCATCACACGCTCGATCCACCAGCCGGGCGTGTACAGCGGCGCCTTCCCCTTCGACGACAATAAGACCTGGGAAAAGAACGCAGCCACGCTGCGTCAGTTGCACACCATGCGTGAGCGCCTTCGAGCGCTCGAGAAGAAACAGTCATGAACTCGATGGACATCCACCAGATCCTCAAGAAGCTTCCTCACCGCTACCCGTTCTTGCTGGTGGACCGGGTGATCGAGATCGAGAAGGGCAAGCGCCTGCGCGCCCTGAAGAACGTCACCATGAACGAGCCGTTCTTCGTCGGCCACTTCCCCAAGCGGCCGGTGATGCCCGGCGTGCTGATGCTCGAAGCCATGGCACAGGCTGCGGCGTTGCTGTCGTTCGCCTCGCTCGACATGGAACTCGACGACAACTCGGTGTACTACTTCGCCGGTATCGACAACGCTCGCTTCAAGCGACCTGTGGAGCCGGGCGACCAGTTGATCCTCGACGTGACGCTCGACCGCATGAAGGCCGGCATCTTCAAGTTCGGCGGCCGTGCCCTGGTGGGTGAAGAGGTGGCCGCCGAGGCCGAGCTGATGTGCACGATGCGCAAGGTGTCGTGAGGTCGGGCGTGGCGAAGATCCATCCGACAGCGATGATCGATCCGAAGGCCGAGCTGGCTGCTTCGGTCGAGATCGGGCCGTATGCCGTCATCGGCGCCGGTGTGCGCATCGGTGAAGGCACCACGGTGGGCGCCCATTGCACGGTCGAGGGTCCCACCACGATCGGGCGCGACAACCGCATCTACCAGTTTGCTTCGCTCGGCGCCGCACCGCAGGACATGAAGTACCGCGGCGAGCCGACCGAGCTGCACATCGGCGATCGCAACACGATCCGCGAGTTCTGCACGTTCAACCGCGGCACCACACAGGATGCCGGGGTCACCCGCGTGGGTGACGACAACTGGGTGATGGCCTATGTGCATGTGGCCCACGACGTGCAGGTGGGCAACCGCACCATCCTCGCCAACAACGCCACGCTGGCGGGCCATGTGCACGTGGGCGACTGGGTCATCGTGGGCGGGCTGACCGGCGTGCACCAGTTCACCAAGATCGGCTCCCACGCGATGATCGGCTTCGCCAGTCATGTGTCGCAGGACGTGCCGCCTTTCATGATGGTGTCCGGCAACCCGCTCGGTGTGCACGGCTTCAACATCGAGGGGCTGCGTCGCCGCGGCTTTTCGGCCGAGCGCATCGCGCAGGTCAAGCAGATGCACCGCCTGCTGTACCGCAAGGGTCTCACGCTCGAGGAGGCCAAGGCCGGCATTGCTGCCATTGCGCACGAGCATGCCGAGGCCAAGGTCGACGTGGACCTCATGCTCGGTTTCCTGGCCGCTTCCACGCGCGGCATCGCGCGCTGATCGCCTGTTGCAGATGACGAGCACACCTCGTTTTGCGATGGTGGCGGGAGAAGCCTCGGGCGATCTGCTGGCCGGCCTGCTGCTGGGCGGCATGCGCCAACGCTGGCCTGAGCTGGGCAGCGCACAGCTTTTCGGCATTGGCGGCCCGCGCATGGCCGAGCAGGGCTTCAACGCCTGGTGGCCGCATGAGAAGCTGGCCGTTCGCGGCTACGTCGAAGTGCTGCGCCACTACCGCGAGATCGCCGGCATCCGCAAGCAGCTCGCACAGCGCCTGCTGGCCGAACCTCCGGACGCCTTCATCGGCGTGGATGCGCCCGACTTCAACCTCGATCTCGAAGCGCAGCTCAAGGCCCGCGGCATCAAGGCCATCCACTTCGTGTGCCCGTCGATCTGGGCCTGGCGCGGCAAGCGGGTCGAGAAGATCCGGCACAGCGCCGACCATGTGCTGTGCCTGTTCCCGTTCGAGCCGCAGTTGCTCGCGCAGCACGGCATCGCAGCCACCTACGTGGGCCACCCGCTCGCCGATGCCATCCCGATGGAGGTGGACAAGCCGGCGGCGCGGGCGGCGCTGGGCCTGGACGCCGCGTCTCCCGTGGTGGCCCTGCTGCCCGGCAGCCGCCGCAGCGAAATCCATTACATCGCGCCGCGGTTCGTGCAGGCGGCGGCCCTCATGCATCGGCAGCGCCCGGACGTGAAGTTCATCCTGCCGGCCATCCCGTCGCTCAAGGCGGTGGTGGAGCCGATGTTGCGCGAGTTCGCGCCGGGTGTGCCGATCCAGCTGCTGGACGGCCGTTCTCACGAAGCCCTGGCTGCCTGCGACGTGACCCTCATCGCCAGCGGCACGGCCACGCTCGAAGCCGCGCTGTTCAAGCGTCCCATGGTCATCGCCTACAACATGCACTTCCTGAGCTGGCAGCTGATGAAGCGCATGGGCTACCAGCCGTGGGTGGGCCTGCCCAACATCCTTTGCCGGGAGTTCGTCGTGCCCGAGCTGCTGCAAGGCGCCGCTTCGCCCGAAGCGCTGGCACGCGAGACGCTGCGCTGGCTGGACGACCGCAACCGTTACGAGCAAACTCAGGCCCGTTTCGTAGAACTCCACCACATGCTCAAGCGCGACACGGCGCGCTGTGCCACCGATGCGATCGCGCAAGTCATCGAACAAGCCTGAGCAGATTGCGCTGCACTTCGACGTGCCGGGACTCGTGGCCGGGGTGGACGAAGCCGGCCGGGGGCCGCTGGCCGGCCCGGTGGTGGCCGCCGCGGTGATCCTCGACGACCTGAAGCCCGTCAAGGGGCTGGCCGACTCGAAGGTGCTCACGGCCAAGGCGCGCGACCGCCTTTATGACGAGATCCGCGCCAAGGCGCTGTGCTGCAGCATCGCTGAAGCGAGCGTCGAGGAGATCGACCAGATCAACATCCTGCAAGCCACCATGCTTGCGATGCGCCGCGCGGTGGAGGGCCTGCGGCTCAAGCCGGCCAAAGTGCTGGTCGACGGCAACCGGCTGCCGGTGCTCAAGGTGACGGCCGAGGCCATCGTGAAGGGCGACGCGACCGTGGCCGCCATTTCGGCGGCTTCCATCCTGGCCAAGGTGCATCGCGACAGGCTCTGCCTTCAACTGCACGAGCTGCATCCGCAATACGGCTTTGCCGAGCACAAGGGCTACAGCACGCCGGAGCATCTGGCCGCCTTGCGCGCCCACGGTGCCTGTGCCGTGCACCGGCGCAGCTTCGCACCGGTGCGCGAGGCGCTCGAGGGTGTCGCCGTGGCGCAAACCGTGGCAACGGCCTGATGGACGGCAAGGTCACGTTCATCAGCTCGCGCGACAACCCGCTGGTCCAGCGGGTCCGCAAGCTGGCGCAGGACCCAGGTGCCTACCGCAAGCTCGGCGAGGTGTGGCTCGAAGGCGAACACCTCTGCGAGGCTGCCGTTTCGCGCGGGCGGCCCGTTGCGCAGGCGGTCATTGCCGAAGCCGCCTGGGCCCAGCCGGTGCTTTCCCGCCTCGCGCAGCATGCAAGGCGCGTCGCCGTGGTGAGCGACAACCTCTTCAAGGCCGTGAGCGGGCTGGAGTCGCCGGCGTCGATCGGCTTCCTGATGGCCTGGGACACTCCGCCCAGCCCGACGCCGGGCGTGCCCACCGTGGTGCTCGACCGGCTGCAGGACGCCGGCAACGTCGGCACGATCCTTCGCAGCGCGGCCGCCCTCGGTGTGGCGCAGGTGGTTGCCCTCAAGGGCACCGCGGCGCTGTGGTCGCCCAAGGTGTTGCGCGCCGGCATGGGCGCGCATTTCGCGCTGCAGCTCGTCGAGGCAGCACAAGCGGCAGACCTCGCTGCTGCGCTGCAGCTGCCGCTGGTGGCGACCAGTTCACATGCCAGCGCCGAGCTGCACGCCACCCGCCTGCCGGACCCTTGCGCCTGGGTGCTGGGTCATGAAGGTCAGGGCGTGGACGCGGCATTGATGGCGCAGTGCCAACTGGTGCTGCGCATCCCGCAACCGGGCGGCGAGGAGTCGCTCAACGTGGGTTCGGCGGCGGCGATCTGCCTGTACGAGTCGCTGCGCCAGCGACTGGCGCAACCGCCGGCGGCTCAGTAGATCAGCCGGTCCGGGCGGATGTCGCGCAGGATGGTCGTCGCGATCTCCTCGATCGACTTGTGCGTGGACGACAGCCACGAGATCCCGTCGCGCTTCATCATGCGCTCGGCTTCGTTCACCTCGTAGCGGCAGTTCTCGATGCTGGCGTACTTGCTGCCCGGCCGCCGCTCGTTGCGGATCGAGCTCAGCCGTTCGGGGTCGATGGTGAGGCCGAAGCACTTCTTCTTGTGCGGCGCCAGCGAAGAGGGCAGGTGACCGCGCTCGAAGTCCTCGGGAATGAGCGGATAGTTGGCCGCCTTGATGCCGTGCTGCATGGCCAGGTAGAGCGAGGTGGGCGTCTTGCCGCTGCGGCTCACGCCGACCAGGATCACCTCGGCCTGCTCGAGGTTGCGGGCCGACTGGCCGTCGTCATGGGCGAGCGAGAAGTTGATGGCCTCGATGCGGTTGTCGTACTCCTGGCTCTTGGCGATGTCCGAGAAACGGCCGACGCGGTGGTTGGACTTCACGCCCAGTTCCAGCTCCAGCGGCTCGATGAAGGTCTTGAACATGTCGAGCACCAGGCCCCTGCAGTGCTCGGTGACGATGCCCAGCACGTCGTCGTTGACCAGGGTGATGAAGACGATGGGCTTGCGGCCCTCGCGCTCGGCGGTTTCGTTGATCTCGCGCACCACCTGATGCGCCTTGTCGACTGTGTCGATGAATGGGCGGCGCACATGCCGCGGCTTGCCGGAGAACTGGTTGAGGATGGAGTTACCGAAGGTTTCGGCCGTGATGCCGGTGCCGTCTGAGACAAAAAACACGGTGCGGTTGGGCATGGCGTTGACATGAAGGGGTGGCGCGCCTGCCCATCGTACCCGGCCAACCCGTAGAATCCGCCTCAATTTCTCGCGATTACAGCCCCCTGATGCACCTGCCCACCCCACAACCAGAATCGACAAAGCGTCGTGGGCCGGTTGCCGTCTCCCAGGGCCCCGACGACGCGGGAGCACCGGTTTTTCATCATCACGGAGCTTTCCCATGTCTTCCCGCTTTGAGGCGACCGCCCTGGTCGTACCGTTTGAAAACCTGAGGATGACCGACGTCGAGGCGGTGGGTGGCAAGAACGCCAGCCTCGGCGAAATGATCTCGCAGCTCGCCGCTTCCGGCGTGCGCGTGCCCGGCGGGTTTGCCACCACCGCCCACGCCTTCCGCGAGTTCCTGAAGCACGGCGGCCTGACCGAGCGCATCAACAAGCGCCTGGCCACGCTCAACACCGACGACGTCCGCGCGTTGGCCGAGGCCGGTGCCGAGATCCGCGGCTGGGTCGAGGCGCAGCCGTTCCCGGCCGACCTCGAGGCGGCCATCCGCGCCGAGTTCGCCAAGCTCACCGCGGGCAACACCAGCGCCTCGTTCGCAGTGCGCTCGTCGGCCACCGCCGAAGACCTGCCCGATGCCAGCTTCGCCGGCCAGCAGGAGACCTTCCTCAACGTGGTGGGCATCGAGGAGGTGCTGCACAAGATGAAGGAGGTGTTCGCCTCCCTCTACAACGACCGCGCCATCAGCTACCGGGTGCACAAGGGCTTCGCGCACAGCGACGTGGCGCTGTCGGCCGGCGTGCAGCGCATGGTGCGCTCCGATCTCGGTGCCGCCGGCGTGATGTTCACCATCGACACCGAGTCGGGCTTCAAGGACGTGGTGTTCATCACCGCCAGCTACGGGCTGGGCGAGACCGTGGTGCAAGGCGCGGTGAACCCCGACGAGTTCTACGTGCACAAGCCGGCGCTCAAGAACGGCAAGCTGGCGATCATCCGCCGCAACCTGGGCTCCAAGCTCATCAAGATGGAGTTCAGCAGCGCCGACGAAAAGGCCGCCACCGGCAAGCTGGTGAAGACGGTGGACACCGCGCCGGAGCTGCGCAACCGCTACTCGCTGACCGACGCCGACGTGACCGAGCTGGCCCGGTACGCGCTCATCATCGAGCAGCACTACGGCCGTCCGATGGACATCGAATGGGGCAAGGACGGCGGCGACGGGCAGCTCTACATCCTGCAGGCCCGCCCTGAGACGGTGAAGAGCCAAGCCGAGGGCAAGGCCGAACACCGCTACAAGCTCAAGGGGCAGGGCACCGTGCTGGCCGAAGGCCGCGCCATTGGCCAGAAGATCGGCACCGGCCCGGTGCGCCTCGTGCACAGCATCGCCGAGATGGAGCGGGTGCAGCCCGGTGACGTGCTGGTGACCGACATGACCGACCCGAACTGGGAACCGGTGATGAAGCGCGCCTCGGCCATCGTCACCAACCGCGGCGGCCGCACCTGCCATGCGGCCATCATTGCCCGCGAGCTGGGCATCCCGGCGGTGGTGGGCTGCGGCGACGCCACCGAAGTGCTGAAGGACGGTGCGCTGGTCACCGTGGCCTGTTCCGAGGGCGACACCGGCTACATCTACGACGGGCTGCTCGAGACCGAAGTCACCGAGGTGCAGCGGGGCGAACTGCCTTACTGCCCGGTGAAGATCATGATGAACGTGGGCAACCCGCAGCTCGCCTTCGACTTCGCGCAGATGCCCAACTCCGGTGTCGGCCTTGCGCGGCTCGAGTTCATCATCAACAACAACATCGGCGTTCACCCGAAGGCCATCCTCGACTATCCGAATGTCGATGCCGACCTGAAGAAGGCGGTGGAATCGGTGGCGCGCGGGCATGCGTCGCCGCGTGCGTTCTACGTGGACAAGCTGGCCGAAGGCATTGCCACCATCGCGGCGGCGTTCTGGCCCAAGCCGGTGATCGTGCGCCTGTCGGACTTCAAGTCCAACGAGTACCGCAAGCTGATCGGCGGCTCGCGCTACGAGCCGGACGAAGAGAACCCGATGCTGGGCTTCCGCGGCGCCTCGCGCTACGTCAGCGCCGACTTCTCCGAAGCGTTCGCGATGGAGTGCGAGGCCCTCAAGCGGGTGCGCAACGACATGGGCCTCACCAACGTCGAGATCATGGTGCCCTTCGTGCGCACCATCAAGCAGGCCGCACGCGTGACCGAGATGCTGGCCGAGCGTGGGCTGAAGCGCGGCCAGGAAGGCCTGCGCGTCATCATGATGTGCGAAGTGCCCAGCAACGCGATCCTGGCCGACCAGTTCCTCGAGCACTTCGACGGCATGTCGATCGGCTCGAACGACCTGACCCAGCTCACCCTGGGCCTGGACCGCGATTCCGGCCTGGAGCTGCTGGCGGCGGACTTCGACGAGCGCGACCCGGCGGTCAGGGCCATGATCTCTCGCGCCATCACCGCGTGCCGCGCCGTCGGCAAGTACATCGGCATCTGCGGCCAGGGGCCCAGCGACCATCCCGACTTCGCCGACTGGCTGGCACAGGAAGGCATCGTGTCCATCTCGCTGAACCCCGACACCGTGGTCGAGACCTGGCAGCGCCTGGCCAGGCGCTAGCCCTGTGCCCCAGGCCGTGACAGGGTTCGCTCTAGTCGCGGCTGATGGCCGCCCTTCACACAATCGTGGCCTTGGCGATGGAGGCGTGATGGGCGGCAGCGGGGTGGTCTCGAAGGGCAGATGGCCGGCATGAGCGATCCTGCCGAGACGCCGCATGCGTTCAAGCGTCGGCTCGATCGGCGCTACGGGCTCTACACGCTGGGTGTCGTGCTCTTCATCGGCGCGCTGGCGGTGCTCGAAAGCACGGGCTGGCCGCGCAGCTGGATAGGCACCACCTTCCTGATCGCCACGGTGGCGATTTACGCCGTCATCGGGCTGGCCAGCCGCACCACCGACGAAACCGAGTACTACGTCGCCGGGAGGCGCGTGCCGGCCATGTACAACGGCATGGCGACCGCGGCCGACTGGATGTCGGCCGCCTCGTTCATCGGGACCGCCGGCGTGCTGTATCTGCAGGGGTTCGGCGGCCTGGCCTACATCCTCGGCTGGACCGGCGGCTACTGCCTGGTGGCGCTGTTGCTCGCTCCCTACCTGAGGCGCTTCGGCCAGTTCACCGTGCCCGAGTTCCTGGGGGCGCGCTATGGCGGCGTGATGCCGCGCCTGGTGGGTGCCGCGGCTGCGGTGATGGTGTCGTTCGTCTACGTGGTGGTGCAGATCTACGGCGTGGGACTCATCACGTCGCACCTCACCGGCTTCAACTTCGAGATCGGCATCTTCGTGGGCCTCGGCGGCGTGCTGGTGTGCTCGTTTCTCGGCGGCATGCGGGCCGTGACCTGGACGCAAGTCGCGCAGTACATCATTCTCATCGTGGCCTACCTCATACCCGTGGTGTGGCTGTCGGCCCAGCAGACCGGCAACCCGGTGGCGGTGGTGGCCTATGCGCAGCAGCTGGCCAAGGTGAGCGAGCGCGAGCAGGCGCTCAAGGTGGATGCGGGCGAGCAGGCGGTCATCGAGCATTTTGCGAGGCAGGCCGAAGACGCCCGGCGCAAGCTGGCCGACGTGCCGGCCGGCATGGCCGAGGACGCGAGGGCGCTGGCAAAGCAGGTGGCAGAACTCAAGGCGGCCGACGCGCCGCTTGCGCGCATTCAGCAGGCCGAGCGCAGGCTGGCGGCGCTGCCGCGTACCGAGGAGGCGGCCCGGTTGGCCTATGAGCAAGCGTTGCTGCATTCGCAGCGGCGCGCGCAGCCGCTGGGCGGCATGCCGCCACAGGCCCAGCCCTACGCGGCGGGCGACCCGTCGGGCACCCCGGAGCAGCGGCAGGCCTTCGAGCACTCGCGCCGCAATTTCCTGGCGCTGGTGTTCTGCCTCATGGTGGGGACGGCCGCCATGCCGCACATCCTGATGCGCTACTACACCACGCCCAGCGCTTCGCAGGCGCGCACCTCGGTGGCATGGACGCTGTTCTTCATCGCGCTGCTATACGTTGCCGCCCCGGCCCTGGCAGTGATGGTGAAGTACGAGGTGTTCTCCAACCTGGTGGGCTTGCCGTACGACGAGCTGCCGGCGTGGCTGCGGCGCTGGTCCAAGCTCAACCCTTCGCTGGTGTCGGCCGAAGACGTCAACGCCGACGGCTTGCTGCAGCTGGGCGAGCTGCACCTGGGCGTCGACGTCATCGTGCTGGCAGCGCCCGAGATCGGCGGCATGCCCTTCGTGGTGACCTACCTGGTCGCTGCCGGCGGGCTGGCGGCAGCGCTTTCCACGGCAGACGGCCTGCTGCTCACCACCGCCAACGCGCTCTCGCACGACCTGTACTACCGCATCATCAACCCGGCCGCTTCGGCGATCCGCCGCGTCATGCTGTCGAAAGTGCTGGTGCTCATGGTGGCGCTGCTGGGCGCGTATGTGGCGTCGCTGCGCATCGCCGACATCCTGCAGTTCGTGTCGGCGGCGTTTTCGCTGGCTGCTGCGGCGTTCTTCCCGGCCTTGGTGCTGGGCATCTTCTGGCCACGGGCCAATCGGGCGGGCGCCACTGCCGGCATGCTGGCCGGCATGGCCGTGTGCCTCTACTACATGGTCACCAACATCCCGCTGTTGCGCAGCCTGTTCGGCGTGACCCGCCCCTTGCTCGACTGCCGCTGGTGGGGCGTGGACCCGGTCGCAGCCGGGGTCTTTGGCGTCCCCGCAGGCTTGCTCACGGTCGCGCTGGTGAGCCTCCTCACGCCCAGGCCCGCCTCGGCCCAGCGCGAGCTGCTGGACCAGGTCCGCTACCCCAACGGGTGAGGGTCGGTGCCTGCCCGATCCCTGCTATACTCGCGGGCTTTCCCTTGCCGCACCCGGTTCAGTTGACGCTACGGGGCGGCTTCCTCGCCGGGCCTCCCGGCGGAATCCACAAGGAGTTCACATGCGTCATTACGAAATCGTGTTGCTGATCCATCCGGATCAAAGCGAGCAGGTTCCGGCCATGCTGGAGCGCTACAAGGGTGTCGTCACCGCCGCCGGCGGCAAGGTGCACCGTGTCGAAGACTGGGGCCGCCGCCAGCTGGCCTACATGATCGCCAAGCTCGCGAAGGCTCACTACCTGTGCTTGAACATCGAGTGCAGCAACGAAACCCTGGCAGAGCTGGAGACCGGCTTCCGCTTCAACGACGCCGTGCTGCGCCACCTCACGGTGCAAAAGAGCAAGGCCGAGACCCAGCCGTCGGTGATGATGCGCCAGGTCGAGAAGGAAGAAGCCAAGAAGGCACAGCAGGAGTTCAACGCGGCCTGATGACGCCGCGCCCGGACGTCTGCCTGCCCGCCTGCTGCCCGAGCCTGCGATGAATCGCGTGGTGATGACGGCGCAAGTGGTCGAGCGGCGTGCCATGCGCTACACCCCCGCCGGCCTGCCGGCCCTGGACTTGAGCCTGAAGCACGAGTCCGAGGTCACTGAAGCCGGGCGCCCGCGCAAGGTCTCGGTCGAGATCCGCGCAGTCGGCATCGGGGCGGTGGCCGAGCAACTGCAGAAGCTCGCCGTCGGTTCGACGGCAGGTTTCGCGGGGTTCCTCGGCTCGCAGCGCAACGGCAAGGGCGTGCTGTTTCACGTCACTGAACTCGAACCCATTTGATTCGGATCTAGGAATTCAGGAGCTCAACATGGCCCCACCCCGTGGAAAAGGTCGTTTCAACAAGGACCGCAAGACCAAGCGCAACCAGCAGTCGCTGCTGTTCCGCCGCAAGCGCTTCTGCCGCTTCACGGTCGCCGGTGTCGAAGAGATCGACTACAAGGACATCGACACGCTGCGTGACTTCATTGCCGAGAACGGCAAGATCATCCCGGCCCGCCTGACCGGCACCCGCGCGATCTACCAGCGTCAGCTGTCCACCTGCATCAAGCGCGCCCGCTATCTGGCGCTGCTGCCGTACAGCGACCAGCACAAGGTCTAAGAGGAGCAAGACGACATGCAAGTGATCCTGCTCGAGAAAGTCGCCAACCTGGGCAACCTGGGCGACGTGGTGAAGGTGAAGGACGGCTTTGCCCGCAACTTCCTGATCCCCACCGGCTCCGCCCGCCGTGCCACTGAAGCCGCCATCAAGGAGTTCGAAGCGAAGCGCGCCGAACTCGAGAAGGCCCAGGCCGACAAGCTGACTGCCGCTCAGTCCCAAGGCGAGAAGCTCGCCGGCAAGACGGTCTCCATCACCCAGAAGGCTGGGGTCGATGGCCGCCTGTTCGGCTCCGTCACCAACTTCGACATCGCCGAAGGCCTGAAGAAGCTCGGCTTCGAGGTGGTGAAGTCGCAGGTGCGCCTGCCCAACGGCCCGCTGAAGGTTGTGGGCGACCATGCCGTGTCCGTGGCTCTGCACACCGACGTGGTTGTGGACATCACTGTCACGGTGGTGGGTGAGACCGACTAAGACGAGTCATCGTCCTGCGTCGACAAGGCCGGTTTCGACCGGCCTTTTCATTTTTTGTGCACAAGTTTTCCCGAGCTTTCCACCGGCCATCCACAAGATCTCCCAAGACTTGCTGGCTTGCTGGGCACTGGGCTGCCTCGTAATCTTCGACGCTTATGTCCGCCATCCTCTCAGGTGCCGATTTCCAGGGCTCGCCGCGTCGCGGCGGCGGTGACGACGAAGTTGCGCGCCTGCGCATCCCGCCGCACTCGATCGAGGCCGAGCAGAGCGTGCTGGGAGGCCTGCTGCTCGACAACAGCGCCTGGGACCGTGCCGGCGACCTCGTCACCGAAAGCGACTTCTACCGCCACGACCACCGCCTCATCTTTGCGGCCATCGGCGGCCTGATCAACGCCAGCAAGCCGGCTGACGTGATCACGGTATTCGAGCAACTGCAATCTCTTGGCAAGGCGGAGGAAGTCGGCGGGCTTGCGTACCTGAATTCGCTGGCGCAGAGCGTTCCGAGCGCGGCGAACCTGCGCCGCTATGCCGAGATCGTTCGTGAGCGGGCCATCCTGCGCAAGCTGGTGACGGTGAGCGACGAGATCGCCACCGCCGCGTTCAATCCGCAGGGCCGCCCGGTGCCGCAGATCCTGGACGAGGCCGAAGGCAAGATCTTCAAGATCGGTGAGGAAGGCTCGCGCAGCAAGCAGGGCTTCCAGTCGATGGACAACCTCGTGGTCGACCTGCTCGACCGCGTCACGGAGTTGTACGAAAACGGCGCCGAAGAGGTCACGGGTGTGCGCTCGGGGTTCTTTGATCTCGATCGGATGACCGCCGGTCTGCAGCCTGGCGACCTGATCGTGCTGGCGGCTCGCCCCTCGATGGGTAAGACGGCTTTCGCGCTGAACATTGCCGAGAACGTGGCTGCCAACGAAGGCCTCCCTGCGGTCGTGTTCTCCATGGAAATGGGTGCGGCCCAGCTTGCGTTGCGTATGGTCGGCTCGATGGGGCGCATCGACCAGCAGCACTTGCGGACCGGCAAGCTCAACGACGACGAGTGGGGGCGCCTGAGCGATGCGGTCGAGAAGATGCGTAACGTCAGCCTCTTCATCGACGAGACGCCGGGCCTCAGCCCCAGCGAACTGCGCGCCCGTGCTCGGCGTCAGGCCCGCCAGTGCGGCAAGCTCGGGCTCATCGTGGTGGACTACCTGCAGCTGATGACCGGCTCCGGCGGCGGCAGCGAAGAAAACCGCGCCACCGTGCTGGGCGAGATCTCCCGCGGCCTGAAGGCGCTGGCCAAGGAACTGCAATGCCCGGTGATCGCCCTGTCGCAGCTCAACCGCAGCGTCGAGACACGGACCGACAAGCGGCCGATGATGAGCGACTTGCGGGAGTCCGGCGCCATCGAGCAGGACGCCGACGTGATCATGTTCATCTACCGGGACGAGTACTACAACCGCCCGGACGGGCCCAACCCGACCAAGGAACCGGGCGTGGCAGAGATCATCATTGCCAAGCAGCGTAACGGCCCGGTGGGCACGGTGAAGCTGGCGTTTCTCAAGCCGCTCACCAAGTTCGACAACCTCGCACCCGGATACGACAGCGGCGGCAGCGAGTACTGACGAAGACGAAACGAACAAAGAGAAACGGGGCCCGAGGGCCCCGTTCTCATGCTGGGTGCCTGACGCGCGCGCTTATTCGCGTTCGCCGCCGAAGACGCCCAGCAACGCAAGCAGTGACTGGAACACGTTGTAGATGTCCAGGTAGATCGCCAGCGTGGCCGAGATGTAGTTGGTCTCGCCGCCATCGATCACGCGCTTCAGGTCGTACACCATGAAGGCCGAGAACAGGCCGATCGCCACGACGCTCAGCGTCAGCATCAGCGCCGACGACTGCACGAACACGTTCACCACCCCGGCCACCAGCAGCACGATGGCGCCGATGAACAGGAACTTGCCCATGCCGCTCAGGTCGCGCTTGATGACCGTGGCGAGCGATGCCATGGCGAAGAACACCACTGCCGTGCCGCCGAACGCAGTCATGATCAGCGAGGAGCCGTTCTTGAAGCCCAGGATCACGGCCAGCAGCCGCGAGAGCATGAGGCCCATGAAGAACGTGAAGCCCAGCAGCATCACCACGCCGGTGGACGAGTGCTTCGTCTTCTCGATTGCGAACATGAAACCGAACGCGCCCACGAGGAACACGATCAGGCTCATGCCGTTGCCCATGGCAGCCATGATGCCGGTGCTCACGCCGACCCATGCGCCCAGCACCGTGGGCACCAGGGACAACGCCAGCAGCCAGTAGGTGTTGCGCAGCACCCGATTGCGCTGTTCGGCCAGGGCGCCCGAACCAGCGTAAACGGTTTGCAGAGTCTCGTTCATTGCATCTCCATAGAAGAACGGTCCCGATAGACCGATGTGGCGGATTCTAGTTCCAGCATTGCCGAGGAAAATACCCTCCGGCCTCGCAGCGCTTCCGCCTCCGGCCGGGCGCTGTGGCTTTTTTCTTGTCTGAACTCATTTGACGCCAACATGAACACCAAACCCTCCCTGAGCCTGTCCGACGTGAAGGCAATTGCCGCAGCCGCCGAAGCCGAAGCCCTCAAGAACGCCTGGAATGTGAGCATTGCCATCGTCGATGACGGCGGGCACATGCTGTGGTTCCAGCGCCTGGACGGCGCCGCCCCGATTTCTTCGCTGATTGCGCCCGCCAAGGCGCGCACCGCGGCGCTCGGCCGGCGCGAAAGCAAGGTCTACGAAGAGATCATCAACCAGGGCAGAACGTCCTTCCTCAGCGCTCCGACGCTCGAGGGCATGCTGGAAGGTGGGGTTCCGATCATGGTTTCCGGCCAGTGCGTGGGGGCCGTGGGCGTGAGCGGCGTGAAGTCGCCCGAAGATGCGCAGATTGCTCGAGCCGGCATTGCGGCCGTCGTGGGGGCCTGAAGGCCAAAAAGTGCGTGGCTGAACTCTCCGGTGGTGCCGGAATGTGTGGCTGCGCAAATGGACCGTTCACTGCGTTGCAGTACGGTCCCCCCACGATGATCGGATGCTATTTGGTCAGGATCAGTTTGCCGAGCTTGGTGGCGCGCAGTTGATATAGCGCGCCGTTGTGCTGGATCTGGATCACCTTGCGGCCACGCATGAGCAGGTCGCTGGCGAGGGTGAGTTCCGCAGCGGGCACCTGGGTCTCCACGGCCGCGTGGCCATGAGCACGAGGCGGTTGCGAGTGGGTGGGCAAGGTGATGGTTTTCATGTGCACAGGGTGTGGCCGGAGCCACGCTGAGTCATCGGTGTTTTGACAAGGCCCACCACGTCCCCAGAAGAACGATCAGCAGGCTTGCAAACCATTCCATGGTGAGTCACGCCAGTGCCAGCGCCGGCCCAGTGGGAGCGTTGTGCCGGTGAGCCGGTGCCAGCGCCGAATCGAACACGGCGCGCGCGCAATCGGTGCATCGACCGCAGCAGGTGGAGACGCCCAGCTCCATCTGCAACTCGTCAAAAGTCGCGCAGCCTTGCTGAGCGGTGCGCTCGATATCGCGATTCGAGATGCGGCGGCAGACACAAACAATCATGGCGGCAGGGAAGGTGCGCTGAACTGATTGTCAGTATAAATAAGAATGATTCGCAATACAACGGGTGCAACCCCAAAATCTGCGGGGACTTGGTCACAAGCAGCCACGGAGGGGTCAGCGACGTTGCAACCGCACACCATTGGGCGCTCGGCACCCCCTCTTGAGAGGGGCGCGCATGCGGGAGATGCTCCCTAAAGTCACGCCGTTTCCAGCGTGGGCGGTGTTCGAAGGGAGGAAAAATGCAAGCGAACGATTACCGGCCGTGTAGCAGCACGGAGGACGGTGAATGAGCCGGGTTGTCGAAGTCTCGGCCGCCAGCGGGCGGCCGAATGCCACAGCCGGTGTCTATGGCCGGCGCGTCACCGTATGGTTTCCTCTTGCTCTGTTCAGCCTGGTGCTGGGTGCCTACTGGTGGCGGCGAGGAGGGGACTGGCAGTGGCCGGATCTCGCCTGGTTCTTGGCAGCCGTGCTGCAGATGGTGATTCGCTGGCCGCACGTGCAGCGCAACAGGAGCAATCAGGCGGTGGGTCGGCGCGTAGGCCGTCTGGAGCAATGGCTGATGCTCGTCGTCTTTCTCACTCTGTGCTTCGTGCCCATGGTGTATCTGGCCACTCCATGGTTCGACCACTTCGGCTACACCGTGCCGGCGCCGCTGGCGGTGGGGGCAGCGATGGTCATGGTCTTGTCGCTGTGGCTCTTTCATCTGAGCCACGCGCAACTCGGGCGCAACTGGTCGCCTTCGCTCGAGATACGGCAGGAGCACAGCCTCGTGACGACGGGCGTGTACGCGCGCGTTCGGCACCCGATGTACAGCTCGATCTGGCTGTTTGCGCTCGCGCAGCCGTTCCTCGTTCAGAACTGGCTGGCAGGGGCTTTGGCGGTGCCGGGTTTTGCCTTGCTGTACTTCCTGCGTGTCAACGAGGAAGAGCGCCTGATGCTCGATTCGTTCGGCCAGGAGTACCGAGCCTACATGGCCCGCACGGGGCGGCTATGGCCGCGGCTGGGAGCGGCAGCCTGACGCCGCCGCCCAGGCGGTGACGTCAGGAGGCGGTGTCGCCCATCTGGGACTGCAGGTAGTTCTGCAGTCCCACCTTGCCGAGCACGTCGATCTGCGTTTCCAGGAAGTCGATGTGCTCCTCTGTGTCGTCAAGGATGTCCTGCAGCAGATCGCGTGACACGTAGTCGCGCACCGATTCGCAATAGGCGATGGCGTCCTTCAAAGTGATCTGGGCGGCGCTTTCGAGCTGCAGGTCGCAGTTGAGCAGTTCCGGCACGTCCTCGCCGATCAGCAGTTTGCCGAGGTCCTGCAGGTTCGGCAGGCCGTCAAGCATGAAGATGCGCTCCATCAGGCGATCAGCGTGTTTCATCTCGCCGATCGACTCCTCGTACTCCTTCTTGGCCAGCTTGTCGAAGCCCCAGTGCTTCAGCATGCGGTAGTGCAGGAAGTACTGGTTGGTCGCGGTGAGTTCGTTCTTGAGTTGTGCGTTGAGGTAGTCGATGACCTTGGGGTCGCCTTTCATGGGGCCTCCTAAGTTGTTGTCGCGCGATTATGGAAGTCGCTTCAAACGGTTTCCAGTTGCAGCGCATGTCCACCCTTTGCCGCTCTGGATGCGCATGAGAGGCAGACGCAACAGCGGATACCCAAATCCACCGCGGGCTGCCATCGCCGTCGGGCTATAATCCCGCGGTTTACCTGCAATCATCCCGCCCACGCGAAACTCCAGCCGTTTCCTCCGGACTCACGCTTGAAGAGCAGAGCTGGGCGCGACTCTCGACGGAGATCCCCCGTGCTGCCCGTACTGCCCAAAGCTCTTCTCGCACTCGCAGACGGCACGGTCTTTCAAGGCACCTCGATCGGCGCTGCCGGTCATACGGTCGGTGAAGTGGTGTTCAACACCTCGCTCACCGGCTACCAGGAAATCCTCACCGACCCCAGCTATTGCCGGCAGATCGTCACGCTGACGTATCCGCACATCGGCAACACCGGGGTGAACGAAGAGGACGTGGAGGCTAAGAAAGTCCATGCCGCTGGACTGATCATCAAGGACCTCCCGGTTCTCGAGTCCAACTTCCGCAAGACCCGCACCCTGTCGCAGTACCTGCGCGACGAGAACACCGTTGCCATTGCCGACATCGACACGCGCAGGCTGACACGGGTGCTGCGCACCAATGGCGCTCAGAACGGCTGCATCCTCGCGCTGCCGGCCGGCCGTGACATCACGCCCGAACTCGTGGCCGATGCCGTTGCCAAGGCCAAGGCCGCGCCGAGCATGGCGGGGCTCGACCTGGCCAAGGTCGTGAGCGCCACCGAGCCCTACCTGTGGGACCAGACCGAGTGGAAGCTCATCAACGTCGACGGGCAGCCGGGCTACGGCAGGCAGACGTCGCCGAAGTTCCACGTCGTCGCCTACGACTTCGGCGTCAAGCACAACATCCTGCGCATGCTGGCGCAGCGCGGCTGCCGCGTGACGGTGGTGCCCGCCCAGACCAGTGCGGCCGAGGTGCTGAAGTACAAGCCCGACGGCGTCTTCCTCAGCAATGGTCCTGGTGACCCGGAGCCCTGCGACTACGCCATCGCCGCGACGCGCGAACTCGTCGACACGGGCATCCCGACTTTCGGCATCTGCCTGGGCCATCAGATCCTTGCGCTGTCCTCTGGCGCGAAGACCTTCAAGATGAAGTTCGGCCATCACGGCGCCAATCATCCGGTGAAGGACCTCGACAACGGCCGGGTCAGCATCACCAGCCAGAACCACGGTTTCGCGGTGGACGAGAAGACCCTGCCTGCGAACCT
Organism: Methylibium rhizosphaerae; assembly: GCF_006386545.1. GTDB lineage: Bacteria > Pseudomonadota > Gammaproteobacteria > Burkholderiales > Burkholderiaceae_C > Pseudorivibacter > Pseudorivibacter rhizosphaerae. The sequence continues at coordinate 170,709 of NZ_SWAR01000001.1, read as the reverse complement.
GCGCCCCACGCATGTGTCGTTGTTCGACGGCACGCTGCAGGGCCTCGCGCGCACCGACAAGCCCGCGTTCTGCTTCCAGGGCCACCCTGAAGCATCGCCCGGCCCCCATGACATCGGATACCTCTTCGACCGCTTCGTGGCGTTGATGACGGAGACGAGCAATGCCTAAGCGGACAGACATCAAGAGCATCCTCATCATCGGCGCCGGCCCGATCATCATCGGCCAGGCCTGCGAGTTCGACTATTCCGGCGCACAGGCCTGCAAGGCGTTGCGGCAGGAAGGCTTCAAGGTCATCCTGGTCAACAGCAACCCGGCGACCATCATGACCGACCCCGAGATGGCCGATGTGACCTACATCGAACCCATCACCTGGCAGGTGGTCGAGCGCATCATCGCCAAGGAGCGGCCCGACGCGATCCTTCCCACCATGGGCGGTCAGACCGCGCTCAACTGCGCGCTCGATCTGCACAAGCATGGCGTGCTCGCCAAGTACGGCGTCGAGATGATCGGCGCCAACGAGAAGGCCATCGAGAAGGCCGAGGACCGCCTCAAATTCAAGGAGGCCATGACCAAGATCGGCCTCGATTCCGCCAAGAGCGGCATTGCCCATTCGATGGAAGAGGCCTGGGGTGTCCAGAAGCGCATCGCGGCAGAGATCGGCACCAACGGGTTCCCGGTCGTCATCCGCCCGAGCTTCACGCTGGGCGGCACTGGCGGCGGCATTGCCTACAACCCCCAGGAGTTCGAAGAGATCTGCAAGCGCGGCCTCGACCTGTCGCCGACCAAGGAGCTGCTGATCGAGGAGTCGCTGATCGGCTGGAAGGAGTACGAGATGGAAGTCGTGCGCGACCGCGCCGACAACTGCATCATCGTCTGCTCCATCGAGAACCTCGACCCGATGGGCATCCACACCGGCGACTCGATCACCGTGGCGCCGTCGCAGACGCTCACCGACAAGGAGTACCAGCTGCTGCGCAACGCCTCCATCGCGATCCTGCGCGAGATCGGCGTGGATACCGGCGGGTCCAACGTGCAGTTCTCGATCAACCCGCAGAACGGTCGCATGACCGTGATCGAGATGAACCCGCGTGTGTCGCGCTCGTCTGCGCTCGCGTCCAAGGCCACCGGCTTCCCGATCGCCAAGGTAGCGGCCAAGCTGGCTGTGGGCTACACGCTCGACGAACTGCGCAACGAGATCACCGGCGGTGCGACGCCGGCGTCGTTCGAGCCCAGCATCGACTACGTCGTCACCAAGATCCCGCGTTTCGCGTTCGAGAAGTTCCGTGAAGCGGATCCGCACCTCACCACGCAGATGAAGTCCGTGGGCGAGGTGATGGCGATGGGCCGTACTTTCCAGGAAAGCTTCCAGAAGGCACTGCGCGGCCTGGAAACCGGCATCGACGGCCTGTCCGAGCGCAGCACCGACCGCGAAGAGATCGTCCAGGAGATCGGCGAAGCCGGGCCCGAGCGCATCCTGTTCGTGGCGGACGCGTTCCGCATCGGGATGACGCTGCAGGAAGTCTTCGAGGAAACGGCCATCGACCCGTGGTTCCTGGCGCAGATCGAGCAACTCGTGCAGGTCGAGAAGTCGCTGGCGGGCCGACCGCTGGCGAGCCTGAGTGCCGACGAACTGCGCTTCCTCAAGCGCAAGGGCTTCTCCGACAAGCGCCTCGCCAAGCTGCTCGCCACCAACCAGCATGAGGTGCGCAAGGCGCGCCACGCGATGGGCGTGCGTCCCGTCTACAAGCGGGTGGATACCTGCGCCGCCGAGTTCGCCACTCAGACCGCCTACATGTACTCCACGTACGACGAGGAGTGCGAGGCCGAGCCGAGCGACAAGAAGAAGATCATGGTGCTGGGCGGCGGGCCCAACCGCATCGGCCAGGGCATCGAGTTCGACTACTGCTGCGTCCATGCCGCGCTCGCCATGCGCGAAGACGGCTACGAGACCATCATGGTCAACTGCAACCCCGAGACGGTGTCCACCGACTACGACACCTCCGACCGCCTGTACTTCGAACCGGTGACGCTCGAGGACGTGCTGGAGATCGTGGCCAAGGAAAAGCCGGCCGGCGTGATCGTGCAGTACGGCGGCCAGACGCCGCTGAAGCTCGCGCTCGACCTCGAAGCCAACGGCGTGCCCATCATCGGCACCACGCCCGACAGCATCGACATCGCCGAGGATCGCGAGCGGTTCCAGAAGCTGCTGCACGAGCTGGGGCTCAAGCAGCCGCCCAACCGTACCGCGCGTACCGAAGACCAGGCGCTCGCGCTGGCGCAGGAGATCGGCTACCCGCTGGTGGTTCGCCCGAGCTATGTGCTGGGCGGCCGCGCCATGGAAATCGTGCACGGCGACAAGGACCTCGAGCGCTACATGCGCGAGGCCGTCAAGGTGAGCGAGAAGTCTCCGGTGCTGCTGGACCGCTTCCTCGACGATGCCATCGAGGTCGACGTCGACTGCATCAGCGACGGCGTCGACGTGATGATCGGCGGGATCATGGAACACATCGAGCAGGCCGGCGTCCACTCGGGCGATTCGGCATGTTCGCTCCCGCCGTATTCGCTGTCCGCTTCGCTGCAGGACGAGCTGCGCCGCCAGACCACGCTCATGGCCAAGGCACTCAAGGTCGTGGGTCTCATGAACGTGCAGTTCGCCATCCAGGGTGAGGGCGACGAGGCGGTCGTCTACGTGCTCGAAGTGAACCCGCGCGCCTCGCGCACCGTGCCCTACGTGTCCAAGGCGACCGGCCAGCCGCTGGCAAAGATCGCCGCGCGCTGCATGGCCGGCCAACGCCTGAAAGACCAGAAGAGCCGCAACGGCAAGCCGCCGGCCGAGGTGATTCCGCCTTACTTCAGCATCAAGGAAGCGGTGTTCCCCTTCAACAAGTTCCCGGGCGTCGACCCCATCCTCGGCCCGGAGATGCGCTCCACCGGCGAAGTCATGGGCGCCGGCAAGACCTTCGGCGAGGCCATGCTCAAGAGCCAGCTGGGCGCAGGGTCGCGCCTGCCGAGCAAGGGAACGGTGGTCATCACGGTCAAGAACAGCGACAAGGCACGCGCCGTCAAGGTGGCGTCTGACCTGCACGACCTGGGCTTCAACGTGGTCGCCACCAAGGGCACCGCGGCTGTCATCGCCGAGGCCGGCGTGCCGGTCAAGGTGGTGAACAAGGTGAAGGACGGGCGTCCCCACATCGCCGACATGGTGAAGGCGGGTGAGATCCAGCTCGTGTTCACGACGGTGGACGAGACGCGCACCGCCATCGCGGATTCGCGTTACATCCGCACCGCGGCGCTGGCCAACCGTGTGACCTACTACACGACCATGGCCGGCTGCGAGGCTGCGACCGAGGCGCTCAAGCACCAGGCAGATCTCGTGGTGTATTCCCTGCAGGAACTGCACGCCGAACTGCACTAAACTTTTGCCGTCAAACAACACGGCCGCCGCCGGGGCACTGGTGGCGGCTGGATTTTTTTTGTCTCGAGGATTTTGCTCATGGCCACCATTCCGCTGACCAAACGTGGCGCAGAAAAGCTGAAGGAAGAGCTGCACCGCCTGAAGACCGTGGAACGACACGCCGTCATCGCCGCCATTGCGGAGGCTCGTGCCCAAGGTGACTTGTCAGAAAACGCGGAGTACGAAGCGGCCAAGGACAAGCAGGGCTTCATCGAAGGTCGCATCCTCGAAATCGAAGGCAAGCTGGCCGCGGCCCAGATCATCGACCCGGCCGAGCTGGACGCAGGGGGGCGGGTGGTCTTTGGTGCGACGGTGGATCTCGAAGAGGAGGAGTCCGGCGATGCCGTGACCTACCAGATCGTGGGCGACGACGAGGCGGACTTGAAGCAGGGGCTCATCTCCGTGAGTTCGCCCATTGCCCGAGCAATGATCGGCAAGGAAGCCGGCGATGTGGCCGAGTTCAAGGCGCCCGGCGGCACTCGCCGCTATGAGATCGTCGAGGTGCGCTATCTCTGAGGCGTTGCTGCGGCGGGGCCGCGTGCTGCTGCCCGGCCTGTGGGCCGGCATGCTGCTCTGCCTGGGCACCTTGGCGACGCCAGCACCCTTTGCCTTGTTGTCGCGCGAAGAAGCCGGACGGGTTGCGGGGCGCATGCTGGCGGGCGAAGCCTATGCCAGCCTGGTGCTGGCTGTGGTGTTCGTGCTGCTTGAGCGGCGTCTGCGAGGCGCCATGAGGCCGGGTGCCGAGATGCTCCTGGCCCTGGGTGCGTTGTTCTGTACCGTCGCGGGCTACTTTGCGGTGCTGCCCATGATGGACGCAGCGCGTGCCGGGCAGGGGCCGTGGTCGTTTGGCATGCTGCACGCCGTGTCGAGCAGCTTCTTCGTGCTCAAGGGTGTGCTGGTGCTCGTGCTGGCATGGCGTGTTGCGTCGCCAGCACGTTGAGCTGGCTCGTCAGCCTGGGAGGCCGCGCTTCTTGACGCTCGTGGTGCGCTTCTTTGCACGCTTGACCGTGCCGCCGGCGGTGAGCCGCTGGTTGCCCAGCACGGTGAGCTTCTTGACCTGCGCCCGGTGGGAGCCGCTCTTGGAGAACTTCAGGATCTTCACCACCTTCGGCCCGGGGCGCCGGTCTTCCGGCTCGGCCTTGGGTTTCTCGGGCTGCGGCCGCCACAGCACAAGCAGCTTGCCGATGTGCTGCACCGGGGCGGCGTCGAGCTGGTCGCACAGGGCCGCCATGATTTCCTCGCGGGTCGCGCGTTCATCGGCGAAAACCCGCACCTTGATCAGGCCGTGGGCTTTGAGCGCGGCATCGGTTTCCTTCACGACGGCCGGCGTCAGGCCGTCGCCGCCGACCATCACGACGGGGTCGAGATGGTGAGCTTCAGACCGATGCGCCTTGCGCTCGGCCGGGGTCAGTTGAATGGCTGGCATCTGCGTATTATCTCTGCGGCCGTCACGCGAACCTTCCAGGCTTCTCGGCCGGGCACCGCTGCACCATGAAAATCAAGACAAAAAGCAAGAAGGTCAACAAGGCGTGGTTGCATGACCACATGACCGACCCCTACGTGAAGCTGGCCCAGAAGGAGGGCTATCGCGCGCGCGCGGCATACAAGCTGAAGGAAATCGACGAAGAGCTCAAGCTGCTTCGGCCCGGCCAGCTGGTGGTGGACCTGGGGGCCACACCGGGGGCCTGGAGCCAGTATGTGCGGCGCAAGTTCGCCCCCAAGCAGGCCGGGGTCGGCGGCGCAGCGGTGGGTGCGCTCGACGGCACGATCATCGCTCTCGACATCCTGGATTTCGAACCGATCGAAGGTGTGACCTTCATCCAGGGTGATTTCCGCGAGGATGCGGTTCTGGCCCAGCTGAAAGAGGCCGTGGCCGGCCGGCCGGTGGACGTGGTCATCTCCGACATGGCGCCTAATTTGTCAGGCATCGAATCTGCAGATTCCGCCCGGATCGCGCATCTGGTCGAACTGGCGGTTGAGTTTTCGCAAAGCCATCTGCAGTCCGAGGGAGCCCTGGTCTGCAAGGTATTTCACGGCAGCGGCTACAGCCAGCTGGTGGAGCTGTTCAAGAAGACCTTCCGGGTGGTCAAGCCGATCAAGCCAAAGGCGTCACGAGACAAATCTTCGGAAACCTTTTTGGTCGGGATCGGACTCAAGAAGGCATGAATCAGGTCGATACGTTCCAAACGCCTGCCTGTTCAATTGGCTGCGATAGTGCGTGGAAACCGATGAAAGCGCCCGGGGTTGACTGCACTAGAATCAGCCCCACCTACCGCGATGGTTCGGGCACCCTCGCCGCCAGGGGAAAGCCCGCTGATTGGATTGAATGAAGGAGCCGCGGTGAACAATCAATGGTTCTCGAAGGTCGCTGTCTGGCTGGTGATCGCACTCGTGCTTTTCACCGTGTTCAAGCAGTTCGATCGCACATCGACCGCGGGCAGCCAGATCGGCTATTCCGACTTCCTCGAGGAAGTGCGGGCCAAGCGCATCAAGCAGGTCACGCTTCAAGAAGGCGGCGGCGGTACCGACATCAAGGCCATCACGACGGACGACAAGGTCATCCGCACCACCGCGACGTATCTCGACCGTGGTCTCGTCGGCGACCTCATCAACAACGGCATCAAGTTCGACGTCAAGCCGCGCGAGGAGCCGTCCATCCTGATGAGCATCCTCATCAGCTGGGGCCCGATGCTGCTGCTCATCGGCGTGTGGATCTACTTTATGCGGCAGATGCAAGGCGGCGGCAAGGGCGGCGCCTTCAGCTTCGGTAAGAGCCGGGCGCGCATGCTCGACGAGAGCAACAACTCCATCACCTTTGCCGACGTCGCTGGTTGCGACGAGGCCAAGGAAGAGGTGAAGGAGCTGGTCGAATTCCTGAAGGACCCGCAGAAGTTCCAGAAGCTGGGCGGCCGCATCCCCCGCGGCGTGCTGATGGTCGGCCCTCCGGGTACCGGCAAGACGCTGCTGGCCAAGGCCATTGCCGGCGAGGCCAAGGTCCCGTTCTTCTCGATCTCCGGTTCTGACTTCGTTGAAATGTTCGTTGGCGTGGGCGCGGCCCGCGTGCGCGACATGTTCGAGCAGGCCAAGAAGAACGCGCCTTGCATCATCTTCGTAGACGAAATCGACGCTGTCGGTCGCCATCGCGGTGCTGGCCTGGGCGGCGGCAACGACGAGCGCGAGCAGACCCTCAACCAGATGCTGGTCGAGATGGACGGCTTCGAGACCAACCTGGGTGTCATCGTGATGGCCGCGACCAACCGGCCAGACATCCTGGACCCGGCGCTGCTGCGTCCCGGCCGTTTCGATCGCCAGGTCTATGTGACGCTGCCCGACGTGCGCGGCCGCGAGCAGATCCTGAACGTGCACATGCGCAAGGTGCCGATCGGCCAGGACATCCGTGCCGACATCCTGGCGCGCGGCACGCCGGGCTTCTCGGGCGCCGACCTCGCGAACCTGGTCAACGAGGCGGCCCTGTTCGCTGCCCGTCGCAATGCCCGTGTGGTCGAGATGACCGACTTCGAGAAGGCCAAGGACAAGATCCTGATGGGCCCCGAGCGCAAGTCCATGGTCATGCCGGAAGAAGAGCGCCGCAACACTGCGTATCACGAAGCCGGTCATGCGCTGGTGGCTCGCCTGCTGCCCAAGACCGACCCGGTGCACAAGGTCACCATCATCCCGCGCGGCCGTGCGCTGGGCGTGACGATGCAGCTGCCCGAGGGCGACCGCTACAGCATGGACAAGGAGCGCATGCTCAATACCATCGCGGTGCTGTTCGGCGGGCGCATCGCCGAGGAGGTGTTCATGAACCAGATGACCACCGGCGCCAGCAACGACTTCGAACGCGCGACCAACATCGCCCGCGACATGGTCACGCGCTACGGCATGACCGACGAGCTGGGCCCGATGGTCTACGCCGAAAACGAAGGCGAGGTGTTCCTGGGACGGTCGATCACCAAGCAGGTCAACGTCTCGGAAGAGACGATGCAGAAGGTCGACAAGCAGATCCGCAAGATCATCGACGAGCAGTACGCCAACGCGCGCCAGCTGATCGAAGACAACAAGGACAAGATGCATGCGATGGCGCAGGCGCTGCTCGAATGGGAAACCATCGACGCCGAGCAGATCGACGACATCATGAACGGCAAGCCGCCGCGTCCGCCGAAGGACTGGACGCCTTCGAACACGAAGAGCAGCGGTGGCGGCGCAACGCCTTCCGTCAACTCCGACAACGCGCCGGCCGCCGCCTGAGCGGCGCCAGCAGCCCCGCAAGACGCGCCTCCGGCGCGTTTTGCTTTTCTGGTGCAGGAAGAAATGTTCTGGCAGACCACGCGCTTTCGCATCGATCTGAGCAGGCCCCGCATCATGGGGATCGTCAACGTGACGCCCGACTCCTTCTCCGACGGCGGGCGCCACGGGCAGGCGCAGGCGGCCATACGCCACTGTGACCTGCTGCTGCGCGAAGGGGCTGACATCCTCGATGTGGGCGGCGAATCCAGCCGCCCGGGGGCTGACCCGGTGCCGCTCGATGAGGAGCTGCGCCGGGTGCTCCCCGTGCTCGAGGCCGCCGCGAAGCTGGGTGTGCCGGTTTCCGTGGACACCTACAAGACCGAGGTCATGCGTGCGGCGCTCGACCTGGGTGTGGACATCGTGAACGACATCAACGCGCTGCGCGCGCCCGGTGCTGCCGAAGCGGTGTCGGCACATCCGGCCTGCGGCGTGTGCCTGATGCACATGCGAGGCGAGCCCAAGTCCATGCAAGCTGGGGACCCGGCCTATGCAGACGTCGTTGACGAGGTGAAGCGCTTCCTGCACGAGCGGGCCCAGGTGTTGCGCACGGCCGGCGTGGCCGCCGCGCGCATCGCGCTCGACCCGGGCATCGGATTCGGCAAGACGGTGGCGCACAACTTCGCGCTGCTGGCGCGCCAGCATGAGCTGCTGGCGCTGGGCTATCCGGTGCTCGCCGGCTGGTCACGCAAGTCTTCGCTGGGTGCGGTGAGCGGCAAGCCGGTGGGCGACCGCTTGATCGCCAGCGTTGCCGCGGCGCTGGCGGCGGCACAGCAGGGCGCTCGTGTCCTGCGGGTGCATGACGTGGCGGCGACCCGCGAGGCCCTCCAGGTGTGGGAGGCCGCCGGCCTGCCCACCTGAACGAGGGACTTCGCCCCCGCGGGCCGGAGGCAAAATCGCGCCCCATGAGCAGACAGTATTTCGGCACCGACGGCATCCGCGGCACCGTCGGGCAAAGCCCCATCACGCCGGACTTCGTGCTGCGCCTCGGCCATGCGGTGGGGCGCGTCCTCAAGCGCACCGAGGCCCGGCCCACCGTGCTGATCGGCAAGGATCCGCGCATCTCCGGCTACATGCTGGAGTCCGCCCTCGAGGCAGGTTTCGCCTCGGCAGGCGTGGCGGTCACGCTGACCGGCCCGCTGCCCACGCCCGGCGTCGCCTATCTCACCCGGGCGCTGCGCATGAATCTCGGCGTCGTGATCAGCGCCTCGCACAACCCTTTCCATGACAACGGCATCAAGTTCTTCTCGGCCAAGGGCGAAAAGCTGCCGGACGAGTGGGAGCAGGACGTCGAAGCGGCGCTGGCTGAGCCCCCGCAGTGGGTCGACTCCATGGGCCTGGGCAAGGCCCGCCGGCTGGACGACGCCCAGGGCCGCTACGTCGAGTTCTGCAAGAGCACCTTCTCCGGCGACCTGTCGCTCAAGGGCCTGAAGATCGTGGTCGACGGCGCCAACGGTGCCGCCTACCAGGTGGCGCCCAGCGTCTTCCACGAGCTTGGCGCCGAGGTGGTGGCCATCGGCTGCAGCCCCAACGGCCTGAACATCAATGACGGCGTGGGCGCCACCCACCCCGAAACCCTGCAGCGCGAGGTGCTGGCACAGGGGGCCGACTACGGGGTTGCGCTCGACGGCGATGCCGACCGACTGCAACTGATCGACCGCGACGGCCGGCTCTACAACGGTGACGAACTGCTGTACCTCATGGTGGTCGACCGCCTGTCGCAGGGCCTGCGCGTACCCGGCGCGGTCGGCACGCTCATGACCAACATGGCGGTGGAGCTGGCGCTGAAGGCGCGCGACGTCGAGTTCGTGCGGGCCAAGGTGGGCGACCGCTATGTGCTCGAGGAACTGGTGGCGCGCGGCTGGGAGCTCGGCGGCGAAGGTTCCGGCCACCTGCTCGTGCTCGACAAGCACACCACCGGCGACGGCATCGTGAGCGCACTGCAGGTGCTGCAGGCCGCCCAGCGCACCGGCCGCTCGCTGTCGCAGCTGCTGGACGGCGTGAGCCTGTTCCCGCAGAAGCTCATCAACGTGCGGCTGCAGCCTGGTCAGGACTGGAAGAACAACCAGAAGCTGGCAGCCGAGCAGCAGGCCGTGTCTTCGGAGCTGATCGGCCGCGGCCGCGTGCTGATCCGCCCGTCCGGCACCGAGCCGTTGCTGCGTGTGATGGTCGAAGCCTCGGACGCCGCATTGGCGGAGCGTTGCGCGCAGCGCCTTGTCGCTGCCGTCACGGCGGGGTGAAACCGCAGTCGCTCCGGGGCGGGTAGGCTCAGCTTCGAGCTGCCCGCTGCTCCTGCCGGTAACTCTCGATCCAGGCAGGCACCGCCTGCGCCGGCATGGGAGCGGCGATGCCGTAGCCCTGGCCGATCTCGCAGCCGATCTCGACCAGCCGCTGGGCCTGTTCGACTGACTCCACGCCTTCGGCGACGATGCTGCAGCCGAAGGTGCGCGACAGGCCGATCACGCCCTGCACGATCGCGAGATCTTCTGCATCGCCCAGCATGTTGTGAATGAACGAGCGGTCGATCTTCAGCACGTCGACCGGCAGGCGCTTCAGGTAGGTGAGCGGCGAATAGCCGGTGCCGAAGTCGTCGAGCGCGAAGCGCACACCGAGCGAGCGGCATTGCTCCATCACGCCGCAGGTGAACGCCACGTCGGCCAGCGCCGTGGTTTCGAGCACCTCCAGCGTCAGCCGGCGCGCCAGGGGCGGCGGCCGGCGGCCGAGCAGCTCGCCCAGACGCTGGGCGAAACGCGGGTCCTGCAGGTGCCGGCCGGTGATGTTGACGCTGACCGAAACCTCCAACCCCTGGCGCTGCCAGGCCGCCAGCTGGTCGATGGCCTGGCGCAGCACCCAGTCGCCGAGCTTCACCGCAAACTCGGCCGGCTCGACGAGCGGCAGGAAGTCCCCGGGCGGCAGCAGCCCGTGTTGCGGGTGTCGCCAGCGCAGCAGCGCCTCCACGCCCAGCACCTGGCCGCGCTTCATGTCCACCTTGGGCTGGTAGTGCAGGACCAGTTCGTCCGCAGCCAGCGCCGCCTCGATGCGCTCGACTGCTTCGCGCTGGGCCGTGGCTTCCCGCGCGCTTTCCGGGTCGAAGAACTGCACCCGTCCGCGGCCGGCCTGCTTGGCGATGTACATCGCATGGTCGGCATGGCGCAGCAGCGTGTCGGCATCGGCCCGGTCTGTCGGGTAGACGGTGGCGCCGATGCTCGCGGTGAGGTGCCGCGCCGCGCGCCCCAGCACATAGGGCCGCGACACGACCTCCAGCACCCGGTCGAGTGCCATGCGCGCCTCTTCGGCCGAGCGTGCGCGCAACAGCAGCACGAATTCGTCGCCGCCCAGCCGTGCGACGGTGTCGCCGCCGCGCACTGCAGCCAGCAGGCGTGAGGCCAGTTCGCGCAGCAGCCGGTCGCCGGCCTGGTGGCCGAGCTGGTCATTGATGGGCTTGAAGTGGTCCAGGTCCAGGTAGCACACCGCCAGCAGGTGCCCCTCGCGGTCGGCCTGGGCCAGCGCTTCGCGCAGCAGCTGCGCGAGGTAGCCGCGGTTGGGCAGCTGGGTCAGCGTGTCGAAGCGGGCCTGCTGCTCCAGTTGCGCGCGGTGGCGGCGTGCCTGGGTGATGTCGGACACCACCAGCACGTGGTGGCTGATCTGGCCGTCGCCGCCCCGCACAGACGAGATCGTGACCTGCTGCGGATACGTTTCGCCGCTCTTGCGCTGGTCGAGGGTCTCGCCGCGCCAGGTGCCCTGGGTCTTCAGGCTGGCCCACATCGGCGCACGCACCGCCACCTGTTCGGCCGACGGCGGCTGCAGCAGTGCCGGGACTGTGCCGATGAGCTCGCCTCGACCGTATCCGCTCATGCGCAGGTAGGCCGGGTTCACGTGCAGGATGCGGTGCTCGGCATCGGTGATCAGCAGCCCTTCATGCAGGTGCTCGAAGAGGCTGGCGGCCAGCCGCCAGCGTTCTTCGGCCGCATGCCGCTCGCTCACGTCGCTGGCCGCTCCGACGAAACGCAGCGGCACGCCGTGCTCGTCGCGTTCGACGACGTGGCCCTGCACCTCGAACCATTTCCAGGAGCCGTCCTTGCAGCGCATGCGGTACTCGGTGCGGACCGCCGGCGCCAGGCCGCTGGCATGGCGCTGCAACGCGTCGTTCAGGCGCGGGCGGTCTTCCGGGTGCAGGCGTGAGGTCCATTCGCCATAGGTGTCGGTGATCTCTTCGGGCTGGTAGCCCAGCAGGGCCTTCAGGCGGCGCGAAAAGAACATCCGGCCGCTGCGCATGTCCCAGTCGCCCACGCCGGTGTTGGAGCCGTCCAGCGCGAGCTGCCAGCGCTCCTCGCTGGCGGCCAGCTCCGACACCAGCGCGGTGACCAGCACCGTGATGACGCTCAGCGTCGTGACATAGCCCCACACGAGCGCGAGGCTCTGGTGCACGTCCCCGGTATAGAAGGGCCCCAGTCCGCGCGAGGTGCCCCACGCTGCACAGGCTGTCACTGCGAGGGCGGTGAACGAGGCTGCGCACACGCCGGCGCGCAGCGCCAGCCAGCACAGCAGGAGGTGCGGCATGAAGACCAGCGGCGACAGGCCCGCGCCTCCCTGGCCGGCAGGGGCCAGCAGCGCAGCGGCGCCGCACGCGACCGTCGCCGCGGCGAGGCACAAGGTGCCCGCCGTCTTGCCGGGCCGGACGCTGCGGCGCAGGGCCGGGCCGTCGAAGGTGAGCAGCGGCACCCCGGCGGTCAGGGCGCCCACGATGTCGCCCAGCCACCAGAAGGGCCAGGCGCGCGTCACGCCGTCCCAGGGCAGCACGCCCGCCAATGCCAGCGCCAGCACGCCGCAGGTGGCGGTCAGCGCGAGCCCTGCGCCGGCTGCCAGCACGTAGAGCAGCACGTCCCGGCGGCGATCGAGTGCGCAATGGAACCCCAGCCTCTGCAGGGCAAAGGCGGCCGCCAGCGGCCCCAGGGTGTTGCCCGCGGCGATGGCCAGGCTCAGGCCGGGCGGCGAGCCGACCTGCAGCGCCACGCAGGCCGCTCCCAGGGCCACGCCGGGGGCCATGCCCGGCCCCCAGCGCAGCAGCGCGGCCAGCGCGATGCCGGCCGGCGGCCAGATCAGCGAGATGTGCGAGCCGATGTAGGGCAGGGCCAGGCCCAGGCGGCCGGTGAGGTAGTAGGCCAGCACCACGACGCACACACGCAGTGCCCAACGCAGGATGTTCGGTGCGCGGCCTGTGTTGTCGCTGCGGGCAAGGGTGAGGCTGTTCATCGGCGCCTGCGACTTTAAACGGTGTCGTTGGCCTTGCCCCTGCGCAGCCTCCTAGGGCATGCCCCGCGTTCGAGTGGTTGCCACGCGGGGCACAATCCAGCGCCACCGCGTTGCCTCACGAGGGCGGCGCCCTCAAGTTGGAGAGTTCATGCGATTCCCCCGTGCCTCGTCGGCCGCCTGCGTCATGGCGGCCGCATTGCTGCCGCTGGCCTTTGCCTCCCGTGCCGGCGCCGCCGACCTCCCCGGTCCGCGCTTCCCGCAGTACAGCGACGAAGCCCAGGTGCAGGCCGCCTGTGATGCCGGCCTGAAGGGCGCCCGCAGCCGCGTGGCGCAGCTCGAAAGGCGCTCGCCGAAGGCGCGCTGGCTGGCCGGCTACGACGACCTCAATGCCTACAACGAAGACGCGGCCGGGCCGTTCTATCTGCTGGTGAATGTGCACCCTGAAAAGGCAGTGCGCGACGCCGCCCAGGCGTGCACCCTGCGGTGGCAGGACTTCTTCTCGACGCTGGCGCAAAACGAGAAGCTCTATCGCGCAAGCCAGAAGGTGCGCGCCGGCGACGCGGTCGACCGGCTGTTCCTGCGAGACATCCGAGAGGGCTTCGAAGACGCCGGCATCGGCCTGCCCAAGGTGCAGCGCGACCGTGCCAAGCAGATCGTCGATCGCATCACCGACCTCGGCCAGCAGTTCGATCGCAACATCCGCGAAGACGGCACCCGCGTCGCGTTTTCCGCCGACGAGCTGAAGGGCGTGCCCGAGAGCGTCTGGAATGAGGCCAAGCGCGACGATGCCGGCAACTACCTGCTGGGACTGGACTACCCCACCTACCTGCCGGTGCTGCAGCGCGCCGAGAACGCCGCCACCCGCGAACGCATCTGGCGGGCCAAGACCAACGAAGGCGGCGATGCCAACCTGAAGCTGCTCGACGAGATTGCCAAGCTGCGGCTCGAGTACGCGAAGCTGTTCGGCTTCAAGAGCTATGCCGACTTCCTGCTGCGCCGTCGCATGGCCGGCAGTGCGAAGAAGGTCGATGCCTTCCTGGCCGACGTGAAGCAGGCCGTCACCGCCGGCGAAACCCGTGACCTGGCCGAACTGCGCGAGGCCAAGGCCAGGCACCTGGGGCAGAGCGCCGACGCCACGAAGCTCGATCGCTGGGACGTGCCGTTCTACACCGAACGGGTGCGCAAGGAGCGCTACACCGTCGACCAGGAGGCGTTCCGTCCCTACTTCCCGCCGCAGGAGAGTCTGCAGTTCGTGCTGAAGCTGGCCGAGAAGCTGCTGGGCGTCACCTACACCCGGGTGCAGCCGCCGCAGCCGCTGTGGCACCCGGAAGTGCAGGCCTATGCCGCCACCGACACGAAGACCGGCAAGCCTGTCGCCACGCTCTACGTCGACCTCTACCCGCGCGACAACAAGTACAACCATGCCGCCGTGTGGAGCTTCCGCAATGGCGCCACCCGGGTGCATCGGGTGCCGCAGGCGGCGCTGGTGGTCAACTTCGACCGCAAGGGCCTGACGCTGGAGGAGCTGGAAACGCTGCTGCACGAGCTCGGCCACGCGCTGCACAACAACCTGTCGTTCACCCGCTATTCGTCGCAGGGCGGCACCAGCGTGCTCCGCGACTTCGTCGAGGCGCCGTCGCAGATGCTGGAGGACTGGGTCTATGACAAGCAGGTGCTGAAGCTGTTTGCCGAGGTGTGCGCCAGCTGCAAGCCGGTGCCCGACGACATGATCGACAAGGCGGTGGCCGCGCGCGACTACGGCAAGGGCAACTTCTACGCGCGCCAGCACCTCTACGGCAGCTTCGACATCGCGCTGCATGGGCCCGACGCACCCGAGCCGATGGGCTTGTGGGCCCGCATGGAAGGCGCCACGCCGCTCGGGCATGTGCCCGGCACCAGGTTCCCGGCGGGTTTCAGCCACGTGGCCGGCGGTTATGCGGCGGGCTACTACGGCTACCTCTGGAGCCTGGTCATCGCGATGGACCTTCGAACCGCCTTTTCGGCCAACAAACTCGATGCCGAGATCGGCAGGCGTTATCGCGACACGGTATTGGCCAATGGCGGCCAGCGCACCCCCGACGATTTGCTGCGGGAGTTCCTCGCACGCGAAACGAATTCCAGGGCGTTCTACGAGTTCCTGCGGCGCTGACGCTGCGCGCTGTTTGCACCAACGAAAAAGCCGCCCCGTCGGGCGGCTTTTCTTTGGCCTGGCTCGGGTATTCAGATCGCCAGGTCTTCGAGTTTCCGGCCGGAGGCCAATGCCTCCTTGATCCACTTGGGTTGCAAGCCGCGGCCGGTCCAGGTTTCGCCGGTGGCGGAGTTGCGGTATTTCGGCGCCACCTTGCGGCCTTCGACGGAGCCCGCCCTGGCGGGCTTGCCGGGCCCCTTGGTGCCCAGGTCGGCCAGGGTGAGGCCGTGCTGCGACATGAGGTTCCTGATCTGTGCGATCACTTCGGCACGTTCGGCCTTGCGGGCTTCCTCGAGTTGTTTTTCAAGGGCAGCCTGCTGCTTTTCGAGGGCGGCTTTCTGGGCGAGCAAATCCTGATAAGTGGCCATGCGGAAATCCTCTTGTGTGGGAAAGGAGCCCGCGCATTCTATGGGGTGGGGCAGGCGAAAAAAAGCCCGGCCGGGGCCGGGCTTTCACCAGAGGGATATGCCGGGGCGGCTTACTTGTAGCCGACGCGATCCAGCATCTGCTGCACTTTCACCGTGTTCATGCCGACCACGGAAATCGGGATCAGCTCCGCCTTGAACTTGCCGAGTGCGTCCAGCGCCGGGTTGGGCAGTTTCACGCTGGGCACAGCCGGATATTCGTTGTTGCCGTTGGCGAAATAGGCCTGGGCTTCGTCGCTGGCCAGATATTCGAGGAACTTGACGGCCGCCTCGCGGTTCTTGGCGTTCCTGGCCACGGCGCCGCCGGCGATGTTGACGTGCGTGCCCCAGCTCGACTGGTTGGGGAACACCACCGCCACCTTGTCCATCACCGCACGGTCCTCGGGCTTGTCGGAGCGCATCAGCCGGGCGACGTAGTAGGTGTTGGAGAGGCCGATGCCGCACTCGCCGCTGGCCACGGCCTTGATCTGGTCGGTGTCACCACCCTTGGGGGCGCGGGCCATGTTGTCCACCACGCCCTTGAGCCACTGCTCGGCCTTGTCGGCGCCCACGTGCTCGACGATCGAGCCGAACAGCGAGAGGTTGTAGGGGTGCGAGCCGGAGCGGGTGCAGACCTTGCCCTTGTTCTTGGGGTCGGCCAGTTCCTCGTAGGTGTCGACGTCTTCCTTCTTGACCGTTGCCTTGTTGTAGACGATGACCCGGGCGCGGGTCGAGAAGCCGAACCACTGGGCGCCCTGGCCGTCGTCCTTGCCGCGCAGGTTGGCCGGGATGCGCTTTTCGAGCGCTGGCGACTTCACCGGCTGGAACAGGCCGTCCACCTCGGCACGCCAGAGGCGCGCGGCATCCACCAGCAGGATCACGTCGGCCGGGCTGGCGGTGCCTTCGCTCTTCAGCCGGGCCAGGATGCCGGCGTCGTCGGCGTCCACGCGGTTGATCTTGATGCCAGTGGCCTTGGTGAAGTTGTTGTACAGCGCCTCGTCGGTCTGGTAGTGGCGGGCGGAGTACAGGTTCAGCACCTGCTCCTGCGCCTGGGCGGCGAATGCGGTGCAAACGGCCGCGGCGGCAAGCGCGGCGCGGGCAAAGCTCGAACGGGACATGACACTCCTCAGCAGGTGAAATGAAGCTGCAGGAGTGTAGTCGTTAACGAGAATGATTCGCGTCAATCTCCGCTGCGCCTGCGCGCGACGGCGCCTCAGGCGGTCGGCGGCACGTAGCCGGCCGGCTGGTCGGCGCCTTCACCGAAGAAGAAGCGCTCCATCTGCCGGGCGAGGTACTGGCGGGCGCGGGCATCGGCGAGGTTCAGGCGGTTCTCGTTGACCAGCATGGTCTGGTGCTTCATCCACTGCGCCCAGGCTTCCTTGCTGACCTCGTTGTAGATGCGCTTGCCCAGCTCGCCAGGGTAGGGCGCGAAGTCGAGTCCTTCGGCTTCCTTCTTGAGCAGAACGCAGTTCACGGTGCGGGCCATGGTGGGGTACTCCTTTTCGAATGATGACCGGTCGCTACTTGAGCAGCTTGACCAGCACTTGCGAGCGCCGGTCCCAGTTGTACTTGCGCTTGCGTGCCTCGGGCAGCCAGTCGGGGTCGACCTGCTGGAAGCCGCGCTTGATGAACCAGTGCATCGTGCGGGTGGTGAGCACGAAGATGCTGGTGAGGCCCATGGCGCGGGCGCGCTGCTCGATGCGCTTGAGGATGCGCTCGCCGTCGCCCTGGCCCTGCACGCTGTTGCTCACCGTCAGCGCGGCCATCTCGCCGGTCTTGGCCTCGGGGTAGGGGTAGAGCGCCGCGCAGCCGAAGATCACGCCGTCGTGCTCGATCACGGTGTAGTGGTCGATGTCGCGTTCGATCTCGGTGCGGTCGCGCTTGACCAGCGTGCCGTCCTTCTCGAACGGCTCGATGAGCTGCAGGATGCCGCCGATGTCGTCGGAAGTGGCTTCGCGCAGGCTCTCGAGCTTTTCGTCCACCACCATGGTGCCGATGCCGTCGTGCGTGTAGACCTCCATCAGCAGGGCGCCGTCCACCGCGAAGGGCAGGATGTGCGAGCGCTCGACGCCTTCGCTGCAGGCCTTGACGCAATGCTTCAGGTAGAAGGCCACGTCGGTGGGCTGGGTGGGGCTCGGCAGGCTGGCCAGCAGGCGCTCGGCGTCGGCCAGGGCGAGTTCGGTGTCGATCGGGCTTTCGGGGTCGTTGCGGTCTTCGCGCACGCCCGGCACCTCGGTCAGGAAGATCAGCTTGTCGGCCTGCAGCTCGATCGCCGTGCTGGTGGCCACTTCTTCCATCGTGAGGTTGAAGGCCTCGCCGGTGGGCGAGAAGCCGAAGGGCGACAGCAGCACGATGGCGCCGGTGTCGATGGCGCGGCCGATGGCAGCGGCATCGACCCGGCGCACCAGCCCGCTCTGTTGGAAGTCGATGCCGTCGATGATGCCCACCGGTCGTGCGGTGAGGAAGTTGCCCGACACCACCCGCACGGTCGCATTCGCCATCGGCGTGTTGGGCAGGCCCTGGGAGAACGCGGCTTCGATCTCGAACCGGAGCTGGCCGGCGGCTTCCTGGGCGCAGTCGAGCGCCACCGCGTCGGTGATGCGCATGCCGTGGCTGAACCTGGAGCTCTGGCCCTTGGCCGCGAGCTGCTCGTTCACCTGCGGGCGGAAGCCGTGCACCAGCACCAGCTTGATGCCCATGGCATGCAGGATGGCCACGTCCTGCACGAAGGAGTTGAGCTTGCCGGCGGCGATGGCCTCGCCCACGAGCGCCACGACGAAGGTCTTGCCTCGGTAGGCGTGGATGTACGGCGCGACCGAGCGGAACCAGGGAACGAAGGTGTGGGGAAAGATCAGGTCCATGCGCGCGCCGCGGGTGGCTCGAGACTGAAATAATCCGCGATTTTGCACGACGACCCCAGATGACCGAGCAAGAGCGCAGCCGCGGCCCCGCGGCCGCGAAGGCCAATCCGCTGCCGCCCATCACCTTTCCCGAATCGCTGCCGGTGTCGGCACGGCGCGAGGAGATCGAGCGTGCGCTGGCCGAGCACCAGGTGGTCATCGTGTGCGGCGAGACCGGCTCGGGCAAGACCACCCAGCTGCCCAAGATCGCGCTGGCCATGGGGCGCGGGCGGGCCAACACCGGCCGGCTGATCGGCCACACCCAGCCGCGCCGCATCGCGGCCAGCTCGGTGGCCAAGCGCATTGCCGAGGAGCTGAAGACGCCGCTGGGCGAAGTGGTGGGCTACAAGGTGCGGTTCCAGGACCGCCTGCAGCCGGGCGCCTCGGTGAAGCTCATGACCGACGGCATCCTGCTGGCCGAGACGCAGACCGATCCGCTGCTCAAGGCCTACGACACGCTGATCATCGACGAGGCGCACGAGCGCAGCCTCAACATCGACTTCCTGCTCGGCTACCTGAAGCAGCTGCTGCCCAGGCGGCCCGACCTCAAGATCATCGTCACCTCGGCCACCATCGATGCCGAGCGCTTCGCGCGTCACTTCGAGAGCATCCGCGGTCCCGCGCCGGTGCTCATGGTGAGCGGGCGGCTCTACCCGGTGGAACAGCGCTGGCGGCCGTTCGAGGAAGACCGCGACTACGACCTCGACAACGCCATCGCCGACGCGGTGGACGAGCTGTGGCGAGAGGGCGCCGGCGACGTGCTGGTGTTCCTGCCGGGCGAGCGCGAGATCCGCGACGCCGCCGAGCACCTGCGCAAGCACCACCCGCCCGGCGTGGAGATCCTGCCGCTGTTCGCGCGGCTGTCGCAGCAGGAGCAGGACCGGGTGTTCGAGTCGCACAGCGCGCGGCGCATCGTGCTGGCCACCAACGTGGCCGAGACCTCGCTCACCGTGCCGGGCATCCGCTACGTCATCGACTCCGGCCTCGCGCGGGTCAAGCGCTACAGCTACCGCAACAAGGTCGAGCAGTTGCAGGTCGAGCCGGTGAGCCAGGCGGCCGCCAACCAGCGCGCCGGGCGCTGCGGGCGGGTGTCGAACGGCATCTGCATCCGGCTGTACGACGAGAAGGACTACCAGGGCCGCGCGAAATTCACCGACCCCGAGATCCTGCGTTCGTCGCTGGCCGGCGTGATCCTGCGGATGAAGGCGCTGGGCCTGGGGCAGGTGGAGGACTTCCCGTTCCTCGAGCCGCCGCCGCGCAAGGCCATCGCCGACGGCTATGCGCTGCTGGGCGAGCTCAATGCGGTGGACGACCAGAACGAACTCACCGCCATCGGCCGCGAGCTGTCGAAGCTGCCGCTCGATCCACGCGTGGGCCGCATGATCCTCGAGGCGCGCGAACGCCAGGCGCTCAGCGAGGTGCTGGTCATCGCCTCGGCGCTGAGCGTGCAGGACGTGCGGGACCGCCCGCTCGAGCACCAGCAGGCCGCCGACGAGAAGCACAGGAAGTTCGACGACGAGAAGTCGGAGTTCATGGGCTACCTCAAGCTCTGGAAGTGGCTGGAAGAAAGCCGCGGCGGCCATGGCGAACACCGCATCTCCAGCCGCAAGCACGAGCAGCTGCTGCGCGACAACTTCGTGTCGCCGCGGCGGGTGCGCGAGTGGCGCGACATCTATTCGCAGCTGCACACGGTGGTGGCCGAACACGGCTGGCGGCTCAACACGTCGCCGGCGACCTACGAGCAGGTGCACCTGGCCATGCTGGCCGGCCTGCTCGGCAACATCGGCCTGAAGAGCGACGAGGACGACTGGTACCTGGGCGCGCGCGGCATCAAGTTCTGGCGCCACCCGGGCGCGCACCTTTCCAAGAAGCCGGGCCGCTGGCTGGTGGCCGCCGAGCTGGTGGAGACCACGCGGCTGTACGGCCGCGGCCTGGCCGCCATCGAGCCGCAGTGGATCCCCTGGATCGCCGGCCACCTGCTGAAGACGCAGCTGCTGGAGCCGCACTGGGAGAAGAAGGCCGCCGAAGTGATCGCGCTGGAGCGCGCCACGCTCTACGGCATCGTGGTCTACAGCAACCGCCGGGTGAACTTCGGCAAGGTGGACCCGGCGGCGGCCCGCGAGATCTTCATCCGCGAGGCGCTGGTGGGCGAGGAATGGGACACGAAGCTGCCGTTCCTCGCGCACAACCGCAAGCTCGTCCGCCAGGTGGAGGAGCTCGAGCACAAGTCGCGCCGGCAGGACGTGCTGGTGGACGACGAACTCATCCATGCCTTCTACAACCAGCAGCTGCCGGCCGATGTGCATTCGGGCCACACCTTCGAGCGCTGGTACCGCGAAGAGAGCAAGCGGCAGCCCAAGCTGCTGTGGCTCACCAAAGAGGAGCTGATGCGCCACGAGGCCGCCGGCATCACCACCTCGGCCTTCCCGAAGACGCTTCGCCTGGGCGGCGTGGACTGCAGCACGAGCTACCTGCACGAGCCGGGCGATGCGCGCGACGGCGTCACCGTCACCGTGCCCATCTATGCGCTCAATCAGGTGAACGAGGAGCGCTGCGAATGGCTGGTGCCCGGCATGCTGAAGGACAAGGTGCTGGCGCTGGTGAAGAGCCTGCACCAGAAGCCGCGTGCGCGGCTGGTGCCGCTGCCCGACTATGTGGCCGAGTTCGTCGAGCTCACGCCGTTCGCGCAGGGCAGCCTCATGGACGCGCTGCTCAAGGCGGTGCGCGAGCGCACGCAGCTGGCGGTGCAGCGCAACGACTTCAAGCTCGAGACGCTGTCGCCTCACCTGTTCATGAATTTCCGCGTGGTCGACGAGCACGGTCGCCAGCTCGGCATGGGGCGCAACCTCGCCGCACTGAAGGCCGAGCTCGGTGGCCAGGCGCGCAGCGCGTTCCAGGCCCTGGCAACCTTGCAGGTGGCCCGGCAGGAGCCTGCGGCCGAGGCCAGCCCGTCTCCGCCAGGCGGCGCCCGCCAGCCGGCGGCGAAGGCGCAGGCCGCCGCGGCAGCACCGGCGGTTGCGGCCGCCTACACCACCTGGACCTTCGGCGAGCTCCCCGAGCTCATGGAGGTCCAGCGCGGCGCACAGACCCTGGTCGGGTTCCCCGCACTCATCGATCGCGGCACGCATGTGGAGATCGAAGTCTTCGACGAGCCCGACGTGGCTGCGCAGAAGCACCGCGCCGGCCTGCGCCGCCTGGTCGCGCTGCAGCTCAAGGAGCCGCTCAAGTACCTGGAAAAGAACATCCCCGAGCTGCAGAAGATGGCCGTGGCCTACATGAGCCTGGGCACGCAGGAGGAGCTTCGCGACCAGATCATCGACGTGGCCCTGGAACGCGCGTTCCTGGCCGATCCATTGCCCGCCGACGATGCAGGCTTCAAGGCGCGCATCGACGAAGGCCGCAGCCGGCTCAACCTCATCGCGCAGGAGGTGGCGCGCCTGGCCGGCCTGGTGCTCGCCGAGTACGCCGCAGCGGCACGCAAGCTCAAGGACAGCAAGCCGTCCAAGGAAGTGGCCGACGACGTGGCCGCGCAGCTGCAGCGGCTGATGCCCAAGCGCTTCGTGGCGCTGGTGCCCTATGCGCAGCTGCAGCACTACCCCCGCTATCTCAAGGCCATCACCACGCGCCTGGACAAGCTGCGTGCCGACCCGGCCCGCGACGCGCAGCGCCTGGCCGAACTGCGCCCGCTGGAGCAGCGCTACCTGCGCCGCCTGGCCGACCGCAAGGGCGTGGCCGACGCGCGGCTCGACGAGTTCCGCTGGCTGCTCGAGGAGCTGCGCGTGAGCCTGTTCGCGCAGGAGCTGCGCACGCCGCAGCCGGTGTCGGTCAAGCGGCTCGAGAAGGCCTGGTCGCAGCTGTCGAACTGAGCTGCATCGAACGCGGCCCGGTGCTCGGGTTGACCTCGCTTTGCATGCATGCCAGCATCGCCGCATGGCAAACAAAGCGAAGGCGCTCGTCAACCACTGGGTCGTCGTGCCCGACACGCCGGCCGAGATCGAACGCGTGGCGCGCCACTGCCGCAAGCTGGTGACCAGGCGCGCGCTCATGGCCGCCGGCGTGGCCGCGGTGCCGGTGCCCGGCATCGACTGGCTCACCGACATCGGCGTGCTGGCCAAGCTGCTGCCCGAGATCAACGAGGCCTTCGGGCTCACGCCCGAGCAGGTGGAGCGGCTGGCGCCCCACAAGCGCGTCTATGCCTACAAGGCCATCAGTGCGGTGGGCGGGCTGGTGGTGGGGCGCATGGTCACGCGTGAGCTGGTCATGAAGCTGCTCAAGCTGGTGGGCGTGCGCCTCACCACCCAGCAGGCCGCCAAGTACGTGCCCATCGCCGGCCAGGCGGTGTCGGCCGCGCTCACCTTTTCGGCGCTCAAGATGGTGTGCGAGCAGCACATCCGCCAATGCATGGAAGTCGCCACCGTGCTGATGGCCCTGCCGGCGCCCAGCATGCCCGCCGACGTGGTGGGCGAAGCGACCCGCTGACGCTTTCTTCAACTGCCGCGAAAGGACGCGCGTCATGACCTACGTGTGGATGGCCCTCATCGGATTCGTGGTGGGCCTCATCGCCCGCGCCGTCATGCCCGGCACGCAGAGCATGGGCCTCATCCTGACCAGCCTGCTGGGCATCGCCGGCGCCTTCATCGCAGGCTTCCTCGGCCAGGCCATCGGCTTCTATGCGCCGGGCCAGCCGGCCGGGTTCATCGCCTCTGTCGTGGGGGCGTTGATCCTGCTGTTCGTGGTGGGGCTGGTGAAGAAGGGCGGCAGCTCAAGTTAGGGACGCGCGTGCGGCGAGACTGCGATACCCCTCTGCCACAATCCCGCGGACCTAACCGTGGGGGGCATGCATGGCAGAGGGCAACAACGTCGTTCGCAAGCGTTGGATCGGGGTCGCCGCCGGTGCGCTGATCGCAGCGGCCGCAGGCGCGGGCTTGTGGTGGTGGCAGCAGGAGCGCCCGTCCGCCGATGCCGGCGGGGCCATTGCCATCGACCCGAACACGCCGTTCTCCGCCCTCGAGTGCAAGCCCCGCCTGCTCGACGACCGCCCGGCGCTGGCGGTCGTGTTCTCCCAGCCGGTCGACCGCAAGCAGAACCTCGCCGAGGTGATGCGCGTGGCCGACCTGGGCCCGGTCTCCGGCGCTGCCGAAGCGTCCACCGAGCACGCTGCCGGCACCAAGGCGGCGCCCAAGGTGGCACCGGGCGGCTCCGCGCCCGAAGGCAAGCTGCTGCAGGGCGCCTGGGTCGTGGGTGACAACCCGCGCGTCGTCTACTTCCCCTACATCCAGCCGCAGCGCAAGTTCCGCATCGACGTGACCGCCGAGCTGCGAGCGTCCGACGGCCGCAAGCTCGTCGCGCCCCGCAGCTGCGAGCTGGCCAGCGAGGCGATGCCGCCGTCGTTCTATTTCGCCAGCCGGGGCACGGTGCTGCCGGCCGGGCAGAACGGCGGGTTGCCCATCGTCACGGTCAACGTGCCGGAGGTGGACCTCCAGTTCCTCAGGATCGAGCCCGCCGAGATGGCGCGCTTCCTCGAGCGGGTGGCGGGCTCGCGCAAGCCGGCCGCCGAGTCGGGCGAAGAAGGCGAGGAGGGCTACGAGGGCGAATACGGCTATTCGCAGAACCGCCAGCTCAAGGGCGTGGTCAACGGCTGGGAGCTCGACCAGCTGCGCCAGTCCTCGCGCAGCGTCTACCTCGGCCGCTACACCACCGAAGAAACACCCAACAAGCGGCGCGTCACCTTCATTCCGGTCGAGACCATCAAGGAGCTTCAGCAGCCCGGTGTCTACATCGCGGTGATGGGCCAGCCCGGCCGCTTCACCAGCGACTACCAGGTCACCTACTTCTACGTGAGCGACATCGGCGTGCAGGCGCGGCGCTACAGCCAGTCGCTCGATGCCTTTGCCACCTCTCTCAAGAGCGGCGACCCGCTGGGCAACGTGACCTTCGAGCTGCTCGACGAAGACGCCCGCTCGCTCGCCAAGGCCCAGGGCGACGGCGAAGGCCATGCCAGCTTCGCCAGCGTGCCCGAGGCTGCATCGCTGCTGGTGGCGCGCAGAGGCGAGGGCGCCAAGGCCGAAATGAGCGTGATCGTGCTGCGCGAGCCCGGGCTGGACCTGTCGGAGTTCGACATCGGCGGCCACCTGTCGCGCAACACCAAGCTGTTCGCCTACGCCGGGCGCGACCTCTACCGCCCGGGCGAGCAGTACGAGCTGTCGGTGCTGGTGCGCGACCCGGACGGCAAGCCGCTGGCCCCGCTGCCGGTGACGGCCACGCTCAAGCGTCCCGACGGCCGCACGGTGAGCACGCAGACCTGGCGACCCGACGACAAGCTGCCCGGCTACCTGCAGAAGACCGTGTCGCTGCCGGCCGATGCGCAGACCGGCAGCTGGCAGATGGAGCTGCGCGCCGACCCGGGCGCGAAGAAGCCCGATGCGGTGTGGAAGTTCCAGGTCGAGGAGTTCCTGCCCGAGCGCATGAAGCTCGAGCTCAAGACCGCCAAGCCGGCGCTGATGGCGGGCGACGACTTCCAGGTCAAGGTGAAGGGCGACTACCTCTTCGGCGCTCCGGCCGCCGGCAACCGGCTGCTGGTGTCCGCCGCCACCGAACGCCAGCGCTTCGCGCTGCCGCAGCAGTGGCCGGGTTTCGTGTTCGGCGACTTCGCCGACGACGACAGGAAGAAGCGCGAAGAGGTGAGCGACGAGAACCTCGACGAAGACGGCGAAGCCACGGTGCACCTGCCGGTGTCCACGCAGGGTGCGCGCTCGCCGATGCTGGTGCGCGGCAGCTTCAGCCTGCTCGAGTCGGGCGGCCGGCCGGTGGTGCGCTCCATCGAGCGGGTGGTGTGGCCGGTCGGCAAGCTGCTCGCGGTGCGGCCGCTGTTCGACCGCGACGTCGCCCGTGAAGACGGCAAGGCGGAGTTCGAGCTCATCCGCGTGGGCATCGACGGCAAGTCCGCGCAGCTGCCGAGCGTGCCGCTGCGCCTGGTGCGCGAGGACCGCCAGTACTACTGGCGCTTCGACGACCAGAAGGGCTGGCATTCGGGCTACACCGAAACCGACGAGATGATCGAGTCGGGCGCGGTGGCCATGACCGGCGCGCGCACCAGGCTGAGCCTGCCGGTGCGCTGGGGCCGCTACCGCCTCGAGGTCGACGACCCCGAGACCGGGCAGCAGCTGCGCTACCGCTTCTATGCCGGCTGGGGCGCACAGGAAGCCGAGGACGTGGGCAACCGGCCCGACCGCGTGCAGCTCAAGCTTGCCAAGGCCCCTCTGGTGGCCGGCGAAAAGGCCGAGCTCACCATCACGCCGCCGCACGACGGCACCGCGCTCGTCACCGTCGAAGGCGACAAGCTGCTGTGGAGCAGCCGCATCAGCGTGAAGGCCACCGGCACCACGGTGAGCATTCCCCTCGATGCGGCCTGGGCCCGCCACGACCTCTATGTGGGCGTGACCGCCTTCCGCCCGGGCAGCCAGGGCGACCGGGTGACGCCCGCGCGTGCCGTGGGGCTGGCCCACCTGCCGCTGGCCCGAGGCGACCGGCAGCTCAAGCTCGCCATCACAGCGCCGGCCAAGGTGCTGCCCGAGAAGCGCTCGGTGGTGAAGGTCAAGGCCGAGGGGCCGGGGGCGGCCGGCTCGCTCGTCACGCTGTCGGCGGTGGACGTCGGCATCCTCAACATCACCCGCTACAAGAGCCCCGACGCGTTCGACTTCTTCTTCGGCAAGCACCGCTATGCGCCCGAGCTGCTCGACCTGTACGGCAAGCTCATCGAGAAGATGGACGGCACGCAGGGCAAGCTCAAGTTCGGCGGCGACGCCAAGATGCGCGACAGCAAGAGCCTGCCCAAGAAGGTGAAGCTGGTCGATCTCTTCAGCGGCCCGGTGCGGCTCGACGCGAAGGGCGAGGCCGAGATCCCGCTGGACATTCCCGACTTCAACGGCACGCTGCGCCTGATGGCGGTGGTGGCCTCGCCCGACAAGTACGGCAAGGCCGAGGTCGAGATGGTGTCGGCCGCGCCGCTGGTGGCCGAGCTCGCCACCCCGCGCTTCATCTCGCCGGGCGATGCCGCCACCATCGCGCTCGACGTCACCAACCTGAGCGGCTCGCCGCAGGAGGTCAAGGTGCTGCTCGAAGGGGCGGACCCGGTGAAGGTGGGCGGCGGCGAGAAGACCCTCGCGCTCAAGCACCAGCAGCGCAGCACGCTGCGCTTCCCGATCGAGGCGACCGACGCCTATGGCCTGGGCCGCCTGCGCCTGCAGGTCACCAGCGCCAGCGGCCTCAAGATCGTGCGCGAGTCCGTCCTGCAGGTGCAGCCGCCGGTGCCGGCGGAGCGCGACGTGCGGCGGGTGAAGCTCGAGCCCGGCGGCAGCTTCAAGCTGGAACCCGCCTGGGTCGAGAAGTACTTCAAGGCCTCGGCCACGGTGAGCCTCACCGTTTCCAACAAGCCGCCGCTCAACGTGAACCGGCTGGTGCAAGGCCTGCTCGACTACCCGTACGGCTGCCTGGAGCAGACCACCAGCGCGGCCTATCCGCACGTCTTCATCGACGAGGCGGCGGCCAAGGCGGCCGGCCTCAAGCCGCGCAGCCGCGAAGAGCGCGCGCAGTTCGTCGAAGGCGCCATCGGGCGGCTGGCCGGCATGCAGAAGGCCAACGGCGGCTTCACGCTATGGGGCGACGGGCCCTACGAGGTGTGGCTGTCGGCCTACGTGGTCGGCTTCCTGCAGGACGCACGCACGCAGGGCTTCACCGTGCCCGAGGGGCTGTACAAGAACGCGCAGGACTGGCTGCTGCAGCAGCTGCAGCAGGCACCCAACCGCTTCCCCAGCCTGCCCAAGCCGGTGAAGGCCGACGCGGCCAGCGCGCCGGTGGCCACCTTCAGCGAGCGCGACTACAACCTGGTGCGCGACAGCCACCAGCGCTTCGCCGAGCTGGCGCATGTGGGCTACATGCTCGCGCGCGACCAGAAGGCGCCGCTGGCGATGCTGCGCTACCTGCACGACCAGGTGCGCGACCGCGCGCGCTCGCCGCTGCCGCTGGTGCATCTGTCCATTGCCCTCAAGCTCATGGGCGACGATGCCCGTGCCAAGGTGGCGCTCGACGACGCCATGCAGCGGCCCTACGGCATCCACGGCAAGCGCTACGGCTGGGGCGGCGAGTGGCTGGGCGACTACGGATCGGCCGCGCGCGACCTGGCGATGAGCTATGCGCTGCTGTCGCGCCATGAGGTGAAGCATCCGCGTCGAGAGAACCTGCTGTTCGACCTGGCCGACCGGCTGGGCGGGCGGCAGTACTACTCGACGCAGGAGCGGCTGTCGCTGTTCCTTGCCGCGCGCGCAGCCGGCGGCGATGCCAGCGGCGAATGGACCGCGCTGCTCAAGACCGGCGAGGCCAGCCAGGCCCTCAGCTCGAAGAGCACCGAGCAGCGCAGCTTCGACGCTGCCGCTCTCGCAAGGGGCGTGTCGCTGGCCAGCCAGCACAAGGACTCGCTGTTCCTCGAAGTCGAGGTGCAGGGCTACCCCGTCAAGCCGCCCGCTCCGCGGGCCGACGTGATCGAACTCAAGCGCGACTGGTTCGAGCCTGACGGCCGGGCCTGGAGCGGCCGGCCGCTCAAGGTGGGCGACATGCTCATCGTGAGGGTGCAGGCGCGTTCGAAGGCCCGCATCGAGGACGCGCTCGTCATCGACCGGGTGCCCGCCGGCTTCGAGATCGAGAACCTCAACCTGTCGCAAGGGCCGAAGGCCGAGGAGTTCAACGTCGGCAACGTCAACGTGGCCGAGGCGATGAACGACCCGCGCATCAAGCACCGCGAATACCGCGACGACCGCTACGTGGCGGCCGCGCGGCTGGAGCCGCACTGGCTCACCGTGTTCTACATGGCGCGGGTGGTGAGCCCGGGCCGCTTCGTAGTGCCCGCGCCTTTTGCCGAAGACATGTACCGGCCCGAGCTGCGCGGCGTCGGCGTGCAGGACGCGGCCTTCACCATCAGCGATCCGCGCGGTGTGGCGGTGGCGGCGGAGGCGGCATCGGGCGTCACGCGGTGAGGGGTAGTGACGGGTGACCTGTGACTGGTGACTGGTGGACGGGAGCCGGGTGTGCGCGTGACTCGTCGTCGCGTTGTCGAGCTGACCTTTGCAGCGCTGCTGGCGACTGTGCTGCTGCTCGACCTCGCGTTCCCGCCGCCCATGCCACCCGGCGACCGCGGTGCCGTGGTGGTGGCGCGCGACGGCACGCCGCTGCGCACCTACACCAGTGCCGACGGTGTGTGGCGTCAGCCGGTCACGCCCGAGCAGGTATCGCCGCTGTACCTGCAGGCCCTGCTGGGTTATGAAGACCGCTGGTTCTACTGGCACCCGGGCGTCAACCCGGTGGCGCTGGCGCGCGCCGCCTGGCAGTGGCAGCGCAGCGGGCGCATCGTCTCGGGCGGCTCCACGCTCACGATGCAGGTGGCGCGCATCATCGACCCGCCTGCCGCACGCGAAGCGCGCACCTTGAAGGCCAAGCTCAGGCAGGTGCTGCGCGCCCTGCAGCTGGAGCTGCGCCTGTCCAAGCGCGAGATCCTCACGCTGTACCTCAACCATGCGCCGATGGGCGGCATCGTCGAGGGCGTGGAAATGGCCAGCCGCAGCTACCTCGGCAAGTCGTCCGGCACGCTGAGCGAGGCCGAGGCTGCCTTGCTGGCGGCCCTGCCGCAGGCTCCGTCGCGGCTGCGGCCCGACCGCGCGCCGCAGGCCGCACAGGCCGCGCGAGACAAGGTGCTGGCGCGGCTGGCCGAGTTTGGCGTGTGGACGCAGGCCACGGCCGCCGATGCACGCATCGAGCGGGTGGCGGTGCAGGCCATCCGTGCGCAGTGGCTGGCTCCGCTGGCCGCCGAGCGGGCGAGGGCGGCGCAGCGGGGCCGGCGCGGGGCCGTGGTGCACACCACCGTCGACGTCGAACTGCAGGCCACGGTCGAGCGGCAGCTCCTTGACCGGGTGAACGCGCTGCCGCCCAAGGTGTCGATGGCCGTGCTGGTGATGGACAACGACACGCTCGAGGTGCTGGCCTATGCAGGCTCGGCCGACTTTGCCGACCGCGAGCGCGCGGCCCACGTCGACATGGTGCGCGGCGTGCGCTCGCCCGGCTCCACGCTCAAGCCGTTTCTCTATGCGATGGCGCTCGATGAAGGGCTGGTGCATTCGGAAAGCCTGCTCATCGATGCGCCGCAGTCCTTTTCGGGCTACCAGCCGGGCAACTTCCAGGCGAGCTTCTCCGGCCCGGTGAGCGTGGCCGAGGCTCTGCAGAAGTCGCTCAACGTGCCCGCTGTGGACCTGCTCGACCGCCTGGGCCCGGCACGCTTTGCCGCTACGCTGCGCGCCGGCGGACTGAAGCTGCGCATGGCACGCGGAGCCGAGCCGAACCTGAGCCTGATCCTCGGCGGCGCCGGCACCACGCTCGAAGAACTGGTGGGTGCATACCGCGCGCTGGCTCGCGGCGGCCTCGCCGGGCAGCCCCGGCTCGCGCCCGAAGCGCCCCGGTTGGAAGCCCGGCTCATGAGCGAAGGCGCCGCCTTCATCGTGCGCGACATCCTCGAAGGTGGCGGCCACCCGGACCGGCCCTACACCGAAGGCACGCGACGCGTCGCCTGGAAGACCGGCACCAGCTTCGGCTTTCGTGATGCATGGGCGGTGGGCGTGACCGAGCGGCACACCGTCGGCGTGTGGGTGGGCCGCCCCGACGGCACCCCCAACCCGGGCCACTTCGGCGCCAACACCGCCGCACCGCTGCTGCAGGACATCGTGGCCGGCCTGCCGGGTGGCCAGGATGCGACGGGGGCCCGTGTACCGCCTGCGGGGGTCGGCCCGCTGACCAGCTGCTGGCCGCTCGGGCTGCGCGCCGAGTCCACCGCTCCCGAGCATTGCGTGCAGCGCCGCATGGGTTGGGCCTTGCAGGGCGCGGCGCCGCCCACGCTGCCCGACCGCGCGCGCAGCGAAGGCCTGCTCGTCACCGGCCTTGCGCATTGCGCCGAGGGGGCGGCCATGCAAAGCCACGCGCGCTGGCCGGTGGCGCTGGAGCCGTGGATCAAGACGGTGGCGCCGGCCCGCTGCGGCGCGGCTGCCGGTGGAACGGCACTGCGCATCGCCGGCCTCGAGAGCGGTGCCGTGCTGAAACCGGTACCCGGCCGCCGCGCCGTGGACATCGTGGTCACCGCGCAAGGGCAAGAAGCCGGCGGCGAGCGCCTGTACTGGCTGCTCGACGGCACCCAGCAACTGCGCAGCCGGCCGGGCGAGCCGGTGGCGCTGCAGCTGGCGCGCAGCGGCGCGCACAGCCTCACCGTGCTCGACGAAAGCGGCCGCTACCACCGCATCGAGTTCATGGTGTCGGGCATCTGATGCCTGCGAGCCAGTCCGCACGGCTACAATCCGGGCCTCCTCGTCGGGGTGTAGCGCAGCCTGGTAGCGCAACTGCTTTGGGAGCAGTGGGTCGGACGTTCGAATCGTCTCACCCCGACCAATCAAGTCAACGACTTAGCTCGTTTCTGCCACGGGGGCGTTTTCTAACGCCGGGTAGGCTTCTAACGGCAGGCGGTGACCTCGGGCGATCCTTCCCGGCGTTCCATTTCATGGCGGCGACCTTGATGCGTCGCAGCTCGCGGTACTGGCGCAGTGGGCGCGGTAGGCGTTGAAGGTTCGTGGGGTGGCCCTGAACTGGCCGAGGAATTCGGAGCAGGCGGGCGTGTCGATGTCGCCAGGTGCGAACTCTGCGAATGCGTCAGCGATCACGCGGCCGCGCGCCTTCTCGTCTTTGCGTGTCTTCTCGGCATGAGCCGAACCTTTGGTCGGGCCGGCTGTTGCGCGCTACATCGCCAGCTCGCCGACGCTGGTGGGCTGCAGCAAGATTGCCGCGCTGTACGAGCAGGGCACGCGCGCCTTGGTCGCAGCGCAGCGTCGACAGCCGCGCTTCAACGTTCAGGCTCAGACGGGGCCGCGTAGCCCGCGGGCAGCGGCTTTGGCGTTGCGCTCAGCGTGAGAGTTGTCTGGGTCGCCTGTGAGCAAGTCGGCGTACACAGCCCCGGGGCGCTGTAGTCCGGGCTGCAGGTGATGCGCGCACCCAAGCGAATTGTCGGATTCGGCTTGGTTGTGTTCGACGGATCCGGGTACCACCCCGACAGAACCCAACAGACCGCAAATTTCCAAGGCCCAGTCCGGTTGTTTCATGCTCGCTATGGTCGTCGGCCTCGCCCGATCACGCAACGCGGATCAGCACTGAGTCATGCAGACCTTCCCTAACCCGGAGGCACCTGTCTAACGGGTTGCCGTCGTGCCGCGGGTCCTCCTCTGCCTCACGTAGTCGCTGGTCGGGGCTGTGGCCCAGAGCGCTGGGTCGTTAGTACACTGGTTTCTCCGGCGCTGATCCTCGACGTCAACGTTCCGGGTCCTTGAAGGAGGGCTCCTGAGAGGCCGCGGCATACCCTCTTCGCCCGCAGCCTGAAGCATCGCAATCATGGCCTACTCGATATCAGCAAAGATCGCCATCGCCGCGGCAGCGCTGGTGGCGGCTGGATTCGGCGCAGCACAACTTTGGCGCTCAAGTCCCCACTCCGCCAGTGCGCCATCAAAGAGCACAGCTTCGGTTGATCACTCTTCACCCGAGGTTGCCGCTCCCACAAGACCTGACGCGAGCCGCACTTCGGCGAGCGGCAACGAGGTACGTGTGCTCCCGTCTGGGGTGAGCAAGATGCAAGCTGACTTCGAATCGGCGACAGACTGGCGAGCGTTTGCCTTTGCCGCGCGGAGCCGCCCGGCCGAGGGAGGCTACTTCTACGCGATGCGTGCCGCGGACCTGTGCGGTCGAGACATGGCTGCGCTGCAAGAGATCGGCCGCGACAACCTCTCGCGCGAGATCAGCAGCACGAGCACGGCCGAGGGGAAGAGACTGCAGTTGCTGGACAAGTTCGAGGCGCGGTGTGCGAGCTTCTCGCCCGGCGAAGCGTCCGCGCTCTACAAGGAAGTTCGTGAGCAGGCGCGGGACGGAAGAGACCCGTTGCTTGGCGCAAGGCAGCACGTGCTGGCTGCGACGAAGGGCATTGACGTTGCAGCTGTCAAGGCTGCGGCTTCTGAGGTCCTCGGCCTTCGCGACGGCGCAGTCTTGTCCCAAGACCAACTCCTGGTTCGCCTGATGTCCTACGGTTCAAAGAAGGGTGCCGAGGCTTCGTACTGGTTTGCCGGTCAGGAGTACGCGCAGTCGAACCCGACGCGGTCTGCCGAGCTCATGATGGCGGTTGAATTGGCGGCGTGCCAAGTGAGCTCGGCGTGCGGCCTGAATGAGCAGATCGTCGCGACCTGCATCACGAACACCGGCTGCCAGGTGGAGCCTGCCAAGTACCTCAAGTCAGCCTATCTCGTGGGAGGCGGCACTGAGGAGAGCTTCAATCGAGCGCTCACCTTGGCAGGGCAAATGCACGCTGCGATCGCCGGCCGTTCAGTCGAGTCTTTCGTCCGCGCAAACTGACATTGCCTGCTGGTACGGGGCTGATGCGCTCCGTCTCGACGATCCTCAAGCTGGCCTTGGTGCGGTGTACGCTGCAACGAGCCGTCTAACGGCCATTGCAGCGCCCGCGAGAATACGTGCCACAATTCGCGGCGCCCGGCTAGAAGAACCGGGCTTGAGGTCGAATCGTCTCACCCCGACCACCGGTCTCTTCACAGGCCACTCGGCCGATCTGCCTGCCCGTAGCTCAACTGGATAGAGCAGCTGCCTTCTAAGCAGCAGGTCGGGGGTTCGAGTCCCTCCGGGCAGGCCACCAGGCGATTCCAGACCATCTCTCAAGGTCGAAGGAATCGGCCAAACCTAAGAAACATGCGGGCTTGAAGCCCATGGCGATGCGGGACGGGCGACGTGCGCGCGGGCGCTGACGGGAGCCCAACGGCGACCTGGGACAAGGAGCTGCCAAGCCGGCAGCGAGGTGGACGGGTGTTCAGCCGGCCTCCTGCGCGGCTGGTGTGCGCACGCCGTTGAAGGCCGGCTCGAGTTCCGCGGCGACGACCGCCAGCAGCCCGTCGACCGTGTGCGCCGAAGCGTGTTCCACGCAGGCCTGCTCGAGCGCGGCAGCCGCGTGGGACAGCGCTTGCGCGCCCAGCGTCGCGGCAACGCTCTTCAGATCGTGCGCGAGGCGCGTCATCGCGGCGCCGTCGGCGGCGGCGCGTGCGGCCGCGAAGCGCTCGAGGAAGCGCGTCTCGCGCTCGACGAACATGCGCGCGAGCCGGTCGTAGAGCGGGTCGTTACCGAGCGCCGCGCGGGCGGCGCGTGTGCCGGCCGGCCGGCGGATCCAGCGCGCCAGCGTCGTGAACAGCTCGTCGACCTTTATCGGCTTGGCAACGTGGTCGTTCATGCCGGCGGCGAGCACCTTCTCGCGATCGCCGACCATCGCGTTGGCAGTCATCGCGATCACCGGCAGCTCGCGCCAGCGCGGCTGCTGGCGCAGCGCGCGCGTGGCGGCGTAGCCGTCCATCACCGGCATCTGGCAGTCCATCAGCACGGCGTCGAAGTCGTCGTGCGCGAGCCGCTCCAGCGCCTGCTCGCCGTTGTCGGCCGTGATCAGCACGACGCCGGCGCGGCCCAGCAGGTCGTGCGCGAGTTCCTGGTTGATCGGGTTGTCCTCGACGAGCAGGATGCGCGCGCCTGCCAGGCTGGCGCGGTGCTGCTGCAGCGCCTCGTCGCGCCGCTCGCCGCGCTGCGCATGCCCGGGCAGGCGCAGCGCGGCGAGACAGGCATCGAGCAGCGTGGAGGGCGTTACCGGCTTCATCAGCGTCGCGGCGGCGTCCAGTTGCTGCCCGGCGAGGCGGCGCCCCACCTCGTCGCGGCAGAAGGCGGTCAACATCAGCACGGCCGGCGGCGGGTGGCGCAGCCGCGTGCGTGCCAGCGCGGCCAGGCACTCGATGCCGTCGGCCACCGGCATCTTCCAGTCCAGCAGCAGCAGTTGGATCGGCCGATCCGAGGCGTCGGCCTGCTCGACGGCCTGCAGCGCCGCAGCGCCGTCGGCCACCGCGGCGGGCGCGAGTCCGAAGGCGCGCGTCATCTCGAGCAGCAGCTCGCGCGCGACCTCGTTGTCGTCGGCGATCAGCACGCGCAGGCCCTGCAGCTGCGCCACGGGCGGTCCCGCGGTGGCCGGCTGCGGCGCCAGCCCGAAGCGCGCCGTGAAGTGGAAGCGGCTGCCGCGGCCCGGCACGCTCTCCAGGCCGATCTCGCCGCCCATCATGCGCACCAGGTGGCTGGAGATCGCCAGGCCGAGCCCCGTGCCGCCGAACCGCCGGCTGGTCGAGGTGTCGGCCTGCGTGAAGGGCTGGAAGAGCCGCTGCTGCTGCTCGGGGCTGATGCCGATGCCGCTGTCGCGCACCTCGAAGCGCAGCAGCACGCCGTCCTCGTGGCGCGCCGCCTGCTCCACCGTGACGACGATCTCGCCGCGCTCGGTGAACTTGACCGCGTTGTTGCCCAGGTTCAGCAGCACCTGGCCCAGGCGCATCGGGTCGCCCTCGAGCGCGGCTGGCAGGTCGGGCGGCAGCGAGAACACGAGCTCCAGGCCCTTCTCCTCCGCCTTCATGCCCACCTGCGTGGCCAGGTCGTCCAGCACGGTGCCGAGCTCGAAAGGCACGCGCTCCATGTCGAGGTGGCCGGCCTCGATCTTCGAGAAGTCGAGGATGTCGTTGATGATGCCCAGCAGCGATTCGGCAGCCCGGTGCACCTTCTCGACGTAGTTGCGCTGCTTCGCGTTCAGCCCGCTCTGCAGCGCGAGGTGCGACATGCCCAGTATCGCGTTCATCGGCGTGCGGATCTCGTGGCTCATGTTGGCGAGGAACTCGCCCTTCGCGCGGTTGGCAACCTCGGCAGCATCGCGTGCGCGCTGCGCCTCGGCGTAAGCCGACTCGAGGTGCGCGATCGAGTCCGCCAGGCGCTGCGTCATCGTGTTGATGCTGGTGCCCAGCACGCCGACCTCGTCGCGCGATTCGGGCGCGGCACGCGCGGACAGATCGCCGCCGGCCACCCGCTCGGCGACGCCGGTGAGCTGGCGCACCGGGCCGACGATGCTGCGGCGGAAGCGGTAGGCGAGCGTGACGGCCACGCCCAGCGCCAGCAGCCCGCCGGCGCCGGCGGCAAGCTGCGCGCGCCTGATACCCTCCACGGCGCCGGTCAACGCGCTGCCGAGCTGCCGCTGCTGCGCCTCGTTCAGCCGGGCCAGGCGATCGACCAGCGCGGCGGCCTGTGGTGCCACCTGCGTGCGGTACAGGTAGAGGTCCTCGTAGGCGTGCTCGCCGTTGACGATGGCGATGATCTGCAGCGCCAGCCCGGCGAGCTCCGAGCGTCGCCGGGCGATCTCGTCGAGCAGCGCGCGCTGCTCGGCGTCCAGCAGTGCGCGCCGTGCCGTCACCGCGGTCCACGCGGCCGCGTTGGTCGACAGCTGCGGGCCGTAGGCGAGCTTGAAATTCAGGTCGCCCGACGAGCCGAAGGCGATCAGGTTGGTGACCATCGCATCGAACGAGGTCTGGAAGCGCAGCAGGTCGGCGCGCAGCTCGCGCTGCGCGGCTGTGGCCTCAGGGCGTTGGCGCTCGAGGATGCGGCCGAGCGCGTCCATCACCTGCACGCGGTGCGCCTGCACGTCCAGGCGCGACAGGCGCAGCGCCGGGCGGTTCTTCATCGGGTCCTCATGCAGCGCGAACAGCTCCGGCGGCAGGCGCGCCCAGCGCCGGTACTCCTCGGTCAGCTCGTCCACCGAGCGCGCCGCCGTGGCTTCGGGCCAACTGCGCGACAGCGCCTGCAGCGACGCCAGCTCGGCCTCGAAGGCGCGCCGCGCCGCGTCGTACTGCTGCACGTCCTGCGGGTCGCCCAGCACCAGATAGCCGCGCAGGTGCAGCTGCATGCGCAGCAGGCTCGCCTGCGCCTGCGCCGCGGCCTGCTGCGCGGGCCGGCGCAGGTTCTCCGCCTGCCCGATGTCGTCGGACACGCGCTGCCCGCCGATCCAGTTCAGCGCCACCACCAGCAGTGTCACGCCGGCCAGCGCGCCGAAGGCGATCGTCAAGCGGCCGCCGATGCCGAGCGCCGCCAGACGCTCGCGCCACGCGGCGGCGGCGCGCTGCGTCATCGCGGCAGGCCCAGCGAGCCCTGGTAGGCCCGGCGCTGGTTGTCGCGTCCGAGGCGGATGGTGATCTCCTCGAAGTCGACGGCGGCCGCCTGCAGCGCCGCCTGCGGGCTGAGCTGGCCGGCCACGGCTTCGGCCAGGTGCACGTCCAGCGCCTGCCAGTAGCTGTAGGCCCCGGGAATGCGCAGGTAGGGGAACTGCAGCGGGTTGTTGAAGTTGTGGAAGTAGGCGCGCAGGTAGTCGCGCACGTCGGTCTCGTTCCAGCCGGCCTTGAGGTAGACGTCGATGTTGGCGGTGCCCTCCGGCGGCAGGAAGTGAAAGGTCCGCCCGGGATCGATGCCGTCCCAGCCGCGCACTGCGTAGACCTCCGATTTCTCGCGCGTGGCCATCAGCGCGAACAGGTAGTAGGTGGCCTCCGGCGCCTTCGAGTACTTCGAGATCACCGCCGCCCAGGATCCGCCGGTGGTGTTGCCGACGCTATTGGGCGCTGCGGTGTTCACCCAGCGCTGCTCCGGCACGCTGTAGTAGGCGGTGGTACCGGGCATCGGCGCGGCGCCGGTGCGGCCGCGCACCTTGCTGCCCCGGTCCTGCGCGAGCCCGCCCAGGTCGCCCCAGGTGAAGGCGAGCGCTGCGCGTCCGGACAGGAACAGGTCCCAACTCTGGTGGAGGTCCCATCTCAGCATGTCCTTGGGGCCGAACTGCACGAGGTCGACCAGCGCCTCGAGCGCGCGCACGTGGCCCGGGCTTTCGATCAGCGGCTTCATCGTGCGCGGGTCGAACCAGTACAGGTTCGGGTTGTGGGGGCCGATGACGAAGGGGGCCGAGAACGACATGAAGTGGAACATACCCTGCCCGCCGACCTTCAGGTGCATCGTCAGGCCGTGGTCGGGCGCGCCGTCACCGTTCAGGTCCTTGCCGTTGAAGTGCTCGGCGACGTCGCGGAACTGCTTCCAGGTCGCCGGCACGCCGAGCGGGTAGCCGTACCTCGCCGCGAAGGCGGCACGGTGCTGCGGGTCCTCGAGCAGGTCGCGGCGGTAGTACATCACCTGGCCGTCGTGGTCATTGGCCACCATGTACTTGCGGCCGGCGTAGCTGAGCAGCCGGCGCGGCGCCGGCAGCACGCGGTTGATGTCCCACTTCGGGAAGCGCGGGTCGTTGTAGTACCGGTCGTACGACACCAGATAGTCGCCGGCGACGAGTTCGCCCAGCCACCATGCGCCGGCGTAGGCCGCGTCGTACTTGCCGAGCCGGTTGGTCAGGTCCGACATGAAGCTCGCGAACAACGCTTGGAGCGGCACCTCGTCGAGGTTCAGCTTCGCACCGGTGGCTGCCTCGAACTCGGCCTTGATCTCACGCAGCGCGCCGGCCTGGTCCTCCTTGGCCATCAGCACCGTCACGGTCTGCCCCGCAAAGCGGCATTTGCCGGGCGGGCAGGGCGGCACGACCCGCGGCGGCGCGATATCGCCCGCCGTGACGATGGAGGACTTGTACTCCTCATCCTGGGCGGGTTGACTGTGCTGAGCCGATGCGGCGAACGCGAGCGCCGCCAGCGCTGCCGCCAGGCTGCCCGACGGGGCCATCATGGTCCTTTCCCATCTGCCGCCGACTCGAACCCAAGCGACGCGCGATAGGAACGCCGCTGGCGCTCGCGGCCCAGCCGGATCGTGATGTCCTCGAAGTCGACAGCGGCCGCCTTCAGCGCCGCTTCCGCGCTCAGCTGCCCCGAGGTGGCCTCGGCCAGGCGCAGATCCAGCGCCAGCCAGTAGCTGTAGGCGCCCGGGATGCGCAGGTAGGGCAGCTGCAGCGGGTTGGTGTAGGTGTCGTGGTAGGCCTGCAGGAAGGCGCGCACGTCGTCGGCATCCCAGCCGGCGCGCACGTAGTTTTCGAGCTTGGCCGTGCCGTTGGGCGGCAGGAAGTGATAGCGCCGCCCGGGGTCGATGCCGTCCCAGCCGCGTGTCGCGTAGACCTCGGACTTGGGCTGCGAGGCCATCAGCGCGAGCAGGTAGTAGGTGGCTTCCGGCGCCTTCGAGAAGCGTGAAATCACGCCCGCCCAGGAGCCGCCGGTCGTGTTGCCGACGCGGTGCGGCGCGCTCGTCTTCACCCAGCGGTGCTGCCCGATGTCGTAGTACTCGCGCACGCCGGGCAGCTGAGCCACGCCGACCTTGCCGCGCACGCGGCTGCCGGGCTGCTGCGCGAGCGCGCCGAGGTCGCCCCAGGTCACTGCCAGCGCGGCGCGCCCGGCGAGGAAATGGTCCCAGCTGCGTCCGAGGTCCCACTGCAGCATCTCCTTCGGACCGTGCTTGACCAGTCCGGTCAGCACAGTCAGCGCGCGCACGTGGCCGGGGCTGTCGATCAGCGGCTTCATCGTGGCCGGATCGAACCAGTACAGCCGCGGGTTGGACGGCCCGATCACGAAGGGGGCCGACAGCGACATGTAGTTGAACATGGCCTGCGCGTCGGCCCGCAGCGGCAGCACCACGCCGTGGTCGGGTTCCCCGTCACCGTTCAGGTCCTGGCCGTTGAAGTAGGCCGCGACGTCGCGGAACTCGTCCCAGGTGGCTGGCACCCGCAGCGGGTAGTCGTATTTCTTCTGGAAGGCGGCACGGTGCTTCGGGTCGATGAGCAGGTCGCGGCGGTAGTACATCACCTGGCCGTCGTGGTCGTTGGCGACCATGTACTTGTGGCCGCCGTACTGCAGCAGGCTGCGCGGGCCCGGCAGCACCTGCCCGATGTCCCACGCAGGGAAACGCGGGTTCTTGTGGAACGCGTCGTAGGGCAGCAGGTAGTTGCTCTCCACCAGCTCGCCCAGCCACCAGGCGCCGGCGACGCAAGCGTCGAACTTGCCGGTGCCGGAGGTCAGGTCGGCCATCAGGGTGCTGAACAGCTCGCCGAAGGGCCGCCGCACGACGTCCAGCGTGCCGCCGGTCGCTGCCTCGAACTCGGCCTTTAGCTCCAGGAAGGGTGAGCCGATGGCCACGTCGTCGACCACCAGCACCGTGACCCGCTGGCCGGCGAAGGGACAGGCGCCGGGGGCACAGGGAGCCGCCACCCGAGGCGGCAGGATTTCGCCGGGCCGCACGATGACCGAGTCCGAGCCCTTCAGCCGCGGGGGTGCCTCGCTGCCCTGCGCGAGCACCGGTCCGGCGCCGCTGCCCGCCCAGACCAGCAGGCCAATAACCACCCATCGACGCAGGTCCATGGCACCACCTCCATCCCGGATCACCCTGGAAACGGCAGTTGGACGCGTCCGAGTCGGCCGCGATGCGGTGCGCTGGCAAGGCGCGACGACGCTGTGCTCATGCCCGCGAGGAGGAGCAACGCCGCCAGCGTGCCGCGGCGCGGCTCAGTCGGGTGCGTAGCGCTGCCACCATGGTGATGCCACTCGTCGGCGCAAGCCGTTGACGTCATGCGGTGTCTCCAGCGCAGCAAGCGGTCAACTGCCGTTCCAAGGTCGTTGTTGTCGGGCAGGACTAATCCCTGCGCGGAATTTTGCTACTGCGACGCGCAATTGCAAGCGGGGTGACCCGCTTGCACGGGAGCGGCGAGCCACACCTCCCGCCTGCGACTCACCCTCCGAGGATGCGATCGTGGCGAAGTTTGTCAGCGCGTACGAGTCCGCCGATCTCAAGGGCCGAGACGTCGTGGCGCGCTTCTTCGCCGGGCATCTTCGGCGCGGGCCGGAGGTTCGACCTCCCCGCTTGACGAACTGAGCGGGCATCTCGGCCTCGCCGTGCATGTGATGGAACGCCCGGTGCCCATGGGCGAAGTGCTGCGCTCAGCAGATGCGGTCGTCAACTACGGATCCACCACGTTCGCGTGCGAAGCCCTGCTGGCCGGCAAGCCGCAGCAGTGCCGGGCGCCGGCGCGTCGTGGCCGCCTATGCGTCGGCCGACTCGGTGCTGCCGCTTCCGTCCAGTAGTGCCTCAAGCTCCTTGCAGGACGGGGCGCAAACGGCCTGGCTCTTGCCGAGCAAACGCCGAAATAGCAACGATGAAACGGGCCGATGCTTGCCGCAGAAGTAGCAGGATTTCGTGGCGCTGACGTGAGGGCCGACGCTCCCAAACGGAGAGCCGGCGGTCTTGGTGCGATACCTCAGTCCGTCGTGGGTGATGGAGTCCTTCTTCTCTTCTTTCGCCATGGATGTGGTTGAACTCGGTGAAGCCCTTTGAGGGCTGCGTCGGGCTCGAGTGGTCCTTTGTGCGGAGAGTACAAGAGGCGAAGCGCATGTTTTGACCAAGCCACGACGAGCTTCTTGCGCCACCGGCAGGTCAAACAAAGCGAAACAACTCCGGCTCCCTCCGGAGAGGGAGGCCCCATGCGGGTTCTGTCACGCGACCGATAAACTCGCGCTCCAAATTGCGCCAAAGAGCGCAGGGACACAGGGAGTTCCATGGTCAGCAAAGATTCACCGGCCCCGTTGCTACGACGGGGCGTCATGGGCGCTTGTCATTTCTCCGGCGCACGTCGGAAGGCAAGCTGAGCGGCCATGGGTCTCTACAGAGTCGTCCGAGAAGACGGCCGCGTCGAATACGCCGACGTGCCGTCTGGCTCCGGCCAGATGGAAGCCGTACGCCCGGGCTCGACAAGGGCTGACGACGAAGCTCGGCGTCGCGAAGACGCCAAGAAGTACCCGCAGTTCCGCCCATTGCGCGAGACCGCCCTCGGCCTGAAGGCCGGCAGCAACCTGCTCGGCGCCGGTGTGGGCCTCGCGACCGGCAAGTTCACCGGCAGCGTCGAGAAGTGGATGGCGTCGACGTTGAAGGACCTGATGAAGCGTGACCGCTTCGGTCCCTATGCCGACGCGCTCCCCGTCCTCATGGCCGAGGACCTCATCAAGAAGGGGCGCCGCCGCCAATGCGGCCGATGCCAAGGGGCAGTCCGGAGGGGCCCGTCGATGATGCATCGAACCCGTGCTGCAAGCTTCAGGAGCCGAGCCATGAGAGTCTGAGCGGCTTCACTGAACCAATACAACCAGGGAGAACAACAAATGACCAACCTGAACGACGCTGCTCGCAGCGATACAGCCCCTGCTGACGGGGCCGCAGAACGCCCGCCTGCTGGTGCTGGAGTTTCCTCACAAGGACGGCCCCAAGGCCAACGGAGATTCGGCCATCGTCAAGTTCTTCGCCTCAGGCAAGGGGCGATGATGCGGCGCAGTCGCTCGACCTTGCTGGCTCTGGCCCTTGCCTGGCAGACGAGCTTCCTTCAGGCGCAGCCGCCCGACTACCGGGAGCTCACCGCCTTCATCAAATCCGGCCAGGCCGCGCAACTGAGGCAGGCGCTGTCGACCAAGACACGTCGGGACATCAACGTCGGCGGCCGTGCGGCGCTGATGCGTATCGCCATTGCGGAAGGCAAGGCGGACGCGGTCGCGGTGCTACTGGAATGGGGTATCGACGCCAATCACGTGCTGCCTGGCGGGCAAGGGCCAGACGGGTGTTCTGCTCCGAGCCCGCTGCTGTACGCCATCGCCACCGGCGCCGGCCTGCCCGTTGTGAAGACGCTGGTCCGAGGTGGGGCAAAGCCGGGCCTGCGCGTCGAGGGGCAGCATCCGCTCGACCTCGCCGTGAGCCTGGGGCAGCAGGACGTCGCTGCTTATCTGCGGGAGGCAGGGGGGGCCACCCACCACGGCATGGACAACACCGTTGGCCACCAGGCGAGCCTTCTTCATCCCGCACTCCAGCGTGCCGCGCTGAAGGCGGACAACCGCGCGCTTCAAGCGTGGCTGACCCCTGCCGCGTTCGCCGGCATGCAAGAGCCTGCCCGTGCCGAGTTGATGGCTGCGTTGGTAGCCACGGGAAATGTCGACGGCCTGACGGCGGCCATTCGCGCAGGGCTCGACCCGAACCTGGTGCTTCCCATCGAGGTGCAGGGCACCACTGTGCACGTGACCGCGTTGAACTTGGCGCTTGGTGCACCGGTGGATGACGCTGTAGCCTTGTGCTTGGTCGCGCTGGGCGCTGACGTCGCGGCAAAGTCCGTAGACGACGATGCACCGCTGCTGACGGCC
Organism: Methylibium rhizosphaerae; assembly: GCF_006386545.1. Taxonomy (GTDB): domain Bacteria; phylum Pseudomonadota; class Gammaproteobacteria; order Burkholderiales; family Burkholderiaceae_C; genus Pseudorivibacter; species Pseudorivibacter rhizosphaerae. The sequence goes on along the minus strand of NZ_SWAR01000001.1, from coordinate 128,118 downwards.
ATCGCTGTCGGACGCCATGCCCTGGTCGAGCCCTTGCTCGCGCACGGCGCGGACCCCGACGTGGGCGACACGCTCGTCGCTGCCACGCCGTTGATGGTCCTGCTGGCCACCGAGCGTGACCCTGTACGGGCAGTCGAGCTGGGCCGCAAGCTCCTGGCCTGGGGCGGCCACGTCAACGCCAGGTCATCCACCGGCCACACGCCGCTGATGATGGCCGCGCGCGCCGGCAATGCAGCGGCTGTGCGGTGGCTGCTCGACGCAGGCGCCGACCGGCACGCCACCACGCAGGCTGGCGACACAGCGTTGGGCCTCGCCGCAATGAGAGGCCACGACGAAGTCATCCGCCTGCTGTCACCGCCTCAATAGGCTGACAGCGATTCAAGGGAGAACAACAAATATGGTGCTGCTGCCATGGCCGGCCTACTGGTTCGACTCACTGGCCCAGCTCAAGCTGCAACGCCCGCGCGGTGCGGATGGCGGGCAGCCCCTGGTCGACCACCTTGCACAGCGCCTGCGCCAGGCGGCCGACCGGCTCCGGCTGAGCCGCGGGGGTGAGATGTTCGAGGACGACAACGGCGCCATGCACGTGATCGCACGCGCCCGGCGTCCGGACGAGCCCGGCGCCGGCGCGCCGGCCTGAACGGTGGGGCATCGCCCCAGGCCATGCCGGCGAGCGTGGGCGTGGTGGTGGTTGCGATCCGTCTTGCGATGAGCAATCACACCGCCCCAGCGAACGCCCTGTGTACGGCGACTGCCGCAGTCCAGCGCGCGCTGCGCGCCTGCAGCAACGCATCTCGCGTACGCAGCAGGTTTCGCCGCACGTCGAGTACGGTGTTCAGGTCATTGAGGCCTGCTTCGAACAAGCGCTCACTCTTGCGAGCTGCGTCCGCACCTGCCTTTTCTGCCTGCTCGAGTTCGCTCACACTGATTTGCGCTGCCCTCAGTTGTGCGAAGGCAATCTCCACGTCGGCCAGCGCTCCAAGCATCGCCTTCTCGTATTCCGCCATGGCCTCCTGCGCACGCGCCTCGTGAATGGCGATGTTGGCGCGGATGCGCCCCCCGTCAAAGATCGGCAGCGACAGTGACACGCCGTAGCCGACCACGATCGTGGTGCCGGCACTACCTCCATTGACGCTCAGCCGCTCCTTGCGGCCGGCCCAGTCCAGCTGGATGCGGGGATAGAGATCACTTCTAGCCACGCCTACGCGAGCCGCCGCAGCGTCCAGCGCCCGGACATGGCGTTGCACGTCGGGCCGGCGCTCCAGCAGATCGGCGGGCAAGAGGGTGGCGGGCATGGCAATGTCATCACTGTCCCAGCGTGTCCAGGAGGTGGAGGGCGGCATCTGTGTCATTCCCAGCAGCACGGCGAGTTGCCTCTGCCGCACCTGCAAGGCACCCTGCAGCTGTTGCGCGCTGCTCCTTTCCTGCCTCAGTTCGCTTTGAAGCCGGTCGATGTCGAGCGAACCAACATGGCCAGCTTCGAAACGGCGGAGTGCCACCGCGATCTGCCGCTCCAGAGTCGCAACGGCCTCGAGCGCCACCGCTTCTCGCCGTAGCAGCGCCTGGATGTCGAAGTAGGCTGTCGCCACCTCTGCGGTCAACGCGACCCGTGCGGCCTGTTGCATCAGCTCGGCACTCTGCGCATCGCGCTCGGCCGCTGACGCAGCGAGTGCCTTGCCGGAAAACAAATCGAGTTCCCAGCCGGCACGCAAGCCTACGGAGGCGCTGGTGGCCTTGGGGTCCGGGCTCGAGTCGCGACCGCGCTGCGAACTTGCCACCAGATCGAGTCGTGGCAGGCGTTCGGCGTGCGCACCGTCGGTCAGCGCGCGGGCTTGCGCCACACGGGCCGCGACAACGCGCAGATCAGGGTTGTGCTCGAGCGCAGCGTCGACCAGCGTGTCAAGTTCGGTACTGCCGAAGTCCTGCCACCACGTGGCGGTTCGCCTCGACGCGGTCGCCCCGGCGACCGGCGCCGCGACGCTCCAATGATGAGGAGCGACAACTGACGGAACGGAAGGCAAGGGCGGCGTCGCGCAACCAAGCACCGCGCACAAGGCGGCCGCCGTTGCGGCGGTACGCGCGAAGACCATGGGTTCGAGATGAGGCATGTGTGATCCCGGGATTGACCAATCGTGTCCTCGAACTGTACTATGCGTACAGTACAGTATCAACGCCACGGAGAGTCACATGCCTGCAACCCCCAACCCCCCCTCGCCGCGCGGCAGTTCACGCGAGAAGCTGCTCGACGCCGCGGCTGACCTGATCACGCGGCTTGGCGTTCAGGAGCTCACGCTGGATGCCGTGGCTGCGGCCGCTGGCGTGACCAAGGGTGGGCTGATCTATCACTTCAAGACGAAGGACGAACTGCTGGGCGCATTGGTCGAGCGGATGATCGAGCAGCTCGACCAGCGCCAGCGTGCCAAGGCAGCCAAGCGGGGCACCGCAAAGAGCGCGCTGTTGTTGGCTCTCGTCGAGGAGACATTCGACATGTCACGCAGCGAGAAGCAGTTGCTGACGAACCTGCTGGCCGCGGCCTCTGCCCACCCACATCTCCTGGGGCCGGTGCGCAAGCTGTTCAAGGAGACGTACGGCGAACTTGCGGAAGGCGGCGCAGAAGCCGGCCTGGCGCTCGCCATTGCGGCCGCGCTGGACGGCATCTCGTTGCTCGAACTGCTGGACTTCCATCAGTTCACCAAAGGGCAGCGCGAGGCGATGCGCAATGCGTTGCATGAACTGATTGCCAAACTGGCCTGAACCTTCGCCGAAAGAACTCCCATGCCACGCATCCAAGCTCTTGCTGCCGCCGTCGTGCTGCTGTCCCTCCTCGGCGGTTGCGAACAGCCGCCCACTGTTGCTGACCAGGCCCCTCGCCCGGTCAAGGTCGAGGTCGTCGGGACCGGCTCGGTCGCCACCCACGAATCCTTCGTCGGTACGCTGCGCGCCCGCCAGCGCGCCGATCTCAGCTTCGAAACGCCCGGGCGCATCGCCGCCATTGCCGTCGAGGTGGGTGACCGGGTGCGGGCCGGACAACTTCTGGCCCGTCTCGAAGAAGCGCCGGCGAAATGGCGGCTGGAGAAGGCGCAGGCCGATCATGCTGCCGCCGTGGCCGCGCTCGCGGAGCGCGCCACACAGTTGCAGCAGCACGAAGCGCTCGCGAAGGAGCGCATCGTCTCGGCCACCGCGCTCGAGTCGGTGCAGGTGCAACACCGCCAGGCCATGAGCCAGCTGCAGGCTGCCGACGCGGCACTGGCGCTCGCCCGCCGCGACCTGTCCCTGGCTCGCATCACGGCGCCGTTCGACGGCGAGATCGTCGCGCGTTCGGCCCAGCCGCACGGCGACATCGGCGCCGGGCAACCCGTGCTGCAGATCGAAGCGGGCCGCGCGCTGGAGGTGGTGGCCATGCTGCCCGACTCGGTGGCGGCCCGGCTGTCGCCCGGCGACGCCGCCAGCGCCAGCCAGGGGCAGCGTCCCATGCCGCTGAAGCTGGAACGCATGTCGGCGCGCAGTGAAAGCGGCTCGCTGGTGCAGGCCATCTTCCGCGTGGAGGGGCCTGCGGAAGGCTTGCGCAGCGGTGGTGTGGTGTCGGTCGCGCTGCCCCGCCGCGGCGCGATTGCCCTCTCGGTACCCGCCTCCGCCGTGGTTTACGCAGGCGATGGCCGGCGCAGCGCCAGCGTGTTCGTGCTCGACACGAACAAGCAGCAGCTCTCTCGCCGTACCGTCGTGCTGGGCGACGCGTTGCTCCCCGACGGCCGCGTGCAGATCACCGAGGGGCTGGCGAGTGGCGATCAGGTGGTCGTGGCCGGAACCGCTTTCCTCACGGAAGGCCAGCGTGCCGTGAAGCACGAAGCGCAGACGCTGCTGAACGGGGGCCGTTCGTGAGGCTCACCGAATCCGCGCTCGGCTCGAGCCGCCTGACCTTCTTCGTTGCCGCCCTGGTGCTGGTGGCCGGACTCTTCAGCTTCCTGAAGTTTCCGTCGCAGGAGGAGCCTTCGACGACGATTCGCGACGCGATGATCTTCGTCGCCAACCCCGGCCTGCCGGTCGAGCGCATGGAGCAGCTCGTCGCGCGCCCTCTCGAAGAGCGCTTGCGGGAGCTGCCCGAGCTCAAGCATGTGGTGAGCACGGTGCGCACCGGCAACGTGATCTTGCAGGTCTCGATCCACGAGAACTATGCCGACCTGCCGGCCATCTGGCAGAAAGTGCGCACCAAGGTGGCCGAGGTGTCGCCGCAGTTCCCCGGCGGCACGCTGCCCGTGTCGATCAACGACGACTTCGGCCGCGTCGCGGTCGCGTCGATCGCCGTCACCGCGCCCGGTTTCTCGATGAGCGAGATGCGCGAGCCGCTCAAGCGCTTGCGCGACCGGCTCTACGAACTGCCGGGGGTGCAGGGTGTGAGCTTCCATGGGCTGCAGGAAGAGCGCGTCTACATCGAGTTCGACCGGGCGCGCCTGGCCGGCCTCGGGCTCGGCGCCCCCGCCGTGCTGCAGCAGCTGCAGCAACAGAATGTGGTGCTCTCCGGCGGCCAGGCGGTGATGAGCGGCCTCAGCAGTGCGCTGGTGGCGTCGGGCGAGATCACCTCCCTCGACGCCCTGCGCGATTTTGTGCTCAGCCTGCCTGGCGCCGATGGCCGCAACGATCACGCGGTGCGCCTGGGCGACATCGCCCGCATCCGGGTGCTGCCGGCCGACCCGCCAGAGGCCGCTGCGGTCTACAAGGCCGAACCTGCGGTGGTGCTGGGCGTGTCGATGCGCGCCGGGCGCAACGTGCAGGAGTTCGGGCACGCGCTGAAGGACCGCATGGCCGAGCTGCAGGAGCTGTTGCCCGCCGGCTTCACGCTCGACTACGTGACCTTCCAGGCCGACGTCGTGCAGCAGGAGATGGGCAAGATGAACCGGGTGATGGGCGAGACCATCGTCATCGTGATGGCGGTGGTGGTGCTCTTCCTCGGCTGGCGCGCCGGCCTCATCGTCGGCAGCATCGTGCCGCTCACCATCCTGGGCACGCTGATCGCGATGCAGGCGCTCGGCATCGAGCTGCACAACGTGTCGATGGCGGCGATCATCATCGCGCTGGGCCTGCTGGTGGACAACGGCATCGTGATCGCCGAAGACGTCGAGCGGCGGCTGGCCGCGGGCGAGGCCCGGCGCGAGGCCTGCATCAATGCAGGCAAGACGCTCGCCATCCCGTTGCTGACCTCGTCGCTGGTCATCATCTTCGCGTTCTCGCCGTTCTTCTTCGGGCACACCTCGATCAACGAATACCTGCGGCCGCTGGTCGTCGTGCTGGCGCTGTCGCTGCTGGGGTCGTGGCTGTTCTGCCTGACGGTGACGCCGCTGTTGTGCTTCCACTTCCTGAAGCCCTCTCATGCCGCACACCAGGACGATGAACCGCCCAAGGAAAGCGGCTTCTACCGCGGCTACCGCCGTGCGATCCGCACGGTGCTCGACCACAAGCTGCCATTCCTGGGCGCGATGGCCGCGTTGTTCGCCGGCGCGATGGTGATGCTTGCCTCGGTGCCTGCCGGCTTCCTGCCCCAGTCCGACCGGCCGCAATACCAGATCTCGATCGAACTGCAGCCCGGCAGCGACTCGCGCATGACCTTGGACAAGGTGCGCAAGATCAGCCGCTGGCTCAGCGACCCGCAGGTCAACCCCGAGGTCACGACCAGCATCGGCTACGTGGCCGACGGCGGGCCGCGCATCATCCTGGGGCTCAATCCGCCGCTGCCGGCTTCGCACATCGGCTACTTCACTGTCGGCGTGAAAGGCAAGAACGACCTGGACCCGGTGATCGCGCGCACCCGCGCATGGCTCGCTTCTGCACACCCCGAGCTGCGCGCGGAGGCCAAGCGCTTCTCGCTCGGTTCCAGCGACTCCGGTGCAGTGGCCTACCGCATCAGCGGGCCTGATGAGGCCGTGCTCAAGAAGCTCGGCGAGCAGATCAAGTCCTCGCTCAACGAGGTGCGCGGTGTGGCGGACGTGCGCGACGACTGGGCCAACCGTGTGCCGCGCATCGACGTGCAGGTCGACCAGCGCAAGGCGCGTCGGCTTGGCGTGACCAGCGAGGACATCGCCGCCTCGCTGGGCGCGCGCTACACCGGCCTTGCTGTCTCGGCGCTGCACGACGGCGACACCCTCGTACCGCTGATCGTGCGAGGCACCGAGTCCGAACGCCAGCACCCCGAAGACCTGGGCAACTCGCTCATCCACCCGGCCAACGGCGCAACGCCGGTGCCGCTGTCGGCCGTGGCCACGGTGTCGCTCGGCTCCGAGCCGTCGGTGATCCGCCGTCGCGACCTGGTACGCACGCTCACGGTCAGCGGCCGCAGCGAGAACGAGACGGCACAGCAGGTGGTCGACAGGCTGGCACCTGCCGTCGCGAAGCTCGACTTGCCGCCCGGCTATCGAATCGAGCTCGGCGCCGAGATCGAGGAGGCGGCCGAAGCCAACGAGGCGCTCGGGCAGTACCTGCCGCATGCCTGCATCGCGATGCTCGTGCTCTTCGTCTGGCAGTTCGGCTCGTTCCGCAAGCTGGCACTGATCCTCGGGATCATCCCTTTCGCACTCATCGGCGTGGCACCGGCGCTCAAGCTGGCCGGCGAGCCGCTGGGCTTCATGGCGAACTTCGGGCTGCTGTCGCTGGCGGGGATCATCGTCAACAACGCCGTGCTGCTGCTCGAGCGCATCGAGGCCGAGCTGCACTCCGGCAAGAGCACGCGGGAGGCGGTGGTCGCTTCTGCCGTGCAACGCCTGCGACCCATCGTGATGACCAAGCTCACCTGCGTGGCCGGCCTGGTGCCGCTGCTGCTGTTCGGCGGGCCGCTCTGGTCGGGCATGGCCGTCACGATCATCGGCGGCCTGCTGCTGGGCACCTTGGTCACGCTGGGCCTGGTGCCGGTGCTTTACGAGCTGCTGTTCAGCGGTGCGCTGGCGCGGTGGCTTGCCAACAAGCGCGGGGCACACGTGGCCGTGTCCGCCGCATGAGCGCGGGCTGCTCTTTCACTCTTCTCATGGACTCCTCCTCCCTTCCAATGAAACGTCTCATGCCCGTCTATCCCGAGGTGGGCGTCGAGTACCAGACCAGTGACTACACACGCTACTACTTCGCGCCCACCCAGACTGAAGCGGCGCGCCTGGGGCGCAGCTACCGGCCTGGCTCGGCCGTCAACCTGTTCGCCGGCGCGTTGATCGAAACCCGCATCACGGAGCGCTGGTACGCGCACCTCTACGTGCGCCACACGGTCGTGGACGAAGCAATTGCCGACAGCCCGTTGGTGAGCCAGAAGGGCCGCAGCTCCGCGCTGCTTGCAGCCGCGTATCGGTTCTGAGGACGGCCCGTCATGCTGGATCCCGCTGTTCACCGCTGGCTCCGCGCGACGGCCGTCGTGCTGGTCGCGTTCGCGCTGTCGGCGTGCTCGTCCATGCGCCCGTGGCAGAACGTGCCCATGCGCGAAGACGCCGCAACGTCGGCAGCGGCCCGCCCGCAACAACCGCGCAACCCAGGCGGTTCTTCCATCGTGGCTGCGGTGACGCTGTCTGGCGGCGGAGCGCGCGCGGCGGCTTTCGGCCTTGGCGTGCTGCAGGAGCTGAAGGCCACGAACTTCATCTGGGAAGGCCGCGAGACCACGCTGCTCGACGAAGTGGGGCTGATCAGCGGCGTGTCAGGGGGCAGCGTGCTCGCCACCTACTACGCCGCGTTCGGCGCCGAGGGGCTGGATCGCTTCGAACAGGACTTCCTGCTCGATGATTTCGAGGGCGGGTTGATCGGCAAGGCACTCGCGCCGGCGACGATGCACGAACTGACATCGCCCTGGTTCGGCCGCAGCAATGTGCTGGCGCAGCGGCTCGATGCGCTCTACCGCGGCCGCACCTTTGGCGACCTGCTGGCACGGCCGCGCGGTCCGGAGCTGCTGGTCACGGCCACCGACCTGACCACCGGTGCGCCTTTCGAGTTCACGCTCGAGCAGTTTCAGCTGATCTGCTCCGATCTCGGCAGCGTGCCGCTGTCGTTCGCGGTCGCTTCGTCGTCGGCCGTGCCGCTGCTGCTGACGCCGATGACGCTGCGCAACTTTGCGGGCCAGTGTGCACTGCCGTCGCCGCAGGCAGTCGGCATGGCGGACAACTTCCGCGCCCGCCTGCTCAACGCCAATGCGCAAAGCTATCTCGACACGAAGGAGCGGCCCTTCGTGCACCTCGTGGACGGCGGGCTTTCCGACAACCTCGGCGTGCGCACGCTGCTGGACCACCTGATCGCCGGCGGCTCCATGAAGGAGAGCTTTCCGGATGCCGCGCCGGGATCCATTCGCAGGCTGGTCCTCATCGTCGTGAACTCCGAGCGCGACATCACCGAACGCATCGACCACAGCGACCACGTGCCCACCACGGGGCAGGTGCTGGACGCGCTGGTCTTCGGGGCCGGCTCCCGCGAGACGCAGGTGACGCTGGCAATCCTCAACGACGACGTGCAGCGCTGGAGCCGCGAGCTGGCACAGCAGCGCGGCACGCCGGGCAGCCCGTTCGCCGCTGATGCGCAGATCCAGGTCGTGAGCGTCAGCCTGCGCGACGTCGGGGACCACCGCTTGCGCCGCAGCCTGCTGCAGGTGCCCACTGCGTTCACGATCGACCCGTCGGATGTGCGTCGCCTGCAGCAAGCCGGGCGCGAGGCGCTGCGCGCATCACCGCAGTTTCGGCAGCTCGTTCGTGATCTGGTAAGTGCAAGTGGCGCCGCAGAGTTGAACGACATGACGAAGGGGAAGCGCTAGGGTTGGGAAAGTGGTTCGCCCAACCGACAAGACGGCGTCGCAGTTCGGAGTCTCGACCACAGCCTTGAGGTGCTGAATCGCTGGCAAAGTCGCGTCTTGTTGAAGGGTTGTCGTATACCTGCCTCAGGGAGGCGGTGGTCGCTGGTGCCTCTGCTGCTGTTCGGCGGCGCCCTGGCGGGCTGGGTTGGTCGCGCGCGTGAAGCACAGACGGTCCCAACCAATGCATGAGCCATCCTCCTTCGCGCGGTGAAGCCTTGCTTCGCGGTGTCCGGTGTCCGGTTGCCGGGCGCGCCCGATGCTCGCGGAAAGAGAACCACGATGTCAGCGCTGAAACTCTGCACCCAACCAGCGGCCTTGCCCGACGCCCATGAGACGTCGCCGGCCACGATCCGCGAAGAAAAGGCCGACGCAGCCACCGACGCGCGGCAGAAGCTTCCCGCGACGCAGGCCGCGGAGCGGCTGCCGCCCGCCAGGCGCGCCCCCGCTCACCGGCCCGGCGCCATCACGCCACGTCAGCCGCTCAATGCGTTGTCATCGGCGCGACGGGCGGCGCAGGCTCCCGCTGCTGCCGTGCCGCACCCGGACGCGGCGCACCATGTCGAAACGCAGGAGCCACCGCAGGCTCGTTCGCAGCCGCTGTCGGCCCTGATGACGGTCAACAGCACGCTCGACCTCGACCTGAAGGAGCGACCGGACACGATGGCGCTGCAGCATCAGCAGGGGCTGACGGCGGACATGCGCCGGCCCGATGCGCGTGTGCTGGCCGAGTTGGATGCCGCGGTGAAGTTGCGCGCAAAGCGCTGACTTCCAGCGTCGAGCAGCGGCTGGCACTCCTTCCCTAGAACATCGTCGATCGGTGGGCGCCGAAGCCCGCCATGACACCGTCGCCCACCGCCAGCGCCACGTTCCCCGCCGCGCGGGCGGCGTCGCCGCAGGCAAAGACGTGAGGAACGCTGGTCTCCTGCGTGGGGCCGACCTGGATGAAGGGGCCCATCGGCCCTTCCACCATCGCGCAGCCGAGCTGCTCGGCGACAGGGCTGGCCGGTGACGTGGACGGCTGCGTGAACAGGCCGGCCATGCGCAACACGCGGCCGTCCGCCAGCACGACATCGGCCTTTCCCTCGATGCGCACCACCGGCGTGGCCTCGACCCGCGTGCCGCGCTTGGCCAGTTCGGCAAGTTCCGCGTCGCCTGGTGCGTAGACGCCGTTCAGGAACAGCGTCACTCGGCCCCAGTCCGGCAGCATGACGGCATGATGGTGCGCCATCGGTGTGGCGGCGATGATGCCGATGTCGCCCGCCTCGAGTTCGTAGCCGTGGCAGTAGGGGCAGTGGAAGATGCTGCTGCCCCAGCGTTCGGCCAGGCCGGGCACGGGGGGCAGTTCGTCGCGCACGCCGGTGGCGAGGATGAGCCGGCCGGCGCTGACGGCCCGGTCGCCGACGCGGAACGCCAGCCGCCCGTTGGCCTCGATGCGTGCGTCATCCGCCGTGCCGTCCAGCCACTGCACGTTGGGGTAGCGCAGCAGCTGCGCCCGGCCGTCGGCCGCGATGTCCGCGGGCGCCCGGCCGTCCTGCGTCAGGAAGCCGTGGGACTGAAGCCCTGCGGCGTCGACGAAGCGGTTGCGGCGCTGACCGCCGTCCACCACCAGCACCTGGCGGCGGGCGCGCGCCAGCTGAAGCGCGGCCGAGAGGCCGGCAAAGCTGCCGCCGATGACGGCGAAGTCAATCTGCATCTGCATGGCGGTGCGTCTCCAGTCGATGTGTGGTGGCCCCCGGTCGGCGGGCCAGTCGGCGGTGGAAGTCCTGCGACAACGTGGCCAGCGTCACTGCGCCCAGGCGTTCGAGCAGCAAGGACTCTGCGTCGCGCACCGCCGCGCCAAGGGCATCGTTGACGGCCTGCGCGACCAGGCATTCGGGCCGGTCCTCGCGGAAGCCGAGCGACACGAAGGCCGGCGCCCCAAGCGCCTCGTGCACGTCACGCAGCGTGATGCGGTCGAGTGCGCAGCTGAGCACCCAGCCGCCTCCGTGACCTCTGGCGGACGCGACGAAGCCCGACTCGCGCAGGCCCGACATCAGCCGGCGCAGCACAACCGGATTCGTGTGCATGGCCGTGGCCAGGGATTCGGACGTGGCCGGGCCATCGCCCTCGGCCATATGCATGAGCACGTGCAAGACGTCGGAGAGTCGGCTGTCTTTCTTCATGCAACATTATGAGTTGCATGAAATTTCCCGCATGCCAGGCAGGGGTTCTTGCCGCTTCGCAACGGCAGCGGAATGGTGAGCCAGCGCATTGGAGGGGCTGTCTGTCTCTGCCCGGCCGACAGCTGGCGCCTCCATCGCCCTCAACCGTCGGGCCTGCCACAAATTGGGGCGGTCGAACGAGATGCCATAGCCGGCGGGGGCTGCCGAACGCGATGCACGGACGCTTCACAGGTTTGTCCACAGCTTGTGTGGATAGCGTGCCGCATGCGATGGCCGCCCGGCAGCCCGGCCGGGACCGCTGGTTGCCCTTTGGCTGAGGCCAACGCAGGAGACTCGAACATGCAGCCAAAGACCGCCGGAGCAAACACCGCTTCATCCACGAGAACCGCCATGTCCGGAAACAAGGGGATCACCGGCCGCTGCCTGTGCGGCGCCGTGAGCATCACGGTGGCAGGCGACCACGACCCTCGCGTGGGCGCCTGCCACTGCCGCATGTGCCAGCGATGGACCGGCGGACTCTTCCTGTGCTTCACTGCCGAAGCCTCTGCTGTCACCGTGACGGGCGAGGTCGCGCGCTACCGATCCTCTTCGTTCGCCGAGCGGGCCTTCTGCCCTCGATGCGGCTCCCATCTGTGGTTCAACGATGTCGAGGAGGGGGGCGAGCCTCGGAGGTATGAGCTGATGCCCGGCCTGTTCGACGCGGCCCGCGGCTGGCCGCTGCGCTCCGAGATCTACGTGGACCGGGCCATGGCTTCGATCCAGCTCGCCGGCGATCACCGGCGCAAGACCCGGGCCGAGTACGAGGCCGAGAACCCGTTCATCCCGGGCGACATGGAGGGCGGTCTGCCGGCCACTTGAGTCCTGGCGCTGCGGCCTGCGCTCCGCTCAGCCCGCCGCCTTGGCCATCCGGCCCGGCGTCTGCCCCAGGATGCGCTTGAGCGAGTGAGTGAGGTGCGCCTGGTCGGTGAAGCCGAGTGCGGCGGCCACCTGTGACGGGGTCTGCCCCGCGCGCAGCAGCCCGGCGGCCTCGTGGGCACGTTCGATCTGCTGGAAGGCCTTGAGGCCCAGTCCGGTCACGTCGGCGAAGTGGCGCTGCACGCTGCGCTCGTCGAGGCGCTGGCGTGCGCCGCGCAGGGCCAGCGCCACCACCGGGTCGCGCTCGAGCAGCCCCTTGCGCGTGAGCGCCGCCACCAGTTGCTCGGCGTTCTCGAAGTCCGGGATCTCGAAGCGTTCTCCCTCGATCCAGAACCGCCGGTCGCCCTCGACCGGCCGCAGCACGCCCTGGTTCAGCGTCAGCCGACCCGGCAGGCGCGGCATGTAGACCTCGGGGCGCAAGGCGATGGTGAGCATCTCGTCGCCGGCATCGCTGTGCACCTCCACCGGCGCGGCGATCTGCCCGGTCTGGATCACTGTCCAGGGACCGCCCGACTTGCGCACGAAGAGCAGGTCCCAGGAGCCGTCGGGCAGCGCCACTTCGCGAGCCGCGCCCAGGTAGCGGGCATGGCGGATGCGGGTCGCCAGCAGCGAGTCCGCCATGCGCTCGCGTGCTTCAACGACCGGTGGAATGTCGGGCCGGTTGGTCTGCTCCATCGCTTCCCTGCAGGCCGCCGAAGAAGCGGCGCAGGTCGTCGATCACCAGACCGGGCTCCGTTTCGTTGGCGAAATGGCCGCCGCGCGGCATCTCGGTCCACTGTACCAACCGATGGTTGGAGCGGGCCGCGAACTTGCGGACCGAGCGGAAATCCTCAGGGAAGCTCGCCACCGCGGTGGGCGTGTGGTTGGGCAGCTCGCGATAGCCGGCGCCGGTGCGTGCGTTCTCCAGGTACGACTCGGCCGCCTGGCCGCCGGTGGCGGTGAACCAGTACAGCGACACGTGCGTCAGGAAGCGGTCGCGGTCTACCTGGGCTGCCTGTTGGCCCTCGAAGCCGTAGAACAGCTCGGAGTTCCACGCCAGCAGGGCGGCCGGCGAGTCCACCAGACCGTAGGCCAGCGTGCCCGGGCGCTTGGACTGGATGTCCACGTAGCCCGCGTACTTCTGGAAGGAGCCCAGGGTGCCCATGCCTTCGAGCTCGAAGGGCGACAGGCCTTCCATCTCGCCCGGCGCGCCGGTAGGGAAGGCGAAGATCTGCTGCAGGTGGACGCCGGCCAGCCCCTGCGGGCCGAGGATGCCGAGCTCCCGGGTGACCAGCGCCCCCACGTCGCCGCCCTGCGCCCCGTAGCGGGTGTAGCCCAGGCGCTTCATGAGCGTGTCCCAGGCGGCCGCGGTGCGCGCCGCATCCCAGCCGGGGGCGGCCAGCGGAGACGAGAGCCCCATGCCGGGCAGCGAAGGGATCACCACGTCGAAGGCGACAGAAGGATCCAGGCCGTGGGCGCGCGGATCGGTCAGCGGGCCGATGAGGTCGAGGTACTCGGCCGGCGATCTCGGCCAGCCATGGGTGAGGATCAGCGCAAAGGCTGCCGGCTCCCTGGAGCGCACGTGCATGAAGTGGATCGGCTGGCCGTCGATCTCGGTCATGAACTGCGGGATGCGGTTGAGCTGCGCCTCGCGGGCGCGCCAGTCGAAGCCTTCGGCCCAGTACTCGGCCAGCTCGCGCACCCGCGACACCGGCTGGCCGCGGCTGAAGTCCTGCACCGTGGCATGCGGCCAGCGGGTCTGCTTCAGGCGGCGGCGCAGGTCGTCGATGCGGTCCTGCGGGATCTCGATCTGGAACGGGCGGATGGTGGACATGGAAGGCTCCTCGGTGGGGCGGTTTGGGACGACCAGACTGTCGCGCGCGGGCGCTCCCGGGTCTTGTAGAAAACCGACGAGACCTGCCGCGAGGGCCGCGGCCTGCGACAGGCAACCATCGAGCCCGGACGCAGCGCGCTGCACCTGCCGGGGGGCGTGGCGCTAGAGTGGCGACCGTCATCAACTCTCCCGGAGCTCCCCCATGAGAACTGCACTCGCCGCCTTGGTGATGTCGCTGGCCGCCGCAGGCGCCCATGCCGCCGATTCATGTGTCGCGCAGGCCGGCGCGAAGAACCTGGCCGGTGCGGCCAAGGCCAGTTTCCTGAAGAAATGCACCAGCGACGCGGTGGCCGCATCGAAGACCTCCTGCAATGCGCAGGCCGCCGAGAAGAAGCTGGCGGGTGCTGCGAAGAGCAGCTTCGTCAAGAAGTGCGTGGCCGACGCGACGCCGGATGTGCAGACCACCTGCGACGCCGCGGCGGACGACAAGAAGCTGTCCGGGGCGGCTCGCAACAGCTCCGTGTCCAAGTGCGTGGGGGATGCGCTCAAGTAGCAAGTTGCCGGCGCCGAAGGCGCCTCCTGCCCCGCACGCAGGGCCGCGTGGCACTCCGCTTGCCGACGTGATTCGTCGAAACGGAGGCAACGGCGATGCACGAGAGCAAGGTTCGCGTAGCCAAGGGTCCCTGGGTGATGGGCGTCCTGCTGGCGGCCATCGGCGTTGGCCTCCTTGCCGGCGGCGTCTGGCTGGTGGCCTATGGCGACTCCTGGTACTACCTGCTGGCCGGGCTGGGCTCGCTGCTCACCGCCGTGCTGCTGGTACGTCGCAGGGCATCGGCGCTGTGGGCCTATGCCGGCCTGCTGGCCGCGACGCTGGGCTGGGCCCTGTGGGAAGCGGGCCTGGACTGGTGGCCCCTGGCGGCCCGGCTCGACGTGTGGTTCGTGCTCGGGCTGGTCCTCATGCAAGGTTGGGTACGCAGTTCCCTCCACCACGAAGGCCCGGCGCGGGGCGGCACGGCGCTGGCGTTGGCGCTGGCGGCTTGTCTGCTGGCTGCGGGGGCCTCCTGGCTGCATGACCCTCGCACGATCGAGGGCCGCCTGCCGCAAGCGGCGGCGTCGCTGTCGGCCGGCCAGGCCGAGGCCGTGCCGGACGGCGAGTGGCATGCCTACGGTCGCACCGGTGCCGGCCAGCGCTACTCGCCGCTGGCCCAGATCACCCCGCAGAACGTGGGTGACCTGCAGGTGGCCTGGCACTACCGCACGGGCGATGTGCGCGGGCGCCCGGGCGACCCGAAGGAAACCACCTTCGAGGTGACGCCGCTGAAGGTGGGCGAGCGGCTCTTCCTGTGCACGCCGCACCAGTCGGTGATCGCGCTGGACGCGACCACCGGCAAGGAAGTCTGGCGCCGCGACCTCGCCTTGCCGCAGGAGCTGGCGCTGCAGCACCTCACCTGCCGCGGCCTGGCCTACCAGCCGGCGCGGGCGGCCGCCGGCGGTGGCCATGACGGTTGCTCCGCCAGGCTCTTCATGCCGACGGCCGACGGCCGCCTGGTGGCACTGAACCCCGACACGGGCGCCGACTGCACCAGCTTCGGCGGCGGCCGCGGGGCGATCGACCTGTGGGCCAACATGCCCAACCGCCGCCCCGGTGCCTACTACTCCACCTCGCCCCCCGCGGTGACGAGCCGGCTGGTGATCGTGGGAGGCACGGTGCTCGACAACGTGTCGGTGAACGAACAGTCCGGCGTGATCCGCGCCTTCGACATCGAGACCGGCGAGCTGGTGTGGAACTGGGACTCCGGCAACCCCGAGGCCACCGCGCCCATCGGGCCGGGCCGGAAGTACCTGGCCAATTCACCGAACAGCTGGTCCGTCTCGAGCGTGGACGAGGCGCTCGGCATGGTCTACGTGCCCATGGGCAACCAGCCGCCCGACCAGTGGGGCGGCCGCCGCAGCGAAGCGGTGGAGCGGTATTCGTCTTCCGTCGTCGCCCTCGATCTCGCAACGGGTCGGGTGCGCTGGGTGTTCCAGACGGTGCACCACGACCTGTGGGACTACGACGTGCCGTCGCAGCCGAGCCTGGTGGACCTGCGCGTCGGCGACCGCACCGTGCCGGCCCTCGTGCAGCCGACCAAGCAGGGCGAGCTCTTCGTGCTCGACCGCCGCGACGGCCGGCCCCTGCTGCCGGTGCGCGAGGTGCCCGCGCCGCAGGGGGCAGCGCAGGGCGACCGCACCCACGCCACACAGCCTCAGTCGGCGCTGTCGTTGGCCCCGCCGCCGCTGCGCAGCCGCGACATGTGGGGCGCCACCGTGTTCGACCAGCTGACCTGCCGCATCGCGTTCCACCGGCTGCGGTACGAGGGGCGATTCACGCCACCGACCACGCAGGGCACGCTCGTGCACCCCGGCAACTTCGGCGTCTTCAACTGGGGCGGCATCGCGGTCGATCCGCGTCGCGGCATCGCGTTCACCACGCCGGCCTACCTGGCCTTCGTGTCGGAGCTGGTGCCCAGGCCGGACGACAGGACGCTGCTGGTGCAGGAGGGCGGCGAGCGACCACCCGGCAGCCTGCCCGCACTCAACGAAAACTTCGGTGCGCCCTTCGCTTCGAAGATGGAGCCCTTCCTGTCGCCGCTGGGCATTCCGTGCCAGGAGCCGCCATGGGGCTATGTGGCCGGGGTCGACCTGGCCAAGGGCGACGTGGTCTGGATGCATCGCAACGGCACGGTGCGCGACCTCGCGCCGATACCGATGCCGCTGCGCATGGGCGTGCCGAGCCTGGGCGGGCCCATGGTCACGGCGGGCGGCGTGGCGTTCCTGTCCGGCACCATGGACTACTACGTGCGCGCCTACGACCTGGCCGACGGCCGCGAGCTGTGGAAGCACCGCCTGCCCGCCGGCGGGCAGGCCACCCCGATGACCTACACAGGGGCCGATGGCCGGCAGTACCTGCTGGTGGCCGCGGGCGGCCACGGGTCGACCGAAACCAAGGCGGGCGATTCCGTCATCGCCTACGCCTTGCCGCGCCGCTGAAGGCGGCCAGGCGAGGCCAGTCCGGGCCCGGCTCAGACACGCACCGTCTTCCACCGGCCGCGGGTGAACAGCCACAGCGTGAACAGGCCCACCGAGGTCTCGGAGGCGAACACCGCCCAGAACACGCCGGTGGCCTGCAGGTCCATCTGCAGCGCCAGCAGCCAGGCGAGCGGGATCTGGATCAGCCAGAAGAACACGAGGTTGATCTTGGTCGGCGTCACCGTGTCGCCCGCGCCGTTGAAGGCCTGCACCGAGACCATCCACCAGCCGTAGACGAAGTAGGAGTAAGACAGGATGCGCAGCCATTCGGCGCCGATGTCGATGACGGCGCTTTCGGTGGTGAACAGGCCGATCAGTTCGCGCGGGAACAGGAAGAAGACGACCGACACCGCGACGGTGAACGCCATGTTGTACCAGCCGATGCGCCACACCGATGCCTCGGCACGGCCCGGTTCGCCAGCGCCGAGGTTCTGGCCCACAAGGGTGGCCGCCGCGTTGGACATGCCCCAGGCCGGCATCAGCGTGAACATCATCAGGCGGATGGCGATGGTGGCGCCGGCCACCGCATCGCTGCCGATGGCGGCCAGGATGCGCATCAGGAAGATCCACGCCGTCATGGCCACGATCATCTGGCCGATGCCGCCGAGCGAGGTGCGCACGATGTGCCACAGGGTGGCCGCCTCGATGGCGAGCTGGGCGATGCGGATGCGGATGTGGCGGCTGCCGCGCAGCAGGATCCACAGCTGCATCGCCACGCCGGTGCCGCGGCCGATGACGGTGGCGATCGCCGCCCCCTCGACGCCCAGCGCCGGGATCGGCCCCAGCCCGAAGATCAGGATAGGGTCGAGCACGAGGTTCAGGCCGTTGGAGACCCACAGCACCCGCATGGCCACCGCCGCGTCGCCGGCGCCGCGGAAGATCGCGTTGCAGACGAACAGCAGCATGATGACCATGTTGCTGCCCAGCATCCATTGCATGTAGCGCACGCCGTGCGTCAGCGTCCAGGTGTCGGCGCCCATGAGCTGCAGCAGCTCGCGCGCGAAGAGGATGCCGCCCGCCGCAAACGGCAGCGAAGCCAGCACGGCGATCCACATGGCCTGCGCGGCGCTGACCGCAGCTGCCTCGGGGTCGCCTTCGCCGGTTCGTCTGGCAACGACCGCTGTGACCGCCATCGCGAGGCCGATGCCCACCGCGTACAGCAGGAACAGGAAGGTCTCGGTGAGTCCGACCGTCGCCACCGCCGAGGCGCCCAGCTTGGCGACGAACCAGATGTCCACGACGGCGAAGGTCGACTCGAGCACCAGCTCGAGCACCATCGGCACGGCCAGCAGGAACACCGCGCGCCGCAGCGGGATCTTGGTGTAGTCGGCGCCGGTGCCGCGGATCGCGTCGCCGAGTTCGCGCCAGAGGGACCGGCGCTGCTCAGGGGAAGGGGTTGCTTCGATCGGGTTCATCGGGACTCCGTTGAGGGGGGCGGCTGCGCCGCGCCCGGGTTGCCTTGTTCAACACGACGAACGAGCCGGGCCGGAATCGACATCGGCCGACGCGGGGACGCGGCGGGGTGGACCACCCCAGGCGGCCATGGCTTCGGCCACCAGCTCACCGCCACGTCCTTCATAGCGCGGCGAGTGGTGCATGGGCACCAGCGACCGTGCACCCACCCGGCGCGCGATGTCGCCGGCCTGCCACGCCGTCAGGTGGTTCTTGCGCCTGGCGTGATCCTCATCGGCGGCCAGGAACACGCTCTCGATGTAGAGCGTGTCCACGCCCGCGAGCAGCTCGACGAGCGTCTGCACGTTGGCCTCGGTGTAGCGCAGGTCCGTCACGTAGCCCAGGCGCTTGCCCGGCGCCACGTCCAGCACGAGCGGGCGCAGGTCGTCCACGGTGCGCGTGACCGCATGCGCGCCTTGACGGTCGTTCCACTCCACGAGGATGGGCGTTTCGCCTGGCGCGCCGGTGAGCACCGCATGCTTGAGTTCTCGCAGCCATGCGCCGGTGGTGAAGCCCATGGCCGCGAGCCGGTCGCCTGCCACGCGGACGGCGGCCTTCTCTTCCAGCGCAAAGGCCAGGCACGGCATCCCGTGGTCCACGAAGCGGGCACGCACGCGGAAGGTGAGTTCATCGTGGATGACGTCCTGAACCATGGGAGTCGACTCCAGCGCTTCGCGCTGGAAGCCTGCGCTGCTCGAGAACCTTGCCCGCCGGATGAGGCCGTCGGTGCCGATCTCCCGCACCTCGAGGTTCAGCGCCACTGCATAGCGAGGCGCCACGTTCCAGGTGTAGGCGCGCAGCTTGTGTTCCACCTGCGAAATGAACTGCGGCCCGCCGTACAACGTGACCCGGGCCTTGCGCGCCAGCACCACGGCCAGCCAGTGGTCGAAGCCGCTGAAGTGGTCCATGTGTGTGTGGGTGACGAAGATGTGGGACAGCCGCAGCAGCTTGCGCGGCGGCAGCGCGCGGATGTCCCCGAGGTCGATGAGCAGGCCCCTGCGCCCGTCGCGAAAGTCCACATGGACGGCGGAATCGCCAAAGCTGTCGTTGACGGGCTGGTGATCGAAAAGCGTCCACATCCGGCGAGCTTAAGACAGTGGCATCGGGGGCCGGGATGCAGCGCGTCGTTGCATTCGTTACGACTTCGCCGCACTTTGAGATCGCGAGGAAATTGACACGTCGCGACGGTGAGACAGGCGCGCATCCGGGGGGCTGTTTTGCCGGCCGGCGGGGTCATACTCCGTCGCCGAGAGCAGATATGGCGGCCTGCCCGACCGGCCGCGCCAACTCCCGTCGTTGCATGAACATCCAGTACTTCAAGGTAGGCGATCCCGTGCTGATGCGGGCCTCGACCCCCTCCGGCCGGCAGAAGCTCGTGGGGGCGCGTGTGGAGGCTGTCATCCCGGCAGGCGTGCGCCCCGGCCTGCTCGGCTTCGAGTTCAAGGATCAACAGCCGCGAGAAACGCTGAGCTATGTGGTCCAGGCCAATGGGCGCCTGTTCTGGCCCACACCGCAGTCGCTGTCGGAGTGGTAGCAGCTGCCCCGGCGCAGCACCGCCTGCGCCGGCCGGGTGTCGATGTGTCACACTCCCGCCGCCGCTGAGCGGGCTGGTAGCCGAACCTTCTCTGGAAAGAATGGAAACGCGAACGGCCTGCCCCTGCCGGACACAGGTATCTCCTGTGCACGCCATCCACTGACAGGCACCCCAGATGACCAGCAAACTCTACGTCGGCGATCTGCCGTATTCCGTGCGCGACGACGACCTTCAACGACATTTCTCCGGGTTCGGCACCGTCACCTCGGCCAAGGATTGAGCACTGCCGTGGACCTGAAGCTTCCGATCTCCATCATCGACGAACTGAGCGAAGACGAAGTGACGTCACAGGGCGAGCTCGACCTGGCCAGCGGAGAGATCCGCAACGTTCGCTACGAGGCCTACGACGTTGCAGCGTCGGGCATTCCTGCAGCCCGCCGGGACTATGAGTTCACCGTCGGCATCCTGCGCAATGGCGCGCGCGAGGTGGAGTTCCGCATCGAAGTGGATGCGGTGGGCGGCCGCTACTCGGTCACGGCCAGCGAACTGCTCGAGCTGAAAGGCCGCGCTGCAAAGCTGTTCAGCCAGCCTCCCTCCAAGCGGCATTGACGCCGCGACGACGGCTCGGGGGTGTCGCAGGCGGCGAGACCGTCGCTCAGGGTGCTTCTTCGAGGCCCGTCGCAGGGGCGCGCGAAGCAGCGGCTTCGACCACCGGTGCCAGCGCAGCCTCCACGCCGTGCAGGCACGCCCGGATCTCGGAGGCGGGCGCGCCCCGGGCACACGCAGCCTCGAGTTCTGCGGCCAGGCTGACCAGTTGGCGAGCGCCCAGCAGCGCGGCCTCTGACTTGAGGTCGTGGGCCAGGCGGGCAGCCGTGACGCGATCGTCCGCCGCGGCCTCGAACCGCTCGGCGAACTGCGCTCCGCGCTCGGCAAACATGGCGAGCAGCCGGTGGTGCAGGGGGCTGCCGGGTTGCACGCCGCTGTCGCGCAGAGCGTTGTCGTCGAAAGGGCCCGGCGCTGGCAGAGGGGCCGGTGTGGGATGGATCCAGCGCGCCAGGGTGGCGAACAACTGCCCGAGCTTGATCGGCTTGGCGATGTGGTCGTTCATGCCCGCCGCAAGGGCGTCCGCGCGGTCGGACAGCATGGCGTTGGCCGTCATCGCGATCACCGGCAGCTGCGCCCAACGCGGGTCCTGGCGCAGGCGGCGCGTGGTCTCGTAGCCGTCGAGCACCGGCATCTGGCAGTCCATCAGCACGCCGTCGAAGGGCTGCTGTTCCAGCATCTGCAGCGCGCGCAGGCCGTTGTCGGCCACCGCTACGTCGACCTGGGCGCGGCGCAGGACTTCGCAGGCCAGTTCCTGGTTCACCGGGTTGTCCTCGACCAGCAGCAGCCGGATGCCGGCGAGGGCCTGCTGCTGCCGCTCGAGCACGATGTCGTCGACGGCGGGGGCGGCGGCTGCGGCGCGGGCAGGCAGCAGCACCTCCAGGCAGGCGTCCAGCAGGGTCGACGGCGTGACCGGCTTGGCCAGCATGGCGGCCACCGGCGCAGCGGCTGCGCTGGCGCGGCGCCGGGCTTCGTCGCGGCTGAATGCGGTGACCATCAGGACCGACGGCGGCTGATGCCGCAGCTGCATGCCCACCAGCCGGCGCGCCACCTCGACGCCATCCATGCCGGGCATCTTCCAGTCGAGCAGCACCAGGTTGAACGAGCGGTCGGCGCGGTCCGCTCCGGCGATGGCCGCCAGCGCGCCGGCGCCGTCGGCGGCCGTCGCGGCGTCGAGTGCCATCGCGCGGGCCATCTCGGCCATCTGCTCGCGGGCGCACTCGTTGTCATCGACGACAAGCACCCGCAGGCCCTGCAGCTGCTCGAAGCCGCGCGGCGGGGCCACCGCTGCTTCCGGCAGGCCGAAACGGGCGGTGAAGCGGAACCTGCTTCCACGCCCGGGCTCGCTGTCCACCGTGATCTCGCCGCCCATCAGCTGCACCAGCCGCCGGCAGATGACGAGGCCCAGGCCGGTGCCGCCGAAACGCCGGGTGGTGGAGCTGTCGGCCTGGGTGAAGGGCTGGAACAGGCGGGAGATCTCTTCCGGCTTCATGCCGATGCCGGTATCGCTGACCTCGAAGACGAGCTGGATGCTGCCATCCTCGCGCGCACCCTGCGCCACCGTGAGGAGCACCTCGCCGCGTTCGGTGAACTTCACCGCGTTGCTGGCCAGGTTCAGCAGCACCTGGCCGAGCCGCGTCGGGTCGCCCAGCAGCCTGCGCGGCAGGCGCGGCGGCAGCGCATACACCAGCTCGACACCTTTCTCCTCGGCCTTGAGGCCGATCACCGACGCAAGGCGGTCCAGGACGTCGTCGATGTCGAACTCCACCTGCTCCATCTCCAGGTGGCCCGCCTCGATCTTGGACAGGTCGAGGATGTCGTTGAGGATGGACAGCAGCGACTCCGCGGCGCGCTGCACGTGATGCACGTAGCGGGCCTGTGTCTCGTTCAAGCCGCTTTGCAGGGCCAGCTGGGACATGCCGAGGATGGCGTTCATGGGTGTGCGGATCTCGTGGCTCATGTTGGCCAGGAAGATCGACTTGGCCTGGTTGGCGGCCTCGGCCTGCAGACGTGCCTGCCGTTCGGCGTCGGCACGGCGGCGCTCGCTCAGGTCGAGCACGAAGCCGACCGTCTGCGGAGGCGGCCCTTCGACGAGGATGCCCCCGACCAGCACCGGCACGCGGGTCCCGTCCTTGCGCAGGTACTCCTTCTCGAACGGCTGGTAGCGGCCTGCGCCCAGCAGCTCCTGGGCGGCTTTTTCGTCGGCCGCCCGGTACTCCGGCGGCGTGACGCGCTCGGTCGTGAGCAGGCCTGCGCGCATTTCGTCGCGGCTGTAGCCGACGATGGCGAGGTAGGCATCGTTGGCATCGAGGATGTGCCCGTCCAGATCGGTGATGCGCACGGCGATGAGGTTGGAGTCCACCAGCCTCGAAATGCGCGCCTGCCATTGCTGCGAGGCCGCCTCGGCGCGCCGGCGCTGGTCGTTCTCTTGCTTCAGCGCGGCATACAGCTGAGCGGTCTCGAGCGAAATGGCGGCCTGGGCCGCCAGCATGCCCAGCGCGGTGACCTGCGTGGCGGTGAAGGCGTGCGTGCCGAGCCGGTGCTCCAGGTACAGCGCGCCGATCGCCTGTGAGCGCCGCAGCAGCGGCACGCACAGCACCGAGCGCGGGTTGCGCTGGCGCAGGCAGGCATCGCCGGCGAAGGGGTGGGGCTGTGTCGCGTCCGCCAGCAGCACGGGCTCGCGGCTGCGTCGCAGGTAGTTCAGCAGGCTGGCCGGGTGCCGCTGGTCGCCGTCTTCCACCGGCACGCCGGGGCGGTGCAGCTGCACCGTCAGCGCTTCGCCGCTCACCTCGGCCTGGGCCGCCAGTTCGAAGCGGTCGGCTGCAGCCACGTACAGGCACCCCGCCTGGGCACCAGCCTGCTCGAGGGCGATGCGCATCAGCGTCTCGAGCAGCGCGTCCAGGTCGATCTGGCTCGACAGCGCCTGTGCCGCCTTCATCAAGGCCAGCGTGTCGAGCGGGACCGCCGCTGCCGCTGCGCCTGCGCGCAGCGCCGGATGGGCGGCCTCCAGCTGGCGCAGCTTCGCCGTGGCGCCCCAGCGCGAATAGGCCGCGTGGGCATCGGCCAGGTAGGCCTCGGCCATGCGCACCATGCCGCGCGAGCGGTGGAAGGCGGCGGCCCGTTCGCTGGCCACCGCCTCCTGGTGCACCAGCATGCCGACCCTCGCCGCGGTGATCGCTTCCTCGTAGAGCTGCTCGGCCCGCAGCTCCTGGCCCTGCAGGCGGGCGAGTTCCGCCGCCACCAGCGCGTGCCGGGTCGCATAGTTCTCGGGGCTTTGCACGGCCCAGGCCGACAGGTCGGCCGCAGCCTGCTCCAGCGTGCGCAGTGCGGCTGCCTGCTCGGGGGGCGACAGCTCGCCGAAGCCGGCGGCCAGCGCGAGCGCCCGGTAGAACACGAAGGTGGGCCGCACCGCCATCGCAAACACGGCCGGCAGCACGGCTTCGGTCCGGCTTGCGGCCGGCAGCGCCGCCTGCGGCGCGCCGACGATGAACGCTGCGATCTGTTCCAGCGCGTGGACGATGCCGAGTCCTGCCAGGCTCTTCTGTTCGGCCATGCGTGCCACCGTGGCGGCATGGTCGTAGCCATCGCCGTCGAACGATGCCGGCGCCGATGTGCGACCTTGCAGGCAGCGTGCGAAACGGGCGAAGCACTGCACCACTTCCAGCGTGCCGCCGCTGTGCGTTGCATGCAGGAACTCGATGCTGCGCTCGGCCTGCGCCGACAGCTCCTCGAGCCGTTCGCCGGCTTCGACCATGTACAGGCAGGTGTTGACCGCGATCAGGGCCGCATGCACGAAGTTGCCGACTTCCAGGCAGGCGGTGAAGCCGCGGTCGAGGATGGGACGGCCGCTGGCGAACGGTCGGCGCCAGAAGTGGATGAAGCCGGCGTGCGAGAACAGCAGCATGCCGCGCCGCTTGTGGTCGTCGAGCCGCTCGTTCAGCCGCACCGCGAGCTGCGAGAAGTCGAAGGCGGCGGCGATGTCGCCGCCTGCCAGCAGCACACGGGCGTAGTAGGTGTAGACCACCGCGCTTTCTTCGCAGTTGCCGTGCCGCAGCACCAGCTGTGTGGCGTGCAGCACCAGCCGCGGAAAGATGTCGGGCCGGGCGATGTAGATGCCGGTGAAGGAATCGACGGTGAGGCCCAGCACCGTACGGATCTCGGGGTCGTCCAGCGGCGGTCCGTTCAACAGCGTCTCGATGTCGCGGCCGGCCAGCTCGCGCCTCACCGCCGCGTGCGCCTGCGCCAGCAGCGCCTGGGTGTCGCCCTCGGGGAAGGAGATGCCGAACAGGCCGAGGGCATCGAGCGCTGCCTGGGCCGCGGCGCCGAACTGGCCCGGCACGAGGCGCAGGCGGATGCGCAGGGCGCACACGCGTGCACGCTCGCGGGCCGATGACGCGCGTGCGAGCAGCGCCTGCAGGCGGCCGTCGGCGTCCTGGAAGCGGGCGACGAGGAGTTCGCTCTCGGCCAGGTCCAGCTCGAGTGCGAAGGTCTCGGCGCGGCAGGTGTCCCAGCCATCGGCCGGCCAGGCCGCTGCCGCCCTGGCGAGGTGCTCCTGCGCCAGGGCGAAGGCCAGCCGGGCCTTGGCCTGGCGACCGGCCTGCGCGTTCAGGCGCGCCAGCCGCAGCGCCAGGCTGGCATCGGTGATCAGTGCTGCGCCCAGGTTGAGCTGGTGCACCACCTCGAAGAGGTGTTCGGCCAGCGCCGCGGGCTCGAGTCCGGCGAGCAGCCTGCGGCCGATGTGCAGGTGGCGGGCGGTCCGCTCGTGCGGATCCACCAGGGCCAGCGCGGCCTCGTGCATCCGGTCGTGGGGAAAGCGATAGCGGTGGCCCACGCAGACCACGAGGCCCGCGCGCTTCGCGTCGGCCAATGCGTCGAGCGTGCTGGCGGGCGACAGGTCCAGCGCCAGCGAGAGGAGGTCGATGGATCCGTTGCCGCCCAGCAGCGCCGCATGCTCCAGCGCACGGCGCGCCAAGGGAGGCAGCCGGCGCAGGCGGCGTTCGACCAGCGCCACCACGTCGTCCGACAGCTGGCGCTCGCGGATGGTGTCGATGTCCCAGCGCCAGGCCTGGCGCCGGGCGTCGTGGAGGAGCAGCCCCTCGGCACGCAGTTCGGACAGTCTCTGCAGCACGAAGAAGGGGTTGCCGCGGGTGTGCCGGGACACCAGCGCGGCCAGCGGCTCGGCCTCCGCGGGCGAGGTGTGCAGCGCCTCGGCGACGAGCTCCGACATGGCCTTGTCATCGAGCGGCGCCAGCGGGATGCGTGTGACGTCCACGCCGCCGGCCGCCACCTGCTCGAGCATCGCGGACAGCGGATGCGACGCGTCGACCTCCTGGTCGCGGCAGGCGCCTGCCACCAGCAGCGCGCCGGTCGTGCTGCCGAGCAGCAGGTCGCGCAGCAAGCCGAGGCTGGCCACGTCAGCCCATTGCAGGTCGTCGAAGAAGATCACCAGCGGGTGCTCCGGGCGTGCAAGGACGCCGACGAAGCGCGCCAGCACCCAGCGCAGGCGGTTCTGCGCCTCGGCCGGGCCCAGCTCGACCGCAGCCGGCTGCGGTCCGAGCAGCAATGCCAGCGTGGGCACCATCTCGACCATCACCTGTGCATTGACGCCCAGCGCCTCGGCCAGCGCGGCACGCCAGGCGCTGATGCGCGCCTCCGGCTCGGCCAGCAGCTGCCGGACCAGTTCGTCCAGTGCCTGGGCCAGCGCCGCGTAGGGCACATCGCGGCGCTGCGAGTCGAACTTGGCGGCCACGAAACGGTCATGGCTGCCGGCCACGGATTCGTGCCAGGACTTCACCAGCGAGGTCTTGCCGATGCCGGCCGGACCCAGCAGCAGGACCAGCTGCGGCCGAGCCAGGGCCACCATGCGCCCGCGAGCTTCAGCCAGTGCCGCCAGCTCTGCCTGGCGGCCGTGCAGCCGCCCCGGCGGCTCGATTTCGTCGGGGGGGTCTTCGGTCCCCAGCGGGAAAGGGGCGACCGTGCCGGTGCGTTCCCATTCGGCCAGGCAGTGCTGCAGGTCGTTCAGCAATGCGTCGGCATGGCTGTAGCGCTGCTCGGCCGTCTTCGCCAGCAGCTTGAGAACCAGGTCCGACACGATCGCCGGCACGCCGGGCGACGTGCCGGACAGCGGCGCCGGCGTGCGGGCCGTGTGACAGTGCGCCCATTCCAGCGGGTCGGCCGCTTCATAGGGCGCACGCCCTGCCAGCGCCCGGTACAGCAGCAGCCCCAGCTGATAGAAGTCCGCACGGTGGTCGGCCGGCCGGTCCATGCGCCCCGTCTGTTCGGGGGCGACCCATGCCCAGTCGTCGACCGCTGCCGATTCGCCAACGCCCCGGCGGCGCCGCTCGACGGCCGCGCTCAGGTCGGCGATCCAGGTCTGGCCGGTTGCGGGCTCGAGCAGGATGTTGGCCGGGCGCAGGTCGCCGTGCGGGACCCCGGCCGCATGCAGGCCGGCCAGCGTGCGGGTCAATGCGCAGCCCATGCGCAGCGCGGCGGCCACCTCCCATGGGCGGCCATCCATCGCAGCCGACAGCGCGGCCACGTCGCGATCGCCGAGCACCATCGCCGGCAACGCCCCCTCGGTCGTGAGTTCGAGCGGCCGCAGCAGGCCTGGAATGTCGAGGCTGCGAAGCAGCGCGAATTCCTCGCGAAAGGTCGTCACGTCGACGGTCGAGACCTTCAGCAGCACGGACGAGCCGTCGGCGGTGTCCCGGGCGCGGCCGATGCGAGAGGCGCGGGTGGCCGCCAGCCACGTGATCTGGTGCCAGGACCTCGGATTCATCCCGGGCAGCCGTCGGTTCGCGATCTTTCGCGGGCTCTCGAAACTGCCCCAGTCGGCTTCAACGCCATGCCGTCCCCCGCGCTTTGGGCGCCCCGTCAAGGCGCGCGGCTAGCCTATCAGACGCTGAAGGATTTCGACTGGCTGCTACGGCAGGTTGTCGCGCAGGAAGATGTCGAGGCGGATGCGTTCCTGGTCTGGCAGGACACGTTCGCCCGACAGTGTGGCCAGCGCCAGGCGGCAGGCGGAGCGGACTTCGTGGCCCGCGTCCTGGTTGATCACCGCATCGGCCACCCCTGACAACAGCGCCTGACGCGCCTGTGGCGTGAGTTCGTGGCAGATCCAGACGATGCGGTCGGCCCGGCCGCTGCGTTCGAGCGCGGCCTGGATGCCACGGTTGCCGGCGCCGATGCTGTAGAGCCCGACCAGCCCCGTTTCGCGCTGCAGCAGCTTGGCCACCGCCGGCTCGGTGCGCGCGGAGAGGTCTTGGCCTTCGATGGGGGGAAGCAGGCTCAGGTGCGGGTACTCGGTGGCCATCACCTGCTCGAACCCGAACAGCCGCTCGGCGTGGTCGCGCAGGGCCCTGCTGCCCATCACGATGCCGACGCTGCCGGCGCGCGAGCCGACGAAGCGCCCCAGCAGGGAGGCCGCGGTGCGGCCGGCGGTCACGTTGTCGATGCCGACGAAGCGGGCGCGCCTGGACGAGGGGACATCGGAGACCAGCGTGACGACGACGACGTCGTGCGCCACGAGTTCGTCGATTGCGGCGCGCACCAGCGGGTGGTCCTGCCCCATCACGACGACGGCGTCGCAGCGGCCCCGCAGGCCGACGAGGTGGCGCGCCAGTGCGTCGGGCGAGAACACGTCGACGCGCTGCACCACGGCGGTGGCGCGCTGCTCGGCCAGCCAGGGCAGCACGGCATGCACCTGCTTGTCGAGCATGTCGACGAAGGTGTTGGTGCCCGAAGGCAGCACGAACACGACCCGGGTACGGCTCTTGCGCGCGAGACGGGCGGCGGCCGGATCGGGCCGGTAGCCCAGGCGTTCGACGACGGCGCGCACGTGTTCGACCGTGCGCTCGCGCACGCCGGCGCGGCCATGGAGCACGCGATCCACCGTTGCAAGGCTGACTCCCGCGGCTCGGGCCACGTCGTGCAGGCTGGTGCGAGGCGGATCGGACATGAGGACTATCATATGACGCTCAGGATGAGGTGCGCCACTCAAACGGGCCTTGCGGCACCGGCGCGACATCGGGGGAACCGCCATGAAGCGAGTTGCATGGGGCGTGCTGAGCACCGCCCGGATCGGGACCGATCACGTCGTGCCGGCGATGCTGGCCAGCCCGCTGGTCGAGCTGCGGGCGATCGCGTCGCGCTCTCTCGAATCGGCGCAGGCGGCTGCGGGCGCGCTGGGCATACCCCAGGCCTTCGGTTCCTATGAAGAACTCATCGCCGACCCGCATGTCGAGGCGATCTACAACCCGCTGCCCAACCACCTGCATGTGCCGCTCACGCTGCAGGCGGCCGCGGCCGGAAAGCACGTGCTGTGTGAAAAACCGATCGCCCTCGATGCGGCCGAGGCGAAGGCGCTGCGCGAGGCGTCCGCCGGGGTGCTGATCGAGGAGGCGTTCATGGTGCGCCACCATCCGCAGTGGCAGCGCGCGCGCGATCTGGTCCGTTCGGGCCGCATCGGCGAGCTGCGCGCGGTGCAGGTGTTCTTCTCGTACTTCAACGACGACCCCGCGAACATCCGCAACCAGCGGGCCACCGGCGGTGGGGCGCTGTACGACATCGGCTGCTATGCCGTCCTCGCCGGGCGCTACCTGTTCGAAGCCGAACCGCACCGCTGCGTTGCGCTGGTCGACCGCGACCCGCGCCTGGGCACCGACCGCACGACCAGCGCACTGCTGGACTTCGGCACGGGCCGCCAGCTCGCGTTCACCGTCTCGACGCAGAGCTGTCGCTACCAGCGGGTACAGGCCGTGGGGACGCGCGGGCGGGTGGAGGTGCAGATCCCGTTCAACGCACCGCAGGGCGGCGCCATGCGGATCGCCATCGACGACGGCGGCGCCGTGGACGGCAGCGGCATCACCACCGAAACCCTGCCGTCGGCCGACCAGTACCAGCTGCAGGTCGAGGCCTTCTCGCGCCGCGTGCGCGGCGAGCCGGCACCCGGATGGGGGGTCGAAGATGCCATCGCGCAAATGCAGGTGATCGACGCGCTGTGGCGCTCCGAGCGCAGTGCGCGTTGGGAAGAGATCGGCCGCGAGGGCTGATGCGCACCGCGCGCCGAGCCAAGGGAAACTCCTAGCACCGAAATGAGGTGCGCACCTCAGAATCGGCCGGATCGACCGCCGTCGGCGGTCTTTGCAATGCAGTTCAGAAGTCGGCGATCCCTGGAATCGGCTGCCAAGTGCGGCCAGCGAAAGGAGCAGCGAATGAACAAGGCAATGCTGAAGGTCGTGGCCGTCGCGCTGGCGGCGGCGCTGGCAACCGCGTCGGCGTGGGGCCAGAAGAAGACCCTCGCGGTGGTGGTCAAGGGCCTGGACAACCCGTTCTTCACGGTGCTGGGCGATGGCTGCGCGCTGTGGAACAAGGAGAACCCGAACTCCGAGTACACCTGCCTGTACACCGGCCCGGCCTCCAGTGCCGACGAGGCCGGCGAAGTGCAGATCGTCGAGGACCTGATCAACAAGGGCGTGGCCGGCATCGCGATCTCGCCGTCCAACGCGCCGGCCATGGCGAACATGCTGAAGGCGCGGCGGCCCAGGATGCCGATCATGACGATCGACGCCGACCTTGCCGCCAGCGATCGCGCGCTTCGCAAGACCTACCTGGGCACCAACAACTACGACATGGGCGTGCTGATGGCAAGGCACCTGGGGCAGCTCAAGCCCAAGGGCGGCACCGTCTGCCTGCAGCTCGGCAACGTCGCGGCAGACAACATCAATGCGCGCGCCGCCGGCTTCCGCGACACCATCAGCGGCAAGAAGGGCATCGATCGGCTCAAGGGCGAGGGCGGCTGGACCGAAATCGCCGGCTGCCCGGTGTTCACCAACGACCAGATCGACCTCGCGAATCAGCAGATGGCCGACGTTTTCACCAAGAACCCCAAGCTGGACGCGTTCATCCTGGTCGGCGGCTGGGCGCAGTTCGGCCCGCAGGCCTATGCGCAGGTCACCGACCAGGTCATGCCCAAGCTCAAGGCCAAGGAACTGATCATCATCGCGGGCGACACGCTGCCGCCGCAGCTCGACGCGCTCAAGGCCGGCCGCAGCCATGCGCAGATCGGCCAGCGCCCGTTCGAGATGGGACGTCGCGCGCCGGCGGTGCTGATCGACCTCATCAACGGCAAGCAGGTGGCCGATCCGCTCTATACCGGGCTGGACGAGTGCACCCAGGCCAACCTGGGCAAGTGCCCGGCCAAGTGACCACCGCCTGCTGAAGCGCAAGAGAAGCGCAAGAGGCGAGGGGGAGGAACGCACCGAGGTGCCGCCGGCGTCCCGATGCGCAACGCGACGACGAGCCCGGCAGCATGTCGATCCTCGAACTCTCGAACGTCTCCAAGCACTTCGGCGCGATCCATGCGCTGGCCAACGTGTCGCTGACGCTGCGCGGCGGCGAGGTCGTCGGCCTCATGGGCGACAACGGCGCAGGCAAGTCGACGCTGGTGAAGATCATCGCCGGCAACTTTCCGCCAAGCGCAGGCACGATCACGATGCTGGGGCGCCCTGTCCAGTTCACCAAGCCGTCGCAGGCGCGCGGCCAGGGCATCGAGGTGGTCTACCAGGACCTCGCGCTGTGCGACAACCTCAGCGCCGCGGAGAACGTGTTCCTCGGGCGCGAGCTCATGCGAGGCTTCGGGCCGCTGCGCTGGATCGACTACCGCGCGATGTTCCGGCGTGCCGGTGAGCTGTTCGCCGAGCTCAAGTCCGAGACGCGCCCGCAGGACCTGGTGCGCCGCATGTCGGGCGGCCAGCGCCAGGCGGTGGCCATTGCACGCACGCGGCTGTCGGATCCCAAGATCGTGCTGATGGACGAGCCCACCGCCGCCATCAGCGTGCGCCAGGTCGCCGAGGTGCTGGAGCTGATCCGCCGCCTGCGCGGCCACCAGATCGCGGTGGTGCTGATCAGCCACCGCATGCCCGATGTGTTCGCGGTCGCCGACCGCGTGGTCGTCCTGCGGCGCGGCCAGAAGGTGGCCGACAAGCCGGTGGCCCGGACCTCGCCGGAGGAGGTCACCGGCCTCATCACCGGCGCGATCGCCGCGGCCTGAAGCCACCCGGGCCACGCGATGAACAAGGCCGCTTCCATCGATGCCAGCCTCCAGGAGGTGACCGGCGGCCGGTCGCGCCGCAACGGCTGGTCCTGGCTGATCGGCCAGCAGACCTTCTGGGTCTCGGTGGCGGCCGTGCTGGCCTTTGTGTCGCTCACCCTCGCCAGCGACGTGTTCGCGACGCAGCAGAACCTGTTCAACGTGGGCCGCAACTTCGCATTCGTCGCGATCATCGCCATCGGCATGACGGCGGTCATCGTCACCGGCGGCATCGACCTGTCGGTGGGCGCGACCCTGGTGCTGTCCGGCATGGTGATCGGCATGGCGATGCATGCGGGCATGTCGATCTGGCTCGCCGTGCCGCTGGCGCTGGCCGTCTCGCTCGTGGTGGGGGCGGTCAACGGGGTGCTGATCGCCTACGTGGGCGTGCCGCCCTTCGTGGTGACGCTGGGCATGCTGTCGATCGCGCGCAGCCTCGCAATGGTGCTGTCGGACAACCGCATGGTCTATTCGTTCGGGCCCGACCAGCCGGCGCTGCTGGCGCTGGGCGGGGGCTTCGTCGAGCTGTCCGTTCCGTTCGTCGATGCGGTGCGCATTCCGAACCCGCTGGTCTTCATGGCGGTGCTGACGTTGCTGGCGAGCCTCGCGTTTCGGTGGACCCGCTGGGGACGCCATCTCTTCGCCATCGGCGGCAACGAGCGGGCGGCAGTGCTGAATGGCGTGCCGGTCAAGGCGGTCAAGGTCAGCGTGTACATGTTCTGCGCGCTGTGCGCCGGCATCGCGGGCATCCTGGAAGTGGGCTGGCTCGGCACGATCACCACGGGCCTGGGCCAGGGGATGGAGCTGACAGTCATCGCCGCAGCCGTGATCGGCGGCGCCAACCTCTCGGGCGGCATCGGCACCGCATTCGGCGCGGTGGTCGGGGCCGCGCTGATCGAAGTGATCCGCAACAGCCTGACGCTGCTGGGCATCAGCACCTTCTGGCAGGGCACCTTCGTCGGCAGCTTCATCGTCATCGCGGTGCTGTTCGACCGGCTTCGTTCACGAAGCTCGAGCGACTGACCGCCTTCATCGACTCTGAAACGCAAGGAGACCTCCATGGCGAAGAACCTCAAAGGCCCCGGCATCTACCTCGCCCAGTTCGCGGGCGACGCGGCGCCGTTCGATTCATGGGAGGCGATCACCGCCTGGGCCGGCCGGCATGGCTTCAAGGGGGTGCAGATCCCGTCGTGGGACGGCCGCCTGTTCGACCTGCAGCGCGCCGCCGAGTCGCGCGGCTACTGCGACGAGATCGTGGGCATCGCCCGGGCCAACGGCGTCGAGGTCACCGAACTGGGCACGCACCTGCAGGGCCAGCTGGTGGCGGTGCACCCGGCCTATGACGACGCCTTCGACGCCTTCGCGCCGGCCGCGGTGCACGGCAAGCCGTCGGAGCGCCAGCGCTGGGCGGTGCAGCAGATGCTGCTGTCGGCCAAGGCCAGCCGCAACCTCGGCCTGACGAGCAACGTGAGCTTCCCCGGGGCGCTGGCCTGGCCCTACCTGTACCCATGGCCGCCGCGGCCCGCCGGCCTGGTCGAGGCGGCCTTCGACGAGCTGGCCAGGCGCTGGCGGCCGATCTTCGACGCTTTCGACGAGGCCGGCTGCCACGTCTGCTTCGAGCTGCACCCCGGCGAGGACCTGTTCGACGGCACGAGCTTCGAGATGTTTCTCGAGCGTGTACAGGGCCACCCGCGCTGCTGCCTGAACTACGACCCTTCGCACTTCGTGCTGCAGCAGCTCGACTACCTCGAGTTCATCGACGTCTACCACGAACGCATCAAGGCCTTCCATGTGAAGGATGCCGAGTTCCGGCCGACCGGGCGGCAGGGCGTCTACGGCGGCTATCAGTCCTGGGTGAACCGCGCAGGGCGCTTCCGCTCGCTCGGCGACGGGCAGGTCGACTTCGGCGCGATCTTCTCGAAGATGGCGCAGTACGACTACGGCGGCTGGGCCGTGCTGGAGTGGGAATGCGCGCTGAAGCATCCAGAAGCGGGCGCGGCCGAGGGGGCCGAGTTCATCAGGCGCCACATGATCCGGGTCACCGAGAAGTCCTTCGACGACTTTGCCGGCGGCACGACCGATCGCGCGCAGATCGAGCGCATGCTCGGCCTCGCCAGCCGCTGAGGAGGGCAACGCCATGGCCATCGAGTCCTCACGCGCTGCCCCGGCTGCCGGGCGCCGCATCCGCCTGGGCATGGTGGGCGGCGGCGAAGGCGCCTTCATCGGCGCGGTGCACCGCATCGCCGCCCGGCTGGACGACCAGTACGAGCTCGTGGCCGGTGCGCTGTCTTCGGAGCCCGGCAGGGCGCTGCGCTCGGCCGAGGCGATCGGCCTGCCGCGGGGCTATCCGGACTACCTCACGATGGCGCGGGAAGAGGCCGAGCGGGCCGACGGCATCGAGGCGGTTGCGATCGTCACGCCGAACGACCAGCATGCGCCGGCGGCCGAGGCTTTCCTGAAGGCCGGCGTGCATGTCATCTGCGACAAGCCGGTGACCACGACGCTGGCCGAAGCGCAGCGCTTGAAGGCGCTCGCGCAGCAGGTGAGGCGGATCTTCGCGGTGACGCACAACTACACCGGCTATCCGATGGTGCGGCACGCGCGGCAGCTGGTTCGCGAGGGCGCGCTCGGCGAGATCCGCGTCGTGCAGGTGGAATATGCGCAGGACTGGCTGACCGAGCGGCTCGAGAGCACCGGCCAGAAGCAGGCCGCCTGGCGCACCGACCCGAAGCGTTCGGGTGCGGGCGGCTGCATCGGCGACATCGGCACGCATGCCTTCAACCTGCTGCACTACGTGACCGGCCTGAAGACGAGCGAGCTGGCGGCCGAGCTGAGCACCTTCGTCGAGGGCCGTGCGCTCGACGACAACGTGCAGGTCATGCTGCGCCTGGCCAACGGCGCGCGCGGTTGCCTGTGGGCGAGCCAAGTGGCGCCCGGCAACGAGAACGGGTTGCGGCTGCGGGTTTACGGCAGCCGGGGCGGCCTCGAATGGGCGCAGGAACAGCCGAACCAGCTGCGTCACGCGCCCTTCGGCGAGCCGGTGCGCACGGTATCTCGCGGCACCGGCGCAGTGCTGTCCGACGGGCAGCGCGTCTCGCGGCTGCCCTCTGGCCACCCCGAGGGCTACCTGGAGGCCTTTGCCACGGTGTATGGCGAGATCGCCGGGGCGATCCGCGCGGCACGCGACGGTGCGGTGCTGCCGGCCGAGGTGCACTTCCCGACGATCGACGACGGCATCGAAGGCGTGGCTTTCATCGAGGCGGCAGTGCGGTCGTCGGCCGAGAACGGCCGCTGGGTGCGGCTGTAGGCGAGGGCGGCATGGCGCTCCAGGTGAGCTTCCGGGAGGTGGTCAAGGCCTTCGGGCCGGTGCGCGTGCTGCACGGCGTCAGCTTCGACCTCGCCAGCGGCCGGGTGATCGGCCTGCTCGGCGAGAACGGTGCGGGCAAGTCGACGCTGATGAAGATCCTGGCCGGCTACGAGGCGCTCGACAACGGCGAACTGCACGTCGACGGCCGCGCCTGCCGCTTTGCCGATTCGCGCGCGGCCGAGGCCGCCGGCATCGTGATGATCCACCAGGAGTTCAACCTCGCCGACGACCTGACGGTGGCGCAGAACATCTTCCTCGGCCACGAGCGCGTGAAGGGCTGGCGGCTCGACAGCGCCGCGATGCGGCGCGAGGCCATGCATGCGCTGCAGCAGGTGGGGCTGGACATCGACCCCGACACGCGCACGCGCGACCTCATCGTGGCCGAGAAGCAGCTGGTCGAGATCGCCAAGGCGCTGTCGCGGCGGGCGCGCCTGCTGGTGATGGACGAGCCGACCGCGACGCTCACGCCGGCCGAGATCGAACGCCTGTTCGCGCTGATCCGGCGCCTGCGCGACCAGGGCGTGTGCGTCGTCTACATCTCGCACAAGCTCGACGAGGTGGAGCGCATCACCGACGAGGTGGTCGTCATGCGCGACGGCCGCTTCGTCTCCCGGGCGCCGACGGTCAGCCTGACGCGCCAGCAGATGGCCAACCTGATGGTGGGGCGCGAGCTGTCGGACATGTTCCCGCCCAGGACGGCGGCGCCCGCCGGGCCGCCGGTGCTCGAGGTGCAAGGGCTGTCGGTGCCCGGCTGGGCACACGAAGTGAGCTTCGACCTGCGCGCCGGAGAGATCCTCGGGTTCGCCGGGCTGGTGGGTTCGGGCCGCACGGAGCTGTTCGAAGGCCTGCTCGGGTTGCGGCCCTGCCGGGGCGGCGAGGTGCGCCTGAACGGCGCGGCGGCGCGCTTCGCGTCGCCCAGGCAGGCCGCCCGGCAGGGGATCACCTACCTCAGCGAGGACCGGAAAGGCCGTGGGCTGCATGTGCGGCTGCCGCTGGCCGACAACCTCACGCTGATGGACCTGGACCGCCATGCGCGCCCATGGCTCGATCACCGCAGCGAGCACCGCGCGCTGGTGCGGGCGGTCGAGCAGTTCGGCATCCGCTGCAACGACCTCGGCGCGCCGGCCTCGTCGCTGTCCGGCGGCAACCAGCAGAAGCTGGCCATCGCCAAGGTGCTGCAGCCCGGGCCGCGTGTCGTGGTGCTCGACGAGCCGACCCGCGGCGTCGACGTCGGCGCCAAGCGCGACATCTACTTCCTGATCCGTCGCCTCGCCGACGAAGGGCGCGGCATCGTCGTCGTCTCGTCCGAGCTGGTGGAGCTGATCGGCCTGTGCCACCGCGTCGTCGTGATGCGTGCCGGGCGCGTGCAGGCCACGCTGGGCGCGGACCAGCTGACCGAAGAGGAGCTCATCGCCCATGTCACCGGGACCCACTGACAGCCTCGCCGCGCCGCTGGACGGCGAGGCGGCGCATCGCACGCAGCCGCAAGGCCGGCGAAGGCTCGGCCGCAGGCTCGCCGGCGCGCGGCCGCTGATCGGGCTCGTGCTCGTGTGCCTTGCGGGGCAGCTGCTCAACAGCGACTTCGGCACCTGGGACAACATGATGAACGTGCTGACGCGCACCGCCTTCATCGGGATCATCGCCGTCGGCATGTGCTTCGTGATCATCGGTGGCGGCATCGATCTCTCGGTCGGCTCGATGGCAGCCCTGATCGCCGGCGCCGAGATCCTGCTGTTGAACGCTCTTGCGCCGCACGCGGGCTCCTCGACGATGGTGGTCGCCGCCGGCCTGGTCGCCGCCATCGCGATGGGTGCGGCGTTCGGCCTCGCGCACGGCCTGCTCATCACCAAGGGCAGCATCGAGCCGTTCATCGTCACGCTCGGCACGCTGGGTATCTTTCGCGCGGTGCTGACCTGGCTGGCCGACGGCGGCGCGATCACGCTCGACGGAACGCTCTCGGAAGCCTACGCACCGGTCTACTACGGCAGCCTGCTCGGCATCCCGGTCCCGATCTGGGTCTTCGCGGCCGTCGCGGCGGCAGGCGGCTTCCTGCTCAACGGCACCCGCTTCGGCCGTTACGTGCAGGCGATCGGCAGCAACGAGCAGGTCGCGCGGTACGCGGCGGTGGCGGTCGACCGCGTGAAGGTCGTCTCGTACGTGCTGCTGGGCGCCTGTGTCGGCGTCGCGACGGTGCTGTACGTGCCGCGG
Organism: Methylibium rhizosphaerae; assembly: GCF_006386545.1. Classification (GTDB taxonomy): domain Bacteria; phylum Pseudomonadota; class Gammaproteobacteria; order Burkholderiales; family Burkholderiaceae_C; genus Pseudorivibacter; species Pseudorivibacter rhizosphaerae. The sequence goes on along the minus strand of NZ_SWAR01000001.1, from coordinate 91,106 downwards.
CTCGGGTCGGCCTCGCCGACGACCGGGCTGTTGTGGGAGCTGGAGGCGATCGCCGCGGTGATCGTCGGCGGCACGGCGCTGAAAGGCGGCAGCGGCAGCGTGTTCGGCACCGTCGTCGGCGCGGTGCTGCTGTCGGTCATCAGCAACATCCTGAACCTGACCAGCATCATCAGCGTGTACCTCAACGCGGCGGTGCAGGGCGTGGTGATCATCATCGTGGCCTTCCTGCAGCGGGGACGGCGGTGATGTGAGTTCCTGAGCAACGCAACCAAAGCAACTGGAGACAGAGCATGAACCGCAGATTCCTCGCGCGCACCGCGCTGGCGCTCGCCGCCGCCGCTGCGCTGACCGGCAGCCCGTCCGCATGGGCGCAGAAGAAAGTCGTGATGGGCGTCTCGATTCCCGCCGCCACACACGGCTGGACCGGAGGCGTCGTCTACTGGGCCAACCGCACGAAGAAGGAGCTCGAGAAGGAGATCCCGGGCCTGAGCGTGGTGGTCCGGACGGCCGGCTCGGCGGCCGAACAGGCCAACCAGGTGCAGGACCTGGCGACCGTCAACAAGATCGACACGCTGGTGATCCTGCCGTTCGAGTCGGCGCCGCTGACGCAGCCGGTCGCGCAGGTGAAGGGCAAGGGCGTGTTCGTCACCGTCGTCGACCGCGGCCTGAACGACCCGAATGCGCAGAACGCCTACGTGGCCGGCGACAACCCCGGCTTCGGCAAGGTGGCCGGCGAATACATGGCGAAGGCCCTGAACGGCAAGGGCAACGTCGTCGTGCTGCGCGGCATCCCGACCGTGATCGACAACGAGCGGGTGGATGCCTTCAATGCCGTGATGAAGAACCACCCCGACATCAAGGTCCTCGACGCCAAGCACGGCAACTGGAACCGCGACGACGCGTTCAAGGTGATGCAGGACTTCCTCACGCGCTTCAAGCAGATCGATGCGGTGTGGGCGTCCGACGACGACATGGCCGTCGGCGTGCAGAAGGCGATCGCCCAGGCCAAGCGCAGCGACATCAAGCTCGTGCTCGGCGGGGCGGGCTCGAAGGACTACATCAAGAAGGTGATGGATGGCGACAAGCTGGTCACCGCGGACGTGACCTACTCGCCCAGCATGATCGCCGACGCGATGAAGCTCACCGCCCGCTCACGCGCCAAGGGCGAGCCGCTGCCGGAGAAGACCATCATTCCGTCGGTGCTCATCACGAAGGACAACGCCAAGCAGTACTACTTCCCGGACTCGCCGTTCTGAACGGCCTGCACGGGCGGGCGGCGCGTCTCAGCCCGGGTACCAGACGCGCCGCGGGTCATCCGCCGCGCGCTGGTAGTCCCAGGCCGAGTCGGCCAGGCGCTCCGGGTCGTACTTCGGACGCCAGCCGAGCAGGAAGCGCGCCTTGGCGTTGTCCAGCCAGGTGGAGTGGTAGTGCGCGCGGATCGGCACCAGCGGGCAGCCGCGCGTGCGAGCCAGGTGGTCGCCCAGGCGCACATAGTCCACCGGCTCGTCCATGCACACGTTCATGAGCTGCTGGCGGGCGCGCGGCTCGTCGATGGCTGCGACGATGGCGCCCACCAGGTCGTCGACATGCACGAAGTTGCGCAGCAGGCCGTTGCCTTGCGCATCGAGCAGCACCGGGACGGCGCCCCGCCGCTCATGCTCCGCCGCGGCCTCGGCGCCGACGAGCTCGCACCAGCGGGGCGCTCCGAACACGTCGGCTGCGAAGCTGAGGTGATGCCGCAGGTCGTCCTTCTCCATGATCCAGGGGGCGCGCAGGCAGCATCCGTTGAGGTCGTACTGCAGGTAGTACTGCTGCAGCATCGTCTCCTCGAGCACCTTGGACAGCGCGTAGCAGCCGGGATAGGGGCTGTAGGCCTGCGTCTCGGTGACCGGCGCCGGGTGCGGATAGTGGAAGTGCCCCACGGCCGCATCGCCGCCGATGAGGATGAACTGGCGAAACGTGGGGCTCGCACGGCAGCCTTCGAGCAGCCAGAAGAGGCCCTTCACCGCCACGTCCATCACGTCGTCGGGGGTCTCCTTGCTGGTGGCGAGGTGGAGCACGTGGGTGACGCCCTCCAGCGCTCGCAGGACGTCCCCGCGCTCCTGGATGGCACCGAACTGGGATTCGAGGCGCGGCCGGGCCGGCAATGCGCGCCGATGACAAAGGGCCCGCACCTGCCAGCGGGTGAACGCCGGGTCGGCGAGAAGGCGGTCGATGAAGGTGCGCCCCACCTTGCCCGTGGCACCGGTGACAAGGATGAGGGGCGGCGTTGCCGTTGCCATGGCTGGACTTGCGCAGCGGGCCAGGATCGCCCGTGCAGCCGGATTTGAGTCCACGACCGCGTGGTTCTCCACTGGTGGAATCCATGAGGTGCGCACCTCAAGTGCTGGAGCTGGACGGCCGGGCTGTAGGCCTCCACCGTCACGCCGGCTGCCCCCCGTCTGCTACCCCCGGCGGCCGCCGCGGCGACAGACTGGGTCATCCATCGGACCGACTCGGAGGTACACCATGGACGACAAGACCCGCGCACAAGGCCAGGACCGCAACCGCATCAATGTCAATCAGGACTACGAAGTCCGCGACTGGGCGAAGAGGTTCGACGCTTCGCCGCAGCAGATCCGCGAGGCGGTGGAGGCGGTCGGCGACAGGGCCGACAAGGTGGAGATGCACCTGAAGGGCTCTCGCGCGTCGAGCAATGCCAGCAGCGAGCGGGCCGCGCAAGGGCGCGGCTGAGGCTGCACCGCCGAAGTCCGGGGCAACCCCTCGCCGTGGAGGCAGCGCGCCCCTGGAGCGTTACAACGCCAAGCGCAACTTCAACGTCACCTCGGAGCCGGTCGGCAGGCCGGCGCGGCGTCGCTCGAAAGCGCTGGACTTCGTCATCCAGAAGCACTGGGCCTCGCGGCTGCACTACGACTTCCGGCTGGAACTCGATGGGGTGATGCTGAGCTGGGCGGTGCCGAAGGGGCCTTCGTACGACCCCGCGGTGAAGTCCATGGCCATCCAGGTGGAGGACCATCCGCTCAGCTACAACAGCTTCGAAGGCACCATCCCGAAGGGGCAGTACGGGGCCGGCACCGTCATCGTGTGGGACCGGGGCACCTGGGAGCCGGTGGGTGATCCGCGCGAGGGGCTCGACAAGGGCAAGCTCATCTTCAAGCTGCACGGCGAAAAGCTCGCGGGGGTGTGGGAGCTGGTGCGCATCTCGAAGCCCCAGGAAGCCGGGCAGCCGCGCTGGCTGCTGCTGAAGAAGCGGGGCGACCCATGGGCGCGGCCCGTCTCGGAATACGACGTCGTCACCGCGCTGCCCGACAGCGTGGTGCAGCAGCCGCTCGGGCCGGTGGAAGAACGCGAGCCGCGGGGCAGGGCGGCCGCGGCCGAGCCCGGCGTGGACCTGGCGCGTGCGGTGCGGGCGGCGCTTCCCGCGCGCCTGGCGCCGCAGCTCGCCACCCTGGTCGACACTGCGCCGGCGTCCGGCCGGTGGGTGCTGGAATCGAAGCTCGACGGCTACCGCCTGCTGGCGCGCTGCGATGCCCATGGCGTGCGCCTGCACACCCGCAACGGCAACGACTGGACGACGAAGCTGCGGGGCCTCGAGGACGACGTGGCCGCGCTGGGTGTCACCGAGGCCTGGCTCGACGGCGAGATCGTCGTGCTCAACGAACAGGGTGCCCCCGACTTCAACCGGCTGCAGAACGCCATGGACAACAGCCGCACGAAGGAGGTCGTCTACTTCCTCTTCGACGTACCCTTCCTCGGCGGCATGGACCTGCGCGAGGTGCCGCTCAGCTCTCGCAGGGAGGTCTTGCGGGAACTGCTGGCCGGGCAGCAGCACAGCGACCGCGTGCGCTTCAGCGAGGCGTTCGAAGCCTCGCCGCAGGAATTGCTCGAGGCAGCCTGCCGCATGGGCATCGAAGGCGTGATGCTCAAGCGAGCCGATGCTCCCTACGTGAGCGCCCGTACCGACACCTGGCTCAAGCTGAAGTGCCAGCGGCGCCAGGAGTTCGTGGTGCACGGCTTCACCGACCGGACCGGCACCGACGGCGAAGTGGGCAGCCTGCTGCTGGGCTACCACGAAGACGGCCAGCTGCGCCATGCGGGCTCGGTGGGCACCGGCTGGGACCATGCGACCGGCCGGGAGCTCCACCGGCTGCTGTCGCGCCTGGAGGTGCCGCAGCCGGTGGTGGACAAGCGCACCATCAAGGCAGGGCGATGGTCCCGGAGGGGGGCGGGCTCGCAGCGATGGGTGCAGCCCTCGACCGTGGTCGAGATCGCCTTCGCCGAATGGACGCCGGACGGCCATGTCCGGCATGCCTCGTTCCGTGGCGTGCGCACCGACAAGCCGGCGTCGAGCATCGTTCGGGAAAGGCCGGCCGGCAGCGTGCCGCAAGGCGCTGCATCGGCCCCGTCGATGAAGAGCAGCATCAAGGTCACCCACCCCGAACGCATCGTCGACCCCTCCACCGGGTTCCGGAAGGTGGAGCTGGTGCGCTACTACGAGAGCATTGCCGAGCGCATGCTGCCGCACCTGAAGGACCGCCCGGTGTCGCTGGTGCGCGCGCCCGAAGGCATTGCCGGCCAGCTGTTCTTCCAGAAGCACCCCGAAACCCGCATGCCGGGTCTCACCGAACTCGACCCCGAGCTCTGGCCGGGGCATGACGCGCTGCTGGCAGTGGGCAGCGCGCAGGCGCTCGCCTGCGCGGCGCAGATGAACGTGGTGGAGTTCCACACCTGGAACTCCACCACCCGCCGCATCGACCAGCCGGACCTTGTGGTGTTCGACCTCGACCCTGGCGAAGGCGTGCCGTGGAGCCAGCTGCAGGAAGCCGCGTTGCTCACCCGTGCCCTGCTCGACGAGCTGGGCCTCGCGTCATGGCTCAAGACCTCGGGCGGCAAGGGACTGCACGTGGTGGTGCCGCTCACGCCACGGCTCGACTACGACGCCGTCAAGGGGTTCTCGCAGGCCGTGGTGGTGCACATGGCGAAGACCATTCCTCAGCGCTTCGTCGCCAGGTCGGGCGCAGCCAACCGGGTCGGCAAGGTGTTCATCGACTACCTGCGCAACGGCCATGGCCAGACCACCGTTGCGGCCTTCTCGGCGCGGGCCCGGCGCGGGCTGGGCGTGTCGATGCCGGTGGCCTGGGACCAGCTGGCGGAGCTGAAGGGCGCGGCCCAGTGGAGCATCGCCACGGCGCGCGAGTACCTGTCTTTCCAGCAGGCCGATCCGTGGCAGGACTACTGGACGACCCGGCAAACACTCACCCGGGCGATGAAGGTGCTCGGCTTCCGGCCGAAGCGGCGGGCGTAGGGTTTCGGGCAGCCGCCTTGTCATCGGGCTGCCACAAATTCAGGCGACCGAACCGGATGCCTTGGCCGGCGCGGCCTGGCGACCGCCATGCACGGGGACTGCACAGGGTTGTCCACAGCTTGTGTGGACAGTGGGCAAGTCCTGGCCCGGTCACATGCGGCACACTCGCGCCCCATGCGGATCCAGACCCGTATCGACGACCTGTCATCGCGCGAGGTGCAAGCCCTGGTGGCGGAACACCTCGCCGGCATGCACGGCAATTCCCCACCCGGGCATGTGAATGCGCTTGCGCTGGAGGCCTTGCGCAGGCCCGACGTCACGTTCTGGTCGGCATGGCGCGGAACGGACCTCTGCGGATGCGGCGCACTGAAGGAGCTGGATGCGTCCAGCGGCGAGATCAAGTCCATGAGGACTCGCGCCGGCTTCTTGCGCCAAGGCGTCGCTCAGGCTGTTCTCGACGAGATCATCAGGACGGCGCGCGAGAGGGGCTATTCGCGGCTCTGCCTCGAAACCGGAACGGGCGCTGCATTCACCGCGGCACATGCGCTGTACCTGCGCAATGGTTTCGAGTGGGGAAATCAGTTCGGGACCTATGAGGCGACAGACTTCAACCGCTTCATGACCCGGGCTCTGTGAATCAACGACACATTGCAATCCGGGACTCGCGGGTTTGCTCCATTTGCTCTCCGCATTGAGTCGAGTGAGTCTGCAAGTTGCGATTTGTAATGACTTCTCGTCGCAATGGTGAGTCTTTTGCAGGGAGCGCTGTGATACCTTGTATCCAGCGGTGCAAAAAGACATCGCAGGTCGATGCAAATCAGTGAACGTTCCTTTGTCATTTGTTTTGTGTCGTGCGGGGAGGGCCCCTCAATCTCCAATACGCCATGAGCAAGACTTATCACCAGATCCAACAAGAAATCGAAAGACTTCAGCGCGAGGCTGAAAGGCTCAGACAAGAAGAAGTGGCAGGTGTCATTGCACGCATCAAGGAGGCCATCCAGGTCTATGGACTCACCGCCGCGGATCTCGGACTGGGCGGTGCGGGCCTTCGCAAGCAACACGCCGGCAACGGCACTTCGGCAACCCGCGTCAAGTACCGCGACGAAGCGGGCAACACCTGGAGCGGTCGCGGGCCGCGTCCGCAGTGGTTGCGAGACGCCCTGGCTGCCGGTCGCTCCCTCGACGAGTTCGCGGTTCAGCGCGCGGCCGGCAAGGCGGCCCGGCGTGCCGCGGGGCGCAATGCCTCCAAGGCCGCGAAGCCGGCGCTGCGTTCGCGCGGCGTGAAGTACCGCGACGAGAACGGCAACAGCTGGACGGGCATGGGCCCGAAGCCGCGCTGGCTGAAGGAGGCGGTGGCGGCGGGCAAGACCCTGGAAGACTTCGCCGCCTGAGGCGGCGGGCGGCGCGCGGCCGCCTTCACCCGAAGGTGAAGGCATAAGCCTGCGCGCCTTCGTCCAGGAACTCGATCTCGAACAGCCGCTCGCGTGCGCCGGGCTGCCGCACCAGCTGGTAGAGCCGCTGCCCGTCGATGATGCCCAGGCCTTGTTCATCGACGTCGGCGCCGTGGTCGCCCAGCGGCGGCTTGCCGTCCAGCAGGATGCGAAAGCGCACCGGCTTGCCGCCCGGCGCGATGCCCAGCACCAGGTGCAGGTCGCGTGCATGGAAGCGGTGGCTGATGCGGCCGTGTGCGCCTTGCAGCACCGCACGCTCGGCGTCGACCGTCCAGTCGCCGGTGAGCGCCCATTGGTTGGTGCGCAGCGGCGGGGCGGGCGGGTAGCGCCGCAGGCGGTCGGCTGCCAGGCCGCCGGGTGACGCAAAACCTTCGGCGCGTGCATGACCGAGGTAGCTCTCGCCGGAGAACACCGGGCCGGTGCCTGCCGCGGCCTGTGCGCCGCGGCCTTGTGCATCGACCAGGTCGCCAGGCACCGGTGCCTGCCCGGCCTCCCGCAGCAGCTGCTGGATCATCCGTTCGGCCGTGTCATAGCCGCCCTCGCCAAACTGCCGATGGCGGATCCGGCCTGACGCGTCGATGAAGTAGAAGGCCGGCCAGTAGCGGTTGCCGAAGGCGCGCCACACGGCGTAGTCGTTGTCGATCGCGACCGGAAAGCCGATGCCGAGATCCCGGGTGGCGCGGCGCACGTTGTCCGGGCGCTTCTCGAAGGCGAACTCGGGCGTGTGCACGCCGATCACCACCAGCCCGGCGCTCTTGTACTTGTCGGCCCATGCGCGCAGGTACGGCAGGGTGCGCAGGCAGTTGATGCATGAATACGTCCAGAAATCCACCAGCACCACCTTGCCATGCAGGCTCGCAGGGTCGAGCGCGGGAGAGTTGATCCACTCGCCGACGCCCGCCAGCGAGGCGAGCGGCCCCCGGCTGAGCCGCGTGCTTGCCGGCGGGGTGGCTTCGGTGTCGGCGGCGAGCAGGATGGCGCCCTTGCCGCCTGGCTTGCCCGCCTCGCCTGCCTCGCCGGCCTGCTTGCCGGCGGGCTGCTGCGGCATGAGCCGGTCGAGCAGGGCCTGCTCGACGCGCGACGTGATGCCGGTCGACAGGCGGACGAGCACCTGCACGTCGAGCCCGAGCGAGATGGCCGCCACGCTGGCCAGCACCGCCGCCCCGGCCGCGCGACGCAGGGATTCGCCGGCGCGCGCCGAGGCCCCGAGCATCGAGTGGACGCGCCGGCCGGCCAGCAGCGCGATTGCCAGCGAGGTGCCTGCGCCGGCCGCATAGGCCAGCAGCAGCAAGGACGTGCCCAGACTCGCGCCGTTCAATGCGGCTGCGGTGAGGATCAATCCCAGGATGGGCCCGGCGCACGGCGCCCAGAGCAGGCCGGTGGCCACGCCGAGCAGGAGCGGTGAAAGGCGCCCGGCGCCGGCCTGCGACAGCCGTGCGCCCAGCGCGACCAGGGGCCTGCCGGCTCGCTGCGCCAGCGCGGGCCACAGCAATGCGAGGCCGAACAGCGCCAGGAGCGCCATGGCGGCGTAGCGGCCGCCCTGGTTGAGCGCCACCGCCCAGCCGCCGCCCACGGCCGCCAGGCTGGCCACTGCCGCGAAGGCCAGCGCCATGCCGCACAGCCAAGGCAGCCCGTGCGAGGTGAAGGCGCGGTCGGAGCGGGCGAAGACGAAGGGCAGCACCGGGAGGATGCAGGGGCTCACGATGGTGAGCACACCGCCCACATAGGCAACAAGCAGGAGATGCATGGAGGGGTCCGTGCGGGTGGGTGAAGGAGCGGCCGGGACGAGCGCGGCCATCACGGCGTCGGTACGCGAGCCGTGGCGCGGGTGGGCACAGGTGGAAGGCGCTACTTGTCGGGCGGCGCTCGCGTCGTCAGGGCGAGGCGTGCCTCCAGCCCGCCTTCGGCGCGGTTGCGCAACTCGAACTGCGCCCCCAGGGCCGTGGCCAGCTGCAACACGATGGCCAGGCCCAGGCCGGTGCCGCCGGTGCTGCGGTTGCGTGAACCCTCGACACGGTAGAAGGGCTTGAGCACCGCCTCCAGCTGGTCGGGCGGGATGCCCGGTCCGCGATCGAGCACAGAGAGCACCAGCTGCTCCGGCTCGCCCTGGACCCGCAGCTGCACGTCATGGCCGAACTTCAGCGCGTTGTCGATCAGGTTGGTGAGGATGCGGCGCAGCGCGTTGGGCCGGGTCACGATGGCCGCGCCGGTGCGTCCTTCGAGCTTGACCTGCTCGCCGGCGTCCTGGTAGTCGGCCACGATGCTTTCCAGCAGCGCATCGGCGTCGATGCGGCAGGGCGGCTCGGCGGTGCCATGCAGGGTGCGTGCGTAGGTGACGCCTTCGCGCACCAGCGCCTGCATCGCGTCCAGGTCCTGCTGCAGCTTGCGCCGGTCTTCTTCGCTGTCCATCAGGTCGGTGCGCAGCCGCATCCGGGTGATGGGGGTCTGCAGGTCGTGGGAGATCGCCGCCAGGATCTCGACCCTCTCGGCCATGTAGCTGGCGATGCGGCGCTGCATCGCGTTGAAGGCCCGCGCCGCATGCGCCACCTCGGACGGGCCGCTCTCGGCGAGCGGCTGACCTTTCAGGTCGGGGCCCAGGTCGTCGGCCGCGGCGGCCAGTTCGGCCAGCGGCCGGGTCACCAGGCGCACCGCAACCCAGGCGCACGCCGCCAGCACCGCGAGCTGAGCCAGCAGCAGCCACAGCAGCCAGTCCGGCACCGGCATCCCGACCCGGCGCGCATGCACCAGCAGCACGCTGCCGTCGTTCAGGCGCACCTCGATCTGGAAGCCTTCATCGGGTGGGACGGCCTGCAGCGTCCTGACCACCTTGAACGGGCGCATCGCATCGACGATGGCCTGGACGAAACGCTGCGAGTCGGGCTCGAGGGCAGCGACCGCCGACCCGGTCGCCCGGGCCCCCAGCTCGAAGCGGTAGTTGCGGCGTTCCAGCCGGTCGAGCCATTGGTGTCGCTCAGGCCCGGGCAGCCGGTCCAGGAGGGCGATGGAGCTGGCGATGTCGCGCTCGATGCCCAGCATCATCAGCTCGCGCAGTGCCATGCCGCGCTCGTGGCGGATCGCCGCGAAGGTGAGCAGCTGCGCAATGGCCAGCCCGACCACGATGATGAGGGTGACCCGCGCAAAGAGCGTCCGGGGCACCAGCCTGCGCAGGGCAGCGGCGGGTTTGCCGGCGGCGGCAGCTTCAGTGAGGCGACTCATGGTTGTTCCTCGTTCCACGCCCGGGTTTATAGGCCCGGCGCGGGCCCGGCGATCGGCCGCTTTGTATTGCACTGTGTCCGCAGCGCAGGCGGACATGCGCGATTTCAAATCCGCCCGGGTGTCGACACATCCCGCATACATGCGCCCGGTGCAATGCAGGCTCCGCTTCGGCGACGAAGCATCAACCGGAGAGCTTCCGTGATCAAGACCATCGACAAGGTCATCTACACCGGCCACACCCGCACCACCGGCGGCCGCAACGGCGTGGGAGCGTCCGGCGACGGCGCACTCGACGTGAAGCTGAGCACGCCCGGCTCGGGCAGGCCCGGCACCAACCCGGAACAGCTGTTTGCGGTGGGTTGGTCCGCCTGTTTCATCGGCGCGATGGGCAAGGCCGCGGCCAGGCTGCAGGTGAAGCTGCCCGACGACACGGCGGTCGATGCCGAAGTCGACCTCGGCCAGACCGGCGACGACTACTTCCTGGCCGCGCGGCTGAAGGTCAGCCTGCCCGGGCTGCCGCAGGACACGGCCCGGCAGATCGTCGACCTGGCCCATCGCACCTGCCCGTATTCGAAGGCCACGCGCGGCAACATCGACGTGACCATCGATCTGGCCTGAGCCGGCCCGGCGCCCGGACCTGCGCCCGGCGGGCCGGGCGCCTTTGTCTCTACCATTGCGGCCATGAACTCGAACGGCGCCGACCACATCCTCATCGTCGACGACGACCGGGAGATCCGCGACCTGCTCACCGCCTACCTGGTGAAGAACGGCCTGCGTGCGCTGGCGGTGGCCACCGGCCGGCACATGCGCGCGGCGCTGGAGGAGTCAGCCCCGTTCGACCTGATCGTGCTGGACCTGATGCTGCCGGGCGAGGACGGCCTGACCTTGTGCCGCGACCTGCGCGCCGGCAGGCACAAGGCCACGCCCATCCTGATGCTGACGGCGCGCGGGGAGGAGGCCGATCGCATCCTCGGCCTGGAGATGGGCGCCGACGACTACCTGGTCAAGCCGTTTGCCGCCCGCGAGCTGCTGGCGCGCATCCGCTCGGTGCTGCGGCGCACCCGCATGCTGCCGCCGAACATGCGCCTGACCGAAGAGGCGCCGAAGCTGGCCTTCGGCGAATGGCAGCTCGACACCCTCTCGCGTCACCTGCTGGACGACAGCGGCCTGATGGTCGCCCTGAGCGGCGCCGAGTATCGGCTGCTGCGGGTGTTCCTCGACCACCCGCAGAAGGTGCTCAGCCGCGACCAGCTGCTGAGCCTGACGCAGGGGCGCGAGACCGAACCCTTCGAGCGGTCGATCGACCTGCTGGTGAGCCGCTTGCGCCAGCGCCTGCGCGACGACGCCCGCGAGCCGCGCTACATCAAGACGGTGCGCAGCGAGGGTTATGTCTTTTCCTCGGCGGTGGACGCGAAGGGCTGAGCCTGGCGGTCCTACACTTTCCGCATGAAGCTCAACATCGTCGTCTACTCCAAATCCAACTGCCCGCAATGCGACACGGCCAAGATGCTGCTCAAGTCGCGCACGCTCGACTTCGAGGAGATCCGCATCGATGACGAGGCCGAACGGCAGGCGTTCTTCGCCAAATGCGGCCCTTCGGTGCGGCAGATGCCGCAGGTCTTCATCAACGATCAGCGGGTGGGGGGCGTGGCCGGGCTGCAGGCTGCGCTGGCGCAGCTGGGGCGGTAGCGCCCCGCGGCGCCGGCCGCACGGAGCGATCGGTCACGGGGCAGTACAATCCGCCGCTTCCGCCGCGCATTGCTCACTGGCGCGGCGAAGTCGCCTGACACGGCGCCGGCCCCCTTGATGCCGCACGCCACACCGACCGCTCCCGGTCCCATGGTGGTCAGCCTCACCAAGCGGCGAGCCTCATCTCCGGTCTGATCCTTCATCGAGACCGGTCCACATCGGCCGCGGCAATGCCCCGCCCACACGCTCATCGCCCCTTCGGGCCGCTGGGCCGGCGGGCGACGACAGTTCCTCGCGGCCGTCTTGCGAACATGACCACCACCCGCCAGAAGACGCTCGCCGTTCCACCCAGGAAGCCCGCCATCGCCACTCGCCCCGAGGCATTGCCCGACGATGTGCAGCCCACTGCGAAGGTGAAGCCGTTGCGCGTGAAGGTGCCCCGCTCCAAGGAGCGCGCACTGAACCGCGAGTTCGGGCTCGATGTGACCCGCCTCACCAGCGATGAAGCGGACAAGCGCCGCGGCGAGCTGAAGGCCTTGCTCAAGATGGGCAAGACCCGGGGCTACCTCACGCAGCAGGAGGTCAACGACCACCTGCCGGAAAGCCTCATCGATGCCGAGGGGCTCGAGGCGATCGGGAAGATGCTGACCGACATGGGCATCGCGGTGTACGAACAGGCGCCCGATGCCGCGGCGCTGCTCGTCGCAGGCGGCGCCGGCACCGCAGCCACCGAAGAGGATGCCGAGGAGGCCGCGGAGGTGGCGCTGTCGGCGGCCGATTCCGAGTTCGGTCGCACCACCGACCCGGTGCGCCTGTACATGCGCGAGATGGGCTCTTTCGAGCTGCTGACGCGCGAAGGCGAGATCGAGATCTGCAAGCGCATCGAAGGCGGCCAGCAAGCCATGATGCACGCCATCTCCGGAGCGCCGGCGATCATGGCCGAGATCCTGGTGCTGGGCGAACGGATCGCTGCCGGGGAACTCGGCATTGCGGAGGTCGTCGACCGCATCGTCGTGGCCGGCGAGGCCGACGACTACGTGGCCGAGGAGGACATCGACTCGTTCGATGACGACGATGACGAGGGCGACGGCAGCGGAGCGAGCCGGGCGATGACCCAGCGGCTGGAGGAACTCCGCGTCGCCGCGCTCGAGGCCTTTGCGTCCCTGCGCACCGGCTTCGACCGGCTGCGCCAGGCGTTCGAGAAGGGCGGCTGCGGCAGCACCGCCTACCGGAAGGCGCAGCAGGCGCTCAGCGACCAGCTGATGGGCATCCGCTTCACCGTCAAGACCATCGACCGCCTGTGCGGCCTGCTGCGTTCGCAGGTCGAAAGCGTGCGCCGGTGCGAGCGCGACATCCGCAGGATCGTGGTCGACAAGTGCGGCATGCCGCAGGAGCGTTTCATCGAGCGGTTCCCGCCCAATGCGCTCAACCTTGCCTGGGTCGAGCTCGAGTCGGCCACCGCCAGCCCCTATGGCGCGAAGCTCGGGCGCAGCGCGCCGGCCGTCCAGGAACTGCAGGCCCGGTTGATCGACCTGCAGTTCAAGGCGGTGGTGCCGTTCGAGGAGCTGAAGGCGATCCACCAGAAGATGGACGAAGGCGAGCGGACGTCGCTCGCGGCCAAGGCCGAACTGGTCGAGGCGAACCTGCGCCTGGTGATCTCCATCGCGAAGAAGTACACCAACCGCGGCATGCTGTTCCTCGACCTGATCCAGGAAGGCAACTGCGGCCTCATGAAGGCGGTGGAGAAGTTCGAGTACCGCCGCGGCTTCAAGTTCTCGACCTACGCGACCTGGTGGATCCGCCAGGCCGTCACTCGCGCGATCGCCGACCAGGCCCGCATCATCCGGGTGCCGGTGCACATGATCGAGTCGATCAACAAGCTGAACCGCGTGACCCGCGCCCACCTGCACGAGTTCGGCGTCGAGCCCGACGTGGCGACGATCGCGCAGCTGCTGGAGCTGCCGCCGGCCAAGGTGCAGCAGATCATGAAGATCGCCAAGGAGCCGGTTTCGCTGGAACTGCCGGTGGGTGACGAAGGCGACACCACGCTGGGCGACCTCATCGAGGACGGGAACAGCGTCGCGCCGATGGAAGCGGCCATGCAGTCGAGCCTGCGCGCCGTGGTCGGCGAGATGCTCGACGGCCTTTCGCCCCGCGAAGCCAAGATCCTGCGCATGCGGTTCGGCATCGACATGAGCACCGACCACACGCTCGAGGAAGTGGGCCGGCAGTTCGACGTGACCCGCGAACGCGTCCGTCAGATCGAGGCGAAGGCCATGCGCAAGCTGAAGCATCCGAGCCACTCGGAGAAGCTTCGCGCCTTCATCGAGGGGCTCTAGGTTCGTGCACCGTCGTCCGGCGCGGAGGTCGGCGCGGCGGTCAGCGCCATCAGGACGTCGGCGTACCAGACGCAGTTCAAGCCCAGCGATTCGTCCTGGGACTGGTCGCGGGTGCGCATGTCCATGCGGGTCGAGTGAACGCCCAGCAGTTGCCACGGCAGTGGCGCGGCTTGCGACGAAACATGCGTGCGGCGCCGCAGGACCGGAGCTCCGCTGATGCCGCGGTGCGTCCGGGCATCGGTGAGAAAGCAGCCTTGCTGCTGGAATCGCACGCCGTAGGCCGAAGCGATGGACGCGCTTCTCGCGACCGCGAGGTGATGGATGGTGTCGTGAAAGCCGAGCGGGAAGCCGACGATCGTCAACGCATCGCCCAGCGAAACCGCCTCGCCACGGGGCTCCAGGTGGGTCTCGTCGAACGCACGGTACACCGCGCCCTCCGGCAACTCGCCGGCGTCAAGCTCCAGCACCGCGACATCGACGGTCCCGCCGCTGTCGGTGGCCTCGCGCCACTGTCCGAGTTCGTCGTGGTAGAGGGGGATCGAGCAGGTGGCGAACTGCGTCAGGTCGTGCGCGTCGGTATGCATCTCGATCTCGATGCGATCGGGGAAGTGGCCGCTCGACACATCGGAGAACACGTGGCGGTTCGTCACCACGAACAGCCGTTCGCCGCGCCGGAAGAAGAAGCCGCTGGCGCCGGTGAGCAGGCGCGCACGCTGGAATGTGGTGATCTTCGCGGCCGTGAGCAGCAGGGGGTCGAGCGAGCCGGCGACCCTCCCGGGAGTGGCGGCATCGCTGCTGCTCGCCAGCACGGCGCGGTATCGGGTCACGTCCCGCTCGAAGGTGTTCAGCACCAGGTCCGAGATGTCGGCATGCAGCATGACGGTGCGCGCCGCTTCTGCATGGGATTCGAACGACTCCATGAGCTGGGTTCGAGACTGCGGCGGCAGCATCTGCACCAGCGCCGGCAGCAGCGCGTCGAGCGTCACGAGGCTGCCCTTGAGTTCGCAGATGCGCTCGGTGGCTTCTTGCAGGTTCTTCAAGGCGGAAGCCTCCATCAACGACAAAGCGCGGACGAGCCGCGCTTCGAGGGAACCATCAAAGGTCGGGTGGGCTTACGCCCACGGGGGCGTCAGCCGAGGCTGCGGATGTTCGAGGCCTGCGGGCCCTTCTGGCCCTGGGTCACTTCGAACTGCACCCGCTGGTTCTCGGTCAGCGTCTTGAAGCCGCTGCCCTGGATTTCCTTGAAGTGGGCGAACAAGTCCTTGCCGCCGTCATCGGGGGCAATGAAGCCGAAGCCCTTGCCTTCGTTGAACCATTTCACGGTGCCAGTCTGAGTCGTCATGTCGAATTCCTTCCGGAGTTGCAGGAAGCAACAGCGCGTCCTGCGAAGAGACGCCAAGAAGATCTTCACGGGGGATTCGACACGATCACGGCAGGGGTGCCGGGGCGGGAAGAAAGACCTGTGTGCGGACGGTCTTGTGCATATCAGCCGGCGGATAGTACGCGACCGAGCCCGTGCGCGCTGCAATATCTCGTGAAGAGGGTCAAACGGACTTCACGAATGCCGGCCGGCCGCGCGGCTGAATGGCGCCTGTACGCGTATACAGTACCGGCCATGCTGTCCGCCACCGTTGCTCCCGCCCCCGATGTCCCTGCTGCTTCCTCGCGTGTCGACGTGCTCGCCTCGCTCAACGAGCAGCAGCGCATCGCCGTCGAGCACGGGCTCGACGGCGATGCGCGTGCAGCGGCGCCGCTGCTCGTGCTCGCCGGTGCCGGCAGCGGCAAGACCAAGACGCTGGCCACCCGCGTGGCCCGGCTGGTGCTGGCGGGCGCCGACCCGCAGCGCATCCTGCTGCTCACGTTCTCGCGACGCGCGGCGCTCGAGATGACGCAGCGGGCCGGCGCCTTGCTGCAGGCCTCGCTCGGTTTGCGCTCGGGCCAGCGGCCGCACCTCGAATGGGCCGGCACCTTCCATTCGGTGGCGGCGCGCCTGCTGCGGCTGTATGCGCCGCGGTTGGGCCTGTCCGACAGCTTCACCGTGCTCGACCGCGGCGATGCGGAGGACCTGCTCGACGTCGTGCGCGACGGCATGGGCTTTTCGAAGACGAAGAAGCGTTTCCCGACCAAGGCGACCTGCCTCGGCCTGTATTCGCGCGTCATCAACAGCGACGCAGAGCTGGCGGCGGTCGTGCGCGATCACTACCCCTGGTGCCTCGACTGGATCGACGAGCTGAAGGCGCTGTTCGGCGCCTATGCCCGGGCCAAGCAGGACCAGCAGCTGCTCGACTTCGACGACCTGCTGCTGTCGTGGAGCCTGATGCTCGAAGACCCGGCGCTGGCCAGCGAGGTGGGTGCGCGGTTCGACCATGTGCTGGTCGACGAATACCAGGACACCAACCGGCTGCAGGCCGGCATCCTGCAGCGGCTGAAGCCCGACGGCCGTGGCGTGGTGGCGGTGGGCGACGACGCGCAGGCCATCTATTCCTTCCGTGCCGCCGAGGTGCGCAACATCCTCGACTTCGACCGGCAGTTCGCGACACGCGCCGTGCGCGTGACGCTGGAGCGCAACTACCGCTCGACGCGGCCCATCCTGGAAGCTTCGAATGCGGTCATCGCACAGGCGGCCGAGCGGCACGCCAAGCAGCTGTGGACCGACCGCGAGTCGTCGTGCAAGCCCTTGCTGGTGACGGTGGAGGACGAGCTGGCACAGGCGCGCTGGGTGGCCGACCGCGTGCTGGCGCAGCGCGAGGCCGGCATGCTGCTGCGGCACCAGGCGGTGCTGTTTCGCACCGCCCACCACAGCGCAGCGCTCGAGATGGAGCTGGTGCGCCGGAACATCCCCTTCGTGAAGTTCGGCGGCCTCAAGTTCCTGGAGTCCACCCACATCAAGGACGTGCTGGCCGTGCTGCGCTGGGCCGGCAATCCGCGCAACGAGGTGGCGGCCTTCCGCGTCGCCAAGCTGATGCCCGGCGTGGGGCCGGCCACGGCGCGGCGTCTGGTGCAGGCGGTGGCCGAGGCGGCCGATGCGACCGCTGCCTTGCAGGCCTTCGACGCACCGGCCGCGGCACGCGGATCGCTGCGGTGCTTTGCCGAACTGCACGGCCGCCTGGCGGGCGGGCAGGGCGGCTGGCCGGCCGAACTGGAAGACGTGCTGCAGTGGTACGTGCCGCTGCTGGAACAGGCGGCCGATGATGCGGCAGTGCGGGTGGCCGACCTGCGGCAGCTCGTGCAGATCGCGGGCGGCCACCAGTCGCGCGAACGCTTCCTCACCGAGCTGGCGCTGGATCCGCCGGCGGCCAGCAGCGACGAGTCAGGTGCCGCCCACCTCGACGAGGACTACCTGATCCTGTCGACGCTGCATTCGGCCAAGGGACAGGAGTGGCGCTCGGTGTCCATCCTCAACACGGTGGACGGCTGCATCCCGTGCGACATCATCACCGGCTCCGCCTCGCTGATCGAGGAAGAGCGGCGGCTGCTGTACGTGGGCATGACGCGGGCCAGGGAGCAACTGCACCTGCTGGTGCCGCAGCGCTACTACGTGACCCAGCAGGGCGCGTACGGCGACCGCCACGTGTATGCCTCGCTGACGCGTTTCATCCCGCCGGCCATCCAGCACCATTTCGAGCGTGTGGGGCCGGCGGCCTTGCTGGCGGCCGAGCCGGCGGGCGGCGCTGCCGGCCCGCCGGTGGACGTGCTGTCGCGCATGCGCGGGCGCTGGGGCTGAGCCCCGGCCCGCGTCAGGCCTGGTTCACCACCAGGCTTCGGTCTGCACGCCGAAGGTGGTGCCGTTCAGCCGGTCGCCGTACACCTGCTGCAGGCGTTCGCCGTTGACCCAGTTCTGGCCCAGCACCTTGCGCGCCGCCTCGTTCCACACCGCATGGGTCACGAAGACACGCAGCGTCGGACGCGACCAGGCGTCCTTGCCGGCCGACACCGCGCCGGCGAGCGTGAGCTTGGTCATGGTGCGCAGGTCCTGGCCGTCCGGCTTGACGCGGTCGTGGCCCAGCTCGACCAGCACGCGGAAGGGGCCGGTGATGTGCGTGTCGGTGCGCCCGCCGATGGCGGTCCAGCGCGAGTCGAGGCCGTTGGCGGCATGGGCCAGGCGGTATTCGGCCACCACGTCGAAGCGGGTGCCGGCGCCGAGGTTGCCGGTCTGCTGCAGCACGGCGCGGGAGTTGGTGGCTTCGCCGAGCTTGTCGAAGCGCACGCCGCCCAGCAGCTCGCCGCCCAGCACCCCACCCAGGGTGTGGTACGCGCCGACCGCCAGGCCCTTCGCTTCGCGGGGGGTGGCCGTGTCGGTCACCTGGTTGCGCGAGCGCGTCTGCAGCGACGGCGTCACGTAGACCGAGAAGGCGCCGTTGGCCACGGTCTTGATGTCGGTCAGCCGCACCGGCACGGAGAACCGGTTGTTGTTGGCGCCGCCGCGGCCGCTCATCATGAAGGCGATGCTGGCCTTGGTGAAGCCGAAGTCCATGTTCTCGATGCCGGCGCCGTCGCCGTCGTTGTTCTCGAGGAACTGGTCGTTGATGCCGGTCTGCAGGCGGTTGTAGAAGCGCCGCCCGGCCCAGGCCGTGCCGTTGGCCAGCGGGGCGATCTTGTCGCCATAGACATAGGCCTGGCCGAAGCGCGCGACCAGTTCGTCGGTGCCGAACTCGGTCTGGCCCCAGGCGCGGTACACGCCCGGCATCATGCGCACATGCCAGCCGGAGCCTTCGTATTCGGCGACCTTGGTGTCGAACACCGGCTCGATGACGTAGTCGCACTCGTTGCCGAGACGCCACTTGGTGTCGGCGCCGGGCAGGCCGAAGCACACCTGCGTGCCGCCGCGTTCGCTGACGCCGGTGCCGGCGCGGAAGTAGCCGCTGAAGTCGACGTTGGCGGCATGGGCCCAGCCGGCCGCCGCGCACAGCGTCGCGGCCATGGCGAGTTTTGAGATCTTCAAGCTGTCTCCACTTTTCTTGGGGGCGAGTTCAACCAGCACGCGCAGCCCCCTCGTCGCTGCGCGCGCGGTGTCGGAATCAGGAAAGGGTCAGGGCTTCAGTTCGATGCGCCCGACCTGGAAGTCCACCAGCCGCTTGGTGCCGGGGGTCAGCGCCGGATCACTGACCTCGATGGCCGCCACTGCCGTCGCGGTGGCGGCGACGGATCGACCCTGGGCGCCGCAATACGCCTCAGGGGCGAAGCGCGACAGCGGGATCGCGTAGTCGCGCAGTTCCGGCGTCACGTTCTGCACCGCCACCGGGTAGCAGCCGTTGTCGCGGGTGGCCTTGTCGTCGCCGACCAGGCGCACGCGCAGTTGCGTGGTGGTGGCCGACGCAAGCTGAAGATGCAGCGTGCGCTGCTGCGAAAGATCGAGCGTCTTGCCGTCCGCACCGGCCGCAGCGGTGAAGCCGATGCCGGCCCAGGTGCTGCCCTTCTGCGGCCACACGCTGCCGTTGACCCGCGCGGTGCCGTTGGCGACTGCGATCTTGTCGAAGGTGGCGTCGCCCGGCTTCTCGGAATAGGCGAAGCCGGTGAACATGCCGCCCTGGGCCGTGGTGCCGTCGGGCCTGAACACGGCGAAGGCGAGGGCGGGCGACGGCGCTGCGGCTGCGGCTTGCGGTGCAGGCGCCGGCGAAGCGGCAGGGGCCTGGGCCTTCGGCTGCGGCGCGATGGCGCAGCCGGCCATGGCGGTGATGGCAAGTGCCAGCAGGCCGAGCCGGGTGCCGTGGGAGGTGGTGGTCATGGTGGATGTCCTGTTGGTGTTGTGAATGCCGCGCCGGTCAGGCCCGCGGCGTGGCGACCGAAAGCAGGGCCGTGCCGTTGCCCCGGATGTGCGGCTGCCGCAGCGCCTGGATGGCCGCATGCCAGCTCGCGTCGCTGGACGTCAGCGCCCAGCTGGT
Source organism: Methylibium rhizosphaerae (assembly GCF_006386545.1). Lineage (GTDB taxonomy): Bacteria > Pseudomonadota > Gammaproteobacteria > Burkholderiales > Burkholderiaceae_C > Pseudorivibacter > Pseudorivibacter rhizosphaerae. The sequence goes on along the minus strand of NZ_SWAR01000001.1, from coordinate 71,224 downwards.
TTCCTTGACGATGTCGAACCAGGTGAAGGCGCGCACCGAGGGCATGCGGGCCAGGTCGGCGGCCATGCGGGCGATCCAGGCCGCCTTGTCGCCGCCGGTTTCGGAGCAGCCCATCTCGGCCAGCACCACCGGCTTGCGCGGTGAGATGGCCTGCGCGGTGGCAAGCGCGCCTGAAAAGACATCGCTGAACGACGTCCAGCGCGACCACGACTGGCTGGTGCCGAAGTTGTAGCCGTCGATGCCGATCCAGTCGACGACGTCGTCGCCCGGGTAGGCAAAGCGCGGGTCGTTCCATGCCGCGGCCGGCTGGTTCGCGTTGTTGAAGCACCAGACGTGCTGCACCTTGTGCGCGCCCGCAGCCCTGAAGCGGGCCACGACCCGCCGGTACACGCGTGCAAAGGCTTCGCCGTTGCTGCCGTTGTTCACCACGCACCAGGGATACCAGTCGCCGTTGAACTCATGGCCGAAGCGCAGCATGAAGGGCAGGTCCAGGCGCGCGGCCGCCTGGGCCCAGGTGTCGATGTAGGCATCCCACAGGCCGGCTTCGATCTGCGCCAGCGTGATGGCCTCGCCATGCGCGCCCCAGGGCTCCCAGGTCACCTGGGCCGCCATGCCCTGGCTGGCCAGGTACTGCAGCTGCGACTGGGGGAAGGCCGAGCCGAAGCGCGTGAACCACATCACCGCGGCCGGCTTGCGCCGCAGGTCGGCCTGCGCGCCGCTCACCACGTCGGTGAGCGCGTTCTCGCGAAAGACGCCGAAGAACACGCCCTGCGTGGGGCTGGTGCTGGTGTCTTCGAGCACCGGCAGCGCCAGGGCGTCGTCGAGCGGCGAGGGCGCATCCGAGCCGGCCGTGGTGCCGCAGGCGCTGGTGAAGGGCATGGCGGCGAGCCCTGCCATGCCGCCGAGCATGCGCCGGCGTGCGATCGAGTGGCTCATGGTTGCCTCCGCAGGCGCAGCAGCGACATCGAGCGCGGCGCAAGCTTCAGGCGGCCGGCCTGCGGCAGCGTGGCGAGCGGGTGTTCTTCCTCGACGATGGCTGCATCGAAGTACTGCGCCTGCTCGACCCGCCATCCGGCAACGTCGAGTTCGGCTTGCACCGGCTCGTTGAGCGTGTTGAGCAGCAGCACGGTCAGGCCCTCCTTGCCCTTGACCGCATGGGCCCACAGCGCCGGGTGGCTCGAGCCGGCCTTCACGAAGCGGCCTTCGAGCCCGCTCAGCATCGAGAAGGCGTAGTAGGTGGGCCGCGGCACGCCCGCGTTGTCGAGCAGGCCGTGGAACCCGGTGCCCTGGTAGGCGAAGTAGTGCGCCGCGCGCACACCGTGCTGGGCCAGGCGCAATGCGGCTTCGGCGGCCCACAGCCCGGCCACCTGGTCCGACAGGAAGCGCGGCCGGTCGGTGCGCCACGACAGGCCGTACTCGGTGACGGCCAGCTTCACGTCGCGGCCGTGTCCCAGCGGATTGCGCTTGGGGTCGCGCCAGAGCGCCTGCACCCGCTTCACCGAGGCATCGACCTGCGCGATGGTCTGCAGGGCCGCTTCCTCGGTGCCGTTGCCCTCGGTCGGGTAGAGGTGCCAGGTGAGCACGTCCACCGCGTCGCCGCACAATTCGACGAACCGGTCGAGGAAGCGCATCGCGGTGTCCGCCGCGCCCGACACCGCCGGGCCAGCCACCTGCGCGTTGGCGTCGACCGCCTTGATGGCCTGCGCCTGGGCGCGGAACACCTTGCAGTAGCGCTCGGGCGTCCAGCTCGGGTCACCGCGGGTCACGCTGTAGAGGTCGGGCTCGTTGCCGATCTCCCAGAAGGGCACCGCGAGGCCGCGTTCGCGGGCCAGACGCACCGCGTTGGCGGCGTCTTCCGGCTCGTTGGCCGGCTTGCGGTCGATGCGGCCGGCGAACACCCGGGTCTGCACCATCAATTCGGGGCCGCCGCTCACCAGGCCCAGCAGCGCACGGAAGGTGTCCAGCGTCGCGCTGTCCATGTCCTGCTCGTCGCCGATGTTGCCGCCTGGAAAGCGCAGCGAAGCCGCCGGCACGCGCGCCAGGCCCTCGCGGAACTCGGCCACCGCCATCCAGTTGCCGAAGTTGTAGCCGCGGATCACTGCCGGGTTGACCGCGACCCCTTCCTCGTCGGCCTTGATGACCACGCGGGCGTTTTCGGCGGCACCGGCCGCAAGGGGCAGGAACGCCGGCGTGAGCGCCAGGGCGCAGGCGAGGGCGCGGGCGCAGAGGCGCCGCAACGATCGATGCAGCCGGGTTCTCATACGGCAAACCCACCTTCGCGGATGAGGCGCTGGTACCAGCGGAAGCTTTCCTTGGGCGTGCGCTGCTGTGTCTGGAAATCCACGTGAACGAGGCCGAAGCGCTTGCTGTAGCCGTGGGCCCATTCGAAGTTGTCGAGCAGCGACCAGGCGGTGTAGCCGCGCAGGTCGCAGCCGGAGCGCAGCGCACGGTCGAGCGCGATCACGTGGCGGCGGTGGTACTCGATGCGCAGGGCATCGTCGACCCGGCCGGTGGCATCGGGCTCGGTGTTGTCGCAGGCGCCGTTTTCGGTGATGAGCAGCGGCGGGTTGCCGTACTCGTCCTTCAGCCAGGTCAGCACCTTGTAGAAGCCGTCGGCGTAGATGTCCCAGCCGATGTCGGTCTTGCGGAAGCCGGCCACGTTCACCGTCTGCAGGTGGCGCAGCGCATCGATCTGCTGGAAGGCGTCTGCCGGCGTCGCCAGCATCGCCCGGATCGCCTCCCGGGTGTAGCCGCCGGTGTAGTAGTTGATGCCCAGCAGGTCGGTGCGCTGGCCGATGATGGCCATGTCGCCGTCTTCGACCGGCGGGTGGATGCCCAGCACCGCATACCGGGCCAGCAGCCCCTGTGGATAGCGGCCGTGGTAGATCGGGTCGATGAACCAGCGGTTGAACCAGTCCAGCCCGCGTTCGCAGGCGGCCACGTCGTCCGGGTGGCAGGAGTACGGCTCATGCCACTCGACGTTGGGGGCCATGCCGATGCGGCCCGGCTGCTCGGTGCGGCGGAACTCCTTCACCGCCAGGCCGTGCGCGAGCAGCAGGTGGTGGGCCACGGTGACTGCGTTGCCGAGGTCCTTCTCGCCCGGGGCGTGCATGCCCATGGCATGCGACAGCATCGAGGCGCACCAGGGCTCGTTGATGGTGAACCACACTGCCACGCGGTCGCCCAGGGCGTCGAACATGGCGCGGGCGTACTGCGCGAAGTCATAGGCGCAACGACGGTTGAGCCATCCGCCTTCGTCATGCAGCACCTGCGGCAGGTCCCAGTGGTAGAGCGTGGCCATGGGCATGATGCCGGCGTCGTGCAGCAGGTCGACCAGGCGGCGGTAGTAGGCGATGCCCAGCGGGTTCAACTCGCCGCGCCCGGCCGGCATCACGCGGGACCAGGAGATCGAGAAGCGGTAGGCCTTGACGCCCAGTTCGCTCAGCAGCGCCACGTCTTCTTCGACGCGGCGGTAGGAGTCGCAGGCGACGTCGCCGGTGTCGCCGTTCTCGACGCGGCCGGGCGTCCTGGCAAAACTGTCCCAGATGCTGGGCGTGCGGCCGTCGACGTCTGCCGAGCCCTCGATCTGGTAGGCGGACGTGGCGGTTCCCCAGAGGAATCCGGCCGGAAACTTGAAGTCGGATGGTTGCATGCCCGAACGATAGCGGCTCCTTGCAAGCGCTTGCAACGCTGCAGGCTTGCCGATCTTGCGGACTTCGTCAGGGGAAGCGAGAGGACGAGGCCGCAGCGCCGTTGGGGGCGACTTCCGAGTGCGTGGCGGCTCGTCATGGCAAGCGCTATCATCGCGCCCCACTTCGACGACTCAGCACCCTCATGCCCAGCGGCCAAAAGATCACGCTCGAGGAAGTCGCGCGCCTGGCGGGCGTTTCGACCAGCACCGTCTCGCGCTACCTGAGCGGATCCCATCCGGTGTCCGAGGACAAGGTGGCCGCCATCGAAGGCAGCATCCAGCGCCTGAACTACCGGCCCAACCTGGTGGCGCGGGGCCTGGCCAAGGGCCGCACCATGACCGTGGGCGTGCTCACCCAGGAGATCGTCAGCACCTTCTTCAATGCCGCGATGCGCGGCGTCGAGGACGGCCTGGCCGGCCACCAGTACGAGGCCATCTATGCCAGCGGGCACTGGCAGCCGGAACACGAGGCACAGCGGCTGAATTCCCTCGTGGGGCGGGGCGTGGACGGCGTCATCCTGATCCACCCCGGCTTGTCCGACGAAGTGCTCGAGCGCCATGCCGAGGGCGTTCCGATGGTGGTGGTGGGGCGCAAGGTGGCCACGCGCCGCGTGCATTCACTCGGCTTCGACCACTACCAGGGCGCCCGCCGGGCGCTGCAGCACCTGCTCGAGCTCGGCCACCGCCGCATCGCCTTCATCTCGGGCCCGCCCGGGCGGGACGATGCCGACGATCGCCTGCGCGCCTATCACGACACGCTGGCCGAGGCGGGCGTCGAGCCGGACGACCGCCTGGTGGCCGCCGGCAGCTATGTGGAGCCGGGCGGCCTGGCCGCGATGAACGTGCTGCTCGACCGCGGCCTGCCGTTCACGGCGGTGTTCGCGGCGAACGACGACTCGGCCTACGGCGCGATGCTGGCGCTGCACCGCCGCCGCCTGCGCGTGCCCGACGACATCTCGATCGTCGGCTTCGATGACGTGCAGCACTCGGCGTTCTCGTTGCCGCCGCTCACCACGGTGAGGCAGCCGCTGCGCGAGCTCGGCCGCGAAGCGGCCAATGCCGTCGTCGCCCTGATCGAGGGGCGCAAGCCGCCGCTGGGCACCGTGGCGCCGCTCGAACTGATCGTGCGCGAATCCACGCGGGCCCTGCCGGCCCAGGCCGGGCCGGCACCGTCCGCCGGGCGCCCGGCCAGGCGCCGCGCCTAGGCTCGCGCCGAGCCCGGCGCGGCTACTGCGCCATTTTTCACGGCGCCTGTCATTTCTTGCTTTTCCTTTGGGGGTTCGTCCTCAGTGACAGCCTGGAGCGGCCCCTCCTACACTTTTATGCAAGCGCTTGCACAAATCATGTCATACGACCGTGCAGGTGAGTGCACCCTGACAAGGAGACCTTCGTGAAACTCGCTTCCCGCCTGGGGCTGGCCGCCTGGCTCGGCCTTTGTTCGCTGTCGCTGCATGCGCAGACGGTGCTCACCGTCGCTTCCTTCAAGGACCTCGACCGTTCGGTCCAGGCGGCCATCCCGCTGTTCAAGAAGGTGCGCCCCGATGTCGAGGTCAAGCTGGTCGCGCTGGGCTATGGCGACCACCACAACGCCATGACCACCTCGCTGGCCACCGGTGCCAACCTGCCCGACGTGATGGGCCTGGAGATCGGCTTCGTGGCCAAGTTCGCCGAGGGCGGCGGCCTGGAGGACCTGTCGAAGCCGCCGTACAACGCCAATGCGCTGGGCGACCGCTTCTTCAAGTTCTCGGTGGCGCAGGCCACCAGCCGCGGCGGCATCCGTGCTGCCATGCCGGCCGACATCGGCCCGGGCGCCTTGTTCTATCGCAAGGACCTGATGGACAAGGCCGGCGTCAGCGAGGCGCAGCTCACCAAGTCGTGGGATTCGTTCATCGAGTCGGGCAAGACGCTCAAGGCCAAGACGGGCGCCTACCTGATCCCGCATGCGGCGGCCATCAAGGACATCATCCTGCGCTCCGGCCTGCACGACGGTGAAGGCATCTACTTCGACGACAAGGGCAAGGTGCTGGTCGAGTCGCCGCGTTTCGTGCAGGCGTTCGAGACCGCCAAGCGCGCACGCGCCGCCGGCATCGATGCCAAGGTCGGTGCCTGGAGCAACGAGTGGAGCGAAGGCTTCAAGCGCGGCACCGTCGCCGGCGAAATGATGGGGGCCTGGCTGGCAGGCCACCTGAAGAACTGGATCGCGCCGGAAACCAAGGGCCTGTGGCGATCGGCCGGCCTGCCCGGCGGCATCAACGCCTCGTGGGGCGGCTCGTTCTATGCCATCCCGAAGGGTGCCAAGAACAAGGACGTCGCCTGGGAGTTCGTCAAGTTCATGACGACGAACAAGGAAGTGCAGCTGGCCGCGTTCCGCGACCTCGATGCCTTCCCCGCGCTGGTGGAAGCGACCAACGACGCCTTCATCGACAAGCCGGTCGAGTTCCTCGGCAACGAGCCGGCGCGCAAGGCCTGGAAGGCGACGGCGCAGAAGATCCCCGCGGTGGCGGTGGACCGCCTCGACCCGGTGGCTGCCGAAGTGATCGCCTCCGAGTTCGACAAGGTGCTGGAGCAGGACAAGGACGTGAAGCTCGCGCTGGCCGACGCCCGCAAGGCCATCGAACGCCGCGTGCGCCGCTGAACGCCGCTTCCTGAACGACGCAGCCTCATCCCATGGCATCGCTGTCTGCTGCGGCTTCTTCGACGCCGCCGTCCCCTGCGCCGCAACGGCGCCGCCTGAAGCCCTGGCACTGGATGCCGTATGTCTTCGTCGCGCCGTTTTTCGTGCTGTTCATCGGCTTCGGGTTGTTCCCGCTGCTGTTCTCGGCGTATGCGTCGTTCTTCCGCTGGGAGCTGGCGGCAGGCCTCGGCGGGATGAAGTGGGAGGGCTGGGGCAACTACCTGTTCGTGCTGCAGCTCGACGGCCTGCCGTGGAACGAGTTCTTCAGCGGCGCGTTCTGGTCGGAGCTGTACGCACGCGACTTCTGGCGCGCCCTGGCCAACACCTTCTGGCTGGGCATCGCCGCCGGGCTGCCGCAGCACCTGGTGGCGATCCCGCTCGCGTTTTTCATCCACACCCGCCTGCGCCGCATCCGCAACCCGGTGATCGCGATGTACTTCCTGCCGTACATCACGAACACGGTGGCGATCACGCTGGTGTTCTCGTCGCTGTTCTCGCGTGACTTCGGCGTGGTGAACCAGGTGCTCACCGGCCTGGGGCAGTGGCAGGTGATGGGCATGCAGCCGCTGGCCTGGCTGTTCCCGACCGCCAACATCGACTGGGGTCGGCCGGAGTACACCCGCCCGATCGTCGCGTTCATCGTGTGGTGGCGATTCGTCGGCTGGAACACTGTGCTGTACCTGTCGGCGCTGCAGACCATTCCGAACGACCTCTACGAGGCCGCCACGGTCGACGGCGCGAGCACCTGGCAGCAGTTCCGCTACATCACGCTGCCGCTGCTCAAGCCCATGATGCTGTTCGCGGTCACGCTCACCATCATCGGCAACCTGCAGCTGTTCGAGGAGCCTTTCATCCTCACCGGCGGTAGCGGCGGGGTGGGGCAGGTGGCCGAGACGGTGGCCATGCAGATGTACAAGGTCGGCCTCACCGATGGCGACTTCGGCACGGCCTCGGCGGTGGCATGGCTCATGTTCATGGTGATCGCCGCGCTCACCTGGCTCAACAACCGCTACCTCGGCCGGAAGGACTGAACCGTGTCGGACGTCCTTTCTTCCACCGTTTCGCCGGCGCCCCGCGGGGCGCTCGAAGTCCCCATGCCCATCACCCGTTCCCGCGACCTGCGTGCGCTGCTGCCGTCGCGCTGGCTGCCGCATGCCCTGGTGCTGGCCGGCGCGGCCATCATGCTGGCGCCGTTCTACTTCATGTTCGTGTTCGCCACCCACACGAACACCGAGATCCTCTCGGTGCCGCCGCCGCTGTGGTTCGGCTCGGCGCTGCTGGACAACATCGGCGACCTGGTCTCGCAGCGCCCGCATTTCTGGCGCAGCGTGGGCCTGTCGCTGTGGATCGCCGGTGCCTCCACCGTGCTCAACCTGTTCCTCTGCTCGCTGGGCGGCTACGGCTTCGCGATGTACGAGTTCAGGGGGCGCGACAAGCTGTTCGGCGCGCTGATGGCCACGATGCTGCTGCCGTCCTTCGTCGGCATGATCCCGTTCGTGCTGATGATGAAGGAGCTCGACTGGCTCAACAGCACGCGCGCGCTCATCGTGCCGGGTGCCTGCTCCGCCTTCGGCATCTTCCTGATGCGCCAGTACATCGGTTCGGCCGTGCCGCGCGAGCTGGTCGAGGCCGCCCGCATGGACGGCTGCAGCGAGTTCGGCATCTATTGGCGCGTCGTTCTGCCGCTCATCGGGCCGGCCATGGGCACGCTGGGCCTGGTGACCTTCATCGGCTCCTACAACAACTTCGTCGGCGCGCTGCTGGTGATGAGCGACATGGAGATGTTCACCGCGCCGCTGGTGCTGCGCTCGCTGCAGGGTACCGGCCAGACGCCCTGGGGCGCCATCAGCGCCGGCTCGGCCATCACCGTGCTGCCGCTGCTGCTGCTGTTCGTCTTCTACACGCGCCGCCTCATCGAGGGGCTCACGGCCGGTGCGGTCAAGGGCTGAGAGCGCTTCATCCAAAGGACAGGAAAACATGACATCCATGAGGCTTAGCGGCATCGAGAAGCACTACGGCGCGGGCGTGCGGGTGCTGCACGGCATCGACCTGGACATCGCCTCGGGCGAGTTCATGGTGTTCGTCGGGCCCTCGGGCTGCGGCAAGACCACGCTGCTGCGCTGCATCGCAGGGCTGGAGGAGGTGAATGCCGGGCGCATCGTCATCGGCGATCAGGAGGCGCAGGACCTGCCGCCGGTCAAGCGTGGGGTGGCGATGGTGTTCCAGAGCTATGCGCTGTACCCGCACATGACGGTGGCCGAGAACATGGGCTTCGCGCTCAAGTTCTCACCGATGAGCAAGGCCGAGCGGGCCGAGGCGGTGCGCCGCGCGGCCGAAGTGCTGCAGATCACGCCGCTGCTGGACCGCAAGCCCAAGGAGCTGTCCGGCGGCCAGCGCCAGCGCGTGGCCATCGGCCGCGCCATCGTGCGCAAGCCGCGCGTGTTCCTGTTCGACGAGCCGCTGTCGAACCTGGATGCGGCCCTGCGCGTGCAGATGCGCATGGAGCTGGCACGCCTGCACCGCGAGCTGGGCACGACCATGGTCTACGTGACCCACGACCAGGTCGAGGCGATGACGCTGGGCACCCGCATCGCGGTCTTCAATGCCGGGCGCATCGAGCAGGTCGGGCGCCCCATCGACCTCTACCGCAAGCCGGCGACGCAGTTCGTGGCGGGCTTCCTCGGTTCGCCCAAGATGAGCTTCCTCGCCGGCACCGCCAGCGCCGAAGGCGACGGCATCCGGCTGCAGCTGGGCGAGGCCGGCAGCGTGCTGCTGCCGGGCCAGCAGTTGCAGGGCACCGCACGCGAGGTGACGCTGGGCGTGCGGCCCGAGCACTTCACGGTGGCGCCGCAAGAGCAGGGCCTGCGCGCGGTGGTCGACCAGGTCGAGCACCTGGGCGACTGCGACATCGCCTATGCGCGGCTGGCAGGCCGCGAAGAAGTGGCGACGGTGAAGCTGCCCGCCTCGCAGACGCAGCTTTCGCGCGGAGACGCCGTGTGGCTGCGCCCGGATGCGCAGAACTGCCACCTGTTCGACCGAGAGGGCAGGGTGGTCAACGCCCGCTGAACCGCGGCAGCGGGCAAACACAAGCAGTACGAAAGGGTTTGCGTGAACAGCCTCGAGTCCCTTGCACCAGAGATGTCTCGCCTGCCGGTGCGCGGCGAACCGACCTTCCTTGCCGGAGGAGGCGCGAAGCCCCGTCGGGTGAATGCTGACCCGCCGGCGATCCGCAGCCATCACGTCAAGCGCATCGAGGCCGTGCTCGACCACGTTGAGCGGCACCTCGCGGAAGACCTGAAGCTGGAGACCCTGGCACGGCTGGCGGCCATCTCGCCCTTCCACTTTCACCGTCTGTTCCTCGCGTGGACCGGCGAGACGCTCAATGCGTTCGTGCGCCGGCGGCGCCTCGAGGCGGCTGCCGGCCGGCTGCGCCATTGCCCCGAAGAGAAGATCACCGTCATTTCGCTCAATTGCGGCTTCGCCTCGCCCGAGGCGTTTGCAAGGGCCTTTCGCGAACACTTCGGCATGACGCCGTCGCAGTGGCGCAGCGGCGGCTGGGTCGACTGGCGCAGGCCGTCCGACGACGAGGCGCCGGCAGGGCCCTTTCGCATCGAGGTGAAGCGGCAGGAAGCCGCGGAGTACCTCTTCATGCGGGCACGCGGCCACTACGGCGCCACTGCAAGGGAGCTGTGGGACCGCTTTCTGCCGTGGGTGCACAGCCTGGGGCTGGGCGACCAGCCGATGGCCTTCGTCGGCCTCGACGACCCGGCGATCGCAGGGCCGACCCGTTGCCGCATGGACGCCTGCGTGCAGCTGCCGGCAGGCTGGCGCGACCCGGGCCTGCGCCTGCCCAGGCGTCGCGTGGAGGCCCACTGGGTGGCCGCGCTGCATTACGACGGGCCGGCCAGCGGCATCGGCGCGGGCTGGCATGCCCTGCTGAACGACTGGCTGCCCGAGGCGGCCTTCGACATGGGCGAGGGACCGTTCTTCGAGCGCTACGACCCGCTCGAGGGCACCCCGGGCAGCCGCATCGTGCGCTGCGAGCTGTGCATGCCGGTGCAACCCCGCGCGCAGTGACGCGCGAGTACCAAGGAAGCCAGGGATGGAACGATTGCTTCGAAGCGCCGCGTTGCTGCTCGGCGCGGTGTGCGGCTGCGTCCACGCGGCCGACGGGCCTTCGTTGCTGTGGGCCGACTTCAGGGAGCCGCTGCAAAGCCACAGCGGCGCACCGGTGCTGCCGCTGGCCTTGTCCGACAAGCCGGGCGACGTGGCCGCCGAGCCGCTGCGCGTGAAGGACGGGCAGGTGCTGGTGGGCGGCCGCCTGTCGAATGCGAGCGGCGGCCAATGGGCCACGCTCGGCATGGAGGTGAGGGGGAATGCCGGCGGCGCGCCGGTGGACCTGTCGGCCTACCAGAACATGCGCCTCCGGCTGTCGTCGGCGACGCCGCGCGTGCTGCGCATCCGCCTGAAGGGCAGCGATCCTCAGTTCCTCACGACCGGCTGCTACCCGGTCATGCTGCAGCAAGTGGGTCCGCAGCCGACCGACTATGTGATCCCGCTCAGCGCCTTCGAGCCGCAACCCTGGTGCATCGGCCGCGGCTCGCCGGTGGACAAGACGCTGCCGGCGGTGGTGTCGGTGGAGGTCACCGCCAATGAGCCGGCCGCCGAACCGGTGCGCTACAGCGTCGGCCGCATGGAGTTCCTGCGCAGCGGGGCGGCAGTCGCCTCGGCGCCGCCCGTCACCGGTCCGCGGGTGCCGCGCGATGCCCGCTGGAAGCTCGCATGGGCCGATGAATTCAATGCACCGGCAGACCAGCCGGCGGATGCGGCCCGCTGGTCGGCGGCATCACGACAGGCCTCGCACGACGGTCTCGGCCACCTGGCGCTCCGCCTGGGCGAGGCAGACGCGCCTTCCACCGCGCGGCTGCAGGCCCGGCCCGCCGGCGCCATGCTTTACGGCCGCATCGAAGTGCGTTTCAAGGCGCCCGAACGGCCGGGGCTTTCCAGCAGCCTGTCGCTGCTGGGCGCCCCCCTGGCAGAGCTGTCCTGGCCGGAGGCCGGCGAGATCGTGATGCTGGAAACGCAGGCGCCTGGCGTCGCGGAACTGGGCCTGCACGGCCCCGGCCTCGAGGACGATGCCCATCTCGCCCAGGTGGCGCTCCCGCCGGGCGAGGCGGCAGGCGGCGGCTTCCACGAGCTCGCCGTCGAGTGGGAGCCGGCACGACTGCGCTGGCTGCTCGACGGGGTGCTGGTGAAGACGCAGCTGCGCGCCGACCTGCCACCCGCTTCGCGCGAGGTGTTCGAGCAATGGCCCTTCCTGCTGAACGTCGGCCTGACATCGGCCGCCGGCACTTCGGGCAAAGGCGGGGCCGATGCGAGGTTGCTCGTCGATCATGTGCGCGTCTACCAGCGCGACGATCTCGCGGCGGCCGCTCGCGCGCGCCTCTCGGCCTGGCAGGCGCGGCGCAGCGCAATGGCGGCACCTGCCCAGGGCAAGGAGCCGGCGCGCAAGCGCAAGCCGGCGACAGATGCGGGTGCGTCGCAGCAGCCGGTGCGACAGGTCACCTGCGAGCGCAACAGCCGCTACGGCTTGATGATGTGCTACTGAGCCCCAGGCCGGGGCGCATGAAAGCAAGATCGGTCAGGCCAAGCGCAAGATCCGTCAGGCCGAACGCAAGTGCAGACCGGCAAGGGCAGGGGCAAGACAGCAGCATGAAGGTGTCACTCACAAAAGGAGACACACAGTGAACATGCCGTCAACCCACGCTCCGGTCCGCACGCTGGCCGCGCTCTTCTGTGCGGTCGCCGCACTGGCCGCCTGCGGTGGTGGCGATGACCCGCCGACTGCCGGCGCGCCTCCGGCGCCGATGCCATCTCCCACGCCGACGCCGACGCCGGCGCCCACCGACGTGGCGTTCGCGACCCCGATGAATGCCACCGACACCAGCGAGGCCGGCAAGATCGACACCTACGCCTTTGCCGAAAAGTCCAATGAGCAGACGCTCGGCACCGCGCAGTTCGCCGACGGCGCCGTCAGCTACGGCGCCACCCTGACGGGAGCCCAGGCCTTTGCGGGCGTGGCGCTGCGCGCCTATGCCCCTGGAAACACCGGTGCCGCGCCGGTCGCGCCGTTCAATGCATCGACCTACACCCAGCTCAAGATCCAGCTGCGCTCGAGCACCGACGCCGTGCTGACGGTGAAGCTGCAGCCCTCGCCTGTCGCGGCCGACGGTTGCACCGCCACCGCTCAGGCCGTGGTCAACGCCACGCTGACCGAGCTGACCATCGACCTCAACGACGCCAGCTTCCCGCTGCCCGCCTACTGCAATGGCTCTGGCACCGTGGTGGGCGCGGTCAAGAGCGGTCTGTTCGCCGTGGACGTGATCAACCCGGCCACCAATGCCGGCGCGCACGACCTGGCCATCGGCACGGTGAAGCTCGCGAAATAGACGGTTCTCGCCACGCCACCGGGGCAGCAGAGCCCCGGCGCATCACGACACACGTCACACGACGGGGCGGCAAGCGCCGGCCCCGATCTACCAACAGGAGACAAGCGATGCAGAAACTCGTATCGGCGGCAGCGCTCGCGCTGGCCGCTTCCATGGCCGCGCCCGCGACGGCCGCCTCGTTCTTCGAAGGCTTCGACGGCACCGGCGGCGCCGGCGGCGCCTGGGAAACCGCCAACTGGCACAACGGCGACATCTTCGGCTGCGGCTTCGCCTACAGCGAAGTCTGGCGCACCGGCTGGGGCGCCCTGCAGCTCAACGTGAACGGCTCGACGCGCAAATGCGGGGAGGTGCGCACCTGGCAGTCGTTCACCTACGGCAAGTTCGTCACGCGCATGCAGCCCGGCACCATCGCCGGCGGCAACAGCTCGTTCTTCCTCTATACCGGCCAGGCGGGCACGTCGAGCCACTTCGAGATCGACATCGAGTTCATCAACAGCGGGCGCACGCTGCACACCAACGTGTGGACCGCCGGCCGGCAGAACTACCAGCAGTTCTCGGTGGGGACCGGCTGGCGCACCATCGGCTTCGAGTGGCGGCCGACCTTCGTGCGCTGGTTCCATGTCAACGACGCGGGCCAGGAGCAGGAGATCCGGCGCGTGCAGACCTCCATCTCGGCGCCGATGCGGCTGATGCTGAACCACTGGGTCGGCAACAACTCGGCCGGCGCGGTCGGCTTCCTCGGCCGATACAACGGCGGCGGCGGTCCGGCGTACTACGACTGGGTGCGGGTCAGCGACTGAGCCACCGGCGGGCCACGGGCGGCCTCGGCCGGACAGGCAGGCAGAGGCCGTCAGTGGCGCGAGGTGGAGTCGCCGCCGCCCATCTCGGTGAAGTCCATGCTGGACACCACGAAGGTGTTGCGGCCGGCGTCCTTGGCCCGGTAGAGGGCCTCGTCCGCCTTGGCCACTGCGACGTCCGCCGAAACGTGCTCGCCGCTGAAGATGGCAATGCCGATGCTGGTGGTGACCGACAGCTGCTTGTCGCCGAAGACGAACGGCGGCTGCAGCTCGGCGACGATGTTGCCGGCCACCACGTTCGCATCCTCGCCGTCATGCAGCCCTTCGAGGATCACGACGAACTCGTCGCCCGCAAAACGGGCCGCCGTGTCGGTGGCACGGATGCAGCGCGCAAGCCGCCTGGCGAACTCCCTGAGCACCGCGTCGCCGCCGGCATGGCCGAGCGTGTCGTTGATGCGCTTGAAATGGTCGACGTCGAGGAACATGAGCGCCATGGGGCGCTGGTCCCGCCTGGAGCGGGCCACTGCCTCTTGCAGCCTTTCCTCGAACCGGCGGCGATTCGGCAGGCCGGTCAGCGAATCGGCATGCGCGAGGTCCTGCAGCTGGATCTCCACCTTCTTGGAGGCCGTGACGTCGGTGCTCACCGCGTAGATGCCGGCCACCGTGCCGTCGGGCTGCAGGTCCGGGACGTAGACCGTGTGCAGGAACCGGTTGATGCCAAGCGCCACCGACTCGACGTCGAAACTCACGCGCTCGCCGCCGAGGGCCCGATCGAGCGATTCGCGCCGTTGCTCGTAGAGGGTGGGGCCGATCACCTCCTCGAGCAGGTGTCCGGTGGCTGATGTCGGGTCCACCCCCAGCCATTCACGCCACGTCGCATTGCAGAAGCGCAGCCGCCGGTCCTTGTCGACGTACGACACCAGCAGCGGCAGGTTGTCGGTGATGTCGCGCAGCCGCCGGTGCACCAGTGCCAGCCGGGCGGCCGCCTCCTTGCGCTCGGAGATGTCGTGCAGGAAGGCGTTCGCCACGTAGCCGCTCGGCGTCGGCAGGGCCGCGACAGACACCTCCACCGGAATCTCGCGGCCGTCGCGGTGCAGCGCGGTGAGCTCGATCCGCTTGTCGATGACCGGGCCGGTGCCGGTGTTGGCAAAGGCGCTCAGTCCTGCCGTGTGGCTGTCGCGCATGCGCGGCGGTATGAGCAGCTCCGCCAGCGATCGCCCCAGGGCTTGCTCATCGGTCCAGCCGAAGGTGTGCTGCGCCTGGCGGTTCCAGTCGGTGATCCGGCCTTGCTGGTCGATACCGATGAAGGCATCGGGCGCGTTGGCCAGGATCGAGCGGATCCGGTCTTCGCTGCGTTCGAGCTGGGCCGTTCGTTGTGCGGCTTCCTTCGCATGCTGGGTGGTGCGCAACAGCATGAACAGGGCAACGCCACCGAACAGCACCGTCACCGTGCCCGAAATGACCGCCTCACGGCGCCACTTGGCGAGCCAGTCATCGACGCTCTGGCCGACACCGACGACGAGCCGGGTCGATGCCACCCGTTCGAACCCCAGCATGCGCTGCAAGCCGTCGACCGGCGCGGTGTTGATGCGAACGCCCGAATTGACGCCGCTGCGCAGCTGGCCCAGCGCGCCGTCGTCGCGCAGGACCTTCTTGGCGACGAGCTCGGGGTTCGCCGGCCGGCGCGCCAGCAGGATCCCGTTGTCGTCGGCCAGGATCAGGGTGCCCCGGGCGCCGACCTCGAAACGCTGGAAGATGTCTTCGAACACCTCCATCGGGGCGCCGACCTGGATGATGCCCTTGAACTCGCCGCCGGGTCCGCTCAGCCGCCGGCTGAACACGATGGCCCACTTGCCGTTGATGCGCGAGACGAACGGCTGGCTGATGTAGAGGCCGGCGTCGCGCGCGACATGCGCCTTGAAGAAGTCGCGGTCGCTGGAGGTCTGCGTCCACGGCTGCGGGTCGGAACTGAACCGCTGGTAGCCGTCTGCGTCGAGCACGCGCATCAGCACCGGCAGACCGATGCTCGCCACGTTGTTGCGAAGCATCTCGGCGGCGAGGTCAGGGGTGGCCTTGCCGCCGGTGACTTCGAGCAGGGTCAGGCTGTCACGGCCGCCCACCAGGGCCAGATCGATGCTGGCCACGACACCGCGGGTGTACAGGGCCAGCGCCGAGGTCAGGTTCTTCGTGTCGCGGCGCAGGTCGTCCATGGCGCGATCGCGCGACCGGTGCAGCAGCAGCGCCACGACCGCGCACATCGTCAGGATCAGCACCACGCCCAGTGCGTTCAGCAGGCGCCTGTGCCTGGTGATCATCGCCGCGCCCTCTCACCATCCGTCGTCGGGGACGGATAGTGTCGCACCGCGACACAGGGGCTGCCAGTGCCCCGGCCTGCGGGCCGGGGGCTCGTTCAGCCGAGGCTGACGGGGGCCACGAAGCGGTAGCCGACGCGGTGGTAGGTACGGATCACTTCGGTGCCGCTGCCGTCTTCGAGCACCTTGCGGATGCGCGCGACCGTGGAGGCGACCGTGCCGGGCTGCACGCACTCGTCGGCCCAGAGCTCGTCCAGCAGTTCGTCCAGGCGCACCACGCGCTCGCGGTGTTCAATGAGGTAGACCAGCAGGTCGAACGGTTGCGGCTGCAGGGCCCTGCTCTCGCCGTCGACCGTGATCTCGCGGCGACCCGGGCTCACTTCGCAACCGCCGAACCGGAAGGTGCGATCCCTGGCGGGCGCCGGGGCCACCGCCGATGCCACCGGCAAGGGGAGAAACGCAGGCCGATAGTGCGGGTCTTCCACGTTGATGCTTCGGAACATCCCAACTCCTTCACTCTGACTGAACACTCATTGAACACGCATCGTGTAGTGTTAACTCTACATTCATGTAGTTAAATCGCGAAGCATTTGTCGGGGCAATTTGTCACAAACGTCTACAATTCGCGCAGACTTCCCCCTGGTTGAGTGTGTAGTGGCACCACTACAGGGCACACTTGCGTTCAGGAGCAGCCAAAAATGTCACGAGCCCCCGGAGCCGCCAAGATCCACGTCCTCATCGCCGACGACCATGCGCTGGTGCGCGACGGCATCCGCAAGATCCTTTCGCTCGGCGACTCCATCGAAGTGGCCGGCGAAGTGACCACCGCCGCAGAAGTGCTCGCCTACCTGAAGGAGGCATCGGTCGACCTGCTGCTGCTGGACCTGCTGATGCCGGGCAGCAACGGGGTCGACCTGATCGAGCGGGTGGTGGCCGCGCACCCGAAGCTGCCGGTGCTGGTGCTGACGATGCACGCGGACCCGCACATTGCACGCCGCGCCCTCGAAGCTGGCGCGGCCGGCTATCTCACCAAGGACATCTCCCCCGAACTGCTGATCGAAGCCGTGCAGCAGGTCGCGGCGGGTCGCAGCTTCGTGGATCCCGCGTTGAGCGCGGCGTTGATACGTTCGGAAAAGCCGGCCCAGGCGCCGCTCGAACAGTTGTCGGCCCGCGAGCGGCAGGTGCTGGTCGCGCTGGTGCGCGGCGACACGCTGGTGGAGATCGCGACCCAGCTCAACGTGGCGGCCAACACTGTCAGCACCTACAAGGCACGCCTGATGGAAAAGCTGGGGCAGGAATCCCTGAGCGACCTGGTGCGCTACGCCTTGCGCAATGGGCTGGTGGACTGATCGGTGCGCCGGGCTGGGCGTTGCGCTGGCCCTCGCCGGTGCAGCCGCGGTCGCACACGCGCAGCAGGTGGTGGTCGACTCCTTCCAGCAGGAGCAGGGGCTGGCCAACCTGACGGCGCAGTGCATCGAGCAGGATGTCCGCGGCGCCCTTTGGGTCTGCACCGCCAACGGCCTGTTCACCTTCGACGGCTTTCGCATTCGGCAAGAGCTGCTGCCGGAAGCCGCGGGCATGTGGATCAGCGTGGTGCGGGCCGATTCCGCCGGTCGGGTGTGGGTGGCCACAGGAGACGGGTTGTTCGTGGGCCGGTCCGCCGGTGCGGGCTATCGCTGGGATGAAGTGCGCTCCGAAGCGGGCGGCGCGCTCATCTTGTCGAGCGGCCAACGGCTCGATCTCGACGCTGCCGGTGCTGCCTATGCGATGGACGATGACGGCGTCGTTTGGACGATCCGGCCGCCGCAGCGCGACACCGACCGCGTGGTCGCACAGCGGGTTCCATTGCCGGCGTACGACCCCTGGCCTGGCAGCCACGATGCCAAAGGCGCCCCGCTGCGGGTGTTCGACGGCGCGCTGTGGTTCGGATGCGGCAAGGCCTTGTGCGAATGGAGCGACGGCCGGTTGCACCGCTGGGGCGAGGAGAGCGGCGTGCCGCCGCGAGCCTGGGCGAGCTTCGTGCGCGGGCGTGATGGCACGCTCTGGGCACGCAGCCCCGACCTGCTGCTGAGCTTGAGTCCCGGGACCCGGCACTTCGAATCCATCGCAGCGCCGCCGGCCCGGCGCTGGAGCGGCACGGTCGCCATGGTGCAGGACGCCGCTGGCCGCATCGTCACCGCCACCGACGAAGGCCTGGCCAGCTGGGACGGCCGGAAGTGGCGGCAATGGACCCCCCGGCGCAACGGCCTGCCCGAAACCGCAGTGCGCGCGCTGCTGGTCGACGCCGAAGGTTCCGTCTGGCTGGGCACCTCCGGCCGCGGACTGCATCGCTGGGTCGGCTGGGGCGGGGTCGAGCACTGGACCACTGCCGACGGCCTGCCTTCACCTGTCGCCTGGGGATCTGCACGCGACCGTCGCGGGCGCCTGTGGGTGGCCACGTCCCAGGGGCTGGCCCGCTTCGATGCGCAGGCCGGGCGCTTCGAGCTGGTACACGGGGCCGGGGGCCAGTGGGTCGGGGGCCTGCAGGCCGACGCCGCCGGCAACATCTGGTGGCGAGAGGGCGACAGCGTGCTGGTGGCGCTGGAGGGTGAGCGCATCGTGCGAGCAGCCTTCGCCGAGCCGGACTCCGAGGTGGACCTGGCGCGGGGAGGGAAGGGCGAGATCTACGCACTGGGCAACCGGCGGGTGCACCGCATGGTGGCTGCCGGCGCAGCTGCGCGCGCCGAGCCCTTGGCGACCAATCCGCCGGACGGGCGCTTCTGGAGCGTTGCGCACGACGGCAGCCGCGACTGGTTCGTTTCCTCGAAGCGCTTGCTCTGCCGCGAAGGCAGCGGCTGGCGCCCGCTGCTCGATGAGCAGGGGCGGCCGGTGGGCGCTCATGTCTATGCCACCTTCAGCGGGTCGCGGCTGTGGACGGTCGATTCGCAAGGGGTATCGGCCTACGAGGTGAAGGACGACGGTGTCGCGCGCCCGGTGCGCCGCTTCAGCAAGGAGCAGCTCGGCGGCGTCTCGCCGATGTTCCTGCGCGCCGATGCCGGTGGGCGCATCTGGCTCGGCAGCGATCGCGGCGTGCTGGTGCACGAGGGCGGGCGCTGGGCGCGCCTGGACCGCAGCAACGGCCTGCTGTGGAACGACGCGTCCGACTTCGCATTGAGGTTCGACGCCGACGGCACGGCCTGGATCGGCACCAGCGCGGGGCTCACGCAGCTGCTGCCCGGCTGGCAGGCGCCGAACCCACCCAGGCTCCGGCTGGAACGGCTCGAGTTCGGCTCCCGCAGCTTCCGCGAGCCGCCACTTGAGGCCATCGACTGGAGCGACAGGAACC
Source organism: Methylibium rhizosphaerae (assembly GCF_006386545.1). Lineage (GTDB taxonomy): Bacteria > Pseudomonadota > Gammaproteobacteria > Burkholderiales > Burkholderiaceae_C > Pseudorivibacter > Pseudorivibacter rhizosphaerae. Next base: position 51,976 of record NZ_SWAR01000001.1, on the reverse strand, counting down.
TGCGCGCCACCGTGGCCACTGCCGACTTTGCGAGCGGGCGCTCCATGCGCATCGAATACCGCCTCGGCGGCGGTGACGCGCCCTGGCGCGAGGTGGTGGGCGGCGTGCTGCAGGTCGACTCGCTGCAACCCGGCTGGCACCTGCTCGAGATGCGCGCGGCCGGTTCGCTGGGCGCGGAGCAGGCCGGGCCGGCGCTGCAGGTTTCGTTCGAGGTGGATCCGCCATGGTGGCTTTCTGTGCCGGCGAAGCTGGGCTACGCCGCCGGGCTGGCGGCCCTCTGGGCCTTGTCGACCTGGCTGACCAGCCGGCGCGCGAGGGCTCGCCGCATCGAGCTCGAACGGGCGGTGGCCGAACGCACGGCGGCCCTGGATGCTTCGCAGCAGGCCTTGCGCCAGCTCGGCGAGCACAACGCGCGTGCGCTGGAGGAAGAGCGCAAGCACGTCTCGCGGGAGCTGCATGACGAGATGGGGCAGCAGCTCGCGGCCCTGCGCATGGAAGTCTCGGTGCTGGGCATGCAGGTGCGCAACCAGAAGCCGCCGCATGCCGAGCAGTTCGACATGCTGCTCGACCGCGTGGACCGACTGGTGCGCAGCGTGCGAGGCCTCGTGTCGCAGCTGCGGCCGCCCGCGCTCGACGGCGGCCTGGCGGCGGCCCTCGACTGGCTGGCCGAGGAGTTCAGGCGGAACACCGGCATCGCGTGTCGCCTGGAAATCGACCCGGCGGCCTGCGAACTCCGGCCCGAGCAGGCGACCATGGTGTTCCGCATCGCGCAGGAGTCGCTCACCAATGTGCGCCGTCATGCCGATGCCTCTCAGGTGACCCTCAGGCTGCAGCGAGGCCCCGAGGGTGTGGTGCTGTCGGTGCGCGACAACGGGGTGGGGTTCGACGCCGCCGTCCGCAACCCGGGCCACGGGCTGCTCGGCATGCAGGAGCGCGCGCGGCTGTTGCGCGGCGAGCTGAGCGTCGCGAGCAGCCCCGGCGCCGGCACGACCGTTTCGCTGCGGGTCGATCCGCTGCATTGATCCACGGCGTGCGCCCCTCGTTCAGGTGACATCGGGGTTTCGTCAAGTCCTCGTCATGTCTTGTGCGGCGCCGCTGCCTAGACTGGCCAGGCACTTTCGAGGCCCACGCGGCACTACCCATGAACCCTGATCTCGCACAACACGGCGTCCGCACAGCCTGGTTGACCGGGCGTCTTTGCGAGCAGCTCGGGCTTGAGGGGGCGCAGGCACGATCCATCACGGCAGCCGCACTCACGCATGACGTCGGCAAACAGCTGCTGCCGCAGGAACTGCTGACGAAGCCGGCCTCCCTGACACGCATTGAGCACGGGATCGTGCGGCACCACTGCGCCATGGGCGCCTGGATGCTGCGCCAGCAGGCGCAGTCAGATGTGTCGATCTCCGGCGACGCGGTGACGGTGGCCCTGCTGCACCACGAGTGGTGGAATGGCCATGGCTACCCGTTTGGCCTGTCGCGGCAGCAAATTCCTTTGGCGGCGCGGATCGTTTCGGTGGCCGACGTGTTCGACGCGTTGTGCAGCGAGCGGTCGTACAAGGGCGCCTGGCCGGTCAACCTGGCCCTCGACTACATCCGCCACCGTGCCTCGGTCCAGTTCGATCCCTGGTGCGTCGAGGCCCTGGTGAGCCTCGACGTCGGCGTGCTTGCGCAGCAGTACGGCGAGGGCGTCGATCCGGTGGTCATCGCACCCGTCGGTGTGCCGGCCAGGCCGCGCACGGAGGCCCCGGCAGGCCTGGACTTCCTTGTCTGACGGCCCTCGCACGATGTCGAGGCCTTCGGTGATGCGCTGGTTGCGCCGGTGGGTGCGCGGACTCCGGCCCGCGCCGGCCTCGTCTCGCGTGCCGCAGCCGGCCGCCAAGGGCCGGGCAGACCTTCCGGAGCCGCTGCTGATGCTGATGCAGGGCCAGCTCGCGACGCTGCTGGCCCGCCATCCGCGTGCGCGGCGCACGCTGCCTCACCTGGCGTTCGTGGAGAAGATGCTGCGCCGCAGCGGCGAGGCGGGCTTGTGGGCCTTGCCTGATCCGGTGCTGGCTCGAGCGCTGCAGCAGCTGGAGGCGCTGACCGACGACTGGTCGCAGGCCGGCATCTCCGAGTTGCGCACACGCCTGTCGAAAGCCGCACGACCTGCGCCGCAGGTCGAGCACGACAACCTGCTGTCCACCTTCGGCACGCCCGACAAGCTGCAGGTCTGCGAAGTCGGGCTGTCGGTCTTCGAGGAATACGACGGTGCGGGCGCGGCAGCGCACCGGCCGCGTTGAAGCGTCAGGCTATTTGACGATCTTGCCGCGGCTGCCGACGATGGCGAAGTCGACGTAGCGGGAGCGGGCGCGGCCCGCTTCGGTGAAGTCCAGGTGATAGCCGCCCAGGTCGACGTCAGCCAGGCCGTGCAGCGTGGCCGCCACGGTCTCGCGGGTCGGTCGCGGGGTTCTCTCGAGCGCTCGAACCAGCGCCTTCGCGGCGATGAACCCTTCCAGCGAGCGGGTGGCCAGGTCCGGATCGCCGGACCGGGCGCGCATCGCCAGGTACTCGCGAACCAGCGGCACCTTTTCGTCGGTCGGCAGAGGCAGCACGACGGAAAACGCATAGCCGACCGACTGCTGCGGACCGAGCTTCTTCATGAGGACTTCGGTGTCGATGATCGACAGGCCGTAGATGGTGGTCGAGCGGTCCGCGCCGAAGGCCTTGACGAACTCGATCGCGGCAGCGGTGGTCGCGCCCAGGAAGATGGCCTGCGGCGCCGCCTTGTGCATGGCGTCGACGGCGGCCTGCACATTGGTGGTGTTGCGTTCGTAGCCGGCCTTGGCGACCAGCACGATGCCGTGCTGCCTGGCGAATTGCTCCGCGCCTGCCAGCACGTCCTTGCCGAGCCCGTCGTCCTGGTAGACGAGCCCAACACGCGTCAGTCCGAGCTGGGACAGCTGGCTGAACAGGCGGCGGACCTCGTCGTGGTAGCTGGCCTTCACCACCAGCATGCCCTGGGTGCGAGCCACCGAGGCGGCGCCGGAGACGGCACCGACCATCGAGATGTGCTCGCGGGTGAGCACGCCGTCCTTGCCGACCGCCTCGAGGTTGCTCGTGCCCACCGTACCGATCAGCGCGACGGGGGACTCCTGCGCGATCAGCTCCTTGACCAGCCGCACGGTTTCGTCGGGCTTCTGCGCGTCGTCACGGGTGACCAGCCTGATGCGCTGACCCTTGACGCCGCCGCGTTCATTGACCGCGTCGATGTAGAGCTTCACTCCCGCATGGATGGCCTTGCCGGTGACGGCCTGCGGGCCGCTGAACGGGGCCACCTGGCCGATGACGATGTCGGCACGGGCGGTGGACACCACGCAACACGCTGCCAGGGCAAGCACGCACCTGGCCCAGGATCGGAAGGGCTGGCCCGCGGGCTTGGGCAAGCGAGCATGGGTCATGGGGGGCTCCGGGGCGATTCAGCGGGCTTTCGGCGCCCAGGGAGCCAGCGGCTCGGTGTCGGGGAACAGGGTGCAGTCGGTGCTCGGCTTCGAGGCTTCTTCGGCGAGGGCGGCTTCGAGCGCCGCCTTGCGCCGGCGCTGTTCGGCGATTTCGCGAGCCGATTGCGTACTCGCGCGCTGCACGGCCAGTTCGGCCTGCAGTGAACCGACCTGCCGGCGGGCGTCCTTTTCGAACTGCACGGCGGCCGTGTGCAGCTGCGTATAGCGCACCTGAAGCTGCTGCAGGTGTGCGCCGTAGTGCCTGCGTGTCAGCCACCAGGCGGCCAAGGCTGCGACGGTCGCGCCGGAACAGGCGGCAATGATCAGCGAGGTGGTCGTGCCCACGGCATGCCTTCGTCGTTGGTTTGGCGTTGGTTCGGATAGGGGAGCGGCTGCACTCTAAGAGTCGGGCCGCCGACTTGCATGACGAAAACATGACGCAATCCATGCCGCCGTGGATGGCGGTGCATCTGCCGCAGTTGCGCCTCGAGGAATGGTCTATTGCGCACGGCCCACCCTTGCGCCGGTTGCGCAATGCCCATAGCTCCGGGACAATCGCGCCCACCATGAAGTTCATCTACGTGATCGAGGCGAGCACCGCCACCTGACAGCGCCCTTCGACTGCGTTCGGAAGGCGTATGCGCCTTCCGGCAAACGACCCCGGCAGGCTCCGCCCTCCGGGGTCTTGTTTTTTCCAAGGTATTCCAGCCATGCGCACCTACGACAAGCTGATCGCCACGATTTCCGACCGCCGGAGCGTGGACCTCGTGCGCTTGCGCTCCGGCCGCAGTAGCCCGCACCTCCTTCGACGCTAGCCATCGGGCGAATCGGCCTGAGGGCAGCGTCTTGCCCGAAACAGGCTCAAGAAAGATTCGCCATGAACTCGAACCTCAGAAGACTGCGCAACGTCGGCGTGATCGCACACGTGGACGCCGGCAAGACCACGACCACCGAACGCATCCTGTACTACACCGGCGAAAGCCATCGCATGGGCGAGGTGCACGAAGGCACCACCCGCATGGACTTCGATCCGCAGGAGCGTCGGCGCGGCATCACCATCAACAGCGCGGCGACCACCGTTCACTGGAAGGGCGTGCAGATCAACCTGATCGATACGCCGGGCCACATCGACTTCAACATCGAGGTCAACCGGTCGCTTCGCGTGCTCGACGGCGCCGTGGTGGTGTTCGACGGCGTCGCCGGCGTGGAGCCGCAGACCGAGACCAACTGGCGCCTGGCCGACAAGTACCGCGTGCCGCGCATCGCCTTCATCAACAAGCTCGACCGCGTCGGAGCCGATTTCGGTCGCGTCGTGGCGATGATGGAAGAGCGCCTGGGCGCGACCGTGGTGCCGCTGCAGTTGCCGATCGGCTCGGAAGGCGAGTTCCGCGGCGTGGTGGACCTGCTTCGCCTGCGTGCGCTGGTGTGGGAGCGCGACGACGCGCGTGCGCCCTATCGCGAGACCGAGGTGCCCGCCGAGCTGGAGGCGCTGGCGATTCGCCAGCGGGCCCGGCTGGTGGAGGCGGTGGTCGAGCAGGACGAACAGGCGTTGCAGGCCTACCTCGACGGCAGGCCGGTGGACGAGGCGCTGCTGCGCGCATGCATCCGGCGCGGCACGCTCTCGGGCGCCCTGGTGCCGGCGCTGGCCGGGTCGGCTTTCAGGAACCGGGGTGTCGAGCCCCTGCTCGATGCGGTGGTCGACTACCTGCCTTCACCGCAGGAGGTGCTGCGCGCCGAGGGCGAACCTGCGTCCGACCCGGACGCTCCGTTCGCCGCGCTGGCCTTCAAGGTGGTGGCCGACGACCATGGCTCGATGGTGTTCGTGCGGGTGTACCGCGGGCGCCTGCGTCGTGGCGACACGGTGCTCGACACCAGCACCGGCCGCACGGAGCGCATCGGCCGCCTGTACGAGGTGCATGCCGACAAGCACCAGGAGGTCTCGCAGCTGCAGGCCGGAGACATCGCCGCGATCGTCGGGCTGAAGGACACGCTGACCGGCCACACGCTCAGTGATCCGGCGCATCCGCTGCGCCTGGAAGAGATCAGCGTGCCGGAACCGGTGATCGACGTGGCGGTGGAGCCGCGTACGCGGGCGGACGTGCCGGGGCTTGCGAAGGCGCTGCAGACGCTGGTGCGCGAGGACCCGAGCCTGCGCTTGCGGCACGACGCCGAGTCCGGGCAGACCGTCCTGTCGGGCATGGGCGAACTGCAGCTCGAGGTGTCGATCGAGAAGCTGCGTGCGCGGCATGGCGTCGAAGTGCAGGTGGGCCGTCCCCAGGTGGCTTACCGCGAGACCATCACGCAGGCTGTCGAGGTGCATCACCTGCACAGGAAGCAGACCGGCGGCCCCGGGCAGTTTGCCGAGGTGAGGCTGCGCTTCGAGCCGCTGGCGCGGGGCGAGGGCGTGCACTTCGAGAGCCGGGTGGTCGGCGGTGCGATCCCGCGCGAGTTCATTCCTGCTGTGGAGCAGGGTGTCCGTCGTGCGGCGCAGTCCGGCGTGCTGGGCGGCTTTCCGGCGGTGGACTTCCGCGCCACGCTGGTGGATGGCGGCTTCCATGAGCGCGACTCGTCGTCGATGGCGTTCGAGCACGCGGCTGCTGCGGCGGCGCGCGAAGCCTTCGCCAAGGCCGGGCCGCAGCTGCTGGAGCCGGTGATGGCGGTGGAAGTCGTCACGCCGCTCGAGTACCTGGGCGACTGCCTCGGCGACCTGCACCGGCGCCGCGGCAGCGTCCGGAGCCAGCAGCCGCGCGGCAATGCAGCGGTGGTCGAAGCCTGGGTGCCGTTGAAGGAGATGTTCGGCTACATCGGCAGCCTGCGCGCCCTGTCGTCGGGGCGGGCGCAGTACACGATGCAGTTCGACCACTACGACGCGGCGCCCGCCGGCGTCGTGGCCGAGGTCGCGCTCGGCTGAGGCAGGGAAGGGGGCACGACTGCGTGCCTCCCGCAGGCAACCCGGTTGGTGCGTCCGGCACCAACCGGGTGCCGATTGCCGCGTGAAAGAACCCCTCCGGCCTGTTTCCGGCTGGCCCGTCGCTTGCTTGTATACCAGGTAGAACATCAACCAGGACACCAAACCGGTGCCCGCAGCGAGCCGGAAGGAGCGAGCGAATGGCTTCGTGGAATCGACGCGTCTGGATGACGGGAATGGCCGGCGCCGGCCTGGCCTTCAGTGGGCTGGTGCGGGCGCAGAAGCCGATCGTGGTGGGCTTCATCTATGTCGGGGCCAAGGACGATTTCGGCTACAACCAGGCGCATGCCGAGGCGGCGACGCAGGTGAAGGCCATGCCCGGGGTGAAGGTGGTCGAGGAAGAGAACGTTCCGGAGACCGTGGCCGTGCAGAAGAGCATGCAGGGCATGATTTCGCAGGACGGCGCGGCGGTCCTGTTCCCCACCTCCTTCGGCTATTTCGATCCGCATGTCCTGGCCGTCGCGCCGAAGAACGCCAACGTTCGCTTCGCCCACTGCGGCGGCCTGTGGAACGAAGCGAAGCATCCGCGCAGCGTCGGCAGCTTCTTCGGCTACATCGACGAATGCCAGTACCTCAACGGCGTGGTGGCCGGGCACATGAGCAAGAGCGGCAAGCTGGGTTTCGTGGCGGCCAAGCCCATTCCGCAGGTGCTGCGCAACATCAACGCCTTCACCCTCGGCGCACGCTCGGTGAATCCGGCGTTCACCACCACTGTGATCTTCACCGGCGACTGGTCGATGCCGGTCAAGGAGGCCGAAGCGACCAACAGCCTGGCCGACCAGGGGGTCGACGTGTTCACGATGCATGTGGACGGCCCGAAGGTGGTGGTCGAGACCGCAGCCAGGCGCGGCAAGATGGTGTGCGGCTACCACGCCAGCCAGGCGAAGCTCGCTCCTGCCGCGTACCTGACCGGTGCGGAGTGGAACTGGGTGACGGCCTACCGGCAGATCATCGAGGCAGCCAAGAGCGGCAAGCCGCATCCCAACTTCGTACGCGGCGGCCTGAAGGACGGCTTCGTCAAGGCTTCGCCCTACGGCGCGACGGTCAGCGAGGCCGCGCGCAGGAACGCCGATGCGGTGAAGGCCAGGATGCTGGCGGGCAGCTTCGACATCTTTGCGGGCGAACTGAAGGACAACACCGGCAAGGTGGTCATCGCCAAGAGTCGCAGCCTCAAGCAGACCGACCTCGAACTCGAGGGCATGAACTACCTCGTCGAAGGCGTGGTCGGCAAGGTCTGAGGCTGCGATGTCGCGCCCCTGGGAACCGTTCGCCGAAGCCATCGTGCTGCCCGGGCTCGCGCTCGGGGGAGCGCTGCTGCTGTTCGGCGCCTTCGTCGCGCTGCATGGCGTGAGCCCCATCGAGACCTGGGTGCTGCTGTTCAGGGGCGGTTTCGGCGATGCGTTCTCCTGGCAGAACACGCTGCAGCGCGCGGCACCGCTGATGCTCACCGCGCTGGCCGTGGCGCTGCCGGCGAGGGCAGGGCTCATCGTGATCGGCGGCGAGGGCGCGCTGGTGCTGGGTGCCCTGGCAGCGGCGGCGTTGCCATATGCGCTGCCGCTGCCCGGCCATGCGGCGGGCAGCCTCATGGTGCTGGCAGCCGGTGCCCTGGCCGGGGCGGCCTGGGTCGCGCTGGCCGGCGTGCTCCGGCAGTGGCGCGGCGTCAACGAGACCATCTCGAGCCTGCTGCTCGGCTACCTCGCGATCTCGCTGTTCAAGCATGTCGTCGAAGGGCCGCTGCGCGACCCGGCGAGCCTGAACAAGCCGTCCACGCGGGCGCTCGAAGAAGTGCTGCGCATCGGCGGCATGTTCGGCACCGACGTGCACTGGGGCCTGGCATGGGGCCTGGCGCTGTGCTTGGCGGCGGGCGCCTGGCTGGCCTTCACCCGCTCCGGATTTGCCATCGCCGTGGTGGGTGGCAACGTGCGCGCCGCGCGGCTGGTCGGCCTGCCGTGCGACCGGCTCATTCTGCTGGCCTGCGCGGCGGGCGGTGCCTGTGCAGGCCTGGCCGGTGCGATCGAGGTGGCGGCGGTGCACACCGCCGCCAATGCATCGGTGATCGCCGGCCTCGGCTACACCGGCATCCTCGTGTCGTTCGTTGCGCGCCACAACCCCTGGGCGGTCCCGCCGGTCGCCTTGTTGTTCGGCGGCTTCGGCGCGGCTGGCAGCCTGCTGCAGCGCCGGCTGGAGCTGCCCGACGCCTCGGTCCTCGTGCTGCAGGGGTTTGCCTTCGTGCTCATCCTCGCGAGCGAAGCCCTGCGCGGGCGCCTGTTCTCGCTGCAGTTGCCGCGGCCCAGGCTGCGCCTGGTGGGTGCAAGGGAGGCGGCGTGATGGAACTGCTGCTGGCCATCCTGGGCGGCGCCATCCGGGTGGGCACGCCCTTCCTCTTCGTGAGCCTGGGCGAATGCCTCACCGAAAGGTCGGGGCGCATCAACCTCGGGCTCGAGGGCGTGCTGGTGTTCTCGGCCATGGCAGGCTTCGCGGCGGCCCATGCCAGCGGCTCCCCCTGGCTGGGCGTGCTGGCAGCCGGCGGCAGCGGCGCGCTGCTCGCCTTGCTGCATGGGCTGCTCTGCTCGCTGCCGCGGGTGTCCGACATCGCCACCGGCATTGCGCTCATGCTGCTGGGCACCGGGCTCGCCTTCCACCTGGGCAAGCCGCTGATCCAGCCGCAGGCTCCGCAGATTCCTTCGATCGAGATGGGCGCATGGAGCAGCTCGCCGCAGGTGCAGGCCGCTCTGTCGGTGAATGCCTTGTTCCCGCTGGGCGTGGCGCTCGCGCTGCTGATTGCGTGGGGGCTGGCCAACACCCGCTTCGGCCTCGTGCTGCGCATGGCCGGCGACTCCAGCGATGCGGCACGCGCGCTCGGCTACTCGGTCAAGCGCATCCGCGTCGCGGCGACCACCGCCGGCGGCTTCGTCGCCGGCCTGGGCGGAGCGTCGCTGTCGCTGTACTACCCCGGCAGCTGGAACGAGGGCCTGTCGAGCGGCCAGGGGCTCATTGCGGTGGCGCTGGTCATCTTCGCCCGCTGGGCGCCGATGCGCTGCCTGTGGGCCACCCTGCTGTTCGGCGGTGCGGGTGCCGTGGGCCCCGCGCTGCAGTCCGTGGGCATCAGCGCCGGCTATCACCTGTTCAATGCCATGCCCTATGCGCTGACGCTCGTCATCCTCGTCGTCACCTGTTCGCCCAGACGTGCGCTCAAGGGCGCGCCCATTGAACTCGGAGTCTCCAAGTGACCACCCTTGCCAGCTCACCTTATCCGTGGCCCTTCGACGGCGATCTCCGGCCCGCCAACACCGCGCTGGTCGTGATCGACATGCAGACCGACTTCTGCGGACCGGGCGGCTACGTCGACACCATGGGCTACGACCTGTCGCTCACCCGGGCACCCATAGAGCCTCTCAGGGCGCTGCTGGCCGTCATGCGCGCCAAGGGCTTCCACGTGATCCATACGCGCGAAGGCCACCGCAGCGACCTGTCCGACCTGCCGGCCAACAAGCGCTGGCGCTCCCGGCGCATAGGCGCCGGCATCGGCGACCCGGGACCATGCGGCCGCATCCTGGTGCGCGGCGAACCCGGCTGGGAAATCATTCCGGAGCTTGCACCGCTGCCCGGCGAGCCGGTCATCGACAAGCCGGGCAAGGGTTCGTTCTGTGCCACCGACCTGGAGCTGGTGCTGCACACCCGCGGCATCCGCAACCTGGTGCTCACCGGCATCACCACCGACGTGTGCGTGCACACGACGATGCGCGAGGCCAACGACCGCGGCTTCGAATGCCTGCTGCTCGAAGACTGCACAGGCGCTACCGACCTGCGCAACCACCAGGCCGCCTTGTCCATGGTGCAGATGCAAGGCGGCGTGTTCGGTGCCGTCTCCAGCTCGACGCAGCTCATCGAAGTGCTGCGCCAACTCTGAAGCAACCAGGAGCTTTCATGACCCTGAAGTCCAACTCCCGCCGCACCGCGCTGCGCGCCGGCACAGCCGCGTCGCTGGCCATGGCGGGTTTCGCACGGGCTGCTTCCAGCGAGCCGATCCGCATCGGTTTCTGGCCCATCGCCTCGGGGCTGCCACTGTACGCGGGGCTCGAGCGCGGCTTCTTCAAGGAAGCCGGGCTCAACGTGGAAGGCGCCAAGTTCGCGAGCGCCCAGCAGGTCGCCGAGGCCATGGTGGCCGGGCGCGTGCAGGGGTCGGCCAACGGCACCGCCTCAGCGGCGCTGGCGCTGGCCGAAATCACCTCGCCGGGGCTGTTCAAGATCATCTGCTCCAACCCCTCGAACCACAAGCTGGTGCTCGACCAGTTCGTGGTGCCGAAGGACTCGCCGGTGAAGTCGATCGCCGAGCTGGCGGGCAAGCGCATCGCCAGCGGCCCGGGCATCCAGAACGTGACGCTGGCCAAGGTGATCCTCGAGAAGAACGGCATCGCCGATCCGAAGGTGGTGGAGCTGCCCATCGGCCAGCACGTGCCCGCGCTGGCGGCCGGCCAGCTCGACGCGGTGTACACGCTCGAGCCCACCGGAACCGCAGGCCGGCTCAAGGGCCTCACGCGCGTGCTCGAGAACGGCGTGATCGCCAGGTACGTGCTCGGCAACCCGGACGCGCCCTGGTTCGGCGGATCGGCCAGCGTGACCACCGCCTTCCTGAAGGAAAGTCCCGAAGACGCGAAGAAGTACATCGCCGCCTACGCCAGGGCGGTCGACTTCGTGCGCAAGAACGCAACGGCCGTGCGTCAGCACATGGACGGCTTCACCTCGATCGACGCCTCGCTGGTGAACGAGGTGCCGCTGGCCGGTTTCACGCTCTACAACGAGTTCACCGCCAGCGACGTGGGCTACTTCCAGCAGTTCTTCGACCTTTTCACCGAACGCAAGATCTTCTCGCGCCGCGTGGAGGTCAGGCCCTTGCTCTACACCGCATGAACAAGCTGCTCGACCGTCTGTTCGACCGGCGGCTGCTGCCGCTGCTGGGGCCGCTGCTGCTGTTCGCGCTGTGGCAGCTCGTCATCTCGGCGCAGTGGGTGAAGCCGGTGCTGCTGCCGCCGCCGGGCGACACGCTGTTGCACCTGGCGAGCGCCTTCGCGAGCGGCTCGATCTACCCTGACCTGTGGGCCACCGTCTACCGCACGCTGTGCGCCTTCGGCATCGCGGTGGTGATCGGCGTGCCGCTGGGCGTCGCCCTGGGCAGCGCCGAGGCGGCGTATCGCAGCGTCGAGTTCGTGATCGACTTCTTCCGCTCGACCCCGTCGTCGGCGCTCATCCCGCTGTTCCTGCTGATCTTCGGCATCACCGACATCAACAAGGTCGCCATCGCGAGCTTCGGCGCGCTGCTCATCGTGCTGTTCAACAGCGCCTATGGCGTGATGCATGCGAAGAAGACCCGGGTGATGGCGGCGCAGATCATGGGGGTGAGCCGCTGGCATGTGTTCAAGGACGTGCTGCTGATGGAGAGCCTGGCGCAGACCTTCGTGGGCCTGCGCAGCGCGGTCTCGATGGCGCTGGTCATCGTCATCGTGGCCGAGATGTTCATCGGCTCGGAAACCGGGCTCGGCCACCGGATCATCGATGCGCAGCAGGTCTTCAACGTGAAGGAGATGTACACGTCCATCCTGGTGACGGGTGCGCTCGGCTATCTGCTCAACCTGCTCTTCCTGCTCATCGAGAAGCGCCTCATCCACTGGAGCGGCAAAGCATGACGGCCTCCTTGCCCGCAACCGTGCTGCCGCCGGCGGCGCCGCAGTCGCTGCTGACCCTGCCGGCCTTGCCCAGCACCCACGTCACCGTGCGCGGGCTTTCCAAGGCCTTTGCCGGCAAGCCGCTGTACACCGACTTCAACCTCGACCTGCCGCGCGGCCAGATCGTCTCGATCTTCGGCCCCAACGGCTGCGGCAAGTCCACGCTGATGAACATGATCGCCGGGCTGGTGAAGCCCGACGCCGGCGAGATCCTGTTCGACGGCAAGACGCTTCGCGACACCGGCATCGGCTACGTGTTCCAGAACTACCGGGACGCGCTGTTCCCCTGGATCAGCGCCTGGGACAACATCGCCTACCCGCTGCGCCGCAAGGGGCTGAAGGAGCCGGCGGTGAAGGCGCGGGTGGACGAGCTGGTGGCGCTGTTCGAGATCCGCTTCGACCTCGCGCGCTATCCGTACGAGCTGTCCGGAGGGCAGATGCAGACGGTGTGCATCATGCGCTCGCTCGCCACCCGGCCCGAGGTGCTGTTCCTCGACGAGCCGTTCTCCGCGCTCGACTTCGAGATGACGCTGTTCATCCGGGACAAGCTGCAGGAGGCGCACCTCGCCACCGGCGTGACCATGGTGATCGTCTCGCACGACCTGGAAGACGCAGTGTTCCTGGCCGACCAGGTGCTGCTGCTCACGCGCCGGCCCACGCGTATCGCCGAGATCGTGCCCTTCGGCCTGCCCCGTCCGCGCCGGGCCGAGGCCGTGGCCGATCCGGAGTTCGTGCGGGTGAAGGCGCACACGCTCGAAGTGTTCAGGCGGGAGGTGAACGCGTGAGCGCGCCCCATGGCCGAAGCGAAGGCGGGCTGGCGCTCGAAACCTGCCGGCTCACGAAACGCTTCGGCGCCTTCACCGCGCTCGACGGCGTGTCGCTCACCCTGCGGCCCGGCACGGTCCATGCGCTGCTGGGCGAAAACGGTGCGGGCAAGAGCACGCTGGTGAAGGCGGTGGTGGGTTACCACCGCGCTGACGACGGCGCGGTCCTGGTCGACGGTCGCGAAGTCGAGATCTCGTCGCCCACGGTGGCGCGGGAGCTCGGCATCGGCATGGTCTACCAGCACTTCACCGTGGTCCCCGGCATGACGGTGGCCGAGAACCTGCTGCTGGCACGCGGACGGCTGCCGGCCGTGATCCGGTGGAAGCACGCACGCGCCGAACTCGAGGACTTCATGGCCGGCGCACCGTTCGCACTGCCGCTGGATGCGACGCCGCAGTCGCTCGCGGCCGGCGAGAAGCAGAAGCTCGAGATCCTCAAGCAGCTCTTCCTGAAGCCGCGGCTGCTCATCCTCGACGAACCCACCTCGGTGCTCACGCCGCAGGAGGCAGACGAGGTGCTGGGCGCCTTGCGCGAGCGGGCGGGCCATTGCTCGGTCCTGCTCATCACCCACAAGTTCCGCGAAGTCGTGGCCTGTGCCGACGACGTGAGCGTCCTGCGGCGCGGCCGGCTGGTGACCAGCGGCCCGGTGGCCCAGACAACGCCGCAGCTGCTGGCGGCCGCCATGGTCGGTGAGGCGCGGCCGGCTGTCGCCGTGTCCCAGGAGCGCCCCGACGTATCGCCCGGCGAGGTGCGCCTGGGCATCGAGGCGCTGGAGGTGGAGGGCGACCGCGGCGAGATCGCAGTGCGCGGGTTGTCCCTTCAGGTGCGAGCCGGCGAGATCGTCGGTGTCGCAGGGGTATCCGGCAACGGGCAGCGGGAGCTGATGGAGTCGCTGGTGGGTCAGCGCCGGCGAATGGCCGGTGAGGTGCGGGTGGACGGCTCGCCGTATTCGGCCACGCGCCGCCAGAACCGCATCCTGGGTGTGCGGGCGCTGCCGGAAGAGCCGCTGGCCAGTGCCTGCGTGGCCGACATGAGCCTGGCGCGCAATCTGGCGCTGCGCTGCTTCGACGAGCAGGGGCTGTTCGTGCGCCGGCGCTCGCTGCGTGAGCGCGCGCGGGCGCTCATCGCCGAGTACCGCGTCAAGGCGCAGGGCGAGGGGGCCGCCATGAAGACCTTGTCGGGCGGCAACGTGCAGCGCGCGGTGCTGGCCCGGGAGCTGTCGGGTGAGCCTCGCCTTCTGCTGGTGTGCAACCCGGTGTTCGGTCTGGACTTCGCCGCAGTGGCCGAAATCCATGGCCGGCTGCTTGCCGCGCGCAATCGCGGCGCCGCGGTGCTGCTGGTGAGCGAGGACCTGGACGAGCTGCTCACGCTGGCCGATCGCATCGTGGTGATGAGCGGGGGGCGCATCGTGCATGAGGTGCCGGCAGCCGAGGCCGACCGCCAGACGCTGGGTGCCTTCATGGGCGGGCGTACGCACGACCCGGCACGGGAGGCCGCATGATCGAGATCGATGCCCGGCCGTTCGCCTTCGGCTTCGATGCCGAGCATGCCGCGCTGATGGTCATCGACATGCAGCGTGACTTCATCGAGCCGGGTGGTTTCGGCGCTTCGCTGGGCAACGACGTGACCCGGCTGCAGGCCGTCGTCCCGGCGGTGCGCCGCGTGCTGCTGGCCTGGCGCTTCGCGGGCGGGCTGGTGGTGCACACCCGCGAAGCCCATCGGCCGGACCTGGGTGACTGCCCGCCGGCCAAGCGTCTGCGCGGCGCGCCGGCCCTGCGCATCGGCGACCCGGGCCCGATGGGGCGGGTGCTGGTGGCCGGCGAGCCAGGCTGCGAAATCGTGCCGGCCCTGGCGCCGCGTGAAGGCGAGATCGTCATCGACAAGCCGGGCAAGGGCGCGTTCTACGCCACCGCGCTCGACGAGCTGCTGCGCGAGCGCGGCATCAGGCAGCTCGTGTTCACCGGCGTGACCACGGAGGTCTGCGTGCAGACCAGCATGCGTGAAGCCAACGACCGCGGCTACGAATGCCTGTTGCTCGAAGACGGCACCGAAAGCTATTTCCCGCAGTTCAAGCAGGCGGCCATCGACATGATGTGCGCCCAAGGCGCGATCGTGGGCTGGGCCACGCACAGCAACCGGCTGCTGCAGGCGATGGAGCACGGCACATGACGCCGCTCACCATTGCCGCCTGCCTGTCCGCCTTCCGCAGCGGCGCCCTCACGCCACGCGCGCTGGTGGCCCGCTTGCGGGCGCAGCACCGCGAGGGCGACCCGGCCTGGATCCTGCGCTGCGACGACGCCTTCGTCGATGCGCAGCTGGCCCGCCTCGAGGCCATGGACCCCGCCACCACGCCGCTATGGGGCGTGCCCTTCGCGGTGAAGGACAACATCGACGTGGCCGGCCTGCCCACGACCGCAGCCTGTCCGGCGTTCGCCTACACGCCGCAGCGCCATGCCAGCTGCGTGCAGCGCCTGCTCGATGCCGGCGCGGTGCTGATGGGCAAGACCAACCTGGACCAGTTCGCGACCGGGCTGGTGGGCACGCGCTCTCCCTACGGGGAAGTGCCCAACGCCTTCGACGACACCTACGTCAGCGGCGGTTCCAGCTCCGGGTCGGCCTCGGTGGTGGCGCGCGGTCTGGTGCCGTTTGCACTGGGCACCGACACGGCAGGGTCCGGGCGGGTGCCCGCGGGATTCAACAACGTCGTCGGACTCAAGCCGACGCCGGGCCTCGTGGGCATGCAGGGTGTGCTGCCGGCCTGCCGCACGCTGGACGTGGTGTCGGTGTTCGCCCTCAGTGCCAGCGACGCCGCTCGCGTGCTGGCCGTCATCGAAGGCCCGGACGACGGCCCGTCGTTCCATCAGCCCGCCCTGCGACCCGCCTGGTTCGGCAACCCGTTGCGCGTGGGAGTACCCGCGCAGCCCGGGTGTGACGCCGCGCTCGGCTACGACGCCGCATTCGAGGCGGCCGTCGCCCAGGCCGAGTCGCTGGGGGCAAAGGTCTCGCCCATCGACATGGCGCCGCTGTTCGAGGTGGCACGGCTGCTCTACGACGGGCCGTGGGTGGCCGAACGGCATCTGGTGGCGCGGGCGCTGGTCGGCGGACCACCCGGCTCGATGGATCCGGTCGTGCGCCAGGTCATCTCGGCGGCTGCCGGCTACAGCGCCGCCGAAGCCTTCGAGGGCCAGTACCGGCTGCGCGAGATCGCGCATGCGGTGGAACCGATGTGGCGCGACTTCGACGTGCTGCTGGTGCCCACCGCGCCGACCCTGCCCACGCGTGCCGCGGTGGCCGCCGAGCCGCTGGCGCGCAACAGCGAGCTGGGCCGCTACACCAACTTCGTCAACCTGCTGGGGCTTGCCGCCCTCGCATTGCCTGCCGGTTTCACGCAGGCCGGGTTGCCATTCGGCGTGACCTTCATTGCACCCGGCGGCAGCGATGCCGCGCTCACCCGGCTGGGCGCGCTCTGGCAGTCGGCGCTGCAGCTGCCGGTGGGTGCTCGCCTGGGTGTGCCGCGTCCCGTCGATCTGGCCATCGCCGCCGAAAGCCGCAGCGCCGCCGCGCTGAAGCTGGCGGTCGTCGGTGCCCACCTGCAGGGCATGCCGCTGCATGGACAGCTGGCCGAGCGCGGCTGCCGGCTGCTGGCGCGCACGCGCACCTCGCCGCACTACCGCCTCTACGCATTGAGCGGCACGGTGCCGCCCAAGCCCGGGCTCGCTCGAGTGGCCGAGGGCGGCCGTGCCATCGAACTCGAGGTGTACGAGATGCCGCAGTCGCAAGTGGGCTCCTTCCTCGAGCTCATACCGCCCCCGCTCGGACTCGGATCGGTCGAGCTGGAGGACGGCCGCTGGGTGAAGGGTTTCATCTGCGAGCCGTCGGCGCTGGCCGGGGCGCAGGACATCAGCGGCTTCGGCGGGTGGCGGGCCTACCGCGGGGCGCAGGCTGCCGGGGTGTCGTGATGGTGGTGAACGACCCCGAAGTGCTGCGCGAGGTGCGCGCCCGGTTCGAAGCCTACGAGCGCGCCTTCATGGCGCACGATGTGCAGGCCCTCAACGGCTTCTTCTGGAACGACCCGGCGGTCACCCGCTACGGCATCGCCGACCGGCAGCTCGGCCACGATGCCCTGGCCGAGTTCCGTGCCAGGAGTGCCCGGCCAGATTTCACCCGCCGGCTCGAGCAGACCCGCATCACCACCTTCGGCCGCGACCATGCGGTGGCGCTGACCGAGTTCGTCCGCAGCGACACCACCAGGCGGGGCTTTCAGAGCCAGACCTGGGTGCGCCTGCCCGAAGGCTGGAGAATCGTGGCCGCTCATGTGAGCATGATTGATTTCTGATGGGTGCCATCGACCTCAAACCCGTTGCACCGGCCACGCTGGCCGAGCAAGCCTACGAGCACATCAAGCAGCTCATCTTCGACTTCGCCCTCATGCCCGGCGACCGCTTCAGCGAGACCGAGCTCAGCCAGCGTGTGCAGGTGAGCCGCACGCCGCTTCGGCAGGCGCTGCAGCGCCTGGAGCGCGAGGGTTTCCTGCTCGTGTTTCCGAAGCTCGGCTGGCAGGTCGCGCCGCTGGACTTCGACCAGTTCGACGAGATCTACGACCTGCGGGTGCTCATCGAGTGCCACGCCGCCCAGCGCCTGTGCGAGAGCGAGCCTCGCGAGGCGTTGCGCGCGCTGGCCGCCGTCTGGATGGTGCCCGAGGCCGAGCGCAGCGCCGATGCCGACGCGGTGCGCGAGCTCGACGAGCGCTTCCACCACGAGCTCGTGCGCGCGGCAGGCAATCGCGAGATGGCCCGGGTGCACCGCGAGATCACCGACCGCATACGCATCGTGCGGCGGCTGGACTTCACCAAGCAGGCCCGTATCGCGGCCACCTACGACGAGCATGCCCGCATCCTGCGGGCCATCACCCGCCGGCGCGCCGACGAGGCGCAGCGGCTGCTGCGCGCCCATATCGAGCAGAGCAAGCTCGAGGTGCGGCACATCACGCTGGACATGCTGTACCGGGCCCGGCGCGAGGCCTAGCCGGGGATGGTCGGCTCCACCAGCTGCGCCAGCAGCGTGAGCGATTCCTGCCAGCCGAGGTAGCAGGCCTCCACCGGGATCACCTCCGGAATGCCTTCGTGCAGGATGCTCAGCTCGGTGCCGCAGAACACCGCCTTGAGCGAGATCGTCTTGGTCATCTCGCCGGGGAGGTTGGGGTCGTCGAAGACGTCGACCTGGCGGATCAGCTCGTTCGGCCTGAGCTCGAGGTAGCGCCCGCCGAACGAGTGGCTCGTGCCGCTGGAGAAGTTGGTGAACGACATCTTGTAGCCGCCGCCCACCTTCGCATCCATTTCATGCACCTGGCCGGTAAAGCCGTGCGGCGGCAGCCATTTGGCCAGGGCCTTCGCATCGAGGAAGGCGCGGTACACCCGCTCGGGCGGGCAGCGAAGAACGCGATGCAGCTGGACAGTCCCCATGAGTAGCTCCGTGGTCGATCGGTTGGTGGTCTGAGGATGGCCCTCGGAAGCCACGACGGGCGAGGCGGGCCGGAATCGACAGCTTACCGGCCGAGCGGCGGGCGGGACGAGTGTTCGGCCCGGCCTCTTGCCTCGTTGAGCAGCAGGTCCAGCGTGTCGAGGGCCATCGGCTTGGTGACGAAGCAGTCGAATCCGGCTTCGATGCAGCGCACTTCGTCCTCCAGGCCGCCACGCCCAGTGAGGCACACGGTGTAGACCTCGGCACCGCCCAGCCTGGCCCGTACGGCAGCCACCACCGCGCAGCCGTCGTCGGGGCCCAGTTCGAGGTCCACGATCATCAGGTTCGGAACGAAGGCGCTGGCCACCTGGAGCGCGTCGGTCGCGCGGAAGGCGATCGCACTGCGGCAGCCGAGCAACTGCATCAGGTAACCGAGAGTGGTGGCTTGTTCGATGTTGTCGTCCACCACCAGCGCACGCAGCTCCGTTTGACTCGAAGGGGTCTCCATCGGGTTTGTCTCCGGTGTTTTCAGCACGCCACCGCAAGGCCCGTACCAAGGAGCTTGCCCGAGGGGCGCAATGGCGCCGGCGCTGGCCGGGGAGGGGCTGCGGCGTGTCTTTCGTGCAACCCGGGTTTTTCACATTGGCAAAACTGACACAAAAAATGGGATGATTGCCCACCTTTTGACGGGTGCACCGTGTTCAGCTTCTGTATTCCCAACCTCCGCGTCCTGGTCGTGGCGTCCTGCCCCCGCAAGGTCGAGCAGCTGCTGCTCCTGTTGCGCTCGGCCGGCTGCGATGCGCGGGCGGCGCTCGAGACGCGCCATTGGGCGACCTTCAGGCCGCAGCTGACCCTGGTCGATGGCGACATGCCGGGCGGCACGGCCGAAACGCTGGCACGCGCCATCCGCCCGCTCTTGAGCGCCTCCCAGCGGCTCGTCTGCCTGAGCGCACAACCTGCGTGGCCCGGCCGGGCCGACTCCGGCGTCTTTGATGCGGTGCTGCCGCATCCGCTCGAACTGGGGGCTGTGGCCGCCTTGTTCGGGTTGCCCCAGGGCGCAGGCGGCCGCGCCAGGCGTGCGGCCCGTGCCGCGGCTGTCCAGCCGGCTGCCGTCGTTCACTGATCCGCCGCCTGTCGGCGCTGTACGGACGTACAGTAAACTGCCGGCCGCAGTCGGGTCTGCAGGGGGCGGCACAGCCATGGTGACGGTCAACGTGGAGGTATTGCCGGCACCGGCTGCCTACACCATCGCCGTGCGCGAGCTGTGCGCCTTCACCGCCAAGGCCGGCGACCTCGACCATCGGTTCACGCCTTCACCTTCTGCCGACGACGGCATCGCCGGGCACAAGATGGTCGCCTCGCGGCGCGGCCCGGGCTGGCGGCCCGAGGTGAGGGTCGAGGGCCGCTACGAGTCGCTGGTCGTGCGCGGCCGGGCCGACGGCTTCGACCGCGACCAGCAGGTGGTCGAGGAGGTGAAGACCCATCGCGGCGACCTGGCGGCCCAGCCCGCCAACCAGCGGGCCCTGCACTGGGCGCAGGCCAAGGTGTATGCCGCACTGATCTGCGCCGAGCATGGGCTGCCCGGCGTCACCGTGCGCCTGGTCTACTACGACGTCGACACCGGTCAGGAGACGCCGCTCGACGAAGCCTGCAGCGCCGCCGAGCTGGCGGAATTCTTCGCCGGCCAGTGCCGGCGGTTCCTCGACTGGGCCCGCCGCGAGGTGTCGCATCGTGCCGCCCGCGACAGCGCGCTGCGCCAGCTGCAGTTCGTGTACCCCGAGTTCCGTGCGGGGCAGCGGCAGCTCGCGCACCAATGTTTCCTGGCCGCCCGCCACGGCAGGGCGCTGCTGGCCCAGGCAGGCACCGGCATCGGCAAGACGCTGGCCACGCTGTATGCGACCTTGAAGGCGCTGCCCGACCAGCAGCTCGACAAGGTGTTGTTCCTCACCGCCAAGAGCAGCGGCCATGGGCCGCCGCTGGAGGCACTCGACCGGCTGGCCGGCAGCGGCCGGGCCGTGCCGCTGCGGGTGCTGCAGCTCACCGCCCGCAGCAAGGCCTGTGTGCACCCGGACAAGGCCTGCCACGGCGACTCGTGCCCGCTGGCGCGGGGCTTCTACGACCGCCTGCCGATGGCCCGCAAGGCCGCGGTGGAAGCCGGTGGCTCGCTCGATGCAGCCGCCTTGCGAGAGCTCGCGAGCGAGCACGAAGTCTGCCCGTATTACCTGGCCCAGGAGCTGGCGCGCTGGGCCGACGTGGTGGTGGCCGACTACAACTACCTGTTCGACGTGACGGCGCTGCTGCACGGTCTCGCGCTGGCCAACGGCTGGCGTGTCAGCCTGCTGGTGGACGAGGCGCACAACCTGATCGACCGGGCGCGGGCGATGTACACCGCCACGCTCTCGCGCGACCTGCTGCGGGCGGCCAGCGGCGGGGCGCCGGCCGGCGTGGCCAAGCCCTTGCGGCGCCTGTCGCGCGCGTGGACGTCGCTCGCGTCGCAGCAGACCGAGGCCTATGCGGCCCACGACGAGCTGCCCGCCGCGCTGCTCAAGGCCGCGGGCGCCGTGTGCGACGCGGTCGGCGATGCGTTGGTGGCACAGCCCGCGGTCGTGGCACCGCCCTTGACGGACCTGTACTTCGAGCTGCTGCACCTGCGGCGCCTGGCCGAATCCTTCGGCCCGCACTCCGTGTTCGACGTCACCCGGCTGCCCGGGCGAGCCCGCACCGAACTGTGCATCCGCAACGTCGTGCCGGCGGGCTTCCTGAAGCCGCGCTTCGCGGCCATGACGTCGGCGGTGCTGTTTTCGGCCACGCTGCAGCCGCATCACTTCTATGCCGACATGCTCGGCCTGCCTCAGGACACCGCCTGGCTGGACGTGGGCGCGCCGTTCGACGCGTCGCAGCTCGACGTGCACATCGTCAGCCACATCCCGACGCGGTTCGCGCAGCGCAGCGGCTCGGCGCAGCCGATCGCCGAGCTGATCGCCGCGCAGTTCCTTCGGCAGCCCGGCAACTACCTCGCCTTCTTCAGCAGTTTCGACTACCTCGAGATGGTGGCGCAGCGGCTGGCCGCGCACTGCCCCGACCTGCCGGTCTGGCGCCAGCAGCGATCGATGACCGATGCCGACCGCGAGGCCTTTCTCGCCCGCTTCGAGCCGGGCTCCGCGGGAGTGGCGCTGGCGGTGCTGGGCGGTTCGTTCGCCGAGGGCATCGACCTGCCTGGCCGGCGGCTCATCGGCGCCTTCGTGGCGACGCTGGGCCTGCCGCAGCTGAATGCGGTCAACGAGCGCTTGCGGCAGGTGCTCGACCGTGAGCGGGGCGCCGGCTTCGAATACACCTACCTCTACCCCGGGCTGCGCAAGGTGGTGCAGGCGGCCGGCCGGGTGATCCGCACCACCTCCGACCAGGGCACGCTGTACCTCATCGACGAGCGCTTCGAGCGAGCCGCCGTGCGCGAGCTGCTGCCGGCCTGGTGGTCGCCGCGCCGTTGGCAAGCCCCGCCTTCGCCGAGGTGAATGGCAGCGCCGGGGCGCGGCGCGGGGCAGGGGTGCGCAAGAATCGGCCCGGCGCGCCGCGCCCCCCGACACGAGCGCGCCCACCTCCACAGGAACCGCAATCATGAGCAGCAAGGCGACGCAGGACTTCATGGCACGGCTGGGCTTGTCCGTGCCTCTCATCCAGGCGCCGATGGCCGGCGTGCAGGCGAGCCCGCTCGCCATCGCTGCGGGCGATGCCGGGGCGCTGGGTTCGCTGCCGGGCGCGTCGCTCGCGCCGCAGGTGCTGCACCAAGAGGTGAGGGCGATGCGTACGCGCGGTGCGCGTGCGGTCAACGTCAACTTCTTCTGCCATGTGCCGCCCGAGCCCGACGCCGCGCGCGAACAGGCCTGGCGCGCGGCGCTGCGTCCCTACTACGACGAACTGGGCCTCGATCCGGCCGGCATTTCCAACGGACCCGGGCGCCTGCCGTTCGGTGAGGAGGCGCTGGCGTTCGTCGAAGCCGTACGCCCGGAGGTTGTGAGCTTTCATTTCGGCCTGCCGTCTGACGCACTCCTCGACAGAGTGCGCCGCACCGGTGCGCAGGTGTGGTCGTCCGCCACCACCGTCGACGAAGCGCTGTGGCTCGAGGCGCACGGTGTCGATGCGGTCATCGCGCAAGGCCTGGAGGCCGGCGGTCACCGCGGCATGTTCCTGACCGACGACGTCACCACGCAGATCGGCACGATGGCCCTGCTGCCGCAGATCGTGGCGGCGGTGCGCAAGCCGGTCATCGCCGCCGGCGGCATCGCCGACGCGCAGGGTGTGTCGGCGGCGTTGCATCTGGGCGCCGCGGCAGTGCAGGCGGGCACCGTGTTCCTGCTGTGCCCCGAGGCCACCACCAGCAAGCCGCACCGCGAGGCGCTCGCGTCGGAGGCGGCGCGGCACACCGCGCTCACCAACCTGTTCACCGGGCGGCCGGCGCGCGGCATCGTCAACCGGCTGATGCGCGAGTTCGGGCCTTTGAGCGGCCTGCCGCCGGCATTTCCCACGGCGGTGAATGCACTCGCACCGCTGCGGGCCGAGGCCGAGAAACGCGGCAGCGGCGACTTCTCGCCGCTGTGGTCGGGCCAGTACGCCCAGGGCTGCAAGCCCGTGCCGGCGGCCGAGATCGTGCAGGCGCTGGCCGCTGGCGCCTGATTCCCAGGGCGATGGAGGTTTGCAACGCCGCGTAAGGAGCGTTCGACAGGCGTGCGTTCCGTGTTCAGCCGGCACGTGATTCGACTTCCCTCGTGACGCCAGGGCGCCCATGCCAGGCGCTTGCATTCCTCGCTTGCACACGCGGTAACAAACGCGTCGCGTCGAGGCGACGTCCATCATGAGTCCGTCATGAGTTGCCGGCCGCACCCCCCTACATTCGCCGCCATCGCTGCTTGCATCGGCGACGGATGACGGCAAAAGCCGCTTCCAGAAAAAAACCACACGTCAAAACCTGGAGGTCCCCATGAGCATCGTTCGGCACAGCCCATAGCGGCACAGCCCGGCTCGCGCTTCGCGAGCGGCACGATCGGCCACGCTGCGGCACACGCAGGCGGCCGGCCCTCTCTCTTCCGCATGCGCGCCATGCGGCCCACGGAAAGACTGCGATGCGAATAAGCGCCATCAGCGGTGGCTTGGTTGCGGCCGCCCTGCTTTTGTCCGCCTGCAACGGCGGAGACGACACCGACACGACGACCGGCCAGAACCCGCCGGTGGCCGTGACGCCGACACCCACTCCCACGCCGGCGCCCGACCCGCACGGCCAGCCCACGCCTTCGGCACCTCCAGCGGCCACGCCGACGCCCACGCCGGTGGCGGCATCGCCGGGCTGCTACGGCGCCACCTTCCCGCGGCGGCTGACGCGTGCGCAGTTCACCAACGCGCTCATCGAGCTGTCGAGCTCGCTGGTCACCGACGCTGGTGCAGCCGCGCGCATCCAGCAGCTGGTGATCGACACCGCGCAGTTCCCGCTCGACGCCTCGATCAATCCGGACTCCTCACGGCACCAGGGTTACTGGCGCCTCGACCAGACGCTCAACAGCCGGCAGGTCTCGGCCATCCACACGACCGCCGGCAAGCTGGCCGCCGACCTGGCCGGCAGCGACGCGCGCGTGTCGGCCATGCTGGGCAACTGCACCGGCAGCGCCGACGACTGCATGCGCGCCTTCATCCGCAAGGCCGGGCGCGTGCTGTTCCGTCAGCCGCTTTCCGATGCCGAAGTGGAGGTCTACCGCAAGGCGGCCGGCGGCGCGGCCGATCGCGCCGCGGTGACCAAGGTGCTGGCCACCATGATCGCCTCGCCCAAGGCCTACTTCGTGGTCGAGAAGGGCGTGAGCACCGGCACGGGCAACTGCACCGCGCTCACCGGGCCGGAGCTGGCCACTCGCCTGGCCCTGCACCTGTGGGACTCGGTGCCTGACGCTTCGCTGATCGCCGATGCCGACAGCGGCGCCTTGCTCAAGCCGGAGGTCTACAACGCCCAGGTGGCCCGCATGCTGAAGGATCCGCGCGCCGACGCGGCGATGCGCAGCTTCTTCCGCCAGTGGCTGCGGCTCGACGAGCTGGTGGCCATGGACGGCAAGGTCGGTGACCCGAAGTTCGACGCCTTCGCCGGCGGGTTCAAGCCGCTGGCCACCACGCGCGACGCCGCGATCAACGACGTGCTCGACATGGTGTCGTACGTCGCCTCGCGCAACGGCTCGCTGCAGCAGGTGCTGACCGACCGGCATTCGTTCGCCCGCACCGCCGACCTGGCGGCGCTCTACAAGACCAGCGTGTGGGACGGCAGCTCCGCGCCGCCCACGTTCACCGAGCCGCAGCGTGTGGGCCTGATGACGCGCATCGGCCTGGTGGCCAACGGCTCGTCGGACACCACCTTGCCGATCTCGCGCGGCATCCGGGTGCTGAGCGCGCTCACCTGCCAGGCGCTGCCCGCGCCGGTGATGGACCAGTCGAACAAGGCGGCCGACCTCTCGGGGGTGCTCACCACCCGCGAGCGGGTGCAGCGCATCACCCAGATGGAAGGCACCTCCTGCGTGCAGTGCCACCAGCAGCTCATCAACCCGTGGGGCTTCGTGCTCGAAGGCTTCGACGCCCTGGGCCGCGTGCGCACCTCGGAAGTGGTGCGCAACGACAACGGCAGCGTGATGGGCGAGAAGCCGATCGACTCCGCCGTCGTGGCCAGCCTCTCGGGCATGGCCTCGCGATCGATGTCCAGCGCGGCGCAGGCGCAGCAGTACGTGCTCGAGAGCGGGCATTTCGAGCGCTGCTTCGCGAAGAACTATTTCCGCTACGCCTTCGGCCGCACCGACGTCGAGACCGACGCCGCAGTGATCGAGGCCATTCGCCAGCAGGCGGCCAGCGGCGCCAACCTGCGCAGCCTGTTTGCCGCCGTCGTCATGCGCGACGAGTTCAAGTCGATCCGCAGGGAGCAGCCATGAAGCCGTATTTCGACCGTGTGTCGCGCCGTCAATTCCTGCTCGGCGCCGGCGGCGCCGCCCTGGCCGTGCCGCTGCTGCCCTCGCTGCTGCCGCGCGATGCCGAAGCGCAGACCATGTCCCAGGCCTCGTCCGAGCGCTACTTCGTGCACATGACCACCTGGCATGGCGTGTTCCAGAGCCAGTTCTACGGCCCGCTGCTCGACGCAACGCCCACGCAGACCATGACCTATGGCGGCATCGGCGTGCGCAGCGCGCCGCTGAAGTCCACCGCCAGCGGCGACATGGTGGTCGTGAGCGAGATCCTGCAGGCCAAGGCCAGCCGGCTGACGCCGCGGATGCTGTCGTTGATGAACGTGATCAACGGCCTGGACTTCGCCACCGGCGTGGGCCACAACCGCGGCGGCACGCTGGGCGGCGACGCCAGCAACCCGACCATCGACCAGGTGCTGGCGGCCTCGCGCAGCTTCTACCCCACCAGCCCGCTGCAGCCGGCCATCGTGCGCAACCTCGTGTCGCTCACGCGGTCGGGCTCGGGCACCGCCACCACCGAGCAGACGGCCGACAGCAACGTGAAGCTGTTCGACCGCCTGTTCAAGACCACCACGCCGGGCACCGGCACGCCGGCAGTGCAGCAGACGGTGCTGGTCGATCGGGTGAAGGAGCATGCCGACCTGGTGATGGCCGACCCGCGCTGCTCGGCCGACTGCCGCACCCGCCTGGGCAACTACATGGACATGTTGGCCGACGTGCAGGGCAAGCTGCAGCAGACGGTCAACAGCAGTTTCACGCGGCCCACGAAAGACACCGCCGCAGTCGAAGCCTCCGCGGGCTTCTACGGCCAGCCTGCCAGCCAGGCCGAATGCGAGTCGCTGTGGAACGACATCATCGTTGCCGCGTTTGCCGCAGGCATCAGCCGCATCTACGTGTGCGGGCCGCACACGTACACCTTCGGCCCCGAGCCCGAGCATGCCTGGCACAACAACTACGCCCACTCGCTCGACGACGCGGGCAAGCGGGCCGGCTACAGCGCGGCCGTGCAGCTGCAGTTCGACCAGGCCCAGCTCGACATCGCCCGCAAGCTCGACCAGGTGACCACCGCCGACGGCAAGACGCTGCTCGACAAGGCACTGGTGGCCAGCGGTCATGAGCTGGGCTCCGGCGGCCACCCCGGCCATCACCACAACCGCTGCATCCCGATCGTGACCTTCGGCAATGCGGGCGGCTACTTCAAGACGGGGCTGTCGGTCGACTACCGCGACCTCACCGGCTTTTCCTGGTCGTCGAACCCGCACTGGTACTCGGGCCTGATCTACAACCAGTTCATGGGCATGGTGTTGCGCTCGATGGGCCTGCCCGCGAGCGAGTACTCCACCGACAACGGTGCCTGGGGCTACCCCAGCGTGCGCGGCGCCAACGGCGACCACACCGATGCGATCTGGAACGTTGCGAAGGAGGACCTGCCGTGGCTCAAGGCTTGAGGGTCTTCCTGCGAGGGCTGGTGATCGCCGCCTGCGGCTGGTCGGCCGCGGTGTCTGCCCAGGACGCTGCCAACGGCCAGCAGCTGTATGTCAACCCGAAGGTTGCGGGCAAGCAGAGCTGCTCGAACAGCGCCTGCCACGGCTCGCTGCCCGGCAATCCGCAGAACCGCATCGTGGGCGGCATCAGCGGGCCCAGGATCAGAACGGCGCTGGGCGGCGTGAGCCAGATGAGCTTCCTCGCGGGCAAGTTCACCGACTCCGAGATCAACGACATCGCCGCCTACATCGCCGGCACGCTGGGCGGCACGCCCAGCTACATCCCGGTGAGCGGCGCGCCGTCCGTCGGCGTGTCGCCGGCCAGCCTGCAGTTCGCCAGCCAGAACATCGGCACCACGAGTGCCGCCCAGAGCGTGGTGGTGAGCAATGCGGCCGGCGCCGCGGGCGCGCTGATGATCAGCGGCATCGAGGTCACCACGGGCAGCGACTTCGAGGTCAGCGGCGGCAGCTGCGCGGCGGGCACCAGCGTGTCTGCCGGCGCCAGCTGCAGCGTCAGCGTGCGGTTCAAGCCCACCGCTGTGGGCGCGCGCGCCGCGAGCCTCACCATCCGCCACAACGGTGCCGGCAGCAGCTCCACGGTGAGCCTGGCCGGCACGGCGGTGGACGAGTCTCCCGCCGTCTCGCTGTCGCCGACCTCGCTGTCGTTCTCGCGCGTCGTGGGCGGCACGTCGGAGCCGCAGCGCGTCACCGTCAGCAGCACCGGCACCGCTGCGCTGTCGCTGTCGTCCATCACGCTCTCGGGTGCGCAGCCGGGCGACTACCTCGTCGACCCGGCTTCCACCTGCGTTGCGGGCGGCAGCGTGGCCAGCGGCAGCAGCTGCTTCGTTGCCGTGCGCTTCAAGCCCACCGCACAAGGCGCGCGCAACGCCAGCCTTGCCATCGCGCACAACGCTGCCGGCAGCCCGTCCATGGTGAGCCTCGTGGGCACCGGCAACGCCTCGCCGCTGCCTGGCATCGCACTCGATGCCACCACGCTCGACCTCGGCCAGCAGGTGGTGGGCACCACCGGCGCAGCACGCACCGTGACGCTCACCAACAACGGCGAGTCCGGCCTGTCGTTCACCTCCATCCGGGCTGCCGGCGCGGATGCGGCCGACGTGGTGCTGGGCGGTACCTGTGCCGTGGGAGCCATCGTGCCGATGCAGGGCAGCTGCACCCTCACCGCCGCGCTGCGCCCCAGCACGCTGGGCAGCAAGGCGGCTTCGATCGAGATCGCCTCCAACGCCCCGGCCGGCACCGTGTCCATCGGTCTTTCCGGCAGCGGCATCAACGTGCCTGCGCCTGAAGTCAGCCTGTCGCAGGTGGCACTGGGCTTCGGCACCGTCACGCTGGGCACCAGCTCGGCGCCGAGGGTCATCACGCTGGCCAACAGCGGCAGCGGGCCGCTTTCCATCACCGCCATCAACAGCAGCTCGACCGAGTTCACCGTGAGCCATGACTGCCCGGCCAGCCTGGCGGCCAAGGCGTCGTGCAGGCTCAGCGTCGTGTACCGGCCGGCGACGGCCAATGCGTCGGAATCCATCCTGGTGGTGAGCGACGCACCGAGCTCGCCCAACTCCATCGTGCTCACCGGTCTCGGCTCGGACACCGCGCTGCCCGCACTGGGCTGGCAGGGCGGCACCACCTCGCTGGGGTTTGCCGCCACCGCCGTCGGCTCCGCCTCCGCAGGCCAGAGCCTCGTGCTGGTGAACCAGGGGCCCGGCGCGGTGACGCTGGGCACGATCGGCGTGTCGGGCACCGATGCGGCAGCGTTCACCGTCACCGCGGGTGGCTGCGCGGCGGGCACCCGGCTGGCGCAGGGCGCAAGCTGCACGCTGCAGGTGGGCTTCGTGCCGAGTGCGGCCGGTGCGCACGGCGCGCTGCTGCAGGTGTCGTCCGACGGCACGGCACCGCCGGCGGTCCAGCTCTCGGGCACCGGGGTGGGTGCGAGCGGCGGCGCCACCAGCGGCGGCAGCATCGCCGCCAGCGCCACGCTGCTCGACTACCGCTCGGTCGGCCTCAGGACGGGCCAGCGCTCGCAGCCGCTGGCGGTGGTCTTGCGCAACACCAGCGCGGCCAACGCGACCATCTCGACCGTCAGCACCACCGGCCCGTTCGTGCTCGTCGACACCTCGGCCGCGGACGCCTGCCGCAGCGTGCCATGGGTGTTGCCGCCGGGCGGATCCTGCAGCGTGTCGGTGGTGTATGCGCCCGGCGTGTCCGGCGACAGCTCCGGCGTGCTCACCGTGCAGACGACGGCCGGCCAGAAGAGCGAGGTGATGCTCGCGGGCCAATCCAGCGCGCAGATGACCAACGTCGGCGGCGGCGCCATCGAGCCGGTGCTGCTGCTCTGGTTCGCGCTGATCGTGGCGGCCGTCCTGGCGCTGCGTAGCAACCGAATCCATACCCCAACAAATCGTTCCAAGGAGTCTCCCGATGCATAGGAAGTGGTATCGCGCGGCCGTGATGCTGGCCGCCGGCCTGGCGTGCGGCGCAGCGGGCTGGGCAGTCGAGCCGGGCCAGCCGGCGCCGGCGTTCGAACTGCCCGGCACCAAGGGCCCGCTGGTCCTGCAGAAGCTCAAGGGCAAGGTGGTCTACCTCGACTTCTGGGCGTCGTGGTGCGGCCCGTGCCGGCAGTCCTTTCCGTGGATGAACGAGATGCAGGCCAAGTACGGCCCGCGCGGCCTGCAGATCGTGGGCGTGAACCTCGACGCCAAGGCCACCGACGCGGAGAAGTTCCTGGCCGACGTGCCGGCCCAGTTCACCGTGGCTTACGACCCCAAGGGCGACACCGCCAGGCGATATGCGATCAAGGGCATGCCGAGCTCGGTGCTGATCGGCGCCGACGGCAAGGTGATCAAGGTACATGCGGGCTTCCGCGAAGACGAGCGCCGCGCCCTCGAGGATGCGATCGTGGCCGCGCTGGCACAGCCGTGAAAGAGATCATGAACAACGACAACTGCAAAGACATGAGCGACGTGTTGGGAGCGTTCGCAAGGGCCGTCGGCCGCGCCGCCGCCGCCGGGGCCGTGCTGGCCGCCATGGGAGGCTGCACGGTGTATGCGCCGCCGCAGCCCTGGGAGAAGGGCAACCTGGCCAAGAAGGAAATGACGATGAATGCCGACGTGCTCGACCAGAGCTACGTCCAGCACATCTACACCAGCAAGGAGAACGCGACGGGTGGCTATGGCGTCGGTGGAGGTGGTTGTGGCTGCAACTGATCCCGGCCTTCGCGCAGACAAGGAAGCCCAGTCCCAGCACCAGGGCAGGGTGCTCGGCAGCATCGTGCTGGCCGCCCTGAGCCTGCCGGGCGTGCTGCCCACGGCGGCCCGGGCGCAGGGCGCCCCTGAGCAGGGCATCGTGTCGCTGCGGCACCTGCACTACGAAGACCGCCAGGAGGTGCGCACCCGCTATCCCGACTACACCGGCAACGAACCTGGCAGCTTCAAGCGCATCACGGTGGATTCGCCGTCGATCTACGTGCTCGCGCCCATCGCCGGCCGCTGGTCCCTCGAGGGCTCGCTAGTGCATGACCAGGTGTCGGGCGCGACGCCGCGCTACTACTCGTCGGTTTCGGGTGCCACCGTCGACAAGGGCATGGAAGACAAGCGCACCGCCGGCGACCTGAAGGTGATGCGCTACTTCGACCGTGCCGCCCTCGGCGTGGGCGTCACCCATTCGACCGAGAACGACTACAAGTCCAGCGCCTTCTCGCTGGACGGCCGGGTGTCCAGCGCCGACAACAACACGACTTTCAACCTGGGGCTGGGCAGCTCGAACGACAAGATCAGCTCGAGCAACGACCCGGACCTGCTCAAGAAGAAGCGCACCGCCGAGATCATGGCGGGCATCACCCAGGCGCTCACCGCCAACGACGTGGCCCAGCTCAACCTGAGCTACTCCCACGGCAGGGGGTACTACAGCGACCCGTACAAGCTGTTCGACAACCGCCCCGGGCTGCGCAAGCAGGCCGCCATGCTGGCGCGCTGGAACCACCACGTCGCAAGCCTCGGCGCCACGCTGCGCAGCAGCTACCGCTACTACCACGACAGCTTCGGCATCCGGGCGCACACCTTCGAGGCGGCCTGGGTGCAGCCGGTGGGCGGCTCCTTCCTGCTCACGCCGTCGGTGCGCTACTACACGCAGCGCGCCGCCTGGTTCTACTACGACCCGGTGGCCGACACGTCGATCTTCCCGGGCCCGGTGGGCTCGCCGACGTACACCTCGACCGACCAGCGCCTCTCCGCCTTTGGCGCGTGGACGGTGGGCCTGAAGGGCGAGGTGAGGCTGGGCGACTGGAGCGCCGACATGAAGTACGAACGCTACGAGCAGCGCTCCGAATGGCGCTCGTTCGGCAAGGGCTCTCCGGCCATCGACCCGTTCATCGCCGACTTCGTCCAGGTCGGCGTGAGCAAGAAGTTCTGACCGCGCCACCGCGGCCTACCAGCAGCACGTCCATCCATGCATAGCCCCCTTCGACATTCCCTGGCCGGCGCCATGCTGGCCGTCCTGCTGGCCGGCTGCGGCGGCGGCAATGAAAACAAGGTCAGCTGGAACACCGGCGACGGCTCGTCGCTCGGCTCCGGCAGCGGCGGCTCGTCGCCGGGCACCACTTTGCCCACGCCGACCCCCACGCCGGTCCCCGGTGTCACACCGACGCCGACTCCGACGCCGGTGCCGACGGTGGCGCCCACCCCCGTGCCGACGCCCACCCCGACCGCCACACCGACGCCCACGCCGGTCGCATCGGGCTGCGCGAGCGGCAGCTACCTCTTCTGCGAGGACTTCGAGGCCTCGGCGTCCGGCACGGCCACGAGCCAGAACTGGAACATCGAGACCGGCAACGGCAGCGCGACCATCGACGCGGTTCATGCGCGCGGCAAGGCCGCGCTGCACCTGCACACGGTGGACAACGGCCGGGCCTTCCTGGTGCCCAGGAACTTCGCGCCGCCGGGCAACAGCTTCTGGGGCCGCATGTGGCTGTGGGTCGATGGCTTCCCGACCCGGCCCGACTATGCGCATTTCACGATGGTGGAAGCGCAGGGCAGCGGCAACAGCACGCTGGTGCGCCCGGTGGGCGGCCAGTACATCCCCGGCATGGGCAACGGCAACGCGCTGTGGGGCGTGGGCAGCGACGGCGGTCCCACCGGCGACTGGACCAACTGGCGCACCTCCGCGCCCACCACCGGCGGGCGCTGGACCTGCATGGAATGGCAGATGAACGCCGCCGACAACGCGGTGAACGTGTGGATCGACGGCGAAGCCAAGCCCGACATGAGCGTGTCGACGAAGAACCACGGCGGCAACAACGTCGACTTCGTCTTCCCGACCTTCAACCAGATCCGGATCGGCTGGCAGCTCTATCAGGGTGGCGCCACGCCGGGGCAGTTCGACGTGTGGCTCGACGACGTGGCCCTGGCCGGCAGCCGCATCGGCTGCGGGGGCACGGCTCCCACGCCCACGCCGACCCCGACGCCGGCGCCCACGGCCAGCTGCTCGCAGATGGCCCTGTGCGACGACTTCGAATCCACGCCGGCCGGCTCCGGCCCCGACGCCTCGCGCTGGGTGATGCTGTCGCCCAACTGCTCCGACAAGAGCGGCTCGGCGGTGGTCGATACCGCGCAGTTCCACGGCGGCGGCAAGTCGATGCGCATCACTTCAGGCGCCAACTACTGCGGCCACACCTTCATGGCGAGCAACATCGTGGCGTCGATGGGCAACACGGTGTACGGACGCTACTACCTGCGCCTGTCGCAGGCCCTGGGCGATGCGCACGTCACCTTCATGTCGATGTGCGACGCCACCGATGCCGCGGCGCGCACCGGCGACTGCTCGGTGTCCACCAGCAACGGCTCGATGCTCCAGACGAAATCGAAGGAGCTGCGCATGGGCGGGCAGAGCGGCATCGTCATGTGGAACCGCGAGCTGGACGATGCCACCGTGCCGTCGCTCAGCCCGGCCGGCATCGCGATGAGCACCCGGCTGCCGCCGAACGAGTGGCACTGCATCGAGTTCGGCATCGACCAGGCCGCCGGCACCCTGCAGACCTGGATCAACGGCGTCGCGCACAGCGGCCTGCAGATCGACGCCGCCTCGACCGGCGAAGTCGATGCCAACTGGCTGCGCAACGGCAACTGGCGCCCGATGCTCAAGGACATCAAGCTGGGCTGGGAACAGTACAGCGGCGCCGGCACCACCGTCTGGTACGACGACGTGGCCTTGCACACCAGCCGCATCGGTTGCCGGTGAACGCTGCCGCCGCATCACCCGGGGACGCCGCCTTCGAGTTCAAGGCGATGGGCACGCTGTGCGTCGTCAAGACCCGCGGCGGTGATGAACATGAGGTGAGGGCGGCGGTGGATGCGGCCATCGCCGAAGTGCAGCGCATCGAGGCCAAGTACTCCCGCTACCGGCCGGACAGCATCGTTTCGCGCATCAACGCGGCGGCCGGCAGCGGAGAAGCCGTCGAAGTGGATGCCGAAACCGCCGACCTGCTCAGCTTCGCCGCCAGCATGTACGAGCACAGCGACGGCCTGTTCGACATCACCACCGGCGTGCTGCGCCAGGTGTGGGACTTCCGTGCCGCGCGCCTGCCTCAGGCCGGCGAGCTCCGGCAGGTGCTGGCGCGGCTGGGCTGGCACAAGGTTGAATGGCGCCGGCCCCTCATCGCGCTGCCCGTTGCCGGCATGGAGATCGACTTCGGCGGCTTCGGCAAGGAGTACGCGGCCGACCGTGCCGGCACGCTGCTGGCCGAGCGCGGCGTGAGCGCGCTGGTCAACCTGGGCGGCGACCTGCGCATCGCGGCGCCTGGCGCGGCGGGGCCGGATGCCGCCGCCTGGTCGCTCGGCATCGCGCACCCGCGCAAGCCGGGCGAGGTGATCGCCGGCATCGAGCTGACCGGCGGCGGGCTGGCTACGAGCGGCGACTACGAACGCTACTTCGAGCTCGACGGTCGGCGCTACTGCCACATCCTCGACCCGCACACCGGCTGGCCGGTGCAGCACTGGCAATCCATCAGCGTGTGCGCGCCGTCCTGCCTGGCGGCCGGCGCGCTGTCCACCGTGGCCATGCTCAAGGGAGCACAGGCCCATGACTTCCTGCGCGACCAGGGCGTGGGTTTCCTGAGCGTCGATCCGCTCGGGCAGATACACCAGAGAACGTATTGATCCGGGTGAGGTGCACCGCCTGACGGCCCAGCGCTCCTCACACACCACACAACCACAAACTTTCAGGGAGCCCGACACCATGGCAAACCAGGTCCGACATAGCCAAGGAGGCGGCGTGACGCAGGGGCGAAACACCGCGCTTGCCTTGCTTGCGTCGCTCGTGATGGCCGCTTGCGGCGGCAACGACGACAACAACACGGCGCAACCGCCGGCGGGCAGCGCGCCCACGCCCACCCTGGCTCCGACGCCCACCCCGGTCGTCACGCCGACCCCCACGCCCGTGCCAGGCACGACTCCGGCTCCCAGCCCGACGCCGTCGCCCGCGCCCACTTCTGCGCCCACTCCCGCGCCGCCCGCTCCAACGCCGTCGCCGGCTCCGACGCCGACGCCGACGCCGACGCCGACGCCCGGCCCGGTGGGTGGTGAGCTCATCACCACCGGCAACCCGTACGCCAACGCCTTGCTGTACATCGACCCCGACTACAGCACCAAGGTGGCAGGCTCACTGGCCAAGGTGCAGGCGTCGTCGAGCGACGCCACGCTGATCAAGGCCGCTCGCTTTCCCACCGCCGTCTGGCTGGACCGCATCGCCGCCATTGACGGAAACAAGGCCGCAGGCGGCGAGATGGGCCTGGTGGAGCACCTCGACGCGGCGCTCGCGCAGCAGCGTGAGCAGAGCGGCAGCGGTGCGCTCAAGCCGCTGACGGTGACGCTGGTGGTGTACGACCTGCCCGACCGCGACTGCGCGGCGCGCGCGTCCAACGGCGAGCTGCAGTCGGCCAGCAACGGCATGGCCTTGTACAAGGCGCAATTCATCGACCGCATTGCCGCCATCGTGGCCCGCCCGGCCTATGCGGGCCTGCGCATCGTCACCGTCATCGAGCCGGACTCCTTTCCGAACATGCTCACCAACGTGGGGGTGGGCATGCCGGTGTGCGACATGGTCAACCAGAACAAGGTCTATGTCGAAGGCATCCGCTACGCCATCGGCAAGTTCGCCGCGCTGAAGAACGTCTACATGTACCTGGACATCGCCCACTCGGGCTGGCTGGGCTGGGACAACAACCGTTCGAAGGCGATCGCCGGCTTCAAGGAGCTGGTGCAGGGCGCCACGCCGGGGGGCAGCCTGGGCGTCATCCGCGGTTTTGCCACCAACACCGCCAACTACACGCCGCTGGACGAGCCGTACTTCGACGGCACCGACAACATCGTCGGCACCGGCGGCACCACGCAGTTCTACGAATGGAACCGCATGGTCGACGAGCTGAGCTATGTGGACCGGCTGCGCAGCGAGTTCATGGCGGCCGGCTTCCCGGGCACGCTGTCGTTCATCGTCGACACCTCGCGCAACGGCTGGGGCGGTGCCGGGCGGCCCGCCGCGGCTGCGGCCGACGTGGACGACATGCGCATCGACCGCCGGGCCCACCGCGGCAACTGGTGCAACGTCAGGAACGCCGGCGTCGGCGAGCGTCCGCGTGCCACCCCCGACACGAATCGGCCGTACCTCGATGCCTTCGTCTTCGTGAAACCGCCGGGCGCTTCGGACGGCACCAGCGACAGCACCGCCACGACGCCGAACAGCGATGGCAAGCGCTTCGACCCGATGTGCGGCGCCGGCAACGTGGATGCGCTCAGCGGCGCGCCGCACGCCGGCTCCTGGTTCCACGAGCAGTTCCTGATGCTGCTGCGCAATGCGCACCCGGCCTTGAAGTGAGTCCTTCGTGTTCCATTCCGGGCCGCATTCCTGGCGGCCCGGAACCGCGCTCTTCAGCTCTGGTGCCTATGCAACAACGAATCCTTTCACTCGCATCGTGGCTGCTGCGATGCGTGCTGGCCGTCTTCGCCGCGGTCGCTCCCGCCTACGCCGGCAATGGCGACTTCCTCGACCCCGAGCAGGCCTTCCGGCTGAGCGCGCAACGCGCCGATGCGCACACGATCGAGCTGCGCTTCGACATCGAGCCCGGCTACTACATGTACCGCGAGCGCTTCGCATTCGAGGTGCAGCAGGCGGGCGTGGCGCTCGGCGAGGCGGTGCTGCCGGCCGGCAAGGTGAAGTTCGACGAGAACTTCGGCAAGGACGTCGAGACCTACAGGGGGGTGTTGACCGTGCGCCTGCCGGTGGAACGGGCCGCCGGTCCTTTCGCGCTGGCGGTGACCAGCCAGGGCTGCGCCGACAAGGGGCTGTGCTACCCGCCGCTCACGCGGGAGCTCAAGGTGAAGGTGGCCGACGCGGCCATCGTCTCGGTCGCGCCGGCGGCGCCGGCGGCGGCGTCACAGGAGCCGGTTGCGCCGCAGGCCTCGCCGGCGCCCGCCAACCCGGCCCCCGCCGGCGAAACGGCCCGCATCCAGGCGGCCCTGCAGTCGGGCAACCTGCTCGTCATCGGCGGCGTGTTCCTGCTGGCCGGCCTGCTGCTGTCGTTCACGCCCTGCGTGCTGCCGATGCTGCCCATCCTGTCGTCCATCATCGTGGGGCAGGGCGGCCAGGTGTCGCGCGGGCGCGGCTTCCTGCTGTCGGCGAGCTATTCCCTCGGCATGGCGCTGGTGTACACCGCCTTCGGCGTGGTCGCCGGCCTGTTGGGCGAGGGCCTGGCGGCCGCGCTGCAGAACCCCTGGGTGCTGGGCGCCTTCGCGGCACTGCTGGTGGCGCTGTCGCTGTCGATGTTCGGCTTCTACGAGCTGCAGATGCCCGGCGTGGTGCAAAGCCGGGTGAGCGAAGCCTCCGGGCGCCAGCGGGGCGGCACGCTGGCCGGCGTATTCGTGATGGGCGGGCTGTCGGCGCTCATCGTGGGGCCTTGCGTGGCAGCGCCGCTGGCCGGGGCCCTGGTCTACATCAGCCAGACGCGCGACGTGGTGATCGGCGGCCTGGCGCTGTTTGCGCTGGCCTGCGGCATGAGCGTGCCGCTGCTGCTGGCAGGGCTCTCGGCCGGCTCGCTGCTGCCGCGCGCCGGCGCCTGGATGGAATCGGTGAAGCACGTCTTCGGCGTGGCGCTGCTGGCGGTGGCGATCTGGCTCGTGTCGCCGGTGCTGCCCGCCTGGACGGTGATGCTGGCCTGGGGCAGCCTGCTGCTCGTGGTGGCCGTGTTCCTGCAGGCCTTCGACCGGCTGCCCGAAGGAGCACGCGGCCTGCAGCGCCTCTTCAAGGGCGTGGGCGTGCTGCTGGCGCTGGTGGGGGCCGCGCAGTTCGTCGGCGCGCTGTCCGGCGGGCGCGATCCGCTGCAGCCGCTCGTGCACCTGGCGCGCGCCGGCAGCGGCGAGGCGGTGGCCGCCACCGCAGAGCACCTGGCGTTCCGCCGCGTGGCCAGCGTCGAGGAGCTCGATGCGGCGCTCAAGGCCGCCGGCGGCCGGCCGGCGATGCTCGACTTCTATGCCGACTGGTGCGTCTCGTGCAAGGAATACGAACGCTTCACCTTCAAGGACCCGCAGGTGCGGCGCAAGCTCGCCGGCGCCGTGCTGCTGCAGGCCGACGTCACGGCCAACGGCGCCCCGGACAAGGCGCTGCTGCGCCGCTTCGGCCTGTTCGGCCCGCCCGGCATCATGTTCTTCGACGGGCAGGGCCGAGAGATCGAAGCGGCGCGCGTGATCGGCTACCAGCCGGGCGAGCAGTTCGTCGCGAGCCTGGCAGCGGCCGGGCTCTGACCATGCCGGATCAGGCGTCCTTCGCCGACGCCACGAACAGCTCGAGCAGGCGCCTGGCGGCCGGCGACAGGAAGCTGTTGGCCCGGTAGGTGACCACCAGCCGGCGGTGCATGGTCGCGCCCTTCACCGGGACCTCCTTGAGCCCCGCGATGCGCCCCCGCCCATGCAGGTGGTGCCGCGAGATGAAGCTCAGCAGCCCGGTCTGCACGATCAGCGTCGGCAGCATCAGCAGCATCGTGGTCTCGACCTGCACGTGCGGCCGCGGCAGGCCCTGGCGGTCGAAGGTGTGGTCGAGCCAGTCGCGCGTGGGTGCACCGGGGGGCTGCAGCGCCCATGAGTAGGCGCTCAGGTCCCTGAGGCTCGCGCGCTTGCGGAAGACCTCATGGCGATCGCTGGCGGCCACCACGATGTCGTCCTGGGCCAGCGGCCTGGAGACCCAGCCCGGCTCGGCAGCGGTTTCGGTGGCCACCATCATGTCGAGCTCGCCGGCGCGCAGCTGCGGCTTCAGCGTGTCGATCAGCGCGACCACCGTGCGCAGGGTGACGTCGGGCGCCTCATGCAGCAGCTGACGGGCCACCGAAGGCAGCAGGAACTGCGCTGCGGTGGGCACGATGCCGATCCGCACGTGACCGGACAGCCCGGCGCCGATCGCCTGCAGCTCGCGCCGCGCGTCCTCCACGTCGAAGCGCATGCGCTGGGCCCATTTCAGCAGCACCTTGCCGGCCTCGGTGAGCCGGATCCCCCGGCCCGCCTTCTCGAACAGCGCCGCCCCGCAGTCGGCCTCCAGCCGCCGGATGCTGCTGGTCAGCGCCGGCTGCGTGCGGTGCAGCCGGGCGGAGGCCCGCCCCAGGTGCTGCAGCTCGGCGATGGTCTCGAAGTAGCGCAGGTCTCGCAGGTCCATTGCAAAAGCTCCATGAATGGATCCGAAGAAAGTATCGATTGGACCCGATAGTCGAGCGGGCCAATACTGGGGGCACAGACAACAGGAGACATCACCATGCACCCGACTCGACGCCTCGTGCTGGCGCTGGCCGCAACCACGCTCAGCTGCAGCGCCTTCGCGCAGGCCTGGCCGGCCAAGCCGATCCGCCTCGTCGTGCCGTTCCCGGCCGGCGGCGGCACCGACACGATCGCCCGCGAAACCAGCCAGCGCGTCGCCGCCGCCACCGGGTGGACCTTCGTGATCGACAACAAGCCCGGCGCGGGCGGCAACCTGGGTGTCGATGCGGCGGCCAAGTCGCCGGCCGACGGCTACACGCTGGTGCTGGGACAGACCAGCAACCTGGCGATCAACCCGACGCTGTACGCCAAGATGCCCTACGACTCGCAGAAGGACCTGGCGCCGGTGGTGCTGGTGGCCAATGCGCCGCTGGTCATGGTCACCGGCGTGGGCACGCCCTACAAGACCCTGGCCGATGCGGTGAACGCGGCCAAGGCCAGGCCGGGCCAGCTGAACTTCGCGTCGCCGGGCAACGGCACCGTGGCCCATCTCACCAGCGAGATGTTCCAGAAGGCCGCCGGCTTCAAGACCCAGCACATCCCGTACAAGGGCGCGGCCCAGGCCCTCACCGACGTGATCAGCGGCGGCGTGGAGCTGTACATGTCGTCGGTGCCGACGCTGATCGGCCAGATCCGCAACAA
The DNA here is from genome assembly GCF_006386545.1 of Methylibium rhizosphaerae. Lineage (GTDB taxonomy): Bacteria > Pseudomonadota > Gammaproteobacteria > Burkholderiales > Burkholderiaceae_C > Pseudorivibacter > Pseudorivibacter rhizosphaerae. The sequence goes on along the minus strand of NZ_SWAR01000001.1, from coordinate 12,617 downwards.
CAAGCTGCGTGCGCTGGCGGTCACCTCGGCGAAGCGGGTCGACGACCTGCCGAACGTGCCCACGATCAACGAGTCGGGCTACCAGGGTTTCGACGCCGTCACTTGGTTCGGCCTGCTGGCCCCGGCCGGCACGCCGAAGGAGGTGATCGCCCGTTTGAACGCCGAATTCAACAAGGCCCTGCAGCATCCGGAGCTGCGCAAGAAGCTGGGCGACGAGGGCGCCGATGCCGCCGGCGGTACGCCGGAGCAGTTCGCCGCGCTGATCCGGGACGAGATCCCGCGCTGGGGCAAGGTCGTCAAGGAATCCGGCGCCCGCATCGACTGATGCGGCTGATCGGCTGATCGGCTGATCGGCCGAGGCACCGTACCGTTTCCAAGGAGAGATACGCATGAGTCAAGCTGCTGCGCTGCCCGACGTGATTCGGGACTTCGAGCGCGTGGACCCGGGCACCATCGACCAGGCCGCGCAGTTCCCGTCGTCGATCCTGGCCGACGTGGCCGGCCGCCGGGGCGCGCTGCACGGCCGCATCTCGCCGCTGTCGCCGTCGATGCGGTTCGCCGGGCCTGCGCTGACCGTCGAGGTGCGCCCCGGCGACAACCTGATGATCCATGCCGCCATGGCGATCGCGAAGCCGGGCGACGTGATCGTCGTCGACGGCAAGGGCGACCTCGGCAGCGCACTGATGGGCGAGATCATGTGCCAGCAGTGCGCGGCCATCGGCGTGGCGGCCGTCGTGATTGACGGCGCGGTGCGCGACAGCGAGGCGATCCGCGCCCTCGGCCTGCCGATGTTCGCCGCCGGCCTCAACCCGAACGGCCCCACCAAGAACGTGCCCGGCCGCCTCAACCACCCGATCTCGGTGGGCGGTGTCACCGTGCGGGCGGGCGACCTGATCGTCGGCGACGCCGACGGCGTCACCGTCGTCGAGCGCGAGAAGGCCGCGGCGATGCTGCCGCTGGCGGCGGAGAAGGTGGCCGCCGAAAACCGGCGCATCGCCGACATCAGGAGCCGCAAGGCGCTGCGCCCGGCCTGGCTGGACGCAGCGCTGCGCGCCGCCGGCGTGATCAAGGAAGGCGAGACGCTGTGATGAAGAAGCCCGTCTTCCTGGTCACCGGCAACGACCTCGCGCCGGCGGCGCTGGCTCTGCTGCGGGACTACGAGGTGGTCTACGCCGGCAAGGCACCGACCGAGGACGACATCGTGGCGCTGTGCCGCCGACACGACCCGGTGGCGGTCATCGTGCGCTATGGCAAGGTCGGCGCCGCCGCGATGGACGCGGCGCCGGCCCTCAAGGTGATCTCCAAGCACGGCAGCGGCACCGACACCATCGACAAGCCCGCGGCCGCGGCCCGCGGCGTCCAGGTCGTGGCGGCCTCGGGCGCCAATGCGGCAGCGGTGGCCGAGCATGCGATGGCACTGCTGCTGGCCTGTGCCAAGTCGGTGGTGGCGCTCGACGGGCGCATGCGGGGCGGCCACTGGGACAAGTCGACCCACAAGAGCGTGGAACTCGAAGGCCGCACGGTGGGGTTGATCGGCCTCGGCGCGATCGGCCAGCGCTTCGCACGCATCGCCGACGCAATGGGCATGCGGGTGCTGGGCCACGACCCCTATGCCAAGGAGGTGCCGGCCCACGTCGAGCGGGCCGACCTCGAGACGATCTGGCGCGAATCGGACGCCATCTCGCTGCACTGCCCGCTGACGGCCGACAACGCGAAGCTGCTGAACGCGCAGACGCTTTCGGCCTGCCGCAAGGGCGTGATCATCGTCAACACCGCACGCGGCGGCCTGGTCGACGAGCCGGCGCTGCTGGAGGCGGTGCGCGGCGGCCAGGTGCACAGTGCCGGGCTCGACAGCTTTGCCGTCGAGCCGATGACGGCGCAGCATCCCTTCCTCGACGAGCCGCGGATCATCCTCAGCCCGCACGTCGGCGGGGTCACTGCCGACGCCTACGTGAAGATGGGCGTGGGCGCCGCGCAGAACGCGCTGGCGGTGCTGAACCGCTGAGCGCCGGGCCGGGCGGCCGAGCGATCCCGGCCTGCGCTGCCTCAGTGGCGCACGAGGAACTGCGGCGAAAGTTCGGCCAGGCTGTTGATGCCCAGCATGGCCATGTCGCGGTCGACTTCGTCGCGCAGCAGGCCGATGGCATGTGCCACCCCGGCTTCGCCGGCGATCGACGCGGCGTAGTTGAACGGCCGCCCGACGAACACGAACCTGGCGCCCAGCGCCAGCGCCTTCAGCACGTCGGTGCCGCGGCGGATGCCGCTGTCCATCATCACCGGCAGGTCGTCCACGGCTGCGACGATCTCGGGCAGCGCGCGCAGCGGCGCCACCGCACCATCCAGCTGCCGGCCGGCATGGTTGGACACGATCAGTCCGTCGGCACCGTGCTCGCGGGCCAGGCGCGCGTCGCGCGGGTCGAGGATGCCCTTGACCACCAGGCGGCCGCGCCAGCGCCTGCGCACTTGTGCCAGCGTGTCCCAGCCGAGGTGCTCGCGCCCGGAGAAGTCGCGCAGCACCGTGGCCGAAAGGATGGGGGCGCCGCGTTCGGCGAACGAGTTCTCGAAGTGCGGCATGCCGTGCCGCAGCAGGGTGCGGGTGAAGGTACCCAGCAGCCAGCGCGGTCGCGCCAACCCGTCCAGCGCGAGGCGCAGCGACGGGCGCAGCGGCGTGGAGAAGCCCGCGCGCAGGTTGTTCTCGCGGTTGCCGGCCACCGGGATGTCCACGGTGACCACCAGTGTGCGAAAGCCGGCGCCGGCCACGCGGTCGAGCAGCGCGTCGATGCGCTCGGCGCGGCCGGGCAGGTAGGCCTGGAACCAGGTGTCCGGCGCCGCGGCGATGACGTCTTCCATCCGGATGAGCGACGAGCCGCTCAGGATCATCGGGATGCCGGCCTGCTGCGCCGCCCGCGCCTGCACGATGTCGCCGCGATAGGCCGACAGCGCGCTCAGGCCCATGGGCGCGATGCCGAAGGGGGACGACCAGGCGGTGCCGAACAGCTCGGCGCGCTGGGTGCGGCGCGACACGTCGACCAGCACACGGGGGCGCAGTGCGTAGTCGTCGAAGCAGGCCCGGTTCTCCTTCAGGGAACGGTTGTCCTCGGCGGCGCCGCACACGTATCCGAAGATGGGGCGCGGCAGGTGGCGGCGTGCGGCGGCCTCGAAGTCGTCGAGGCAAAGGAGCGGGCGCAGCCGCCGGGGCGGCATGGGGGTGGCAGCAGGCATGGGCGTCGGCGGGTGGAAGCTCTGGCGCTCAATCTACCGGTTCGAGATGGACGAAAAAAGCGAATTGATTTCGCGTGTATCGTTCGCTTTTCGGAAACCAAGGCCGACCGTGCCCGCGCAGCCATGACGCTCAAGCAGCTCGAGGCCTTCTACTGGGCCGCCACCTGCGCCAGCTTTGCCGTCGCGGCGCAGCGGCTGCACCTGTCGCTCTCGTCGCTGTCCAAGCGCATTGCCGAGCTCGAGGACTCGCTGGGCGAGCCGCTGTTCGACCGCACCGGACACCGGGCCGCGCTCACCGACGCGGGTAGCCGGCTGGTGCCGCGGGTGCAGGAGCTGCTCCAGGCCGCCGACCGGCTGAAGCTCGAGGTCCGGCCAGCGGGGCGGCTGCACGGGGTGTGCCGCTTCGGGGTGGGGGAGCTGAGCGCGATCACCTGGCTGCCCCGGCTCGTGGCCGCCATGCTCGAGGAGCATCCGGGGCTGACGCCGGAGCCGCATGTGGACATCGGCGAAGTGCTCGAGCGGCGGGTGGAGGCGGGGGAGCTCGACTTCGCCATCGTGGCAGGGCGCTCATCGCGCAGCGGCATCGCGTCCCAGCCGATCGCCCAGGCCCGGTTCACCTGGTGCGTGGCGGCGCGCCTCGCGCCACGAAGCCGTACGCTCACCGCGGCCATGTTCGAGCAATGGCCGCTGGTCACGCTGCCGGCGGGGGCGGGCACCACCCGCATCCTCGACGACTGGCTCGCGGCGCACGGTGCGCAGCCGCTGGTGCACCGGCGCATCACCTGCAACCACTGGGGCGCGGTGGCCGGCATGCTGGCCGACGGCATCGGCCTGGGCCTGCTGCCCGAGGGGGTGGCCAAGGCCTTGCAGCAGCGCGGCCTGCTGAGGTCGCTGCGATCCGAGCCGGCCCTTGCGCCGCTGCCCTATTCGTACCAATGGCGCCGCGACGACTCGCGCCCGCTGGTGGCCCTGATGCGGCAGTGCGCACGCAAGACCGCCGACTTCTCCGGGCCCGGTACGCTGTTCTGACTTCAGAAGCGGTAGAGGTAGCCGAGGAAGACGCGGCTCTCGCTGGAGCGGTCGACCAGGGGGCTGTCCTTCACCGCCGTCGACAGGCGGGTGGCGCTGACCCCCAGCATCGCCGAGTGGTGCCGATCGAACATGTAGATGCCGTTGACGCCCGCCTCGACGTTCACGCCGGCGTCGGCACGGTAGGCCGGGCGATCCGGCCGTGCCTCGGCATCGCGCACCCCGAAGTAGTAGTCGTTGTGCTTGCGGTCGTGCCAGGTGACGCCCAGCCGCGGCATGAGCATGAACTGCCGGCCCAGGTGCCACGGCTTGCTCACCCCCAGGCTGAACTTGCGGCCCTTGCTGTGGCCCGAGGCATCGGCGCTCGCCTCTGCGCTGACGCTGAGCAGGCCGGTCTTCCATTCGGCCTTGGCTCCCACCCAGAAGCCGCCCTTGCGCTCGGCCATGCCGGCCAGCACGGGCGCATCGTCCGGTTCGTAGCCGGCGCCCATGTTGCGGCGGCCGGTGAGGCTGAACTCGAGCGTCTGCGTCTCGCCGAGGGCCAGGCTCGGGAGCTTCACCTCCAGGCCCGGGCCCATGATGCGGACGTACCGGTTCTGGAACTGGATCATCGGAACGGCCCGGGTCTGGCGGTCCATCCCTGCATAGGGCTTCTGGCTGTTCGCCACGCCGATGCCCAGACCCCACGACGACTCGCCCTCGTCATCGTCGCTTGGCCCGAGCGCCTGGGCATCGGCTGGCGCGCCGGCCAAGAGCGCGGCGACGACGGGAAGCAGATGCGCGGGGCCGCAGGCGCGCTTGCGGCGCCTGGAAGCTGGCAGGGGATCGGCGTGCATGAAGGAGTCCTCGCAAGCGGGTGGGGTGGCGCATGCTCGGCGCTGCCGTCTTACCGGACACTTACCGCCGCCCGGCCAGCCGCGTGCCGACCCACCGCACGGCATCGTCCACATGGCAGTACAGGACCGGGACGACCAGCAGGCTGAGCAGCGTCGAGGTGACCAGTCCGCCGATCACCACGATGGCCATCGGCGCACGGAAGGCCGGGTCGCCGGACCAGCCCAGCGCGATGGGCGCCATGCCGGCCCCCATGGCGATCGTGGTCATGAGGATCGGCCGGGCCCGCTTGCGGCAGGCGTCGATCACGGCCGCCGCGCGGTCGAGGCCATGGTCGCGCCGGGCGATGACGATGTAGTCGACCAGCAGGATGGAGTTCTTCGTCGCGATGCCCATCAGCATGACCAGGCCGATCATCGAGGGCATGGACAGGGCCGATCCGGTGACGAACAAGGCCACGGCAGCCCCGGGCACCGACAGCACGAGCGCACCGAGGATGGTGCCGGGCTGTGCGAAGTCGTTGAGCAGCAGCACCAGGACCATGTAGATGCACAGCACGCCGGTGAGCATGGCCAGGCCGAAGCCGGCGGCCAGCTCGCCGAATTCCTCGGCGTCGCCTTGCGTGCCCCGCGCGATGCCCGGTGGCAGCCGCTGCAGGCTGGGCAGCGTCGACAGGGCCTGCTCCACGTCGCCCAAGGCCAGGCCGTCGAGCTGCAACTCGATGTTGATGTTGCGCCGGCGGTCCTGGCGGGTGATCTCGGACGGTCCGCTCCCCACGTCCATCGTGGCGACGTTCTCCAGCGCGACCGGCCCGCGCGCGCCGGGAACCGGCAGGCGCTTGAGCGTCTCGAGGTCCTGGCGCGCTGCTTCGTTCAGGCGCACCACCACGGGCACCTGCCGCTCGCTCAGGTTCAGCCTGGCCAGCTCCTGCGAGTCGTCGCCCACGGTGGCCACGCGCAGGGTCTCGGCAATGGCGGCCGAGGTGACTCCCAGGTCGGCGGCACGCGCGAAGTCCGGCCGCACGGTCAACTCGGGCCGCACCAGGCTGGCGGTGGAGGTGACCGCAGCGACCCCGGCCAGGGTGCGCAGTTCGCGTTCGACCTGCAGCGCATGCCGCTCGAGTGCCCGGCTGTCTTCGCTGTGCAGCACCAGCACATAGCTGCCCGAGCCGCCCGCGCCGACCGTGACGCGTACGCCTGGCAAGACGGCGAGCGACTCGCGGATCTGCGCCTCGACGTCCTGGCGCGTCACGCCGCCACGCTGCTGGCGCGGCGCCAGCTTCAGCGTGAGCGTGGCGGTGCGCAGGTTCGCGGCCGATGCGGCCGCACCGTCGGACGGGCCGCCGTCGCCGCCGCTGCTGCCGCCGCCGATGGCGGCATACACGAGTCGCACATGCGGGTTGCGCACGAGCGTGAGGCGCGCCCGTTCGGCCATGGCCACCGTGTCGGCCAGGGCGCTGCCGGGGGGCAGGGTCAGCGTCACCTGGGTCTGCGGATCGTCGTCGGGCGGCATGAAGGTCGCGGGCAGCAGTGCTGCCAGGGCCAGCCCGCCGGCGAAGAGGGCTGCCGCACCCGTGGTGGTTGCCGCGCGATGCTGCAGGCACCAGCGCGCCAGGCGCACGTAGCCGGGCATCCAGGACGGCTCGGCAGCGGCCTGCCGGGCCGGAGACTTCAGCAGGTAGGCCGCCATCATGGGCGTCAGCAGGCGGGCCACCACGAGCGAAAAGAACACCGAGATGGCCGCCGTCCAGCCGAACTGCACGAAGAACCTGCCGGGCACGCCGCCCATGAACGCGGTGGGCAGGAACACGGCCATGAGCGTGAACGTGGTGGCGATCACGGCCAGGCCGATCTCCGCGGCGGCGTCCATCGAGGCCTGGAAGGGCGTCTTGCCCATCAGCAGGTGGCGCTCGATGTTCTCGACCTCGACGATCGCGTCGTCGACCAGCACGCCGACCACCAGCGACAGCGACAGCAGCGTCACGATGTTGAGGCTGAAGCCGAGCCCGTGCATGACGGCAAAGCTCGGGATCACCGACAGCGGCAGGGCCACTGCGGCGACCAGGGTCGCGCGCCAGTCGCGCAGGAACAGGAACACCACCACCACGGCGAGCGCGGCCCCTTCGTAGAAGAGGCTCATCGACACGTCGTAGTTCTCGGCGACCTGGTCGATGACGTTGAAGGCTTCGGTGACGCTGATCTCCGGATGCAGGGCGCGCAGCTGCGCCACCACCTGGCGCACGCCGTGCGCGACCTCGAGCTCGCCGGCGCCTCTTGCGCGGGCGACCTCGAAGCCGACCACCGGCGCGCCGTCGAGGAAGGCGGCCTGCCGGGGCTCGGCCACCGAGTCCTGCACCGTGGCCACCTGGTCGAGCCGGATCCTGCGACCGTCGCCCAGGGCGAGCTCGAGGGCGCCCACTTCCTCGGCGGTCTGAACCGTGGCCAGCGTGCGCACCGACTGCTCGGTGCCGCCGAGGGTGACGCGCCCGCCCGATGCTTCCTGCTGCACCTGCGACAACTGCCGGGAGATGTCGGCCGCGGTGGCGTGCAGCGCCAGCAGCCGGTCCGGGTCCAGGTCGACGCGCACTTCGCGGCTCACGCCGCCCACGCGGGTGACGGCGCCGACTCCAGGCACGGCGAGCAGGGCCTTCGACAGCTGGTTGTCGACGAACCAGGACAGCGCCTCGTCGTCCATGCGCGAAGAGGCCACGGTGTAGGTGAGGATCGCCGAGTCGGCGATCTCGGCCCGCTTGATCACCGGATCGCGCAGGCCGGCGGGCAGCTCGGAGCGCACCCGCGACACGGCATCACGCACGCTGTCCACCGCCTCCTGCGGCGGCTTGTCGAGGCGGAAATCGACGCTGATGCGGGCTTCGCCCTCGCTCAGGCTGCTGCGGATGTGCTTGACGCCCGGCAGCGTGGCCACGGCGTTCTCGATCTTGCGAGCGACCTCGGTTTCGAGCTGCGACGGCGAGGCGCCGGGCAGGGCGGCCGACACCGTGACCGTGGGCACGTCGATGTCCGGAAAGCTCTGGACCTTCATGGCCGGCAAGGCCATGAGCCCGGCAAGGCTCAGCAGGATGAACAGCAGGATGACCGGAACAGGGTGGCGGATCGCCCACGAAGAAACGTTCAGGTTCATTGCGCGCCCTGGATGACACGCACGAGATCGCCGTCTCCGAGGAAGGCCGCACCGGAGGCGACGATGCGGTCCGAAGCGTCTAGCCCGCTCACGATCTCGATGCGGTCGCTCCAGCGGCGGCCCGGGGTCACCCTGGTGCGGATGACACGGGCGTCCGGCCCGATGCGCATCACGTAGCTGAAGCCCTCGCGCAGTTGCACCGCTCCCTGCGGCAGCGTCATGACTTCGTCCGACCCGATCTCGAACTCGCCGCGTGCGAACATGCCGGCGCGCACGGTGTCGTCGCCGGTGAGCAGGTCCACATAGGCAAGGCCGTTGCGCGTGGAGGCGTCGACCACCGGCCCGAGCTTTCGCAGCCGACCCTCGATCACCTTGCCGCCGCTCGGCTTGAGAGTGACCTTCTGGCCGGGCCTCAGCAGGGCGAGGTCAGCGGCCGGCACTTCGGCTCGCCATTCGAGGCGGCCGCCCCGGATCAGGCGGAAGAGTTCCTGGCCTGCAGGCACCACCGCGCCGACCGTGGCGACACGTGCGGAGATGACGCCGTCGTCCGGTGCGGTGATGCGTGTCTGGGCCAGGCGCAGTCGCTGCGCCTGCTCGGCGGCCCTGGCCGCAGCGAGCCGCGCCAGCGCGGTTCGCTCCGCGCCCAGGTATTGCCCGATCTGCTGTGCCGACAGGGCGCCGCTGGCCTGCAGCGCGCGAGCGCGCCCGGCATTGCCGGCCGCTTCGGCCAGCACCGCCTCTGCCTCGGCCACCGCTGCCCGGCTTCGGGCCAGCTCGGCTTCGACCGGCCCGGCGGCGAGTGTGGCCAGCGGCTGGCCGCGGCGCACCGTGTCGCCGACGTTCACCCGGACCTCGGCGAGGCGCAGGCCGTCGGCCTCGGTGCCGATGCTGGCCTCCTGCCAGGCCATGATGTTGCCGTTCGCGCGCAGTCGAACCGGTAGCGTTGCGGGGCGCAGCCGGGCCACGGCCACGGTCAGGGATGCCGGCGGAAGGCGGGTAGCCGCCGGGCCGGCGGCGGGAGCATCACGCTCTGCCGTCGCCAGCGCGACGGTCACGGCGGCGCCGGCGAGGGCAATGCCGGCGGCAACGAGGGCAAGCTTCTGCGGGTGGCCCGTCATGGGAATGGCGGCGGTGAATGCCGGCTGTGGAATCGACGGCACTGTCCGGCCTCGTGACTTTCCACACCCTTACCGGGCACTCCTTCCGCCCCGGTGGCTCCGGTTGGTGTTTACCCAGACCCCGGCGCAGGCAGGGGCAGGTCTATAGTGAGCTTGCCCCCGACGGGGCAAGGAGCACGAAGTGGGCAACCCGGGTGCGCTGAGGATGATCGACATCCTGATGGTTGAAGACAATCCGGGCGATGTGCGGCTCACCCGCGAGGCGCTCAAGGGCGCCAAGGTGCTGCACCAGCTCAATGTGGTCAGCGACGGCGAGGCCGCGCTCGACTACCTTTACCGGCGCCCGCCGTACGAGGCCGCCGCTCGGCCGGACCTGGTGCTGCTCGACCTCAACCTGCCGCGCAAGGACGGCCGGGAGGTCTTGACCAGCATCAAGACCGATGCCTCGCTCAAGTCGATTCCCGTGGTCATCCTTACCACCTCCCAGGCCGAGGAAGACGTGTTGCGCGCCTACAGCCTGAGCGCCAACTGCTACGTGACGAAACCGGTGGACTTCGACCAGTTCACCCGCATCGTCCAGGGGATCGAGGAGTTCTGGCTGACCATCGTCACGCTGCCGCCCAAATGACTCACGGTCCCATCAAGGTCCTCCTGATCGAGGACAACCCGGCAGACGCGCGGCTCATCGAGGTGATGCTGGGGGAGTCGACCGCGCTGGACTTCAGGCTCACCTGCGCGGGGAATCTCACCGATGGGGTGCAGGCGCTGCGGTCGGGAGAGTTCGACGTGGTGCTGCTCGATCTCGGGTTGCCGGAAAGCACCGGCCTGGCAACGCTGCAGCGGCTGCGCGACAGCACGCCGCTGCCGACGCTGGTGGTGTTCAGCGGGCTCACCGACGAAGGGGTGGCGGTGCAGGCGCTGCAGTCGGGGGCGCAGGACTATCTGGTGAAAGGACAGGTGGACGGCCCGCAGCTCGCGCGCTCGATCCGCTACGCGATCGGGCGGTTCCAGACCGAGGAGGCGTTGCGGCGGCGGACCCAGGAACTCAGCGAAGCGAAGGAGCGGGCGGAGGTCGCCAACAGGGCCAAGAGCACCTTCCTGGCCTGCATGAGCCACGACCTGCGAACGCCGCTCAACGGCATCCTCGGCTTTGCGCAGCTGCTGCAGATGGACGGGTCGCTCGACCCACGGCAGGTGACCGCGGTGCGGGCCATTCGCGAGTCCGGCGAACACCTGCTGGCGCTGATCAACGACATCCTCGACCTGGCCAAGATCGAGGCCGGCAAGGTGGAGCTGATGCCCGCCGAAGTGGAGCCCCGCCGCCTGTTCGAGACGGCGGTGGAGCTCATCCGGGTGAAGGCTGCGCAGAGGAACGGGCTACGGGTCCTGTGCGAACTGTCCCCGGAGCTGCCGACGAAGCTGAACGTCGATGAGCGGCGGCTGCGGCAGGTCGTGCTGAACCTGCTGGACAACGCGGTCAAGTTCACCGACGCGGGACATGTGCGCCTTTGCGTGGCCCACCGCTCGCCTTCGCGCCTGTGCGTGCAGGTCGAAGACACCGGCGTGGGCATGGGCGAAGAGGAGCTGGCGCGGATCTTCCAGCCGTTCGAGCAGGTGGGAGGCCAGCAGCGGCGCAGCGCCGGGACCGGATTGGGCCTGGTGATCAGCCGCAAGTTCGTGCAGATGATGGGAGGCGACCTGCACGTCTCGAGCCGGCCGGGGGCCGGCACCACGTTCTCGTTCGAGGTGGATGCTCGGGGCCCGTGAGCCGCAGCCATCCTCAGGCTAAGGAAGGGTGAACCAGAACGTCGACCCGTGGCCGGGCGACGACTCGACGCCGATGTGGCCGCCATGCCGCTCGACGATCCGCTTGCACAGGGCCAGCCCGATGCCGGTGCCGGGGTAGGCGCCGTGTCCATGCAGCCGCTGGAACAGCACGAAGATGCGCTCGAAGTATTCGGGCGCGATGCCGATGCCGTCGTCCTGCACCGAGAAGTGCCAGTGCTCGTCGCGCCGCTGCGCTCGCACCTGCACCCGGACGGGCTCCCCGTGGCGCCGGAACTTGATGGCATTGCCGACCAGGTTCTGGAACAGCTGCAGCAGCTGCGTGGGGTCGCCCTGTACGAGAGGCAGCGGCTCGCATTCGATGCTGGCGCCGCTTTCCTCGATGGCGATCTGCAGGTTGCGCCGCACGGTGACCATCAGCGCGCCGCAGTCGGTCGGCTCGAACGGCCGGGCCTTGGTGCCCAGGCGGGAATAGGCGAGCAGGTCGTTGATCAGCGTCTGCATGCGCTTGGCGCCGTCGACCGCGTAGCCGATGAATTCATCGGCCTCTGCATCCAGCCGCCCCTGGTAGCGCTTGGCGACCAGCTGCAGATAGCTGGCCACCATGCGCAGCGGCTCCTGCATGTCGTGCGAGGCCACGTAGGCCAGCTGCTCGAGCTCCTTGTTCGAGCGTTCGAGCGCCGCCTGGGTCTGCTCGCGGATGGCGATTTCCTGCTGCAGGTCGGCATTGCGCAGGGCGAGCTGCCGGCGCAGCGCGTGCAGGGCCAGGTGGGTGTCCACGCGCGCGAGCAACTCGGGCCCGTCGATGGGCTTGGTGATGTAGTCAACGCCGCCCGCCGCGAATCCGGCGAGCTTGTCGACCGATTCGGTCATGGCGCTCATGAAGATCACCGGGATGTCGGCGGTGGCGGGGGCCGCCTTCAGGCGGCGGCAAGTCTCCAGCCCGTCGAGCCCGCGCATCACCACGTCGAGCAGGATCAGGTCGGGGTGGACGAGTTCGGCACGCGCAATCGCCTCTTCGCCGTCTTGCGCGACGAGGACCTCGTGGCCGCGTTCCTCCAGGTGCAGTGCCGCGATGTCGAGGTTGCGCGGCACATCATCGACGACGAGGATCCTCGCCGGCCGCGCATCGGCTGGCGTGGCTGATAGGTTTGCCGGCCGCTCCATGTCCACCACCTTCCCATCGCTGCGGGGAAGTCTATGTCTGCATGGCCGGTGCCGCCACACCGCTCGCTTGCCGGCTGTCAAGGACTGCGAGCCTGACTGTCGTGCGGGTACTTCCAGGAGGGGCTCGCAAACTTTTTTGAATTTTTTCGCGCAGACCGCTTGACGACCCCCCAGAAGGTCAACATAATTGCGGGCTCAGCTGATGACAACACAACGAAGTCAGCGACGCGCCGAAGGGTGCAGTTCTTTAAAAAGTTACAGCCGATAAGCGTGGGCGTTTGAAGGCGAATGCCAAGGATCTACGGATCCACAAACGCTCAC